>JBPQHD010000022.1:0-194310 GCA_051384485.1 Parachlamydiaceae bacterium
CGGTTTCCCTGAAAGACCTTCCAAGACAATCTTTGCTTTCACCTCAGGTGTCCATTGTCTCTTTGCCATCACGATTTCTCCTTTAGTGTGACAGCTTATTATTCCATAACTCACCCTTTTCTCTTAACGGGGAGCAGTATAATAGCAATTAGATTATAGCCTAAGAAATGGAAGGTCTGAAATCAACCTTAATCCTATTATCTATCATCCTAAATGCCGATTGTTAGAAATGCAACTTGAATTAGTAGCTAGACTAAATTCTTACTTATCTACCTCTCTTGGGATGACAAAGCATGTTTGGGGACAAAATAGTGGAATGGGAGGAGGTGTCTTTGGTAGCCTTTGGTTGGATTTTTAATTTGTTTGTTTTTCTGATCCTTACATTAGACGGGATTGAGCTAGCTGCCTTAAAACAAGGCCATCCATATGTCTTGCCTAAAGATCATCCTATCCATGTTTCATTAGATGCATTATTTTCACAATCGCGTGCTACTCTAAACTTGAAAACTCTAAAAAAGGCGGGCTTTCAGGCTAGCAAACCGAGAAAATTTACCAAACTCATTGTCGCTAAGCACCCCTCTTTTCCTGGTTACTTATTTAAGCTCTACTTGGATGCCCAGAGACATTATAAAGATCTTCCCGAATATCATTACTGGGCGGCAAGAATCAAGGGAGCTCAGTTAGTCCGAAAATGCATTGAAGATCACTAATGGCGAGAGGAGTTTAAAGTCCCTCATAAGTGGATCTATGTGCTACCGAAAGCTCCTAAGAAAGTTAAAAGTTACCCCATCAAACATACGATTCTTGTAGAAGAGGATATGTTTTTATTTTCCGATGAGGAAAATAAATCTCTCTGGAAAAGTGATTCTGTTAACGTTGAAAAACTCGATAGGGTCTTTACAATTTTAAAGACAACCGGTCTTTACGATGGGGCAAAGCCTGATAATATTCCTTTCTCTATCGATGGTAAAATTGCCTTCATTGACGCATAGACTTTTGGAAGGAAGGATGTGCGTTATGAAAAATTGACACCCTACCTTTCTGATCAAAATCAGGACTACTGGAAAGCAATCACTCACTGAGAGACTGCTTGAAACAACATGGTTGGAAGCACCTATGCGGTTTAGCCATTTCATTCCTATATTCTTGGTTGATAGCCGTCATTTTACCATTAATCCAGAAAAGCTTTTCCTCACATTTTCGAAAATTTTGCGGAAGAGAAGCTTTAGATAGTAAAAGCTGGGAGGCTAACAGGGATTCACGATATTTTTCTAGTCAATAGGCGCAGATAGAAATTGCCATTAAAAGGCCATAATCATCAATCCAATGTTCGGCGAATAGGCTATCTTGCGAATAGGGGATTGTTAGCCAATAAGAGCCGATTGGTAGCCCTCTTAAGTCACATTTGTTTTCCCGGTAGAAATGAGCTTAAGCGATAGAGTGGCTCCGCTATTGATGAGCGCATTAAGAAAGCGTCCTGATAGCTCTTCACCACTTCTGCCTCAGCTTTTTTCATCAGCTTTTTCCTACTTGTCCACAATAACCTAATCATCGATGAAAGGCTTGACCGATTCTAGACATCGTCAGATCACAGCGCTTTCATTTTTCACAACCATGTTTAAGCACATAGTAGTATCTTTAGAAAAAATAACAGCAGAGGAACAGGCAATAAGCAGAAGAATCAACCTAAACATAGCTCCTCAGTTGATCAATTTAATCGCATCGTTTATAACTTTTTTTATTGAAAATATGCTTTTTAGTCATCTCTGTGTGTTTTTCTTGCTCTAAGTGTTTTTTTTTGTTTTGTTGATCAAAATGTGTGTTTTTAGTTAATGTTGTTAACATTTTTATTATAAAGTTAAATATAAGGATATTGTATGACAGTGCCTTGCGAAGGATATACCCAAGCCTCCTATTTACCCCGTTCAGAGCCTAATGGACCCATGCAGTCGATAAGGGGGTTAAAGAAGAAGAGAGAGGTCACACGAGAAAAAATCGATTCTTATGAAAGATATGTAAAAATTACCTCTTTAGCCTCGGTTGTTTTCGGTGTGGCAGCCCTTCTTTTTGCAGGGCTTTCTTCTACCTTTCCTTCTCTGATGATTTTAGGCCTTGTGGGGGTTGGCGCTATGGCTAGTACCTTAGTCATGAGTGCAATTTTCGCAGGCTTATATTTCAAAGGGCAGCATGATTTATCAAAGTTGCAGCTTTGAAGGGGTCAGTTCTCTTCTTCTACACAGGCGCATTGGACTTCATTTATCCACAGAGGAAATAAAGCTTCTTCGATTTGGGTAGCCATACGAAGGTAGTGAGGATAATCGGCTAAGCTATTTTTGACTTCTTGCAAGTGAGCCTCTTCTTCAAGCAATAATGACTTGATTGAGACTTGGGATTGAGATTGTCGAAGAATTTTTTCATAAAGCTGATACAATGATAGCGCTCGGCATTCGATAGCAAAAGTGGTTAAGGAGTAGGAAAGCGCTTTGACTTCAGTGATTGAATGCCCCATCCTTTTAAGGTATTTGCCTATTTTTATATCCAGCAAATGGAGATAGTTTTTGGAAAAAAAACCTCCCAAAATATTTGTGTAATCCGAGCATGATAACTTTGCCACTTTAGCAATTTGCCGTTTTAAGTAGTAGGCGTGTCGAAATTCTTCTGCTGCATGTTTTAGCATTTCTTCCTTAACATAGTAAGGATGCTCGCAACTTGCAATTTTTCTTGCTCCACAATTCTCTAAGTAGGAGAGTGTGTTTAACCACTTTGCATGCAAAACATCATTTAAAATTATTTTTGTTAACAAAAGAGATAAGTTCATAAAAAGCCTTCTTGTAATGTTGCTAAGATAGAATCGTAAATAGTTGATAGTTCGTTTTTTGTAATGCAATAGGGCGGTAGAACATAAACCACATTGCCGAGAGGCCTTAGCAAAATGCCTTGATGAATAAAATGGCGATAGAGCTTTTTACTAATGGGATTAAAGTATGAGGGATCATTACGGTACTCCAAAGCAAGAATGGTCCCTAAGGTTTCACAACGATTGATGAGTGGTGAAGAGGAAATTTGCTGGCAAAATGTTTGGTGTTCTTCTGCAATCGAATGCCTTTGGGTTAAGCAAGTTTTTTCCAGCAGAAGGTCTAGATTAGCTAAGGCAGCAGCACAAGCCAGGGGGTTTGCGGTGTAGGAATGGCCATGCAAGAAAGCTTGCGTCATGTCATCAGAAAGGAAAGATTGGTAAATGAATTCCTGGCAGGCTGTAACACCTAAAGGTAAAAATCCTCCCGTGATTCCCTTGGATAAGCAAAGGATGTCGAGAGAAAAATCTAAATTCTGGCACGCAAATAATGAGCCCGTTCTACCGAATCCCGTCATGACTTCATCGGCAATTGTCAGAATTTCATACTGGTTACAAACCTTTATCAATTCATTTAAGTCCTTAGCTGCATAAACCCTCATTCCTCCTGTGCCCAGAATAAGTGGTTCAAAAATGAAGCAGGCAGGAACTTCTTTTTGGATGATTGTTTGTAATTGAGCTAAGCTTACATCAAGCCGACCGTTAAAAGGTGGATCAATCGACTCAACCTCAAAAAGATGTTGCCAAAATGGTCGGTTAAAACGGCTTTTTCCTGCAACAGACATCGCCCCAAAGGTATCGCCATGATAACTTCCTTTAAAGCAAACGATTTTGCGACGCGGTTGTTTTTGATTATACCAGTACTGAAGAGCTATTTTTATGGCTGCTTCAACAGCTGTGGATCCATTGTCTGTAAAGAAAATTTTAGAAAATTTTCCAGGTAACAGCCTTAAGAGGTGATGGGATAATTCGATCGCTGGCTGATGGGTAAATCCTGCGAAAAGCACATGCTCGAGTTGTTGGGATTGCTCATAAATTTTTTTCGCAATGTAAGGGTGAGCATGGCCATGTAAATTCACCCACCACGAGGAAATGCCATCAAGATATGCTTTGCCATCGCTGGCATATAAGGTTGCTTTTTCGGCTTTGATAATTGGTATAGCTTCTTTATCTACTTTCATTTGTGTAAATGGATGCCAAATAGCTATTTGATCCTGCTCGATTAGAAACTGATGTTCTTTTTCCATTTGTCTGCATACCTGTTGATTAATTGGTCATTCCATGTTTTTTCCGGCAGTAATCTACCGAGAAGTTGAGCTTGGGAAAAGGCTAAGATGGCTTCTTCTGTCTCCTTCTGTGCATTCCCGTTAAAAATGAGGTAAGGACGTTTGATGCCACGTGCGTGAAGGATTTCTAAAGTCATTAAAGTATGATTAATGCTCCCTAAATAATGACGCGTTACGACGACCCAATGGGCGGGCCATGTTAAAAAAAGATCAAGTACAGTGGTGTTTAAATTTAATGGTGTCAAAATACCTCCGGCTCCTTCGATCACCAAAGAATGATGGCAATAGGGCAGTTGGATGTTTTCAACTGTGATTAGTTTCCCTTCAAGGCGGCTTGCATGGTGCGGTGAAAGCGGGGCTTTAAAATGATAAACAGGTGGGAAGGTTTTTAAATCGGGTATTAAACGTTGCAAAGTAGCTGTATCGGAATCAAGCCCTGTCTGAATCGGTTTCCAGTAGCTTGCCTGTAAAGATGTTGTCAGTATAGTCGATACAATGGTTTTTCCCACATTTGTGCCTATACCTACGATGTTCCAATTTTTCATGATTAGACCTCTTTTAACACATTTTGTAGTGCTAGGATTTCTTCGCGTGTGTTAAAAGAATGCAAAGCAATTCTCAGCACATCTTTTCCTGCCGAAACAGTAGGTGGCCGAAGGTGGGAGACTTGAAAGCCATGAGATGCTAAGGTATGAACAAGGCTCTTGGCCTTTCTACCATCGAGAATGGGCACGATTTGGATCGGCGATGGCTCGGTAAAACAACCTGTGTGACGTTGCAGCTCACGGCGTTCTAAGTCTAAACAGGGAAGGTATTCATAGATCTGTTTAATATGACATAGCTGTGGAATAAAGGGGGCTGTTGAGTAAAGAGCCGTTGTTGAAAAATTAATGAGATATTGCTTTAGCAAGCTTGACCCAAGAATAGCAGCTCCACTACCACCGCATGCTTTTCCATAAGTGATTACCACAGCAAAAACATCTTGTTGAAATTGCTGCTGAGCGATTAGTCCCTCTCCCTTTTTACCAAAAAGCCCCATCGTATGTGCCTCATCGACGATTAATCGCGCTTGATAACGTTTACACACCTCAATAATAGCTTTTAAAGGAGCATAGGTCCCTTTTGTAGAATACAACGATTCAATACAGACATAATTTTGGTATCCCCTTCTCCTTTTAATCCGGTCTTCTAGATGATTAACATCATTATGGCGAAAAGAATATGCGGCTGCTTTAGACAGACGAATCCCATTATGGGTTGATGGATGAATGTAATGATCAAAAAAAATAGCATCCTCTCTGTCACCTATTGAAGAAAGAAGCCCGAAATTAGCCATAAAGCCCGAAGGGAAGAGGAGAGCACTTTCAAATTGATGGAAATGAGCAATTTGTTGTTCCAATGCTTCAATCAACTCATGGTTGCCACTGATAAGGCGAGAGCCTGTAGAGCCTAATTGACCATGTAATTGCATTTCTTTGGAAACAGCTTGAACTAATTTCATTGACTTACTAAGACCTAGGTAGTCATTGGAAGCAAAATCAATGAGTTCGCTTTTCTTAGGCAAGGTTCTAAGTCTTCCACTAGTTATGCGCATCTGCAACTTTCTTTGTAAGTCCAAAAAGGGAAAGCATGTCGTCATCATGATCAAAGTGGGGGTTAGTAACGGTTAGAAGGCGTTCTCCGGAGAATAAAGAATTAGCTCCTGCCAGAAAACAGAGCGCATGTTGCTCTAAGGTCATTTCAGAGCGACCTGCTGATAAACGAATCATTGCTTTGGGAATCGCAATTCTTACAATGGCAATGATACGAAGCATTTCCCAAATAGAAACCCTCGGTTGGTTTTGAAGAGGAGTTCCAGGAATAGGGACTAAAAGATTAATAGGAATTGATTCAGGAGGGGGGGTTAATTGACTCATTTGTAAAATGAGTTTTAAGCGATCACTGATGGATTCACCAAGACCTATGATTCCACCACAGCAGACCTTAAGGCCTGCTTCGTGAGCTACTTTCAAGGTAGCTAATCGATCGTCATATGTTCTTGATGTGACGATGTTAGGATAGTATTCTCTTGATGTATCCAAGTTATGATTATAAGCGTAAGCGCCTGCTTCTTTTAACTGTAGGGCTTGATCTTCGTTAAGCATACCTAACGTACAACAGACCTCCAGGCCCATTTCTGAAATAGCTCTGACACCCCCCAGCAATTTTTGAAATGGTTGATGATGACGCGCCTCTCGCCAAGCAGCTCCAAGGCAAATTCTGGTTGCTCCTTTTGCTTTAGCCTTTTTCGCTAAAACAATCATCTCCTCTACTGCCATTAAGGGCTGTGCTTTGACCGACGTTTGATAGCGAGACGATTGGGCACAATAGGAGCAATTTTCTGGACACCCACCTGTTTTAACGGAAATCAATGTGCAAATTTGAATTTCTTTTGGGTTTTGATACTCACGATGAATGGCTTGAGCTTTTTCGATCAGTTCAAAAAGAGGCAGCTGGTAGAGCATGTGTAATTTTTCATAGGTCCACTTCATGGCTAATTCCTTCTAATTTGCCACTAAGCTAGCACCCTTAAACAAGAGAGTTCAATGTGAAAATCGTTGAAGTTTTGTTTGTTTTAAACTAAAAAATAGTTTATAAAAAACTGATTTTGGTTTGAAGTTGAGCCGATGGTTCTTCGGGTTTGATCTAACTAAAAACTAGTTAATGATAGTTGCTAAGAGGTTGAAAATAAAACGATGCTATCTATCCTATTCGGTAACAAAAACGTGTTCACGATCTTAATGTTCCTGTTCGTTAATGGAAAATGCTATGGATCTCAGCTGCAGCGCGCGTTTAAGATCCCACTAACTCCTATTCAAATGGCTTTCTTACGCTTAGAAAAAGCAGGAATTGTCATCAGTGAGTTTGAAGGTAAGAATAAAATTTTTCAGTTTAACCCACACTATCCATTGATTGAAGAAATAGAAAACCTCCTTAAAAAGGCATTTACTTTGTTATCGCCTCAAGAAAAACTTCAGTATACAGTAGTCAAAATACAAGATGGTATTCAAGAAGCAGGTGAAATTATTTTATTAAAATTTTGGCAAAAATTAAATAAAGTAAAAAAATTTAATGTTGTTGCTAGATTGAAAAACAAAAGCGGAGAAAACCATAAAGGAGTTGGCGAAGTTATAGTAATAAAAGAGTCGGAAAATAGTTTAATTTTTAATGAAAAAGGAAAATGGATAAATAACAATATTCATGCTATAAATTTTAGTAATGTTTATAGATGGGTATTAAACGTAGAACAAAAAACAATGGCCATCGAACATTTAAGACGAGGGTTCCAGCATCCTGTTTTTCTTATTCATTTATCCCCCATAACAACACGTAAGCTATCTTCTGTTAACACACACTTATGTGAAAAAGATACCTATTTTGGTCAACTATTTTTCGATCAATATGGACTGCACTTAAATTGGCGAGCTATTGGACCTAATAAAAATGAAGAAATAAATTATTATTATGTTTAATTTTATTTAAAATAAGTGTTGTAAAAAATCTAAAAATAAATACTATCAAGTTATAGTCGCAAATTAAGCAAATCATCACGTTGCCAGATAGCCGAAGACAAAAAGAGTGTAATGTTCTAATATAAACTTTTTAGCTGTTCTTATAGGAGGAGTTATGAAAAAGTTTTTTCAATTGGGTCTAGTTTTTTGTGGTGTATTCTTCTCACAAGCAGCTTTTGCTGAAGATGGTTGTTGTCCAGTAGCATCAGGTTCATCAGCTGATCGACCAGCCGTTGATCAGCCTGTTAGCCAACAAGAGCAACCAACAGGTGATTGCTGGTGCATGTATTGCAAATACGAGCCACACTATGTGAATCAGTGGCGTTGTGTAGAAGAAAATAAATACTCACAAGTTAAACGTTGCAGATATGTACCTAAATACTATGAAGTACAACGTTGCCGTTATGTTCCACAGTACTATACTGAAACTGTTTGTAGACAAGAGCCAGAATACTACTGTGAAACTGTTTGCACACCATGCAAAAAATGGGTATGCGACAAAAAATGCCAGTACAAACCACGCTACTACTGGAAACGTACTTGCAATCCTAATGTAGGAGCAAACGCTTCTGCTAACGGTGGATGCGCTAGCGGCCAGTGCAGTACTCGTTAACCATCTCTTAAAAGACAGCGGTTTAAATCGCTGTCTTTTAAATCTTTTTATAACCCTCCTATTTCTTTTTATGCAAAGCTTTGAAAACTAGGTCTCTTTTATCTTAGGCAAAGAATACGATCAAGCCAACCATTCTCTTGGAAAATCTCCTTTTTACTCAATGGGCGTCAGTTAACAATCACGCTGTTATTTTTGGCATGACAGATAGTGGAAAAACTGGCTTAGAAATCCTTATTTTAGAAGAAGCAGCCATTGATGGGTTCCAGCATTAATCGTTGATCTTAAGGGAGATCTTAGCAATCTTCTATTAACATTCCCCCCATCTTAAGCCAATCGGCTTGCCTTGGATGGATGATGCCGATACCGTAAGAAACTAAGAGACCGTTGAACAGAAGGCGAAAGGTGGCTACACGATAGAAAGAAGATTTGAAGAGTTGGAGGGGGGGGGTGGCCAACGGATTCAGAAGCTAAAGGATTCTGTCGATACATTGATTTACACGCCAGCTAGCCAGGAAGGTATCCCTCTGTCGGTTCTTAACAACTTCGATCTGCCTCCTAAAGATATTCTTTTAGAGGGTACTCTGTTTCAAAGCATGATTTTATCGACTGTATCGGGCTTGTTTAGCTTTAATGGATATTAAAGCGGACCCTTTAAAAAGCAGGGCATACGTTCTTCTTCCAAACAATTTCTAGCGTGAATGGAAAGAGGGTCGTGCTTTAGATTTATTTGTTCTCGTTACACTTATTCAACTCTCCTTTTGACAGGGCAGGGGTTATTGATTTAGAGTTGTTTTACTCAGTTAAAGAGCGTCAAATACTCGCTATCAATGTTAATAACCTGCTTACTTCAACAACTTTTTTATACGAAAGGAGGGAGGCCGTGTCTTGCGATTTCATCAATAACGAAATGAACTCGAAAGATCTCTAAGTCAAGAGCTTTAGTCATTACAAGGTCTTCATGATGCGCACTCGAGACCCATTAACAAAATGACTATCCACGCAAAAAAGAGCGATAGTCACTACGAGCGAATTGGCGTCTTATGGTACCCCAATTTTTTAGCTAACAGGTGATCAGCCTAAAGGAGCTCAACTGTTCCTTCACCCGAATAGGGGCTAGAACATCGTTCATTGATTACGTCCCAACCCACTCGTATTCTAATTTCTCGATCGTCAAAGAGTTGATTTTTGATCATTAGCAATTGCCAACATAGAGTATGATATAAAATTCGGACGAATTTTTCTCTATCATAGAGAGGAAGTACTTGTCGGTCAGGTGTTTTTCTATCCTTTTGGATGTGGAAAGTATAAGAGTATTTGTCGGGTATCCATAAAGTGACTTGCAGATAGCTGCCATGATGTCGTTTAGATACTCCCTCTTGTCGCTGGAGTTCTATCTTAGATGATCCGTCTTTTTCTTTTTTTTCTATCTCTTTTAGCCTTACTTCTTTAGTAGAACAGGAAATACCCATAACGTCGATATTGCCATGTGAATTTTCTATAGCAACAGCTGTCGGTAAAAAGATGTCTCCCTCTTCAGAATACATCATGTCCGCTAAGCGCTTCCAGTCAGATGGATTGAACATGCAGCTACTTTGAAAGAGTGGGATGTAAGTATTATCCTGAGAGGTGAGCTTAGGCAAATTTTCTCCAGCGAAAAGGGAGGCGATCCTTAACCGGGCTTGGATTTTAAATTCCTTAATGAGCTGGAAAAAATTCACGGCATGAGCCATGAGGTTTGGGTTATAGGCAATTTGTTCCCATATAGGATTACCTTCTTTAGGGAATTGTCTTAGATTGAGTCTCAATTCCTCTTGTAAAGAGGGGGCTCCATCAAAGACTCTTACGTTTGGTCTATCATGAATAAACACTTCTAACAGTTTACAGAAAAGTTTATGTAAATGGTTTTTGTTCCTCAGTACATCTAAAAGAGATCTCTCGAGAGGTACGCGGATAGAAACGCTCTTTGGCTGTTCTAGAGAAAATAAAAAAGTCGTCTTTAAGGCAGGAGAGGGATGAACTTCCCAGTCTACAAGATATACTAAATCGTTGAAGAAGTGATCAGAATAAAAACTGAGTCGATTCTGTAAACACTCCATATCTGGATTTGCTGAAAATAACCTCATAGAACTCGATTTGATCATTTTGTTGTAGGGGGCAGGCGCTAAAACTGATTGATAGAGATAATGAGACAGATCACCTGTGATTTGTGCAAAGGTAGCGGCATGGCTTTCCGTCCCAGGAAACTGGATAATAACATCAGAGTCGCGAAAACTCGCCATAAGGTCCGAGATTTGTTCGCTTAGATCAGGGACAAACAATGTTCTTGCGTTTTCAAGAACATGTTCTCTTAGATCCATCAGCCTTCTAATATTTGCTACGCTTGTGTTAGAAAACAAAGGGTAGCATAGCATTTTGATGACCCAGTCAAGAGGCAATTCTCTTCCGGAGCATTCTTCAAAAGCTTGGATAAAAGCAAGGGTTGGAAAACGATGCTGATCGAAGTTTCTCAAAACGCCTGGCCATAGAGAACTGGTTTGTGAATATCTTTCCAAGCTTTTTCTTAGGTACTTTTTTCTTTTTTCATAAGGCAACTCTGGTAATTTAGACCTTTCTTGATCCTCCTCAGAACCTATACTAAATCTGCGTTGCCGGGCTTGTTTTGAAGCGACTTCTCCTTCCTGGGAGGGCGCGCGATCTGAACGGAGAAGACCTAGGCTAGTTCCATAATGCTGGATTTCTTGCAGAGCGTCTTCTCTCTCTTTAGGGGAAGCTGCGGCTAAACGCAGTGAAAGGTACGCGATTTCTTCCTCATGCAGGTCTAGAAAATAGAGAATATAGATCAAGTCGGCGAATGCACCTTGGTGTTCTTCCAGTTTAAGGTGTCTGGGAAAGTTTTGGTAAGCTTTAGAGAAAATATCTCTAATATGCTGAAGAGTGTCAAAATTTTTTAGCCATGAAGGAGGTTTGTCGTGCAGTAAATCGAATAAGATGGCCCGATCTTCATTGCTTCTAGGTTTTAACCTATTAATGAATTCAATTCTCTTCAAGGTGAAGAAAGGGTGACAAAACATTTTGATTAGCTTTTCTAAAGAGATCGGGATTTCGTAATGCGCCTCTAATAATTGAAGAAAAGAAACGATTGTCGATGCGTAGCCACAAGGTGGTTGCCACGAGGGGCTAGGGTTAAATTGTGTATATTCTTGAAAGTCGCTTTCTAGGCGATCCATTCTGTACCGGTGAGGAGAATCTGGCAGCGGTCCTGTAGAGGGGATAGAGCCGAGACCGATGCTAATGCCATAATGCTGTACTTCTTTTAGCGCGCCTGTTCGTTCATTGGAGAATGGCTGAGCTAAGTGAATTGAGAGGAACTCGATTTCTTCCGGCTGAAGATTTAAGAAATAGTGAATGTAAACCAAATCATAAAATATGCTCAGGTGATCTTGAAATGTGCAATGTTTGGAAAATCCCTGATAAGCTTGTTGGAAGACTTGCTGGATAAGAGCCTGGTCTGAGTGATCAAAATATTTTAGCCATAGATGTGGGCGAGGCTCTTCATGTATCCATCTAAATAAACTGGCCTTATCTTCGCTTTTTAAATTGTAACCGGTAAAAAAATCAAAAATGGCTACGAATGCCATTTTTCTTAAAAATTGCCGTGTTGTTGATGTGTTCTCAGCTTCTTTCTGCAATGAGGGCGAGGAATAGGAATAGGGTGTGAAAAACCGATCAAGGAGTTTGATGGCTTTTTGATAGGGAGTAATATTGCGATCAAGGGTAAGATCAATGAGTTCGTGATAATAGCGCGCTGGCAAACGCTTAAGCAGCCAAGAAAAGTAAAAACAAGCCATCTTCCGATCTTTGTCGAAAGCCTGGAATAGTTGATATAAATCGTCCTCGACCGCCTTAGGTAACGGACAGTAGTTTTTGAATTGAGCGATCGTTTTATAGATGAGATAGCTTTTAAAAGAATAAATTAAGTTTTCTGAGAGGTTGGTTTGGAGTACGCGTTGCGCTAGATCATCTGCTGTATAAATGATATGCATAAGCTTAAACTTTGCAAGAATTGGTTCCAAGAATGTGGGGTCGGCTTCTCTCCATTCTAGCAGTACATCCAACCAAGTTAAGGGCTTGCTAGAGGAACGATCTATTTCAATGAGAGCGACGTTTCTAAGAAGGGTTAATTCAAATTTGACCTTTTCTTCTTTATTTAGTGAATCGAAAGGTCGACTTGACTGGCTTAAGACAGGGCTAGATTGAAGTTTGGCTTCTTCTTCTTTATTCAGTGAATCGGAAGTTTGACTCGACTGGCTTGAGACAAGGCTAAATAAGGTGTTAATTAATCGGTCGTCTTCTTTCATTTGTGCAGATACCTGGATCACTAAAGGGCTACTTTCCTTCAAATCAAGGGCTTTCCATAGTTCTGAACAACAACCTGATGTTAGTAAAAATATGCTAAAGTTATGACAAGCATCTATAGCATTTTCACGGGCTTTAATGGCATGGTCAGTTTTGTTCCAGGAGTATTCCGGACTGCTTAGAAACTGATGGCGCCCCGCTCGAAACGCTGAGTAATTTGTCTCGAGCGAAACTTTCGTATCATTGATTAAAGTATCGCGAAGTTTTTTATACCGCTCTCCTTGCTGATCGAACTCATTTCCTAAGGCTTGAATAATTTTAGGGAAGTTGATCTGGCCAAAAAAAGCCAGAAGTACGCCATCAGGCGATTTCTTATTTTTCTTAATGATCTCTAGGAGGTGAGACATAGGAGGATAATGGCCATCCCATGTGTGGCAGAATTCAGCACCGATTGATCGAGGCGAAAACAGAGAAGAAAGAAAAGAAAAAGTCATTTTTAAGCCAATTGTGATGGTTTTTTTCCAAATAACATCATAAAAAAGGTTGTGCCCATTTCAAAGATGGAAGCAACAGATGAGAAGGCCGGCGAAGGTCTTGTTTTACTAATGTTTAGAGACGTGACATTTCCTAGAAACATTCCAAACATAAAGAGACCCATTAGGCCAAAGATGAATTGTTCATCAGAGCTTAATTCAAGTGAAGTGTCCGTGATCTTGGTCGAGCTGGTAAAGTACAGGGATCCTAGAGGGAGTAAGTCAGAGTTTTCTACAAATATGTAACGTAAAAAGTTAATTAGGCGATTAGATCGACCCGGCCGAAACATGATATCTGACACAAGCGTTAAGAGCCCTGATAAGTAAGCGCTTCCCATTAAAAGGGCAATGCCGATTTTTCCTTTTGTCGAGCTCTCGTAAATACCATAGCCAAACCAGAGGGTGAATAGCGCAGTGAAGATCGTCGCTACACAGGTATCGATTTTTAAAGCTGTTGACCGCACAGGTTGCCCTTCCCTATTGATCGTTTGATTTGGTTCTAACTGTGCTTGATGAACTTCCTCGGTTAGATTTCGACCGAATCCTACTTGACGCAAGGTGGTGTTTACACCTGAGACTACCCCTGCCGCACCAAAGACAAAGGGAGAAAGGCTAAACTTGAAAAGCTTAGACAATTGGCCATTCATAAAGAGGGCGAATACCATGGCACTCGGTAATACGAGTTGTCCGCCGTTAAATAGGTAGCGCCAAAAGCGTTTACCTCTCGTCTCCTGAGGGTTAATTTCCCCTTCACTAAGATCGATGGGAGAGAGATCATAGATATATTGTTGGGATAATTCGTCACGCTTCTTCATCAAAGAGACTTGAGTGCCAATTGAGCCTACACCAAAAAGAGTGAGGAAGTAGCCTGCTGTAGTGACCATTTCGTGGGGAAGGTAATCCGTCTGATAGCCAAAGATGATCGCTGCGACGCCAACGGTTGCTATTAAGCCATGCAAAAGGAAACGTCTTTTAGGAGCATCAATAGTAAAGCCTGTCCCTCGATTAATTTCGTTGCTGGTAAGACGGGAGAGATCCAGCAAACGGTTAGGTTGATCACCTCTTTTTTGAGTAATAAAGTTGAAGAAGTCATTAGTCAAGGAGTAGCCAAAAAGTCCGGAGACAAAGTGAGCGATGACATCTTTACCGACAGTGCTCTCCATGTTGAGATAAGCTTGCCACAAAGCTTCAAAACCAGCCAAATTCCATCGAGCTATGAAGTTGTTGATCTCACGAGCATTGCTGGTATCAAGATTGATGTGTTGGAAGGTGCGCAAAGCGATACCAATAGCTGCCGTTTCTAACGCTGATGCGGTAGGCTCTATTTCTCCGTTGGCGATTTGAGCAGAGAGTAAACCTAGCGCGCTGAGTGCTACTGCTACACAAGTGCCACTCCCGCAGTACCTCGCAAGGCGTCTGACGTCACAAGAATATTGCCTATGGGGGATCTGTATATCAGATTCAATTCTGGAATAACTCATGTCTTTCTCCAAATTAAAAGGCTAAAGAAATCAATTCTTGGTGCCTACAAAAGTTTAAAAAGAAAATGTAAAATTAAAAACAACTGGGGCCTGGACTGAAGTGAAACTCATCATGAGATTCAGTACGTTCTTCCATGTGCGAGTGCGCGTGTTCAAAATGAAATTCACCATTACTTGGATGAGTGAGGGGATGAGCGTATAGGAAGTTTACACAAGCGCATAATGAGAAAATGATGAAAAATAATTTTTTATTCATGGTTGGCATTCCTCATTATTATTTTAAAAAGAGCACCCTGCTAAGCGCTCAAAAGTTAGTAAACACTTTTTTTGTTTTTTTTGCATAGAATTTTTTTTGATGGCGATGATTAAAAGAGGAGCTACATGGAGTGCTTTATCGACAAACAGTTTTTTCGCTGCCTATCTCCTTCATGGCTAATCGCTGTTTGGCGAGGTGGCTGAATGAGTGGTGGGAGAATCGCCTTGATAGCAGCAGCTAATCGATGGTCTCGATTAAAGGACAGTAGCTACTGACTTGAACGACCATTTTACAGATGAGATCGTCTTTAGTATCAACTGTTTTCCCGCTCAGATTGGCTAGTAGCTCACGGCTTGCCATCTCATCTGTTGTGTAAATAACATCCATTATCTTCAATGACCTGACTGACTTGAGAAAATGCTAAGTTAAGATGGGCATTGCTTGATCATCATCCCTTACTTTTGCAAAGATTGATGAAATGAAAGGCAGACTTTTTCGCAAATTACGAAAATAGCTCAGTAAAGACAACGGCAGGTATTAAGGAATGGCTAGTACAGTGATTATTATCCTATGCTTCTTCGCTCAAGTGTATACTGAGTTTGGTTCTAGGAATATTCTTCAACGCGCGAAGATCCTTGAATCTTTTTTGAGTCCTTTCATAGGTTCCTTGTAATCACATTCTAATGTCATTGAAGATGGGAAAGTGGCGATGCTCATCATCGTGGCTTATTTTTCCGAAGTTTTTTCCCCGCGCTTTTATAATTTTAACCTGGCCAAAATGGAATGGAAGCACAAATTGAGTTCGTTTCGCCTTTTCTTTTTCTAACTTAAGAAAATAAGCCCAAGCAGGAGAGTGATGACTATCCCACGTGCGGCAGAATTCAGCCTCAACTGAGCGCACTGAAATAAGGGAAGAAAGCAAAGAAACAGCCATTATTAAACCAATTGAGAGGATTTTTTGCCAAATAACATCATCAAGAAAACCGTTCCCATTTCAAAGATGGAAGCTACGGATGAGAAGGCTGGTGAAGGTCTTGTTTTACTGGCATTTAAAGAGGTGACGTTTCCAATAAAAGATCCAAACATAAAAAGACCCATTAAACCAAAGATAAACTGTTCATCAGCATCTAACTCAAAAGCTGTATCTGTAATTTTGTTAAAATTAATAAAGAAAAGAGACCCTAGAGGGAGCAAGTAGGAATTTTCATGCAGGATGTAGTAGAGAAAGTTAATTAAGCGATTAGATTGACCAGGGCGAAACATCTGATCTGCCAAAAGCGTTAAGAGTCCTGATAGCCAAACACTTCCCATTATAACTCCAACGCCCGTCTCTTCTTTTAATGTAGAGCTGTCTTCGATGCCATAGGCAAACCATCCCAATGTCATGATTGCAAAAGCGACCGCCGCGCACATATCAGCCCTTAGAGCCCGCGACCAAACCTTTTGGCCTTTGTTATTGAAAGCTCTATTTTTTTCTTCCTGTATTTGATAGACATTTTCATTTAAAGACTTTCCAAATCTCATTTGATTCAGTGTCGTTTTGATGCCTGTGCCTAATCCAGCAGCACCGAAGGTTAAAGGAGAAAGATCAAAACCCAGAGGTTTAGATAGATGCTTACTTATGAAAAGAGATAGTAGTGTTAAAGGCGGTCCTACAAGCTGAGCTCCATTGGATACATAACGCCACAATCGCTTCTTTCGCGTTTCAAGAGGAGCTGTTTCACCTTCACTAAGAAGTATGGCTGTATCAGGGCGGTAAATAACACCATCAGTGTCATCAAGGCCATTTAACTCATCTCTTTTTTTCATTAAAATGCTCTGGGTGCCAATGGAACCGGCTCCAAATAGGGTGAGGAAGCAACCTGCTGTTGTGAGCATGGAGTGAGGAAGGTAATCGGTCTGATAACCGAAAACGATTGCTGCGATACCGGCTGCAGCGATTGCTCCGTGAAGCAGAAAACGTTTTTTAGGAGAGTCTAGGCTAAAACCAGTACCGCGGTTGATGTCCTCTTTGTTAATATCAGAAAGATCAACTAACAGGTCGGGTTGATCACCTCTTTTTTGGTTAATAAAAGCAAAGAAATCATTAGCCGCAGAATAGCCAAAAAGACTACAGACAAAGTGCGCGATGACATCTTTGCCAAGGGAGCTTTCTAGATTGAGATAGACTTGCCAAAGAGATTCAAAACCCGCCAAATTCCATCGAGCTATGAAGTTATTGAGAGCACCCACTTTATCGGCGCCAAGCACATCAATATTGATCTGTTGGAGAGTGCGCAATGAGATGCCAATCGCTGCCGTTTCTAGCGCTGATGCGGTAGGCTCTATTTCTCCGTTGGCGATTTGAGCGGAGAGCAAGCCAAGGGCACCAAGGGCTACTCCGACACAAGTGGCGTTGGCTAGATATTTTGAAAGACTTCTGGGATTGCAGAAATCTGGTCTGCTAGGGATACATGCAGTTAGGGTGCTAGTGAGGCTCATGTTTTTCTCCAAATTAAAAGGCTAAAGAATGAATCTTTAGCCTTTAAGACTTTAAAAAAGAAAATTCAAATTTAAAACTAACCGGGTCCTGGGCCGAAGTGAAACTCCTCATGTGGTTGAACACGTTCTTCCATCTGCGAATGCTGGTGCTCAAAATGAAATTCACCATTACTTGGGTGAGAGTGGGAATGAGCATACAGTAAGTTTGCACAAGCGCATAATGAGAAAATGATAAAAAATAATTTCTTATTCATAGGGACACTCCTCATTATTATTTTAAAAAGAGCACTGTCATAGGTGCTCAATTCTAAGTAAACACTTTTTTTGATTTTCTTGTATAGTTTTTTTGATGGATTTGCATAGATCTGAGTGATTTTTTGAAACTCGTTAGAATTTAAAAAATGATTTTAAGTAGAGAATGTATTTTTTATTTAATAATATAAACTCTGAAAGAAAGATGGGGAAAGAATGCCAAGAATAGTGCTTGTATGGTTTCGACAAGATTTGCGCCTAGAAGATCATGAAGCTCTGTGGAAAGCTCAAGAGTATGAGCAAGTTATCCCCCTGTTTATTTTGCCCAAAAAAGAACAACCGTGGGCAATAGGGGGAGCAAGTCGATGGTGGTTGCATTATTCTCTTGACCATCTTTGTCAAAGGTTCCAGGAGGTTGGACTTAGTTTGATCTTGAGAGTAGGTGATCCACTTACCATTCTTAGTGACTTAGTCAAAGAAACCGAAGCCGAAGCTGTTTTTTGGCATCGAAGATACGAACCTTCCGCAATTGAAGAGGACAGGGCGATTAAAACAGCATTAGAAAAGCAGGGGATAAAGGTGAAGAGCTTTAAAGGGCGCCTTCTCTTTGAGCCTTGGGAAGTTTTAAATAAACAACACAAACCCTTTCAGGTTTTCACTCCCTTTTGGAACACCTGTCTTGCTCAGCATCACCGCCGGCAACCTCTTAAAGTACCGACGGATTTACGTCCCTTTAAAAAGCCCCTAAAGACGTTAAACATTAAAGATTTAGACCTGTTGCCTCAAATCCCTTGGGACACTGGACTCCAAAAGACCTGGCAGCCAGGCACCACGTTTGCTTTAAAAAAAGCCCATGATTTTGTCGACAAATACATCCATCATTATCATGAAACTAGAGATCGGCCTGATCTAGAGAATGGGGTATCTCACCTTTCACCTTACCTGCATTTTGGAGAAATTTCTCCACTGATGCTTTGGCACATGGTAGAGAAAAAGTGTGATACCCAAGAAGATGGGCCTTATGCCTTTTTAAGACAATTGGGGTGGCGTGAATTTGCTTACCACTTGTTGTATCACTTTCCCTTTACGCCGGAAGCCCCGTTAAAGGAAGCCTTTAAAGCCTTTTCCTGGGTTAAGAGAGCTGACTGGTTGAAAGCCTGGCAGAAGGGACAGACAGGGTACCCGTTTGTCGATGCAGGGATGAGAGAGCTATGGACGACCGGCTGGATGCATAATCGCGTTCGGCTTGTTGTAGGATCTTTTCTAGTTAAGGACTTACGACTACATTGGTTGGAAGGAGAAAAGTGGTTTTGGGATACGCTTGTGGATGCCGACCTAGCCAATAATTGCCTTGGATGGCAATGGGTTGCAGGGTGTGGGGCAGATGCAGCTCCCTATTTTCGCATTTTTAATCCGGTTTCACAAAGTGAAAAATTTGATCCTGAAGGGTTCTATATTAGAAAATGGGTGCCTGAATTGGCAAAACTGCCTACCAAATGGATTCATCAACCTTGGGAAGCCCCTTATGATATCCTGGCAAGTGCCGGGGTCAAGTTGGGCTTAGATTATCCATACCCTATTGTGGACCATCGTGAAGCCAGAATTGAGGCTCTTGAAGCATTTGAACAAATAAAACAAAAAAATTGAGGGTGCATATGCCATTTACACTTTCCCTTGGGGCTAAAGCTCCAGATTTTCATCTCCCTGCGACCGATGGTAAGAGCTATGCTTTGAAAGATTTTGCGAATGACCCTGTTCTGGTCATCTTTTTTACCTGCAATCATTGCCCTTATGTCATAGGGTCTGATGAGTTGACGAGAAAAACGGCTCAAAAATTTAAGGAAAAAGGGGTGGTTTTTGTAGCGATCAATTCTAACAGCGCCAACACCATTCCTGAAGATGACTTCGAACACATGGTGCAGAGAATGCAAAAAGAGCAATTTCCATGGATCTACTTACGAGATGAAACTCAGGAAGTGGCAAAGCAATACGGAGCACTGAGAACGCCCCATTTTTTTATTTTTAATCGAGATCGTCACCTTATCTATACCGGTCGGGGGGTAGATAGCCCAAGAGATCTGACTAAAATGACCGTCAATGATTTAGATAATGCTCTAGAGGATTTGCTCGCCGGTAGGCCTCCCCGTACGCCGATCACCAATCCCATTGGTTGCAATATTAAGTGGGAAGGGAAAGATAAGCGATGGATGCCAGACGAAGCATGTGATTTAGTTTAACCAAAGGACTTTTTATGAAAATTCTCATCGGAGGAGCTACTGGTTTTATTGGGTCAGCGTTGGTTCCATTCTTAAGAAAACATGGCCATGAGGTTATCATTCTTACGAGAAAAAAAGAAAAATCGGATGGAATTTTCTGGGATCCTAATCAATTTCAGTTAGATGGAAATGAGCTTGAAGGTTTTGATGCTGTTATTAATTTAGCAGGAGAAAATATTGCGGCGGGCAGATGGACAGTGGAGAGAAAACGAAAGATTTTGGATAGTCGGACCGAGACGACACGGCTTCTTTGCAAAACATTAGCTAAATTAAAAAAACCTCCCCAGGTTTTGCTAAATGCCTCTGCTATCGGATACTATGGCTATGATTTAGAAAAAGAGGTGGACGAAGCGGCGGCCAAGGGAAACGGCTTTCTCGCAGAAGTTTGCGAACAATGGGAGAATGCAACACAGCCAGCTAAAGAGGCTGGTATTCGTACCGTAATAATGCGTTTTGGCATTGTTCTCAGCCCAAAAGGAGGGGCTTTGGCAAAAATGTTAAAGCCATTCAAATGGGGGTTAGCCGGTATTGTTGGCTCAGGAAAACAATGGGTGAGCTGGATTGCCTTAGATGATTTATTGGGGGCCGTTGCTCATTTTTTAAATCATCCAGAGTGTGAAGGCCCCTTTAATGTTGTTTCTCCCTCCCCGGTGAGAAATGAAGCTCTTACTAAAGAGTTGAGTGCAGTACTCAACCGTCCGGCTTTTTTTCCTTTGCCTGCCTTTATTGCGAAAGGGTTGCTTGGTCAGATGGCCGATGAGACTTTGCTAGCAAATGCAAAGGTTTGTCCTGCAAAGCTACAAGATAGCCGGTTTTTTTTTCAGTATCCCCAATTAAAAGAGGCTCTAACCCATCTTTTGAGAGATGGAAATGTGTAAGGAAAAATGACCTTAGTGACAGGGTCTAAGGATGGGCTAAAGGCGATGATTGCAGACAGCAGCATTTCAATCAAAAACTTGCTCTGTTGTGGGCTCGCAGGTTTCTGTGAAACAAAAATTTATACCACTCAATATCCTCTAGTGACGGATGGGAGGGGCTAAGTGTTATTGTTATTGCAACGCGAATGTTTACTTTATGGCTGAAATGAGGTGTAGTAAGGTAAGAGAGGACCTTTAAGGTCCTCTCTTATATTTGGATTAGAATTTATAGGCGATTTCACCACCAACATAGGGGCTTGATCGGAAGCGCAATTGTTGTTTATGGTGATAATGTTGGTTGGTCAATTTTAATCTACCTCCAAGCATTTCCCCGACGTGAGCATTTACAGAGAAACGTCCATCACAGGAAAGATAATCAATCCCGAGCTCAATACCTGCTGAAGTGTAAACGAGCACAGCGCGGGATAGCTTCTCATTTGAGCCTACTCGGTGACGTGACAAAATGGCTTTCCCAGCGAGAGAAACAGACCAGTTGTCATTTAGAAAATACTGCAATGACATATCGACAGGAAACACGGCATTTAGCTTCCAACGCTCATTGATGTGCCAATCGAAACCAACGATTGGGTAGATACGATCAAATTTCATCCCTGTGAAAGCTAAGAAACCAACGTGGAGGTCAAAACCTGGGCAATAAGTATAGCGACCCCAAGCATAGAGATCCCAAGTCACATACTTAGAAAGTTGGAAATGATTGACGTCAAAGTTAGCCCTTACTTCTGCCAACCATAGCCAGTCATACATTCTTTTAGATGCTGCTCCGATACCGGCAGAAAGCGTATTAAACTCGTTTTGCTTAAAGAAAGGATTTTTTCTCCAGTTAATACGTGTGTATTCATAACCTCCCATGAGATAGACAGATTCCGAATAGCATGGATCATGGTAAAACACCATGCTACCTTCAAGGTCGGCCTCAGCGTATTGAATCTTTCCTCGGCTTTTACGTTTAAAATCCGCTTTTCCTGTTGAGTCAAAATTAAATTTCACGCGAAATGGCATGTTTTCATCCTCTTCATGACCATGAAGCCATGTTTTTTGGATAGTGCTATCGTCAGTGATCTCAGCAAAAAGAGGAATGGCGATAGAAAATAGTGATAATAATATAGGGCAGAGTCTTTTCACAAATAATCCTCCATTTATTAAAATACCGTTTTTAAGTCATTGCCACAAATCTCGTCAACTTTTAAATTGACCATCATCGACCTCAGCTTAATTTATAGGTAAGTGGCGTATGATTTTTCCTGAAACCCAGCAAGCTAGATTGCGATGGCTAGTTTTTTCTGCTCTTATTGTTGGCATACTGGAAATTCTCTCTTTTTGGAAAATTTCATTTCCTCCAATTGTGGGTGCCTTCTTCTACGGAACCTTGATCGTTGTCATTGGATGGGAAACATTAGCTAATGGTATCAAAGCATTATTAACATTCAATTTTAAAAGTATTAATCTTTTAATGTTGATAGCTGTGATAGGAGCCTTTTATCTAGGCGCTTTTGAAGAAGCAGCCGTTGTCATTGTCCTCTTTTCGTTAGCAGAACATTTAGAAGAAAGCGGTATGATCAAAAGCAAATCAGCTTTAAACGCCCTTCTAGATCAAGTCCCCAAAAAAGCGTTACTAAAGTCTAAGAACCAACTCATCGATGTTGCAGAGGTTAAGGTTGGAGATACCATACGCGTTAAGCCTGGACAAGTCATTCCTTTAGATGGTCAAGTTGTTGGAGGTGCATCTTTAGTCGATGAGTCAGCAATTACAGGGGAACCGATTCCTCTGGATAAAAGGCTAGGTGATGCGGTGTACGCAGGCACAATGAACACTCAAGGCTACCTTGATATTGAGGTTAAAAAGGAATACCTAGATACGACCTTAGCCAAGATTAGAGAAATGACGTTTCAATCCTCTCAATATAAATCTGAGACGCAGCAGTTTATCGAGAGTTTTTCTAGTTACTACACCCCTACGATCATTATTTTGGCTCTCCTATGGACAATTGGACTTCCTTTGCTTGCTCTTAAGCCTTTTAGAGAGAGTTTTTACGAGTCCTTAAATCTTCTTGTGATTGCTTGTCCTTGCGCCTTAGTAATCTCTACCCCTGTTTCTATATTTTCAGCTATCGGTAAGGCATCGCAGCAGGGTATTTTGGTGAAAGGAGGTAAATTCTTAGAGGCAATTGGTAAAATGAATATTTTAGCCATTGATAAAACAAGAACTCTTACTCTTGGAAAGCCCTATGTTTCTGAAATCATTCCTCTAGGTAAAAAGTCGGAAGAAATGCTTCTTGCTTGTGCTGCGGGCATTGAAAAATTATCTGAGCACCCTTTGGCAGCAAGCATTGTAGAGGCGGCAGAAAAGCAGAATCTAGAGCTGCATTCCGTGGAAAATTTTGAAAGTTTCATGGGTAAGGGGGCAAAAGCTGATTGCCTTGTTTGCTATGATAGGCATCATTGCATTGGCAAGTTACAATTCATTATGGAAGAGCATCCGGTTTCTGATAGGGTGATTGAAAGCATTGAGCGCTTGCAAGATCAAGGCAAATCAGTGATCGTTGTTAGCTCAAATCATGAGGTTGAAGGCTTGATTGCACTGGAGGATGAGGTCCGCTCCGATAGTGCGGCCTTTATTAAAAGCTTGAAAGAGCTAGGAATAAAAGCAGTCATGTTAACGGGTGACCATGAGGTTTCTGCTAAAGCAGTTGCTCGTCAACTGAATATGGAGGATGTCAGGTATGACTTGCTCCCGGAAAACAAAGGATTAATCATTAAGGAGTTATTAAAAAAACACCCAGTCGTAGGGATGTTTGGCGATGGCGTTAACGATGGCCCGGCGTTAGCTTTGTCTTCAGTTGGAATATCTATGGCGGAGCTTGGTAGTGACACAGCGCTTGAAGCAGCTTCAATTGTTTTATTGAATGATCGCCTATTGCTCATTCCTGAATTAGTCCAGCTATCTCGAAAAACCCTTTCTACTATCAAATACAATACTTTTTTTGCCATCTCAGTTAAAGTAACTGTCGTTGTTTTAGCCTTAATGGGATTAACGAATTTACCAATAGCGATTTTTGCAGATGTGGGGGTCACCTTACTCGTTATCTTAAATAGCTTAAGGCTAATGAAATAATTAACCTTGCCAAAAATAGCCTAGTTTAAATTCAGGATGAGGGAATCATTGATTTTGACTGCTTTCCATGGCTCTTAACTAAATTTCTTCGTAGCCCTTGTTGGCCATACAACCATACTCAAACCTAGGCTTGAAGTCACGTGTTGCCCTTGTATTAAGGTTGATATATGGGCCAACCCCTGTCAAACCAAGGGCAATCTCTCCTAATCCGTTTAAGATATTTAATACTCCATGAATTGCCTGTTCAGCGCCTTCTTGCTTAGCAGCTTCCCAATGATGGATTGTTTTTTCAGAGCAAGAGTAAAAGGCGATTTTATGCCCCATGGCTCCGATGGCGGCAAGGGCACTAGCTGCTACTGCTTGTACTGTGCCAGCCAATGCCCTTACAGCCCCTGATGCGATGCAGAAAGTGGGAATGCCTCCTGCGATATTAAAGCCTTGTTCGATTTTAGTTTGATAATAATGAAGCTGAGATATATGCAAAATAACCCTCAATCTAAATAAAAGTTATTTAATATTATAAATTATTAATAATTTAAAATTAAGATTTAATTACTAAAAAGAGTTAATTTAAGCATCCCTGCATGCGCAAAAGCTCTAGTTGCTGTGTTTCTAGGTTGAGAGGGGTGACAATAGAGATCGTGCGATGATCACTAACCATCTTGCGAATATTAAGGTGGTGATCCGCGAATTTGGCTACCTGAGGAAAGTGAGTAACACAGATAATTTGATGAACTAAACCTAGTTGTTTTAATTTTTCACCTATTAGAGCAGCCGTGGTGCCTCCAATGTTGGCGTCAATTTCATCAAAAACAAGTAGTGAGCGCTCCTCCTTACCAGCTAGAACTGTGCGTAGAGCAAGTAAAATTCTGGCGAGTTCTCCTCCACTTGCTCCGTCGCGAATGGGAAGGGCATTCTCGCCTTTGTTTGGCTTAATAAAAAACTCAACGCGGTCTTGGCCTAGCGAAGTAGGTTCTTGCTTCTCTACCTTAACGGTAAATTCAGCTTCCACCATGTTAAGCTCTTGCAGGAGTTCTGTTACCTTCCTTTGAAGCAGCAAAGCGGCTTGTTGTCTTTTGGATGAGATCTTTTCAAGCTGTGCTCGGTTGCGTGCGTGAATTGCTTCCAGGTGAGATTTTAATTGATCAATATGTGCATCACTATTTTCTAAACGAGTGAGTTCTTTTTCCCGTTCCGTGAAGTAATGCTCTAGTTCAGAGTAGGTCGGTCCATATTTTTTACGGATTTTGGTGATCAGAGCTAGCCGTTTATTAATCCATTCTAAGCGCGTAGGATCGGGTTCAAGATGAGTTGTGTAGGAACGTAGTTGATGGGCCACTTCTTCAAGTTCGCAGATCCCTTGGTTGAAACTTTGTACAAGATCGGATAATCCCTTATCTAATTTAGCAAGACTTTCTAGATTGGTTTTTTGTTTCTTTATGGGTATTAAGCTAGAGAAGCTCTGATAGACTTCCCTCGCTTTTTCTAATCGCTCTTCACTAGAGGAAAGGGAGGTGTATTCTTCAAATAATTCTTCTTCTTCGCCCTCTTTAATATTTGCTTCATTAAATTCGGTAAGTTCTAACTTACAAACTTCGATTTCTCTTAGTCGCCTAGATTCATTTGCCTCCCAATCCCTGATCGCATCGATGAGAGATAGCTCTTTTTGCCAAGAGGATGAAAAGGCTTGAACTTCTTGATGGCAGTCACAAAAAAGATCTAGGATCTTTCTATGCGTATCAATTGAAAAAAGAGAATGGTTAGCGTGTTGGTCCACTAAGTTACAAACGATCTGACCCAATTTTTTCAAAAGAGCCAACTGGACAGGTTGATGACAGATAAAGGCGCGGCTCTTCCCTTGTGAAGAGAGTTCTCGTTTGATGGTAATAGAATCTTCTTCCTCAAGGTCAATGCCCGCTTCCCCAAGAAGTTGTTTAACATCGGCTCTCTCTTCCAAGTCTAATATGGCTTCGATAGACGCCTTACTGCAACCATGCCGAATGAGCGAGGGGTCATGACGGCTACCAAAAAGCAATTTAATCCCTTCAAGAATGGCTGATTTTCCCGATCCTGTCTCTCCGGATAAAACGTTTAATCCGTTTACGAAAGAAATCTCCATTAGTTCAATAAGAATTAATGATTGGATTCTTAAAAACTTAATCATGGGAATGTTGAATTAGGTTCTTTAATGCGCCGGCGCTTAGCTCCATAAAGTAGTAGTCTTGGCTCCATAGAGGGATAGAAAATACCATGTTTTGATCAATGATATCAATAGGCGTGATTTCAACGTTACTACCATTAAAAGAATAAATGACAATCTGATCAAAAGTAAATGAGCGATCTACGTGAGCGTAATCTTTTTTTTGAACTAGAACAGCACGATTTAAAATATCAATAAGCTGGTTTTGTTGCTCAAAGTTTAATGTGTAGGGTTTTTGTTGGAAGACAACAGCCGCTCCTTGCACATTACTTGGTGAAATATGGAGATGATTTTCAGGGACTGGACTTGGAAAGAAACGGATGAAGATAAGAATAAAAGCTGCAACAGCTGCAGCAAATGTCAAAGCATAAACGGCACTATTTTTCATGGTGTATTTCTTGGTTATTCGGCTTCTAAAACACTTTATTCTGTTGCTTTTGCTAAAATCACGTCAAGGGTTTTAAAATGTTTTTTTGCTACGTTCTCTAAGGCGTTTTTACCATGTTTCTGAGCAAATTTCATACCTGCAGCAATGACCTGAGATGACGCTCCCTTGGGGAGTTTGATTTGAAATTTTTCGCTTAAGAGTTGCAAACCTTGAATAAAAGCATCTCTTGCTAAAATGGAGGCGGCCGCTACCACTAGATCTTCTTCTGCTCGGTGTCGCTGGGTTAGATCTAAAGATATTTTTTTTCTTGTCAGCGCATCAACAACGATGGACTCATTGGCAAATTGATCGATAATCACTCTGTGACAATCCGTTTTGGTGATCATGGCTTCAATCACTGTCGCATGTCCCCAGGCAAGTAGACGGTTAAGATTGTGAAATTGAGCATAAATTTGGTTGTATTTAAGTGGGTTAATTTTAACCACGTGGTAGGAAAGTTTCTGGCGGATGTTTGCTGCAATTTTCACGATCGAGGCATCGCTAAGTCCCTTTGAATCTTTAACACCAAGTTCTTTTAATAAAAGGATATCCTGTCCATTTGCGTACACACCAGCAATACAAAGAGGACCAAAGAAGTCCCCCTTGCCCGATTCATCTACTCCTATTCTTGCTGCCATGTCAAGGTGGACGGTTGGGTGGGAGTAGGTAAATGATTGTAAAATTTCTGGCTCAAGATAAAATTCAATAAAAGCGGCTATCTCTTTGCCTTGCACGACAAGTTTCCCTGAAGTGTAGAGAGTGCATGAGACCCCTTTTTTATTAGCACTGAAGTGGGTATAAGGGGGGTGTGATAGAGAAAAACCCTGCTCTTCTAGATCTTTGCATAGTTTTTTGGCAAGAGTAGTATCAATTTGGGCGACAAAGCTGGAGGGCTTATTCATTTGATTTTCTTATTTTTTTATTCTCTTTTAGTTTATAAAGATACCATTATTGATGGATTTTTTAGGATAGGTTTATGAGCGAATTAATTGTTGATGACATGAAAGAGATTAGCGAAATGTTAAAAAAAAGACGGATAGAAATGAACTTGTCGCTTAAGGAGGTAGAAAATGTGACATCCATTCGGATGAGCTATCTCCAAGCGATCGAGGAAGGTGATTTCAAGAAACTAATTTCACCGGTGTATGCACAAGGATTCGTCAAACAATATGCCATTTTCCTCGGCATCGACGGGGATTCAATCATTAGAGAACACCCTCATCTTTTTAATAAGAAAGAGCACCAAGATTTTGCCTACGGCATTGGTACTTTAGAAATGCGTAATAGCCCGGGTGCTGGTGTCAAGTGGGTTCCTAATTTGCTATGGATTGTGGCATTTGTTGGGCTTTTTGGCCTTGCTTGGTATTTAGCAAAAGCATTTGAGGTGCTATAAATTGAGTAGAGTGCTCGTTTTTTTGCGTGTGTTTTTTACAGGGCTATGCATGGGAGCGGCAGATCTTGTTCCCGGTATTTCTGGAGGCACCATTGCTTTTATTATGGGGATATATACACCTTTAATCGAAGCGATTAGGTCGATTAATATGAGATCATTTAGGGAAAGAAGGATTCCTTTCCTGTTCCTAGCCGCCCTTTTTTTAGGCATAGGTTGCTCCTTGCTTGTCTGTTCCCATATTGTATCGGCCTTGCTAAAGGATCCAACAAATAGGCCGTTGCTCTATTCTTTTTTTATGGGATTGATCCTTGCTTCTCTTCTTTTTCTATTTCAGAAGGTTAAACGATGGAACCGGGGAGAATTGCTTGCGTTAATAGGAGGAGCTTTGTTTGCCTATTGCTTTAGTGGGCATTCTTTTACGCAAAGTTTTGAGCCCTCTTTTAATCAGGCTTTGATTCAACCACGGCTTATTTTTTCTGGGGCAGTGGCGATCTCGGCGATGCTGCTACCTGGTATATCGGGAAGCTACCTTCTGATGGTTTTGGGAGTCTACCCTATTGCATTAGAAGCGTTAACTGATTTTTCTAATAGTTTAAAAGGTGGTCAATTCGATCCTTTTGCCTTTTTAATTCTTACGAATCTGATTATCGGAATTGTTTTGGGAGGACTAGTATTTTCGCATGCGATCCACTGGCTTTTAAAAAAGTACCACAGTTTGACAATCGCTCTGCTGATTGGTTTCATGGTGGGGGCTATGAGGACGGCTTGGCCTTTCTGGGATTGGGCATTGATTCAACACCCCTATCGGCCTGAAAAAGGCCAAATTCCCCAGCTAACTCATCCCATTTTGCCGGACGTTAGTTCTCCTCTTTTTTGGAAATCAATACTGGTCGTCCTTTTTGGGTTTTCCCTAGTTGTCTTTGTTGACTATTTAGCGAAAAAGTTGCCAGCCAGATTTACGGCTGAAATAAAGAAGGTGACCCCTTAGATAAGCATTGAAAAGGTTTAAAAAACGGGATTGCCACTCGTTTTTAAGATGATGAATTAAACCTATCAATCGAGTGATTAACCACTTACCGAGCTCATAAAACACTTACGAGTAATGAACAGATACTAAAGTTAAGCCATGCGCAGGGGCACTCATTCCGGCCTTTGTTCGGTCTTTTCCCTGTAAAATAATCGGTATTTCAGCCGGAGGTATTTTACCTAAGCCGACGTAAACGAGGGTTCCTACCAAATTACGCACCATCTTATAAAGAAAGCTATTTCCGGTAAATAGGAGTCTTAGACGGTTAACTTCTAATTCTGAGATGTTTATAGATTGCAGTTCTCTGGTTTTACATAGATAATTTTCATTTTTCTTTACATTGCAAAAAGCAGAGAAGTCATGTGTACCGATGAAAGAACCAGCTGCTGCTCGCATTTTTTCGATATCTAGCGGTTGGGGTATATGCCATGAATAAAACCGATGGCGAGGATGTTGAATAGGGCCTAAACAGAGCTCGTATTGGTAGGTTTTACCGACATTGTCTAATGTGGGATGGAAGTTTGCTTGAGCATAAAAGACCTCTAGAACACGAATATCCGGTGGTAGTAAAGCGTTGATGCTCAAACGAAATCGATTTAAATCGATCAAGAGTTTTGATGTGAAGAAATTAGCAACCTGGCCACTTGCATGCACACCGGCATCCGTCCTGCTGGCAGCTTGCAAACGCACATGATGTTGTAAGATTTGTTCCAAAGCTCTTTGAAGAGTTGCTTCAATGCTGGGACCAAGGGAGGTCTTTTGCCAGCCTAGAAAGTTTGAACCATCATAAGCTAGAAGGAGTCGAATATTATAAAATCCTGATTTCTCACGTTGATTTAACAAATAGCTGGACACCTTCTGCAAATCTTTGAATAGCAAGCAAAATCAAAATCATGCCCATTAAGCGTTCACAGGCCATTAATCCATTATTCCCTAAAGCCTTTTTTAAGTAGGGAGAGGCAAGTAAAACGACTGAGGCTGCCAACCAGGCTAAAAAGATAGCCCCTACCATTAAGGAAACACCTGGAATTTCATGCGCGTAGAGCATAATGGTAGCTAGAAGAGATGGGCCAGCAATAAGAGGAATCGCGAGGGGGATAACAAAGGGCTCACCTTTAGGGAGGTTTGCTCTTGGACTGTCTACAGAGGGAAATAAAATTTTAATGGCGACAAGAAATAAAATAAGACCTGATGATAGGCGTACAACAGTGTGGGAAATTTGTAGGATGTTAAAAATATATTCTCCAATCGCATTGAAGAGGAGCATAAAAGCAAGAGCGATCAGCATTTCCCTGATCACAATCCAACGCTGTCTTTTTCTGGGCAGTTCATTCACTAAATTCAGATAAGAAGAGACATTCCCTACGGGGTCCATGATTAAAAAGAGCATAAAAGCAATACTGAAAAGGGTCATTGTCTATCCTAAAGTTTTTAGAAACAGGCTTACGCCACTTACAATCATGGCCATAGAAATCATCGATAAAATCATCCCCATTAATTGCTCTAGAGCCGTTAAGCCTCTTTTGCCCAAGACTCTTTGCATGTAGGGGGCTGCCGTCATGACTCCGATAACGCCGGCCCACGCTAAAAAGATAGCGATGCTAATTTTGAGGTCATTTGCTTCTTGACGGGCTAAAAGCATAATCATTGTTAGCACGCCTGGACCAGAAAGTAGAGGGATCGCAATCGGTACTATAAAGGGTTCTTGCTTGGGCATCTGTTGGGTGTTCACTTCACTTTTAGGAAAAATCATTCCCAAAGCGATGACAAGGAGCAAAATGCCACCGCATAGGGTCATGGCAAAGTCGCTCACATGAAGAAGCCCCAAAAATTTTTCTCCTAAATATTGAAAAAAAATGGCGATGACAAAAGAAATCACCCCTTCCCTTATCAGAATTCTTTTTTGCTTGTCGAAATCATAATTTTTAACGAGTGCAAGAACGGTTGGCGAGTTGCCTATAGGGTTTGTAACCAAAAAAAATGTAAGGGCTATCTGAAAGAGTGACACAGTAAAACGTTCAATTTTTTAGATATACACTATCAATATAGGCTTTTTTTGCAAAGGGATTTAATAGTTAAAAGTTTTGTTTGTTGTAATAAAAATTGATTGAGTATAATTAAAACTAAATTAATTATACTTGTGGAGTTTAATTATGAATCCTATAAATGTTTCGAATAATCCTTATTCAAAAAATTTTGAGTCTTATGCTGTTGCACCCAGTAAAGAAAATAATAAGGGTAAGGTCATTTCAAAAGGTAAACTTAAGAATAGGCTTTTTCTTAGTGGCTTACCGAACAAAGAATTAAGTGAAATTGGTCGGCGTCTAGCACCAGCGATTAAATTGCTAAGCTCTAAGATCGCTCAGCAAGTTAATAAAGCGCCTAAATTAGGCTTAATTCAAAGACAATTTTATCTACCCGTTCTCGTTCAAGCTAAGGGAGATGATACACCAGTTTGGGTTCTAGTTAATAAAGCGAGTTTTATCAAAAGGTTTGAGGTTGATAAAAAAGCCTTTAATAAAGAATTAAAGCAGGCATCGACCATGGAAGCGAAACAAGCACTCATTCAAAAGTATATAAATGAAGGCATCCAACGTGAACAGAACCGCCAGACAGGCTCTTTGAATGCTGATCCTAATGATCTTTCATGAACTTAAGTCTATTGCTCATCCTTGTAGGAGGGGTTTATCCCTCCTCCTTGAGGATTAAGTAAAAAAGATTTATAATCATCGTTGATTCTAAATTTAGAGGAAAAATTTGTAAAATGACAATTAACCCTATCCATGTTTATAGTGATCCCTACGCGGATCAAAAACAAAAGGCTGACCAGATCACAAACACTAGATGGCCCAAAGGGAAACCTATCCATCAGATGATTAGTAAGGGACTGAAAAAATATCGACTTATCCTAGCCAATGCAAGACAAGTGGGTAACTCAACCGTTTATAATATCGCTATTAGTCGTCTTAGTGCACCGATGCGCACTAGTGCTGAAATGCCCAAATTGAGTTGGTTTAAGAGAATTTTTTACGTTCCACTCCAAGTGGAATATAATGGGCAAACTTTTTGGGTGGCAGCGAATAAAAGAAGCCTAATGAAGCGTTTGGGTATTGAGAAAAAAGAGTTAGGGAATGCTAAGAACCAGTCTGACTTACAAAATCTGGTTAGCAAGAAGCTTCGTGATCTGAGAGTAATATAAATTCTCGAACCAACGATTAGCTTTTGAATTTTTTCTCCATACGTGGCTTCTCTTCCTCAGAAGTAGCCTTCAATAAAATGGCACTATGAGCAGGGAGACGCCACCGTTTATCCTGATAAGGCAGAATGGTGCCGGGCCCTCCATATTTAGGATCGTCGCTTGACCAAATCAGCTCCCACGATCCCTTTTTGCTGGGAGCAATTAGAGGCTCTGCAAGAGACGAATACTCAAGGTCTCTTTCTAGATTAACAAGCAGAAGACGGTCATTGCCGTCGTGCCCAAAATAGCGTAATAGAAAGCAATACTGATCGAGGACAGCTCCATCGATACTAAAGCGATTTTGGGTGGCAATAACAGGATCGTTTTGTCTTAGTTTAATAAGATCAGCGTGCAGTCGGTAGATTTCTTGGTGCTTATCCCGCTCGGAAAAGTCGAGCTTAGATCTAATAAAATTGAGCTCAGCATTTGTATCTGGTAAAAATCGTTGAGCTTCGCTATCTCGGTACGCAGAAGCATGACTTGGGAACTGTTCCAAAAATTTTCTTCTTCCTTCGGACACTTGTCTTGCTAACTCCTCGTTGTCATGATCAGCGAAAAACATAAACGGTTTAGAGGACGCAAACTCCTGACCCATAAAAAGAAGGGGTGTTTGTGGGGCCAGCAGCAAGACGGCTGTCAAAGCTCGATAGAGCCCCGGGTCAGCTAATAAATGAATCCGCTTTCCTCTAAGCTCATTAGATACCTGATCATGATTTTGCAAGTAGAAGATAAAGGAGTGGGCTGGTTCGTCACTGACAATCGTGCCCCTTGGTTTGTTTTGCCACGAGTAGTTTTGACCCTGGTAGAGATATCCCCTCTTAATCATCGAGATAAACTCCTGCGCAACTCCTCGGTAATCAGTATAATAGGCTTCACGCCTCCCTTTCAAAGATACGATAGCTGAATGGTGAAAGTCGTCATTCCAAACACCATCTAAGCCATAGCCATTTCTTTCGATCGGGTGAAAGAGTTTTGCATCTTGAGGTTCATTTTCAGCAATAATCACAATCCTTTTTGGCAATGCTACTTTACGCACTTCCTGCGATAACTCGGCTAAAATATGAGGGAAACCCTCGTCATAAATATCTTGAGTGGCGTCGATCCGAAAACCGTCAAGGTGAAATTCAGTGATCCAGTAGGAAGCATTTTTAATAAAAAATTCTCTTACTTCTCTGGCTCCAACATCGTCAAAATTAATCACATCGCCCCATTCCGAATAATACTTTTTGGAAAGATAAAAATCGCTAAAAATGCCGGTATAATTACCTACAGGCCCAAAATGGTTATAAACGACATCAAGAATCACCCCTATGCCTAGCTGATGTGCTTTATCGACAAACCTTTTGAACGCATTGTGGTCCCCATAGACGTGAGAGGGGGCATATAGACTGGCCCCATCATACCCCTGATTCCACCTACCCGGAAACTCTACGATAGGCATGACTTCAATCAGGGTGATTCCCAGTCGACACAATTCTTCAAGTTGTTGAGCTGCAGCGTCGAATGTTCCTTCTTGAGTAAAGGCGCCTATGTGTAACTCATATATGATTTGGCCCTTCAAATCGACTCCTGGCCAACTTTGATCGTGCCATTCAAACTCTTTTGGATCTACAATCATCGAAGGGCCGTTTAATCCTTCCGGAAGAAAACGGGAGACAGGGTCTGGGTAGAGTCCTTTGCTGTCCACGAGATATTTATAAAGCGTTCCAGGAGGGAGTGGATTGAAGACTCCTGTAAAATAGCCGGCTTCGTTCTTTGTCAACGGGAGAGAGGGGGCTTCTTGATTGAGGACTTTTACGGTAATTTCCTTGCATTTTGGGGCCCAGACTTTGAATGCGACAGAGCGATTATCCTGGAAATTAGCTCCAAGGTCTAATTTCCAGGGGGCAAATTTGTTAAGATGTGCAGCTCTGTTGATTTCAGAAGGTTGGTTCATCATCATTCCCTTCTACTTAAGGAGGATAGTCAAAGCCTATCATGGTTAGATAAATCCCAAAGAAAAATAAAAAGGCAGTCATGACCCAATAGTAGGTAGGATTTTCCATCATTTTCTGAAACAATGGGTAGGAAGGGGATATACAGCGAACTAAACCGGAAATAATGGCTAGAAATCCAAATAGAGTAATTAAACCTCGCCAAGTCCACTCATAAACAGGATGCCCAATCACAATGGCCAGTCCGATTGCTAAACTAATCGTTCCAGCAAAAAAGATCAATTCAGGCTTCTTTACTAAATTCTTAAGAAGGGGAGTCAGCTGTGTGCGGTTAAAAAGAAAAATAAAAGAAAAAATAAGGTAGTAAAGGCCTATCAGCTTTGCAAGAAAAAGGGAGAGCTCCATAAGAAACTCCTTTGTAATCCTTACGCTTAAGTTCAGGCTACCAGAAAATCCAATAAATTACACCCCTAGGGTTTTTAACCTTCCTAGTGCTTCCTCTACATCCTGTCTTTGAGCAAAAGCGCTAAAGCGTAAAAAACCTTCTCCAGCAGGACCAAATCCACTACCTGGGGTTGTTACAATGTGATGCTTTTCGAGTAACTCGTTAAACATTTCCCAGGATTTTTTTCTAGGGAACCGTACCCAGACGTAAGGAGCGTGTTCTCCTCCGAAGCAGGAGAGATTGAATGCTGAGAGGGTTTTTTTAATTTTATATGCATTATCGAGGTAATGCTTAATTTGATAAGAAATCGCCATGAGCCCCTCAGGTGTGAGAGCACTAAGAGCTCCTGCCTGAGCAATGTTAGAAGCGCCGTTAAAGAAGGTGCTAGCAATGCGATTCCAGTCCTTATTAAGGGATTGACCATCTTCATAGCATAATTTTTGAGGGACAACCGACCATCCTAGGCGGACTCCCGTAAAACCAGCCATCTTTGACAAGGAGTTTAGCTCAATCGCAACTTCTTCAGCACCCTCAATTTCAAAGATGCTCTTAGGGAGGCTTGGGTTCTGGATAAAATGAGCATAAGCCGCATCAAAGACGATAATCGCTTTAATTTGCTTTGCATAGGCCACGAGCTGAGCTAGTTGCTCCTTGGTGGCAACAGCACCCGTAGGGTTGTTAGGGGAGCAAAAATAAATAATGTCAGCTTGAAAGTTTAGAGTGGGAAAAAAATTATTTTCGGGAAGGCACTGCATGTAAACAATGCCATCGTAAACTCCTTTCGCTTCATTAAAATAACCGGTTTGACCGCAAGCAACAGATGTATCGACATAGGCAGGGTAGGAGGGATCTTGCACTGCAATTTTCACATGAGGGCCAAACAAGAGCTGAAGCCTGCCGATATCACATTTTGCACCATCGGAAATAAAAATTTCTTCAGGCTTAAGGTTTTGGTGATAAAACACTTCTGCTATCTTCTTCCTTAAGGAGTAATTCCCTTGTTCCGGACCATATCCACGATAAGCATGCATGGTTCCCAGGTCGATCGCTCCCTGTTTTAACCCTTCAACAATCGTTAATGGGATAGGTTCCGTGGTGTCGCCAATACCCAAGCTAATAATTTTAGCTTGTGGATTGCACGCCAACAAAGCTTCCTTACGCCTTGCGATTTCAGGGAAAAGGTAACCGGAGTGCAGTTTAGCAAGAGAGGGGTTTCTTTTAACCATGGTGAGCTGCCGAGATTAATATTTTTAGTTTAGGGATGATTTTAGTGAGTTTTTCATCATTTTTAGAGCTAAGATTGCAAAGAGGTAAGCGGCAAGGCCCTGCTGCCATATCGCATCGTTGCATCATTCTTTTGATAGGGATAGGGTTTGTTTCTATGAAAGTAAGTTTGAAGAGTTCAAAAAGCTCGTGTTGCCACGCCCTCGCCTCGATCCATTGATGTTTAAGGCAATGCTGTACAAGTTCATTCATCGCATCAGGAAGAAGATTGCTCATCACCGAGATCACACCATGACCACCCAAAGCTATAAGGGGGAGCGTTAAAGCATCGTCACCAGAAAAAACTTTGAACTTCGGACGTGCTGAGGTTGTTTGATAAATCACATCCATGATTTGAGAAATATTGCCCGAAGCTTCCTTGATAGCGACAATGGCTGGAAATTCTAATAGCCTCATCAATGTTTCTGTTTGTAAATTTTGGCCGGTTCTTCCCTGAATGTTATAGAGAATAAGAGGGAAATCGAGTTTGGCAATTTCCTTAAAGTGTTGGTAGAGACCTTCCTGAGTAGGTCTATTGTAGTAGGGTGTTACAACGAGCGCTGCATCGGCTCCCAAGTCTTTGGCTTTTTTTGTTTCGATGAGTGTTTTTTTTGTAGAGTAACTTCCCGTACCAACAATAAGAGGGACCTTTTGTTGAATCTCTTCGACAGCCGTTTTGATGATCAGTTCCTTTTCAGGTTCTTCCAAAGTGGGAACTTCACCGGTTGTCCCTAGAATCACGATCCCAGCAACACCGCTTTCTACTTGAAAACGAAGATTTTCTCGAAGCCCTTCGATATCTAAAGAGTGGTCTTCCAAAAATGGGGTAATGATAGCTGTATAGACACCTGCCTTCATAAAATATCTTCCAAGGTATAAAAGCCCGTTTTACCATTTAGCCACTCAGCCGCTTGAATCGCACCCATAGCAAAACCTTGGCGATTCTTAGCTGCATGGGTGAGAGTAATTGTGTCGTATGGAGAATCAAAAATAACGGAGTGAGTTCCTGGGTTTTCTCCAAGCCTCAGTGAGCTAAAATGAAGGTGATCTTTAGAGATCATTCCGTTTGCTTTTTCGAAATAGCCATTTTTCTTCTCTTTAAAAGAGCTTAAAAGAGTTGTTGTAATTGCTTTTGCCGTTCCTGACGGACTGTCAGCCTTTTCTCGATGGTGGATTTCGAAACCTCCAACGTCATAGCCTCCTTGACTAGCAATTAAATGCGCTGCTTCCTTTAAGGCTTTTAAAAAAAGGTGGACACCAATTGAAAAATTAGGAGAATAAAGAAACCCTATTTGATAGTGGTCAACAATTTTCCGTATCGCGTCCTCATCTGCTTCCCAGCCTGTTGTACCCATAACGATCGGCTTACCTAACGAAGCCGCTTTTTCAACGTTGTTTAGAACGACGCTAGGATGGCTAAAATCAATCGCTACTTGAGCTTTTTGAAGAGGAGAAAGAAGATGGCCTTTATCCTCAGCTGCTTTAGCGATTAGCTTACCCATTTTTCCGTTGCCGAGTAAAGCTAAGCGTAGCGGGGTCATGCTACTTTTTAAGTGGTTGGTCAGATCGGTCATTTTTTGCTTCTGTTGCTCATTAAGTTGATGAATGATCATAAAGAAATCATCATTTTGTTTAAAGGCAGCCTTTGTCCAATTTGCTGACCCATTCACCAAAACTTCGTTATCCACAAGTAACAATTTGTAATGATGCAGGCTTTTTCCAGGATTGGTATAGATGGCGATGCCTTGTTTAGCTAGCATTTCCGCAACTTTTTTACTTGCTCCCTTAGATGATTGGTGATCTAAGAACACCGATACTTGCACGCCGCGCTCCTGGGCACTAATCAATTCATTAGCAAAATCTAAGCGAGTAAAGGCAAACATAGCCACTTCGATTGTTTTGCTTGCTGATCTGATGAGCTCTTTAATGCGGATCGCTGCTTTTTTGTCATCGGGTAAAAACCAGAGTTCGCAAGGTTGCTCGCCGATGATCAAGTGTTGACAAGAGGGAACAGTTCCTTCATAGTTTTCCTCAGACATGCAAGCAGCCTTTTTTAGGATTGCTTTAGCCAAATGCTTACAATAAAAAGCAGTGATGAGGTTTCCTTGTTCCATCAGTGAGTCTGTGGTGTAATTAGCTGAACCTAACCATACATTCTCTTCATCAATGGTCAGCATTTTTTGATGCATTAAGCCATCAGCGGCTCTTGCAATGGCATTCACTTTTGGCCCCAATTTGCGATGGACGTTAACAGAGGCTTTCGCATCATAAATAACGGTTACGTGGATTCCTTCTTCACTCTTTTTACGTAGGGCGTTGATGATATCGGGATCAGATAGCGAGTAGATCATTAATGTAATGGATTTTTGAGCATTTGTAATCGCTGCTTCTATCGTTTTTCTTAGGTGATCCCCGAGGGAATTGGCATAAAAGATAGCAGGTTCTTTTGAAGTTGGTAGCACTGATGCCGTTTCTAGCTCGCTTATCCAAGAAGTGTAAAGAGTGATTAGGAGGCAGAATAACAGAAAAAAAAGGGAGTTCTTTGGAGAGACTTTTTTGCGTCGTTTCTTTTTCATAAGTATCCAAGTAAAGCAGATTTAAGTCCCGTATGTCTTTTTTTGACTTCATCGTTTTTGACGGCCATGGCTAAGGCGCGTTTTGTTCCTACGAGAACAACGAGTCTCTTTCCTCGAGTGATTCCAGTATAGAGCAGATTTCTTTGTAATAGCTTAAAGTGAGTGGTATGTACAGGCATCACAATACAGGGGCATTCACTGCCCTGGTATTTATGAACAGAAATGGCGTAGGCCAAGACAACTTCATCTAATTCAGCAGCTTCATAAACAACTTCTTTACCGTCAAAATTGACCACGATCGATTGTTCGTTAAAATCAATCATCACAATTTTGCCCACATCACCGTTAAACACTTCTTTTTGATAGTTGTTTCTAATTTGCATGACTTTATCGCCTATCGTGTACTTGCGTCCAAATCGAATGAGAGCATGTTCCTTCGGGTTTAGCTGTTGCTGAAGGATTGCATTGAGATTTTCTGTCCCTACAAAACCTTTTTTCATGGGAGCTAAGACTTGAATATCGTCTAGGGGGTGAAGATCATACTTTTGTGGAAGCCTTTGAACCACTAAGATGACAATTTCTTTCAACACTTTCTCCACTTCTTCCACTTCAATAAAGAAAAAATCGCTATCGTGTTTTGGGATGATATCAGGAAAAAAGCCACTATTGATACGGTGGGCATTAGAAATGATTTTAGACCCCTTAGCTTGCCTAAAAATTTCTGTTAAAATAGTGACCGGAATCTCGTTAGAAGCAATCATCTCTTTGAGCACATTGCCAGGTCCAACACTCGGTAGCTGGTTGATGTCCCCTATTAAAATCACACGGGCATGAGAAGGGATGGCTTTTAGCAAATGATGCATCAAGTATGTATCAACCATGCTCGCTTCATCGACAATAATTAAATCACAATCCAAGGGGTTATCGGTATTGCGTTTAAATCCTCTCTTTTTGAAATCAAACTCAAGAAGGCTATGAATGGTTTTAGCGGTTTGATGTGTAATTTCACTCATGCGTTTAGCAGCTCTCCCTGTGGGAGCGGCTAATAAAATTTTAGAGGAAAGTTTGCTTGAAATTTGCAAAATGGCTTTTGTGATCGTACTTTTTCCTGTGCCAGGTCCACCTGTGATGATTTGAAATTTTTCGCTTGCTCCTTGCTTAACAGCAAGGACCTGTTGGTCTGCTAAAGTAAGGTTCAGTTGCTCTTGGACCCAAATGATGGCTTTGTCAAGTTGTATTTCTCTTAACGAAGCCTGGCAGCTTTTTAAACGCTTGATCTCTTTAGCTATGCCTGTTTCAGCTAAAAATAGGGCTTTAGTCCATATAAAGGGGATGAGATTAGCTTCATGGACGAGTTTAAAAATTTCGATGCCATTCGCTTCTTTTAGAAAAGTTAAGCGTTGATTGATCATGTCGGAAGGCACATCTAGAAGCTTTTCTGCTACCTGTAAGAATTCTGCTAAGGGATAACAGACATGGCCCTCGTTAGCAAGTTCGGAGAGAACAAACTCAATGCCCGCATCGATGCGAACGACAGAATCTTTTAAAATATTTAGCTTGTTAGCTAAAGCATCTGCTGTTTTAAAGCCAATGCCAAAGATATCTTTGGCAAGACGAAACGGGTTCTCTGTTACATTTTTGATGCTATCTTTTTGGTAAACTTTGTAAATTTTCTGAGCGAATGCTGGGCTCACTCCATGGCCTTGCAAGAAAACCATCACATCTCGAATGGTTTTTTGATCTGTCCAGCAAGAAATAATCTTTGCGATTCGTTTTTTGCCAAGGCCTTCGACTTCTATTAGTCTTTCTGGGTAGGTGTCAATGATGTTTAATGTGTCTAAACCAAAATGGCTTACGATTTTTTCGGCATAGATGGGGCCGATTCCCTTAACAAGACCTGAACCTAAATATTTCTTAATGCCAAGGAGGTTAGCAGGCGCTTCTATCGAGTATTGCTGTACGTCAAATTGTTGGCCATGAATCAGGTGTTGTTTCCATTCTCCTTGACAACGAACAGTCATGCCAGGGGTGATTAAAGGGAGAAAACCAACCACGCAAATCAGTTCGCTTTTTGGCCCTACCTGCATTTTTGCAATCGTATACCCATTCTCTTCGTTTTGAAATGTAATGCGTTCAATAATTCCGAAGACCTGTTCCATAAATGTAAAGCCTGCTAATGTGAAATTAGCAAAGTATCAATTTTTATAAGTTGTTAACAATAAAAAGATTGCGATTTTCCCACTCTTTCACATTCAACTCTATCGCGGCAGCTATCCAAGAATATTAACTAAATTGTGGTTAATTCACAGGAGAAATTTTTATGAAGCTTCCCTTGAAGTCCCTCTTATGTGGAATCATTGCCTTTAATGTGTCTGTTTATTCCCAGGAAGAAGTAACAGAAGAAAGTATTGATGAAGAGTGCTATAATGAACAGTTCTATCGGGATGAATGGAATCGTCCAAAGCAATATATTTTTAGATTTGTACCTTACAATCCCAAGGAGGAAGAAACGAGGGAGAAGAGGGAAGAATCTAATTGGCCCGGTAAGCGAGATTTTTCATTATTTAATAGGTTAACGCAGTAAATGCCTATCTATACAAAAGAAAGTTTAGAAAATTTAAGAAAGAAGATAGACCTAGTCGACGTGCTAGAGGCCAACATGGAATTGAAAAGGTCCGGGGCGTCTTACAAAGGGCTTTGCCCTTTTCACGATGAGAAAACACCCTCTTTTGTGATTCAAAAAGGGGATTCACATTACCACTGCTTTGGTTGTGGGGCTCATGGAGACGCCATTCAATTTTTGATGAATTATCAAAGAATGAATTTTACCCAAGCAATTGAGTATCTAGCCTCTAAGTTTCAGGTTCATTTAGAAATTGCTGACGCTCCTCAAGAAGCTAAGGGGCCATCTAGAGCTAGGATCAAAGAAGCTTTAGAATTAGCCTCCAGGCTTTTTCATTTCTCACTGCTTCATTTAGAAGAGGGGAGAGTTGCGCTGCAGTATCTTTACGAAAGAGGCTTTACCCTAGATTTTATTAAAACTTTTGAAATAGGTTTTTCGTCCACAGATTCCAAAATTTTTCAAACTTTCTTTAAGTCTTTCTCAGAAGAAATTCTGTTCGCTGCTGGCCTGATCAATCAAGGAAACCGCTCCTTTTTTTCTGATCGTATCATGTTTCCGATACGAGATCCGATGGGGGCTGTCATTGGTTTTTCAGGAAGAAAATATAAGGAGGAAACCTTTGGTGGTAAGTACATTAACACCAAAGAAACCCCAGTGTTTAAAAAGTCTAGGATCTTATTTGGCCTTAACTATAGCCGACGGCGTATTGCGAAAGAGCGCCAAGTCCTTATTGTAGAAGGACAGGTTGACGCACTGAGGTTGATTCATCAAGGTTTTGACTACACGGTTGCCGGCCAGGGAACAGCTTTCGGTGAAGAACATGTTCTTGAGCTTTTGCAGCTAGGACCTCAGCTCGTTTACTTAGCTTTTGATTCGGATCAGGCAGGAGAAGCTGCGGCGATTAAAGTTGGTGATTTGTTTCAGAAACAAGGTGTTGAGGTGCGTGTGCTCGAAATGCCAGCGGGCTATGATCCGGATCTCTTTCTTCGCAAAAAAGGGCCTGAGGAATTTCAACAGCTTAAGGAAAGAAGTGAGGACTACTTAACTTTCTTGGTGAGAATGCGTTCTCGTTCTCACGACTTGCAATCCCCCGCGAGTAAAAATGAATTGGTTAAGGAGATTGTTAAGCAAATTCGTGCCTGGGATCAACCCTTGATGGTTCATGAAAGTTTGAAAAGACTGGCGCAGCTTACACAGACACCTGAAGACATAATAGGGGTAAAAGATCAGCAAATGCCCAATTTATATATCAAGCGTTCTGGCATTGCGGGGCATATCGAAGTAGACCCTAATCGCATTTTGGAAGTCGATTTATTACGTTGGCTTCTCATTATGGATAATTCTAAGTTCAAAGAGATAGCTGCTAAAAATTTGACTCCTGAATCATTTCATATTCCCCAATGTCGCAAAATCTTTGAGGTCTATTTAAAAACGCCAAATCCCTCTCTTTTAAACTTAGCTTTAGAGTTAGAAGAAGGCGAGGCGGAGGACTTCCTAAACGAGATAGCTAGCAAGAAGGTTAATCGCGAAAAAGCAGAAGCGCAATTTCTAGAAACTATTCAATGCTTATTAGACCGCAACTGGATGATGCAAAGAGAGCTAATCAAGATGCAAATTCAAAATGGCCAGTTAGCCGAAGAGCATGTTCTCGAATTGGTTAAACAGTTCGACAAGATAAAAAGTTCACCACCAAAAGTGCAGCTAGTTGAAGCAAAGTAAGCCCCCTCAGGAGGCTAGAGCTTAATTAAGAAGAGAGGAAATGGACATTTTTTCTGGAGCTTTCGGCACCGTAGCAGGGCCCTTTCGTTTTGCTTGCCGTGGTGCCTTACTTTTTAGTACTTCTGACATATATTTTTCTTTTCGGCGATCGCGAGCTCTTAAATTTTTTTTTGCGCGTAAGTTTTGACATTGAATGTTCTCTCTTAATTCAACAAACAACTCTTCAAATTCCGGATAGTCATTCATAGCGATAGTAAGGAGTTTGATGCTTTCCTCTGTTTTCTGTGCGTATCTTTCAATAAGACCCCGTTCCGTAGGCATTGTTTCTTGGTACCTAGCATGAGGATAGCAAATAACGATTTGTTGTTTGTCCTTCTCCACTTTGACGTTAGGGGAAAGGTTTCTTGAAAAGCATTCTATCACGATCAACTGACGCCATCGCCATACGCATTTACTCCCTTTATCAATTGCTTTTTTACTAATTAACTCTAACTGGGAAACGTTTACGCGTTTGCGTTTATGGCTTTGCTGAGAGAAAAGGATGGGTATCTTGTTGATTAAAACTTTGCCTGCAGCATGTGCCGGCTCTTTAGTGGTTGCAGGATCCGCAGCTTTGACCGCAGTTGGATCTAAACGGGAATCAAGGAATTGGGCCAACTTGATCATTGAGTTGCCGGAAGGTGTGAGTTCTACATCTGTTGGGTTCGATGGGGACGGTAGGTTGCCAAATAAGGGCATGGGTTGAAATTGTAGCTTTCGGAAGAAATGCACGTCTTGTTCTCTAATCTTACTCAATTCGTGAAATAGAGCTGAGTCAGGGTTAAATTGAGATAGTATTTGTCCTAAATGATCGATGCATTTTTTTAACCCAGCACGAGCTTCAAGACCCCACAATCTTGGGTCGCCATCTAAAGAAGGGTGGCAATGGTTGCAAGATCTGTTCAAGCCGCATAGGCTAACCGTTGGTTCATGGGCTTGCCATACCTCTTGAATTTTATCAGGATGAAATGATGGAAAATTGATATTGGGTTGATAGCTGATGTATAAAGTTGGTTGTCCAAGAGAAGGTGTCATCATCGTTTCCTTTTTATTAATGAGTATTATTTTGTAAGTATTCAATAAGAGCGGGGCCATGTGTTGCAACCATTTCAGCCATTTCTTCTTCGGCTACTTTCAGATGCTGATCTAATCCGCTACGGTCAGATTGAAGGCTAAAGTGATCTTTGCTACCTGTTTCCACTGGTTGATGTAGTCCTGTCGCCTCTTTCTGATGAATTTCCTGTATCTTACTTAGGATCTGTTGATCTTCTTGTAAAACCTTCGAAATTTTTAATTCTAAATTAACGCCAATGATGAGGTTTTGATATAGCTGAGAAAGGGATGAATAGTGATGGACGGCATCTTCCTGACTTATGTCGCAACTTTTAAGCCGAGGGTGAAAATGAGCATCAGTGCCACCGGATACACTTATTTTCAGAGAGGGGTCATGACCCCACGTCTGGCATAATCGAGGGACGTTGTTATTACCTAATGGAGGTGTATTCATACAATGTTTATTTTTACTATAAGTTAACTGCTGCAAAAACACTTGTTTCAATTTTTTAATAAAAACTAATCAATTCAGGTGTTGGCTAACCTCAAGAAAAGAGATCGCTAACTTTCTTCTTTTTTTCCGGATAAAGAGAATTCCAGTATGAGGTCTTTTTGTAAGGCCTCTGCTAATAGATTGTGAGATACTGTGCCTTGTGTGACTTGCTCCTGAAGGCTTAAAATTTCTTTAATGCATTGACGAATGCGTTCTGGTTGTCCACTAGGATCGCATGTATGGCAGTGTCGAAAAGTGACGGTGTCCATTTCAAACTTAAGCTCAGGAGGTGATTGTACCTGCCAAACTTCCCGGATACTCATATTATTCGTGTGATGAGCAACTATGTTTATATCTCCTCCTGGGGTGTAGTTGAAGCTGATGGTCCCTGTAAAGGAAGAAGGGACAGTCACAGAAATATTGGATTCAATCTGGAAAATAGAAATTGTTTTACTAGGACAAGAATTCATCATATTGCTCCACAGAAAAATGGGTTAAATTTAAAAATAAAAAAGCAAACGCTTGATAACACTCGTTTATATTGCCTTCATTCGGATCAGGTCGAGTTTAACAAAAAGCTTAGAGAAGCTTTGTTAGTAGGCCCTGAATGTGGGCTTTGTGCTTGAACTTCATCTTCTAAAGCCTCACTGTCATGGATGCCGTGGGAGAGCGGTGTTGGTCGAGCCCTATTTTCTTTTTCTAGTATTGAATAGATCTTTTCTAACAAACGCACATCAGGCTGGATTAAGTCATCGATCACTTCTTGTGGAAGTTGGTAATTTAAGGCTTCTTTTTCCAACGAGCTTTTACATTTTTCAATCTTTGAGGCTATAGCGACTAGGTAATCGATATTAAAGGCAGGAAGTGGCTTAAATTGCCCATGATTATGAGTACTTATTACTATTTGATCATTATAGACTCGTAAAGATGTCCTTTGATTTCTTCCATTGTACCTTGTTGTAACTGAGTAGGACCCAATTGTTTTTACATCTTGTGATGGCTTCCTTCGTTTTGAAACTAAAGGTTTTTTTCTATTATGATCCAGTGGACGTTTTTTCTTTTGCTTAGCGCTATCGAATAGAGGCTGTTTTGGGGTGTCTTTTAGGCGGACTTCAAAAAGCTGATGGCATCTTGATATGAGGTTTGTATGCCAAGGAGAAGCCGCTTGGGGGGTAAATGTACAAAATAGATGGTAATCATTTTTTAGTATTTTGATGAGATGATTAGACAGGCATGAGCTAGGTTGAAGCTGTTCAGCTGTTTGGATAATTGTCATCATACATTGGTACAATTGGAGGCAATCGGAGCTCAAGAATTCGTTGGCCTTTTGAGGATGGTTATGGTCACACACGACTTCTTGATGGGCGTTAAATTGAATGCTGCAGTCCTGTCGACGGCTCCAAGCCTCCTTGACTTTACCGTCAATGTGGTAATCGTCTTGGCTGGAGGAAGCCTGGTGTCTTTGAATAGGATCTAAAGGTTGGTTGAGAAAATGAGTAACTTGCATGATGTTCCTAGGGTTATAGTTTTCATTTGCTTATGTAGGGGTTTATCTTTCATTCATCCTAGCCGCAGTGAATTTACAAGCTATCTATTGTTAAGTAGGCTAGATGACTTAAAGTTCACCAAGCATTGCTGTTATGGACCATGGGAGTGGACGTGCATCGATGGAACGCCATCGATTAAATGAATGAGCGTTCCGAAGGCAGGATCATCTTTAGGTGGTATTTGATGTGTCTTGTTCTCAATAGAGGGATAAGGAAGTGTAATTTTCATCTGTGTCTTGGATCGATTTAATTAGTGGTTTAAAATTAAGTTAGTAGGCATTTGAAAAATGGGTGCTGGTTGTGCTTTCGCAATTCTCATTAGAATCCTATAGCTAGGATAGGGAGGAATGTTACTCTTTATGCTAGTAGGAGAATTCATTATGATCTCTTTAGCCAAGAAAATTGCAAAAACAATAGCACGTAAAGTAAATAAGAGCTAGTGATTAATTTTATTAAATTAATTCATTTAAACTAACAGAGAGAAGTTTTTTACTTGTCAGGAGGATTCAACCACCTTATTTTAAGATGGTTGAATCAAAGTTTCAAAGATCAATTATTCTTGGATTTTGCTAAAATCTAGCAGTTCTCCAAAAAGGCTAAAGACTTTCTGCAGGAGAGCAAGACGATTGTTTCTTAGCTGTGGGTCATTATCTAAAATTTTGACCTCGTCGAAGAGCGAGGCTAATGGTTCCTGTAGCCCTGCGATAGCTGTGTAGGCTTTTTGATAGTCTGCTTCGCTAATGGCAATATGAAATTCTTGTTCAGCTCCTTGCAAAGCTTTGTTTAAGCCAATTTCTGCTTTTTCGCTGAGGAGTGCTTGCGAAAACGTTTTTATTTCCTGGCCATTCAGCTGCCCTCTAGCGCGTTTGTAAACCTCAAAAAGAGGAGTGAATTGAATTCCTGTTTTTCTGAAGTCATGCAAAGCTTTCACACGGCAGAACGTGTCATACACATCATTAAATCCTGACGAGAGGCTTGCCTCAATTTCATCTTTATTTACCCCATAGTCTAGAAACACCGTGCGTACACGATTGGCGATGAATCCTTCAAGGTCATCTAGAACTTCTTTCTCTTTTTTTAAAGTCTCTATAGGGAAGTGATGATAACATGCACTCAATACTTCTTTAAGAGGCAGACGGATGCGATGATGAATGAGGATCTTAATCATCCCTAATACTTGCCTGCGCAAAGCATAAGGGTCACTTGAGGAAGTCGGCTTTAAGCCTAAACCAAAACAGCTTAATAAGTTATCAATCTTATCAGCTAGGCTAAGCAAGACGCCTGTCCAAGTTTTTGGCAGGGGGGCGTTTTCTCCTCGAGGCATCCACTGTTCATCAATAGCTGTAGCCATTTCCTGGTCTTCTTGTTTGTCAAGAGCATAGATTTTACCCATCACACCCTGCAATTCAGGAAATTCGTAAACCATACTTGACGCTAGATCCATTTTGCTTAATATGGCCGCTCTCTTAGCTTTAGTTAAAAGGGCGTTAGGAAGGTAAGGTTGTAGGGTTTCAACGTGTTTTTCAATTCTTAAGACCTTGTCGTACATGCTACCAAGGCCTTTTAAGTAAGTGATCGCTTTGAGTTTATGGTTGAATTGCTCAAAGGAGGTTTTTAAATCCTGCTCATAAAGAAATGAACCATCTTTTAAACGTGCTGAAAGTACTTTTTGGTTACCGGCGCGAATCAAGTCGCTTGGGTGATTATTTGCTGTAATAATGAATTGATTCATTAACTCACCCGATTCATTGGCTAGAGGGAAGTACTTTTGGTGTTCAACCATCTCTGAAATCAACACTTCTTTAGGTATTTTTAAAAATGAGGCATCAAAAGGTGCAGGAGTTAACTGAGGCCACTCGACCAGATGCAACACCTGAGGGATGACTTTCTCTCTTTCAATGGCCATACCGTTGACTTCTTTTTCAATGTCGTTTAGCTGACTTAAAATACTTGCCTTGCGCTCTGCAACGTCAGCCAACACATAATGCTTACGCAAAAGATCAAGGTAACCTTGAGCATTTGTAATGGTGAATGCATGCTTATCAAGCTGGCGATGCCCTTGGGAAATGTTGCTAGCAACAATTGGTCCAAGTTGAAAGGGTAGAGGGAGATCGTCAATCATAGACACGATCCATTTAATGGGACGAGCGAAGGTAATGTCTAAATTCCCCCAGTGCATTTTTTTGGGAAAATCAATGGATAAAATTAAGCCCTCCAGCTTTTCCCTTAAGATTTCTGCTGTTGCTCGACCTGCTAACCTGATTTTCGCAAAGAGATAGTCAACATTTTTTACAGGGCGGATGTCTACTTCTTGGGCTTGTCCTTGCTTGACTTCTTGCAAAGATACGATAGGCAGGTTCAAAGAAGAGAAAAAACCCCTTCCTGCCTGTTTAAGGTTGCCTGCCTCATCAAAAGCAGCATTAACTTGTGGACCTCTTTTTTCTATTTCCTGCTCAGGTTTTTGTAAAGCAAGTCCTTCTACAAGAGCACTTATCCTTCTCGGGGTTCCAAATGTTTTAATTTCCTTATAGGCGATGTTCTCATGGGCAAATAGCTTTTTGAGGCCTTCCTCTAAGCCTTTCATCCCGATGTTCACAAAACTTGCCGGCAGCTCTTCAACACCTATTTCTAAGAGAAAATCACCCCTCGCGCCTGCATTAGCGTAAAGGAGAGATGAAGGAATATCTGGGAGGGTTTGATCCTTGTCTTGAAGGGATTGGAAACGATTTAACAAAGGAAAATGTTGGCTTTCTCGACTGATAACGTAGCTCTGTGCAATCATTTGAGCAAGATTGCGAATGCGACTAATGTAGCCTGTCCTTTCAGTGACAGAGATCGCACCTCGTGCATCCAACATGTTAAATGCATGGGACGCTTTCATTACAAAATCATACGCTGGGAGAGGGAGGTTTTTTGTCATTAAGTGTTTAGCCTCTCGCTCATAGTCGTCAAAATGCTTTAACCACATTTGAGTATTAGCTTCTACGAAATTGTAATGGCTCCACTCCACTTCGTTGCGATGATAAATATCACCATAGGTCAGGTCTTGGCTCCACTTTAAGTCGAAGGTGCTATTGACCCCTTGCAGGTAGGTGGCTAGTCTTTCAATGCCGTAAGTAATTTCTCCTGTTACAGGCTTTAAATCAATGCCCCCTACGGCTTGAAAATAGGTGAATTGAGAGACTTCCATGCCATCCATCCAGACTTCCCATCCAAGCCCCCATGCTCCTAATGTAGGTGCTTCCCAATCGTCATGAACAAATCGAATGTCATGTTTGCTAAGATCAAAGCCGATGGCTTCTAGTGATTGCAGATAAAGTTCTTGTATATTTTCAGGCGAAGGTTTCAAAATAACTTGATACTGAAAATAATGTTGGAAGCGAACAGGGTTATCACCGTAGCGACCATCGGTAGGGCGACGACTTGGCTCAATGTAGGCCGCTTTATAGGGTTCTGGCCCAAGGCAACGTAAAAACGTAGCTGGGTTGAAGGTTCCTGCGCCAACTTCTAGATCATAACCTTGATGGATAATGCAGCCTTGTTTTTCCCAGAAATAGGACAAGTTACGCAGGATTTCTTGAAACGTCAACATGGTGTGTACCTTTTAAATTTCGCTTATTTGAGTGCTTTATAGTCTGACAAAAATCATTTCTTTGCTACAACAGCTATAAGCCCTTAATCTTTCACTCAAAGATTTAACAACAGAGGGTTGGTATAAAAAGCATAGCTAAAAGCAAGTTTTTTAAGGAAGTGTATGTCTGTATTTAATTTTCTCTTGGGGACTAAAGAAGAATTTTATCCAGAAAGCAACTATCCAAAAGTATCGATTATTTTACCGACCTTCAATAATGCTCATACGATCAGGACTACTTTAAACAGTCTTCTAATGCAGCATTATCCTTCTTTTGAGATCTTGGTCATTGACGCAGGCTCTAAGGATAGGACACTAGAAATCGTGAAAAGTTACCGCACCAAGTTGATCCGAATTTTCGCTGTTAGCAGTTATAACCGTTATGAAATGTTAAACAAGGGGATTTCTTTATCCAAAGGGACTTATATTAATTTTGTTTTTCCCGGGGACTATTATATCTCTAAAGAGAACTTGCACATCATGATGGGATTAGCGATTAGAGAAAGTTTTCCAGATCTTGTCTATTGCGGATGCCTGATTAGAGATGGGAAATCAGAGGCGAAACTGCTTTATCGCCCCTTGCTGCTATCCGTTTTAAAAAATGGCCAGCAGCCTACCAACCTACAGTCTTGCTGGTTTAAAGCATCCCTTTTTCGACAAATCGGTAAGTTCGATACTGGTTTACAGCTAAGAGGGGGGTTTGATCTCTTTTGCCGAGTGATTCGGCAGGGAAGGATGGTTCAGTTTAGTTCGATCAATCGAATTCTTCTCGATTATGATCTACAGGGTGTTACGAGGGAGATGATTGTACAACACTTTAAGGAAACATTAAAAATTTTATTACATCATTTTGGCATAAAAGCTGCCATTATGTGGCTTTTTCATCAAAAGGATACCAAGAGGTATTTAAAAAGTTGGTGGAAAAGTGCCAGAATAGCTTTTCTTGGGAGATCTTAGGGGTGGCTTGTGTGACACATTGCATCACACAAGCTTAAAAACTTAGACGAGGTCCTTGTTTTTATCTTTTTTGCCACAACCACAGCCAGCCAAAGAAGTTTCTTCTTTAGGCTCTTCTAAGCTGCAGAGGGTCTGTTGTTCTTTAGATTCTTCTGAATTGCAAAGAGCATTTTGTTCTTTAGGCTCTTCTAAGCTGCAGAGGGTCTGCTGTTCTTTAGATTCTTCTGAATTGCAAAGAGCATTTTGTTCTTTAGGCTCTTCTGAGCTGCAGAGAGTTTGCTGCTCTTTAGATTCTTCTGAATTGCAAAGAGCATTCTGTTCTTTAGGCTCTTCTGAGTTGCAGAGGGTCTGCTGTTCTTTAGATTCTTCTGAATTGCAAAGAATATTTTCTTCTTTTGGCTTATCGCATCCACAGTTTGCTAACTGTTCATCATTTTTCTCTTCATTTTGTGCTAAATGAATTTCATGATCCTTAGGCGCTTCTTCTCTGCTATAACCATTAGCAGCTAAAGCAAGAGTCATCAATGTAATTGTAAATGTTCTTTTAAGCATGTTTTTCTCCATTTGTGCTTAAGTGGACACATTTCAATTTTGATGAAAGGGATGTTTATGTCAAAGAATAAAATTGTTAATAACGGATCATTCAAATTCTTTCTTTTGTTTTTGTGGTAAATAAAAATTTTTAATGACTTAAATTATTTAATAACAATTAAACTCGCAAAGTATTGAATGTAAAAAGGTCATGTTACTTAGGCGACAATAAATGAAAGAGGCGGGGACGGTTAAAAATAAAACGTTTGTTCTATTTTAAGGTGTTAAGCCTTGTTTAGGGGTTAATAAGACAAAACGCTAACCGGGGCTCAGCATTATCTGGCGAGGATGCACGAAAAAGGAATTGGGGTAGAGCGCAATTCTGGTCTTGCCTTTGACCCTTATAGGAACAGATCAGGAAAATAGCCACGTGAGTTTTAAATTGTTTAAATTAGCCGCAGACCAAGTCCATGCTTTAGCCTCATTTGCTATAGGCTTCTTTTATGAAGATGGAAAGGTTGTTGAAAAAGACGAGCAACAAGCAATCAAATACTATCCATCAGCAGCTCAAAAGGGTGATCGTTGCACTATCGATAGGCCTAAAGAAAATGGGAGATCCCGTGGCCCAAAGTGCTCTTGAAAAAATGGAATTCTCCTAGAATCAATCCCCTTATTGAGAGAACTTGAAGTGAGTCCACCCTTACATAGGAAAAAATTGTGCAAAGCTTTCCAAAAAGCAGCGGAGGCATCGCGAGCCATTTCTTTTAGCTCCTTGGGACAAGCTTTCTAGTTAAGTAATAGGTACGTTTTGCCTATGTTTATTCAAGTTACGCGAAAAATGTGAAAATGGTATGACTTTCTTGCCCAATCACAGAGGATGAAGATTTTGTAATGAATTTAAATCGGTTAATTGTGATAGAGTGTTAGAACTAACAGAGCGTTTTTATGGAGGTGTCATGCAAGTTAGATATGTAGATCACAAGCCCGCAAATACACAACTTGTTCCTATCCCTAAGATGAGCCCAAGAGTTTTTAAAGGGGGGCGCCTCTACGCTCTACTGGGAAGTCAGGAGAAAAAGTATAATCGGATTCATAGAGTTGGGCTCGCACTGCTTGCTTTTATTAAAACGATTCCTTTAGGAATAGGGCTTCTCTTTAAGTCAACGCGAGAAGACTGGAAAGCAGTTTTTACTGGAAAAAAGCTCATTGTTTTCTACGGAGACCTTCATAAAGAAAGACTTAGGCTAAGGGAGGCTCTCCCTAAGACCGACAAAGTAGTCGATCTTAAGGCGCTAGCAGAGCAAGGAGATGCAGAGGCTCAATTTGAACTTGGGATTGTTTATTATGACAATCAATTTTATGAGGAAGCTGCAAGTTGGTTTCATAAAGCTGCTGAATCAAACCATGCGTCGGCTTTAGTAAAACTAGGATACATGTATAAATATAGACTAGGGGTAGCTGAAGATGCCCAAAAGTCCTTCGAATACCTTCAACAAGCAGCGGACTTAGGGTTAGCAGAGGCTCAATACCAATTGGGAAGGATCTATTCCACCGGGCTAGATGAAAACTACCTTAGTCCCCACCCATTTAGTAGGTCTGCAATGGCTGTTGAGCAAGATTTAGAAAAGGCCTTTGAATATTATCAACTAGCGGCAAATCAAGGTTATCGCAGTGCCACCCGACGTATTGCTGAATGTTATAGATATGGGTGCGGAGTCGAGCAGGATGAGCAACAAGCAATTAAATATGATCAATTAGCAGCTGAACAGGAGGGGCCTGGGGCTCACGAAGGGGCGTGGCTGGCTGTGATTCAAAGGTGGCTTGAAGAAATCGAATCTTCCTAGTACAGGTTCACCAATATAAAGAGAACTCAATCCTGAGTTCTCTCTGTAAAAGGTTACAAAGCCTTCTAAAAAACAATAAATCGTATTACAAGCTTTGTTATCGCAAGATTTTAATAGGTGGTTGAAGATTCTTGTAGGCAAGCCTTTTAGTAGATCTCTATAAGAACAGTTAAGCGTTTGTTTTGAATTAATTGATTGTTACATCCAAAGCCATTTCGTTCGCTTGTCCGAAATTCCCTTGTTTTTCTTTTAGCGAGAAGTAAGAGTTTCAAGCCGTTTTTTAATTACTCTATAATTAAACAAGTTCTTTACTGACATTTTATCGCGTTATCTAAGTCTCTATGAGGGACTTATTCATCACAGCCAGGAAGATTAATTGCGTTCCCGAGGAATAGGGGGTCAATTCTAAAATGAAGTCCGCTTAAACTATTTTCGGTTATTCAAAACGCAAAAAATAAAGGAGAAAATGATATTATTTTCATCCAACTGTAAACAATCGAGATTTTTTTATGAGAGTTAGATTTATCAATCAAACCCCGGAACATTTTACTTTTATTTCTGGAATGAAAAAAAGCATTAACAAGGGTGGCCATTTCTATTACTTAGTAGGAAAGTCGGAAATAAAGTATAGCTATATCCAAAGAGTTGGATTGGCTGTACTAGCTTTCATTAAAACAACCCCTTTAGGCGTAGGGTTGTTTTTTAAATCGACGAAAGAGGACTGGAAGACTGTTTTTACAGGCAAAAAAATTGTTGTTTATTACCAAAAAGGCAAACAGTACCAACGAAGCGATGAAGAATTGAGGAATCTTGAGAACCTAGCAAATAAGGGAGATGCCAGGGCTCAACGCAAAATGGGGCAAACTGCTTCTAACCGTGGAGACTTTGACCAGGCAGAAAGGTGGTTTCTCCAAGCTGCTGATTTAGGTGATATGAAAGCTCAACTGTTTATTGGAAAGATGTATAGTGATGGATGGGGGGTAAAGGAAGATGGCACGCTTGCTTCTTATTACATGCAAAAAGCGGTAATCTCGCTAAAGCGAGCTGGGGATTCTGGCGATTGGGCAGCTAACTGGAAACTGGGTTCTATATATGCAGATGATAAGCATGTGCCAAAAGATAGAAAAGCGGCTTTTAAATGTTTTCGTGAAGCTTCTAGGTTAATGGAAAAAGCTGCGCGCTTAGGTGATGCAAAGGCTCAATTGCATTTGGGCGAGATGTATTTGAGTGGAAAGGGGGTAGAGCAAAACTATGCACTTGCCCTTAAATACTTTCACAAATCTGCTAAAGGGGGTTATGCTTTTGCTCAAGTTCTTCTTGGGGATTTATATTTTCAACCTTCTAATTTTGATATTGAACGAGATCCAGTCAAAGGTTTTAAATATTATCAACTAGCGGCAAATCAAGGTTATCACAGTGCCACACGACGTATTGCTGAATGTTATAGATATGGGCGCGGAGTTGAGCAGGATGAGCAACAAGCGATTAAATATGATCAGTTAGCAGCTGCACAGGGAGGTCTTGGGGCTCACGAAGGGGCGTGGCTGTGATTCAAAGGGCGTTTGAAGAAATGCAATCTTCCTAGTACAGGTTCACCAATATAAAGAGAACTCAATCCTGAGTTCTCCCTATAAAAGGTTACAAAGCCTTCTAAAAAACAATAAACCGTATTAAAAGCTTTGTTATCGCAAGATTTTAATAGGTGGTTGAAGATTCTTGTAGGCAAGCCTTTTAGTAGATCGCTATAAGAACAGTTAAGCTTTTGTTTTGAATTAATTGATTGTTACATCCAAAGCCATTTCGTTCGCTTGTCCGAAATTCTCTTGTTTTCTTTTAGCGAGAAGTAAGAGTTTCAAGCCATTTTTTCAATTACACCTAGGGTTGTCAGATGCTCAATGCCAATTGGGAAGAATCTACTCTAGGCTTAGATGAAAATTATTTTCCTTCTCGCCTGCTTAGATTTGAAGAGGGGACAGTAAGGGAGGTTAAGCGAGATTTAGAAAAGGTCGTTGCATATTATCAATGAGCAACGGATCAGGGGCATGGCGATGCACAATTGGACTTGGATTGTGCTATGAATACGGAAAAGGGGTCGCGAAAAGGACTAACAAACAGCAATTAAATACTATCGCTTAGCGAACCAAAATGGTGTTGAAGGGGTTCATTTTGAACGAGACAATCTGCAATCCTCCAAAATAAACTTCACACATTTGAAGAGGACTCCAAAGCTAAGTCCTCTTCAATCTTTTAATTTACTCACTAAATCGCCTGATATTAAAAATTTCATTATTTTCTTAATGACAAAGAAAGAGAAGGTTAAGAATTACTTAACTGTGGTATAGTATTTATGTCTAATTCATGTTTGAAGGGAGAATATGCGTAGTTTTTGTGAATTGTCTCTTGAAGAGCTCAAGAGTTGGTTGAAAACCTCTGAGGAAAAAGAATTTCACGCTCGCCAAATTTTTGAATGGGTTTATCAAAAAGGAGTCATTTCCTGGGAAGAGATGACAAACTTAAGCAAAAACCTTCGCGGGAAGCTCGCTAGCACCTTCCGTTTGCCTTCTTTAAGGTGTGTCAAAGTTACCGAATCAAACGATCTAGAAACCTATAAGTTCCTTTGGCAGTTACATGATGGAAATTTAGTTGAATCTGTTCTGATCTGTTCCGGCGATCGTCGAACGGTGTGTGTTTCCTCCCAGGTGGGATGCCCTGCTAAATGTGCTTTCTGCGCTTCGGGGAAACAGGGGTTTTTACGCAATTTAAGTTCTGCAGAAATTGTTGAACAAATTGTTCAAATCAACTCCTGGTTAAAGCAGAAAGAGGAGCGCGTCAGTCATATTGTGTATATGGGGATGGGCGAACCTTTGAAAAATTACACAGCCGTTGTTGAGTCGATTAGAAAAATTTGCCATCCTGAAATGATTAATCTTTCCCAAAGGCGCATCACCGTTTCAACTGTGGGGATTGTTGATGGCATTAAGCAGCTTGCAAATGAAGAGTTGAAAGTAAATTTAGTGCTTTCCCTGCATGCTCCCAATCAACATATCCGACAAAAAATTATTCCTTACGCTAGAAAGTATCCTTTACAAGATATTTTAGATGCCATGGATGAATATGCTACTAAAACAAAGCGCGACATCACCTTTGAATACACTCTTTTAGCAGGTATTAACGATCATCCTGATCATGCGATGGAGCTTGGTCACATGCTGAAAGGAAAGCAGTGCACGGTCAATTTAATCCCTTACAACCCTGTAGTCGGATTAAGGTTGAAAAGGCCTGATAAAAAAGTGATAAAAGATTTTCGCAGTGTTCTATATGGCCTGAAGATTGTCAATACTTGCCGTTATACAAAGGGTGATGATATTGCTGCCGCTTGCGGACAGCTTGCGTTACAAGAAAAATCTTCCGTATTAAATGTCATTTGATGTTTCTAGAATAGCCTCTTTCTCAACTCTGCCAGGGGTCTATATCATGAAGAGGGCCTCGGGAGAGGTTCTATATGTTGGCAAAGCCAAAAATATTAAATCACGAGTGCGTCAATACTTTATAAAAGGTGGGGACGGGCGTTTTATGGTTCCCTTTTTAGTCTCATTTGTTGATGAGATTGAAACCATTATCGTCCAGTCAGAAAAAGAAGCACTTCTTCTAGAAAACACGCTCATTAAGCAACACCACCCTAAATTCAATGCATTACTAAAGGATGATAAAAGCTACATTGCTTTGAAAATCAATCATAAGCACCCTTGGCCACGCATAGAGTTAACACGCTATAAGGGGAAATTGGCTAAGGATGGACGTTACTTTGGACCTTATACCAGTGCTTTTGCTGCTCGAAGGACCCTCGATCTACTACAAAAAATGTTTCCCATGCGTCAGTGCTCGGACCAGGAGCTTTTAAGGAGAAAAAGGCCTTGCATTCTGTATGGTATGAAACGATGTGTAGCTCCTTGCGTTAACTTATGCTCCAAAGAACAGTATCATGCCTTAGTAGAAAATGCGACTAAGTTTCTTAAGGGGCAGGATCGAGAAATCCTCCCAGCTCTCTACAGGGAAATGGAAGAAGCTTCGGAACAGTTAGAGTTTGAAAGAGCGAAAGAGCTATTAGAACTCATTCGCCAGATTGAGAATACCCTTGAGAGTCAGTCTGTTGAAAAGCCATTAGGCGATGATGCCGACGTTTTGGCTATTTTCCGTCAGGGGGATGAGGTGATTCTCTCTCAGCTTTATTTTAGGAATGGGCGACTAGTAGGAACTAAAAATCATAGTTTTAGCAAAATTGCTGAAGACGATGCCGAGCTGTTGGAAACTTTCCTGCTCCAATATTATTCAAATCTTGTCGATCCCCCTTCCGATATCTTCCTGCCTATTGAATTGCAAAACAAAGAAGTGATTGAGGAGATCATCTCTCAGGATAAGAGAAGAAGATTACGCTTATTTACTCCTAAAAAAGGAGAGAAGAGAGGTTTGATTGAGATGGCAGTTAAGAATGCCCAGAACGCATTTACTTTGCAGAAAGATGAAAAGTCGATTAGAGAGCGCACCCTTCTCCAAATGCAGGAACAATTAAAGCTATCTAGATATCCTAGGCGGATCGAGTGCTTTGATAATTCTAACTTATCAGGTGATGAACCGGTAGCAGCACTAGTTGCATTTACTGAAGGGGAGAAAGATACTCAGTATTATCGAAAGTACAAAATACGTTCAGCCAATCGATCAGATGATTACGGATCAATGAAAGAGGTCTTGACTCGCCGCTATCAAAAGACGGAAGAAGAGAACAACTTACCAGACTTGATCATTGTTGATGGGGGGAAGGGGCATTTAAACATGGCGTTAAAGGTCTTGCGCGAACTTAATATCATCTCTGTCGACGTAGTTGGTGTGGCGAAAGAAGAGGGGCGCCACGATAGGGGGGTTACTTTAGAGCAGATTTTCCTACCGGATCTGAAAGATCCTATTTTGTTACCTCGGCATTCACCTGTCCTCTTTTTGATCCAAAAAATTAGAGACGAGGCTCACAGGGTGGCAATCAGTTTTTTAAGAAAGAGGCGTACAAAAAAGACGATAAGGACAGCTTTAGTAGAAATTCCAGGGATCGGCCCTGAGAAGTCAAAACGCTTACTCAAGCATTTTGGTAGCTTACAAAAAATTTCTGAAGCAACTGAAGATCAGTTAAGAGAAGTTACTGGATTAAGCGAAAACAATATTAAATCTATAATTAGCTACTTTTATTCGAAATAAAAAATCAACAATTATTTCTATTATAGTTTATAATTAAATTATAATTAAAAGGTCTATAAAGAGGTTGTTGTATGGGTTTCGATATTAGAAGATATGAGCTTCCTCAAGGCGCTTCGATTGACTCCTCTCTTGTAAAAGGAACAGAGCAAACTCCATCAGCTGAGCCTTCAGAGCTCGATAGGGAAGTTCACCATGTCGCTACTTCTTTTTTTAATAATGAGGGGGTTAAGCAGTCAAGTGGGGATATCCGTCATGAGGCCGAAGAACTTTTAAACAATTTAGAGTCTCTTGCGAAAGATTGGGAGACAATGTTCGGTAGTGAAGTGACCTATAATCAAGTACTAGATGAAATAACTAAAGACATGCCTAGCCAAGTCGATGAGAAAGTGGATGAAAGCCAAGAACACCTGTTCGATCGGATCCTAGGTGAAGTCTTACAAAACCCTGAGCAAAGCACTAGCGAACACACACATGAGAATCAAGAGCCTAAAGCTCCCTTACAAGACAATTCCCCCGCTGAACCCTTAGCCGTTCCTTCTAGCGAGGAAAAGGGCAAGGAGAAGGTGGAAGAGAATGAAGAAGGTAGGGCAGACTCAGCACAAAGCTCAACTCCAACAGCTTTATCCGCAATGTGGAGGGGGGCTTTAGATGGGTATCCTACTGAAGACGCATCAACACCACCTCTTCCTTCGACGGAACGTGCCTCACCTCGGGTAGAAGATCAGCTTGTTGCTCGCAAGAGATCGCTTGGTTTCAAAATTTGGCGGTTGATTTCAAGGCTAACATCTTTAGTTTCTCATAAGAAAACGAAATGGATCTCAAAAATCGTTATTCGGTCAGGCCTTGTCAAATTAGAAGAATTAGACCCTGAGATGATAACTAAATTATCTTCCAAATGGATAGGGCGAGTGTCTCCTGATCAATTTCGTCAATTAGAGACTCGCCATTTTGATGCAATGAGTCAGAGCCAGCTTTTTGCCATTGGACCAAACCGCTTAGAGGAAATTGGACCAAGAAATATGGCTTATATTGTTATGCATCGTCTTGAACCGGACGCTGGGAATAATTTTATTGAATGGATTGCAGAACAATCTTTTAACGGCGAATTTGCACAAGAATCTGTAAAAGAACTCTTTCATGAACTGGGCGAAAAGAAAACCAACGGATTTTTGAGGTCATTAGTTTTGCAAAGAGAATTCATGAAAAAACATGATAAAGACGATGAGGGAGATAAGATTTCGAGAAAATTTGCTTATCTATATCGATTGCTAAAGGGGCCTGCCGAATTTAGCTTTTCGAGTGAGGTTCTCCAAGATGTGTTGGAAGGTAAGGAGGACTCTTTTCAAAAGTTAGAAGAAAAATCCTTTTCTATACCTCGTGCTGATGGGAGCAAAGTATCCCTTACACCTATAAAAATTATCGTAGAAGATGCTGGTAGAATAAACTTCATGATAAACGGTGAGCAGATAAATACACAAGTAGACAAAGATGAAGCTTATCAACTATTGTTAACCGCAATATATGAGGGAGCTGAAGGAGATGAGGATCTTGTAGAACGTATTCAATATTTCATTAATCAAGGTGGTGCCTTCGGCGCATTTCAGGAAGCTGTAATGTTTCCTAGATATGTAGGAGGAGAATTAGAGGATTTATATGTAGGAGGAGAATTAGAGGATTTATCAGATCCCCTAGTTGGACTCGGACGCAGAAGACCAGTTATACAAATAGACATAGATCGTGCCTCAAACAAAATCATTATTAAAAATAAAATTACTTTTCCTTTAACTGATACTAGCAATGGTACAACTTTTGGTTATGTTAAGGCAGAAGGAGAGTTTAAACTTCCTATTGATGAGCTTAAATCAGGAAAAATTCCAAACGCTACAGATGAATGGAAGGTGTCTAGAGTATATAAAACGCTAAAGGAATTGGAAGTAGGGGAAGGGGTTCATCCCGAAAGACAGGTTGAAGGTGGGTATAAGGCGCTTGAAAAAGACCTTCGCTCGAGGATATCGACAGATAAAAATGCAGTCTTTCAAAGAAAACAAACGGAGCTTGAAGAGCATTACAGCGATAGTCTAGCTCTTGAGCTTTCGCTGCAAAAAATGACTTATTTGGCAGATACACGCACGAGAGTGCGGCAGGCTGCAAACCAGGATTTATCTATCGAGCAACTGAGAGAAAAATTTCAAAATGACCCACTGGCTCTTGAGGCTGTAAATAAGATTCACGCTGCGTTAGGAGAAAATGCTGCTAAAACCGGTGTTCTCTTTGATGAAACACGCCCTCTCGAGCGAAACGATATTAGTATTTTAGATAAGGTGTACGAAAAGTGGGGGATGCTTGTCGAAGCCCCAAGAGGGGCTAAGTACTTCGGCTTCATGGCTTCAAAGGACCAAAGCCCGAATGCTCTTGCTTGGGAGAGTGATCAGCAGATGGTTAGGGAGCTTATACTAAAGGCCTTAGGGCAGTATCAAGATCAGGGTATAGATCAGGAGCAAAAAGATAAGATAAGGAAGGAGGTTCTCTTCGAACTCAATCAAAGGATAGATGAAGCTAAAAAAAACGTTATTTATATTAAAAAGCTAGTAGGAACATTTCCCGACACGGTTGAAGATGAACATGTGGCTTATGCTAAGAAAAAGGATTTTACGTATCGAGATGAATTTAACAACTTTAGAGAAGACTTAATAAAAGTCATCAAAGCAGGCTACGCCAATGCTAGAGGAAAAGCAAAAAATATTACAAAACCTTCAGAAGCATTAGCAAAGGCTGTTGTTTATGAAATTCCTGAAAATGATCTACAAGCTCTAAGAGAAAAGTATATAGAGGGTCAAACTTCTGATGGCGTTTCGGAAATTTTAATAGGGGACATTTTTGAAGAAGTCTTAAATGCGCTCTCGCTTAAAGAGTATAGGAAAGGTCAATATATTGAAAGATATGCAGATCAGCTAATCGAAGATGCCATGGTGACTTTTTTTGACACGCCTGTCAACTTCCCTGATAAAGCTAAGGCGTTAGCAGAGGCTTTGTTAGATGAAGTTCTAAATCATCCACTTAGAAGATAAATTCTTCATAAACACCAATAAATTTTTATTATTTATTGGTGTTTTCTTTTGTTTTAAAAATATTTTTATTTTAGATAGTTGAGGAAACTAAAGCTGTTTGTTTGTATAATGATTCGGCAATAACAACTGAAAATTGGTTTCTATGAGTTTACCTGTTAGTAGATCGAACGTTGCAACTCTCATCCCTTCATCAGAGACAGGGGCAAGCCCGAGAAAGGGATTGCCCCCATCCATCAATGAGAATCTAAGACGCCAAACAAATCGAAGATCTCGAGCGTTTCGTTTTGTGGCCAATCATATGCCCCATTCGACGGAAAAACCATTCTTTAAGTTGGCTGTCAAAACAGGATTAATGCTAACAGAAGATTTTGATCCTGCCATGATTCCGACCTTGCCCCCGGCGAAAATTGCACATCTTACTCACGCTCAGCTAGCAGAACTCAGAATCGAACATCTCCAACAGTTTGATAAAAAACAGTTGTTAGCTTTGAGTCCTCAACAGCTAAAAGAGACTGGGCCTCAGGCTGCCTTTATTCTTCAATTGCTCGATTTTCAAAGAGATGCATCCTTTGCTATATGGATGAATGATTGGGTGAAGTTGGGAAACTCGGATCCTCAATTTGTTCGAAGCCTTTTTCGGGATTGTGGTCATGAGATCACTAACGAGTTTTTGCGCATGTTAGAAAGAGAAGCATCAGCAGAAATGATCGTATACTTCTATCAAATTTTAAAGGAATCGATCTCTTTAGAGATCAAGGTTAGACAAATCGATGAGTTTTTCTTGCAGCTAGGCCAAAGAATCCGCAAGGGAAAAGATAGGGATGGGCAGCAAATCATTCAAGTTGAAGATCGTGATGGAAATACTCTCCAACTCATTCGATCATTTCAAAAAAATATCTTTCGCCATTTAGTGACAGATTACATGATGCCATACCTGTGCTGTCCTCATCGAGATGGATATGGATTAGATGTTTCCTACTCTAAATCCGAGCTTGACACCAAGCTTCGGAATGATGAAGTAGAATTTGTATTCAGCACCCGCTGCGCTTTGCGCAGTCATCGTACTCACTATATTGTGGGATATGTTGATTTGAGCTTTCATGCGAACGGCCCTGTAGATGAGTTAATGGGTGGGAACTTAAATTGCTTAAAAACAAAAGCCCATATTTCTCAAGTTTATCGGTTGCCGAAAATAGCCATTACAGAAGGCTCACATCCTAAGAGAAAAGAGGGTAGAATCAGGCGACCTAGATCAAATCTTCTTAAAGTATTGGAAGCAAAGGAAAAAGAGTTAAAAAGTAGTTATAACGATAGTTTGGCAATTGATCTGGTGCTTTTGCAGTTAGAAACAGAGGCAGCCGTTATGGATGAAGTTTCCAAACTGATAAAAGTCGTGAGTAGGGAGCAGGTAACGGTAAAGGAGTTGCGCAAAGCCCTTATTCACCGCCCTTTAGCAATTGAGCTGATTGGCTGGCTTGAAGCGTGTTTTATGGAAAAACAAATTCTTGATAAAGATCTCCTCATCTCCGCAATTCATACAGTCAAAGCTAAGGGGATGTTTACTAGTCCCAGCGCTGAGTCTTACTATGGGTCTGGGCACTCCTATAAGCATCGCATATCTAGTCACTTTGCGTGGGCTCAAGACCAACAGGCAGTGAAAGAGATTATTTTGCAGGAATTAGATAACCACAGAAACATTTTAGGAAGCGTGGATCAGCTAATTAAAAATTATCGAATGGAGTTAAAAATTCTTGAATCGGGTCACGATGCAAGGAAAGGAGAGATCGCATCCCCCATTATCAAGAAACTGAGGGAGAATCTGAAAGAACTGGAAAGCAAAAAAACATATTTTCAAGCAAACACAAAAGCAATGATCTTGGAAAATGTGTGGAGGGCTATTAACGAAAAAAGAATCATGGCAGAAAATTCGATTGCATCTATCTTGCAACTAATCTCTTCTCACCTAAGAGAAATTGAATGCTTTAAAACAGATCTTAAGACAGCGATCCAACAGGCATTGTCTAAAGGGATTAAAAAATGGGATAGCGTTGATGAAGAAGACATCAGTTCTGCAGTGAGCCAAAAAGCTAGGTCGAGTACTGTTTATCCTTTACCGGCAGAGATAAAGAAGCAATTAAAGGAAAGGTATGCTAAAGAATCCCCCACAGATTCTCAGGTAAGTTTGCAAGACTTATTTGATGAGGTTCTGTGCAACGTTAGTATCAATCATTTGATGAAAAGAGAGATCAAAAAAAATCCTGCTGAGCTCGATGAGTATATTGACCTACTTATCAATGAAGCGAAGGTCACCTTTTTTGGTGCATCTATCAATTTTCCCTCTAGAGCTAAAAGATTAGCTACAATCATCTTAGATCGTTTATTCATCAGCTTTCAGGAGGGAAAGGTGTGATTTTTCGCTTTCTTAAAATTAAGAAGCTATGTAGAATCTAACCATCCAACGGGATATTAGCTCAGTTGGTTAGAGCGCCACGTTGACATCGTGGAGGTCAGCTGTTCGAGTCAGCTATATCCCAAACATAATCTCACCCATGACTGATTCTAACCAGTTACAATCCATTCGTTGTCAAGCTTCAATATTGCTGGCATTTTCAGTGCTGGACCTGTTTCCTAATACTCAACTCATTTCAGGTAAGGTAACGAATGTTGACCTTTACTATGACTTTATCTTCGAAAAGCCCTTTTCAGAGCAGGCTCTTTTACTCGTTGAAGAGCGATGGCGTAAATGGCTCAAAGAGTTCGATGGGTTTGAGTATTTGGAAATGATGCGAGAAAATGCAGCTTCTCTATTCGAACACCATCATCAACTTTATAAGGCCGATTTAGCGCTCAACTATGACTCGAACATTATTCCTTTGGTCCGTTTAGAAAATTTCTATGAAATCCTCCCAGGAGGGATGCATGAGGAGAGTCATCAGAGAATCTATCCTAAGATTTTCTCTTTTTTTAACTACAGCCTACATGGCCAAACGATTACACGACTTGAAGCCAGCGCTTTTCTCGATCAGGATGCGTTAAAAGCCTATCAAAAAAAACGAAAGCAGGGTTTAAAATTACATCACGCAAGGATAGGAGAAAAGCTAGAGCTCTTTCGTCTTTTTGATTCTCATAGCTGGTTATTCTTTCCCAGAGGAGAACGGATAAAGCAGAAGATCGAGGAAGTTTTTTTTAATCTATGTGAGCAGGAGAGAGCTCCTTTGGGTTCTTTTTCCTCGATTAATTTATCGGAAAACGTATTTGCTGGTCTTAGTGAAGACTTTAAAGGGATCAGTTTTTGGGGAAAAGAAGCTATCGAAGAGACCGGTATTCACTGCGGTTTGCTAGATTCTCAAGACTGTGAATTTTTAAGAATGTTAATCTTGGGCGATAGAGGGAACCCTAGGAACAGCTGCATTTCTTCCTTGCAATTCATTCAGAAAATCATTAAGATATTTGATTTGAACCATGAGTGGGTCTTGCGTTCTTATTGGCCTCCCGAGGTCTCTAAAAAACAGTGGCAAGCCCAAGCAGATTTATTAAAATCTGCGGCTAAAGAATGTGGAATTAATTTAAATATCGATAAAGAGAGTGGTGGTTTACCCCCAAAAGATGGGTATAAATGTTCGTTTCCTCGATTAGAAATGTGTGTTTATGATGCTTTGGGGAAAAGATGGCCGGTTTCTTTGTTAGGTTTTGCCCATAATGGCAAAAAAGAATTTTTGTCCATAACGCCTCTGGTCTCCTTAGAAAGATTGATTGCCTTGTTGTTAGAGCAGAGCAAGGGGAAAATACCTCCTTTTTTGCTTCCAGAGCAGGTGAGGATAATTCCTTTATCTAAGGAAAACAAAACAAGTGCGCGGGCTGTACAGTTGACTCTAATTAGTCATCACCTTTTTTCTCATGTTGATGCAAGAGAAGAAACGTTAGCTAAAAAAATCGAGCTTGCTGTTCAGCACCAAGTTCCCTACATAATGATGTTAGGGAGTAAAGAAGAAAAAAACGGTTTAGTTGCCGTGCGTCAGTTAGACGAAGCAAAAACATCAGAAATGAAGTTAGAAGACTTTGTTGTAGCTGCAAAACAGGAGTTAGAAAGAAAGCTTGAAAGTTAATCGAGAAATTAAAGCTCCAAAAGTTAGGCTGATTACTCAGACAGGAGAGCAAATAGGGGTTATTTCATTGCATGAAGCAATGTCTATGGCAGAAGAAGCAGAGTTAGACCTTGTAGAAATTTCTGCAGGCTCTGTTCCACCTGTTTGTAAGATCATGAATTATGGCAAGTATCGCTATGATCAGACTAAACGAGAAAAAGAAAGCAAGAAAGCCCAGCATCAAATCAGAGTCAAAGAAGTCAAAATTAAACCGAATATTGACTCACACGACTTAGAAACAAAAACACGCCATGCTAGGGATTTTATTTCTAAAGGAAATAAAGTAAAAATTACTTGCACTTTCCGTGGTCGAGAAATGGTTCATACTGAAATTGGTGAAAAGCTGGTAAAAAATATGTGCGATGTTTTAGAGGATATCGCCATGCCGGAAGCACCGATGAAGATGTTTGGTCGAGCATTAACAGTTGTGTTAGCACCAGGTGGATCTAAGAAAAAAAGAGAGCCATCAACGACTAAACCACTTGTTAAGGAAGAAGCAAAAAACTAGTTTTTAAGGAAGTGTCTAGGCAGTCGTCATTTTAATGCCTATAGGAGAAAACAGTGCCTAAAATGAAAACACATAAGGCCGCAAAGGCCCGATTTAAGTTGACGGGAACCGGTAAGCTAAAAAGACAGCGTCCGGGGCGTCGTCATATTTTGACTAAAAAAACCTCTAAGCGTAAACGTCAGTTGGCAAGACCTGCTCTTGTAGATGATGGTATTTTGAAAACATATAAGCGCTTAATTGGTGTAAGCTAAAATTGGAGAAAAGCTATGGTTAGAGTTACAAATGCTGTAGCTTCGCATCGTCGCAAAAAGAGATTATACAAGCGAGCCAAAGGATTTGTTGGTGACCGTAAAAACCACTTAAGGTTGACAAGCGGAGCAGTTTTAAAAGCGTTGGCATACAATTATCGCCATCGTAAACTTAAGAAAAGAGAATTCCGTAGTCTTTGGATTATGCGTATCAGCGCAGCAGCCAAAATTAATGGTATTTCTTACAGCAAATTCATTTATGGCCTCAAAAAGGCGAAATGTGAGCTAGATAGAAAAGTTCTGTCCGATATGGCTATTGAGGATCCTAGTGGTTTCTCAGCTGTTGTCGGCTTTGCAAAAGCAGCTCTTGCATAAGAGTTTTAAGGCAGATAAAGTCTTTTATCTGCCTATCCGTTTAAAGCGCTAAATGTTTGTGAGCCATGTCCAATCATCCATCCATAGACGAACTCCGCTATCAATTCGAACAAGATTTCTCCAAGATACAGCGACTTGCTGAACTCGAGCTTTTAAAGGTTAAGTACTTGGGAAAAAAAGGACCTGTTCAGGATTTAATGAGAACCTTGAAAGAGGTGAAACCTGAAGAAAGACCTGCTATCGGGCAGAAAATGAATCAATTAAAGCTCGAAATAGAGGAAAAATGTTCTTTTCTCCACGAAAGGCTTGTTCAAAAGGAAGAAGAGGAGAGTCTCTCCAAAGAAAAAATCGATATTTCAGTGCCTGGGCGGCGCCGTTGCCTAGGAGGTAAGCATTTATTGAATGCGTGCTTAGATGAGATTATCGACATTTTGATTGGAATGGGGTTTTCGGTCCAGTATGGCCCGGATATTGAAAGTGATTATTACAATTTCGAAGCTTTAAATTTTGCTGCTGACCACCCAGCAAGAGACTTGCAGGATACGTTTTATATTACGGATAAGATGCTTTTAAGAACCCATACCACGAACATCCAAATTCGTGTGATGGAAAATCATCAACCCCCTATAAGAATTATTTCTCCCGGGAAAGCGTATCGAAATGAAGCTATTTCAGCGCGTTCACACGTCTTCTTTCATCAGATAGATCCTCTTTATATTGACAAGGGTGTGACTTTCTCAGACCTTCTTTCTACTCTCGATGAGTTTTTGGATAAATTGTTTTATAAGGATGTAGAGAAAAGATATCGACCAAGTTATTTTCCCTTCGTAGAGCCCGGAATGGAGGCTGATGTTCGTTGTTTTCTTTGCGAGGGAAAAGGGTGCTCGATTTGCAAGTATTCAGGTTGGCTTGAAGTGCTAGGCGCAGGAATGGTACATCCGGAGGTACTTAAAAATGGGGGCATCGACCCCGAGGTTTATTCTGGATTTGCTTGGGGGATGGGGTTGGAGCGTTTAGTGATGATTAAGTATGGGATCCCTGACATCCGCTACTTTACGGAAAACCATATGCGTTTTTTAAGGCAATTTGTTTCTCTGTAAATCTAATGTCTAAAAAGAAGATGATTTACCGCTGGGAAGTATCCACAAGGGAGAGTGGGCAAAAACTGCTTGTTTTCCTTAAAGGTAAATTTGAACAAGTATCCAATAAAGAGTTAAAGCGGAAAGTCGAATCTAATTGTTGCTTTCTGAATGGCAAAATCGAACGTTTTGCTTCTGCCATTGTCAATAAAGGGGATATCATTATTTTTTATAATGAACCTTTGGCAAAACCTTCATCTTTATCTTTTGATCCTCAACGTATTCTTTTTGAGGATGAATCTCTACTTGTCTATCATAAACCATCAGGTCTTACCTGTGATCAAAAAGAAATCGATCGTTGGAAGAAAGGCTTATTACTGACTCATCGTTTAGATAAAGAAACCTCTGGTGTTTTAATTTTTGCAAAGGATGAGGTAGCCTATAGCAAAATGAGGGAGCTATTTGCACAAAGAAAAATACACAAGTATTATTTGGCCATCGTTGATGGATTGCCTAAACACACACAGGGGATCATTGAGAATTATTTAGGTAAGAAGCATCATTATCAGGGAAATGCAATTTATGGACAAGTGTCTAAAGATAAGGGACTAATAGCTATTACAAAGTGGATCGTCAAACAGAGAGGGAAGAGGGCAGCATTAGTTCTTGCAGAACCCATTACAGGGAGAACTCATCAAATACGCGCTCACCTAGCAGAAATGGGACATCCTATTTTAGGTGATTTTGCTTATGGCAAAGAATTTAGCCAGACCCATCGTGTTCCGAGAATCATGCTTCATGCCTATAGAACTAGTTTTGCCCATCCTATAACGAGCAACAAGCTAGATATCATTGCACCCTTGCCATTCGATTTCTCCTCAATTAGAAAAACATTAGTGTCATGAAAATTTTAATTGTCAAAACATCTTCTTTAGGGGATATTGTTCATAGCTTCTCTGCCCTTACCTTCTTAAGAAAAGCATATCCCCATGCAATGATTGACTGGGTAGTAGAGCAACCATTTTCAACCCTTCTAACAGCCCATCCCTATGTCAATCGTGTCATTACGATCGATACGAAAAAATGGCGCAAACAACCATTTTCTTTTCCCATATGGGATGAAATCAAAGATTTTTATCAGCAGCTTCGTCAGGAGTACGATGTTGTGTTTGATTTACAGGGTAATTCCAAATCTGGGTTGATCACAGCATGTGTACGGTCAAAACAAAAGGTAGGCTTTGGTTTAAGGACGGTCTGGGAATACCCTAATCTACTCTTTACAAATATAAAATTTAATCCTCAGAAGGATGTGAACGTTTGCGAAGAGGGAAAATTCCTCGTTAAGAGTTATTGTCAGCAGGATCATCAAGTTGATGAGCTTATTTTATTAAAAACGACTGAGGAAGAGCGTCATTGGTTAGACCATTTTTTTCAAGATCCTCTCCTGCATGGTAAGAAGAAAATCTTGATAGCACCCGGTAGCCATTGGAAAAATAAGCAGATAGATGTGAAGACGTTGGTGCAATTCTTAATTTTATTACAACAAGCAGAAACATGTTGTTTCATTGTGACTTATGGTAATGAGAGCGAGAAGATGATCGCAGAAGAAATCAAAAAAAGCCTTCAGTCAGCTCTTCTTGTCGAAAAGCTTTCTTTGCCACTTTTACAAAATTTAATGGCCAAAATGGACTCAGTGATTGCAATGGATTCGTTACCCCTGCACCTTGCTGCGACAACTAATACCTCAACATTTGGTATTTTTGGACCATCTGCAGCCTCAAAGTTTGCACCTGAGGGTAGCCAGCATCGCTTCATCCAGGGGGCTTGCCCCTATGGTAAACGGTTTTCAAGAAGGTGTGCTCTATTAAGAAGTTGTTCAACTGGTGCTTGTATCAAGAAGCTAACTGCTCCTGACCTATTAAGGGCTTATAAGGAAAAATCGCTAGTTGTTTTAAACTAACGCTTAAGCACGAATCTTTATTTTTTTGAAAAAAGAGCAGGTTTTTTTTCTGTTTGGTCTAAAGGATGATAAAATAGGCTCTCTTTAAGTCTTTTCAAGAGTTTAAATTTTACTAAAATGCTCTCAAGGTATATACTTTTTCTTGCCGGGGACCTCATGGAATAGTGCCACTCGAACCAGGTCAGGACAGGAATGTAGCAGCCTTAAGAGTTCGGCCTTATGCCTTGAGACAATCTCCGGCATTCTTATTCCCAAATAATCTTTTTCCCCTTTCGTTCAACAGGGAGTTCGTTTTCTGATGGTGCTTTAAATAAAGGCTTTCGCTTTGCAATAACAATTGCATGACTGATCGCTTGCTCCTGCCAAAGAGACTTAGAAATTTTCTCTAGAAAGACCAAGCTGTTCTTATGATTGCCTATCCATCGACTTAAAGGAGTGGTTAACCAACGAATGGGGAGCCAAATGAAGATACTCAAAGCAGAAGTTTTTAGGGAAAACCACCATTGCTTAATCCCCCTTAGTTTCTTTAGCTCTTCTTTTCGATAATGAGGATCTTTGGCAGCTTTAAGGTATTTTTTTGGCTTATTAATCAGCTGATGAATTTTGATCCATAAGTAATGGTAGCTAAAAATCCATTCCTTAATCTCTAGCTCAGTTTCAGCAAAAGACGCAAACCTTTCTAAAGCGTCAACGGAATAAATATCCAAAGGGGTAGAGCAGATAATCCACCCTTCGGTATGGACAAGTCGTGCCAGTTCTGAGAAAAAAAGGCGGTAGTCTTCTTTCGGTAAATAGGCAATGAGTTCTGTGGATAAAACAAGATCATACCGCTCATCCTCTAGTCGAGTATAAGGAACAAAATCTTGAATGGCGGTCACCGCCCTTTCGTTCTTAATATGCTGGAGGGCGTTATTAGCAATGTCCACGGCATCTACCTGGGCACCAAGATCTCTAACTCTTTTAGCTAGGACGCCAAAACCAGATCCTAAGTCCACGGTTCTTTTACCTTTAACATCACAATATTTATTTAAAAGGTTCATTGTGCGATCAAGTCGTTCTAGCTCCATGCAATTGCGCTTAGGATTAAATTGTTGATCGTTTTTTAACCATTCCCTTTCAAAGCAAGCTTCCGTTTGCTGACGTTTAAGCTTACGAGGAGAGAAATGAGTCTTTTCTTCATCCTTTGCTTGCTCGTTACTTATTTTTAGCATGCGATCATCCTCTGGAAAACGTTCATTCTGAACATGCTATTTTGTTTAGAATTTTTAAAGCTATTTCTTAACCCTCATGTAAAAGTTCCTGAATACTTACAACTGGTGGTTGTAGCGAGATCGGACGGTTAATAAATAATCGGAACCAAATCTCTAACATTAAAATAGCAAAAAGATAGCGGAAAGAGAAACTGGCTGTGACAGGATCACTTAATTGTTGTTTTAACCAAGTTTCTGAAATGATTCCTGTTTCAACTAAAGTCCCTTTAGTCAGTAGCTGCATGGTCTCGAAGAGTTGTGGATCTAGCATCCAAGATGATAGAAAACGCCTTCTCGTTTTTTTTGGCCGGTTAAAGACTGCGGGGGAGAAAACGTGGCTAATTAACGGTTTGAGATAAGAAGCGGTTTGGCTTTCATGGAGTACTTCAGGCTCAGGCAACTGGGCAACATACTCTACCAAATGGCGATCCAGGAAGGGCGTTTTCCAGTCTAGACGGTAAGTGCTTGTTAAGCGACTATATTGAAAGATAAAGCAGTCAGGCAGTCGTGTCTTCACGTCTAAGTAGAGATATGAGGATACTGTGGACGGGATATCATTTAAGTGGTGAAACTTATGTAAAAAAGTGTCAGGATCAGCAAATGGGCTAAGTCGAGGGGAGGCGACGGCTAAAGATTTTTCGTCAAAAAGAGCATTATTGCGCAAATACTCAAATTGCGAAGGATTTGTCCTTGAAATTTTGAGTAAATTAAAGGCGACGGGTCTAAAAAAATTTTTTAAAAGGGGAATTAAAAGACGGTTAAGTAAAGGTTTGGGAAGCAGAAATAATCTATTTAGAAAACCCCGATCTCTTTCAGCAGAGCTATAACGACTGTGCCCTGCAAGCAATTCATCACTACCCATTCCAGAAAAGACTGTTTTTACTTCACCTGCAGCTAATTTACAAAGATTCCAGGTTGCGACGGCGTTAGGGTCAGCCAGAGGTTCATCTAGAAACCAAGCAATTTTAACAATATCCTGTAAAAAGTTCTGGCTGTTAATCTTTCTGCTTAGAAAGTTTAAATCGAGTGACTTAGCGACCGATTGCGCTGCTGTGGTGTCATCTTCATTTTGTCCTTGAAACCCAACGTTAAAAGCACTGAAAGGTGGATGACCCTCAGTCTCTAATGCATTGGCTACATAAAAAGCCGTTGTGGCAGAGCCTAGTCCTCCGGAGACAAAGCAACCAGGCCTATCGTCTCCTTCCAAACAGCGATTGACGGATTGGGTCATTAAGTGATTAATTTTGTCAGTGATTTGTTGAGTGGAAAAAGAGTGGTCTGTTTCAAAATAGGAGCTATAAGACCAGTAGGGTAGGATCGCTTCGCCATGTCCGGGGGAGTATTTTAAATAATGAGCGGGAAGAAGGCGATTGACGTCTTTGATCGCGGTCAGATCTTGAGGAACATAGCCAAAGAAAAGATAAGATGATAGAGCTTCCTCGGAAGCTGTTTGTGGGACGATTTGGGAAGTTAACAATGATTTGAGTTCGCTAGAAAATAAAAAATAGGAGCGATCTTGATACCAGTAAAGCGGTTTTTTCCCGATTCGGTCACGTATCAAGTAAAGAGTATTTTTTTCCTGGTCCAGAAGGACGATAGCAAACTCCCCATTAATATTTTTGAGAAATTGAATGCCTTTGCGCTCATACCCTGCGATTAGGATTTCTTCTTGTTTCAAGCCCCCCTTAAGGTCAAATTCTTGAAGAAGTTCAACTTTATTATCAATTTTTCCATCGATGGCTAAAAAAATCGATTTTTTATGGTTTGCTACAAATGAGGTGTTGATGCATCCCAATTGAAAGCTTTTGTAAGAATGGCTGCTCTTAGTGTCTTTAAGGCTGTGCTTCATGATATCCAACATTGGATCGAGCACGTCCGCTACTTGAAGAAGATCCGGATAAACGATCCCTGCGAGACTGGTCATTAATTCCCTATCTATATGTGTTGCTGGAAAAATAATGTTTTAATTTGATAGCATTTAGGACCCATAAATTAGGAAGTCTTATGTCTCAGGCGTTATTTACACAATTACTTGCATTAGTTGCTACAATGATCGTTGCCCTTTTAGCCTTGTTTGTGGCTGTTAGAATAAATTATTTTAATTGGCAGAAGCAAGGAGAATTTGCACATCTAGGTTTTGGTGATGTCATTGGAGCTTTTGCAATCATGTTCGTGGTGCAGCTTTTAATAGCTCCATTCATTTATGGCGGTGCTTATGCTTTATATTCAATCCTCTCTTTAGGTGTGCCGATCGACCCTAAGAGTATTGAGCTTAGCCAAAGCCATCAAGCGGCTTTTGCTATTTTCAGCAATCTAATCCTTTTGGGGGCTTTATTGATTTATGGTTGGGTTAAGAAAGGGAAGGTTAAGACGTTTTTTGGTAATCGTTTTCAAATTAGAGATTTTTTTATTGGATCGCTTAGCTGGTTGGTGTGTACACCTTTGGCGGCTGTTTTTAATGGGGCTATCGATCTACTTGTAGGAACTTTTCGAGATCAACCTATCGATCAGGTGGCTGTTCAACATGTGAAACAAACCCTGTCTTCTCCTCTACTGTTTGCGATGACAGCGATTCTCGTCGTTTTTATCATCCCCATTATCGAAGAGCTTTTGTTTAGGGGGTTTTTACAAACCTGGCTAAGACAATATCTAGGCGTAAAGCCATCTATTTTGGTCTGCTCGATCATCTTTACTCTTTTTCATTTTTCAAAAGAGCAGGGGATTGACAACCTCGTCATTCTGACAACTCTTTTTATCGTTTCATGTTTCATGGGCTATGTCTACGAAAGACAGAAAAACTTACTGGCGTCTATTGGCCTGCATGCTACCTTTAATGCTGTATCTACCCTGGGCATCTTACTCGTGCATGCTACAGCTTAAGAGGGGGAGGACTATTATAAAAGTCTATTTTACACATAAACGACATTTTTATTGTCTTTCGTGTTAGAATTACTTCAAAAATTAAAAGGTTAATATGTCACTCTCTTTTTCTCAACATTTACGCAATTCTTTCACCTATTGTCCACGCACCCATTTTAAAGCTCAAGGAATTAAGGATGGAGAGTTAAGAGGACAACCTTGCGTCTATTTGGGACTTTTAGTTGCTTATATCCCCCTTGTCGGCGCAGTCACTACTCTTGCGATAGGGATTTTCAATCGTTTTAATCAACAAACTCCTAAAGATGGGAAAAAAATATTAGCAGCATTCGTCATTCGCGCTACCCTTTCTTTAATTACGCCCCTTATTCTCCCTATGATTGATCTAATTTGTTCGATTCGACATCGCATCTTACATAAAAAGAGCTGTGTGTAAGCTTGTAAAAAATTTTTTAGTTGTAGAGAAGGTCCCTAAGCAAATCATTTTTTACTCTAGATTGAAGAGAGGAAATGTAAGCCTGTCTTTATTAAAGGATTAGATCAGAAAAAAATAAGGGTTAAGAGAATTTTTGATTGATTCGCCGTGCCTATTTTGATAAATTATAGGCCTCCTGAGCGGCAGGCACATGTGTTTGCTTGAGAGATAAAAATTGAAGCATTCTTTGAGAAAATCGTGTATTTAATAGGATTATCAGTAGTCATTAATTAGATTTGCCTACTTACTTCAAGGATGCATTTTAATAAAGCAATCGAAAGCTAAATATGAACATGAGGCTAATGCCCTTAAAAATTTCTTCTACCGGTATATCCGATGTTGGATTAGTGCGACAAAACAATGAAGATGTGTGGGCTGAAATTCCCGATCTTTGTTTTTATGCTTTGGCAGATGGTATGGGTGGCCATCAGGCTGGAGAAATAGCGGCAAAAGAGGCGGTGAATTCTCTTTGCCATCTTATTAAAAAAACACTGAAAGAACCAAAAAGCATCGAAAAGTGCGTTGAAGCTATCAAAGCCGCCTTTGAACAAGTAAATTCCTATGTTTATAAATTGGGTCGCTCTTCTAGTGATTATAAGGGAATGGGCACCACACTCTGTGCGTTATTTCTCACAGAAAATGGGGTCATATTCGCTCATGTTGGAGATAGCCGGATTTATCGATTTCGCAAAGGCAAACTTGAGCAAATGACTAAAGATCATTCTTTGATTTGCGAACTAGTTGAGTTAGGGCAAATTGATGAGATGCAAGCATCAGAGTTTGTCTATAAGAATATTATTACTCGAGCTATCGGGACAGAACCTTATGTGGAACCATCTATTCAGTCATCCGATTTAGTGGAAGGAGACATTTACCTTTTGTGCTCAGATGGACTGTCCGATCTTCTGTCTTTGAAAGAAATCGAACAAATCATCAAAAAAGAGTCTCTGCTTTGCCAAACAGCCAGAGTTTTGGTTGATCATTCAAAAGCAAAGGGAGGGCATGATAATATTACTGTAGTAATGGTAAAAATAGCTGAAGGCAATGAAAAAGAAAGAGATCTATCTTGATAATAATGCGACTACTTTTCTTGACCCGTTCATAAAAGAAACTTTGGTCTCTTTCTTAGAAGGTCCTCATGGCAATCCATCGAGTACGCATGCCTTTGGGCAAGAATCAAAATCAATCATTAACCACTATCGAAGGCAAGTCGCTGATTATTTCAACGTACGCCTTAGCGAAATTGTTTTTACTTCTAGTGGTTCAGAATCAATGAGTTTTCTCATACGGGGATGCCTGGAAAACTACCGATCAGGGCATATTATTACCTCTAGTCTTGAGCATGCAACGGTAAGGAAAACCCTAGCTCTATATGAAAGAAAAGGCTTCACAGTCACCTATTTGCCGAGCAGTTTTCGTGGAGACATTGAACCCGACGATTTATTAAAGGCAATAACTTCCGATACCCGATTGATTACTTTGATAGGGGCTAATAACGAAACAGGGGTCAAGAATAACATCACAGAGGTTGCTCAGATAGCAAAGCAGGCAGGCATTCCTTTAGTCATTGATGCCGTTGCTTGGTTGGGAAAAGATTTGCTAACTATTCCTGATGGTGTCGTAGGTATGGGTTTTAGTGGTCATAAAATCCATGCACTCCAAGGCATTGGTGTGGCTTATGTAAAATCGGGCTCTAAACTCCAACCATTGATCAATGGTTTTCAGGAGTACGGATTGAGAGGAGGGACAGAAAACTTGTTGGGGATTGTATCTTTTGGTGAAGCCATCACAAAACTAGGTGCGGATGCTATGGTTAGAATGACATGTTTGCGCGATTATTTTGAAAAAGAACTTCTAGAAAAGATTCCCGAGATAAAGATTAATGGTGAAGGGCCACGTATTAGCAATACAAGTAATATTGCTTTCTTGGGTGTTGATGGTGAAAGCTTGCTTATTGCTTTAGATCAGGTGGGTATTGCTGCAAGCCATGGATCTGCTTGTTCTTCAGGAGCGTTAGAACCTTCCCCTGTATTGATTCATATGGGTATACCCTTACAGCAAGTGCGTTCTTCCATTCGATTTTCATTAAGTCGCTTTACAACGCAAGAGGATATTAACCAAGCGATTTCTGTGATCGTTGGGTTGGTTCAGAAGCTGCGTCAATAAAAGCGATCATCCACGTAGCGATTTTAAGGAAACGGTTTTAATTCCGAGAAAAGTGACCTCCTTTACCGTGAATTCGAAGGGGGTTATTTGAACGGTCTCCCCACCTTCTGGATACTGCTCTAGCTGGGCTATCAAAAAGTCCGATAACGTATCCTCTGGATCTCCATCTAAAGGGACTCCAAATTCTTCTCTAAAGTCCGTTAATGTCATTTTTCCCGGAAGAGTTCGATCGATATAAGTTAAAGGAGGCGTTTCTTTTGTCACAGGGACAACCTTCCCAAAAATTTCTTCCACAACATCTTCAAAGTTTAAAACCCCCTTTGCTCTTCCGGATGCATCTAACACGACAGCTACATGCTCACTGTTTCTGCGGAACTGCTTTATAATCTGAAAAAGGGGAGTGTTTTCCGTTAAGTACCATAGCGGTTTGCAAAAATCTTTGACTTTTCGGTTTCCTGGTACTTTCACTAGCTCTCGAACAAATGCAATACCGATAATGTTTGCTGTATTCTTATTAAAAACAAGAAAATAGGGTAGAGGGTTTTTAGTAGATTTTCGCAATTGTTCAACAGTTAGGGTTGAGGAAATTAGTGGTTGCGACTCAAGAGAGGTCATCACATGCTTGGCTGTTTTGTCTTTAAAACGAAAAATATTAGTGGTAATGACATTCAGCTCTTCATTTTCTCTCGACAAACGGTCCTCATCCTGCTCTTCAATGACTTTTTGTAGCTCGTCTTGTGTCAGAAAAAGCTCCGGATGAGGTTCTTCCCCACCAATAAGAAAGTTGGCGGCTTTTGAAATGATTCCTAGAATCCATATTAGAGGGGCCAATATTTTTGAAGTCACATAAAGGATCGGTACCCCTAGCAAAGCTACGTGTTCCGGATATTTTCGAGCGGCAAACATGGGCGCTAATTCGCCGAAAATAATGACGAGCATGATTTGGCTTAAAGGGGCCCACTCAGGACTTAAGTTAAGTGCTTGATGGAATTGCCTGGAGCATTCAGAGCCCACTATCGTAGCAACATTAACAGCGATGAGTGTGGTTCCGAATAATCGCGAAGGATTATGTAATAAATAACTCAGCCATTGAGCTCGTTTGCTTCCTTGCTTAACTAGAAACTGTAGTCGTACTTTGTTAAAAGATACACAAGCCATTTCTTCCATGGAAAAAAAAGCGAGAAGCACAATGGTCGAAAAATTAAAAAGCAACCAAAAGAAAGCTAGTTCCATACTACTTTAATCTACGAATAAATAATCTTGTTATGCGATTAGGGCTTGCGGCTAAAATCTGAAATAAAAAGCCTTCAGCTTCCCATTTAGTGCCGCTTTTAGGAATGGTGCCTAGTTGTTCAGTAATCCACCCTCCAATTGTCAACATACTGGCACTTCTCAGGTTGCTATGAAAATGTTCATTAAACTCGGTCAATTCCCACTTCCCACTAGAAATCACTTCATCCTTACCCGCTTTAGCAAAAAATTGTTGCTGGTCTCTTGAGTCTTCAATATCCCCCACTACAACTTCGATGAGGTCTTCTTTTGTAATCAATCCTGAAATAGAACCATATTCATCAACGACGATTCCAAATACCTCTCCCTTTTCATCAAAGCGTCTTAATAGCAATTTAGACGACATCGTTTCAGGGATAAAGTAAGGCTTTTCTAAAAATTCCTTCACGTCAGAGGGCTGATTAATTTCATGCTGATGTTTAAAATATTGCGAGGCAGTAATGACTCCTAAAACTGAATCTAAATTATTTTCAACAACGGGTATTCTCGAGCACTCCTCATCTGAAAATAGATGGGATAGTTTACTCAAAGGCTGAGAGATTTCATAATAAATAATATCTTCTTTTGGCCACATGAGTTCCTTGACGGTCGTTTTTTGGATGGCGAGGTATCCCCTTATAAGTTCGTTAATCTCAGCACTTAAAATACCCCGTTTTTCGGATGTTTCTAGCACATGTTCCAGCTCCTCAGGGGTAATTTCCCTATCTTTTTTTAAAAAGAAAAAGATACACCTGGATACCGGATTAGTAATCCAAATGACCAGTTTGCGTGCTGGTTTTAACAGATTCTGTAAGAAATTAATTTTGGGGGTAACCTTATATGAAATGGAAAAATTATTTTGAAGTCCAATATATTTTGGAATAATTTCTCCTAAAATCAAAGTGAGCAGGAGGGGAACCCCGATCTTTAGTTCCCATCTTCCCTCTTCCCCAAATAAGCCTGAGACAATGTTTTGTAACATAATATTTGTAAAGGTATTGATCATGAAGATGGTTACAAGGAGGTCTTTTGGATGAGCTAATAGGGCAGCTAGAAGACGCTTAGTAGGGTCTTTGCTGTCGCGATAGGTAAGCACTTTAAGTGGAGATAGTGAGAATAGGGCGGTTTCTGCAGACGAGATCCAAGCGCCCCAGTAAGTAAATAAGGCAGAAATTAAGATCGTAATACCAGTTGTCAATTCCACAAGTTAATCCTTCTTAAAAGAAAACAAGATCTTTTTTTGCCCCTCTGGCACTAATCCTAATTTTTTCATCATCACAAGCTTAATCCATTCAGGATCATCATGGCTACTTAACTCTTTTAATAAATCTAAATGTTGGAGCTGGGCGAGCTGTAACTGAGACTCAAGAGAAATTCTCTCATTTTGCAGTCTTAGATGCTCCTCTTCTTTTGCCTTCAAGGAGAACTCAAGGCCTACTGAACATAGCAGAACAAAAGCAATCGTCCATGAATATTCTCTAAGTAATAGAATGACTCTATCACTTATACTTTTTTTTGGGGGATGGATTGCTTTTGGTTGGGCAAAAGATGAAAGTTTATTTGTTGGCATAGATTAAAAAGCTCTCTTAAAAGACTAGCAATAACACAGAACGAAATCAATTCTTATTTTTAAGAAAGTATTTAATTTTTTTGCTCATTAAATATTTTAAGAAAATAATCGGGTGACGACAAAGGAATTTAAGGATGGCACAGAGCGTGATTTGTTGGATGGTTTTAACGATTAGCTCCCCTTTGCTGGTTTGCCAATCTTTTAACCAATCTTGATGAAGAGAGAAAAATGGTTGCGGTAGTTGGGAAACGGATGAAAAGCAAATATCTGTCGTCTCCGGGCTATTTTGTAAGCTTCCCTGAATAATCGAGCAGACAAATAGATGGGTTTTGGCGGAAAAAACATTAGCAGGTAGATATTCTGCACATTGACTAACCACCTTGACGATCAGTCCTGTTTCTTCTCGAATTTCTCGGATTACCGCAGCCTCAGGTGTTTCTCCTGGGTCAATGCCTCCACCAGGTAGAACCCAGATAGGTGTATCTCTTCGTTTCGTTACAACAATTTCATTGTTGGAATTGAGAACAATTCCAATGACTGCATCATTCATCTCTGGTTATTCAGGTTTAGTTGTTAACCGAGTATAGCGTGTCGCATCAAAAAAAGTCGAAAGATTCATTTTCATTTTTTCCAAAGTGATATTTTTAGATTCTCTTTGATTGAGGAAGATGGCTTCGGGGCTTAAGCCCATTAAAAAGGCGTGGGTAATGAAGCTTGCCCAATACTCATCTTCTTTATGCCAAAAGTCCTCATTGGTCTTTTGGTTTTGTTCGGCCCAGCGCAAATCGTTAGATTGCGGTCCTTTGTTTTTGAGCTGGTTCACTTCCGTAGTGATCACTTGAGATACATGGTCTGCTTGTGGGAAAGGGCACCTAAATTGGACAGTGATCCAAGGGAAAGCAAAGCTTGGATAGTAGGGAAACTCGAAAGCGACATTGAGAGCATAGGATGACTTAAATCGACGCTGTAAGGTGCTTTTTAGGTGGGCTTCCATCGTTTGACAAAGCATTTCTAGCTTAAAGATATTGGTCGAGTCTATAGGGATAATGATGGGGTAGGTAATGCGAGAAATACTATCGCAACTATTTTTCAAAGTAACAAAGTGGGTTTGAGGCTTAAGTGGAAAACAGGGGGGATTGCTAATTTTAACGTCAACCTTTGAGCTTTTTTGTGGAATACCTCCTAGAAATCTGATCACATAGGGTTTCACAATTTTTACATCGAAATTCCCTGTTATTACGCAGCAAAAATCTTGAGGATTAGCAAAAGCTTTTTCAAAAACCTTTGAAAGAAGTTCAACGCTAATGTTTTCTAAGCAATCTTTGGTTAAGGTTATTTTTCTGGGGCTTGTTTGGGTGTTTAACGAAAAAAAGGCGTTTTCAAACTTTTTCGTCTTATTTAAATTGGATTGGTCAATGGCATCGCAGACGGTTTTCCGAGTTGCTTCTAACCCTTGTTGAGTGAACCTTGGTTCGGTAAGAAAACTGCTAATGATTTTTAACAGCATAGGTAGCGAATCATTGCCGCATTCTGCCGTGACTAATCGATAAAAAGGTTTGATGGCCGTGTCCAGCTCAATCGAATAGTTATAGAGGAGCGCAGAAAGTTGATCAGAGCTCATAGAGCCAATTCCGGACTCCATGATGACTTTGGAGGCAATACGCAGGGCTGCTTGCTCCTCTTCGGGAAATGAAGAGTAGCCTCCTACTGCGGCTAGCTGTACTGTGACCTCCTCTTCAAGATTACGATTTGGACGCAAAAAAACACGCATTCCATTATTAAGCGTCATGTCTGTCGTTTGAATGGTTCCTAAGTAACTTTCTGATTGATAGAGCTCCTCAGCATGAATAAAGGAAACATAACAAGCTAAAGGAAGAAAAAAGCAAAACAAATTAGAGATCATAGGGTTTAAATTTAGCGATTGTGGCTAGCTCATAAAATTATATGAAGCGCATTAAGATCAATTAAAGAAAAAAGGGTTTCACAAGTTTTGCTAAGACTGTGCCAATTATTTTTTGAAAAAGGTAAATAATTAACCCAATTGGAAATAAAAGAAAGGAAAAAATAAAGTGAAGATAAGAAAGCAATAGCCTGCTCAGCTTATTTTCATCTTTCTTTGAGTCAATTTTCACAATGAGATGTTTTGGTTCAGCAACGAAACACTTGATGTGAGCCTCTAAGGGAAAGGCTTTTCTCTCTAAATAAATTCGGTAGAGATTCCATCCCGCTCCCCACCTAGATCCAATCGTTGGAACAACGTCATTTTCATGATAAAGAATATTTACTTCGGGATGAGTGGAAGGTTCCCACTTGATTAGATCTCCTTTGAATAAAGCAGGGGGGTTAAAGGCATAAACTTTATTGATATAACTGGCATAAGTAGCAACCGTATGAAGGGCTAGAGCACCACCAAGACTTAAACCAATTAATGTGGTAGGTAAAGAGCGCGCCTGTAGCCAGTTTCGAATCCTGTCTTTACCTAAATAGAAGGCATATCCACCTACAGATGCGAACGGATTCATGTCGGTTAACAAACTCAAAGCAAACCCTTCATCCGTCGGATAAGAGGTTCCTTTGAAAATAAGAAGACCCGAGGCCTTAGGATCAAGGGGAACTAAAGCGCATGCGGTGATAGAAGATCCCATCCATGCAGGTGTTAAATGTAGTTTAGTTGCTTGATACGTCACCATTTTCCAATCGTTATCAAGGTATTGGGGAATGTTTAGGTAATCCCCATCTAGAAATCCAAAAAAGGGATAGTAGGCTAAGAGATGTTGAATAAAGAGGACATTAGAAAAAGTCATTCTTTTGTTACGAAGTTGGGAGAAAAGGTGATCGAGTACGTACTGAACAAGCTGGCTTAAAAAGTGAAGCAATACAGGATCGGCATTGATGAGCAGGAACTTAAAAGCGGTTTTTTTGTTAATTTGTACGGTTTGCTCGGTAAAGAGTAAGTAGTAGATTGATTGTACAATGGGTGGAAAAGATTTGACATCAGGAAGCACTAGATCTTGGCCTTCGCAAAAAATGGTTTCTTCAAGTCCTTGATTGCAAATTGAAGCAAGTTTAACCTTGTTTAAAATGAGGTCTTTTTGCCATTGATGAGGATACTTTTTATTGATCGTTTCAAAAAGGTCCATTAAATCCTTTCTTATCTTGACTTAAAACTTGATTAAAGCTACTATTTTTTTGCTTGCCCAGGTGGTGAAATTGGTAGACACGCCAGATTTAGGTTCTGGTGCCGTAAGGTGTGTAGGTTCGAGTCCTATCCTGGGCATATTCTAAAGTTTTTTCTTAAACTGATGTTATCAACAATAACCTTTCCATCTGTAAGAAACAATAAATTCTATTTCCTAAAATTTAAGTCGTCTTTATTTTTTTAATATTAGGAAACTTGGGGAATAATGCCTGATTATCAAAATGTGACAGATGAAAGCGATTTAAAGCGTTCTTTTCTCGTCTGTCTGTTCGTTGCTTTTATCGACCACATGGGGGTTGGGCTTATCTATCCTCTTTTTTCTGCGATGCTTTTTGACTATTCTCTGCAATTATTACCTCTAGATACAGCGCCTGAAGTAAGGGGGGTTTGGCTAGGGATTCTTATTGCATTGATGCCCCTCGCTCAGTTTTTTAGCGCACCTATATGGGGTGCAATCTCTGACCAATATGGCCGCAAACGACCTTTACAACTTAGCTTGAGCATTGGGATAGGTGGATATCTCGTGGCGTTTTTAGGGGTTTTGTTTAGCCATATTGGATTGTTACTTGCTTCTAGGCTCATTATCGGCATTGCGTCTGGAAATACCTCTATTGTTCAAGCGGCGATCGTAGACCTTAGCCCAAGAGATCAAAAAGCTAGAAACTTTGGTTTGTATGGGATGGCCCTTGGTGCGGGTTTCACCCTTGGCCCTTTTTTCGGGGGATCTTTATCGACTCTAGGGTATGGGGTTCCTTTCCTTTTTGCTTTAATCTTAACCTTTCTCAATCTTCTCTTTGCCATTTTTTTCTTTAAAGAAACGCATCAGTTTATTTCTACCTATGTCAAAAACTGTAACTGGCTGGTAGGCATTAATCATCTGGTCAAAGCCTTTTCATTTAAAGGCGTACGGTCCATTTTATTGTGCTCCTTTTTGCATAATTTTGGATGGTCTTATTTTTTTGAATTTATTCCTGTTTATTTAATGGAAGAATTTGAGTTTTCTACAATGACCCTGGGCATCTTTTACGGAGTTGCTGGATGTTTTTATGGTTTAAGCACAGGATGGTTGATTCAACCCTTTGTCAAGCGATTACGGCCAGAGATTCTATTTTTTGCCGGCAATTTGTGTACTGCTATAGCGATCCTAGCCATTCTTACATTGCAACAATCTCTTTGGATATGGCCGCAGATGTTTTTAATTTGTTATTTTGTTGCTTTTGTAACACCTTCTGCAATCACATTAGTCTCTAATTATGCAGATGACAATGCACAGGGGGAGGCCTTAGGAATTTTAAGCTCTGTCAATGCGGCTGCTTTAGCTGCCAGTCCTCTTTTTTCGGGATCCTTTGTAGGAAAATTTCCTACCATTTCTATCATTGTTGGAGGAGCTACTCTTGCGATGACCGCTCTTCTTCTCGTCATTTTTAAAAGACCGCTTTTTAAAATTAACTGGAGACATTAAACTCTGTGAATCAATCGTCAAAACTAAAGATTGAGATTGTCCAAGCCTAAGTTGTCTCTCTTCGTCTCTCTCAACCTAGTGCTACCTTTTTAAGTCCTGAGTATTCTCGGTTCTTTAAGAGCCACAAAAATAGAGGTAGAGACAACTTTTGCCGGAGGGCTATGCTCTCCTTAGTGGTCATGCCATTATGTTTCATCATTTTATGCATAAGTCTTCCATTTAGAGGAAGATCAGAAGCAGAGGCGCTTCCCTTAGCCACTCTAAGGGGCGAGGGGAGGAAGATAAATACTCTTTTTGGCAAACGCGTTAAGATATCGACAATGCTCCCTACTCGATATTCTCGATTGCAGAACGCACAATTTCTCTATCTATTGGGTTGGCTACTAAATGTTTTTAAGCTATTTACCTTACTATCATCGCTAGTGATGGCAAAGATGTCATGCGGGCAAGCAAGCAGCTTGATTAATGGATATCCAATCGCTCCCGAAGATCTGGCTATTAGATTTTCACAGAAAACCTCTTTATCTCGATTCTGGTATTTTAGGAGGTGCTAAATCAACAGGCTGAAAAAAAGAGACTTCCGCAGTACTAATATTATACATGGCTCCAATTAGAGCGACTTTCCCTTCAGAGATTAATCGATCCAGGGTTTGACTATCTTCTCTCATTCTCCTCATCGTCCTTAACACATTCTGGTAGGCGACTTCATCAAAGTAATCACCTTTTTGTTTGGCATCTACCTCTAAAAGATGTTGACAAGAGGTGACATCAACGCATTTTTGGATTTCCGAAACCAACGAATCAAGGTTAACGCACCCTGTTGCCTCTAATGCTGTTTGTTGTTGGCAAATCAATTCTACGGATGCTCTGACAGCTCCGCATGAAGTATGACCCATGACTAGAATAAGCTTAGCACCGGCAACAGCGCAACTATACTCAATACTGCCGAGTACCTTAGGACTGACCACATTACCCGCAATTCGTACGCTAAAAACATCGCCTAAGCTAAGATCAAATATTAATTCAACAGGTGTTCTAGAGTCAATACAACTTAGGACAACGGCCATGGGAAACTGCCCGGTAGTCGCAGCATCTAATTGTCTGCTTAGGTCACGTTTAAGACGTAATCCCTGACGGAAACGAGCATTGCCTTCTTGTAAAATTTCTAGCACTTTCTCAGGTGTTAATGATGCCTGAGTTTCATAACTGCTAAAATCCATGTATTGAATGTTATCATCCAATTTAGGATATTTATCCTTGAAACCGACTAAGCTCAGAGAAATATTCTGCATATTTGCTGTTGATTGATAATCTGCGATTAAATCCAAAACATCAGGATCGACATAATCAGAATTATGTGCGTCGATTAAGACATGGCTGTTTGGAGGAATACCTTGAAGGGTTTCCTCAATAGAGGCTCGATTAAAAAATCCAACTTGATTGGGGAGCTCGATACGGAGAACTTCGTCTCCTGTTGAATGTTTTTCCAAGATTTTTTTTAGAGGGCTGCGGATGTGGCTATGGAGGATGAAACAGATCGAAATGCCAAGACCGATTAAAACGCCAACGAGTAGGTCAGAAAAGACGATAGCGATAATTGTGACAACAAATGGTAGAAATTGATTTTGGCCTTCACGCCACATTTGCATAAATAGTTTTGGGCTTGCCAGTTTAAGGCCAGTCGTAAACAAGATAGCAGCAAGTGCAGAAAGAGGGATTTGATTGAGCAATGAAGGAATAAACATGACACAGCCAAGTAGAAGGGTGCCATGCCAAATGGTACTTATTTTGCTCCTCACGCCAGCATTAAGATTGACTGAGCTTCTCACAATCACACTTGCCGTTGGGATTCCTCCGATCAGCCCAACAATGACGTTCCCAACGCCCTGTGCCATCAGTTCTCGGTTAGGAGGACTGTGGCGATGCAAGGGATCGATTTTGTCGGTTGCCTCTAAATTAAGCAGAGCGTTTAATGATGCAACTAAGGCAATGGTAATCGCTGATGGGTAGACAGAGGGATTGCTAAGAACGCTGAAGTCAGGAAAGATTAAGAAGTTAAAAAAACCTTTAATCGATTCAGCTTCAGGAACTTGTACTAAGTGGCTAGGCTCGATTGCCCAGTAAGTACTTTGCTGGAGAATGAATTTAGCAACCACGCCAACAATAACGACAACTAGAGGAGAGGGGATGAGAGTTTTTCTTAAAAAATTTATTTTGTCCCACATAACCAGTAAAAGAACAGAAAGGAGGCCTACAAGGGCAGGTCCAGGATGGATATCAAACCAAGCTTCTATCAGCTCAGAAAAAGTATTTTGATTGTCTGCTTGGAGGAATGACTTGTTGCCGATGGGATCAACATCATGACCGAAAAGATGAGGGATTTGCTTTAAGATTAAAATGACGCCAATCGCGGACAAGAGACCCTTAATCACACTTGAGGGAAAGAAAGCTGCAATAAATCCCATGCGAACGATGCTCAAAATAATTTGAATCAGACCGGCAAGCACAACAGCAGTTAAAAAAGCTTCAAAACTCCCTAGTTGTTCAATTTGAGCTGCTACTACTGCCGTTAATCCTGCTGCGGGGCCGCTAACGCTTGTTTGAGAGCCACTAAGAATCCCGACAACAATTCCTCCAATAATCCCTGCTAGAATGCCTGAAAATAGCGGAGCATTAGAGGCTAGAGCTATTCCTAAGCAAAGCGGTAGAGCGACTAGAAAGACGACAAGGCCTGCTATCAGGTCATACGGGAGGGTTTTTGCAGAAAATAAGTTCGAGTTTGACATATTTAAATTTCCTAAAGGAGACTTGTGTTATAAATTTAATTTATTTTTAAAGCATTTGCTTTGAATTGTCCACAATTCTCCTATTGCTGCTTCTTTTTTTCTAATTTTTTGCAATACTAAAATTAGTTTTTTTTGTTTTTTTAAGTTAAAAATAAAACTAGGTTGTTTTGTTTGTTAAATTAAATTTGAATTATTAATATAAAGTAATAATCTCAATAGTGAGAGGAGGAGGTCTAAATGTCCACAATTCTTCAACCGGGCATGAAAGCCCCCGATTTCACCCTTCACGCTACTCCAGATCAGACGATTTCCTTAAAAGAACTGCTCGGGAATCCTGTGATACTTGCTTTTTACCCCGCTGATTGGAGTCCTGTCTGTAGTGACCAAATGGCCCTTTATAATGAAATTTTACCGGAATTTAATAAGCATCAAGCTCAATTGCTTGGAATTTCTGTGGATAGTAGCTGGTGTCATAGTGCTTTTGCACAAAACCGCCATCTACATTTTCCTTTATTGGCAGATTTTGAACCAAAAGGAGAGGTAGCAAAAAAGTATGGGATTTATCAAGATGGAACGGGGGTATGCCAGAGAGCTTTATTTGTTATTGACCGAGACGGGACCATTGCTTGGAGCTATTTATCTCCATTAGCGAGGAATCCTGGGGCAGAGGGAATCCTTGAGGCACTTGAGGGCCTTAAATCAGGGTAAGCAAGGAGGGGAGTATGGCTATATTAAAAGTGCCGATTGGTCAAGAAGATCATATGCAAGGAAGTCAACAGTCTTTAGTCAATTTGGTAGAATATGGTGATTATGAATGTCCTTTTTGTGGTCTTACTTATTTGGTTGTTAAGCAACTTCAAAAGCATTATCAGGATAAGTTAAGATTCGTCTTTCGCCATTTTCCTCTTACAGAAATTCATCCGTTAGCAGAAATTGCGGCTGAATCAGCTGAATTCGCAGCTAGCAAAGGCAAATTTTGGGAGATGCATGACCTTATCTATGAACATCAGAAGCAATTGACCGCCCCTTTCCTGCTAGAATTAGCAGAAAGTTTAGAGCTTTCTCCTTTAGATCTCGAACTTGCCATTAAAGCCCAAGCATTTCAACCCAAAATTAAAAGTGACTTTTTAGGAGGCGTTAGAAGTGGTGTGAATGGAACACCGACTTTCTATATCAATGAAAATAGGTATGATGGCTCTTATGAAACAAAAGATTTCATTAGAGCCATCGATGACGTTTTTGCCAAAAGTGCTTGCTAATCCTAAAGCCAAATTTGCTTCCAAAACGTACCTAGGGCTTTTCAACATCATATAAATCACAACTGTAGCATCGCGCTATAAGAGCAATTTTGTATCCGGGCTCTCAGAGTAGTCGATTGCTGATTTTTTGAAATAAGCCTTTGATGCGGCTTAATGCTTTTTAAATCGTCTTTTGCTGGTTGCTAATTCGTTTTCTTCTGAAAGAATGCGAAGCCTTTTCTAACTCCAAGGCAGTTTGCTAGTACTTAGCAAAATATTGCAAATTCAAAAATGATTCACGCATGAATCCAATAAAAGCCTAAGCAGCCGTTTGGGGGCTTAGCTTTATGCGTATGAAAAAAGAAGCATTCATATATACTTATAGGTGTTTATTTCTTTTTTTTTACAAAATTTTATGGTACATTGTTATAAGTCATTTTAATGATAAAGATTTTCTATTAATAAATAAGGGTAACAATGGCTCCGCTCCCTACTCAAACAAATAATTGCTTATTGTGTCAACAAGCAAAAGATGTTGACCAATGGCTCAATAAAACATCTAATTGGGTAGCTATCACCAACTTGGTTATAGGAATTCTTAACGCTGATCTGGTTACGAAAAATGGCAGCAACGACTTAATGATCTCTGCTGCTGTCTGCGTCTATACGGGGGCGCACCTTGTCGCTTTAAAAAAACGTGATTTTAAAACAGTTGCTCTTATGATTAATGCATTATGCCTTTGCAATTATTTCCAAAGATTAGATTCCCCACTGGGAGTCATGGCGCGCAACTGTGTGTTTATCCAGGCTGTTAATTTAACAACTATGCTTTTTGGTGATTATATATAATGACTACGATAGCAGCTGTAAGAAACAATACTTCTTTGGTAAGTGAACACTTCAAAAAAAAGAATACGCGCTTGCTAAAGTGTACTAGGGTAATTATCTTAGCTGTGAAAGTTTTATTTTCCGGTGGGTTAATTCTTCTAGTGTCAGAAAAGACTCGTTTAGAATTTTATCAGATTTTTAAAAGAAAAAAGGCAGATTCTCGGCTAGTCCTCTCAGAAGCTCACCAATCAACTGTGACAAGTGATAAAGTAGAACACATTTTTAATGATACTTTGATGGACGAAGTGTTTCAAAGGAAAACAGAGCTTTATCAAAATGCCTATCAACTCTCTTCCGATCAAGCAGAGGATATTCATCGCACGGCCCTAAAAGTTACACGGGCTATTTTCGCTGATGCAGAGAAATTAAGTCTCTTTAAAAATCGACTAGGATTGGCCTCAGATGAAAAAATGGCTAGCAAAATTTTCAAAGGTGCCTATGAAAGCATCTTATTAGCGAGTCAACAAAATGGTTATGGCGGTGGCTTATTTCGTATCCCATCAAGGAATGTCAGCCCTTTGGTTCAAAAGGTTTTTGGCGACAACATTCTAGCCATCCAAAATACGAGCAGTCAAGTCACTTTGCTAATGGTTCAAGAAAGAATTGGGCAGGGAACTTTTAACAAAGTCTTTTGGGCTATTGAATTTCCCTCAGGCCAATTTAGGGCTTACCGTAAGCTTATCGAACATAAGGACCCAAAAAGGCTTGAGGTTTTTCAAGAAGAACATGCCATTCATCTGCAACTGCAGGAGGCTCCTACCATTAAAAAGCAGGTGGTAAAGCTTCATCAAGTTTTTAAAAAAAGTTCACTACTTACTCTTTGCAAAGGCACAGTGATTCAAACATACCTATCGCAAAGAGAATCAAAAAAAGTAATCATAGATATTGTCAAAGGCCTTAATGCAATGCATCAACAGGGTTATGTGCATTGCGATATCAAACCAGAAAATTTGTTTGTTAAACGAACAAAAGGGGGTGCGGTCAAAGGAAAAATTGGCGATTTTGGTGGCACTTTCAATTCAGTACAGAAACGTTTTATCGTTGGATCATATTATTATTTCTCTCCAGAAAGCTTTCTTTCCAAGGTTTTTTCCCCAGCCTCTGACTGTTGGGCGCTTGGAATAACATTATATGAGTTCAAATATAAAAAAAGGAACAAGGGGCGTTGTGAACTTCCTAACTTGCAATTTTTAGACAAAATTTTAAAAGAAGGAAAAGGTAACCGCGAGAAAATCCAGGGACTTTTTAAAGAGGGCAGTAAGGAAATAAAGAAGCTGCTTAATCCAAAAGACCCTTACGATAAGGTCGTTCAAGCCCTTCTCAACCTCAATGCTAAAAAAAGAATAACAGCCTCGAAAGCTTTAGAGCGACTACAGAGAGTTTCCGCCCATCATTTTATTCAGTATCCTTAAGACCCAAACGTGTAAAGCAACGAGAGATTGGGATGTTCTCTTGTTAATGAGAGCATTAAGCGAGAATTTAGTAGGTAGAAATATGACCCATTTTATAAAGCAACTCAGCATTTAAAATGCCTCCTCCTGCGGCTCCCCGGATAGCATTATGAGAAAGGCAAACAAATTTATATTGCATGATCGGACATTCACGCAGCCGGCCTACTGCAACAGCCATGCCACCTTCTAAATGGCGATCTAAGCGTGGTTGTGGGCGGTCTGCTTCGTCTTTGTAGAAAATCGGTTTTTTTGGAGCTGTAGGAAGGTTAAGCTTTTGAGGTAAACTTTGAAACGTTTGCCATACTTCAAGTATTTCCTTTAGAGAAGGTCTTGTTGCAAATTCTACGGAAACGCAGGCAAGATGGCCATCAATCACAGGCACTCGATTACACTGGGCGGAAAATAAAATATTTTGAGCGGGAAGAATCTGACCGGACACTAATTTCCCCAGAATTTTTAGGGGTTCTTGTTCAGATTTCTCCTCTTCCTGGGAGATAAAAGGGATAATATTGTCTGCGATATCTAAGGATGAAACTCCCGGATAACCGGCACCGCTAATGGCTTGTAGTGTCGTGACTTGAACTTTTGACAAGCCAAATTTGCGATGTAAAGGGGCTAAGGGAATCATATAACTCTGGATGGAACAGTTTGGTTTAACGGCAATAAAACCCCTAGTCCACCCTTTGTTTTTCTTCTGAAAGGGAATCACTTCGACATGTTCTGCATTGATTTCTGGGATCAGCATTGGTACGTCACTACCAAGACGATGGTAGGAGGCATTGGAGATAACGGGTAATCCTGACGCTGCGTATTTTTCTTCGTAATTTTTCGCTCCCTCTTTGCTCATCGCTGAAAAAACAAAAGCGCAACGGTTCATGGCTTGATTGAGATCATTTAAAGAATTTAAACGCATAGAACAATATTGGGTAGGAATGGCGGTTGGCAGCCTCCATTTGCCCTGGACAGCTTCTTGATACGTTTTGCCTGTAGAGTAATCGGAAGCAGCGAGAAAGGCGACTTCAAACCAGGGATGGTTGAGAAGTAATTGGAGATAATGCTGACCGACGACTCCTGTAGCGCCAAGTAATCCAACGGGTATTTTTTTCATTCATAGATTGGGGTTGAACGCTTAGATTACAAGATAAGCCATTTTTCCCAAAATAGCTTATGACTAATCAGCTTAAAAAAATAACGTTTACAAGAAAAATATATTTTTTTATGCCTAGAAGCCAAGTTTTAAGGAGTTATTATGCATGCTCTTTGGAAAGGTTCAATCAGCTTCGGTTTAGTGAATATCCCGGTCAAGATGTTCAGCACTGGCAAGGAAAATGAACTAAAATTTGTCATGTTGCATAAGAAAGATCTTTCGCAAATTCGCTATGCGCGTATCTGTAAGACAGATGGTGAAGAAGTGCCGTGGAATGAAATTGTGAAAGGTTTTGAATATCAACCTGGTGAGTATGTGGTACTCAATCAAGAAGATTTTGATCAGGCGAATCTTAAAAAAACAAGATCGATTGAACTCTTTGATTTTGTCAAAGAGTCCGAGATCGATTCTATCTATTATGTAAAACCCTACATCTTAGAACCTGAAAAGGGAGCTGGTAAAACCTACACCCTTCTTCAAGAAGCACTTTTAAAATCAAAGAAAGTCGGTCTTGCCAAATATGTCATTCATAATAGGGAGCATTTAGCAGTGATAAAACCCTATAAAAACATGCTGATTTTGAACCAACTTCGTTATGTAGAGGAATTATTAAAATTGAATGAAGTTGACATTCCTGCTGAGAAGGTTTCTTCAAAGGAAATGGCTATTGCGCTACAACTTATTGATCAACAAACAGCAAAATTTAAACCGGCCAACTATCACGATACCTATCATGAAGAAATTAAAGGGATTATCGAACAGAAGGCAAAAGGAAGAAAAATTCATCCGAAAGGGCAGGCCCCACAGCCAACTAAAGTACAAGATATTATGTCATTGCTAAAAGAAAGTTTGAAACAAACGCCTACAAGAAAAAAAAGAAAATCTTCGTTTAGGGAAACCGCTTGAGTTTAAAAAAATATCTTGCAAAAAGGTTTTTTTCTCAAACCCCTGAACCAAGAGGAAAACCTAATAAAAAGCATCCATTGCTGCTGCATTTTAGCATTCAAAAACATGATGCTAGCCGGCTTCATTATGACCTTCGACTAGAGCATCGAGGCGTTTTGCTAAGCTGGGCTATCCCAAAGGGTCCTTCGCTCAATCCAAAAGATAAGCGCCTGGCTCTTCAAGTAGAAGATCATCCTTTAGAGTATCGAACATTTGAAGGTCTTATTCCTGAAGGTAATTATGGCGCTGGCACCGTACTTCTTTGGGATGAAGGAACCTACACAGTGCCAAATACTAAAAATGTTACTGAAGCTGAAGAAAAAATTGCTTTAGGATTGCTTAAAGGCCATTTGGAGGTCATATTTGAAGGGATAAAGCTTAAAGGAGAGTTTCATCTTATAAAGTTGGTAAAAAATAAGGAAGAGAATGCATGGCTTTTAGTAAAGAAGCAGGATTCTTATGCTTCCGAAGAAAATATTTTAGAACATACCGATTCAGTAAAAACAAAGAAGGTTAAGACAAAAAAACCCTTTCCTGGGTTTTTTAAACCAATGCTTGCTACTTTAATAAACGCACCTTTTGACCATGATGACTGGTTATTCGAGGTTAAGTGGGATGGTTATCGGGCATTAGCTTTTGTCAACCACACTCATGTGAACTTATATTCTAGGAATCATAAGTCCTTTAATCAACTGTTTCCAACTCTGGTTAGTGAATTAAAAAAACATCACCTTGAAGTTGTGCTTGACGGGGAGATTGTTTTGCTTGATGAGCATGGAAGATCACAATTTCAATATATGCAAAATTATCAAAGTGAGGGGAGTAGAGAAGGAGCTCTTTACTATTATGTATTTGACTTACTGTTTGAAAATGGAGAAGATTTAAGGTCGCTCCCACTCATAGAAAGGAAGGAGCGTCTAAACAAATTATTTTCTTATTATCCCTTCATCCATCTTAAGCTAAGTGAACATGTGCAGGCCCAGGGAATAGCGCTATTTCATCAAGCCGTTCAACACCGGTTAGAAGGAATTATCGGTAAAAGAATCACAAGTTCTTATACTTCTACTCGTAGTAAAGAATGGGTAAAAATAAAAACTCATCTAAGCCAAGAGGCTGTGATTGGTGGTTTCACTGCTCCAAGGGGATCTAGAAAAAAATTTGGCGCTCTTTTATTAGGCGTTTATGAGGATGGCAAACTCTCTTACATCGGTCATACAGGAGGAGGATTTGATCAAAAAAGCTTATCCTTTGTCTATGAGAAACTTAGACCACTTATCCAAGATGAATGTCCTTTTTTTCAACGGCCTAAAGCCAATTCTCCCGTAACTTGGGTAGAACCCAAGTTAGTTTGTGCCATTTCATTAAGTCAATGGACTAAAGAAGGCGTTGCAAGACAACCCATCTTTCAGGGGTTACGTTTTGATAAAAACCCTTTAGAAGTAACAAGAGAACCTATCCAAATGGTGAACAGCAAAGAAGTAAAGGTAAGTAACCTTGAAAAGATATACTGGCCAGATCAGAAATATACAAAGGGAGATCTACTTCGTTATTATCAAAAAGTGGCTTCCTTAATCATTCCTTATTTAAAAAATCGGGCGATTATGATCCGCCGTTTCCCCGATGGTATCGAGGGGGATAGTTTTTACCAGAAGGATAGTAGTAGCCTGCATTTGCCCAAAGAAATGAAAACCATTTCTATTGAGCATGACCATAAAAAAGTTCAGTACTTGGTTGTTGAGAATAAAAAAGCACTAGAATATCTAGTGAATCTTGGCGTGATCGAAATTCATGTTTTTCTATCGCAAATTGATCAACTAGAGAATCCAGACTTTCTTGTTATTGACCTGGATCCGGAAGCGATTTCTTTCAATCAAGTGATCGAGACAGCTCTTGTCATTCATGATATTTTAGATAGCTACAAAATCAAAAATTATTGCAAAACTTCGGGGGGAGACGGGTTACACATTTGTATACCCCTTCATGCCAAGTATAGCTATGAGCAATCAAAAAGATTTGGAGAGTTGATCGCACGGCTTGCCCATAATGAAATTCCTAAAATAACATCTTTGGAAAGAAAACCTGAGAAAAGGCAAAAAAAGGTCTATATCGACGTCTATCAAAATAATTTTGGGCAAACGATTGTGGCTCCTTACTCCGTTCGGGGAAGACCATTTGCAACCGTTTCAACACCTCTTTTATGGGAAGAGGTAAGAAAAGGTCTATTGCCAAGCCAGTTTACGATTCAAACAGTCCCTGACAGGGTTAAAAAAATGGGGGATATTTTTAAACCAATTTTCGGCAAGGGAATCGATATCTTGAAAATCATAGAAACTCTTGAAGAACATTTTTAGTTAAATATTTTCAATCTAACTTAAGATCGAGTTGTTCTTCTATCGTCACTTTGCCTTCGGTAGCCTTTTCAATAAGCTTGGCAAGCCGAAGGCTAGGTTTTTTGTGACCGTGCATGAGAATGGATAAATAAGACCTTGAATAGCCAAGTTTTGCGCTAAACTCTTTAAGCGAAGTACGGGTGCGAAATAAGTATTCTCTAAGATCCATTTTTCCTCAATTTTATGAAAGCAGGGTAAAAAACGCTTTCAAATTTTTCCTGAAAAGCAAAAGTTTAGAGAAGAAATATAACACATGTTCGCATTTATGTCTTTGTCTAAAAAAAAACATATGTTATCTTCTCGGGAAGTGATGCCTGAAAAGAGAAAGAATGAAAAAAAAGACTGTTACTGTACGTGTTGTTTCTAAAAGCCTAGATGGTGCCATTGTTGAACCACAATGCAAGCAAGCGCAAAGATTTTGCCAAATTGCTTCAACACCCTATTTAACTGTCAATCAGCTCGTTCACATTCAAAAGTTAGGCTTTGAGATCAAAGTGATTTCTCTTTAGCCTAGCCACTCTGACTATTTATTTGCCAACGACGGTCTTTGTTTTAAAGTTAGCAAGATAGCCAACTTTGTCCTGTTATACAAGCGTTTGTTGTAAAAATTTTTCTAAAACCCTTTGAGGAGTAGTGTCAGGATTTTTCATCGCTTTAATAGGAAGATGAAAAGTTTGCTCAAAGAGATGTTGACCGGACATGGCTGCATGCGAGACCTGATCTGTATAGACGATCCAGGTGCTACCAGCTGGGAAATGAATTTCCCATTGAAAGACATGTTTTTGGTAATGAGGGTCTAATTTCATAGCATCATGGATTTTAAGCATATAATGATCATAAAGGGTGCGGTAGTCCTTCGTTAAGCGAAAGAGCTTTAAAAAATAAGCGCTTCCCGGCCAGGGTTGTTTTACTCTAGGTGCCATTTTTTCAACCACATTTGTAAAAGGTTCGCCGATGCGCCAGACCCTTGGTTTGCCATGAGGATTGACATTTGAGAAAATTCGTAGGATTCGTTCTCCTTTTACGGGATTTGATGGAAAAGAGTCGACATGTAAAAGAGTATCGTCTTTGTATTTAGAAATCTTGCGATTGGATGATTCTATTGGTCTGAAACTCGTTTTTGCTTGTCGGCAATATCGTGAGTAATGTGGAAAAAGGGCATCAAATAAATTTCGGCTTTGAGAAGCAAAACGTTTGACCATTTCCTTAAGCTGATCAATGTCTTTGACTTCTGTATGGGCACCTCCTAAGCGATCTTGCTGCATGTCATAGCTAATATTTTTTGATTTAGGGTGAGCGACTAATGGAGAAAGAAATTTTTCTTCGTGATGGTGGACCTTGAAGGGGAGAAAAGGGAAATAAAGAACCTTTCCTTGTTCTAGACTATGCAGTGCTTTTTCTTGCATATCCACAGAAATCGTTTGATCCCACGCATTTAAATTCATTGTTTCTAGAATTTCCATTATTAACCTCTTAAGATTTTTATGATATTTATAAGGTAATCATGAATGATTTTCAATGTGCTGGAGGCCTTGGGAGTATGATTATCTCTTAAATCTCTTAAGCTGGCTTAAGCAAGAGGGATGTTGAAGAGCCTATTAAAATAGTTGCCATACTTACAAGCCCTTGATATGTAAGAAAGGATGATGAGAGTAAAAAGGTGTTAAAGATGGAGGAGAACCCATGTCGCAAGTCTGCAGAAGAGCTTTTATTGCTACGTTTTCCTATGAGCATTGTCTTTCAAAGAAAAAAACTTGTCATTTGGAAGGTAGTAAGACAGTCAGGAATTTAATCAAGTTGTCTGCCTACATTCCGATTTTAGGGATAATCACTCATATAGGATTGATTATCAAAATGGCGATTGCTAAACCAAAAGATATCGCATTTCAAGCTAAAAAAAATTTCCTCATCTTAAGGATCCTTCTTTCTTTTGCACCTCCTATCCTATTTGCCGTTGATCTAGTGACATCAACGATTGTCCTTAAATCGCTAAAACCTAAGCAAAAAGTTTAAGGTTTACAGCTTGTCATTTCCAGTCGGTGAGGTTTCACTCGCCCAATAATCAAGAATCTGTCGTTACTAGCTCGCCCAATAGAGTTTGGTGATTAAAGCTATGAAGCTTTACTTGTTGTAGGGTGCCGATTAGCTCATCTCCGCCTTTGAAAAGGACGTTTTTCCAGCATCGTGTTCGAGCTTTTAGGAAAGCGTTATCTTTAAAGCTTCTTTTCTCAACAAGGACTTCGATCTCCTCGCCAAGAATGGCGTGCCTTTGCTTAGCATAAATTTGCTCCTGTAACTGGATCAGCCTTTGTAGCCGCGCTTGCTTAACTTCTTCTGGCACATCATCTTTCCAACGCATAGCCGGAGTGCCTTGTCGTTGACTATAGGCAAAAAGAAAGGCGACGGAGTATTCCAGTTCTTTAAGAATGTTATACGTCATTTCAAATTCTTCTTCAGTTTCAGTAGGAAAGCCAACGATGATATCCGTTCCTAAAGCTACATTAGGGACAATTTCTTTTAGCATGCGGACCTTTTCAAGGTACTGTTCGATTGTATAAATTCGGTGCATTTTTCTAAGGATACGATCAGATCCTGCTTGAATAGGAAAATGAACAAACTCACAGACGCTTTTTAGATCCCTAATCGCTTCCATAAGATTTTTCGTAATATCTACAGGGTGGCTAGTCATAAAACGAACGCGCTCTAATCCTTTAATGCGATCCAATCGATATAAAAGGTCGTGAAAAAGGCAATTCCATTCCTCTTTGTCTTTTCCATAGCTGTTGACGTTTTGCCCTAAAAGAGTGACCTCTTTATAACCATTATCGACCAGTTTTTGGCACTCTTCGACAATATGGTCTGGATGTCTTGAGACCTCCTGGCCTCGCGTGTAAGGAACAACACAATAGGTACAGTATTTATCGCATCCTCGGATAATAGAGACATAGGCTTTTACTTTATCATCACGTTTAGCGCTTAAGTAATCGAGTTCATGCTCAAAATGATCATCAGTTCGTACAATTTGCTTATTGGTGGTCAGAACTTCGTCTAAGACGTCATTAAGATGGTGAATATTGTTAGTTCCAAGAACAAAGTCAACGTGGGGTAGCTTATGGAAGATGGAATCTTTTTTAGCATTTGCCATGCACCCAGTAACACCAATAATGGCATTTTTTTGTGAAGTGCGACCTAATTTACCGAGTTTACCCATTACTTTGCGTTCTGCCAAATCGCGAATAGAGCAGGTGTTAAACACGAGAAGATCGGCTTGTGTTTCATCCTCTGTTTTTGTAAGGCCACGATTTTCTAGTTGACCTACCATAACTTCGGTATCCAGTTCGTTCATCTGGCAACCGTATGTTCTTACATAAAAGGTTTTGGGGTTTTTCATATGCAAACTTTCGCATTAGTTAAAACAGAGTATTCTAAGTTAATAGAGTTCTTTATTTCAAGAAAAGAAGGAGCGGCGAAAATTCTTGGCAAAAACTATAAGGTAGAGTAATATATCAGCAATATTGAATGATACAATCCCAAGGACTGTTAAGTTATGCTTAGAAAAAAGACTAAAATGGTAAACCCGGATGAAGTCGAGCGCAAGTGGTTTATTCTTGATGCTACCGGTAAGACGTTAGGTCGCTTTGCTTCTGAAGTGGCTAAAATTTTAAGAGGAAAGCATAAGCCTAGTTATACCCCATTCCAAGATATGGGTGATGGCGTTATTGTGATTAATGCCGATAAGATTGAAGTTACAGGCGCTAAAGAAGCTCAGAAAATTTATCGTTACTATACAGGTTTTATGAGTGGAATGCGTGAAATTCCCTATGATATTATGCAAGATCGTAACCCTGAGTATATTATTGAACATGCTGTCTTAGGAATGATGCCTAAAACACGTATTGCCAGAGCACAGGCGAAACGTCTTAGAGTTTTTGCTGGCGACAATCATAATATGGAAGCGCAAAAACCCCTCGTAGTCAATATTTAATTAGAGAGAAGTTATGTCACTAAAAGAGACTGTTACAACTGGCCGCCGTAAAACATCTGTCGCAAGTATCCGTCTAAGAGATGGTAGCGGCAAAATAGACGTCAATGGTCGCCCCTTTGATGAGTATTTTACACAAGAAATTCAAAGAAAAAGCATTCTTGCTCCATTTGAGAAATTGGGCGGAAACAGCAAATATGATTTGATTATCCGCGTAAAAGGCGGAGGCCTCGAAGGCCAAACTATCGCAGTGCGTTTAGGGTTAGCACGAGCTTTAGTGGAACAAGACGAGGCGCTAAGACATGATCTAAAAGAGCAAGGATTTCTTACTCGCGATCCTCGTAAGAGAGAACGTAAAAAATATGGTCGTGCTGGTGCTCGTAAACGCTTCCAGTTTTCTAAGCGTTAATTGTTCTTGCGCGAACAAACTCCAGTTCGCGCTTTTTCTTTTCTTTTCTTTTCTTTTCTTTCAATTTAAATAATGAATTTGCCTGACTACAACCCATCTTAAGCTGGGGGAGGGAATGCATAATGAATCCCCTTGCGGATCTTTTAAATAAGTTAAATAATCCGTTTTTTTATTACTTCTAATAAAAAAATTTTTAAAAATACTATTGTTTATCAGTTTCTTTAACTAATCTTTAATCAGCTTCTCTATAATTATTTACATTCATGTAGAGGAGAAAAGGATGGATGACATTACATTCACTAGTAGGCTTCACGTTATTCATAGCCATTGGGACGCGCGTTCGGGCTCTCTATCAAAAGACCTAAAAGTGCTGAATCGACCCAGAACCTTCTTCCAAAGAATCTTTGCTATTTTATTTAGACCCTCAGAATCAAAATCGTTAAAACTCGCCCTAGACAGGATCAAGGTGTTTACGTGTAATAATCCCAAGTTTATTCAAAACGATATTAGCCGTCAGAGAATTTTAAAAATAGTAGAGACTGCAGAATCAAAGAAAGTGAGTAAAAAATGGGAAGCTGCCATTAAAATTAACTGCACAGATTTAAGATCCATGTTGGAAAAAAACGATCCTAAGGGCCCTGGTGTGAGTGAAGACGAATTTTCCGTCGATAAAGAGGATAGTTGGGGCGAACTTTCTGTGGATGACGTAAATAGTGAGGATGAACTTTCTGTTGAGGAAGATAGTGATTTAGAGCTACCCTCAGATGAGATATTAGGGGCCTCATGTTTTGAAGAAGCTAAAGCAAGACTAGCTGAGCTTAAAGAGAACATTACCGTGGATTCGAGCAGAGAAGACGTTAATCAGGCCCTGATCCTTGCACGCCACATCAAACATCGTTTTATTCCTAAGAATGTGAAATTAACTGATGAACAACGAGAATTAAAAAGGATTTATTTAGATTGCCAAGAATCAGTTTTGACAATGATCTTCGCCGACCGATTAAAGAAAGGAAGAGAGTATACTGAAAGGTTAAGATCTTTAGAAGTTTTGCAGGGGGATGCTTTAGCCTATTTAGACCATCTTGATCGCAAGCTTGCGAAAGGTAAGCCGGTTGTATCACAAGATTCCCATAAATGGCATCACTGCACATACAGGGCAGACTCCATCCTACAGTCGAAAAAAATTTTATATAAACACGAAGGACTTTATCCTGGGGCGTACGCTTCTACTCATCCAGAGTGGATCTATGGGGAGGGATGCTTTGTATTTAATGGTCGGATAGAAAATCAGATTAAATCATCAAGGACACGACCGCTAATAACAAATTGCGAAATAGGTGATTACGCGCTTTATATAGGAAGAAGGAAAAGAGGTTTTCCTAGTCCTCATAATCTCATCTATGAAATACCAAGACCCAGGGTTTGGGCTGGTTTTCAAAAAGCGATTAACTTCAGTATGCCCAATAAAAAAACAGATCCTCTAGGCTACTATTCTGACAAGAAATTAGATCTTTTTGCCGGGAATAAATACAGTCTTTCCTCAGATAGTCAACGGTTTCTTGATAGACATAGAGTATTTGTGATGTCTCAAGATGATTATGCTCAGTTTCACAAAGCAGTGGCTCAGAATTTTCATTTGCACTTAGACCGTCGATGGAGAGATGCACCGCACAAAAAGATTACCGAGAAATTAGGCGATCAACCAGGCGTTATGGTTATTGAGTAGCTAGTTGTCAACGAGGATGGTCAATATTTTTAAAATTCTTTAACGGAACTTTAACTAATAGTTATATCATTAATTACTATATGTTGAGGCCAGTTATGGACTATATACAATTCCAATTTAGAATTAGCCAATTGGAGGGTTGGGATCCTAATAAGTATTACCTATCAAAGGATTTTAAGCTCGTCAATCGACCCCAAACTTGGCTGCAAAAGTTAATAGCGTTTTTATTTAAGCCTTCGGAAGCAAAGTCCTTAGAGCTCGCTCTTCACCGTATTAAAGTCATAGCGATGAAAAATCCAATTTTGCAACGAGACTTAGAGACTAGTGATAGAATAATGGATTTAATCAATTTGGTGGAATTAAATAATATTAGCAAAAATTTCAAGAAAAAATTTAAGGAATCGACTGAGGCTTCTTGCTCCTATTTAAAAATATGGTTAGAAGATGACTTAGAAAACGCTAAACCTATTAGGCAGCTTCCAAGGAATTGGAGGAGATATACCCACATTGATGCTGCATCCTTAATAGTTCGAATCAGGTGGAGTATTACTGATCAATCGACGGGAGGTGATGTGACCCGAGCTCTTAAGTTGGTTCAAGAGATTCAACAGCACTTTGTTCCGGAAGGTGAGGACCTGACTCAAGAGCAGCAGTATATAAAGGCAGCTTATCTAAGATGTTGCTCTATTCTTAAGCCTACGTCTGCAGGCCGGGTTCAGGAGGGGCAGGAACTTGTGAATAAACCGGTTGTCACAAGTCGGGAATGAATATAAGGCTTAGCGCAGCTGTCTGAGGAAGTCGCTTAGTTGAGGGAAAGGTCCTCAGGAATCATTGAGAGAGTTGCATATTTACCTCCCATCTCACGAAGGAGAGTTTGCCATAGTTTTTCTGGAGGAACTTCAAAGATGTGCCTTTGTGTTGCGGGACAAATAAACCAGTGACCATCCAGGAACTCTCTTTCCAATTGTCCCGCACCCCAACCTGCATAACCAAAGCATAAGAAGATTTGAGGGCCACTCTCATCTGCTAGAGAGTCTTGTAAAAACTGTAGATCGCCGCCTAAGAAAACACCATTGGTGACTTCAAGGGTTTGCTGAGGGATTTGATCGGAAGTATGAAGGAGCATCATTTGATTGGTTTGAACAGGTCCGCCTGCTCGAATGCCAACTTGAGAATTAGTTAATTGGTTGATATTCAGAATTTCCTCAGGGAGTTCAAGCTCAAGGCTCTTATTAATGACTAGCCCGAATGAACCGTTGGGATTATGTTCGCAGACTAAAACAACCGAACGAAAAAAGACACCATTTTCAATATCAGGTGTCGCAATCATAAAGGTGCCCCTTTCAATCTGTGAGTAAGGTAATGATTCCATCGATTATTCCCAACATAATTCAGTTTTTTTAACTTCCCAATCTACAACTTGCTGGTTATACATCTGTAGAGATTCCTCCATTGCTTTCACGCGTCGGATGAGCTCGGCAAATACTTTACGAAATTCGCCATCCTCTAAGAAGTTTGGTTCACAGCACTCTGTTTCACCTAATACCATACAAATTCTTCCAATGGAAGCATTAATCTGATTTACTTCGTCGCTAAAGTAATTTTTGAATTCTTGTGGGGTCGAGAGCTTGTAAAGTAAATTAGCCCGTCGTGCTCTTAAGCGCTGCCATTGCTTATTATTTTGAAATAATAATCCGTAAGTGCTGATGTCATCAAAAAGTGTTTGTCCCTTATTAAGGAGGGAATTTAACTGGAGATATAAGTCCTCTCGCATCAATAGCCGGCCGATAGTCCCTTCACCGGCATGCAGTTGCTTGGTGACCAGCTGTAGATTCTCTGCAGCGCGATCAAATTTGCCTAGTCCCGATGAAACTTGTGCGATTACATCGTCAAGCTTGTCGATTTTATGGTTTAACTTCTTGCTAACGAGATAGAAATTATCAATGGTATTTATCAGTTTTTCTGGACTATTTACAGCTGTCGTAATCTCTTCAATATTTTGTGCTATTCTATTGACTTTTTCTAGGATGTGTAGTTCGTTAATCTTATTAAATGTTGTGTTGATCGTCGTTAAAGCAAGATCAACTTTATCTGTTACATTTTTTAGCTCTTTTAAGGTTTCTTCCACGGAACCCGCCTCATAGGCATATAACACTTCCTTGTTGACTAGGTATAATTCTTGTCCGGGTTTCCTCGGTTCAGGTGAAATTTCAATCGATCGCTCTCCAAGAAGGCCAGAGGTTCTTAAAGAAATTTGGTCCGTATTGTAAACTTTGACGCTTGAATCTACTCGCAGGATCAGTTCATAAAGGTAAATGTATCCATTGTCACCGATACGTTCTTGGACGTTTGGATCTTTAACTTCTTTAATTTCTACTACTTCACCAACAGGCTTTCCTCCATAAGCCACCCTTGTGCCTACGGTCACTTTGTCAACGTCCGCGAATCTTACTCTTAGGACCTGTCCCTCATCACCGACGGAAGGGTGCAAGAATAGTAAGATAAAGATCATAATCGCCATCGCTACGATTACAAATACGCCAATCAGGATGTTTTTTGCTTGGTCAGCCATGCGTTAAAGTGCTCTTCTTTTTATTTGCGTTAAGAAGCTTTCTTTAATAACAGCGTTATTGAAGAAAGCTTGGATATGGGGCTCGGTACTATTTAAAAATTCTTCTTTTGTGGCCACATAAAGAATTTTGCCATCTTCATGAAAGGCTAAACGATCTCCCACTTCTATTGCTGACTTAATATCATGAGTAACAATAATGCTTGTGGGATGTAGGTCTTTTTGGGTTTGCTTAATTAAGTCATTAATTTGTGTAGAAGTGACAGGGTCAAGACCTGTGGTAGGTTCATCAAATAACACAATTCTTGGACGATAGATAACAACTCTTGCTAAAGCTGCTCGCTTACGCATACCACCGGAAAGCTCAGAAGGCATCTTATCTTCTGTTCCTTCCAGCCCCACCATTTTCAAAGTTTCTTTTGCGCGTTTTCGAATTTCCTTAGGACTTAATTCTTTATGGTGTTCGGTGAGATAAAAAGCGATATTGGCCCCAACAGTCATCGAATCGAAAAGGGCTGCTCCTTGGAAGAGCATTCCCATTTCCTTTGTCACTTTAAAGCGTTCGATTTGGCTTAGTTTTGTGATATCAACATCATTAATTTCGATAGAGCCTTTATCGGGGGTTTCAATGCCAATGATTTGCCTTAAAAGAACACTTTTACCAACCCCCGAGCGACCTAAGATGACAAGTGTTTCCCCGTCAAAAATCTCTAGGTCTAATCCCTTTAATACGGTGAGGGAGCCATAGCTTTTCCATAGATTTTTAACTTTGATCATAGGTTTTCTAACTGACCCAATTTTCCATCAATGTATAAGAACTATTCAGACCTACGGTTAGGAAAAAATTACCAATAAGAATAACTGAATAGCAAATGACAACACTATTGGTAGTAGCTTTTCCTACCCCAGCTGCGCCTCCCTTGGTCGTCATTCCTCTATAGCAAGAAATCGTTACGATAATAACGCCAAACACAAAGGCCTTGACAAGCCCGCTAACAAAATCGAAGAAATGGATATGAACGGGTAGGGGATCCATGAAAGTGTTAGGGGCCATGCCATAAAAATAAACGGCTACAACATACCCACCGAGAATGCCCATGATACAGCTGAAGACTGTTAATAAGGGCATCATAAAAATACCTGCTATAAAGCGCGGAGCAATTAAATAGCGTAGTGGGTTGACAGCCATGGATCTCAAGGCATCAATTTGCTCCGTGACACGCATCGTTCCAATTTCAGCGCACATAGCCGCTCCAACACGTCCTGTAATCATAAAAGCTGTCAAAATAGGGCCCAATTCAACCATCATTGCTTTAGTGACCATAAGACCTGTTGCTGAAGCTAGCCCTTTATCTGATAGTTGGAAAAATGACTGCGCTGCTAAGACGCACCCTGTTGAAAAACCGGTAATGGCGACAACGGATAAGGACATGACTCCGATATCGAACATTTGATCTCTGATTAACGACCAGGCAGGTGGACGTCTTAAGGTAACCCAAATGACTTGGAAAACCAAGCCAGTGTATTCCCCCAGGGACACTAAAAAAGCTGTCATCACTCCAAGAAGAAAACTCACAATATGTCACTTGAATTGATTATCATTTCCTGACTTACCCCTAATGAGCATTAATAGCAAGCGGTGAATAAGGAAGTTTAGGTGTTGTTATTTAGCCAAAACGTAATTTTAATTCACAAAGGCTTTCAGGTCAAAAGTTTATTGCTATAAACACCCTTTTTAAATTAACCTTTTGGTGGAACGATATTACCTGGGAATTCATGTTTATGCAACGACAAAAGACGCAAGACATTTATCAAGAGCTATCTAAAGTTATTCCTGGTGGGGTCAATTCACCGGTAAGAGCTTGCCTATCCGTTCACTCACTGCCATTGGTCATCGATCGGGCAGACAAAGAGATGCTTTATGATGTGGATGGCTATGAGTATGTTGATTTCTGCGGCTCATGGGGAGCTCTCATTCATGGACATGCGCATCCGTCTATACTTGAAGCTGCTGAAAGAAGAATGCGTAAGGGGACAAGCTTTGGTATTTCCACAGGAATTGAAGCTGCTCTAGCAAAAAAAATAACTAGCATTATTCCTTCAATACAGAAAATTCGTTTTGTTTCTTCTGGGACTGAGGCGACGATGAGTGCAGTAAGATTAGCACGTGGTTACACCTCTCGTCCGTTAGTGGTCAAGTTTTCGGGTAATTATCATGGACATGCTGATCATTTTCTCGTACAAGCAGGATCTGGTGTTTTAAACTTATCGCCAACCTCGAGTTCAAAAGGGATTCCTCCTGAGATGGTCAAGCATACACTCAGTTTGCCATATAATGATGAGCTAGCACTTCAAGAAGCTTTTAAAACCCATGGACATCAAATAGCCTGTGTGATTTTAGAGCCAATAGCCGGAAACATGGGTGTTATTCCTGCAACCGAACGTTTTATGTCGCTGCTAAGGCAATTAACTTATGCTCATGGAGCGCTGCTTATTTTTGATGAGGTGATTACCGGTTTTCGTGTTTCCTTAAAGGGAGCGCAAGCTCTTTATTCTGTGCAGCCGGATCTAACATGCCTCGGTAAAGTTATTGGAGGAGGCTTTCCTGCTGCGGCTTTTGGGGGTAAAGAAGAGATCATGGATTTCTTAGCTCCGTTAGGGCCTGTTTATCAAGCGGGAACCCTTTCCGGGAATCCGGTTGCGATGGAGGCAGGATTACAGGCGATCACGTTAGCCGAAGAAGAGGGATTTTATGATAAGCTCCAAGCTAAAACGGACTTTTTTCTGAACCCGATTAAAGAAAAAATGGCAACCTTAAAAACTCCTGCCTGTATCCAATCTGTTGGTTCCATGTTTACCCTCTTTTTTGGTTTGAAAGAAGTCAAAAACTTAGAAGATACCAAGAAGCTCAATCAAGAAACCTTTACTCAGTTTTTTAAGTTTTTACTTGAGAATGGCGTTTATATCCCTCCTTTGCAATGTGAAGCATGGTTCATTTCACGAGCACACTCTGATGAAAACTTGTTAAAAGCGAGAAAATATATCCTACAATTTCTTGATCGTTTAATGTGAAAATAAATTTAATTTTTCATTAATATCATGGCGATTAGATATTTTCTTAGCTTCTTTTTGCTGATTAACTGTGCCTATGCCCAAGAAAAAGTGTTTTGGACTTTAAATGGCTACTTAGACAGTGAGAAGATCGCTCAATGGCAAGAACAAGCGGAGCAGATGAGCGAAAAGCCTCCAAACCTGATCGCCATTTCAGTTAATAGTAACGGTGCGGATATTCAGGCGTTTTTAGATTTGGTAAGGTCTCTTTACGCAATCAAGATGAAGCACTCTACTCGTCTTATCGTTTATATTAATGAAAATGCCTTAGGCCCATCTGCCATTCTTCCTTTCTTAGCTGATGAGCTTTACTCCTCTCTGATTGTAAGTTGGGGAGATATTCCCTTAGGGACCGATAACGCTGTTCCTACCAATATTTTGAGAAATCAAGTGGTTGGGCTCATTCCGGCAAGTTCGCCTCATCGCTCCTTATTGGAAATTTTAGCATCGGCCATGATAGACCCTCAATTTGCTAAAAATGAAAGTTGGCAGCAACTTCCTGAATGGCGAGATCAATCTTTGAAAAATATCCTTTTTTTAGCCAATCAACCATTAGTCATCAATCAAAACCAGATGAAAGAATTAGGGTTGGTGAATCATAGCCTTAGCCTAGAATCGTTTATCCATTCTTTTGGCTTGCAGGAAGAAAGAGCGACTCTAAAGAATGGATTAAGCTCAACTGAACAATCTTTGAAAGCTTTTATCCCTTATCATACGAATGGGGTTAATAGGATAGGGAGAATTGCCATTGATGATCGTTCAACCGGGATTAGTCAAGCCACCTGGGTTTACGTTCGAAATGCTTTGGATTATTATCAAAACAACCCTCCCATTTTTATCATTCTTGAGCTTAATACTCCCGGAGGAGAAGTTTTTGCAGCTCAAAAAATTTCGGATGCCTTAAAGAAAATTGATACTCAATATAATATTCCTATCGTCACGTTCATTAATAATTGGGCGATTTCTGCAGGAGCGATGCTTGCTTATTCAACCCGATTCATCGCCATTACCCAAGATGCTAGCATGGGAGCGGCTGAGCCAATTATTCAGGATTCTTCAGGAGCAACTCAAACAGCGTCTGAAAAGGTTAACTCAGCTTTGAGAACGGATTTTGCTAACCGGGCAAAATTTTTTGGAAGAAATCCTTTTGTTGCAGAGGCCATGGTTGACAAAGACATCATTTTAGTTTTAAGGCATGGTAAAATTGTTAAACTTGACTCTGAAAATCAGATTCGATCATCAGGGCCAAATCCTGATAGGATCATTAGTTCTAAAGGCAAGCTGCTTACTTTAAATGCAGAGGAGTTGATCGAATATCAAGTTGCTGATCTCATGCTATTACCTAGAAAGCTTGTGGCAGTGACAGACTTTGAGCATGACATGGGAAGGTGGTCATTTGGTAAAGAACTTTTGAGTGAGGATGCGTTCTTTGCTGGCATCCCCAATGCAGAAATTGATGAGTATATCATGGATTGGAAAACGAGGTTTTTTTCCTTCCTGGCTAGCCCTGTCGTCCAATCTGCTTTATTTTTAGGATTATTGCTGGGCTTCTACCTGGAGATGAATACGCCTGGTTTTGGATTACCGGGTAGCGTCGCTCTCACTTGTCTTTCTTTAATCATTCTTTCTAGCTTTTCTCAAGAGTTAGCTGGCTGGTTTGAAGTGATTTTGCTGTTGCTTGGATTGATCATGATCCTGGTAGAGGTGCTTGTGCTACCCTCATTTGGCATTGTGGGCATGATAGGTATTGCTTTGTTTATCGTTGGCCTTTTTAGCTTAATGCTACCAGGCATCGGTTCAATTGATTTTGAATGGAACACTCAAACTTTCAACGCAGCAGGAGAGGCTTTTTTCACTCGTTTGGTTTGGCTGTCGGCAACATTTATCCTAGGGCTTATCATCATTTACTTCTTGGCGAAGCATTTTGCTCACTCCTTTAAAGGTCTTCAATGGTTGGTACTAAAAGGACATGAACAAAATGCTAGCCAAGGTTATGTGGCAGGCCTTGATCAAATCAATCTACCACATGTAGGAGAAAAGGGCATTGCCTTATCCTACCTTCGCCCTTCCGGAAAAATTTTGGTCAATCATACTATTTACGATGCATTAAGTTCAGGAAGATATATAGAAAAAGATGCGAAAATAGCGATTGTACGAATTGAGGGTAGTGTAATTTTTGTACGAGAGGAAACGCAATGATGCCTTTTATTCTTTTGCTAACCGGTCTATTGCTTATTTTTTTAGAGTTCTACTTACCTGGTGCGGTGATGGGTACTGCAGGTAGCTTATTAATTTTAGCAAGTTTATTTTTAGCTGTTATCCAATTCCAATCAGTGTGGCTTATTGCTTTTTTCTTTATCTTAGTCTCTTGTTCTGTGATTGGGATTATCAAATATGCCCTTTGGAAAATACCCCGAAGTAAGAGTATCTATTTAAAATCAGACCAAGAAGGTTATGTTGCTTCTACCTATGATAAATCGGCAATCGGTAAAAAAGCCATTGTTTTATCCGATTTAAAACCAGGAGGCTATATACTCTTGGATGGAAAGCAAGAGCAGGCCATCTCGGAAAGTGGTTATATTTCACAAGGTGAAGAAGTGACTGTTGTAAGGGGTGAAGGAGAAAGCCTGATCGTCATTAAATCGGAAGTATCTTAAAATGAGGAGCTTTTAATGAGTTTTATAGCGCAATTTAATGTAGGTTTCGAATTTTACACTCTAATTATCCTTATTGCCATTATCGCTATTGTTGCTTTGAGCATTATGGGGAAATTTATCAGCTTATGGTTTCAAGCATTTGTTTCGGGAACGCCTATCCCTTTATTCAACATCATAGGAATGAGCCTCCGCAAAATTCCTCCTCGCATTATTGTGAACGCTCGGATTAATGCCTTTAAGGCTGGGCTTAAGACAATCAGTGTCGAAGACTTAGAAACACATTATTTAGCTGGCGGTCATATCACTGAAGTTGTTCAAGCGATGATTGCTGCAGACAAGGCTAACATTCCTTTAGATTGGCGCCGTGCTACAGCCATCGATCTTGCTGGTCGCGATTTACGAGAAGCTGTACAAACTTCTGTTTATCCAAAAGTCATCGACTGCCCAAGCCATGGGGGATATATAACAGGTGTAGCAAAGGATGGCATCCAAATTAATGTGCGTGCGCGAGTAACGGTAAGGACAAATATTGCGCAGCTAGTCGGTGGTGCTACTGAAGAAACTATTATTGCTCGCGTAGGGGAAGGGATTGTGAGCGCAATTGGAGGATCTGAGACCCATCTACAGGTCCTTGAATCTCCTCAACGTATTTCAAAGCTTGTTCTTGAAAAAGGTCTAGACTCTTCAACCGCGTTTTTAATTCTATCGATTGATATTGTCGAAATGAATCTTGGTGAGAATATTGGCGCTCGCCTACGAGCTGATAAAGCGGAGTCCGATAAGCGCATTGCTCAAGCAAAAGCTGAAGAAAGAAGAGCCATGGCAGTAGCTGCAGAGCAGGAAAATATCGCTAAAGTTAAAGATATGGAGTCAGAATTAATCAAGGCGCAAGCGCAGATTCCTGCTGCAATCTCCGAGGCTTTTAGAGGTGGTCATTTGGGCGTAATGGACTTTATGCGCTATGAAAATGTGCGTGCTGATACAGAGATGCGACGGTCAATTGCTAAGCCCGAGGAAAAGTAATGGATATCGTTGAGCTAATAGGTTTTCTCATTAGCTTCCTTGCCTTTATTTTTCTTCTTGTACGCCGAGCTCGTGATCAAGCGATTCGTCCTCAAGGTGGTGAAGAGAGAGAACAGAAGGAGCGGCTAAGAGCATTTTTAAAGTCGCTAGACATTGATATTGAGGAGGAGGCTGAACGGCCTCTTGCTCCTGCACCACCACCTCCTCCTTTGCGGAAAATAAAAGAAAAAGCCAAAGTCGCCTCGACTGGGTATGAGTTTAAGACACAGTTTGATCAAAAACAGTCATTTAAAACGAGCATTCCACCAAGTTCAACATTTAAAGAGGTGAGCGAGAATGCGTCAACGGATTACCATATGATTCAAAAAAGGAAGCCCTCGCGAGGAAAACAAGTTCTTAATTCCCTAAGTTCTACGAAAAATGCTATCATTTTAAACGAAATTTTAAATCGCCCTAGAAACTTTTTATGAATATCGATCATACATACACCCTTTTCCTTCAAAAGGTTCACACCTTGGCAAAGGAGAAGGGGAGGAATCCTAACGAAATTTCTGTGGTTGCTGTTTCTAAAACGCATCCTTTAGAAAAAATACTTCCTGTTTATGAAGACGGTTGTCGGGATTTTGGTGAAAATAGGATTCCAGAAGTATTGGAGAAAAAAGCAGAGGCTCCTTCAGATATTCGCTGGCACTTTATAGGGACGTTACAAAAGAATAAAATTAATAAAGCCGTTGGACAGTTTGCCCTCATCCACTCGGTTGACTCTTTTGATCTAGCTAAAAAAATTGCTGAAGTGAGCGAGCGTCAAAATGTCATTACTCCTATCCTACTACAGGTCAATACATCAGGGGAAGTTACTAAGCATGGACTATCTCCTGAGGATTGGGATGCGTGTTTTGACAAGCTGCAAGGACTAGCTCACCTTGAGCTTCAAGGATTAATGACAATGGCTCCCTTCACCGAAGATAAGACCGTTATTCATAAAACTTTTTCTAAGCTTCGTGTTTTTAAAGAGACTTTACTTCCAAGAATCGATAATAAAAATCAATTTATACATCTTTCAATGGGAATGTCTCATGATTACGCGATTGCAATAGAAGAAGGAGCGACTCTGCTAAGGATAGGATCCATTCTCTTTGGAAATAGGTAAGTATCTTGACAGAGTGAGAGTAAAATTATTTAATTATTGATTTATAATAGGTTAGGTATGTGCGCACAACATCAAAATCATCGCTTTTTCTCTTTCAACTTTTTTCTTGTTTTTTCTGTTGTTGTTGGGCTCTGTCTAGGCTGGATGCAAGTCCCTCTTATTGAAGCGGGTGCATCAGTGGTTGCTGAAGTTTTTATGAGACTTCTGAAGCTCGTTAGCCTTCCTATTATTTTCCTCTCCATCGTTTCGACGGCATCTAGTATGAGCAACGTTGATGAGATTAAGTTTTTAGGAAAGAAGGTGCTTAAATATACCCTCATCACAACGGTATTATCTGCTTCTGTAGCACTTATTCTTTTTGTTGCCCTTGATCCGGTACGCGGTATTGTTGCTGAACAGGCAGAAGTGAATGTGGGTAGTAAAGGTAACTACGTTGATTATCTCATTCAGACAGTCCCTTCTAATGCGGTAAAGCCATTTTTAGAAAATAACGTGATTGGTGTGATGATGATGGCGATGTTACTGAGCGTGGCATCCTTAGGGTTAAGCCCAGAAAAACGTTCTCATCTTCATGCCCTCTTTTCTTCTTTATTTGCTGCTGTTTTAAGAATTATTACATGGATGATTGCTATAATGCCATTGGCAATCGGTGCATTTATCATTCTTTTTATGAAAGACTTCCGAAGCGGCCTTGAGGTAAAAACTTTAGGGATCTATCTCGCTTGTGTAATCGCTGCTAACCTGATTCAAGGAGGATTAGTACTCCCTGCTTTACTTAAATTAAAAGGAGTGTCACCTTTGAAATTATTCAAGGCGATGATGCCGGCTCTTTCGGTCGCCTTCCTGACTAAATCTTCAAACGCGACACTCCCGTTAGCGATGCAGTGTGCTGAAGAAAGAGCCCAAATTCCAAGAACCATCGCAGGCTTTTCTTTCCCTCTTTGCACGACGATTAATATGAATGGATGTGCAGCTTTCATTCTCATTACAGTTCTTTTTGTCGCAATGAGTAATGGCATGGTCTTCTCAACAATGGAAATGATCGGTTTTCTGTTTATATCGGTCGTCACTGCTGTGGGGAATGCCGGTGTACCGATGGGATGTTATTTCCTTTCAAGCGCGATTCTAGCCGCAATGAATGTTCCTCTGAATATTCTTGGAGTGATTTTGCCTTTTTATGCTTTTATTGACATGCTTGAGACAGCTATTAACGTTTGGTCCGATTCTTGTGTTACCGCCGTTGTTCATAAAGAAGTGGCAGAAAGTAGTCTTTTACAAATGAGCCGTCAGGAAGAAGCCGTTTCAACAGGCTCAGCTTAAAATCTAGCAATAGACTTAATTTTAAAAAGGAATTAGTTTAAAAGAATTCTTAAAGTCATATGATTGCAATTTTATACTATAACCGCTAAAATGCCTCAATTTTATAGGATTTCTTTATGAATAATTGTTCTCCTACCTTCCTTAAAGGGGGTAGAAAGCAGGTGTTGCAAGAGATTGGTCAAAGTAGATTAAAAGAGGCGTTAAAGCGCATGCTTTTAATACGAAACTTTGAGGCTCGCGCAGAGGCGGCTTATCAGCAAGGGAAGATAGGGGGCTTTTTTCACTCTTATATTGGGCAAGAAGCCATTCAAACCGCTTCGATCGAAGCTATGGGAGTTAAGAATTGGTGGATTACCTCATATCGATGTCATGCCTTAGCTCTTCTTTTAGGAGCTACACCCAGTGAGATTATGGCTGAGCTCTATGGTAGATCGACAGGAAATGCGAAGGGGCGGGGTGGTTCTATGCACCTCTATACCGAGCGTCTCCTCGGTGGGTTCGGAATTGTAGGCGGCCAGGTTCCCATCGCAACAGGTGCGGCTTTTACCATTAAATATACCAATAATAAAGATGAAGTTGCCATTTGCTATCTTGGGGATGGGGCGGTTGCTCAAGGTGCCTTCCACGAATCATTAAATCTTGCCTCTCTTTGGAATCTTCCCTGCATTTATGTGATTGAAAATAATAAGTGGGGAATGGGTACGGCTGTCACGCGTGCCTTGACAAACAGATTAATTGCCGAGGAGCGTGCACCAGGCTACAATATAAAAGGCTATACTTTTGATGGTATGGACTTTATTGATTGTTATGCGGGCTTTAAGCATGTTTATCAATCCGTATTAGAAGATTCAAAACCCGTTCTTGTTGAGGTGATTGCTGAACGTTTTAAAGGTCACTCGATTTCTGATCCAGGCCTTTATCGTACAAAAGAGCAGTTAAAGAGTTCAATGACACGAGATCCTATTCTCCTGTTTCAAAAAGAATTGATCGAGAATCATGTGATAGATGAAGCTGAAATCAAACAAATGGATAAGGAGTGTCGTGAGCGTGTGATTGAAGCGATGAAGCATGCAGATGAGAGCCCTTGGCCCGATCCAGGCACATTAGGTGAAGATGTTTTTGCTCCAGAACCAGAGGGGATTTTTGAATGAACACGCAAATAATCGATGTGAGAGAAGCGTTAAGACAAGCGATCGATGAAGAAATGGTTCGTGATGAACGCGTGTTTATTATGGGAGAAGAAGTTGCTGAGTACAATGGCGCTTACAAAGTGACTAAAGGTCTATTAGACAAGTGGGGGCCAAAACGCGTGATTGATACCCCAATTTCTGAGCTCGGGTTTGCCGGTTTAGGGATTGGCGCAGCGATGACGGGCTTAAGGCCTATTATTGAATTTATGAGCTTTAATTTTTCTTTTGTTGGAGCTGACCAGATCATTTCTAATGCAGCTAAGATGTATTACATGTCTGGCAATCGCTTCTCGGTGCCCATTGTTTTTAGAGGACCTAACGGTGCTGCTGCTCAGGTATCAAGCCAACATTCGCACTGTGTTGAGGCCTTATATGGTGTTTTGCCGGGCCTGATCATTGTGGCTCCAAGTAACCCCTATGATGCAAAGGGGCTATTAAAAGCCTCTATTCGTAGCAATAACCCCGTTTTGTTTTTAGAATCTGAGTTATCTTATGGCGATAAAGGGGAAGTGCCTACAGAAGAATATATCGTTCCGCTTGGTAAAGCTAAAGTGATCAAAGAGGGAACGGCAGTAACAATCGTTGCTCACAGCCGTATGGTGGTGATATGTGCTAAAGTTGTTGAACAGCTAGCTGCGCAAGGAATTTCTGCTGAACTTATTGATTTAAGAACGATCAGACCCTTGGATATTAAAACAGTGGCAACGTCTGTGCGGAAAACGGGACGCTGTGTATTAGTCGAAGAAGGCCATTATTTTAGTGGTATTGCTTCTGAAGTTGGCTTTGAAATTATGGAGCATTGCTTTGATTATTTGGACGCACCTTTAGAACGCGTATGTCAAAAAGAAACCCCGATGCCCTATTCAAAAGTATTGGAGCTAGCAACGATGCCAACGGTGGAAAGGATTATTGCAGCAGTAAAGAAAACCATGTATTTATAAAACGGAGCTCCATTTATGCCATTTCAAGTAACAATGCCTAAACTATCTCCAACAATGGAAACTGGAGTAATTGCTGAGTGGCATAAAAAAGAAGGGGAGTTTGTAAACGCAGGTGATGTTTTACTGGAAGTGTCGACGGATAAGGCGACTGTTGAGCATACTGCTTTAGATGAAGGTTGGCTAAGAAAAATCCTTGTGCCTGAAGGAGGAGAAGCTAGCGTTAATCAACCGATTGCCATTTTTACAACCGAGGAAAAGGAAAGCTTGGACGAGGCTCAGCAAGAGAAAGGACAAGCCGCAACAAGCCAAGAGCCAGAACCTCAACCTCAAAACAAAGAAGTTGAAGAGGAAAAAGAAAAGCCTTTACAAGAGAAACATGAGGAAAGGATATTTGCTTCACCTTTGGCTAAAAAGATAGCCAAGGAAAAGGGAATTGATCTGTCTCAAATTCAAGGATCAGGTCCAAGAAATCGAATTATAAAAAGAGATTTAGAGGAAATCGCTCCAGCTAAGTCTTCACAGCAACTTGCTCCCATGCCATCTGCAACTTTCGAAGAGATGCCTTTGACTCCTGTTCGCAGGACCATTGCAGAGAGATTACAGGAAGCGAAATCAACGATCCCTCATTTTTATGTTGAGAAAACCATTGATGCTTCAGCTCTAGTTGAGCTCAGAGAAAAGCTGGCCAAACTTGAGATCAGGGTGTCCATTAATGATTTAGTGACTAAGGGTGTTGCTTTGGCATTAAAGCGACATCCTGTCATTAACTCTGGCTTTGATGCTAAGAAGAAAGTCATCATTCAGTATCATACCATTGATATTTCTATTGCTGTTAGCGTTGAAGGGGGATTAATTACCCCGATTGTTCGTCATGCTGACCAAAAAAGACTGCAGGATATCTCTCTTGAAATCAAGGCATTAGCTAAGAAAGCACGTGAGGGCAAGCTGCAGCCGCAAGAATTTCAAGGGGGTTCCTTTACCATTTCCAATTTAGGAATGTTTGGTGTCACTCATTTTCAGGCGATCATTAATCCTCCTCAAGCCGCAATTCTTGCTGTTAGCAGTATTTTAGATCAACCTGTGGTCAAGGGCGGGGCGGTAGTTCCTGGAAAAGTTATGAGTTTGACTATTTCAGTGGATCACAGAGTCATTGATGGGGTGGCTGCTGCAGAGTTTTTAAAAACCCTGCAGGAGCTATTAGAGGAACCTATTGCCCTTCTGGTTTAAGAGCTGGAGATTTGCAGATCGAATTGACGCTCAACACGCTCTAGTTTTTGCTTAATTTTTGCCAAGGTCGGCCTATCTTCAACCCTTACAATTAAAATAAATTGCGCCATCTCTCGCATGGCTTGTTTAAAAGGCGTCTCTGCTTGATCGTTTAACATCATTTGTAGCCTATCTAGCAGATATTTAAATGATGGGTGAGCAATATCTGCTGGCTCCTCTGTGTCAAAAAAAGAAAATACTTCTCCCTTATAAAGATAATAAAAGAGGCAGCCAAGAGACCAGATGTCTGAAGCTGGAGAAGTTAGGTGATTGATTTTTTCTTCATTCGGATTCTGAGCATTTTCAACAATATCCGCGTAAGCAAGGTATTGTTCAGGCGCAAGACATCGTCTGTTCCCCTCTAAAGCTGGTCGAATTTTCTTGCGGCATTGTTCCCTAATGGATTGCTTAAACAAATCGATAAAACAGGCTCTTGAGAAGTCAATTAGCTTGATCAAACGTGTTTTTGAGGCGCCAAGAGATGGAAATAGCAAAAAGTGTCGAGGGTGTAAATCTCGATGGATGATGCCTTTTGTGTGAAGCGCTTCTAGTGTCTTTATGATTTCCCTAAAATAGCGAAAGCAATCCTTTTGGATCGATACCTCATCTGCGCTTGATAATTGTTGCTTAAAAAAATTTTCTAGGTTTCCTGCTGGAGCAAATAAGCTAATGGCTTTGATCGAATGGTTTGAGTTAATTTTACTGATGACTTCTATAGATAAAATATTCTGATGGGTGATTTGCGAACGAGTGGATAAGTCCCTCACAAGAGAATCGTTTGATTCCTTCTTAGATGAATAGAGGATAGCAACAACTAAATCTTGAATGCGAACAGCTGCCCTCATCTTCTTTGCTCCCTGCCTAGATGGAAGATAAAATTTTGTTAGAGCAAAGAGCTCTCCTTGGCCGTTGGTAAAAAAACTCAAGCCATCAGCTGCTTTTTTCTTAAAAAATTGGGTGCTGGGCAATAGCGGTAGTTGCGATTGTCCATAGACCATTTTAAGCAAATAAATCTCATTTAAATGTTGATGAGTAGATTTCGTTGTTTTGAAAGGTGTTTCAGTTCCATTAAAAATACAGTTAAAAAACTTATAACGAATTTTATCATGACGTTTAATCGCTAGATTTTGTAGTAGAGTTTCTTCAATTTTATTTTGGACCTCTTCTGGCCAAGTTTCGCGTGAGTAATTAAGTGCTAAAGTCATTTTGTTTAATTAATTTATTTGGTTTTTTATTAATTAGTTAATAAAATTTTATTTTGAGGTTAAAATTGTGATTTTAAAAAAAGTTTAACTATCTTTCTAGTTATTAATATTTCGCTCTTTGCTTCAGTAGAGCGGAGAATGTCCATTGATATTGGTTCAGGATCTACAAAATTTGCAATTGCTGATGTGGATACACTGACACATCAAATAGAAAATCTTTTAGTAGAAGGCTCAATTCCTGTTCCTTATCAAAAACATTTAAAGGCATTTGATGGCTCATTTGACGAAGAAATCCGCAAATTGGGCATCCAAGCTTTTAAAAAGCTTAAGGATTTTAAAGATCAGTATCAAGTTCAAAAAGCAAAAGCTGTGGCTACGGAAGCCTTTCGCAATGCGGTAAACGCGGAAGCGTTCATAGAAGAAATTAAGAGGGACAGATTTTCAGGTTGAAGTTATATCCAAAAGCAAGAAGGGATCCTAGCCTTCTATAATGCAGCAGGAACTTCAGCATCTAATGAAATGGTAGTTTGGGATATTGGTACAGGTGCTTTGCAGGTTATGACCTTAAACGAACAAGGCCAAGTCGTTGTTTTTATGCAGCCGCTCGGTTCTGTGCCTATACGTGACTATATTATTGAAGTGATCAAAGAGGGGAGCTTGGCTGAAGTGGCAACACCTAATCCGATAGAGGAGGAACAACTAAAAGCCGCAGATATCTATATTAGGTCCATCGCACGAAAAGCTTATCCTATTATTAAAGAGAAGATCAGTCAATCTGGACGAAGGGTGTACGGTATCGGACGCCTATTTTATCATGGCGTAGGGCCTCTGATGGATAATTCACAGTTAGTGGATCGATCAGGTCTAAGAAATTTTATTTACCAGTCTTTAGGAAAGATGGATGAGGAGTTCATTGATCCAAATTTTGCTAATGTTGATCTGAATAATTGCATCTTGGTACTTGGTTTTATGAAGGCTTTACAAATTCATGAAGTTGAGCTGTTAGATACAACGACAGCGAAAGGAATCATGAGCTACCCACAATATTGGTAACTTTTATCGTGAAGAGCTTACTCTGCATGTCGGGATGTAAGCTCTTCAAACTTTTGTAAGACTTTTTCTATGGTTGGTCGTTCGACAGGATCAACTTTTAATGTAAAGCGCGCTAGCAGCTCAAGCTTGCGCAAGAAGGGATCTTCGTAAGTTTTTGTCCAAATACAACTCTCAAAGCTTTCTTGATCTAAAGAGCAATACCAGCGAATCATAGGTAAAACCTTTTTGAAGGCATTATCAATAAAAAATTCTTTGTTAAGTATTTCGTAAAAAATTACCCCAAGAGACCAAACATCCAAGGAGAAGTCGGACAAATAGTCAAAGGCTTTTGATTCAAGCTGGTCAAGAAGTGGCGAGTTGGCTTCACCTCTATAAAGATCCTCTCCATGTAAGTAAGCATAGGCAAGTAAGGCTTCGGGGGCAAGGTACTCAAGGGTTCCTGAGAGTGAAACGTCGCTACCGGCTAGATAATCTTCTTCAATCCTTCTTCGGTATTCTTCATGACTAATCGCGTATTCAAAATCAGCTAATTTGGCACTATCTTCAAACAATAAAATATTTTCCGGTTTGATATCTCTATGAACCAAACCTGCTCGGTGTATTTCTTTTATACCCAATAGGATTTCGTGCAAAAATGGAATACAATCTTCCTGGTGAATTTCCTCATTGTCACTCCTAAGAAACCGCTGAATAAGGTAAGTAAAATCCCCTAACCTTGTGAAAGGGCAAAGATAGTGTAGGTGAGGATAAGAATTGGCTTGAAATTCAATAGGTAAAATGAATTTTGATGGGTTTAAACGAGTAAGAATATTAATTTCATTTTCTAAAAATTTTCGTGCTTTAGCACTAGCATTTTTAGACAATGAAAAAAAGATAAAGAAAGCAAGATCATCGATTTTTATTGCCAATCGCATCTTTTTGTGAGCTGTACCCTGTTCCTCATGAATAGATAGGTAGATTTTGCATAAAGCAAACAAATTGCCAGTTGTGCTTGATAAAAAAGTAATTTCATCTTGTTGATCTTTCTTGAAATGAGTGTTGGTGGGATAAGCTATAGGGGGATGCGATTTTTCTAAGTGCGAATGTAAGAAAACAATTCTTTTAAGCTTTTTTTCTTCGATTTTTGGTGGCATTTTTAAATTAAAAAAAAGTTCTAGATCGCTAAGTATTTTAGTGTAGCGTGCAAAGTTGTCAGATCCCATAGGGAAAAAAGGAGGTGGACCTTTCAATGATTGACTTACTTCTAGCGGCCAATACTGCTTTAAATTTTGTATCGAGGAGGAATTACAAATAGTCATAGATTGAGGGTTAATTTTGGTAAAATTTACCATATAGCAAGAAAAAGGTTTTTTGAAACACTCTATCCTGCTTGTTCTCTAAAAAAGCAACCTAGCTAATCAATGTAAACAAGCTAGGTTAGAAGAGAACGTCTCGTCTACGAAGAAAGGAGTTGGTCGATGAGATGATTAAATTTTTGGATCGCCTGTTCGATATTGGGTCGTTGCAGAGGATCTAAAACAAGAAGGAAGCGGGCCATCTCATGTAGAGTACGTTGGAAGGCGCTTGGATTTCTCACATAAATTGAAAAGACCCTTCGATTAAACTCTTCTTGAGTTATTTTGGCGTAAGTTACTGATTCTAAGTAATGATCCTTATGTGTCAGAAAATCAAAAGAGTCGTTATCATAGGCAGCCTTGTGAAATATTCATCTCTATTGCCCTGAGCTGAATGCACTAACAGAATTATTTAATCTTTGGGTTGAAGCCGTAGAAGTTTATAATAGGCAAATCCCTATCCTAGAAGAGCTTAGGCATAAAGGCCTCAAAATCAAATCATTATGGTACTTTAGATATGAGAAAGATCAAAAGAAAAGAAAGCTCTTTTTCCCGTGCCGTTCCTACCTTATGTAAATACTTAAAGAGTGAAACAAGCGCTTATATCCTTGAGGCTATTGCTGCAGCCTTAATTGAGGATGAATGAACTCATGTAACGGGCAAAAACGGCCATTAAAGTTTTAAGAAAAAGTGCGTCTGAATTGCCAAGAACGGTGCATCAATTTCTTATATTATTAGCCATGCAAGGAGAGCGTTTAGGAACTAAAAATGAATGTTTCTAGTGAGTTTCTTTTTCTAGCTTTGCTAGTCTTGCCTCTAAATCTTTGATGCGAGCAACATACTTATCAATGCTTCTAAGGTGAACTGCGTTTCGATTGTATTCGTCAAGAGGCATCGCAGGTATGCCTCCATATTTGCCAGCTTTCGAAAGAGATTTAGAAACTCCAGAGCATCCTGCAACAATGACGCCGTTCCCAAGCTTTAAGTGCCCGGCGACAGCTACTTGTCCTGCCAGAATAACGTGCTTACCTGTTTTGGTCGACCCGGCTATGCCCGTTTGACCAATAACAATATTGTCTTCTCCTACTTCTACGCCATGGCCAATTTGAACTAAATTATCTATTTTTGTACCACGACAAATCCTTGTAGTTTTAAATCTTGATCGATCAATCGTTGTATTAGCTCCGATATCAACATCATTCTCCAAAGTGACTGTTCCTACTTGGTTTAGCTTAATATGCTGGCCTTGCTTGTTGGGAGTATAACCAAAACCACAGGAGCCAATCACGGCACCAGGTTGGATAACCACGCGGTGACCGATAAGACACCTCTCTCTGATAGTGACATGAGGGTGAATATAACAATTTTCGCCAACCCTGCTGTAAGGCCCTATTACGACATGGGCAGCAATGACTGTAAAAGAGGCGACCTGAGCATATTTATCAATCACACTGTAGGGTCCAATATGGGCAGTAGGAGCTATTTGAGCCGTTGGGTGAATAACAGCCGTTGGGTGAATACCCTCAAAGCCCGTCATCTCCTGTGCGTTTTCTGAAAAGATTTCGACAAGGACTTGAAAAGCACGAGAAGGCTCATCGGAAATAAGAAAATTTTTACCCTCAGTCAGAGGTGTTTTGCCATCAATAAAAACAACGCCCGCATCAGAGCGTTTCATCACTTGTTCGTAACGTGGGTTGGCTAAAAAGGAGGCATCTTCGGGGGAAGCTGTTTCAAGGTCTGCAACATTATTGATAACGTGTTGAGGGTTGCCAATTAACCTACACTTAGTCAGTTCTGCAAGTTCTAGCAAAGTAAAGGTTTTCTGAAACATTGATGCCTCCTCATCTTTATGGATTACTTTGTAGGTGCAATTTTTGCTGCTTCTTCGTCAAAGAGTTGGTCCATTTTAATAACAACTTTAGAGGATACATCTAAGGATTTATCAAAATAAAACGCACCTTCATCATTGAGAAGAACATCGTATTTTTCCTCTTTTGCTACAAGTTCAGCGGCTTTACTTACAACCTCGGCTAATCCTTGAACAATTTTAAAATTCGTTTGCTGTAAGGACTGAAGGTATTGATTTTGTAATTGAGTTAATTCTTGGCTTAAGTTTCTAAATTTGCGTTTGAGTTCTGTCTCAGCCTCCGCGGACATCAGGTCTAATTGGTCAGGATCATTTAGCTTTTCAGCAAGCCCATTCAGCTCTTTATCTTTTTCTTCAAGGACTTCCTCCATTTTCTTCTTCATCCCTTCAAAGGTCTCTTGTTCTTGCTTACCGATTTTGGATTCCTCGATACACTTTTTAAAATTGATGAGGCCGACACGTGCTACTTTTTGAGAGGCAGCGGGGGGTTCTGCAGGTGTGGCAGCTAATAGTAGTCCACAGGACAAAAGCAATGTTGAAACTTTGAATAATTTGTAAGAAATTTTTCTCATGGTACTCCTTGCTATTAAATAATTAAAATCTACCACCAAAGCTGATGAAAAAGCGTCGGACTTCCTTTCTTCTCTCGTAACTTAAAGGGAAACCAAATCCTAAGCAGACTGGAGGGAAGCTCTCCATAACTTTAATACGCGCACCAAACCCACATGAGTAGTAAATTCTGGAATTAAAATCCCACTTTCTGTGGGAGAGAAGCCCTGCGTCTAAGAATAGAAAACCATCCATTTTCTTAAATAGCCGATGGTTATATTCGATAGAAGCAATCTGCATGGTGATACCACCCTTAGGATCTTTGCTGTCATTAAAATGAGGACCAATACGATAGGCCTTGTAACCTCTAACCACGTTGTCACCGCCAAGAAAGAGCCTTTCATCTAATGGTAAAGAATTAAATTTTGTAGGAGCGATGGGTGTGATAACACGAGAGTCAAAACGAAATTTGATGACTCCTTTCGGACAAAGGGGGTAATAGTATGAGTTAAGGTAGGCTACACTCCAAAAGCGGTGGTCTCCACCAAGGCCTGCATACTCCATCTCAAAGCGAGAGCGGAATCCATTGCTGGGAAATTCAAGGTTATCGGTTGAATCATAAGAAATATCATAGCCTGTTGCTGATACAAGGCCGCCTCGTTTTGCTGCACGCCTTAGCCCACTACTTTCTTCTTTAGCTTCATGGGAAGAAATATGTGTATGAGAATCTCGCAGTCTGTAATGCCATCCAAAACGGACGAAGGCATTTATTTCATAGTTAGCGTGTAGAGTAAGACCTTTGGCATCAATATCATAATCATTGGAAATGTAACGATTGCTGGATTTTTCAAGGTCGAAACCGACACTCCAAAGAGTATCCATGAAGTAGGGTTTTGTCCAAGAGAGGATATAATTTCGGCTTTTATTACCAACACTGAAAGTGAGATGCGCGTACTCACCACCACCTCGCAGCCCTGGATAACCTCTACTAAACAGGGACCCGAGCCCTTTGTAGTTAAAGTTTTTTTCCGTAATGTTAATTCCTCCAAAAAGGGTCTCAGCGGTGCTGTAGCCGAAGAATAAACCAAAGTTGCCAGTTGACGTTTCCTCCACTTCTATATGCACATCTCTAAAGTTGCCCTCGCCTATTTGGCAACTATCAGATTGAACGGCATAAACGTTAACGTGGCTAAAATAGCCAATATTTGTGAGGCGCTCTTCTGTTTTGCGGAGCTTTTCCGAGTTAAAAACCTCACCGGGCACAATAAGCGTCTCATTTAGAATCACATTGGTTTGAGTCGAACAGTTACCAAGAACTTTAATTAATCCAACGCGGAATTGTTCGCCTTCTTCAATAGTAAAATGAACGGAGTAGGCGCAGTATTTGGGATCAAGTCGGCACTCGAAATTGACGTTGGCGTCAATAAAACCGCGGCGGCCGTAGAAATCGTCAATGCGGTTACTTGATTCCCGAATAGCATCGGGTGAAAAGATATCATCCTCACATACTTTGATTTGATTCCAAATGTCATCATCACTGTACAAGTGATTCCCCTCAAAGGTCACTTTGCTTATTTTATACTGTGGCCCGCGATCAGCAATGACAGTAATGATAATACGATCTCTTTCGCATTCATCCACATCAATGGTGATTCTAGCGTCTGCAAATCCTTGATTTTGCAAATGGTTAAGTATGATGAGCTGATCATGTTGCATGGCTTCATCGTTATAGATGCCTTCATTAGTGATCCAGCTTGTGAAGAGATTGTATTTTTTTGTCACCATCATATCTAAGATAGCGTCTTCCTCTGATGAGCAAAAATTACAAAATACAATGTCTTTGATTTTGCCGGAACGGCCTTCGCTTATACAGACAATAATATCTACTTCATTCTTCGTTTCATCAAGCTTAACTTCATAGTTTAATTCTGCTTCAAAAAAGCCTTTTTTAATGTAGTAGCCTTTTAATTTGTGGAATGCTTTATTAAAAGTAATGCGATCAAAGACTGAGCAGAGTGAAATTCCTAATTCTTTATGTAAGGTTGCCGCATCAATTTTGTCATTGCCAAGCCAGGTGATTGTTCGAATAATAGGCCTTGGGAAGATCCTTAGCTGAATTTGTAACTTGTCATCGACAATCTCAAGAGAAGGGTCAACGCGATCAAACTCTTGAGCGAGCATTTTTAAATCACCATCAAAATCATTCTGAGAAAAAAAAGCGCCCTCGCGTGTTTTAAGGCGAGCTTTTAAGGGAGTGCTGTCGTATGTACTGCCAAAAGGGCCACTCATTGTGACAATGATTTTACCGACAACATGGTTTTCATACTGTAGGGGAGCTGCGTCCAAGTTGCACAAGGCAAGGGAGATTAAAAAATGAAGAAATATTAAGCATTTTACTTTCATGGATATATCTTATTATGCGTAATCTAAAATGGATAATCATAGAAACCTTGACCTATCTTTGCAATCCAAAACTCATGATTTGAAATAGATTGTTAATTTTAAATTTGAATGCAAATTTGCTAAAAATGACTTCTTCCAGCAAAGGCTCGAGCAAGTGTGCCACCATCAATATAATCGAACGAACTACCCATCGGTAATCCAAAAGCAAGCCTTGAAAGATTAATAGCAAGGGGACCGAATTCTTGTTTGATGTAAAGAGCAGTGGCATCCCCCTCTACAGTGGCATCTAGAGCTACAATGATTTCTTTAATTTGATGCTGGTCGATGCGTTGCTTTAATAGAGAAAAACTCAGTTTTTCAGGTGTTATGCCATCAAGTGGGGAAAGAAGCCCTCCTAAAACGTGGTATAAGCCCTGAAATTCCCTTGTGCTCTCTACAGCAAAGACATCGCGTGGATAGGCAACAATACATAGGCTCTGTGATTTTGCTCGCGTTTCTGAACAAAATGAGCAATCGATTTCGCCTTGGAGACAGCCACAGATCGAGCAGTGCTTTAGTTTGACGGGGATCTCTTGAATCACCTTTGCTAAGGTATGAAGGTCATCCTCATCCCAGTTTAACAAATGAAAGGCGAAGCGTTCTGCACTTTTGGTGCCAACGCCGGGAAGCTTTTTTAAAGCATCTATCAAGGTGGTGAGGTGCTGGGGAAACATTTATCTTGTCCAAGGTGTTAAAATTTCAGCTCCTGTATCGGTAATAAGTACAGTATGCTCAAATTGGGCACTGGCTTTGCCATCTTTTGTCCTTGCTGTCCACTGGTCGATTGGGTCAATCACCGCTTCTCTCACCCCTTCATTGATCATAGGTTCAATGGTGAAGATCATCCCAGGAACAAGAGGGATATGCATTTTGTTGCGATGGTGATAAATTTGAGGTCCTTCATGAAAATCGACACCCACACCATGGCCTACAAACTGGTTGACAACTGAGCAGCCCTTTGGGACGGCATAGTCTTCAATGGTCTCGCCAATCTTTGAGAGAAAAATGCCTGGTTTTAAAGTAGCGATTGAGCGCATTAGGCTTTCATAGGCAACATCGACCACGCGTTGTCGACCTTCGGTGGTTGGGCCAATAACAACCATTTTGCTACAATCACCGTAATATCCACTTAGAATGCACGTGATATCAATATTAATGATGTCACCTTCCTTTAACGTTCTTTGATCAGGAATGCCATGGCAAATCACTTCATTAACTGAGGTGCAGATGCTTTTAGGGAAGGGTGGTTCTCCGTAATGGAGGGGGGCGGCAATAGCGCCTGCTTTTTTATGTAAGGAGACGGCAAGATCGTTGAGGGACTGAGTGGTTACACCTTCTTTTGCTGCTTTGCAAACTTCTTCTAAAATTTCTGCTGCAAGTTTACAGGCAGCTTTGATGCCTTCAATCTGCTTCTGATTTTTAACGATGATTCCATAACGTTTTAAATACGTTTTTTTTACATCTGTCTCCATTTCCTTTTTTTCAGGAAGTTGGGGGTAGTGGCATTTTTTCCATTTTTTGCCGCTACTACACCAGCAATCGTCGTTTCGACCTATCATTCTTTCATTCCATCGATTAATCTTTCCTTAAACTATATCCTAATTGTGATTTCTTTTATACTGATACGGCATTAAGAAAGATTGAGAGGAGAAATCGATGAAGCCTGAAGACTTAAAAAGGCCATTTCAGTGGGATGAACGCCGTCCTTTACTAAAAGATGGTGTTTTTTATGTTCCAGAACGATTGGAGGACTACCAAAGTTTTAGTTTTCCTGGATGGGAAGATCCTTTGCTATTCGGCAATACAAATCCAGTCAAGGTTGAGTATTGTAGTGGAAATGGTGCATGGATTGCTAATTGTTCGCTTCAAGATCCTTCTACTAATTGGGTAGCGGTTGAAAAACGATTTGATCGTGTGAGGAAAATTTGGTCCAAAAAAAACAATTTAAATTTACCCAACCTTATTGCTATTTCAGGTATGGGCTATACCGTGTCCAAGCATTATTTTAAAAGTGAAAGTATCGACGAAATTTTTATTAATTTCCCTGACCCGTGGCCCAAAAAAAGACATGCGAAAAATCGAATCATACAGCCCTATTTTATAAAAGAAATATGGAGAACGTTAAAGCCATGTGGGATGGTAACGATTGTTACGGATGATGAAGTTTATTCAAACACAATCATCGAAGAAATGAATCAATTTTTAGGTTTTATCTCGCAATTTTCAGCGCCATATTATAAAACAAATTTACCTGGATATGGCACCTCTTACTTTGAAGAACTGTGGAGGGGTAAGGGGAAACAGATCCGCTACCATCAATTTTTAAAAAAGGATCCAACTCATGGATGTGGTTGTACAAAAACATCCCGCTCTCTATGCCTCTGATCAAGGGGCTGAGTTTCTCACATTTGCTCCCTATTCATTAAGTGCCAAGGAGCAAATCAAAAAGGCGATTTTTTCTAAAAGGTATCCTCGCGAGGAGCTCTCTTCAATCCTAGAAAAGTACAATGCTCTCATTGAAAATGACTCAATTACAAGAGCTAATTGCCAGCGGTTGACTGATCCTTCTACCGTTTGTGTTGTTACTTCTCAGCCGCCAGGCTTGATGGGAGGCCCAGCTTACGCAATTCTAAAAGGAATTAGCTGCCTTTTATTAGCGAGAGAGCTTAATGCTCTCCCTGTTTACTGGTTATCTACAGAAGAAGAATCTCATTCCGATTGGAACTGCACTTATCTGATCGATTCACTGGGTAACTTAAAAGAATATCGCTTAAATGTGCCCAAAAAGGGGCAGGCGGAAGATTTAGTTTTGACCCGAGATCAGATTGCAATGATTAATCAAGTTGCAGAAGAAGCAAAAGTCTCTGTCTCTTTTAAAATGCGTGAAGATTTTATCACGACAACGGCTGGTTTCCTCGCTAAGCTTTTCCAGGGAACAGGGTTGATTTTTGTCGATCCTAAGTGGCTTCGGTCGCTTAGTCGTCCTTTTTGGTATAAAGAGTTACGCCATCATCGAGCAATTTTGAATGCGTTACAAGGCTCAAGAGATAGGCTATTAACAAGAGGGCAAACCCCTTCTCTTGCTACAAAACGAGGGCCGCAGCTTGTGTTTAAGGAGCTTTCAGGAAATTGGCACCAAATTTTAGAGGGAGAAAATGGCTTTAAGATCGGAGAGAGGGACTATAGTCTTAGTGAATTAGAAGCCTTTATTGAAAAAAGCCCCGAACGTTTTGGAACAACTTGTGCTTCTCGTCCTGTCCTGCAAAGCGCTATTTTTCCTACCGCAGCCTATGTTGCAGGTCCAAATGAAATTACCTATTATCATCAATTGCAAGAATACCATGATTTTCACGACGTTCCAATGCCATGGATCGTCCCTCGTTTGACAGGCACTTTTTTAACGCCACAGGCTAGCCAATTTCTAAGCAAACTCTCTTTAGAACCTTGGGACAAAATACCTAAGCGCTGGAATGAACTGATGCCTGAATTGCAGAACGATCTCCATAAGTTAAAAGGAGAATGGGAACATAGCGCATTAAGGCTGTTTTCGGAAGAATTAACACGAAAAACGTTGGATCGCTATCTAAAGCCCTTTTTAAAGGGGTTAGAAAGAAGATTGATCAAGGAGCGTCTAAGTAAACAAGAGACCCCCCTCTATACCTTGCATTATTTACGAAACTTAATTCAGCCTCATCGTCAATTGCAAGAAAGGGTTTTGAATTGGGCAGCCTTCCAGTCCACATGCCATAAAAATCTAATCAATGAATGCATGCACGTGTTAAAATGGGACATTAGCGGCCATTTTTATTTTGCAATATAAGGCTACGTCATCTAGATTATTAGATGATGTTTAGTAATAATATAGACTTCTCATTCTCTTGGAGGCCCTATTTAAGGGACCCCAATGTTGCTTTTGGTAACTTAGCAGAAAAAATGAGATCCATTTTTTCTCTAGTCATGGATGCTTTGCCGACGGAAACTCAATCGGATACTGGCTTTATCCCTAAATCTCTTCTTGATGCAGACACGACGGCAAAGGTAAAACCTCTTGGGAAAGATATTTTTAAGGATACAGAGTCTAATAAATCTGCAAATTTTTTAATCTCTTTTGATCTTTTAAGAGTTCATGCTGAGTCTTTTGGAGATATTGAAGAAGCAGAAAAAAGAATTGGTTTAGCGATTCTTCTTTATAAGAGATTTCTTCCTACTAAGAATCAGTTGGCCTTTATGACGGCTTACTTTATGGCTGGCAAGCAGCTACAACAAAGAGAGTCTTTTCGAGCTTTCCTTAGTTATTTTGGCTTAGTTCATGCACGAGAAAAGGTTGAGCATTATCGAAATAAGTTGCAGCAGAACAGCCCCAATGTTTCGGAAGAAGAGATGCTCGATTGCTTTAATCAGAATAGCCGTTTGCCTATAGATAACTTAAATTCTTTAAAATTTTTATGAGTTTATGTCTGACAACCTAGCTTCTTTTCACTTAATTACTCTCGATGCTTCTACAAAATCAACAATGGACTGGCAAGACGCTAGGAAAGAAGCACTTGTTGCAATAGCACAAGGCAAACAGGTCCTCTGGTACTTAGATATGGGGTTATTCTACTATTTATCGGCACCCTTATCTCAAACGGCTCAGTTTATGACTTTACGCCTTGCCTTTGACCATTTTAGGGATACTATCTGGGAAGAATTTAACCAGTATAGCGTAGGGTTGGCCCTTTTTAAAGGTCAACCGGATTATTCGAAAGACTTTATCTGGGACGAGGAGCAAAGAAGTAGCTATCAGGATTGGTTAAAAGAAAACTTTCAAGAGGATCAGCAACTTCCTCGTCCGGAAATGGAGAAAATTTTTTGTCGAGATGTCTGTGCTTCTTATCTTCAACAACTGATTGCGAATGTTTCCGATCAAATTCCGCTTTATTTAATTTTTAATTGTGCCAATGTGCAAGATCCTTTCGAGCAACTCTTCCTAACCTGCCAAGATAGCTATCCTAGATTTCATTTATTGTTGGAAAATAGCAACTTAGCCTTAGACCAAAGTGCCAATCTGGCTATTTGTTGGCCTTTACAAGAAGAAAAAAATCTGATGGCCTTTGATAGAATAAAGAAAGCTTTGCATACGCTCATAAAAGATCAAGTTCCTTTTAAGGTCGTGCATGAAAGCCAGTTAACGACAGAATGGCAGGGCTTAGATGATCTGATTTATGAACCTGAGTTAATTTCTGCAAATGGCATTCGTAAATTAAGAGGTTTTGAGGCTGCGGGTGGTACTCTCATCTCTCTTGGTCGATTTTTGGGATTTGCGGAAGAGATTTCTTTAGAAAATTATTTAGCTTCGCATATAACCTGAAGTTCAAAAAGAGGACTGAAGGCAAGATCCGCTTGCTTGAGGTGATTAAAAGGAAGGTTGGTATGGATAGCAAATCTCATTATAATTTTAGTACAACACCGGCAGCTGAGATCCTTAGAACCCTTGCTCAGCAACCTATTGATCTTACAAATCCTACAGCAATCACGACTGAGCGAGTGAAAAAATTTCTTGCTGAAGGTTTAGGTTTTCAAATTTCATATGCTACCGAAAGAGTGACCGAGGATGTGCTTTCTGCTTTATCAGAACTTGCTTTGGAAGCGGGTGTCTTTGAAAAAATGGCTAAAATGCAAGCAGGTGAAGTCATTAATTGCATTGAGGGCTATCCTAGTGAAAACCGCGCGGTGCTTCATACGGCAGTTCGCGATTTTTTCGATCAGCCTCAAACGGCAAAGCCTGCTCAAGAGGCTGCTCAACTCGCCAAAGAACAGGTACACAAGCTTGCTAAGTTTCTAGAACCATTGAATCGTGAACAGCGCTTTCATGACCTGTTAGTGATAGGAATTGGAGGGTCAGAGCTTGGCCCTAAAGCTCTCTATCAAGCCTTAGAATACTTATCTACCTCCCAAAGAAAAGTTCATTTTGCAGGAAATATTGACCCGGATGGCCTTCATCTAATTCTGAAAAATCTCGATCTTAAACACACATTAGTATGTGTCATTTCTAAAAGCGGAACAACTTTAGAAACAACTGTAAATGAAGAGTTTGCAAAAAGCTATTTTGTTGAGGCAGGCCTGGATCCCAAAGAGCATTTTATTGCGATTACGGGTGAGGGTAGTCCAATGGATAACCCTGATCAGTTTCTGGAATGTTTTTACATTTGGGATTGGATAGGAGGACGATATTCTGGTTCATCAATCATAGGGGGAGTCATCATCAGTTTTGCCTACGGGATTGATGTTTACTTAGAATTTTTGCGAGGTGCTCATGAGATGGACAAAGCTGCTTTAAGGAGGAATCCTCTTCAAAACTTACCCTTGCTGATCGCTCTGCTAGGAATATGGAACCATAATTTCTTAAATATTGAAACATTGGCAATCATTCCCTACAGCCAAGCTCTTGCTAGATTTCCCGCTCATCTGCAGCAGCTTGATATGGAGTCAAATGGCAAGCAAGTGGATAAACTTGGACGTTTTGTTAACTTTGTAACAGGCCCTATCATCTGGGGGGAGCCAGGAACAAATGCCCAACATTCATTTTTCCAGTTGATTCATCAAGGAAAAATTCCGATAGCGTTAGAGTTGATTGGCTTTAAAGAAAGCCAAACGAAGCAGGATTTCTCCTATCAAAATACAACATCGCAAGAAAAACTCCTTTCTAACTTATTTGCTCAAGCGATAGCTTTAGCTCAAGGTCAAAATAGCGATAACCCAAATAAGCAGTTCTTAGGAAATCGCCCTAGCCATATTATTCTCGCAAAAGAATTAAATCCCTATCAGCTAGGCGCATTGCTCTCTCTTTACGAGCATAAAGCAGCTTTTCAAGGGTTTATCTGGAACATCAACTCTTTCGATCAAGAAGGGGTTCAGTTAGGAAAGGTATTGGCAAATCGTATTATTGACCAGTTTGCTAATGATCATAAAGAAACAGAAAATCGGTATCCGGTTGGTCAAGCATATATTCAGATGATCAAAGAGAGGCTATGACAATTTTTCTTCAAATACCGAAAAGAGGGGCTCATTGTTCTGAAGGGAAAGAGTCTTTTCATGAAGGCATGCAGTATTATTCTTATGTACAGCTTGCAAAGGAAGGCGTTTATACACGCCATGATTTTTGCCAGCGCTGCTGGGATAAACTAAACATTTCTGAAAAAACTTTTTGGAAAGGGCAAATACAGAAAAAAGAGGCCATTATTCCGAAAACACTTGAAGAAGGGGCGCTTCTTTATTTTGACGAAATTTATCAGAGCTCTAATCGTCAAGATGAACTTTTTGTCTTAGCCCTTTATCTAACGCGTAAAAAGCTGTTTGCTTTCAGAAAATCCCTTGAACAGCATGATTTGTATGAGAGATTAGATACCGAGGAGATGATAGCTATTCCTAAAGTAGCGTTATCTTCCCTTAACTTAATTCAGTTGCAATCAACTCTTGCTGAAAAGCTTAAAAGTGCCTATGCATGAATGGTTGAAAGATTTTTTAATCTTTATTGCTTCTGAAAAAGGTTTATCTTCCAACACGGCAAAGGCCTATGAAACGGACCTTCTCAAGTTGATTGGTTTTCTAGAAAGGCTTCAAATAGAGTCGCTTGCAGATGTAACAGAGCAAATATTATTTAACTATTTAGCATGGCTTAAACAAGGAAAAGCGGCTAGTTCATCGATGGCGAGAGCTCTCTTTGCTATAAAGGTTTTTTTTAAATTTGTTAAAAGAGAAGGGGGGGTGAACACCAATTGTGCGGCCTCTCTTTCTTCTCCAAGGTTATGGCAACTGATCCCTGATGTGATTTCTCCCCATGAAATTGATAGGATGTTGATGCATAAAGAAGCTATATCCTTTGAAGATACTAGGGATCGAGCCATTTTAGAGGTTTTATATTCCTGTGGTTTAAGAGTTTCCGAGGTGTGTTCATTAAACATCCACGATGTTGACGATCAGTTTGTACGTGTTCTAGGCAAAGGTAACAAAGAAAGGCTTGTTCCGATCGGCCAGAAGGCATTGGACGCTTTATCAGTCTACGATGCTTTTCGCGATACCATCAAAATGCCAAATCAGACAAGGCTCTTTGTGACTAATAAAGGTAAAAATATTACACGATTCTATGTTTGGAAAATGATCAAGGAGGCAGGAAGGCAAGCTGGCATTGTCAAAAATATTTCGCCACATACCTTGAGACATTGCTTTGCAACGCATCTACTTGATAATGGGGCTGACCTTCGAGTCATCCAAGAATTACTGGGGCACTCGAGTATCAACAGTACAGATCGTTACACCCATGTTAGCCGATCTCATTTACAGAACGCGTTTTCTCAATTTCACCCTAGACCTTAGTGGTTGGTGCTTAAAAGATTATAAAATTACCAGCGAATAGTGAAAATAAGTCTTTGCTCTTAGGCAAAGTTATCTATATAAGGAAATTAGAGACGAAAAATAGAGTATTGGTCATAAATAAGCTCGATGAATCAAAAGATATGAAAAAAGATGATTTAAATGAGTTTAAACTAAGCAGAAAGGCCAAGGCTCGGCTTAAGAACAAAGAGCTGCTAAAGAGGTGGTTAGCGAAAGGTAAAACGGCACAAGAAATTTTAGATTTTTCCGAAAGTGCTATGTTGAAATTCTATCAGGCAGCCTACCATCTTCTTGAGCATCAAAGGCATGAAGATGCAGCAAATGCCTTTCTGTTTCTTGTAACACTCAATCCCTATCATCATGATTATTGGATTGGTCTAGGCATGGCAAGTCAACTATGTCAAGATTATGAAATGGCGATAGATGCCTATGAGATGGCCGCTGTATGTCGTATCGAAGATCCGACTCCCTACCTTTATCTAGCTAAGTGCCTTTTTGCGATTCATGATCGTTCAAGTGCATTATTAGCCCTTGATCTTGCAATTGATTATGCGGGCGATAATGAAACCTTTAAAGACCTAAAGAAACAAGCCCAGCAAGCCAAAAAGATTCTTCTTAGCTCCTCATAGAAAGATGAATCGGGTAAAAGGCTTAAGCTTTTACCCTTTTGAATTAACTTTCTATTTTTTTCAAAAGAAGCTCATTGACCACCTGAGGAGAAGCTTTTCCTCTTGAAAGCTTCATTACCTGGCCCACGAGAAAACCAAAAGCTTTATCTTTTCCGGCTTTGAAATCTAGAATTGATTGTTGATTTTCACTAAGTACTTTATTCACGTAAACCTCGATTTCTCCCTGATCATTCAGGGGTTTGTAATCAGGATTTTTGCTAACGATTTCTTCCGGGTCTACCCCTGGGTTTGCCACCATATCATCGGCTACACTTTTGGCGATCTTCCCATTAATCGTGCCTTGGTCAATCATATTAATAAGTTTTCCTACATGTTTTGCAGGAATGCCTGAGGTTACAATATTTTTACCGCTTTCTTTATATCTTCCGGCAAACTCAACAATTAGCCAATTGCAGAGACTTTTTGCATTTTTCGTTTCCTTTAAGGCTTCTTCAAAGTAGTCAGCAAGTGGTTTATCATAAGTGACTACAAAAGCACTATGAGCGGGAATTTGTAATTCTCTTACATAGCGACGCTCACGCTGTAAAGGCAATTCTGGTAAAAGAGCTCTTATGTTCTCGATGTCATCTGCAGTCAGTAAAATGGGAGGGAGGTCCGGCTCTGGAAAATAGCGATAATCATCCGCACCTTCCTTTCTCCGCATGAGAACCGTTTCCTTTTTGTCAGGATCCCAACGATAAGTTGCGGGTGTGATCACTTCCTCTGCATGCTTCCCTGGATTGTTGGTGTACTCCCGGATCTGCCTCTTGATCTCAGCCTCAATTGCCATCTCTAAGTAGTTAAAGGAGTTTAGATTCTTAATTTCTATTTTATTGCGTAGCTTTGTCTCCCCCTTGGGCCTTACAGAAATATTAACATCAAATCTTAAAGAGCCCTCTTCCATGTTACAATCAGAGGCATCGATGTACTGAAGGATCGCTTTCACTGCCATGGCATAAGCAACAGCCTCTTTGGGGCTGCGCATACAGGGTTCAGAGACAATTTCAATGAGAGGGACACCAGCTCGATTGTAATCGACACCTGCAAAGGAAGGAAAATGTTTAAGCATGCCAGCATCATCTTCAAGATGAACGTGGTGAACTGCAAAAGATTGTTCTTCCCCACCAACTTCAGCAATAATGGTTCCTCCGAGCACAATAGGTTCATCATACTGAGTAATTTGGAAATTTCTTGGGCTGTCTGGGTAAAAGTATGATTTGCGATCAAATTTGCTAAAGTGAGCAATACGAGCATTGATCGCACAACCAAACTGGACCGCTTTACGAACGGCTTCTTTGTTTAAAACAGGTAGAGCGCCAGGTTGTCCAGTACATACTTCGGTTATATTTGTATTAGGTTCATCGCCAAAGCGATTGGGGGCTACGCTAAATAACTTTGACTTGGTGTTTAATTCTGCATGGATCTCAAGTCCAATAATGGGTTCCCAGTGATACTGTGACATTTTGTTACGCTCCTACAGGGGGAAGAGTTTTAGCATACGATGTCGCTTGTTCATAGGCATAGCAAGCCGCTAAAACATTGCTATCTTTACATTGAGGTCCTATGATTTGCAAGCCAAAAGGTTTGTTGTCTTTAGAAAACCCGCTTGGTACGCTCACAGCGGGAAGACCCGCTAAGTTGATCGAAATTGTGTAGATATCTTCTAGATACATTTGTAACGGATCATTTTTAGAGTCGACTTCAAATGTTGTAAAAGGAGATGTTGGCATCGCTATAAGATCACAAAGCTTAAATGCATCTTTATATTTTTGAATCATTAAGGTGCGTACTTTTTGTGCTTTTTTGTAAAAAGCGTCTTTATAACCTGCAGAAAGCACATAAGTGCCGAGCAATATTCTTCTTTTGACTTCAGGTCCAAAACCCTCTTCTTTTGATAGCTCATACACGTCTTCAAGCGTTGTGGCCTCTTTCGCTCTTACTCCGTAGCGTATTCCATCAAAACGAGCAAGATTAGTGGAAGCTTCAGCGGTGGCTAAAATATAATAAACAGCAATTGAATATTTTAAGATGCTAAGATCGATATCGATGATAGAGGCACCTAAACCTTTTAACACGTCAAGGGCTTGCATAAATTTTTCTTTAGACTCTGCTTGTAGCTCTTCTAGAAACTGCCAAGGTACACCAATTTTTACACCGTTTAGATCTTGTCTAAATTGATTTAGATAGTCCTCTTGTTGCTTAGGAATACTGGTAGCGTCTTTTGCACAATGCTTGCCAATGACTTCCATAAGCAATGCGGTATCGGCTGTATTTGTGCTAAAGGGCCCGATCTGGTCAAGGGATGAACCATAAGCAACTAATCCATAACGAGAAACTCGACCGTATGTCGGTTTAAATCCGATGATGCCACAAAAGCTAGCTGGTTGGCGAATGGAGCCCCCTGTATCGCTTCCTAGTGCTAAGGGTACCATACGGGCAGCAACCGCTGCTGCAGACCCACCTGAAGAGCCACCAGGTGTACAATTCAAATTCCAAGGGTTGTAGGTTTTTTGTAAGGCTGAGTTTTCAGTGGATGATCCCATCGCAAACTCATCCATATTGGTTTTACCTATAATGATCGCATCCTCTGCTTCTAAAAGATCAGAGACGGTGGCATTGAAGGGAGCGATATAATTGGTTAAAAATTTTGAGCCACAGGTGGAGAGTTCTCCCTTTAAATGAATGTTATCTTTCAATGCAATAGGGATAGCAGCGAGTTTGCCTAATGAATGGCCTGCAGCTTTTTTAGCATCAAGAGCTTGGGCTTTTTGACGAGCTTTTTCAGGAAACACCTTTAAAAAAGCCCCTACCTTGGGATCTAATTCTGCGATACGATTTAGAAAAAAATCAGTGATCTCTAAAGCTGTCAATTCATCATCAATAAATTTTTTACGAAGTTCAATAGCCGTTAAAGTATGCATAAAATTCACGTATTTTTGATTACAGGGGGAACACGAACTAATCCGCCAATTTGAGCGGGAGCATTGGATAGAAAGACATCTCTTGGCATACAGGATCCGACTTTGTCCTCTCTCCATACATTTTCATGGATTTCTAAAACATGGTTGCAAGCGACTAGATTTTCAGTGTCAACTTCGTCCAACTGCTCAATGTAGGCTAAGATTTTTTTCATATCCTCGAGCAGGGCCTGTTCTTCTTGTTCGGTACACTTAATTTTACAAAGATGGGTAAGAGCCTTAATTGCTTGCTCATCTAAATTTGCCATATTACAACCCTATCGATTTCAGGTTATTTAAGAAGCGAAATAAATCTATTTTAAAGTCTAGCACTAATTAAGACAAGGAAATCACAAGCTATTGTCTTCTTTAAGAATGATGCGGTGGTTTTCGGTGGAAGCTAGATTCATAGCGATCAAATCATCATCATTCGCTGATGGTGATATGTAAATTTCTAAACTTCTAAGGTTTGTGAACTTCTTGATGATCGACTGATCAAACACATGAAATGGCAAAGATAAACACTGAAGATGGGGGGAGGTAGGCAAGCTCACTCTTCCCGTCAAAGGGTTGCCATTTATTTTTAATTGAACAAGAGCTGGTAAGCTACCCAAAACAAGTGACTGGATCTGATTTTTCCTCAAGTTAAGGTATTGGATTGTTTGAGGAAAAGTCGCTCCTTTATGTTCTTTTTCTTCAAGGCGGGCAACAGTCTGCTCTTCGATTTGCTGAATATCGTTTTGGCAAAGGTTAACTTCCTTGAGTTTTGGTGCCAGTGAAATCAATGGGGGAACGCGAGTCAATAAGTTGGTGCTTAGATTGAGTCGTTCAAGTTTAGGTAAGATACCAGTTGGAATTTCTCGAATTTCATTGTGGCTGAGGTTCAATACAACTAATGATTGGAGAGTAAATAGGTTATTAGGAAATTGTTTAAGCGAACAGTGGCTTAGATGCAGTGTGGATAAATTTGAGGGAAAGAGCAGATCACTTTCTAGGAATCGATGACGACGGATCATGACAGGAGGTGAATCTTTATTCTCTGGAGTTAGATGCATTTGAGTAAAGGATGTCATAGTGTGATCCTTAGTAAAAGTCCAGCTAAAACATAACGGTTTTTGGGGTTACCACTCATCATTGCCTCGATCAACATGTTCACCCCTAAGTCTTCTTGCGTTTGTGCCAATGTCTCGAAAGAACTGATCAAGAGTCGAGCTTTTTCTTCGGGGGTAAGTTCAAATTGAAGGGTATTTTCTCTCAAATCAAAGGGAAGGTAGGTTCTAAACTTAATCATATCCTCATGTTGTTGGTTCCTAATCCAGTTAAGAAGATTTTGCTGATAGGGGCCTTCTTCTTTCAGTTTAACAAGAGCAAGGTTACAATAGTTTCTGATCAAAGGGGCGCCTGCACGTTGCTGTTCTTTTTTTAATAGGTCGATACAAGCCTGTGTACCCATTTGGCAAAGTAAGTCACATAATGAAGGGATAAGATCATTTTGCTTTGCTGCAAAAATGGAAGTAGCCAACTCAATAAAAATATTTTCAGGCAAATTCATTGCCTCTTCCAAAATGGTCTCTTTAAAACTAAGTGTAATTTCACTAAGCAATTGGCCATTGTTATGGTTTTCTTCAAGAGAAGGAATAGCTTTAAACGCCGACAGCCCATTACCCTGGGTTTGCACTTTGACAATAGCAAGATCCCTTGAGTCTTTAATAACAACTTCCTTAATACCAGGGATGCAAGATGGGTGATTAAGATGCAGAAGCGCAAGAGAGGCGTTAAGGCGTATTTGCAAAGAAGGGCTTTTTGCTAACGTTATAAGACACTCCTCTGCTTCAGGAATATCTTTCAAGTGGTAGATGGCAAAAATATTGCCTTTGCGGGCAAAATCGATTAAATAGTGATTCAAAGAACGATCTTGCATTTCATTCAATGCTAAAATAGCTGCTATTCTAACAGAAGGAGAATGCGAGCCCGCAAGTTGTTTCAAAGCTTCCAAAGAGGTTTCATCCTTCAGGATACCTAGAGCGACTGCGCAAACTTCTTGTTGTGCTATGTCACTATGTTGGGCAAGCTTTCTAATCTGACCTAAAAGGTCATCTCTAAAAAACTCAGCTAGACTTAGAATTGTTTCACACCGCACTTCACTTTTTACGTGAGTTAGTAGCTTTTTTAACACCTTAGTTGCTCTGATGTCTCCGCATGTGGCAAAAAGTCGAGGAAACAAAAAAGCATAATCGTTGCCCATTTTATACATGAGGGATTCAAGCTGAGGAGTCGCCATGGGGTGTTTTTTTAACGCTAATTGATATGCAGCTTCTAAACGAATAAGCGGGTGTGGGGAAGCGATCATTCGATTAATAAGGCTATCAGCATGATCGCATTGCGACCGAGCTAAAAAATTTAAGGCAACGGCTTGAATTTGTAGATGAGGAGAATTCAAGCCCTCTTCGAGTAAGTAAAAAGCCTTTTCATTTGTCGAGACGCCTGCACCATAAATGGTAAGTAGTTGCTCTTCTGGAGCATTGCTTTTAATCCCTTTATCTAAAAGAGTAAGGCTTAGCTGCTGTAAAAGTTCAAAATCATGTTTTTCCTGTTCTTGATAAAGGGAGAAGTAGCTGTTGAGGGCAGCCTCAACTTCATTAGCCTGTATAAGATATAAAATCCGTGAAGTTTTAATATCAGCTAATAGACAAAAAGGGAGAACCAATGCGCAAGCAAAAATTATTTTAAGTGATCCCATAAGTTGATGTTGGCTTTAAGAAGTAATGGAGCTACGACATTAATAGGAAGGCCTAATACATTATAATAACATCCCTCGATTTTCCTAACGAGCAAGCTACCTGCTAACTGGATAGCGTACCCTCCCGCTTTATCCTCCCAGTGAAGCGCTCTTAAATATTGCTGGATTTGTGAATCTGTTAAGGGATTAAACAAAACTTTTGTTTCTTCTACTCCGGAGAAGGCTTGACCTTGAAATGAGAGGGTGACACCAGTGAAAACATGATGCCAACTACCTTGTAACTCTTTTAACATTCTAAAGGCATGTTGATCATCTTGGGGTTTGCCATAACAACTAGGTTCTTTATAAACTACTGTGTCAGCCGTTAAAATAGCTGCATCGGGATATTGATGAGTAAGCGCACTAGCTTTTCCCTGGGCGATTTCGAGAGCATAACTTGCCGGATCTCCTTTAAAAGGGATTAAGCTTTCATTGAATTGAGAGCTGATTTGCTCGAAAGGTAAAGCAAAGGAATTAAGAAGTTCTCTTCTTCTCGGTGATTGAGAGCCTAGGATTAAACGCATGCTATGATATGAATTGTTGTGGAAAAATTTTTAACTTTATTTTTTCAATTCCTAGCTTAGGGCAATAGCCTTTGAGCTTTGCTAAAATTTCTTGTTCCTGCAATTTTAATTCATCCAGGCTAAATGTTTCGTGTGGCAAAAATTTACCTGCATAATTGTCATGATGAAAATGGACTTCCGTTAAGCGGTTAGGATCTAGTTCCTTTAAAATTTGAGCTTCTTTCCACTTAATACTTAGGTTAAGATGCATCCGAATTTCAGAGGTTATTAGCACACCTACAAATAATCTTAAAAAAACCTTTGTTGCCATAATGACATGATAAACGTCGTCTCAATAAAAGGCAAATGAGGAAGGTCATGGTTGAAGATTAAGTATTAGGTAAGTCCGCAACGTCTTTTAAGCCAGCTGAGGAACTCTGGATGCAGCTTATCGCTATCGATAAGTCCATAGTTGAGAATAGGGTTAAGATAAGGTTCTAAGACACTTTCAGGAGAGGGAACGTATTTTACATACTTGGTTGGGGTTTGGGTGTAAAATTTCTCCATAAGGGCGACAAAAAGACTAGAGAGTAGGTAAAGATCACTTTGATTTTCGAGGGAGATTTTATGGTGATTGTGAATTTGCATAAGTAGCAGTGATATTTTTCTAAGAATGCTTTCTTCGGTCCAAAAAAAGTGTAGAATCTCTTCGGGATGGATCCAATGAAAGTCGGGAGGGGAGAAGGGATTTTCTTTTTCTGAAGCGATTAAATGGGACTGATAGAGTTTATAGTAGAGAACATAAACAAATAATTTAATACCGATATGCATTAAAGGAAGTTGGAAATTAGGATTAGCCGTGAATAAATCATCAGGCCTTGGGGTGCCTTGGATTACTTGTTTCTTCAGCACAAAGAATGAGTCTACCCATTTCCAAAAAAGCTCAACGGGTTTGCTAAATTTGAGGTGAAGCATTGGGCGAATTTTTTGTCTAAATTCAGATGAGGCTTGTTGTTCATTAATATTGAGCAAAACGTCAAAGCTGGAAGCTAAAAATAGAATATTCTCGGGCTCAAATAACTGGGCAGAAAGTTCAAATCCTTGATTAGTAAGGTTTTCAAATTTGCTAAAGAAGCGATCAATAAAAAAGCGGATAGCCCGGATTAAACGAATAGATTCATCAAAATGAGCAGGGTCACTTAGAGGAGTGTATACTGTGCTTAAGGCCTTGCCTAAAGCCTTCTCGATTTCCTCATCAACCCAGTTGATGCAAGTCGTTTTTTCGCAGACGGATTCTGCCGTTTCGATTTTCTCCCAAGTTTCTTGACGAAGGATCTGTGGGGAAAGGGGGAGTATTTTAGTAAAAGAGCTTAATTTTAAAATTTCATTACTGTAGTAGACGTTGCGGAAGTTAGATGCAAAGTATAAGAGATAAATACTGTCAATGAGTAGGGACTCCCTACGTTCTGAAGGGATGGTAGTATCGATAGAAATACAGGCCACGGACTTCTTTTCTTGAGGGAGTTTATGGATTGTATGCAGATATCCTTCTAATAAAGAGGGAAGATCTTCCTGTAAGTATTGCTTAGATCGAGCAGAAGGCCAAAAACGTATAGGACCTAAGTCAATGGGCTCTTCTTTTAAAAACTCAACGAAAGGAAGACAAGCATATAAAACTTTCTCTGACATAATATTTTTTCTCTTTTTTCTTCAAAGAGAGCAAATTTAATGCCAAATCTTGCTCTTCAAGGATGATATGAAAGACATCCTTGAAGAATAAATTTAAAATAAAATTTCTCCAAGGGAGTAGGCAGTTTTGTTAGGCCCCATTAAAAGAACTCGGAATACTGCCCCAGATTTAGCATAATCTTTTAAATCAATGCGGATAGCTTTGGTGAGTGAGCGGCCGCTACGATCAATAAGAAGGTCGTAGGATAATTCATGGTTTTTAATCATCGAAAGAGTGCATGTCCCATCGCAGGACTCCTCGTACTCACTCAAGTTAACTTTTAAAATTTCCCCTTCCCAACTTAATTGACAGGTTTTATCTAATGCCTCGATAGTATGCCAATTTTTGTCCTCTATTAAGTGAGGTTGAATTGTTTTCTTTTCGCAATTGGCGTTTGGATTTGAACCAGTTACTGAGCCTGCAAAGGACATGAACCCTCCTAAAATTTTTAATATGATGAGATATTTCCCCTGCAGGATATTTATAATATTTATTTGTTGCAATATTTTTTTTAGTTAAAATAAAAAACAATTTTAATTGAATCCCTAAAATAGGAAGGGGGAGGGAAAACAGAAAAGGCAGGGTAGGAACCCTGCCTTCTAATCGAACACTTTTTAGGTATTCAGATTAGTTAATCACTGTGCTTGTTTGCTGTGTAAGCGGTGTTTTTAAAGAATCTGATGAAACTTCAACTGAGACTCTTGCATCACCTGCACTCTTTGCTCTTGCATCAACACGAAACTCGGCCACTTGGCGAGCACCAAAGTTGTTGAGCGGAGCAAAGGTGATTGTTTGGCCAGAGATTGTGCCTTGGCTTGCACCTAATGCCGCAAGAGGAACTAATTCATCTGGAAGACGTACTGTAACAGTAACGTTGTTATCAGCTTCAGATCCTTGGTTGACAACTTTAAAGCTATAGCTTGTTGTGTCACCTACACAAATAGGATCGTCTTGGTTGCATAGGCAGATGTTAATAGCTGGGCGACCTTTCCAACGTGTAGTGAATTCAGCACAAGCTTCGCAGTTTTGGCAGTTTGTGACATGAACTTTGTTGGTAAAGCAACCTGGTGTGCAAGTCGTTAAAGTAAGGTTAAAGTTTACTTTTTCACCTGGTTTTAGCTCTTTTAATCTCCACATAGCCTGGTTACCATTAATTTTTGCACCATTAGCGGATACAATTGATGTTGCGCTTGGGGCTTGATCGGTAACGATAACGTCTGTAAGAGTCTTGTCACCTGGGTTAACAACAGTAATTTGGTAATCAGCATTTTTGCCAATCATTTGCTCTTTTGGACCAACTTTAGAAAGCTCGACGCATTCTTTGCAGATATTTGTGCACCATTGGCAAGAAGTTGAGTCAGCATCACATGCAGAAACAACGGCTGTATTGCAAATTTTTCCACGTGTTACAGCTGTTACACAGAAGTCAACAGTCCTGCTCTGGCATGGCTCAAGAGTGCCTAAACGGTAGCAAAGGGTTCTTTGGCCACTTGCGTGCTCAACGCCAGCTGGAAGGTTATCAGTAATGACCACTTCATGAGCTGCGCAAGATCCGCGGTTTAACACCGTAACGGTGTAGTGAATAGGGTCACCGGGGCATACCTCAGTAGGGCCTTTTTTTTCACAAGTGAGTAATGGTTTTGCACAAAGAAGTGAGCAGAAACGAACAGGGGTTGCGCTAGCACAGAAACATGCGCACAATTCACCCTCACACTCGCATTTTAGCCAAACTTTTGCGACAATGCACTCACCTTTTGTCATGTGACCAATATTCCAAACGAGCTTGTTGCCTTCTACTTTGGCTTCAGGTGAGCTTTTAATGTATGTTACGCCTTCAGGAAGATGCGTTGTTACAATAGCGTCACACACATCTTGGCATGCGCTGATTGTAAACTCCAAAGGATACTGATCGCCTAACATGCACATAGAAGGATTTTTTGCGACAACCGTGATCCCATCCGCACAGTTAAGCTCGTTGCTTGAAGGGTGACGGCATTTAACGGGTTTTTTGCAAAGAGGTTCTTGTAAGCATGGATTTACAGGTTGGCAAGCAGGAGCTGGCGCGCATGGTTGTGGTTGGCAAGCAGGAGCACAAGACTGTGGCTTAGGCCCGCATTGCTGGCGAGCTGCTGAAGAGTCCGTTGGTTGGCCATTGCGAGAGCTCATCTGTGGAGCAGGCGCATCAAGTTGGTTAGAACTTGTTGGGTGTGATGCTGGTTGTGATTGAAGGCTGGGAAGGCCTTTTTCACAAATTGGTTCTTCTTGGCAGCACTTGCTGTCTGAACAACCCGACCAGAGAATTGCCGTCGTACTTAAAAGGAGTAGCGAGGCAGAGATTCCCAGTTTTTTTAACATTCAAGTCTCCTTATACTTTTTTTTCTAAAAAATGGTTTTTTTTCCTTTGTCGTAAAGCACAAATAACTCGAAAAATTTACCCCGGTGTCAGCGATTCTTGAACAAGTTTTACTTGTCATGTTGATCTGACACTTAAAAGGCCATATCTTTGGTGATTCGGTCTAACCGCCCCTTTTGTGATTGTGAAAAAGGAGACTTCACAATTTCAAAAGGGGCACTTATTCCTTACACCAACCTCTCTTGTCATTAATCTAGTAGACATAGTTACTAGGAGCACAATAGCAAGGGTCCCACCAATGAGGCTGAGGTGCGGCATATGGCCGACATTCATAGACTCTTTGAGGCGGACAGCAAGACGGCCCACGATCACAGTTATAGCAACAGCCTGACAAAATGAAGCTAAATGTAAGTAATGTGAGTGGGCAAAATCGCATTGTCGGCTTTTTATCCTTACTTTGTTTGCTTTTATCTTATGCCAAACTTTTTAAAGAAGACGGAAGCAAAAGCTCCCGTCTGTCATGCCTCTTTTAACTCCTCAAAATAGGCATGTCCCTACCAATTAATAGCAGCAATTGCTTGGTGCAACTGGAGGAGGACATGGTTTTGGGGCGCATGGTTTTGGGCAGCATGGTTTTGGACCACATGGTTTTGGACAGCATGGGTCACGATCACAGCATCCGCAGCCAGTTAGCAATGCGCACAAAGCTAAAATTGAGAATACTTTTTTCATACAAAGACTCCTATTTGTTTATTAGGGTTGAGTACTCTTTAGTGTCGAACCTATCCTTGTTACCAAAACCCATAACAGGCTCAGTAATAAAAAAAGGTTTTACCTTTTTAATACGGAATAGACAATAATTCTGCTAGAAGAATTTATTAAAATTTTTTGATAGCAGGAATGGCAAAAAATAAGTAGCTAAGCAGGAAAAGGTTATAGGCGGTAGTTGGAAATAAATTTATTTAAAATTAGCTATTAAAACAAAAAAATAGCCCATTATTAGCTAGGAGCTATTGTGTTAAGCTAAGAGAATGGGTTTTTAATTTGCCAGACCATCCTAATTTTGTGCGAAGGGTAGAAAAAAAATGTTGATCAAGGCTTATCAACCTAAATTTTCTTTTAGAAGGGTTGATACGTAGCGTATTTTTAAACGCCAAGCTTTGGTGCACGACCCCATCATAATTGACATCAACAGATTCATGAGAGCTCACTAGCTGAATTTGAATTTCTTTATCTGCTTTGATGACAATAGGTCTATTAGAAATCGTGTGAGGACTAATCGGCGTGATGACGATTGCGTCAAGATCGGGAGTTAGGATAGGACCACCAGCTGCTAGAGAATAGGCGGTAGAGCCATTGGGGGTAGAGACAATCAGGCCATCTGCCGAAAAGGTATTAAAATAAACACCATCGATGTGAATCAACAAATCAATTAAACTGGGATTTCGACCTCGATGAATCACAATATCGTTGATGGCAAAAGCTGACTCTGAGCCTATTTGGCCCTCAATGACGAGTCGGTCCTGTAATGTATAATGGCCTGCTAATAAAGCATTTAATGATTCATTGAGGGCATCTAATGGAATATCGGCCATAAAGCCGAGCCCTCCCATGTTAATGCCGATAAGGGGGGCGGTTAGGGTTGGGTTTCGATGAATAATTCTTAAAATGGTGCCATCACCTCCAAGAGAGATTAGAAACCGAATCTCTTCTGGATTCACCTTGGAAAGTGGTTGAACAGCAAGCTCTTCTGCTTTCTCATCCTCTGCAACGATTTGCACCCCTTTAGAACTAAAAAAATCCCGAATCTCCAAAGCGACTTTTCTGGTGTGGTTTTTTGTTAGATTGGGAAAGAGTGCAACGATCATTGCAGGCTTCTCTTTAGTTAGAAATCAAGTTGAGATGGTGAAAATTAAAATGTACCAAAATTTTCTCTTTAATTTTTTCAGCTGTTAAACCTAATTCATCCATTAATTCTCGATGGCTACCTTGTTCAACAAACGTCTCAGGAATCCCAAAGTTGAAAACTTGCACATTGTTATAACCTTGACTCATCAAGAAATGGTTCACTATAGCGCCTAATCCTGATACTACAGAATGCTCTTCAATTGTTACTAAATAACGGTGGTCCATTAAAAGTCGACAGAGTAACTCAGTATCTAAAGGCTTAACAAAAATAGGATCAACAACAGTGGCATTTATTCCCTTTTTGGCCAGCTCTTCTCTCACTTCTAAAGCGACATTTGTCATATGACCAAGGGCGATGATCATAAGGTCTTGGCCTTCGGCAAGAATTTCACCCTTGCCGATTTCTCGATATTCGATCGGTCCTGAGCCAGCATCAGTTGCCATATTAGGATATCGTATGGCGGAAGGCCGACCCCAGCTAAAAGAAGATTCCATCAATTCTTTAAGGAGTTGTCCATTTCTTGGTTGAGTAATAACCATGTTGGGCATCGCGTTTAAAAAGGCGATATCGTAAATACCATGGTGAGTAGATCCATCTGGGCCAGATATGCCAGCCCGATCAATGCCAAAAACAACAGGAAGTTCTTGCAAGCAAACATCATGGAAGAGGTTGTCAAATGCGCGATGTAGAAAGGTGGAGTAAAGGGAGGCAACCACTTTCATTTTTTTTCCATATGCAATTCCACCTGCAAAAGTGATTGAGTGCGATTCAGCTATTCCTACATCCAAACAACGATCTGGAAATTTTTTCATAAAGCCATCTAGGCAAGAGCCCGCAGACATTGCTGGAGTGACGGCCACTAAGCTTGGATCATTATCAGCCATTTTTAAAAGATGGGAACCAAAGATTTTGGGGAAGGTCAGTTTATTCGTGCTAGCTGGTAAGAATTTGCCTGTATCTGGATTAAAAGGTTTTGCTCCATGGTAGGAGACTGGGTTTTTAATCGCCTCATCCATGCCTTGGCCCTTGTTAGTCATTACATGCACGATGACCGGCCAGTCGGAATTTTTAATGGCTTCAAATAATTCAATCAGTTTTTTAACGTCATGTCCATCGACCGGTCCTATATATGACAGGCCGTACTGTTCGAAGAAAGCTGCTGGACTAAATAAGTTTTTAAGCGATTCTGTCAGTTTAGCCCCTTGTCTTGACAACTTTTCCCCATAGCTTGGGATTTTAGCTACCAATGAGTTAATCTCATGGTAGATTTTATCTGTTGTCGGATTGCTAAGCATGCGACTTAAAATTTGAGTAATGGCACCGACATTTTTTGAGATCGACATGGCATTGTCATTCAAAATCACAATAAAACGTTTTAAATCTTTGGGGATGTTGTTCAAAGCTTCAAGTGACATTCCACAAGTGAGGGTGGCATCTCCAATGACTGGAAGAATGTACTCAGAGCGTTTGGCTAGATCGCGATTTTTAGCAACACCCAGCGCTAAGGAAAGAGCCGTACCAGCATGACCAGCATAAAAATGATCATGGTCTGACTCCTTAGGACAGCTAAAGCCGCAAAGGCCTTGGTATTGCCTGATTCTATCAAATTGTGCATTGCGCCCAGTAATGATTTTATGAGCATAGGTCTGATGACTAACATCCCAGATAAATTTATCTGATGGCGAATTAAATGCATAGTGCATAGCTAACGTTAGTTCCACGGCTCCTAGATTTGAAGCTAGATGTCCGCCATTGATGGCCATAACAGAAATAATGCGCTGTCTTACTTCAAAAGCAAGCTGATTAAGCTCACTGAAACTCAGTTTTTTTAAATCTTCTGGATTAGTGATGTGCGGAAGTAGGGGATGCTCAGACATTAAGATTTATTTCCATTGTTTGGGCTAAAAGGTTGGGTGCAAGGCTTTTGATCAGCTCCTAACGCTAGTTCGCCATTACGGTTTTTTATAAGAACCTCAATTTTACGTTCGGCATCAGATAACCGTCGATTACACTGCACAATCAACTTATCAGCTTCTTCATAGAGTTGGATAGACTCATCTAAGCTAAGAGCTCCAGAATGCATTCTTTCAAGAATCTCCTCAAGTCTTGAAAAAGCTGCTTCAAAGGAAATTTCTTTTTCAACTTCAGTCACTTTTACATGTCTCTTTTACAATTGATTTTACGTAACCGTCAGCAAATAAAAGCTTCATGCTATCTTCTTTTTGCACGGAGTGAATAGAATTTATAATCGAATTATCTTTTTCCGAAAAGACAATACTGTACCCTTTTGATAGTAAATTCTTAGGATCCAAAGCCCTTAGTAGATCAGTGACATTTCTAAAGTTGCTTCTTTTCTCATCAAAAATTTTTTTCCAGGTTTTACGAAGATCTTTATCAAAGTAAGTCACTTGCTGCCGTAGGGCTTCAATCTGGTTAAGCGGTTTTAAAGCCTCTTTTTGTTTTTCTTTATTCAATAAATCTCTTTTAAATCGTAAAATTTGGTCTTGGATTTGCCTGTCGAGAGCTTGCTTTATAGCATCAAATTGCTGCATGAAAGGCCCTAGCATCATGTAGGGAGACTGCATGCGCGGGGATTTTACAATAGCACTAAGGCGCTCTTGATAGGTTTTAATTTGTCTATGTAATAGTTGTCGCATCGTTTTATCCATATGACTTAATGCTTTCAGCTCTTGTAGTCGCTCAGCTATGACCATTTCTGCTGCTGCAGAAGGAGTAGGAGCTCTTACATCAGCGACGTAATCAGCAATGCAGTGGTCGGTCTCGTGGCCAACAGCCGAAATAATTGGAATCTCACTATTAAAAATACTCTCGGCCACCACTTCTTCATTGAATGCCCAGAGATCTTCAATACTACCTCCTCCTCTGCCCACAATGATTACATCGACTAACTGATACTGATTAAAGCTATCAATGGCTTGTGCAATTTCTAAAGCAGCCCCTTCTCCTTGCACTTTGACAGGATTTAAAATAAGATGAAAACCGGAAAAACGTCTTGTTAATACATTCAATATATCTTGGATGACGGCTCCTGTAGGGCTGGTAACAACACCAATTTTTTTAGGACACTTTGGCAATTGTTTTTTAAATTCCTTTTTGAAAAATCCGCGCCTTAGGAGTTTAATCTTTAATTCTTCCAGCCTTAAAAGTAGTTCCCCAAGGCCTGTATATTGAAGTTCACGCACAACAATTTGATATCGTCCGGTTGGCGGATAAACATTTAAAGAGCCTTTAACCGTCACCTGGTCTCCATCTTTTAAGGGACGAGAGAGCTGAGATGCATCTAGTCGAAACATGACCGCTGCTATTTGAGAAAGTTCATCTTTTAGGGAAAAATAAAGATGCCCCGAAGATTGGAGTTTGCAATTGCTTACTTCACCCTGTAAGGAAATAAATTGAAATTTCTTTTCTAAAGAGTGCTTAATCGCTTCGGTTAGCTCGGAAACAGTGAGCACTGGAGGCTTTAGGGAAACAGAGTTTTGGCTTTCAAACATGCAAAAAGTGTCTCTTATAGGAGAATTATTTTCAACCTCATAGACGGCGGTTAAAAAAACCGATCATTGGCCAGACTGTGAATATTTTTTTTGACATTTGTTGTTGAAATTACTAATTTCAATCTTTTAAAGAGGCAAAGACATTGATGAGTGACTAGGAATTGCCATTTCCCTTAACTCATTCAACTGAGATGAATATTATGACAACATTTAAAAATAGAAAAAGTCAATATCCGATCCAACCTTTAATCCTTTCACGGGTTTCTTCAAGAGCCTTTAGCGAAGAGCATTTATCAGAGGAAGAATTAATGGCTCTTTTTGAAGCAGCTCGATGGGCGCCATCTTCTTATAATCATCAACCTTGGCGCTTTGTTTATGTAAGACGAGGGGATAAGGAGTGGGAAAAGCTCTTCAACGTTTTGGTAGAATTCAATCAATCTTGGTGTGATCAAGCGGATACACTTGTTGCAGTTATTTCTCGGCAAAACTTCGAGCACAACAATAAGCCGGCCCGAACAGCTTCATTCGACGCTGGAGCGGCTTGGATGGGATTGGCTTTAGAGGCACATGCTCGGAATTTGGTGGCCCATGCAATGGAAGGTTTTGACTATGGAGCTTTAAAGAAGAGCTTAAACATCCCCGATCATTTTAAAATTGAGGCGATGATTGCTATAGGGAAAGTGGGTGATAAAAATACCCTCTCTCAAACACTGCAAGAAAGAGAAGAGCCTACACAGCGTAGGCCGATAGAAGAAATAGTTTCTAGAGGGCATTTTCCTTTTAAATAAGCAGGTAACGGCCCCCTAGAACTCGAGATGGCCCTAGTCTCTATCACCCTCTTTAATCGTTAGTTTTCCGGATCGTCAGTTAAAGGGAAGGTTAGCTTAGTGACATGGTAGAGATTTTGAACGCGTTGATAGTGGCCTTCGGCCCCCATCGCTTTGAGTCGCACTGCAACTGATCTAGGAATTGTTATGCCTAAAATATGTATCACTTGAATTTTTTGCCAGGTTTGTATGATGTCGACTAAATCATTTGAAAATGTACGAATCGAAGAGATATTGAGATTAACGGTTTCAAGAGGCTGGCCTGCCAGGTAGAGAAGACCATCTATATTTATATCTGTACTAGAGAAACTAATTTTGCGCAATTTAAGACCAGTCAAACGGGCTAAACTATCATTCGTGATCATTGTAGACGATAGATTTATCGCATGAAGTTGATCGGGTAGTTTACCTAAACGACGAATGAGGGGGTTGTGGGAAAGGTTTAAATGCTTTATAGGGAGTTGCCTTATGTGACCGAGTAATTTATCACTCATCTCAGCGTGAGATAGATCAAGTTTTCTAATGGGCATACCTTTCAAATTCGAGAAAATCGTTTTTGAAGCTCTTGTTAATTTTAAGGAAATAGATTTAAGGCTAGGAAGATTTTTCAAGCATTTAAGAAGCTCTAGGTTATTTGTATTGAGGGTGATTTTTTGCAGTAGGTGACAATTGAGCAGGATAGGGATTAAGAAACGGGCTTCACTAGCTGAAATTTGTTTAGGAATCGCTAGCTCCTTTAATGAAGGCATCCAAGCTCGTAAGCGGCTTTGATCATTCTGAGGGAGCCGATGAAGCCTGTTCGGTAAGCTAAGAATACGCTCAATGACCACCTTCATCAGTTTGTCATTATTACAGGCCTCCGCAGTATAAAATAGACGATCTTGATCAACCTCTTGAATATGTTCCAAAAGCCATTCTTCACAAAAAGTTTCTATATGAATAAAGCCATATTTAGATGCGATGGTAAGGGTGTATAAGCAATTACTCTTCGTTATCCTTGGTTGTACGTTAAGAAATAATGCACTATGTAACTCTCGAAAAAAGGCGTATTCATTTTCTGGCAATTCGATAGGCTGGCTTGAATCAAACTTGGCAAGGCTATTAAAAAAGGCTAACCTTCTCAATAGGGTGATATGAGTGGTGATGGAATTTTTCCTGCCAAACCACAATTGGCATTTGCCCGTTGTTTTTGTAATGCAATTCTCTAGCTGCTTTGGTTGAATAAACGGTAAAAAGTACCCTAAAAGTCTGCTTTTGCCTTCAGATAATGCTGTTTGAAATAGAAGAAAGAACTTAGATTTTTCTTTTTTGAAGATTAATTGACAATAATCCAGGGCTTCATCATTACTACGGCAATTAAAAGGAGGTAGTTGTTGCTGAAGATGGCACTTTGCGATTAGCCTTCTTAAGGCGTTGGGGGAAGGGAGTGAACTTTTTGCTTGCTGCTTTCTAATGTAAAGGGGAGGGGCGTTAAGGGTTGCGTCTCCATAACACATTTTAGGGATGCCTAAAATGCGCAGATTCTCTTTAAGTTCTTCTTCCTCAATAGATTGGTAAAATAAATCGAATAAGTCAGCATCTTTGCTATCAACAGCTTCTGAGAGAAGCGAACGAAAGTAGCCCGGTTCGTTCTGGTGTAAAGTAGTTAGATAGTTGATCCATTCTGCTTTGCCAGCATCTTCTGAAGGAAGTTGAGTGATGCTAGGATGCGGCGTCCGCATTTTTTCTAGCATACCCTGCACGAGTCTTTCTAATGTTTCTATCGTTAAAAATGGATCGTTCTCTGCTGCAGGAAGAGTAAGAATCGATTTCACCACAAAATTTGTGTTAAGAATGGGTAAAGGATAAGGATTTTTTATTTCCTTGATTTTTAAACACTTGAAAACCCCGGATGTTGTGTAGAAAGCGACAAAGCCACCCAAGCCGAATAAAGGCGAGCAAAGGATACCAACAGCGGTTGAGATGATTTTTTCTTTTCTTTTTAACTCAATCCAACCCTGAGCGAATGGGTTGGTAAAATGACTGAATAATTCTAGTTTCATTGCTATTACTCTAAAAATTAAAAAATGCAAGTTACCTTTATAATGTTAAGATAAAATTAACGAAAGATTAATCTTTTTCTTTAAACCCAATGCCTCCAAAAATTTGTCGTGCAAGTCTCATAAAAGTTTGCAGCGATGAACGCTAGTCATCGTCGAGGAGAAGTGGAGGGTTGCAAATTTAAGTTGATTGCTTAATGTTTATTTGGATACCATTTAAATTTTATCACCTTTGATTAACTATGAAACGGCGACATCTTTTTGCGGCCAACTGGAAAATGCATAAAACCGTCGAGCAGGCAGAGAGATACATTAAGCAACTGCAACTCTGCCTTCGATCAGACCTAGCTGCTGATATTTTTATAGCCCCTCCATTTACAGCCCTCTACTCTCTCGCTCATCTTTTTGCGAACGGTCCTATTGTTTTTGGTGCTCAGAATGTCAGTGACCAGTTTGAAGGTGCTTTAACTGGTGAGATTTCGGTGAATATGATCATTGAAGGCGGTGCTAGATTTGTCATTTTAGGGCACTCTGAAAGAAGACATATTTTTCATGAGGATAATGATTTCATTCAAAGAAAAATCATGTTAGCCTTACAAAACAACCTTGAGGTTTTGCTATGCGTTGGCGAAACAGCAGTGGAGCGTTCTGCGGGCAAAACCTTTCAAGTGATTGCTGAGCAACTAAAGAACTGCTTAAAAGATGTTCGCGAGCCTGATTTTAAGCGAGTGACCATTGCTTATGAGCCTATTTGGGCTATCGGCAGTGGCCAGGCAGCGAATCCTAAAGATGCCCAAGAAATTCACGCTTTTATCCGTCAATGGTGCACAAAAAACGAAAAAAATAATCAGGAGTCGTTGCGTGTCCTTTATGGTGGTTCTGTGAATAGCAGAAATGCAGCTAACTTCTTAAATGAAGAAGATATTGATGGGTTATTGGTAGGGACAGCATCATTAGACCCAAATACATTTAGTGAAATTGTGAACTTAGGTTAGTTACCATGACATTTATCTATTATTTTAGCATTGTCCTTTTTATGCTTTTATGTAGCATGCTTTGTTTTGTGATTCTTATTCAAGAAAGTAAGAGTTCAGGTTTTGGTGCCTCTTTTGGGGGAGATTCTAGCGAGTCTGTTTTCGGGACCTCCACAGCAGACGTTCTAAAAAAATTTACAGGTTGGCTAAGCTTTGCTTTCCTTGTTTCTTGTGTTCTTCTTTCTCTGTGGACACAAGCTTTGGCTACTCGTTCAAAATCTGCTCAGGACGTCTTTTCCATCGAAAACATTCAAGACTAATTGGCACATTTCTTGCACCTCCTTATTAGTATTATCTTCAAGGAGGTGTAAAAGATGGTTAAAAAATCTACCGATGCCGGTATTGAAGAAAAAAAAATTATCAAAAGACCGGTTGAAAAGACGATCTGCGCAAGAAGCGAGGATTCTTTAAAGAAAAGGGAAAGGTTACCATCTTCTAAAAAAGAACCGAAATCTCTTAGACTGGAAAATAAAATAATCACGGCGGAAGGAAAAGAAAGAAAAAGGCAAAGGAAGGTGTAGAGGTTTGACCATTAATCGTATAAAATTTTTCTTGTCATTAAATCTTTTCACAGATGCTACCCATTTGTTATAAATACTAAAAACTTACTTTAAGAGAGTTATGCAGATCCCTTCTTTACGTGTTGTAGCTATTATTCAAGCGCGCATGGGATCAAGTAGGCTGCCAGGGAAGACCTTACAGCCTATTCTTGGAAGACCTTTGCTCGGCCATCTCGTAGAAAGGCTTAAAAGATCCAAGCTTCTTTCCGACATAATCATAGCGACAACGAATCTTCCTGAAGATAATGCCATTGTTGAATTTGCAAATTCTAACTCAATTCCTGTTTTTAGAGGTAGCTCAGCGGATGTATTGCAACGTTATTTACTAGCGGCAAGAGAGTCAGGTGCTGCAGTCATTGTTCGTATTACAGGAGACTGTCCTTTGATTGACTCTGAAGTCGTGGATCAAGGTATTCATCTCTTTTTAACGGCTTTTCCTCAGTACGATTTCGTATCTAATACTCTGCAACGTACATTCCCAAGGGGGTTGGATGTCGAAATCTTCTCTCGTCAAGCCTTAGAAAAGGCAGCAGCGAAGGCTGTAGATGCAAATGAAAGAGAGCATGTCACTTTGCATATCGTTCGGCATCCCGAGTTGTTTTCTCTGTTTAATTTCTGTTATAAACAAGACTATTCCCGCTATCGATGGACTGTAGATACAAAGGAAGATTTCACGCTTGTTGCTAAGTTAATGGAGATGAGTTTTCCAATTAATCCCTCGTTTGAGGAGTTACTTCAGCTGCACCGCGAACACCCTGAACTAGAACTTATTAATGCACACATTATTCAAAAAATGCCATGAAGAATGACCTGCACTTCGAATGCTTAATGCAAGAAAAAAATGATGCTCTTGAGGTGATGGAGAGTCGGAATGATCCCCTTTCTTTAAAGATGTCATTTTCATATACGAGAAAGAAAACGATCGAAGAATTTTTTTCTCAATATCTGAAAGATTATTTTAGTTTAGCAGACTTGCCGTCGGTTTTTGTACGTTACCAAAATCAACGGGTTGCTGTTTTGCGCTTTGATCCCACAGAAAACACTGACACGAAGAATGCTGAAATTTCTATTAATATAGCTCCTCAATGGAGATATCAAGGGTTGGGAAGCCCCATCTTGGAAAAAGCCTTAGCGTTCGCCTCACAGCAAGGTTATGAAGCGTTATATGCTAGAGTGAAGGAGGGAAATAGTGCTTCATTAAAAATTTTTGATCGATCAGGGTTTAAAAGAGTCGATCGTATTTTAAAGAACAATGAACCGGTGATCGTATTTAGATACGATCTAGAAACCCAACCCCTGAAACGAACATTAGTGATTGCTGAAGCTGGGTCTAATTGGAAAGCCGGTTCTTTTGGAGCAGATTTAGAGCGAGCCTACGCTTTAATTGAAGCTGCAAAGGATGCTGGAGCTGACATCATTAAATTTCAAGTGTTTAAGGCTGAAACAACTTACGTTGCTCAGGCGGGGTTAAGCGATTACTTGGCTTTTTCGGGAATTAATGAAAATATCTTTGATGTTTTCAAGCACTTAGAAATGCCTCAAGAGCTTGTTCCGCTTCTAGCAAACAAGTGCGTGGAAAGGGGAATCCAATTGATGGCTTCTACTTTTTCCCCTGTAGCTGTTGCTTGGGTTGACCCATTCGTTAATATGCATAAAATGGGTTCATATGAAATCTCTCACTTACGTCTTTTGGAAACCATTGCCAAAACCAACAAGCCGTTGATCTTATCAACGGGTGCTTCCAGTTCAGAAGATATTGACTGGGCTGTTGATACTTTTTATCAATATGGTGGTAAAGAATTGATTTTACTACAGTGTACGGCTAAGTATCCCGCTTCGCCTGCAGGAATGAACTTGAAGGCGATACCTTGGCTAAAGAAGCGTTACCAGGTTAATGTGGGATTATCGGATCATAGTTTAGGCATTGAGGCGCCGTTGGCAGCAGTTGCCTTGGGGGCAAAAGTCATTGAGAAACATTTTACACTAGATAAAAGCTTTAAAGGACCAGACCATGCTTTTGCGCTCGAGCCAAATGAGCTAAAGCAGATGATTGCTAATATACGTGAAATTGAAGAAATGCTAGGATCTGGTTTAAAAAAGGTAGACAGGGAAGAAGAGGAGTTATATCAGTTTGCAAGAAGGGGAGTTCAAGCATTACGAGATATTCATCCTGGAGAACGCTTGCAAGAGGGTGTTAATATTGCCATTCTGAGACCCGGCAAGCAATTAAGGGGGCTTCATCCTAGATATTTAGAACAAATAGAAGGTCAATCAGCTATTCGCTTTATAGCTGCCGGATCAGGAATTCAGCGGACAGATTTTAAGGAAGGTTATCATGGTTAAAGCAGTTCTTATCGACTTAGATGGCACATTAGTAGATAGTACGCCGGCTCTTTATCAAGTGTATCTCAAATTTTTAGAACATTATGGCCACCAGGGAAACGAAGCAGAGTTTCAAAAGCTCATTGGGCCGAGTATTGATGAGATAGTCGCTAATCTAAAAAATAAGTATAAACTCGAAGAAGATTTAGAGAAACTTGCCAACATGTATGTTTCTTTTATTATCCTTCAAGGTTTTGAAGGTACAAAACTCTTTGATGGTGTCAAAGAATTCATTGACTATGCTAAGGAGCATGGGATTAAGTTGGCTATTGTTACTTCAGGGACACAAGCTTTAGCAAAAATCTGCCTTGAGCCTTTTAATTTATTAGAGAAATTTGATGCTGTGATCACGTCTGAGGAGGTAAAAAATGCTAAGCCTCATCCCGAAATTTACGAGACGGCTATTAAAAAGTTACAAGTTAATCCAGAAGAGGTAATAGCTGTTGAAGATTCTGAATTAGGTGCTGAATCAGCTAGACAAGCAGGATTAAAAGTCCTCGTTTTAACCCATGGAAAACCAGTTCAACTCGACCACTATCCCCTGTTTGAAAGCTGGAAGGACATCCTGAAGCAGATGAAGGATCAGCCTTAAGAATGAGTTATCAGACTTTAAAAATAAAAAGTCAGTACAGAGTTGAAGTTGTTGATCCTCTTGAAGAGTTGCAATTATCAGATGATGTTGAAGAACATATTGAACGCATCTGGCGTAACGAATTAGTGAACCGTAATTTGTTTAACGGTTCACTACTTAGTGCTCTTGCTTATAACAAAGATCAACTGACGGGTATTTTTGTTCCCTATAAATACTTTATCGCTCAATTAAGGGATCCGTCATTAAAGCCTATTTTAAACATCACACCTGTGAGCATTAGCGGGATGACCCTTTTTGAAGATCATGTCATTTTTGCCAAGCGCTCTTCGTATGTCACTCAACTTCCCCATTGCTATGAGCTGGCTCCATCAGGAAGCATTGATAATGAATTCCTAGAGGGGAACCAAATCAATTTGGTAGAGCAGATTAAGAAAGAGCTTTTTGAAGAAGTGGGGATTGAGCCTAAAAGAGTAAAGACGATTAAATTCTTTGCTTTGATATATGATGAAGCGGTACAATCAATTGATCTTTGTGCTGAAATTAAGGTGCTTCCCTATTCCTTGAACTCTCATTCGTGGGAATATAGCCAGGTTATTACCATCCCGAAGAATGAGTTAGTAGAATTTACCACATTGAGTGAGGTAAAGTTCGTTCCGCTTTCCCTTTTAATGCTAGAGCAGCGAAAGCTTTTATGAAGTATACCAATCTGATAGGCTTTGAAAAACATCTTCTATCTGCTGCCCCCCAGAATCTTTCCCCACTATATCTTCTCATGGTGAAAGAAGAGAATGAGCGTAAGCTAGCTGTTAGTAAAATTAAGTGTGTTTTTACCGAGCAGACAGATGCAGCCTGGATTAGCTTTGACGCAAAAGAGACGCAAGAAGCAACCATCTTTAATGAGCTTGATACCTACTCGTTCTTACAGCCTAAGAAGGTTGTCCATGTCGCAGAATGCCAAAATTTTAGAAAATCTTTTTTTGAAAGATTGGAACAGTATTTTTCCCTAGCTCAACAAGGAACTTACCTCCTCCTAAGCACAAGTGATGCGAGAGGCAATAGTGATTTCTATAAAAAAGCGGAAAGACATGGGGTCATTTTAGAAATTGGTGAAACGAAGCCATGGGAGAAGGAAAAACACCTTTACGAATGGATCTTACAAGAAAGTGCCAAATTAGGAAAACGAATTCACCCTCAAGCAGCACAGCTGCTTATCAAAGCTGTGGGGGCAAATGTGCTCCATTTATTAAGCGAACTTAATAAGCTTTGCAGTTATGTTGGGGACAGAGTTGAGATCTTGGTTGATGATGTGAGAGCGATTGTTTGCTACACCCATCAAGAGAACGGGTGGCAGCTTGCGGATGCCCTTTTTAAAAGAAATAGCCCTTTAGCCTTTAGAATTGTCAGGGGAATTTTAGCTCAAGAGGTTCCACTTTTTGTTCTGTTAAGGCAACTAAGGACCCAGTTTCAAACGGCTTGGCATGTGGCGTCAGTTTCATCTTGGCAAGAAATAAAGGAAATGTTTCCTCAGTTAAAAGATAATGTGGTTGAGCGGTATAAAACCCATGTTCAAGAATATGGAGTGCAACATTTGGGAGAAGCAATAAAGGCGATTGATCAAGTAGAATGGATGGCTAAAAATGGTGAGGATCGTTATGATATCCTTGCTGATTTTTTAATTTACAAGCTAATAACATTATGAAAGAGCCTGCTTTGCTTTTGCTTCCCAACCTCTTGAGTGAATCGCGCCATCATGAGATTTTTCTTCCAGCGAGTGTAGACCGTGCTGTAGCATCTTTAGATGGCCTTATTGCTGAAAGTGAGAAGGGTGGAAGAAGGTATTTATCCCATTTCAAAATGGCTAAAAAGCCCCATGAAGTGCCAATAGCCCTTCTTAACGAGCATTCAAAGGATGAAGATTTGGATTTCCTCCTGCAGCCAATTGCTGATGGGCAGCGTTGGGGGCTTGCCTCTGATAGCGGATTGCCATGCATTGCTGATCCTGGATCCAAGCTAGTTGCTAGAGCTAGAAAAAGGGGGATGTTGGTACAGGCGTTTGTGGGGCCATGCTCTTTCGTGCTTGCTTTAATGCAATCTGGTCTTTCAGGGCAAAAGTTTTTCTTCCACGGCTATTTAGACAAAGATCCTGTTAAGCGCGAAAAGCAGGTGATCCAAATTGAAAAGACTGCAAAAGAGAACCAAGCCACACAAATTTTTATGGAAGCTCCCTATCGTAATCGACATTTGCTAGAGACGCTTCTTCAGAAGCTTGCACCAACGACTTTGTTGTCAGTGGCTTGGGATTTAACAATGCCCTCACAGGGGGTGGTCACACACCAAATAGCAGGTTGGCGAAAAGTTGTTTTGCCTAATATCGATAAGAAACCTGCTGTATTTCTAATACAAGCCTCTTAAATGATTTCTGAAGCTAAGGTATCGTAGAAAAGAATGCCTTGAGAGGTTAGCTTAAAAGTAACTCCATCGTACTCCAACCAGCCTCTTTTGACTTGTTCTTTTAGAGTTTCTATGACCTGCTTTTCCAGAACACCATGCTTAGCCTCAAACTCAGCGATGGCAACGCCTTCTAACAGCCTGATACGAACGGCTAATAGTTCTCTCTGAGAGGCGCAAAAATCTAACTGTTCTTCGAAGTCAATGGGAAGCCGATCACTCATGAGCAAGTCATAATACTTTTTAAGGTGGGAAATATTTTTAAAACGCTTGCCATCCCAATAGCTAAATGCTGAAGGACCGATTCCTAGAAATGGGCGAGCTTTCCAATAACCTAAATTATGTTGAGATTGACATCCAGGCTTTGCAAAGGCCGAAATTTCATATTGCTTTAAACCCTCTTTTTCTAAGATCTCAACGGCGGAAGAGTACATAGCTAGGCTAGTCTCAGGATCAGGTAATACCAATATGCTGCGTTTTTTATAAAAAAGTGTATGCGGTTCTATTGTAAGGTTGTAAAGTGAAAGATGCGAAATAGGTAGTGTTGTTGCTCGATGAAGCGTATACTTCCACTGTTGTAGGGTTTGATTTGGTAAGTCATACATCAGGTCGATCGAGATATTCTGAATCCCACAATGATACGCTTGTGTCACAGCCGTTTCTATCTTTGCCTTGTTGTGGGTTCTCCCTAGTGATAAGAGCATTTGATCATCGAAGGCTTGTGCACCGATACTTAGTCGATTAATTCCTGCCTTTTTATAATCTCGAATCATTGTTGCAGAGAAATTTTCTGGATTTGCTTCTAACGTGATTTCTGCAGATGGGGAAGGGGATACCATAGTGATGAGCTCATCAATGTAGGAGGCTCCTAGTAGACTAGGCGTCCCCCCTCCAAAATAAATACTGATGATATGATAGTCTGATAGGAGAGGCAAGACTTTAGTCCATTCAATTTTAAAGCCTTGCATCAGAAGCTTCTTATCTTCCTTCCTTTCAGGGATGACATAAAAATGGCAGTAGCTGCATTTTTTAGAACAGAAAGGAATATGGAAGTAGAGGCTAGCTTCTCGATTTTTACCACTCATCTGCATCAGGATCTATGATTCCTCCACGACGCCATCGATTACGATCGCTAAAATAAGATTCCTCATCTTCATCAGCGCGATCATCATCTTCATCATGCTCATGGGTGCCTGCATCCTCATCATCGTGCTCTTCGATCACAGAGTTGCCTGATTCCATAGCATCCGTTTCCATTTCAAACCCACCATCGGTAAAACCAGCTCCTGTTTCAGTGGCATCAAGATCGGGGATTGTTGGCATTTCAGTGTAACCACCACCCCGTGTCGCAGGCGGTCGTTTAGGCGTAATATACTCTTCAGCCTCTCCACTTTCTTTAAGGAACTGCAAACGCTCTTTTTCTTCTTCGATTTTCAATTGAACTGCTCGGATTTCTTCTTTATGCTTATCTAAATCTTTCTTGGGAACCAGCCCTAACTTCAGCCACTGCTCAAGATCTGCTAGCTCTCCTTCTAATTTTTTTAAACGTTCGCTTTTGATATGCCTCATGGTTACCTATGCAAAGTTATGCTTTAATAGTAAAAAAATAAAAATAGAAAGAAAATTGTTTTTCTTAATTCTACTTTATATTAATATTTTTTACTCCCAAAAGCCATTTTTTTAAATTATTTAATCCTTTATATACACTCGTTGTGTTTTACACAAGAAATTTTTTGTAGCTTAAGCGCCATATATATGAGAAAAACGCTTTCTACAAGTAAAAACAGGATATAATAAACATGACTTCCGGAGCCAAATCCGTAAGTATGCATACCTGTTCCTAGTACATAGTTCACTCCATACCAGGTAAAGCTAATTATGCCAAGGCCAAGTATTGATCCAAAACTCAACCCTTTGATTTGTAACTTGTTAAATCGGTATAGATGAATCAAAATGAGGTAAGCACAGATAGAAATAAAGGCCCAAGATTCCTTAGGATCCCAGTCCCAAAACCTACCCCAACTTTGAGCAGCCCAAACCCCTCCAAGAATGGTCCCCGGAATGAGCAGGGCTGTACCTATGTAAAGGGTTTGTACAAGGCAACTGGCGATCAGCTCTTTTTCTTTAAAATTAGTAAGAAGACTAATCAAGTAGAGATGCCCAAAAACACCTGCTAAGATTAGCACCCCGTAACTTGCGACAATCATTAGAACATGAATCACTAACCAAAAATGCGAATTGAGTACTGCTTGGACATTATCTAAACCTGTATTTAGGTCTGAAATTTCTAAGACAGCAAGAAGGATGGCGGCTAAAAGTGAAGAAGCAATGATCGGCCATCTGCTCATAAATGCTTTTGCAAGGAGCAATCCCATTAAAGCACCGATCCATGGCACATAGATCACCGTTTCAAACATATTGGAAACCGGTGGGCGCATTAAGATTAAAGAGCGTGCGAGGAGAGACCCTAATTGAACAAGAAAAGCAATTAGAAAAAAAGCAGCACCAAGGTACTTGGTATAAAGGTTTTTTTGAAAGCCTAACAGAAAAAAGATTGTAGCAAGATAGCCGATGATAGAAACTGTTGTCAGAGGCAACTTTGTGTACCATTTCTCTAGCCAAAGTTGCCACTTGCTTGGATAATAAACTTGTCGATGAGTGCCTTTAATCAGTGGTGAAGCTGCGATTTCCTGATAAGCGTCCTGAAGTGATGTGGCTAGCTTTTCTTTATAAATGGGGTTGCTAGTATTCGATAGTAATTGCAGGAAACTGTCTCTAATTTTCTGAAAAGCAATGTCGCTATAAATTGTAAAGTTCTTTTTGCTTTGCGGTAGGCGGGCAAGCCCGACCCATTCGCTGGTTTGATAGCGACCTGGTATAAGATGAAAATGAGAAGACTGAGCCATTGGCGATTGTTCTTCACTAGTGATCCCTTTGAAAGATTCTAAGAAGGAGACTTTTTGAAGAGTTTTAATAAGGTTTTCAGCAAGTTTTAGATTAAAAGCATCACTTTTTATGGAGTCTCCGACGGCCAACTGGTTCCAAGGAGGATTTGAAGATGTGCTGGCAATACTTAAATCACTGTCGACTAAGAAGTCTGGAGAAATTTCCTTGATCTGAGTGGTTCTCTTTGAAGGCAAAGCATTTTTTTCATAGAAGTATTGAGCGATTATTTTTAAACTTTCAGGATGATTCTTAAATGCTTGTTTTATCCGATAATAGGAAAAGTGAGACCCTTTTATGGATAGATCAAGGATCCTCTTAACGTCCCGATCTCCAACCCATATTAATGGAACATTTTCCCACTGTCGGTAGCCATTTAAATAAAGGCTAAAGAGGATATCAAGAGGTTCATGCAGGGGGAACTGATCAAGATCCTCAGTTTTTACACGGTTGGCATGATAAAGATCATAGAAAAGAAGATCAGCATAAGACTCTAAAGGCCTGATCCTACCTTTATAGCTTACCGGTACCGATGAAAAGTCACCAAAGAGAAAGAGATGGTAGCTAAAAAAGGCAAAAGAGATCAAAAATTTTCTCATTGGCAAAATTTCCTAAAAAAATATGAAAAATAGTTAATTTTTTTTTGGCCGTCCAGAGTTTTCTGCTGATTAGCATCATTAATTGGGCAGCACTGCAAAATTTCTTGCGGCTAGGAGCATAATGAGCTATACCGGGAAGAGGTCAAGATGAGGACATTGGTGATGGCTGATATTGATGCGCGGCAGAAAAAGCGCACTCGCTTAGCTCAAGAACGTACCATTTTTGCAAAGGAGAGAACGAGGCTTGCTGCTGAAAGAACGTTTTCAGCTTGGGTTAGAACGGGATTAGCAGGATTGGGCGGGGGTCTTGTGTTAATCCGATTCCTACCCTTTAGAAATCCTGCTAAGGTATTTATTGCTCAGATCTCGGGAGGAATCCTCCTTATCTGGGGACTGATGGTTATTATTTTTGCATTGCGGAGTTATTATAGAAATCTAAAGAGATATAAAATTGAAGAGGATCATACTTCCCGTATTGGCGTGACGTCTATCGCTTGGACGCTTATTTTAATTTGTATTCTTATCTTTATTTTAGCTGAAGAGTAACCTATTTTCCTGTTTTTGCATCACTCCTTGATCTAATTAATTTCTTTAAGTACGAGGAAAACAACCTGGAGGTCATGATTGAGTATTGCATGGTTTTTAGCAGAATGCATTGGTACTTTTACACTTATTTTCATTGGTGCAGGATCAGTTTTAGTTAAGCAAATGACAGTGAAAGCTTAGGTATTGTTGGTATTGCTACTGCCCCACGGGCTCGCCATTGCTGTTATGGTTTCTGCTATTGGTCATATTTTGGAGGAAAATTAAATCCGGCAATTACCCTAGGTCTTGTATTTGGCGGTAAAATCAGCTTAAAAAATGCTTCTTTAGAAATATTAGCTCAGCTACTAGGCGCTTTTTTCCTAAGCCTTATTTTTCCTGAAGTTATTAGAAATGCTACTCATCTTAAGGTACCCGCTTTGGGACAAAATATCAGTGCCGACATAGGCATTTTTACCGAAGTCATCTCTACCTGTCTTTTAACCTTTGTTGTCTATGCAACAATAATAGATACTGGAGGCTCATTTAAAAGCGTAGAAGGTTTCGGAATTGGATGTGTTATTTTATTTGATATTTTGGCAGCAGCTTCTATTACCTGACCTGCGTTAAATTCAGCTCATGCGTTCAGTTCTGCCTTGATAAGCGCTTTTGGCAAGACCAATACGTTTATTGGGTAGGTCCTATCCTAGGTGGCATCTTCGCAGGTCTTTTTTACCATTATGTGATGCTTAGACCCAAATACTAGCTAGAATGTTGCTAGGGTGCACTAGATACAACTGCAGCCTCGCAGGAAAAGGTAATCCCTTGTCGGAGGGTAAAGCAATTTGGAGTTTTGGGCATCGCAAGCCCCTTTAGTTTTTTCTTTTTGTCCTAGGCTATTTTTTCAACTTAGTGCGTTTTTTATATATTATCCTGGGTTTCCAGAAAAGAAGCAGAACGCCTAAAGCGACTAAGACACCTCCCGGATAAGTGAGATAAGCTTTAGCGGGGTCTTTATTGACGACTAGTTGAACAATGTGAGCCCCCGACGGATGTTGTGATAATCCTGATAGATAGAAGCGATAGCCATCTGTTGTTTCATGAATTTCATTCATACTGATCACTTTTCTGATTTGCTCGCCACTTCTTTTATCTGTAAATGTGAGCTCACTTTCAAAGCTAAATGGCTGTTCTGTTTCAAGGTAGTTGATCTGCTTTGCCTTATGAAGACGGATGGAATAAGGAAGTTCTTCAACCTTAGGGTGAAAACTTAAAAGAAAACGCTTATCTTTAGTTGGCCATTTTAATCCAGTTTTGAAACGGTTTAATGTTAAAGCTATTTCTTCATCATCTTTGATAAGAACGACTCTTGGGATATTGTCTTCCGCCTTTTTTAGAGAAGGTAAGGAGCGGCTCTCCTTAAATAAAGGGGATTCTAACGTTAATAAATGGGTGCTTGCAGGTTCTGCAGGATAGGCAACATGGCTCAGATGAATGCCGATCACTCGTAAAAAGGCGGTGAACAACCGAGCCAGGGATGTTACATCTTGGGGAAAAGGAATTGATGGCAGTTCGTTGCCCAAAGAAAAAAGCTGTTGGCTAAAAAGAGCGAGCTGCTCCTCAGAGTTATCTACTGACTCCAAGGTTTTAATCAAAGGCCAGTTGCGATTGTTTAAGATGGACAGAAAAGGTTCTCCTTTTGCAAGTAATGGATCAAAATCTTTGAAAAAATGACACAGCCACAGGCAACTTTTAACTTCTTCTGGACGCAAGGCAGACCAGTCATAATGTCGAAAAATTGGGATAAAGGTTTTTGGCAAGAGAGTGTCCTCTGGGTAAATCCATCCGCCTTGTTGATCCCAGTGGCTTAAAAAACGAGCTAATTTTTTAACTGGATTCACTTGGCAATGCTCACAAGCCTCGAAAAAAATTCTAATGGGAGGGAACTGTCTAAGTTGGCTTTGAATATGAGGATTGGAAAGTTCTTTTTGAAGTGTTTTTAAACGCGCTTGCCTTAAACTTTTGGGGGAAGCAGAAGGTTGTCCAAGCCACTCGGCTTGTAAGCCATAGCCTTCAAAGCCACCCTGGTAGGCAAGGTAAGATTCAAAAATGTTTCTTGGGAAATGCTTAAAAAAAAGTCTACCATGCTCATCAGCTAAGCAAAGCAGAGTATTTTTTTGTAGGTCTTGCATGAGGGTCAGGGGAAGGGTGCTTTTCAATGCCACTGTGATGGGAGCTTGGCCCAGAAAAGCACGATCCTTATGTTGATTGATAATAGCCAAAGGGCCTGTAAGATCAATGCTTATTGTGCCCGCTTTATCGATTAAGCTGTAATCCAGTTCTAAGGATAGATGAGGTTGCTGCTCCTTACTCTCATGAAGCCGAAATCTACCTTCAAGCGAACCGTTGACTAAGGGCTGCTTTTTATTAATGATCTGATCTAGAGGAAAGGTAGCAATATTTTTTTCTTGCCGATCTATGACCTGAAGAGAGACGTGCTCTTTGATCACGCTCTTGATGGCCTCTTCAAATTGATCGGTGATGAGAGCTAACGGGTTTGCCTTTGGAAGGGACTGACCTGCAGCCCAGGAATAGGCTAGGCATCCCGGGTGGTCAGCTAGATGCGCTTTGCCTTGATGAATCCACGCGAATAGGGCTTCTTCGGAGTGGGACGAGTATTCTTTAAGTCTGCAAAAAGAATTTTTAGCTAGCGTGTATTGGCCAAGAGCATTCCTAACCAAAGGAAGATGGAGAGTTTTTCGGCTCAAGCGATCCTCAATGGAAACCACCATTTCTTCTGGAATTTGCAGTAAAGAGTTGCTACTGCCCTCTATAAGAAGAAGATTTCCTTGAGTACCATGGATTGTTTTAATAAACGTTCCTGTAATAATCATCAGAAGGCCAATATGAGTGATCAAAAAGGGGATGTGTGTTTTTTTAAACGGCCATCTTCTTAAAGCAGAAAGTAAGATATTAATGAAATAACCAGTCAGCAAAGCTTTAAAAAAGAGACTTTTGTAAATGGCTTCCGCAGCCACTTGATGTGATTCAGTCGTGGACTCCAAATAGGTGCCATAAGCAACCATCAAGGCTGTTAAGGAGATAAGGATGACAGCAAAGGTAACGCCGCCTAAAAAATGATAGAGATGTTTAAGACATTTCATAAGTAAGAGGGGATGGATTCAATAAGTTCAAAGCTTTCAGCAAACTCGATAATCGTGTCTCTTTGTTTAGCAACAGCTTCTGGGGTTCCGATGACTTTGATCGTGTAATCAGAGCGCATTTGTTTATACTTCCGTTCATATTGTGGTTGATTGGATAAGGTGCGGTAATGTTCAGGAATCATTTGCATGGCAAAAGCCAACATGGAGGTGTGAACTCCTTTCATCACTCCGGTCCCTTCAAAAATTAATCCTGAAAAACCATTGTAAGCAACGGGTCGACAATCAGTACAGAACTCATCAATCTCTTCAAATTGCCTTTGCCACCTAAATACCTGCATTTGTGCTGGGATGCTTTCCTCGATCCTTTGGGTGGGGAAGTTATGCACGGTAATCAGGAGGTTTTGATCTTCGTCTTGGATGCGAAACGAAAGAATGGGCAGGGTGGTATCAGAAAGATAGGCATCATCATTGGGGAAGAAGGGCTGCCAGTTTTTAGGGACTTTGACTCGGTAGATTGGTAAATTTTTTTCCCGACCCTCAAAATTTAGCCATTGCTCAGTGGGCGTGCTTTCATGGGAGCAGCCAGTTAAAACAAGGCAGATGATCGCAGTGATAAGATAGCATTTCATGAATATTTAATTTGAAAAAAATTAAAATTCATTATGGCAAAACTCCAAATATTTATCCATGGACGCGAGGAAACTCGGTCTTTGTGAGTAAAATGCATCGCGTCCTTGTCTAAGAAGAGAGTCTTGCTAATGCTATTAACCGGGAATTGACAAAACAACCTTACCGATATTTTCGCGGTTCTCTAGCAGGCGATGACCTTCATACGCCTGGGCCAAAGGTAAAATATGCCCTATGTTCAGGTGTAGCCATTTTTCTTTAATCCCTTTAATGACAGCTTCAGCACGTCTTATTAACTCTTCCCTGCTAAGGATGAAGTTAGAAAGATTGCCACCGGACAAAGAGAGAGAACGGGCCATGAGAACATTTGGTGAAATAGGATCAGCAGGGCCGCTAGCAGCACCAAAAATGACGATATGACCGCGTCGAGCCGCAGCTTCCAGGTTACCTTGAAATGTGTTTTTGCCCACACCATCAATGATGAGATTAGCACCATGACCATTTGTTAATTTTTTAATCTCTTTAGCAAAATCCGCTTTCGTGTAAAAAATGACTTCGGAGGCACCGGCTTTTTTGGCGGCTTCAGCTTTTTTCTCATTTGATACTGTACCGACGACCTTGGCCCCAAGATGTTTCGCCCATTGAACGAGGAGAAGCCCCATGCCACCTGCGGCGGCATGAACCAAGACAACGTCGTTTGGCTTAATCGTATAAAATTCGTGAAGAAGGTAATGAGCTGTCATTCCTTGTAAGGGGAATGCCGCTCCTTCGATAAAAGAAAAATCGTCAGGTAGAGGGATTAGGCTATCTTGGTTAACGATGCTAGCTTCGGCGTAGGCTCCGGGTTGGTGCGCGTAGGCGACTCGATCGCCCTTTTTAACCAGCGTCACTTCCTTACCTACCTCTTCGACTGTACCCGCTGCTTCTGAACCTGGTATATAGGGTAATTGTCTTAAATAGATCCCTTTTCGCTGATAAATCTCAATGAAATTAACGCCAGCAGCAGCTAATCTAACTAGGACTTGTCCTCGTCCCGGACGTCCCACTTCTGTTTCCTGGGGGTGTAAAACTTCTGGTCCTCCATTTTGGTGAACAACGATTGCTTTCATGGAGGCCTCCCTATTTAAAAACGTGTTTTTCACTTTTGTGATAGCATAAGGAGGAATTGAATAAAAGTTTTTACTATTTTTTAGGCTAATGATAAAGAGGCCCACTTTTAACAACCCATTAGGTTATCATTTAAAAAAAGATGAATGTTTTGTATTTTATTTAAAGAAAACAATACTGGAGATGACAATGGTTAGTTATACCTTCAAATGTTTGCTAGTGTTCTTCTTAAGCCTCGCCCCTACTATGGGACATGCAGATGAAGTAGCGCTTAAGGCAGCTCATAAGCCACCTATTCTTACAACTACAGCTATCATTGAGATTTATGAAGGAAATCAGTTTAAAGGAATTGTTTTAATCGAGCGGGGAAAAGCTCCTTTCGGTAAAGCCATTCCAGGTGGCAAAGTTGAATACGGCGAAACTGTAGAAAATGCAGTACGGCGGGAAATGATGGAAGAAGTGAATCTTCAACTGGTTGATTTAAGGCAATTTCACGTCTACTCGGATCCGACAAGAGATTTTAGGCACCATTCTGTAGAAGTGGCACATGTAGCCAAAGCTTTTGAATGTCCAAAAGCCGGAGATGATGCTGCAAAAGCATTTGTTGTATCTTTAGAAGACATCCCTTGGGGAGAACTTGCGTTTGATCATGCCCAAGTGCTCAAAGATTATATTGCCTGGCGCAAAGGCAATGAGTCAGTCGCGATGCCTAATATCCAATAATGTAAAACAATCCCCTGTCAAATCAGGGGCTTGTTAACCTCCAAATAAAGGTCCTTCGGTTTCGCTATTAAGCAAGAGTTGTACTGTGATTCAGCAAAGCCTCTATATTTTCCTTAAATCTTTTGTTTTGGGCATAAACAAGGGGAGGATTTCCATAGCAATCCAGTTGGTTAACATCTGCTCCATGCTTTAAAAAGAGATGGATTGTTTCTGGATAACCATACTCAGCAGCATAATGTAAAGCCGTACGTCCAGAGGTTCCGTAGGTAGAGTTTAAATCTATCCCATGTTCAATAAAAGCGATGGTATTTTCAAAATAAGGCAATGCTATTGCTTTAAGAAGTGCCTCTTTGATTTGCTGTTTGGTTGCTTTGGATAACAAAAGCTTAATGTTCTCTCGCTGATTCGGTCGAACAACTACCTCATATAGCAAAGGGTGGCCAGTTGCGTTCGGGTCAGCTCCAAGGGAAAGAAGCAATCGTATGAGGTCAGTGCGTTCAAGTCTTACGGCAAGAGATAAAGTGCTATTTATTATCCTCATTTGTGTTTGTTTTATTGGATAATTAAAAAAAATGGCGCTTTTTAAACAACTTGATAAGTTGTATTTTTTTATGCAATCAGCTTGACTGCTATCTTTTAGTAAGCTTGAATAAAAATTAAAAGCAGAGATGGGATAAAGGAATGAGATTAAAAATTGAATGGGTAGTTGTTGGATACTTTTAATGCTCTTCTCAATTGAGATTTGTGCTTTGCTATTGTAAACAATGCACCTTCTGAATGTGAGGGGGCCTCCTTTAGCAAGAATATCTAGGTCTTTAGCAACCACCATTAAGTGATTTTTAGCTGGTTGAATAAAATTTCCTATGTAACCTAATTCTCTTGCTCTTTCTTTAAATGCTAAATCAGCAAACGATGCAGCACTTTTGTTGGCCAAGGCAAAATTTGCTAAATCGGAACATTCCAAATAGTGGAGTACGTAGGGAATGCAATCTGATGGTAACGGTAGGGGATTATTAGCAAAAAGGGGAAACAAAGAGTTCGAGTTAGTCACATTTTGGCAAGGGTCTTCCACATCCATGCTCTTGCTAAAGATCCTTCGCCATAGCATGCTCAATTTTTGTTTCTTTTCAACAGCACTTTCATAAATTTTTTTTATTTTTCCCTTTATTTGCAAAGTGATTGTTTTACTTCTGAGGCTATCGATAGAAGAATCCTTAGAAGCTTTTTCTAAACGATCAATTGTTACTAAGGTTTCTAAAGCACAATATTGCTTTTGGTCCTTAGCTGTTTCTCCGATAAAGGAGAATGCTGGGATACAAGCATGGACATGTGTCATACAATAATATGTTTTGTTGTAAGATAAGTTTAGTGGACGCAATAATAAATTGTAGGTACTTCTTATTTTTTTTCTATAATATTGTTTATTTTTTTTTATTGAGCAATAATAAATAAAACGTGGGAGCCATGAACAAAAAACAGGACTCAATCTCTGCGTCACCTATGGCAAACTTGTATTAGCACAAGGTAAGAGACAGAGATGCTTCGCTACTTTTGTTAATGGCAATCACAAGATTGGTGGTAGCTGACATTAATTGTCGTACAAGCTATCCTTGTTCTTATCTACTACGCATTGATTTTCGCAAAGGCCTTCCTAAGAATTACCTTAGTTTTTGGTGTCCCATTTGGGCTCAGCTTTAGAATGCAAAATCATCTTTCAATTTACTTTGCAAACCCTAAGGAATTGTTGCAAAATAAGGGGAAAAATAAGTAAAAACCGGGTAAAATAATTAACAAATTACCCTATTTTGGAAGGTTATGCATTCCCTAAAGTGAACAGTTTTTAAGATCCTTATCGTTTACAGCAGAACAACTAACAACTTTGCGGACTATCGGAGAATATCAAGGTAAGCAAGAGCTTTATTTTAAGCAGTCGCCTGAGATTCTAAAAGGTCTTCAACAAGTTGCAATTATTGAATCTAGCGAGTCATCCAACCGGTTAGAAGGTATCACAGCTCCTCATCATCGTATTGCCGAACTGATTAATCATGACACGATGCCTAAGGATCAATCGGAGCAAGAAATTGCTGGATATCGCGATGCTTTAAATCTGATCCATCAATCTGCAGCTCACATGCCTTTTTCAATCAGTGTGATTCTACAGCTGCATGCTTGGATTTACCGCTATCTTCCTAATCCTGGAGGACATTGGAAAACGACCGATAATGAAATAACGGAAATCCATCCTGACGGCAAAAAACGTGTAAGATTTATCCCTTCTAATGCATTTGAGACTCCGTCTGCTATGGAAAAATTAATCAAAGGATATCAAAGAAGCATCGAGGATTGGATGATAGAACCTCTTATTGTAATTCCAGCAACTATTCTAGATTTTTTATGCATCCATCCCTTTCGTGATGGCAACGGTCGTTCGGCTCGCCTACTCACGCTTCTCCTCCTTTATCATTTTGATTATCAGGTCGGTAGATATATTAGTCTTGAGAGAATCTTTGAGGAATCGAAAGAGAGCTATTATGAGACATTGGAAAAAAGCTCTCACGGTTGGCACCAAGGAAAACAAGATCTTATGCCTTGGATGACCTATTTTTGGGGCGTCCTTTTAAGAGCTTACAAGGAGTTTGAAGGGCGAGTGGGCACCTTAACAACCGGCAAAGGAAGCAAAGCGCAGCATATCTCCTTAACTATTGAGAACATGATCGGTCCATTCTCTATTCCCGATGTCGAACGTGCGTGTCCCTCGGTAAGTAGGGACACGATTAGGCTGGTATTAAGGCAACTAAGAGATGAGGGTATCATTATTCCTCAAGGTAAAGGACGAAGTGCTAAGTGGATCAGAAAGTTAGTAGAGAATAAAACCCATAGAGAGATTGACCAAAGCAAGTAATTTGTGCAGAAACACACTAGAAATCTAACGTTATGTTTTGCAGCAGAGGTAAATACCATCTCTTGATCATTTAAAAGGATTGACTCTTACAAACCTTGCCCTTGACATGCCATTGGGAAGAATTACAGATCAAGAGATAGCTCATTTAAATAGCCTCCCTCTTGACGCACTGACCTTAAAAGTCGCCTAGCCAACAGAAAAAAGTTACTGCTCAAATTAAGGCATCTTCAAGGAGAAAACGCCTAACGTAAGCATAAACTTTACTTAGTCTATATGCCTCATCAGTATCGACTTTGAGAGATCAGTAAATGATCGTTATAAGATGAAGCTCGTCTTTAAGACGAGCTTCATGATTAAAGGGTTTCCTGTTGTTGCGTTGGAGTTGGCTCAGACGTAGGCTCTTCACGTTTTTCCTTTGGGGTTGACTTATAAGCTTCGTACATCGCTTCCCACTTCACTTTTTGGTCTTCAAACTCTTTCTTAAGCTCATCGTAGGCTCTGTAGAATTGGTTTTTATAGTAAGTGGTTGTATCTTCACTTGATGGTGTTTCTTCTGTCTTAAACTTTTGGAGTAGGTCTCTAAAAAGGTCGTGATTGGCTATGCTTAGACCTGAGAGAATAGCAAACAGAAAGAGAAGGAGAGTGATCATAAAACCAATCAGCCTTTTAACAACCAAAATAAGCGCAATAATAAAAATCACAAAAGCTGTCACGTAAGCTAAAGTCGTGTTTGAGGTTATAAAATCAATAAATTCATTCATATTCTAATCCTTCTTTTAAATTCAGCTATCTAGCTTCCTGGTAGAAAGCAAGATCATCGCCAAGCATTACTCGGTTAAAGATATTCAGAGCGTGCTGAAATATTTTCATTATAAAAGAAATACATTTTCCCGTAAGAATCCCTGCCCATTTGACTGTCAGCAATTTAAGTATTTCTTTCTATTAACGGAGATCGTTCATTTAGATCAATAGAATCAAAAGGTTCAATCATGCCAAGAGCTTTACGTACCTCACCCATAATAAAAAAAGTGCCAGTAATTAGTAAAAGCTTATCTTTCAAATTTGCTTTAGCAGCCTCGAAACCTTGCTGTACAGATGCGTAGGTAAACAGGCGATCGGAAGCAAAACCCTTAGCGAGTAAGCGAGCTGCCAACTCCTTTGCCTCTAGCCCTCTTTCACTTTCAGATTTCACTAAGTAAAGGCGTTCAATAGGTTCCTGTAAAAGAACATGGATGCATTCATCAATATCTTTAGATTTGGAAAAACCCAAAAGCACGGAATAGGCTGATTGAGGGTAGGTTTTTTTAAGGTGGTTAAAGACAGCGCGCAAGCCTGAAGGGTTGTGAGCTACGTCACAAAGGATCCGGGGGCTTTGGCTTACACATTCAAAACGACAGGGGGGTTGATAATTAATCCCTTCTAAAATGGCTTGTGAAGAGGCTTTTAGATGTTGTAGCGCTGTAGAAGCGATGGCATTGTTTTCTTCAATGTAATTCGCGAAGTCACCTTCAACACAAATCAAAGGGGCTTGTTTTTGATGTGCCACGACTTCAATCGTTTTTCTTGGTACATTAGGCCCGATGACGATGGGCACTCGATGTTTAATGATACCAGCCTTTTCTAAAGCGATAGCCTCAAGGGAGTTCCCTAATACTTCCATATGATCGTAATCAACAGTGGTGATGATGGTCATTACTGGCGTTAGTACGTTTGTTGCGTCTAATCGACCGCCTAATCCAGCTTCAATGACGGCTATATCGACTTGACATCTAGAAAAATAAAGAAATGCAAGGGCTGTTGTTAATTCAAAAAAGGTAGCAGATAGATTGAGTAATTGCTGGGCTTCAAAAACTCTAGAAAGTAATTCCGTCACTTCTTCTTGGGCTATCATTCGTCCATTGACCTGGATCCTTTCGCGAAAAGAGCAGATATGAGGCGAGGTAAATAAGCCAACTGTTGCTCCCATGGCTTCATAAGCTTTAGCTATTTTTGTTGAGACTGAGCCTTTACCATTGGTGCCAGCAACATGAATTGTTTTAAAATCATGTTGAGGATGGTTTAAGGAGCCAAGTAGGGATTCGATTTGGTGTAATCCTAATTTAACACCGCCAAACATTTTGGCATTGAAAAGCTTATTAATGGTTGCTGTGTAGGTCATGAATGTTTCAAGTAATGGTGGTAAAGAAGGTCAAAATGGGTCTTATCGATCCAAGAAGAACCAAGCTTAATGGTCGGTTTGACGGAACCATGAAAGTCTGAGCCGCCTGTTACTAAAAGGTTTTTTTTCTTGGCTAGCTTTAACCATCGTTCGTGTTCTTGCTCAGGGAAACGGGCATAGTAGCATTCGATACCATCAAAGGGTAATTGTAAAATGTCATGAAGTAGGTTGCTATCTTTATTAAGGTGAGGATGAGCAATCACCGCTAAACCCTTACCTTGATGAATGGCGTCTATTGTCTCTTCAACGCTGATCGGGTTTCCGGGTGCAAAGCATGGCTTTTGATCGCCTAAATATTTTTTAAAAGCTTCATCAACATTTTCAACATACCCCTTGTTTATCATTGCTTGAGCGATGTGAGGACGGCCGATCGTATGGTGATAAGCCAGATCGCTTTCTTCAATAGGCATACCGCGCTTAGCTAATTTTTCTAAAACCTGAAGATTGCGCTCCTTCCTTCTTTTGGTGTGTTTTTCACAAAGTTGTGCAATGCTTGGGCTGTGCAAGTCGAAAGAATAAGCAAGAATATGAACGCTTTTTCCTCGATGCATGGCAGAAAATTCGACACCTGGAATCATTAAAAGGCCATTTTGTTTAGCAAAATCCAAAGCAGTTGGATAGGCGGTAATTGAGTCATGATCAGTAATTGACAAAGCCGATAAACCGCAGGCTCTTGCCAATAAAATCAGCTCTTGAAACGTCAAAGATCCATCAGAACAGGTTGAATGAGAGTGCAAATCAGCGCGAAATGCGGCCGGAAGGGACATAGCGCACCTCGCTTTTTAACTTGATGCCAGTTTTGTCTTCAATGGTCATCTGAATTTGTTGAATGAGTGATAAAAAATCCTTCGAGCTTGCTCGATTGGCATTAATCAAAAAATTAGCGTGAATTTCTGAAACTTTTGCTCCCCCGTAGCTTGAACCTTTTAACCCGCACTGATCAATAAGCAATCCAGCATGGTGACCGGGAGGATTTTGAAAAACACACCCAGCTGACTTATCTTTATAGGGTTGAGTCTTTTGTCGATACTGAAGGAGGGAAATTTGTTTTTTTCTGGCTTCTGCTGAAGGAGGCAAAGAAAAAGTTGCGCCTACGATCACCCCCTTTTTTTCCTGAAAAGAGGTGAAACGGTAGGAGTGATTGATTTCATTTTTCGGCAGAAGGTGAAGCTGGCCCGTTTCATCAATATAATCAACAGAAAGAAGGTAATCGAAGGTTTGACCGCCGTTAGCTCCCGCATTCATAAAAATAGCTCCGCCAACACTTGCTGGGATTCCTGAAGCGAACTCTAATCCTCCAAATCCTAGTCTGGCTGTTTGTGTGCCAAGGTAAGAAAAGCTATACCCCGCGCCGACGTGGAATTGACCATCATTAAGGTTTTCAAAAAAAGCGATTTTATTGTGTAGAACAGCTCCTTGAAAGCCTTCATCATCAAAAAGACAGTTCGATCCTTTTCCAAGGATAAAATAGGAAGTGGATTGTTGTCGGCAATGGCGAATAGCTAGCTGCATCATTTCTACAGTGCGAACTTCTAGATAAAGGTCTGCTTGGCCTCCAATGCCTAAAGTGCAGACCTCTCCTAAAGGTTTATTCGTCTGAAAGATTAGTTGCATCTCTTTGTTGCCTTAGTGCTTCTTCTTCACTTTTATTCATATTAAAGACAGCCTGCCTGATGGCATCTTCGCTACATTCAATACCCATGCTTTTTTTATAGAGATGATCTAACACAGCATTCACAAATGAGGTAGATGCCGATGTTCCAAATTTCTTAGTAAGGCGGAGCGCTTCTGCAATCGCTACCTTAGGAGGGATGTTTTTATCGTGGAGAAGCTCAAAAGCCCCAAGTCTTAGAATGTTTCTTTCAATGACCTGGATTCTGTCAAACTCGTAGGAAGTGGAGGCCTCAGCAATTTTTGCATCAATTTCATCAAGATGTTGTCGAATAGCCCTACTTCTCTCAGCTGCATCAAGCACATTTTTACGTGTGACAGCAAGCTGTTCCATAATGAGAGAAATGTTATCGATATCTTCTGTTTGAGCAAAATCATTGCGATACATGAGCAAAAAGACAATCTCACGAAATTTTTGATGTGTAATAGCCATTGAAAACTCCAAACGCATTATAATAAGGAGATGAGGGAAGAATTGCAAAGAAAAAAGACGGTCTTCTCGAAGAGTAAAAATAAAAATTAAAAAATAAATTTGCAGATAACGCTCTCTCTCTATAACATCCGATCTAGAGCGTTTTTAGGCTTGAAAGAGGTGTGTATGTTGTTTGATATGGATATGATAGAAGCATTTTATCAGAAGCTGGCTCAACAACTAGAAAGAACGCGCTCCCTTCTTAAGAGACCGTTGACGCTCACAGAAAAAATTTTATACGCTCACTTAAAAGTTCTCCCCGAAGAGTCGACTGTTCGCGGAAAAACCTATATGGACTTTTTTCCTGATCGAGTCGCTATGCAGGATGCTACAGCGCAGATGGCGCTCTTGCAATTTGCAAGCTCAGGCTGTAGCAAAACAGCCGTGCCATCCACCGTTCACTGTGACCACCTCATTTTAGCTGAGGTGGGGGCAAAACAAGATTTAGAAAAAGCGCAAGAAGAGAGTAAAGAGGTTTTTGAATTTTTGCAAAGTATCTCCAACAAGTATGGGATTGGTTTTTGGAAGCCAGGAGCTGGCATTATCCACCAAGTGGTTCTAGAAAATTATGCTTTCCCTGGTGGATTAATGATTGGGACTGATTCTCATACACCCAATGCAGGTGGGCTAGGGATGTTAGCTGTTGGTGTTGGTGGAGCCGATGCTGTTGACGTTATGGCAGGAATGCCTTGGGAATTGAAGTATCCTAAAATTATCGGGGTTAAACTATCCGGTAAACTCAGAGGGTGGGCCTCTGCTAAAGACGTGATATTAAAATTGGCTGGTATCCTAACAGTGAAAGGAGGGACAGGGGCCATTATCGAATACTTTGGTGAAGGCACTCAATCTATCTCATGTACAGGCAAGGGAACGATCTGCAATATGGGGGCAGAGATAGGAGCAACAACATCCATTTTCCCCTACGATTCGAGAATGCGCGATTATTTAATTGCAACCGGGCGCGAGCAGGTGGCTAGTCATGCAGAAAAGCTAAAGGATTGCTTAGTTGGGGATGAGGAAGTCTATCAAAATCCTGAAAAATATTATGACCAACTTATCGATATTAATTTGTCCGAGTTAGAACCCCATATCAATGGGCCCTATTCGCCTGATAAAGCTTGGAAACTGTCTGAGTTTGCAGAGGCCGTCAAGCTGAATCAATATCCTGAGAAAATTTCGGTGGCTTTAATTGGCTCCTGTACCAACTCAAGCTACGAAGATATTGAACGAGCAACGAGCATAGCTAGGCAAGCTTTAAAAGAAGGGATAAAGGCTAAGTGCCCTCTCACAATTACCCCAGGCTCGGAACAAATTCGTGCAACAATTCAAAGAGATGGATTATTAGAGGCCCTAGAGAGCATAGGCGGCCTTGTTTTGGCGAATGCTTGCGGGCCTTGCATTGGACAGTGGAAGCGCCATGATGTTTCTTTTGGTGAGAAAAACTCGATTCTGACATCGTACAACAGAAACTTTTCCGGTCGCAATGACGCTAATCCTGGTACCCACTCCTTTGTCGCAAGCCCCGAAATCGTCATTGCTTTTTCTTTAGCTGGAACCCTAACGTTTAATCCAGAAAAAGATACTTTAACTAACGCGGATGGTAAACAGATTCAGCTAATGCCTCCTTCCGGTGATGAATTACCTATTCGAGGGTTTGACCCCGGGGAAATGGGCTATGTGGCACCGGCCAAGGATGGTGCTTCAATAGAAATCGTAATTGATCCTAATAGTAGCCGATTACAGCTACTCACTCCTTTTAAGCCCTGGGAGGGCGATGACTTCACGGCGTTAAGGGTTCTTTGCAAAGCAGAGGGTAAATGCACAACAGACCATATTTCTCCGGCCGGAAAATGGTTACGTTTTAGAGGGCATCTTGATAATATTTCCGACAACATGCTGAGCGGAGCCGTCAACGCCTTTAGAGAAGCGATCGGTCAAGGAAAAAATCAACTTAGCGGTGAAATTGAACCTTACTCTAAAATTGCACGAGATTACAAAGAAAAAGGGGTTGATTGGGTAATTATTGGAGGTGAAAACTACGGGGAGGGCTCCTCGCGAGAACATGCTGCCATGGAACCTCGTCATCTTGGCTGTCGGGCAGTGATTGTGAAAAGTTTTGCTCGGATTCACGAAACGAATTTAAAAAAACAGGGGATCCTTGCTTTGACGTTTGTTAACCCCAACGATTACGACAAAATCCATGAAAATGATGTCCTGGAAATTGTCGGATTGAGAGAGTTTAAGCCTGGTTCTCCCTTAACCCTAAATATTATCCATGACGACCGTTCGACAGAAAGTGTGTCTTTAAACCATACCTATGGTGATACCCAGATTGAATGGTTTAAGGCGGGGAGTGCTCTAAACCTCATAGGCAAAATAGAGGGATAAATTTTAAAGATTCTTATGGAGACGCAGTTCGACTCCATCTTCCAGGGGAATATCCTTATGCACCATATAGACTCGTCTCAGTGATCCTTGCTCATCAAATTTTAGGATAAATTCTAGCCAGCCCTCATTAAAGTAGTAGGAGAAGAGAGTGCTTTGGTGGAAACGCTCTTTAATGGGTGCGTTACCAAAGACACGTTCAGCATCATCGCGCATCATGAACCTACTCAAAGTTGTCGGCTTTAGGGTTGGTGCGAGAAGTTGTTTAACAAAATCTTTAAAAGGTTGTGTGTTAGAGAAGGGTACCCCTAATGCTTGAGCAACATCTTCTGGTAAAGAGACAGGATATCGGAGTCGAGTGATAAAACGAGAAATGTATGCGATGAAAGACATAAACCTAAAAATTTAATTTTATTCCCCGTTGATTTTAACAGGATCTTAATATTTATACAAAAAGGTTTTTTTTCTTGTGCTGGAGGCTTTTTTCTGTTAGATTCTCGCCCTTGAATTTTCAATGATAACACTGTATGGTGAATTTTTAACTTAAAGAAACCCACACCTACATGCTCACCATCTTTTTAGATATAGAAACAACCGGGCTTGATTACAGAATTCATCACCCCATCGATATTGCCTTGAAAGTGGTCGATGCAGCGACTGGTGAGGAAAAACTTTCTTATCAAAGTTTAATCAAGGTAACTGATGAATGCTGGTCTTGCCGAGATCTTAACAGCATGGAAGTGAACGGTTACACTTGGGGAGAACTCCAAGAGGGTAAGGCGCTGGAAATCGTCTCCTCCGAAATTATTAACCATTTTCGAAATCTTCGCATTGAAAGAGGGAAAGCCGTCTTTATTTGTCAAAATCCCGGTTTTGATAAATGCTTTTTTACAAAGCTCGTCGATGTATATACTCAGGAAAAGCTGAATTGGCCATACCATTGGCTAGATTTTGCTTCTATGTATTGGGCTTATTTTTTAAAAGAAATGCACGAGAAGCAGCAGCTGTTCCCAGAAGAAATTTCTCTTTCGAAAAATATGATAGCGGCTAATTATCAACTTCCTGAAGAGCAACTCCCTCATAAAGCTGCTAATGGAGTCGATCATTTATTGTTGTGTTACAAAACAATTGTAGGTTTCCCTAAGTCTCATCTAAACTTTTTAAAATCAAGAGCAGGCTAGGGCATCGGTGGCGATTGAGCCATTGCTGATGGCTGACGGACCATTGCCTTGGATTTAGTGAACGACTAAAGTCTATTAAAGCTTTTTCTTCGTTTGCTCCTTCCTCATGCCCACTATAGCAAGTCATGCTGACCATGCCTCCTGGAACCAGAAGGGGGAGGGCATTTTGGAGGCTTTCTAAAGTCGAAGAAGTTTGCGTTACTATGGTTTTGTCTCCGCGAGGGAGATAGCCAAGGTTATAAACAATGAGCTTGATTGTTTCAGGTAGGAGATGTGAAGGGAAGCTAGCATGCGAGCCCACCACATATTCAATGTTCTGATATCCCTTTAAAAGTTCTTGGGAAGAGCGTATCGCTTGTTCTTGAATATCAATACCTATGAGTTTGCCTTTGGAGCAAAGAGGTGCTAGGAAAAGAGCATCCTGCCCATTGCCTAAAGTTGCATCAATGACATGATCCGCTGTCTCTACCATCTGCTTCCAAAAATGGTGGGCAACATGGATGGGTGAATTTAAAAAGGTAAAGTTAGCCATAAAGAAAGTTTAATGCGAATAAGCCGCTGATTATCCAAATAATCCATGAAAGTTCAGTAGCTTTTCCTGAAAAAAGTTTAATAAAAGGGTAAACCATAAAACCCACTGCAATTCCTGTTGCAATGCTAAATGAAAGAGGGATCGAGATTAAAACTAGAAAAGCGGGGATATATTCAGTTGGATCTTGCCAGTCCAATTCTTTTACCTGCATAGTCATCATTGATCCAATCACCATTAATACAGGTGACGTTGCAAAATGTGGGATTGAGGACGCTAGAGGGCTTAAAAAAAGTGACAAGAGAAAGAGTAGGCCAACGACAACGGCTGTTAAACCTGATCGCCCTCCGGCAGCAATCCCCGATGCTGATTCTAAATAGATGGTAAGGGGAGAAGTTCCAAGAGCCGCACCCACCACTGTCCCTATAGAATCGTTATATAAGACCCGTTTGGCTTGGGGCAATTTTCCCTTTTTATCGAGTAAGCCAGCTTGCCCAGCTAAGCCTAACAATGTGCCTGCTGTGTCAAAAATAGCAACGAAGATAAGTGAGAGTACAACAGGAATCAGTTTAGGTTGTAAGGCTTCCACAAGATCAAGCTGTAAAAAAGTAGGATTGATATCTTGTGGCCAAGAAAAAAGCCCCTGCCATTTGATGAGACCTGTAGATAGACCGACAAGCCAGTTTAATCCGATTCCAAATAGAAATGCCCCGCGTATATTCCAGGAAAGGAGTGTGGTAATGCTGATTACACCTACCAAATTTAAGAAGACTTCCGGATTTAAAAGATTTCCAAGAGTTATTAAAGTGTTTGGGTCACTTTCGATTAACCCTCCGTTCTTCATGCCAATAAGGGCGATAAAAATACCAATGCCCGCAATGGTACCTAGTCGTAATGAAATAGGAATGGCGTTAATGATATAAGCACGAACGTTTAAAAAGGTCAGTAATAAAAAAATCGATCCAGAGATAAAACAGGCCCCGAGGGCTGTCTGCCAGGAAATGCCTTCACCGAGAACAATGCCAAAGGTAAAGTAAGCATTTAAGCCCATGCTAGGAGCTAGGGCAAAAGGGTAGTTAGCAATAAGCCCCATGCATAAGCATGCAATCGAGGATGTAAGAATCGTTGCAATCATGCAAGCGTCAAAGTCCATGCCTGTTTGGCTTAAAATCTGAGGGTTTAAGAAAATAACGTAGGCGATGGTGGAGAAAGTGGTCATCCCAGCAACGACTTCTGTTTTAAGCGATGAGTTGAGCTCTGTAAGTTTAAAAAAACGTGATAAAAATGAAAGCATGGTAACTTAAGATGAGGAAAAGCTAATAACGATTTCGATTTCTTTTTGGTAGCCTAAAATCTCCCTGAAAAGGTAGCTAATTTCGTTTTCTATTCTTTGTAATAAGGGTCGTTGCTCTTCAAAAGAGATGGCTGGTAAATTAGCAGTAATCGTTATTTTATTCTTTTTAATTGTCAGATGTGTTGTTACTTCGTTTTCTGGAAATAATTGTTGCCAGTAGGTCTTTAAATACTCTAAAACCAAGGTTTCACTGATCAAAACTTCATTGGTACCGGGGCTAATAGTGACATACTTGCGTTTACAGCTGAGAAGAATGTAGGTAACAAGCGCGATACCACAGACAAAGAGCGCCAGCCCAAATAGAAACAGCAGCATGGGGTTAGCTAGAATAAACGTTGCAATGTGTGAGCGGATTCCTGTAAACAATGAAGCTAAAATAGCCCCAAATCCCAATACGCTTAAGAATATAGCTGTAATAAATGTGATAAATGAATAAATAAAATTAAACATCAGAATTCTTCGGGATATTCTTCGGGGTACTCTTCAGCAACAGCATCAATCGCTTTTACCGAGGTGTAGTCTGTAGGCAGCTTGCTCATAAGCTTTTTTGCCGCTTCTTTTTCTGAAATAATGTTTTTAAAGACAACATGAACGCAAGCAACATGCAGACCTGTGAGCTTAGTAATATCTTCAGCGATTTTGCTTTGGATCTCTTCTGCCTTTTCAGGGATAGACAGACCATACCGGATATTCACTTCTACCTTTATATTGATTGCGTGATTATGCATATCCTGTTCAGCAGAAATGCCTTTTACGTTTTCAGATGGGTTTCGACCGAGCAAACTATCGATTAAATTCCCCTCAAGAAGAGTAATACCATCAATGTGCGCAAGAACTTGCAAAACGATTCCTTGAAAGACACGGTTTTCAATGTCCCTCACAAAGACAGTTTCAGGAATTTCAAATTCCTTTGTATCTATTTTTTTGACATCCATGTTAGAGCGGGGATCTGGCATATTTTTAACCTAGGTTAAAGGGTAAGATCGACGATTGACTTTCCTATAAATCTATATTACCATGTCATAAAAAAATAGGAAAATATGGAAATTCTACTGACTGTGATCTTATGGATCGTAATGGGAGGGGCAACTAGCTATTTTGCCGCGCAACGAGGACGAGATCCCTTTGCCTGGTTTTTGGTGGGTATGATGCTTGGTCTAATTGGTCTCATTGTTTTGTTCCTCCTCCCCTCTCTGGAGGAAAGGGAAGAAGATGGTCATGAGGAAGAGATGGAAGTGACAGGTGAGGAGAGTGAGCTTACCCCCCAAACACCTTCCTCTAATGATGGTTATTGGTTTCGCGATTGGTTTTATCTGAATGAGAAGAACCAACAATTCGGCCCCATCTCTTTTCAGGTGCTAAAAAAAACATGGTTGGAGGGGAAGGTCTCAAGGGATACTTTCGTATGGAGCGAAGGTATGGAAACTTGGCAAAGAGTACAGGATCTGCCCGGTTTAATTGATAACTTGAATTAAAGGAATAAAAAGAGAAGAAAGCCTTAAAGAAATTTAAGGCTTGAATTTAAACTACCAGCTTGCCTTTGTTACGCCAGGAATAACTCCTTTGAGAGCTAGTTCACGAAAAGTAAGCCTGGATAATTTGAATTTGCGCAAGAAACCTCTTGCTCTTCCTGTTAATGAACAGCGGTTTCTTAAACGAATCAATGAGGAGTTTCGCGGCATTTTGTTTAACGCAATGCGAGCTGCTTCTCTCTCTTCTTCGCTCAAATTAAAATCAAGGCTTCTTTTTTTCAGCTCTTGTCTTTTTTCCCATTTGAGCTTAACCATTTTTTCACGTTTTTTTTGTTTTTCTACAGATGACTTCTTTGCCATATTAGTCCTTTACACAGATTTTTTACGCGGAGCTTTTTTACGGGCTAATCCCTTCTGTCGTTGCTTGCGGTTTGGGTCTTTTTTGTTAATAATATAAAGACGACCTCTACGACGTACCAGAACATCTCCTTTTGAGGGATCAGCTTTTAAAGAGGCTTTTACTTTCATGTCGTTTCCTACTATTGAATAATGAGCGAAAGTGTAACAAAGACAGCTATTTCCCTCAAGTGGTAATTTCATCTTGCATTTTTTGCTCTCAAGGAGGTATTCTTTTGCCTAAAACAAATTCAAGGATTTAACGTGAAACGTACATTTCAACCAAGCAAACGTCATCGTAAAAAAGTCTGCGGGTTCCGTAAAAGAATGAAGACAGCTGATGGCAGAAAAATTATTAATCGTCGCCGTCGCCATGGACGTAAACAGCTGACAAGGGTGTGAGCCAAACTTACCCGAAGTCTGCTCGACTTCGCTATCGTCGCCAGTTCGAGCAGCTTGCACGGTATGGATATCGCCTAAAAGGGCGATGGATGATTATAGAACTTAGGTTCACAAGTCGATCTAAAAGTCACTGTTTGCCAAGGCTAGGTGTCACAGTAACTAAAAAGTTTGGTAAAGCACACGATCGCAACCGCTTTAAAAGGATTGTCCGCGAGGCCTTTCGCAACTGCCTTGAACAGCTGCCCAAAGGGCTTGATATGAATATAAGGCCTAACTACATCCATAAAGTCAACCCCTTATCGTTAAAAAAACAAGATATCGAAAAAGAACTTTTAGAACTTATCGCGGAGTTTTCTTTGCGTGACTCTAAACGATGAACAACAACGTGCAGTAGATACTGTTTTAGGGCGAGTTCTTGTTCTTGCTGGAGCAGGTAGTGGTAAAACAAAGGTTCTAACTACCCGTATAGCACACCTCATTACGGCGCATCAAATTTCCCCTAACGCTATCTTAGGTCTTACTTTCACTAATAAAGCAGCCCAAGAAATGCGTCATCGCATTGAAAAGTTGATCCCTCCTAAGCAAGCAAAAGACATCTCTCTAAATACTTTTCATAGTTTCTGCATGAATGTTCTGCGGGAGAATATTCATCATTTAGGTTTTACTGCCAATTTTAGCCTTTACGATGAGAAGGATGTCATGCGCCTTGTAAAGCTTATTGCGCGTGACCTTTTAGAGCACGAGGGGGAACTTCCTTCTCTCGGGAACACAATGCATCAAATTTCTCATGCTCGCAATAAAGGGCTTTCTCCTGAGGAAATGGAAAAGACGGGTTTAAAATGGCACGACGAATTCACGGAGACTCTTTTTGCCCGTTTACAGGAAAGCATGAGGGCTTACAACGCCGTTGATTTTGACCACCTTCTCTCTCTTACAGTTGAGCTGTTTCAAAAATTTCCAGCAGTACTGCAACAGTATCAAGATCGGTATCAATTCATTATGATTGATGAGTATCAAGATACTAATCCCGTACAGTTTAAATTAGCATCCCTACTTTCCGCTAAATATAACAATCTGTGTGTTGTCGGCGATGATGATCAAGCCATCTATGGATGGAGAGGTGCAGATGTAAAAAATATTTTAAATTTTAACAGTTCCACGATCATTAAATTAGAGCAAAACTACCGATCAACAAATAACATTTTAAAAGCTGCTAATGCTGTTATTAGTCACAATAAAGAAAGGCATCCTAAAGCTTTGTGGAGTCAGCGAGGGGATGGGGATCCTTTAGAGATATTTGTGGCCCCAGCGGAAAAAGAGGAAGCTGAAGCAGTCGCCGCAAGAATTGCAAAACTTAGGACAATGGGTGTGCCCTTCAATGAAATAGCTATTTTATACAGATCTAATTCTTTATCTCGCGCGATGGAGTTGGCTTTGCTGAAACAGGTTTGGCAAAGAGGGGAGGAGTGGATTGTTGGCATTCCTTTTCAAGTCTACGGAGGGACAGAGTTTTACGAAAGACGTGAGGTGAAAGATCTTCTTGCTTATCTAAAAGTGATCTTAAACCCACTAGATCATGAATCTCTCTTGCGTATTATTAATCACCCGAGAAGAGGGATTGGAGAAAAGGCATTAGATGCTATGACAAGTTTTAGCCGAAAAAATAAAGTTCCTATCTGGGAAGTGTTTAAAAAAGGAGAAGTGGGGCAAGGCGAGCTTGGAGAAAAGGCAAAAAATGGCTTGCGAAACTTTATTGCCACTATCGAAGAAGCAAGGGGAAGGTTTTATCAGTCTAGTGAGCTTGCGACGACTCTAAGCTGGCTTATTGAGAAAATCAATTTTAAAAAAGGAATCGAGGAAGATGTTAAAAGTGATAAGATGCGAAAATTTAAATGGGAGAATGTAGAGAGTTTTGTTCAGGCTCTAGCCGATTACGAAAAGAAAGAAGGGGCTACACTAAAAGAATTTGTTAGCAATATGGCGTTGGATATTCAATTAGAAGAGTGGAGCGGGGACAAGCATAACGAGGAAAAGGTTCACCTAATGACGTTTCATAGTGCCAAAGGGCTAGAGTTTGAGGCGTGTTTCCTTGTTGGGGTTGAGGACCATATTATCCCACATGAAAAAAGTTTAAAGGGGAGTGGGTTAGAGGAAGAGCGTCGTCTTATGTATGTTGCTCTAACACGTGCTAAGAAATATCTGACTCTAAGTATGGTAAAGCAACGAAAACGTCTTGGAAAGGATGCATCAAGTCGACCGTCTCGATTTCTTTTTGAAATTCCTAAGGATCTATTAAAACCAAAGGCATGGCACGAAGTTTAAGGAATTAAAGTTCATGTTCAATATGATTGATGAGAGCTAAAATATCGAATTGAAGAATGGTGGGAGCGGTGTCGTGGGCAAAGCGGGCGAAGTGAAGAGATTTTTCAAGATTATTTTCATCCAAGTAAACCTGTGAAATCATCATGTAAAGCTTCCATAGATTTTTAGGGTCTTGGGAACCGAATTTTTCGATATAACTGAGTAATGGCAGCGTGGCAAGTTCAACAGAATACCCTTCCTGCCCAATTTTTCTAGCATAAGCTTCAAAGTCGATGACAGCGATTTCGTAATGTGTGAGTTTTTTATTTTGAGGATCTTTTGTGAGCAACTGCTGCTTTAGGATGGCAGCTTCAGTTTGGTAGAGTTGTCCATTTTGGGCTAATTGGCGATAGCGCTCTAGCAAGAAAAAGAGATTGTCTTCACAGCGCATTCCCAGCTGAATAATTCGATGAGCATCTTCGAGACGGCAAAGCTGATGAGCTTTGCCGTAAAGGGATGCAAGTTCTTTAGATGATACTTTTTCCTTTCCGAGTTTTGAAAATCGATGTTTATAGGCTTTTGATTCATTAATTTTCTGCATTAAGTAATCGGCATAGGCTCTACCTCCACCTGGACGGTACCCGGTTGTTTCGATAGGTCTTTGTTCCTCGTCAAGGATAATGACTGTAGGATAGCCCTTCACCTTAAATTTTTGCTGTAGTTCTTTATTTTGCCTTGATAGCTGCGGATCTAATTTTGTTTTCATAGGGAAGTCTAGGACGACAAAGATAAATTTATCGCCGACCCTTTGTGCGAACTCTGGGGTATCAAGGACTTCACTTTCAAGTTTATGACACCACCCACACCAATCAGACCCTGTAAAAAAGAGAAAGAGGTGTTTATGTTGATTTTTAGCTTGCTCAACGGCTTGATCATAATTGGTCTGCCAGTTGAGCTTAGAAGAATCAACACCGTAAGCATGTTGGTAGAAACCCAGCAAAAGACTTAGGGACATAAGCCATTTTAGCATATGATTTTCCTTGGTTTATTTTTTTAATTTATGAAATGCTACTTGAATTTATTGACAAAATAATATAAATTAGCTTGCCAAAACTAATAGCAGGCGCGAACAGGTGCCAAGGCTTTTAACAAAGTTAAACTCCTATCATTTAGCGCCCGCAAATTAGGCTAGTTCAAGGATTTTTTTTATTCGTGGTATCCGCGAACGACGATGGAATTAAGAGGTGCCTAATTTGTTTTAATCCTAAGTAACCATTCAAAATTATGCAATCTTTTCCGCCGACTTTTATCCTTCGTCATCGCAAAGAGAATTTAAAAAAATGCAGTTTGTCTGGTTTAGAAAACAGAGAGGATGTAAGGTTTTTTTCCTATCCTAATTCTCAACTCCCTTCTCTTGACCAGCATCTTTTATTAGTCATGGAAGGAGCTGAAGAGCTTTCCCCTCGAGATCACTATTATGGGATCTTGCTGCTTGACTCAACATGGCGTTATCTGGATAAAATGCTCCCTTTTGTCGAGAAGCGAGGAAATGTTGTAAAAAGGACGCTGCCTCACACTTTTAAAACTGCTTATCCAAGAAGACAAGAGGACTGTGTAGATCCTGAGCGAGGGCTATCTTCTATTGAAGCTCTTTATGTGGCGTACCATATCCTGAATAGAGATAACTCAACTTTGTTAGATAGCTACTATTGGAAAAATCAATTTTTAAAAATTAATGATCTTTTATTGTGAAATTATCTCTTTGACTTTTTGCTTGTAATTATATAAAATTATTTACTTATATTTAATTTTGAAGTGTTAAAAATGATAAATCAGGTATTCGACATCCTCGCTAACTTTGAAGATTTGTTATGGGCATACATAGGTTTTCCTATGATGGTCATTTTTGGGATCTACCTTACATTTAAAAGCGGATTTGCACAACTTCGCAAGCTGCCTGATTCAGCAAAGACTTTTTTGGGTTTTTTCGCTTTAAAGGAAAAGGATTCACGAGGAGTTCACCCCTTAAAAGTCTTTTTTGCCTGCGTTGGCGGATGTGTGGGTGTAGGGAACGTCGTAGGTATTTGCTCTGCTGTTCAGATTGGAGGGCCGGGAGCCCTATTTTGGATTTGGGTCACAGCTATTTTTGGTATGATTTTAAAGTATGCAGAGGTCTATCTAGGTATTCGTTTTCGCGTGCCTAACCGCGAGGGGGGATATGATGGCGGCCCTATGTACTTCTTAAAAAGAGCATTTAAGTCGGGATTTCTTCCTGCACTCACAGCCTTTCTTCTTTGTATTTACGGCGTTGAGATTCTACAGTTTAGCTTAGTTGTTCACTCTGTTAGTTATAATTGGAGTATTCATCCGTTAGTTGTGACGATCGTGTTACTCCTCCTTGTTCTTTTTGCTGGCACTGGAGGCGTTAAGAGGGTTGGTAATATTTCGACAGCTGTTGTGCCTGTTTTCGTTGTTCTTTATATGGGAATGGGGGGATGGATTATTTTAAATAATATCAGCTCCGTCCCTGAAATGTTCTCAATTGTTTTTGAAAGCGCTTTCTCAGGACATGCTGCTTTAGGAGGATTTGCCGGCAGCACTATGCTAATTACAATTTCTCAAGGGATTAGAAGAGGGTGTTATACAGGAGACGTGGGAGTCGGCTATGCGTCGATTATCAACAGTGAAACCTCTGTTAAGGTTCCTGAAAAACAAGCATCTCTTGAACTTCTTGGTATCTTTTTAGACACCTTTTTTATTTGCACGACAAGTGTGATGTTAATTTTGATTACTGGGGTCTGGAAAGAACCCTTGGATATGGGATTACTGGTGCAAACGGCTTTAGGGCAATATTTCCCCTATATGACATTTTTTATGCCCTTCTTCCTATTCTTGCTGGGATACTCAACGATTAATGCCTACTTTTGTGCCGGATTAAAGTGTGCCGAGTACTTGTCTCCAGCGAAAGGGAAGATCGTTTATAGTATTTATGCTGCCATTTCTTTGTTCGCCTTTTCTTTTGTTGACGTGATGCAGGCTCAATCTATTATGTCTATTGCAGGAGGCCTACTCCTCGTCATCAACCTCTGGGGTATTTTCCGTTTAAGAAATGAGATTAGCTATGATGCATGCGTTAAGGAATATGCTGCTCCTCAATTAAGTAGGGCTTCGGCTGAGTAGGTGATGAAAGCATCTGATTTCTTTCCAGGCGCTTGCCTCAAGTTGAGCTCCGTAGCTTTGAATGACTTTAGAAGCTGCAAAGGAGCCGCATCTCGCAGCCTCAAGGGGCGATTTCCCTGATAATAAAGCATAGAGGAAGGTACCAGCAAAGAAATCTCCTGCCCCCGTGGTATCAAGGGTTGTAGCGCTAACGGCAGGAATATGAAAAACAGGTTGCCCTCTCATTCCGATATAAGCCCCCTTTTTTCCGTGAAATACTATGGCAATCTTGACTACTTCTTTGAGATACAGGCAGCTTTTTTCGGGAGGTTCGTGCGTAAGGGCATAAGCTTCTTGCTCATTGGCAAAAATAATATCCATTTTAGGTAAGAGCCTTTCGATGGTAACAAGATGGTTTTCGACTATTTCAAAGCTACCGAGATCAAAGGAGATAAGGGAACCTGCAGCCTTTGCTTCTTGAAATGCAAAAGCAGTGAGACCTGGTTTAGCAAGGGTGTATCCTTCTAGATGAGTAAGAGTCTTATTTTTAAAGAAAAGAGGATGAAGGTCACTTAGATTGAAATCTTGGCTTGCTCCTAAAAAGGTACGACAGGTGCGATGATGATCGGGGCTAATAAAACAAAGGGCTTGGCCTGTAGGCTGTTCTAGCAAATGGCAGTAGGAGATGATTTTAAGATCATGCAGCTGTGATTGTAAAAGACTGCCTGCTTCGTCATTGCCTATAGCACCAGCAAATGCACAATCGCCTCCTAAGTGTGCAATGACCCTAGCTACATTTGCAGCACTCCCTCCTAAGGTGATGCGAGCGGGAGCGCCCGCCTTTGAAGCTAATTCTTGCAGCTCTTCTTCATTGATTGTCTCCATTCCGCCTTTTTTGCCAGAAAGCTGATTGAGAAAGCTTTCTTGGACAGGGAAGATGAGGTCAAGAAGGGGAGCCCCGATAAGTAAGAAGCTAGGTTTGGAGGATTTCCTGAATATAGGTTCTGTTAGCATAAAGATACTCTAAGCCGGATAATAGAGTGTAAATAGCGGCACCTCCCGCTATCAGATAACTGTAATCAGCAAGCAGTTCTTGGTTGATATAGCCATTGCTTTCCAAAATCATTAAGATTAAAATAGATATTGTGGCGATGGCTTGGATAACTGCTTTGGCCTTCCCACTTTTTCTTGCAGCTAATATTAGTCCTCTGTAGGCACAGATTGTCCTCAAGGTGCTAATAATAGAATCGCGGTACAGGAAAATAAAGATAATCCATATGGGTAATGAGACAGGGGGGAGGGTGAATGTAAGGAATAGAGAAATGCGGTAGATGCTATCTGCCATAGGGTCTAAAATCTTACCTAACTCTGTAACCTGATTATATTTTCTAGCTAGGTACCCATCAAAAATATCTGTAAATTCTGCAACGGCAAGAATAGTTAGCAAGATCCATGGAAGGACTTGCTCGCTCATGCCTAAAGTTTGATGTAATACGTAAATTGCTAAAAAAATCGGTCCAACGAAGACTCGAAATAGGGTAAAACAATGCGCGGGACTCATTTTTCCATCACTTTTTTATAAATATCTAAATACAAGTCAGCAGATTTATTCCAGCTAAAATCGTAATTCATGCAATTTAGCATCAATTTTCGCCATTTTTCTGGTTTTTCATACCAAAAATTAATCGCTCGATCAAGAGCTGAGTCGATTCCTTGCGCATCGGGATAATCAAATACAAAGCCATTTGCTTCTTCAAAGGGTCTATCAGAATAATCGACATCAAAAACGGTATCTGCAAGCCCTCCTGTTTTCCTAACAATAGGAACTGTGCCATATTTCATGGCAATGAGTTGGGTCAGCCCGCACGGCTCAAAGAGGGAAGGAACAATGAACATGTCCGAGCCTGCAAAAATCAAATGAGCGAGTTCTTCTTGATGATGTAAAATCACGTGAACATGGGGATGATCTGCAAACTGTTGTTTTAAAAGCTGAAATTCTTGGCTGATACTGGGAATGGGGCTTGAGCCAAGTAAAATGAACTGCCCTCCTTTTTCAACAATATTTAGGAGAGTATGTTTAATCATTTCGATCCCTTTTTGGGGCACAAGGCGTGTAATGCAGCCTACCACGGGACGATGGGCTTCTGCAAGCAAGAGTCGCTCCCGAAGAAGCTTTTTAATGAATGCTTTTTTGTCTATCGTTTTGTGATCATTCTTATCGGCGGGGGTTGTGCGAGATGAAAAATGAGCGGGAAGATAACGATCGATTTCTGGGTTCCAGTAGCAGTAGTCAACACCGTTTAAAATGCCTGAAAATTTCTCTTGGTATTTTACAAGGATGGGATCAAGCCCTCGACCTCCTTCTGGTGTTTGTATTTCTTTAGCATAATTTTTTGAGACGGTGGTTACATAGTCGGAATAGACAACGCCACTTTTAAGAAGATTAATAATGTCTGATTGGTAAGGGTCTTGAAGTTTTTCTGGCACAAGGTAGCTTTTTCCATCCAGGCCGATACGATCCAAGTCTTTAGGGGCACATTTGCCTTGATATTCAAGATTATGAATTGTAAAGACGGTTCGGCTGATCGGATGCTCGTCAATATCCTTAACCAGATTTTTGTAGAGAAGAGGAATAATAGCGGTTTGCCAATCATGGAGATGAATGATATGGGGGTGGGTGTGTGCTTGGGTGATAAAATCCATTGTTGCCCGGGAAAAGTAGAGGTAGCGTTCAATATCATCTTCGCATCCATAGTAGCAGCCTCGCTCAAAAAAGTACCTGGGATGGTGAGGTTCGATAAAATAAACTTTCAAATTTTCTACCCACCCAACCCAAATCGTATTTTTGTACCAGTCATTATCATAATAAGAAAGAATGTCTTTTTGATAGATTTGCAAGTCTCTAACGCCGCTGCTATCCATGCAGTCATATTTAGGAATGATGATGTCGACATCATGCTTTTTGCGAGATAGCTCGCGGTTTAAGCCTAGCAGGACGTCGGCAAGTCCACCAACTTTGGCGACAGGTGCTAATTCTGAAGCGATATGGACAATATGCATAACTTAAAGTTCCATCATTAGGTATGAAACCTTAAGATACATAAAATAATTTACAAATTCACTATTTATCTTAAGGGTAGGTAAAGGGAGAGAAAATGACTTGACTGCCGTAAAGGTTAGAAGTAACATCATGAATCTCTAGGGGAGGTGGAGAGACCTCCTCCTGAGAAGATCTAATCGATGAATGAGGTTTATAAAGCGGGTTTGTTTGTGGCTACACTCCGTTGCCCAACCGTTCTTCATCCGAGTCTATTTCGCTAAAATCCTCTGCCTCCGAAAGATCGTCGGTATCGTCAGAAGAATCGATACTCGATAAACTATCCTCACTTGATTCTGAATCGTTTGATGTGATGGCAGCAGGATGATCTTGAAATTGTTCTCCAATTAAAGCGAGGCTTTGTCTGCGCAATCTTGCTTGTTGATCAATTTCATCAATTTGAATATCCGAAATGGCTAATTCAGCAAGGAGGTTTTCTTTTTTACGCATTTTGATGTCAGCTTCATTCATTTTACCGTAGAGTGTCTGGTAAGAGTCAATCAGCTCTTCAATCTCCTTGTTAAGGGCAGGGCTCTGCTGGCCAGCTTGCCTTAGTCCTAGTAGAGTGGTTAAGACAGCTAGGTGTTCAGGAGGAGCTTCCTTTTTACCAAATAGTTTTTTGAGCACATTTCTATTTGGAATAGAGGGCAGAAGCGCTTTAAGCTCATCGGAAACCGCTGTCGTGCCGGGTTTAGCTGCATTGCGAACATGATCCACAGCTGCAGCATCGGTAAAGCTAGCTAGGTCGTTGAGAAAATCACTTTGCATACGATCGAGCTCACTCTTCAAAGCTTTTTTTGCATCGGCTTCATTCACCCCTTCGATGTCGAGTCTCTCAATGATCTCCTCCTCATCTAAATCGGGATTTTCATGCAGAAGTTTTTGAAACGTGGAGACTCTTTTAACTTCTGGGTGGACGTCGGGATCTTGATCTGTAACTAAGAGGTACTTGGCTTCTCCTTTCGCTGGTTTACCTGCTCTTGCAGAGAACAGATCGATGACTCTAGTTGAATCATCGCTTTGCTCATCTTTTACGTCCTTTTTCCCGGCTCTGAACTTGAGTTTGACATGGGTAATTGTGCGCGTTTTAGTAGAGACCTGTTTAAGTTTATTCGGTGCAACCTGCTTTTTTCCATGATAAAGGCCCATGATTAAGAAGTTATCCCGTTGTAACTTCGTAATTTGGTCCTGGGTGAGGTCATATTTAGGGTTTTGCCCAGCGGCAACTTGAATCGCACTTTCTACAGCATTAGAGTAGGCTCTAGCTGCGATCGTTGCCATGACTTGTTTATCATGGAGTAAGTTAGTGTCATAGTTAGTGGGGATGACAACGTTTGTGTACACATTTTTCTTGAAAGTAAACGTTTTCTCACTCCCATCTTTATCTTGTACCGTAACCGTCCAAACGCGTTCCAAGTAGAAACAGCTTGGGGCTTTCAAATTGTGGGGGGGATTTCGATAAGCCATTAACTGGATCGTGCGATCGTTGTCGTCTAATTTTCGAAAAGAGCCCTTGATTTTTAGATCCTTACAATCCTTGACTTCTTTTCCGGTTGCTTTCGCAATCGCGTTTTTTAAAAAGGTGATGGGCTCCTGGTCGTCAGGGATTTGGTTGTCCTTGTCAATAGGGGTGAGCGTCGGTGAAGCGCCTGCTTTTATGGCCTTAGCAGATTCCCAATCAGGTCGTGGGCCCGGCTGAATAGCTGACATAGAAAACCCCTTTATTAGAAAATAATTTTAAACTAATTATATTCTAACACTAAACTTTAACTAAAGTCAACTATCAGCTTGTGTGTAAGTAGATGTAGGTTCATGGGGGCTGTGTTGAATAATTCCCAGTGGCACCTTCAAGAATGCGACAAAATATCAGTAAGGAAGTTGTTAGCTAAAAAATGTTTGATGAAAATAGATAGAAATAAAGAAACTCCTTGTTTTTTCCGGCAAGAGAAAACAAAGGA
>JBPQHD010000023.1:0-165940 GCA_051384485.1 Parachlamydiaceae bacterium
CAAAACGCCACGGACAAAAAGATGCAACTATCCCCTCACCAAAAGCACTGTAGCTATAGGAAGCTGCTAAACGTCCAGAATCATTAATAAGCGCTATGACATTGCCAAAGAAGTCATGCACAGGAGCATACACCTGACCACTTATCTCAAAAGCAACAGCTGTCCCTATATCGCTCTGGTTTGGAGGCAAAACGCGCAATTCAACAAATTGTCCATCAACCATGGATCCAATTTCTCGATTGCCATCATAGATATAGATGGTGGAATTTTTAGCCAAGCGACGATGAAAAGCATCATAGGTATATGTTGTTTTTACATTGTTCTTCGTTACTGCAATCAAACGATCCAGTGCGTCATAGGTATACGAAGCCGTAGGCGTCTGCACCAGCCGGCCATCTAAATCATAAAGATAGCCTACTTCCTGTATCTGATTTAATGCATTGTATTTAAAAGATGCTCCATCCTTTTCCAAACGGTTATAAGCGGAGTCATAAGCATAGGTATGCTCTACCTTTCCTCCCTGCTCATTAGTGAGTTGGTAAAGGTCATCATAAGAATAGGCATAAGCCGTGTTTTTACCCTGCTCTTTAACTTCTCGATTCAGCAGTTGATCAGCTGCATCATAGTTGATCGCATTTTCTATCGTATGCTTAGAAGACACTTTCGCTAAACGTCCCTTCCTATCGTAGGAGTGAACGAGCTTCCCCGCATTCCGTAAAAGGGTTTGCTCCAAGCAACGGCCTGATTCGTCAAAACGATCATAGGTATGTTTGTAGGATAATTGATCCTTAGAAGAGTACCTCGCCACTTCCCTTAGCGTAGGCCCTTGATACCTATAACTCATCCAAGTTCCATCTGGCAGCGCAACTTCTTTGACCCTCCCAAGCCAATCGTGTTCATATTTAATGGTCTGACCCGAACCTTGCTTCTCTTCCACAAGGCGGCCCTCCTCATAGGTAAGGGAAGTTTGCTGTTTAGTTATCTCATCATGAACTGCCACAATATTGTAATTCAGATCATATTCATAACAATAAGCAATAGACTCATCACTCGCATAAAAACGCTCTAGAACTCCATCCAAAGTATAACTGCGATGAAGCTCTACGCCGCTTGGTTTGAGCACGGTTTGCAGCCTTCCAAAGTCATCATAGGAGTAGCAAGTCTTACGCTGCTCAGGCATTCCGTGAGCCTCAATCAAACAAGAAAGACGGTTCATGCAATCATAGGTTCGAAGATGGCTGATGAAGTAAGTTTTTTCTAAACCAAACACCGTCTCAATCGACTTACTGTGGTTGCCATTTAAATCATAGCGAAAAGCCTGTTGCTGAGTAACAGCCCCTGATGCATTTTTGCGCAAAACTTCAACGGTGCGGCCAAGTGCATCCCGAATGGTTATCTCCGCATTTCCCAACGGATCGACGACTTCAAGGTAAGGAACAAGCTGTCCTAGATCATTCCTATAATCAAAACGACGATGTGTTTTCGTGACATTGCCCAAAGCATCAATGAACTCTACTGGTGTGCCCAAAGCGTCATAACGAGTCTCAATAAAATTTTCGCCCTGCTCATTAAAGGTGGATTCTAAAATGACCCTGCCTTCGACGTCATAAGCCCTTTTGACTTTTCGACTAATGTTGCCAAAATAATCTTCTGTTGTTTCTTCTAAAACACGATCTAACAGATCGTAAACGTATCGGTTGACAATCACATCTTCAATCTGAGGGCCATAGCTTATCGACCTCTCCACCACACGACCTAAGGAGTCATAAGAGTAGGTTTCCACACTCCCATGAGCGATCACCTGCTTCTTACGTCCAAAGACATCATAGGTGTAGTGAGTGGTATGGCCCATCGCATCGGTTTCTGAAAGGAGGTGAAAGGCATCATAGGTCGCTGACGTCGTCGACTTTAATACCCCATCAGGAGTGTAAAAATCGGTGCGTACGACTCTGTCCTTATAGTCAATACTGTATCTTCTTACACAGCCATTGCGATCGGTATAGGATTCGACAGGCCCATGGAGAAAATAGGTATATTTTTCCGTCGTGCCATCAGGGTAGATCACGGTATGAGGTTTACCCCTGGCTGTGTAATGGGTGATCGTTGAATAGCCTTTAGCATCTGTCGTTACAGTCCGATTACCAAGGTAATCGTAGGCAAAACGAGTTTCAGGGTGAACGAGCTCATCATTTTCATTGAGAACAGAAGGAGAAACAATACGAACCAACCGATCAAATTCGTCATATTCATACTTTGTTTCATGGCCATAAGGATCGATCGCAGCAATTTTCCTTCCTAAAAGATCGTAGCGATAATAGGTATGCAAGGCTCGATCAGGATAAACTTCATCAACGCGAATTAAACGGTTAGAAAAGTCGTAAACATGTCCCTTATAATGACTATGATCAGGCCCTCGTTCAATGATAAGATTGCCATAGCCATCATATTGACGTTCAATAACATGCCCAAGAGCGTTTATTTCCTTTGTGACTTGCCCTAAGTAATTATATTCCCAATGAAGAGAATAGCGATAATCTCGATTGGCATCATAGTAATCTTGCTGAATTAGATGCCCTTCTTTTGAGTAGGTGTTGACTAACTGCTTTAGTAGGGATAACTCCCCTGTTGACGGATCTTGATAGTATTCCTCAATGCGATCAGGCACACCGAATGGAAATTCTTGGCGCGGTTTTAACAGACGTAATTTACGGTATGTGATATTCGTTAAGTCAAGGGGGTCCTCACAAGTGCCATTATCAATAGCCTCTGACACTAACGCAGCATTTTCATCATAAGTGTAGTAATGACGCTCGACAATTTGTCCGTGCCATAAGTAGTACTTGGTAGCCAATAAATCTGTGCCATCGCAGTAGCGATAGGCAATGCCTCTATCCCCTTCTGTTTCTGTTAACACAAGGTTACGGCCGTCTTTAGAATAAGTATAAGATTTCTCGTGTCGATCACAACCTGTTTCCACCGGTCTTCCCTCTGCATCAACAATCACGTTCGCAGAGTTTTTACCGCTTATTTGCCCATAAAAAATTTCCTTGGTGACATTGCCAGCTTCATCATAATCGTAAGTTTTACAGGATAAAACCCCTTCAGGTGCCATTAAAAGGCGTGAGGAAAGGTTTCCAGCCTGACCACCCTTACACCAGTAAAACTGCTCAGACACATAGGGAGCATCTTGACAACTTCTTTTTTCGATTTTTGCTAAACGTTGATCTTCATCCCAAGAGTAAATGGTGTGAAATTCAAGGGCATTAAAAACATGGCATAGCCCAGCCTTGCTATCTTTATGTGGGAATTCGTAGATAAATTGATGAGAGACGATAGGGGTAGCGTCAGTGCCTATTTGAGATAAAAGGCATTGCACTCGTCCCAATTGAGGACTATCCTTTTTGACTTTAAAGTTTCCGTAACGCTGCTTTTTATAGTAGCTGATTTGCTTGATGCGATCGCCTATTCTTTTTTCAACTAAGCGTCTGTGAACGTGATCATTTTCACTGATATTCTCATATGCATATTCTTCTTGTGGAGCTTCGGGACGAAAGACCTTTCTAACATAGCTTGATCGATCGCCGTTATGCTTGTATTTTGTAAATAAATATTGAACCTTACGGCCATCGTTAGCCAATACTTCCAGATGACTGCGCACATCTTTTTCCGGATATTCAAAAGCCAAGCTTTGTAGCTCTTGATGTGTGGACCCAAGCATCACCACTCTTGAAAGACGCCCATCTTGATCATAACCGTAGTGTTGCTCAATGCCATTAGGCTTACGATTGACGGCTAATTGAAAGGTTTTGCCTTTTTTGTTAAAGATTGAGAATGACGCATCTCCTCTTATAAGCATGCATTGACGCTTAGAGGGAAAGTCTAGCTTAAGCAATTGGTTTCTTAAATTTGTTTTACCGCTAATACTCGCTTTAGCATTGTTAGTAATGCCTCTTTTAAAATTTAGATCATGAATCTGTGCTTCTTTTTGTTGAAGAGGAGCAAATAGCAACTCGCAACCAAAAGAACCTTTATGAACAAAACCTGAAGTCCATGGTGAAAGCTTAATTGTTCCCTGCAAGTTAAATTGCCATCCGTTGCAAAGAGTGCCTTTGGAAGTATCAGAGCTAGAGTAGCTCCTCTCAAGAACCAAGGGTTCCGCACCTTTTAGTACGAGATCTCTCTGAATTTCGAAATAGTCGCCAGAAATAACGTTCACGCAGCCTGCCACAATGGCATTAGGTTCACCCTCGATATTGACAACAGGAAAAGTATCTTCCCTGCTTAATCCAGGAGAAAATAGGACATCTTCCTCCACTGACCATAAAGAGGAAGCCGCTAGTAAAGCAATGAGAATAGGAAACATAAGCACACCAATTTAAAATTAACCTTGCCATTTTTTTAAAAAGTTAATTTGATGTCAATAAAAAAATTTATTGCTTGATTTACAGCGAGAATAAAATTTAACCAATTAAATATTAAGTGCTTATGAAAAGGAATTTTTCTAGGAAAATAAGGTCAATGGATCGCCATTGACCTATCAGTTGCAAGCAGATTGGGATGCCTACTCCGCAATCGCACGTGTCACAATTAAAGCATACCTTATTATAGTAGTTGCTACCGAAACCAATAAATTGGATGATCCAACACAATCCTTTTTAACAAAAAGCGACTACTTTATATTGGCAGATAGTGAATAGCTATTTGTTCAAATGAACCCCATTGACTGATGAGGAAACGATGCCTTCATGGCTTCTATTATTTTTTTTGGCCCTCTATATGCCGCTTGCAACGGCTAACGAACCAGAAACTTGTGAAGAGCTTCTAAAATTTCATTTTGATGGTAGGAAATGGAAAAAAGCCTATGAAAGTAGCGACCACGACAGCTCAATCACAGAATTTACCCTAAAAGGAGAATCACCTGATAGCTGGTCTGAACTCGTTACCGTCCAGCGCTTTCTACATACACAAGCCTCATTACATGAATATTTCTCTCTTTTTGAAAAAAATTTAAAAGATATGGCTTATCCTAATGAGGCACACATTCGCATCATTGATCGAAATCCATCGTCTCTTTTAGCAGAATGGTGGGTGAGTAAAGGAAGTCCTCTTGCACAGCATGAATGGATAAAAATTTTTAAAACGCCCTATTCAATCATGCTATTACGTTACACAACAAAACAAGTCGATGAGGTTGAAAAGGTCCGCAAAACCTGGGAATCAATCTTAAACCAATCTCATATCCTGACAAAAGGAAGATGTTGGTAAGAAATAGAGGATGGAAGACGCTATCATCAAAGTAAAGGTCCTGCCCAATGCTTCTTCGAATAAAATTATTGGCTGGGAAAATGACGAGCTGAAAATAAGACTAACAGCAATTCCAGAAAAAGGAAAAGCAAACGAAGCACTGATCAAGTTATTAGCTAAGCGCTTGGACATACCTCTTTCTTCGATTAAGGTCATTGGTGGCACGACTAGCAGGCATAAAAAGCTACTAATCAAAAATTTGGATATCACACTCTTTGAAAGCCTCATTCGAGAAGAAAGCTAGTTTAGTTTGCAGAATAAAATTACATATGCTACCTACTTATTAAATAATTATTCGCATCCACTGCCCAATGTCGTCACCAAGGAGGAAAAGATGGCAGCCAATCAACCACCTTTTAAAGAAAGCCTTAAGGCATTACAAGAAGACTGGGCTGAAACGTTGGAAGCCCTGAGGGAGATGAAGGATGACGCCATTGCAGGAGATCTTTTTGCAGTCTTAGAATACCTCACTTTTTGTGATGAGTTATTTAGAAGCGCTTATCTTAGTTTGAAAGAAATTAAAGAATCTGAGGAAGATCTAAAGCAGGATGAAGAGCTATTTAAAGGATGGAAAGAGTTAGAGCAAGAAATGAACGACAAGCTACAACAACTCAATGAAGAATACCAGGTCCTCTCAGATGAAACTTTGCGTCGCGTTGATGACTCTATTTCCCAATATTCAAATCGTCCAAGCGAATTATCGAGTACAAGCCTTGATTCAGAGGTGGCTCAAAATTTAGACAAAGAACTTTTTCTTCAAGAGCTTAAAGATAGCCTAGAGGCCTATCGAGAAGCCCGAGAAAGCTTTATATCCGAACCCGAAATTGATGCCAAACATAAGCTACCCGAAGACCTTGGCGAAGAAATGCCTGAAATAGATACGATCCTTTCTCAGCTAGACATGTCCATCACTTCTTGTAACAGTGCCCTTTTGGCGAATGAAATCGGTGATTAAAGGTTTTGTAAAAACGACTCGCCAAGTTCTAGATGAGAATTGAGGGTTTTAGAGTCCATCCTCTTGATTTGTTGTGCTAGTAACGACAGACGCGGCTGTTTTAAAAAAATAGCTTCATGTTTATGCAAAAAGCGCCAAAATAAAGCGTCCCAAATCGCGCACCAATCCCCCTTAGGATAATCACTCATTTTTCTTATGTAATTCGAGCTACAAAGATAGGGTTTTGTTGTGGTCATTCCACCATCGGCATATTGGCTCATGCTATATACATTTGGCACCATCACCCAATCGTAAGCATCAATAAATCGACTCATGAACCAACGATACACCTCATCAGGAGCAAATTCACAAAGAAGCATGAACGATCCTAAAACCATTAATCTTTCAATGTGATGGCAATAGGCATACCGGTTAACTTTGTGAATGGTCCGGTCAATAGGTAAAATGCCTGTTGTACCTAAGTAGAAAGAATCAGGTATGGTTCGCGTGTGTTGCCAGAAGTTCCCTCGCCTTATTTTTATATGAGCTGTCTGGTAAACCCCTCTCATAAATTCACGCCAACCAATTACCTGTCTTAAAAAACCTTCAAGACTGTTAATAGGAATTTTTTGATAAGAAGCGACCTCTAAAGTAGATGTAATCACCTCGAGCGGGGTCAGCAACCCAGAGTTTAAATAAGGACTGAGCATGGCATGCATCAGACAGAGCTCATCCTGCAAAATAGCATCTTGATAAATGCCAAAATTTTCCAATCTATTGTCCAAGAAACTTTTTAGCTGCTCTTTTGCGCCTTTAGAAGTCGTTTCGTAGATAAAGGAGTCGAGATTTCCAACATTTTCACTGAAAAGTCTGTTAATATCCTCTATCGCTTTTGCCAAAAATTGATTCTTCAAAGGCTGTTTTAGCGGTGGGAAAAGATAATTTTTAGGTGCTTTACGTCTATTTTCCGAATCGAATGTCCATTTGCCCCCCATCGGTTTACCATTACCTTCGAGCAAGATCTCTAAGTCACGACGTTGATTGATATAAAAAGGCATGAAAGAAAAATGGTCTAAGTTTGAAAAATAGCTATCAACGTCTTCTCTTGTCATTAAAAAAGCAGGGCTATCCTTGATCGAAATGTGGATATCTAGCTTTCTGGCAGCCTCCATCAACCTTTTTTCCACTAGATAGTCGACAGGGTCAACAAGAGAAAGAGTGGTAACCCTATGCTGACGAAAAACCCTTTCATACGCTTGTCTTCCCTCACGCAAGAGATGGAATTCTAAATACAGGGTGCGGAATCCTCTTTTTTTTAAATGATCCTCATAACATTTCATGGATGCACGGTGAAAAACCAATTTTTGTTTATGAATATGGTTAGGGTATCTCAGGTCTCCAAAAAAAAGAGCATCCTCCGCAAGGATGACTAACCCCCCTTTTTCTTCTAAGTAAGGATGAGTTTCCCACAACTGATGCGGTAAAATAAGAACTGCTTTCATTTCACACCAAATTAAGCTCTTAGGATAAATGCTAGGATCAAAATTTTAGAAATCTTTTACCTTCTTAGGGTTTTAAATACACTATAGAAATTTTCAAATAATTCTAAAAATTATTTCACATTTTTTCTTGAATAATTCTTTACTTACCCCGCAATTATTACTCACAGGAACACGTTCAAAAAAAGAAGGTTTTAGATTAAAAAAATATCAAATTACCTCTATAAAACCTGCTGTAAGAATCAGATTTTTAGACTTTTGAAGAAAAAAACTATAGTTAAAGAAATCGTCAAAAGATATATTTAATTAGTACTTTTGTAATTTTAATGAATTTTCAACACAACCTGAAGAAAACAAGAAGGTATTATGAGATTCAAAAGCCCCTTTTTATTACTTCCATTCGTAGTTTTTCTAAATATATTTGCTAATAACTTTGAGAAATTACCTAATCAACCTCTTGCGCAGCATGCTACTGCACAGGCAGAAGCCTACCAAGAGTACAACAATGAGCTGATCGAACTTTTAGAAATGGTTTATGGCGAAGGCTTTCTTTCCCAAGGAGGGGCACAATCTCTTGATGAGATGTTCGAAGGCATCAATCTTAACAACAAAAAAATCTTGGACCTAGGATCTGGCCTCGGGATGTGTGATATTTATCTAGCCAATCAATTTAAAGCAGACATTATTGGTATTGACCCTCAAGAAACCTTGGTCAAACAGGCCAATAAGAAGTTGCAGCTCCTAAAAGAGGACTTAAAGGGTAATGTTTCCTTTAAGCTGATGGAAGATCCTCACAATCTAAAACAATTTGCTGATCGAACTTTTGATGTCATCTTTAGTAAAGAATCCATCCTTCATGTCCCATACGAATTTAAGGATCAATACTTTAAAGAAATCTATCGGGTGCTTAAGCCAGGGGGCACGGTGATTATTATGGATTGGATGCACAGCGGACGCGGCTATTCCGAAAACACCAAAAAAATGATGGAAATGGATGGGCTGCTCTTCCACCTACTTACACCTCATCAATATCAAGAAGCTATTAGGAATGCTGGGTTTAAAATTTTTGACTTCATCGACATCACTTATGAAAGTGCCCAGATTTCCCAACACAACATTGATACCATTCTTCTGATTGAAGATGAGATTATCGAGCGATTCGGGAAAGAAACATTCCTTTATTCACTAGAAAGCTGGTATTATCAAAAGGAAGCTTTTCTATCGAGAGAATTAATCGCTGGCATTTTAAAGGCTACTAAAAAATGAACCTATTTTAGAAAGAGGTAAGCGTCCTTACTCGCTTACCTCTTTTTTACCATTTTCGAAGCCCTCCGGGCCTGTCAATGTCTACGATGTTTGAAATACTGGATTTCCTTTTCATGTCGAACTGCCTCCTCGCGAGTTGAAAAGGTACCAAGATTACGGCGTTTTCCTGTTGAAGGGTCTACTTTTCGAGAATAGATACGGTACTGCCCGTTTTTTAGTTTTATAATCATGGACTTACCTCAAAAAAGTTGCCTTTTATAATATAAAGATAGACAACCAATGAAATATATTCAACTCGGCCATGGACATTCGACTAAAGCACTTTTTTAAAGTCGATTAAGCCCGCAGAAATAGCAGGCGAATTCAAAGAAGGGCCCTTAACAACACATTGATATAGGTTGCTCGTATAACAAAAAGCGGCCACTGTTATGGCCATATGCCATTGTGTTCATCATCAGAGGTAAAATCTTAGAGATAGCTCTTAATCTAATTTTAATTCATCTAGTTTAAGTTTAAAGCTAAAAGAGGTTGTATGCTATCTCAAACTAAAAACATAAAAAATAACTCTCAAGACTCCATTTATAAAAAGTTAAATATTTTCGCTCATTCTTACCCTAATCTGGCGAGATGCAATGCTCTACCCATTAGCCTGTTTAACGCGGGCATGGATTTACTCTCTATTCCTATCTCTATTATTGAAAACCTATCTCTGGCCATTATCAACTTAGTAGGAGCTTGTTTTCACTTAAGAAAATGTTCCTATCAAGATGCTGGCATTTGTTTGAAGCGTTGGGGGAAGGAAATGAACGCAGCTGTCTTTTTGATTATGATCTTGCCTATAGAAATTTGCTTGAAAACGATGATCATTTTGGCTCAGCCTACCGATGCTAAACGCAACCTCGCGGGTTTTGTTCAAGCTGTACAAAGACCTCGTAGAGATACGTAAAATTCTAAAAATGGTATGATTTAAAACCAAAGAGAATGATTATGAGCTCAAAAATTGAAAACTTAAAAAACTGCTCATTAGATGGTTTATACCGGAAATTCAACCTTTTCGCAAAAAACCATAGAAAATGTGCTAGATCCTTAGCCTTACCTGTAGCCCTCTTAACTAGCATAAGCAATACTTTGACGACGCTGATTACTGCTGTAGAACAGTTAGCTTATGCAGCTTTTTACCTTATTAAAGCGGCGTTTTCAACAAAAGATGCATCTTTACGTAAAAGCTACCTTTATGCACAAACGGCGAGCAAAAAACTGCTACAAACCCCTTTAAATATTCTCTTCTCCCCCATCGATGTGGGCATAAGAACGATTATGACTTTCACTACCCCAGACTTTGCCAAACGGGAAATCATGTTAAATTTTGCGTTCTTAAACGATCCCGCCTTCACTTTATGTAAGTGAACTTTTTATTAAAAGACGGACCATGCAAACACTTTTGACAACAAAACACTTGTTACTATCTCCTCTTTGTCAACATGACTTAGAGGAGATGAGCCATTTAGAAAAGCGAAATCAATCACACTTCTTGCGTTGGGAATCCGTTCCCACCACCAGCCTTTTAGTACGCCTTAATTATTGGCTTAAGGAATGCCAGGAAGGAAGAGCCATCCTCTTATTAATTCGCAACAAAAGCTCTCACCAACTCATTGGCCTATGCAATTTTACCCAAATTTTTCATGGCCCTTTTAAGGCATGCTACCTCGGATACAAAATTGATTATGCTTATGAAGGCCAAGGATTAATGCATGAAGCCTTACAAGCAGCTATTACTTATATTTTCAACGAGGTTGGCCTTCATCGTATCATGGCAAATTATATGCCCGTTAATGCAAGAAGTGCACGGCTTCTACAACGGTTGGGGTTTATTCAAGAAGGTTATGCAAAAAACTATCTCTTTATTAACCACCGATGGGAAGATCATGTCTTAACCGCTTGATGCTCGGAGGACTGGCAACAAACCTCTTTAACAAACCTGGTAAAAAAGCCATAGCCCCGGCTGACCATTTGCCGAAGCCCACAATGAAGTGATACCGCCTCACTCACACTAATTAAATCCTCTAGTATCATAAAAAAGTTCTATTTTTGCGATAAGGCCTTCTTGAAAGCTTAATAAAGAAGCCGCATGCAAGCTTTCAGCAAGTCCAGGAATTTCCACGTCATAAACAACCACCGCTTGCTCCTCCGAACCCAATGTCGCTCTAATTGTTAAGGCTTTAAAAATATTTGCGAAGTTTTGTGCTGCTTTAAGAACCACATCCCGGCCAACAATCCTCTCTTGTGGATCGGTAAAATGAATGTCTGGATGCAAATACTCCCTAACCTGTTCGAAGTTTTTCTCTCCAAGCGCCTTGTAATAAGCTTCTGCCATTGCTTTATTGTCCATCTAGGTACTCCTTTTTAATTCTTTTGACAAGCGCAATTGAATATAGTAAACTATACCTAATATGTCAAAGAAAGAAAAAAGAGCCTATCGGTCTCTTGTGCGAAATACACAAGCAGAACAAACCAGACAACGCATTTTAAAAGCTGCCAAAGGCCTTTTTGCATCTGATGGATTTGAAGGTGTAACCATTGAGAAAATAGCTCAAGCAGCGGATGTTTCAAGCCCTACCATCTACGCACTTTTCAAATCTAAACGAGGGGTTTTGCGCGCATTAATGGATGAAGTCCTTCCTGCCGATCGATTTCATGCACTTGTTGAACAGAGTGTAAAGGAGAAATCGCCCACATCGCGTCTTCGTATTTCTGCTAAAATTGCATGTCAAATCTACGATGCGGAACGCGCGCAAATGGATATTTTTCGAGGTGCATCTGTGCTAGCACCAGAGTTTAAGGAACTCGAAAACGAAAGAGAACAACGTCGCTATCAACGACAAGAGATAACGATCAAAGCAATGGCAAAGGAAAAGTCTTTAGTGAAGGGACTTAGCACAACCAAGGCTCGAGACATTTTATGGGCCCTGACAGGCCGTGATCTTTACCGTTTGTTCGTCGTAGAGCAAGGTTGGACATCTAAACAATATGAAAAGTGGTTAGCTCAGCTACTTATCAAGACATTGGTAGGTGATGAAAATGAATGGAGAAAGGGTGAAGATTAGAAAAATGGCCGATCAAGACACCCTGGAAGTTGCAAAAATGCATGAAGAATGAGGTGGTATTAGAGTTAGAACAAATCGGCGTCCTGCCATTTAAACAGAAGCAAGGAATTGGACCTTTACTCATTTCTGTATTATTAAAAATGGTTAAGAAAGAACGGGCAGTCATCTTTCTCTTAAAATTCAAAACCAATCCAATTCGAAGCCAGTGGTAACTCAGAGCGGCCCTTGTGATTCAACCCCAAAAGCCTTTAGCATGTCATATCCCTTTTTTCAAGTGCCCTCAAAGCAAATCGGTCTGAGTGTTTGTCGAATAGAAGAGAAGACGATTAGACTCTTCATCAGAAATGGTTTGAATCCAAGCATTTACAAGAGTTTCCAGAGGTAGAAATTTTATATCTATGGTCATCAGAGCATTAGGAAAGCCTGTAAAACTTCATCAAGTTTAGGAATGTTTAGGCTAAGGTCGCGGAACGAAGGCTGCTTCTCTTTTGAAGTGATAAGATGCAATATCTTACCAATAATAGTCTGAAATTTTACCTGAACCATTCATTCATTGATTCAGGCCATCAGGATGGTACAACAACAACTCCATCTTTGTGACTTGGACATCTAATGCGAGAGCATCGCATCCCATTTCCAACGACTTTGCAAAGGAAAGGAGGGTGTTTTTAGGAAAGTTCCATCCACTGCGTGAGCTATCACTCAAGGTAAGAGCGTCAGCTGATAAGGTTACATAAAACAAGAGAAAACAGGTTAAAAAGTTGCATACTAAGCAATTAACGATCTTGAGATCTCTTAACCTTTCCACGGCTTTAGTCTTAAGAAGAATGATCCGAATTATTTATGGCAAGCCTTGTCAATCAGAGGGTAATCTTGCCAGCCAATGAGATCAAAATGCCACCACTCCGTGGGCAGCCCTATAAAACCGTGCCTTTCCATCACCTGGCGCAAAAATTCGCGATTTTTGATTTCCTCAGCTGAAGCCCCCATGTAATCCTGATGAGCTTTCTCGCTAAAATCATCAAAAGCCGAAGGCATTAACAGCTCTTGACCCTCTTTCGTCATCAAAGTTACGTCTACGGCGGTTCCTCTTGTATGTCTTCCCCCCTTTCTCGGATCGCTCACATAGCGCTCATCACGTACTATTTCCCAAAATTTCCACTGCGCTGCTACAGGTCGAAACCCATCCCAGACCTTTAAGCCTAGCCCTACCAATGCAAGTTCCTCTTGAACTTCACACAATTTTAACGCGGCTTCCTTGCGCAATAAACAACGATGAAAATCGTATACAACTTGCCCTGTAAAATTGTCTTTAGTGGCATATTTAAGTTCAACTTGGATGCCAGGAATGAACGATTGAATATCTACAAGTTCAGCATCCCCTTGGAGGGAAGTGGGCATAAAACCAAAGAATAGGGTAAAGATCACCCAAACCGCTTGTCGTGCTATTATCATGGTCAACCTTATTTTAAAATGATTACGTCTGCTAAGCTCTTTAAGACCTACTGTTTTTTGCATTCTAAGGATTAAAGAAAGCGTAAAGAAATGGATCCATTGTCTCAACCTTCGAGTCATTCTCTCTTAAATGTGATTTCTGTTTAGAGTTTCGGTGTTTCTGTTGTCTTAAGCAATCAAAAAACATTGCATCATATTTGGTGACAAAGCATGCAGGTTGCATAATAGAACGCAAATTGATCAACAAGCATTCATGATCTTCATCTTTCTACATCATTAACTATTCGGTTCTAAGTTTCCATCTTTCCTCAACGCTTACACGCCATTGTTCATAAGGATGTTTGACATCCAGCTTGAGTAAGAGGGCTAATAAACGTAATTCTTCCACTGTGTATTCAAACCCGTCATCCACTTCTATCATAAGACTTAAATCCTCTAAGACAAGATCTAACTCTGGGTCTAGCTTGTTGTTATCTCTAAGGGCGTCTGCCCAATTGCTAATCGTTCCTACACTATTATTTTCCCTGATTAACTCTTCTAACTCCCAACCAACAGAAACTTTGCAAGCCTCTTGGCTCCTATAAAATATAAGGGAATTAGCAAGAACCTGTAGCTCTTGAGAAGAATAGGCATGCTCACCCTCTTCAGCCATTACCATAAGATCGATGGTGATTTCATAAACCTCTTTAGATTCCTCTTCTATCCTTGGCAAATCACAAAAATCATCTATGTGAAGAAAGATCCATCGCCCCACCTCTACAGAGGTCATTCCTTCCTCTATCTCAGCCAATAAAGACTTGCCAAACTCGCGAATTTTATCGAGGGCTTCCATGCTATCCTTTGTTAGAAAAATGGGATGATTGTAAAACTTACATTCTACAAACGCATCTTAATTTTTAGAGTTCAGCTAAATTGGCAACATGTTTATTCATTCGAAAAATCGCTAAAGAGGTAGGCCGATATCCTATTTTTTATCCCAATTCTAATCGATATTTCATCCTCGACTTGCACGAACACGTATCACATTAACGTGTGAAAGCAGATACTACTGCCTTTATCAAGTTTCCCTTCAGAAAAAGTGATTGACAGTCTCTTGCAACTCATTAACAAATCGGGCTGCGTGAAATCCATCACAAACAGCATGGTGGACTTGAATGGCAATCGGCAGCCAAATTTTTCCATTTTGCTCGAAATACTTTCCTGTTGTGAAAATAGGTAGAAGATACCTTGTAGCTGTAGGCAAATTTAAATGAAAACCAGTAAATGCTACCCATGGAATGCTTGAAATTGTAAAAATGTTTGAAGGAGAGTTTGGTTTTGCAATAAATTTTTTAATCTTACCATAATTCTCCACATCTAGTAAGTATTGTTTATAGAATTCTGAAAATGAGGGAGTATATTCAGTCCAAATATTTGCAAACGTTTCGTGATCTTTCTGAAAGATTGTATAGGAAGGATGAAGACGATCAAAGACTCCAATATGGTTATTCGTATCAATAGAAGTACGAAATTCTTCATGCTTATTCACAATAGTAGACAATAAATAAATGATTGTAGGGTAAAGCTTTAGGTTTCTTTTCTTAATTTCTTGAAGAAGAATCGTTAAATCCAAGTTTAAGGTCATGCTATATGTGCAAGGAAGCTGATTGAGGTAATGTTCAAAATATTCTCTACGATCCCATTTAGAGATATCTATCAGCTTGAATTCCATGAGATATAGCAGCCCTTATTTATTAAAGCATCGAACTCGAAAACTGTATCATGAAATGGACAAGGAAATCATTCGAAAAATTGACTAAGTGCTAGCAATAAAGAAGAGGGCTAAAGGCAACAAATCGGTACTGTGAGGCTACCTCTTTATAGCCTTTAAGCTACGTTGCAATGGCGGGTCTTAGCAAATACTTATTTTACAACCAGATCTATCAACTCGCCATCCGCCATTTTTGGCATCTCGTCCAATTTTCAAGATGTGAACGAGCTTCTTGGTCAGAAAGCCAATGTTCATATTTGAGAAGATAGAGATATTGAATTTGGGCTACCTCTTCATCAAAATCACAACAGGTATTTTCAACAGCTCTATAGTGAAATCCAATGAATTCTATACCCAGTCCTAAAGCTGCTTGTTCAACAGATTTTAAATACTTCAGATTATCATCTATAAAAACTATTTTTTTAGGCTTATGACCTAAAAAGTTTACGAATGCAGTGAAAACCAATCCTTTTGGTTGTCTATTGGTAAATAAAACACCGTTTTTAAACAATGGATAATTTTCGTTATATTTAGGAAACGTTTTGAAGGATGTCAAATTTTTGTGTTTAAAGGAGTTGGAGAGATCGATCCCCGCTTGTTTAAGGTTGGCTAAACGCCAATCTTCTAAATTCTCGATTTTGCCATACTTTCCTACTTCCAAGGCCGTGAGTCCAACAACAGGAATGCCTTTTTCTTCCAGGTGTTTAATTATATCTATATATGCGACATCCACTAGTTCTTCTTTAACTTCAAGAGCAATAATAGATTGCAAAAGTTCCCTACGTTTTAAATCAAGGGTGTGTAGGTATTGCTTTCTTAAATGCCAGCCACAAGGTAAAAGAGCAGCGTCACAAGGTTTCATAACTGTAAAGTCAATATCCAGCAAAACCATATCATTTTCATTTAGGGAATCGACTGTTTCCTTAAATAGAGAAAGGTTGTTTATTTCAAAAATAGATGCTGAAATGAAAGAACATTGTAAGCTTATAATTAGAAGAACTAAAATTTTGTTTATCATGTTTCTTAAGTGTAGGGGTCTAGAAGTCTAACTTTTTAAAGTTCTGAGAGTTAAGGTTATCAAGCTTTTTGTTAAGTTTCAATATTTTTTCAATTGCCAAACTTGACAGTTTTCTTGAAAACCCACAATGCTATTAGCAGCATACAAGAACAGAATCAAGTGAATATCTATAAAGTTAGACGAATGTTTTGCTTCACATCAAGTATTTACTTTCAGGAAACCTGAGTTCTAATCCAGCGATTAGGACTCCTCGGCTTAAATTTCAACGCTCTACAATTTGGTCACATATCATCAGAAGAAAGGCATCTTCTCCGCATCGTCGAAATCAGAATCAATCGCAGAAAATGATCTCAAAATGGAATTTGGTATTTCCTCTAAATTTGGTCAATCGCTAATGGAATGTATGACGACCGCTACGACAGACGCATTGACAAGTTTTTTTCAAAAAAGCTTAATAAATACACAGAACGCGAGCGTGCTATCGTTTAAGAAATGGAACGCCACGCCAACGCCAAGGAAAGCTCTAATATGGTCTTAAATTTAGCATGACGAGCCAGGGCAATATTCAGGAGTTCTGAAGTAGATGAAAAAACGACAGCGATTGAATTTTGTATTTCAAAACTTGGACTCGAAAGATAAAAAGCCCTCTTAACACTACGTGAGCCGTTTAAAATAATAAAGGACACTTTCCTTGCGGGAAAGTGCCCTTGGATGTGCCCAAAGCCGAACCATTCTCGAACCAGTTTTTTGAAGGAATGAGCAAAATCGATGAACTTCAACCCTTTTTGAGAGATCAAATGATTGCTGACGAGCTTTCTTTACCTAATACAGTTAGACAGGCGATCGCTTTTTTTGCTTCATAAGCAGACACTATGACTTCCCAACTAAGAAATAGAACCTACTATGTAATCATTAGTGGGAGTGTGCATAAGCAGTTGCAGAAGGCGGTCAAAACGATAAATTTGGCCTGCTCGTCCCGTCTTTTCCCGACCAGGGAGCAGAATACCACCTTCGACCAAAGAGTTTAGTAACCGATGTGCAGTTGCTCTGGGAATATCTGTCACTTTCACAAAACTTGAGCTTTTAAAAATAGGGTGAGCAAATATGAAATCTAAAGTTTTAATAATTAAATGAGAACGAGTTATCTCGGCTGCCTCTATTTTTATTTCGTCATATAAGCGCAACGTTTGTTTAGCTAAAGAACTTTGAGCTTTTGCTTGGAAAATCACAGCCTGAAGAAAGAATTCAATCCAATCATCCCATGAGTTATTCGTAGAAATATTTTCTAAACGATCATAGTAGGCATCTCTTTCTAAATCGAAAAAACCGCTAATATAAAAAGATGGGTGGGAAATCAACTGCTTTTCGTAGAGAAATAGAGGAGTCAAGATACGACCAATTCGTCCATTGCCATCTAAAAATGGATGCAGAAGCTCAAATTGAGCATGAATGATAGCAAGTTGAACGAGTTTTTCTTTATCATTGAAGTGAAAATATCTCTCGAAACTTGAAAGATGATCGGATAGATCTATCGGTGAGGGAGAGATAAAAGTTGCTTGCTCAATAGTAGCGCCTGTACGACCCATCCAATTTTGGGTTTTGCGAAATTCCCCACGCCCCTTATTGTTTCCTCTTACTCCTTCGAGCAAAATTTTATGCATTTCCTTAATCAAATTTAAAGTCAATGGCATCTGTTTTAAACTTTGGATGGCATACTGCAAAGTTTTGCGATAATTATTGACTTCTTGGACGTCACGGAAATTTCGGATCTCTTCCGAGGGTTCAGCATCAAACTCAAGAACATCTTCTAAAATTGCTTGTGTGCCCTCAATGCGGGATGATAAAACGGCTTCTTGTGTCATAATCGGCGCTAATAATAGCTCTGGATTTGGAATTGTTTGTAAAATTCCGTCAAATCGCGCCAAATGACTATTTGCTTGGGCAATGTTTGAGACATGCTGCTCCCAATTAATCGCTGCAGGAGGCAAAGTTTTGGGAATATAAGGCTCCATTTTTCTCATAAACGTCTCACTTTTTCTTTTTTTTAAGATATTTCGGAATAAATGTCTCGAGAATGAGACGTTTCCACATAATTTTCTCATTTTCATTGAAAAATGAGACGGAAAATTACTACAAATGTATTACATATATGGGAAAATATCGAACCAATGGCTTGAATCCAGCATTGGAGCCTATCTTACAGAAAAAGAGAGACATACAAAAAGAAAAAAACCGGAAACGTTTTCATTTCTGAAAATGTTTCCGGGGATGTGCCGATGACCGGACTCGAACCAGCACCTTGTTGCCAAGAGTAGATTTTGAGTCTACCGCGTCTACCATTTCGCCACATCGGCACAAAAGATTGCGTACGTCAGTATAGGGAAAGCTAGATTTTCTATAAAGAAGAACTTCCGATTAATAGCGCAGGAAATTCCTCCAAGCCAAATCCCAGGTATAATTCACTCTCGCTTGTAATTCTTCGTCATATCTCACCTGGATAGAAACATAAGGATAAGCATGGTTATTATCTAAATCCCTACCTTCATGGGCTTGGAATATTTTGATAAAAACCTCTTTATTATACCAGGGTTGGATAGCAACATAGCTGTCTTTTTTTTCGTAGCGTAAGAATTCTTGGTAATCCTTTTTACCGGCATATTTCGGCTTATTTTTATAGTACTCCATTAAAAGTTTCACAATGTATCCTGGCTCACCTTCCATCCCTTTCACATAAAAAGAGACTTCTGCGCCTATCTGATGCTTTGAGTACCTATTTTGAGGCAATGGATTGACGTATCTGTTGTGGTCAGGGCAACGATGGCCACTTGTGATCACAACCTGCTTCTCGGTTATTTCTTGAATATAGTTGAGTAGGTCAATCAGAATCGGGTAGATAAACTCTTTTCCATTTCTTAATGGCAAGCTATGGCTCTGAATACCTCCACAATCTAAGTAGTGCACCTTTTCGCCTTTGATTATTTCATATTTTGCAGGATGAGCAGAAGATCCTTTACACCTGAAGTATTCTTTGGTAATTTTAGTAAGGCTTCCTTGAGCGACATCATCCCATGGATACAACTTCCTCTCTTTAGGCTCCATGGGAGGGATAAAAGCGACTTCATCAAAGTGCCGATAAAGATATTCGCCCTTCTGATTTCGCTTACGCAATTCTCTATATGAAGAATCGCTACCTTCCTGGCATGATGTCGTTGAGGCAAGACAACAAATAAAAAAAATAAGCTTTAATTTTCCATGGATTGGATTCATAATTATCAATTATTTTTATTTGATTTTGATGGTTTACTCGTTAACACCGAAGAACTTCATTATCAGGCCTATCAGCAAATGTGTGCCAATCGCCATATTACACTTCCATGGGATTTTCAACGCTATTGCCAAGCTGCACATTATGATTCCGATGGGCTAAGAGTTCAAATGTATGATGCTTGTCCAGAACTTGGAGAGCAAGAGCCTGACTGGAGGGTCCTTTATAAAGAAAAACAAGCTATTATGCAAGAATTGCTAAAAAGTGGCAAAGTTGCATTAATGCCTGGAGCAGAACCTCTCCTGTTAGCCTTACAAAAACATGACATTAATCGTGCCGTGGTGACTCATTCGCCCAGCTCACTGATCAACATCTTAAAAGAAAAACTACCTGCTTTACAGACAATTCCTCATTGGATCACAAGAGAATGCTACACTCACCCCAAGCCACATCCTGATTGTTATCTCGAAGCTATTCGACTGCTAGCCCAACCTAATGATCGGGTCATCGGCTTCGAAGATACGCCGAGAGGCATGATAGCTTTGCTTGGCTCTGATGCTCAGCCTATCTTAGTGTGTCAAACGGAATATCCAGAAATAGAGAGCTTCTTAGCAAAAGGAGTACTCAGGTTCCAGTCCCTCCTTGAACTTTCAGCAAACAAGGCCACTAACAAAAAAAGTTAATAGAGCACCTTAACTAAAAATAATCCCTGAGGAGGGGCAGCGACTCCAGCTTCGCTTCTGTTTTTTCTCATAAGGATCTCTTGAATGTCCTCCGGGGATCTTTTTTCCCTCCCGATTTCCACAAGCGTCCCTACCAGGTTGCGTACCATTTTATATAGAAAACCATTGGCTTCGAATTCAAGGTAAATGCCTCCCTCCTCATCAATCACGTCAATCCTTTTCATATTCCTAACGGGATCGTAAGCTGCAACACCAGAGTGAGCTTCATTAGCGAAAGAAGTAAAATCATGCTCTCCCAGGAGATAGGGGATGGCCATTTTTAAATGACTGATAGAAAATGTTGAACGAATATGCCAACAATAATGATATTTAAAGGGGCTCATTACTCTTTCTAAATGTAAGTGATAGCGATAAATTTTTCCTTTAGCACTATACTGAGCATGAAAACTTTGATCAACTTCCTCTAATTCTAAAATACGTACTGCATGAGGAAGCAGCCCATTTAAAGATGCCATGATTTTACGGCAATCAAATCGAAGAACACTTTTGAAGTTAGCGACCTGGCCTAAGGCATGCACACCAGCATCCGTGCGCCCGGAACCTATTATTTTCGTCTCCTGCCTTAAAATTAAAGACAGCTTTTCTTCTATTAGTTGCTGAATAGATAATCCATTAGGCTGGACTTGCCAACCATGATAGAATGTCCCATCATAAGCAATTAAGAGCTTATAGTTGGCTAAGAGCGGCTCATTAGGCATTCCGCGATCACTAAGTCTTCAGGAGTTGTGATTTTAATATTTCTATAGCTTGAGGGTACGAGTTTAGCTGTGACTCCTAACAGTTCAGCTAGGGAAACGTCATCTGTCACCGTTAAATTCTTTTCCAGGATGAATTGAAATCCCCTTTTCATGAGATCAAAACTCAAAACCTGAGGGGTTTGGATCTCCCATAAATGGTTGCGATCTATCGTCTTAACAACCTGATTATCATGATTTCCTTCTTTAATCGTATTTTTAACTGGGACAGCCGCACAGGCGGCTCCTGTTAATTGTGCTGCTACAATGACATCTTGAAGGATGCTAGCAGTAAGACATGGTCTTGCTGAATCATGGATACACACGAAAGAATGCATCTTAACCTTGCTAAAGCCACTATAGGCAGAATCTTGTCTTCGATCCCCAGGCAGCGCAAATTGAACAGGTTTAATCTTAGAGGAAAAAAGTGGCCAAAATTCAGGAGCAGAGACAACGACAATTTCTGAAATTAAAGGATGGGATTCTAATACATCAAAGCTGTGAAGGGCCACTGGCCGGTCAATCAACTTCAAAAACTGCTTAGGGGTTACGCTTTGCATCCGTGTCCCAATACCCCCAGCAAGTAAAATGGCTACTGTACTCATGCTTTTCCCAGGGTAAACAAAGTCATTTCAGGAGATGCAAATAGTCGAAAAGGAGTAGTTCCCCCTAATCCTCTGCTAATATTCACCCACTTGTCCCCTTCCTTTAGCCATCCTTTTTTAAAACGAGGGTGTTCCATTGGGCAAATGTTCTGCCAAATTCCTGGGATATTAATATGCCCACCGTGGGTGTGCCCAGAGACAATTAAATCACCTGGATAGGCGGTTAATTTCGGGATGGCATCTGGGTTATGAACCATGACAATGGTTGGCAGTTTGGGGTCGCATGAAGCAAATGCGTGGTCTATCTGTGCTTTGCCCAGCATATATTCCCCTAATCCAACAAGATTGATTGTTTGATCATTAATCTCACACACATGAAGCTGATTATGTAAAAGTGTGATGTTGCATTGCTGTAAAAGTGCTAGTAACTCTGTATGAGGCATAAGCCTTGATGCTTGCTGTGTTATCTTTCCAGAGGGCTTTACCGGACAAAAAAACCTTTTAAAACCTCTAAGCAGCGGCGATGCTTGGTGATGAACGACATCATAGTCTCCTTTTTCATTGACCGAGACATACTTTTCATAATCATGATTCCCTAGAACCGCAAAACATTTATGAGAAGTAGCTAGAGAGCTCAAAAAGGAACTTAAGCGTGTTGCATCCCCTAAATGACTCTGACAGATAAAGTCGCCTGTTAGAAGAATGAGCTGTGGTTTTTCTTTGTTAATCCTGGATTCAATTTTTTTTAAGAAACGGTCTTTAACATGTGATCCAAAGTGAAGGTCACTCATTTGCAAGATCTTTAATCCATGCAAGGAATCATGCAGCCTTTTAATGGGGACATAAATGCGTTTTAAGGTGAGAAGATTGGGTTCTATAAAACGAGGCCAGATTCCTAAGAAGGAAAAAATAAAAAATAAGTCCCAGCCTAATATTCGATTTTTTTGTTTCATGGGGAGAGGATAACAAAAACAAGAAATAATAAGTAACTATTTTGAATTAGGCTGAGAAAGAAGCAATATGCATGCTAACTAAAAGTTAGCATGCAGGAAATTAGTTCGCTTTGGCAAGCGTAGGTTTTAAATGAGCTGAGATTTTGCTTGTCATTTCGAACATATCAATTGATTGATTAGATCCAAGAACTTTAGCTAGTTTGCTGTCGGGATTGATTCTACGCTTGTTTTTCGTATCTTGAAGCTGATGTTTTTTAATATATTCCCAAACCTTTTTAGTGACTTCCGTTCTCGGCATTGGTCCACTTCCGACAATCTCTGCTAAATCTTCGCTGACTCCTACAGGTTTCATAAAAGCTGATTCTTTTTTTGCCATTTGATTTCTCCTTGTTTTAAAAAAATTTTCATCAATTTTGTTGATCGTAAACGATGTTTTTACTGCTGAAAGCATTTTGAAGTCAAAAGATTTCGTATTTTTAATAACAACTTTAAGCAACTCTCTAGGAGAAATTTAACGATTTTTTTCCTTAACATTTTTTTATCTCTGCTCCTAGAATTGCATTTCAAATAAAGCTTTTGTCCAAATTTCCCGAAATAGCTAAAAAGAAGAAAAAAAGAGACCCCTTCATAAAAAAGGGGGCCTTAAAATTTCAGTTTAGGATATAAGTACTCCTCAAAATTTTTAATAGACACTCTATGGAAGACCTAAATTTTACCATACAAATACTCGAATCAATTGTTCAAGTGTTAAAAACAGTTAAAACAAGAGAGGAGAAGTTAAGATTTCTTAGAAAACATGCTTCACCTAATGCCAATCTTCCAGACTACCTCCTCGACTCAATTGAAAAGCAGGTGATTTATAAGTCCCTTCAGATCATTCATCAGGACAAACACCTGTTTTTAGACTTTCGAGAAACGGATGAAGAGATTAGAAAACTAGAATTTTTGTTCGAGGACTTATCATGGGTAGAAACTTTTTATTTTCCCATAGGAGGAATTGTCGGATACCATCTGACATTTTTAAAGCTGCTTTCTCAAAAAAACAAACAGGCTGAAGCTCACATCCATTACGAAACACCTATTGGCATTCACCTAGAAGAAAACTCACCCGAAACCTCTAAAGCGATTCGAGCAGGAATCGAAACTCTAGATCAAATCGGTGAGATCTATCCTGTAGCCGGAGCCGGAGACAGACTCAACCTTAAAGACGAAACGACTGGTGAACCGCTTCCTGCCGCTCTACTCAATTTTTTGGGTTATTCCTTACTTGAGGGGCTTATTAGAGACTTACAAGCCCGAGAGTTTTTATTTTATAAATTAGCTGGACGACAGGCAAATACACCTGTGCTCTTAATGACTTCGCTCGATAAGCATAACGATAGTCATATTAAAGCAATTTTAGAAAAAAATGGCTGGTTTTTTAGAAGTCCAGGGCTGTTTTACTTCATTTTGCAACCTTTAGTCCCTGTAATCACTATAGAAGGCTTATGGGCGACTTCCGACACATTAAAAATTCAAATGAAACCAGGAGGTCATGGAATCATATGGAAACTTGCAGAGGATTCAGGAGCCCTCGATTGGTTTTTAGATCATCAACGCCCCTATGCTCTAGTCAGACAAATCAATAACCCTATAGCAGGGGTGGATAGCGGCTTGCTTGCGTTATCAGGGGTTGGCTGTGCGGAAAACAAAGCTTTCGGTTTTGCTACATGCCCTCGTAAGATAGGGGTGGCTGAAGGGGTTGATGTTTTAATTGAAAAAGAAAGCTCTGAGGGGTTTGAATATTGCATTACAAACATTGAGTACACTGAATTCAAGCGCTATGGTATTCACGATGAACCCTTAGGCATGAACACCCCATTTTCAAAATACCCTTCAAACACGAATATTCTTTTTGTCAGCATTAATACCATCAAAGACGTTTTAAAAAATCACCCTTTCCCTGGGCTGCTCGTCAATTTAAAGCTACAAACCGAATGCCTGAATGAGCAGCATCAATTACATAAAGTTGAAGTGGGGCGGGTGGAATCAACAATGCAGAATATCGCAGATTACATCATCACTAAAACAACAAATCAACTAAGTGAGGAAGAGAAGAAGCGTATCCGAACGTTTGTCACCTATAATCGCAGGGAAAAAACAATCTCAGTGACTAAAAAACTAGCTAGCCAGCAGAACTTTGAAGAAACTCCAGAGAAAGCATTTTTTGATCTACAAACAAATGCACGGGACCTTTTCGTTAACCACTGCCATTTTACACTGCCAACGATTGAAAAAGAAACTGCCTTTATCCATACCCCCCCTTTCATTATTTCTTACCACCCTGCATTAGGCCCTCTGTATTCTATTATCAACCAAAAAATCTACAACGGGAGGCTGTCCTTCGGCTCAGAACTAGAGCTTGAGATCACTGAGCTTTACTTATGGCAACTCCACCTAACAGGAAGTCTGATCATTAAAGCTACTCATCCGTTAGGCCATCATGAAGAAGATAAGTTAGTCTACAGTGAGCGCATGGGTAAATGTTATTTAAAAAATATTGAGGTAAGAAATAAAGGCATAGATTATTCAGCCCAGAATAAGTTTTGGAAAAAAGAAATTTATCGAGAAGAAGCCCTGGAAATCATTCTTGAAGAAGACGCTGAATTCTATGCTGAAGATATCATCTTTCATGGCTCGCATCAAATTTTTGTGCCTAAAAAACACAGAATGATAGCGAAAATGGAAGAAGGTAATATTATCTACGAGCTCAAGCCTATCTCATCCCCTTCCTGGTACTGGCATTACCAGTTTGGCAAAACCGACAACATCTCTCTTACGTTAAAAACATAATTTCTATCACCCTTCATCACAGAAAACAGCATTAGCTTCTTTGACTTTTTATCCCCCTGATATTATATTTCTTTCATTAAAACTCCGGTAAAAATCATGAATAACGAAATCGCAGAACGTTTGCAGACGGTTGAAAATCGAATCCTTCATATGTGGAGGTATCTTTGACTTAGATGCTAAGCAATCTAAAGTCAAAGAGTTAGACGTTTTAATGACCGCTCAAGATTTCTGGGATGACAACGCGAAAGCCCAAGCAGTCATCTCCGAAAGTAACAAGTTGAAAGCCTGGACAGAACCCGCTTTCCAACTAAAACGTTCTTTCGACGATGTAAAAGCTTTACTGCCAGATGCAATAGAGTCGGGTGAAGAAGATCTCTATCATGATCTCCTTGAAGAACTTTCACGTATCGAGAAAGAATTAGACAACCTTGAGGTCAGAAAAATGCTTGCCGGGGAGCTTGATAACAAAAATTGTTATCTAAGCATTAATGCTGGAGCTGGAGGCACTGAGGCCTGTGATTGGGTATTAATGCTTTCTCGTATGTACCAAAGATGGGCAACAAAAAAAGGATGGAAAGTAGAACTGGTTGATACGGTCGATGGTGAGGTTGCTGGCATTAAAAGCATTACCTACAAGTTTGACGGTTCTTTTGCCTATGGCTATGCGAAAGCCGAAAAAGGGGTTCATCGCTTAGTCCGCATTTCCCCTTTTGACGCGAACGCTAAGCGTCACACTAGCTTTGCTTCTGTAGATGTAACCCCGGAAATTACAGATGACATTCACATTGATATTCGACCAGAAGACCTTGAAGTCGATACTTTTAGAGCTTCAGGAGCTGGAGGACAGCACGTTAATAAAACCGACTCAGCAGTGCGAATGAGGCATATCCCTTCCGGAATTATTGTTTCTTGCCAAACTCAAAGGAGCCAGATTCAAAACCGAGAAGCTTGCCTAAAAATGTTACGTTCAAAGCTTTATGAACTGGAGGTGGAGTCACGAGAAAATGCCTTAAAGGAGCTAGCTGGCGAGAAAAAAGACATTGCATGGGGTAGTCAAATTAGAAACTACGTTTTTCAGCCCTATACATTAGTGAAAGATACCCGAACTAAAGTAGAAAATGGAAACATTAATGCTGTCATGGATGGTGAAATCGATGACTTTGTAAACGCTTATTTAAAGGAATTCGGATAATGACGGAAAACCATCGACCCAAGCCCTCAAATGTGCAAATTCGCTATACAGATTTATCTGATGCGCAATACCTGAAAGAATGGCTCCATGAACCGGAAGTCTTTCGCTGGTTTCCCATGGCCGATGAAATCGAAATCGACGATGCTGTTGCTCGCTGGATTGGATTTAGCCGTTATCGATGTAGCCTAACGGCGGTTAAAGACGGTACTCCTTGTGGGATAGCCACTTTATACTTGCAGCCCTACCGAAGGCTTGCCCACCAGTGCGAATTTGGAATCATTGTTGGAGGCAGTAACAGAAATGCAGGAATTGGCACATTGTTAATCAACGCCTTAGCCCATTTAGCAAAAGAAAATTTTAAAATAGAATTACTTCATCTTCAAGTTTATGCGGATAATCCTGCCAAAAGGCTTTATTCAAGATTAGGTTTTAAAGAGTTTGGTCATCAAGACAAATGGATCAAAGAAAATGACGGAACTTATGTAGCTCGTACTTTTATGGAAAAGGATATTTAATGATAACTATGCCAATATTTGATTTACAAACGAGGCTCCAGGAAAATATAAATAAGAAAGTTCATTTAAAAATTAATGACAATCGTTCCACGATGCTAAGTGTCCGTTGGGAACCAGATTGTACAAGAGTTTCCTTGCATAGGATGTTTTTAGAAGCACCAAACAATGTCATGGATGAACTTGCTTGCTATGTCAGGCGTGAGTCTAAAAGTATTTCCCCTTCCATAAGAGCCTTTATAGAGACCAACTTAAAAAATTTAGATTACACACATCTTGTCAATCCATCTAAATTAATTAGTAAAGGTCGTTGTTATGACCTACAAATAATTTATGATAAAATTAACCAAGAGTACTTTAATAATGAGCTAAAATTATTCATTACCTGGTTTGGGAAACATTGCCAGAAAAATCGCACAAGAGTAACTTTTGGGTTGTATCACGATCCGTTAAAACTAATTAAAATCAATCGCCTATTAGACAATACGATATTTCCTGATTACATCGTCAATTACGTTGTTTATCATGAAATGTTACATCATGTATGCCCCTCTTACTACGATGAAAGGGGTATTCACAGGATCCATAGTAAAGAATTTAAAGAAAGAGAAGTGCTTTTCAAAGAGTTTAGTCAAGCTCAAAGCTGGCTCAAACAACATACTCAATATTTATTTAGCATCAATTGAAGAAAACGAAGAGAGGTTATGGCAGGTCATAGTAAATGGGCAAATATTAAACACAAAAAAGAAAAAGCCGATGCGAAAAAAGGCAAGGTTTTTTCACGCATTGCCAAAGAAATTATCAGTGCAGTTAAAGTAGGAGGAAGCTCAGACCCTAAATCCAATCCTCGATTAAGGCTTGCCCTTCAGAAAGCTAAGACAGCTAACGTCCCTAATGACATTATAGATAGAAACATAAAAAAAGCGTCAAGTGCTGACCAAGCAGACTACACAGAAATGACTTATGAAATCTATGGACATGGCGGGGTGGGCTTGATCATTGATGTAATGACCGATAATAAAAATCGTATTGCTTCCGATATGAGAATCGCCACTAACAAGCGAGGTGGTAATATCGCAAATCCTGGAGCCGTTGCTTTTAATTTTGAGCGTAAAGGAGTGATCCAATTACCCAAAACACCGGATCGAGAAGAGGAGCTTTTTTTAGCCGCAACAGAAGCTGGTGCTGAAGATTTCGAAGCCTCTGATGACTGTTTTATTGTCACAACTGATCCTGCTAACCTCTTTGCTGTCAGAGAAACGATCTCGGAATCTGGGTTTACTTGTGATGAGGCTGAAATTGAGATGATTCCAAAAAATCTGGTTGAAGTGGACGAAGAAACGGCCAAGAGTAACCTAGCGCTCATCGAATGGCTAGAAAATTTAGATGATGTCGATGCGGTTTATCACAATATGAAGCTTCCCGAAGGTATGGATGCATAGTGGGGTGCAAAAGCTCTGCTTTCCCTCTTTGTCTCTCTCTAAAAATGATTTTTTAAATCTAAGCTTTTTTTTCTCGCAGCAAGAGACAATGGCCCTATTCTTCTCAGGAGGAGCATACGACTCATCTGAGAAGTCTTTTTTGTTTCTTTATCCAACAGATCGAGTGGAGCTCATCTATCAACAGGGTGTGGATCCTTGGCAAAGTCTAATAGACAAAACTCCCGTTACATCAACCTCCATTGAATTTCCAGAATGGGTCGGCTTTTTGAGTTACGAGCTAGGAGCTTTTAGCGATACTTCTAAACAGATACCCTACCACCCCCATCAACTTCCTCTAGCCTGTTTTTTTAAACCATCTCTTACGTTGATCCTTGAGCATACCTCTAACTCTCTTTCAGCTTTAATTACACCTGAATACATTGGGCCTCCCATTAATGAACAACTCCTTTTAAGGTGGATTGAAAAAGGAAGCTTGCTGCAGGAATTAAAGTATCCGCTCCTTAAGTGCATCGGACAAGAAACACAGGAGTCTTTTTGCTATAAAGTCTTGCAAGCAAAGGAACATATTCTAGAGGGCAACATTTATCAAGTAAACCTTTCTCATCGAACACTTTTTCAAGGACAAATTGATCCTTTTTCGCTTTTTAGAAAAGTATCTTCTTTAAATCCCGCTCCTTTTTCTAGTTTTATACGTAGCCCTTTTTTTGATATTATTAGCGCATCACCTGAACGCTTTGTTCGCAAAAAAGGTCCTCTCATAGAAACGCGCCCGATTAAAGGAACACATAGGAGGGGCCGGTCTCCAGCGGAAGATAGAGCCTATAGGAAAGCTTTAATCACTTCGCCTAAAGAAAAAGCCGAGCTGTTAATGATCACCGACCTCATGAGAAATGATTTTGGAAAAGTGAGTCTTCCGGGTAGAGTAAGAACACCGGAGCTTTATCGATTGGATACTTATCAAAATGTCTTTCACTTGTCTTCACTTGTTACAGCTGAGGTTTCTCTCGATGTCCATCCTCTAAAGCTAATTAGGTCATTTTTTCCAGGAGGTTCTATCAGTGGCTGTCCGAAATTAAGGGCCTTAGAAATTATCTACGAGCTCGAAAGGAGAGCTCGCAATATTTATACCGGTTCTCTTGGTTACCTGACAAGCCATGGAAACTTCGATTTTAGTATCGCTATTAGAACATGCCTTTACCATAATGAGCTACTTGAACTGCAACTAGGTGCAGGAATTGTTACAGACTCTAAACCAGAAGGCGAATTCCATGAAACCTTGTATAAGGGGAAGCCATTTTTTGAGATTCTATCCCCTTCATTTTTAAATACCTACCTTTGAGTCGCATTGAAGCCCTTGCTTTAGCATTAGAAATAGTGCACTATAAACTTTTGTCTATCGGAGCAATACTTTATGAAATTTTTCTACCATTTCACGGCTACTTGTTTTGCTCTGTTTTTTAGGCTCTTTTATGGACATAAAGTTTATGGAAGAGAACACATTCCAGAGGGAGGAGGGATCATTGCGGCTAACCATGCTTCATTTTTTGATCCCCCACTCATTGCTGTTTCCCTCAAACCTGAAGAGTGTTATTTTCTCGCACGAAGTAGTCTTTTTGATCATTTTTTCTTTAGTAAAATTATTTCTAATCTGAATGCCTACCCCGTCTCAGGAACAACCCATGATTTAAATTCCTTTAAAACAATTTCTAAGCTATTAAAAGAAAATAAAAAAGTTGCCATCTTCCCTGAAGGACACCGTACTGTAGATAGCTCTTTAGGAGAAATAAAAACCGGGGTTGCCATGCTGGCGATAAAAACAGGATGCCCGATTATTCCTGTTTACCTTCACGGAACTTATCAGGTATGGTCAAGGCACATGAAATTTTTTAAGCTATCCGGTAAAACAGCCTGTGTTTTCGGCCCACCTCTCTACCCACAATCGAATAGCCAAATGAATAAGAAAGCCCAGCAGGAAGAGCTAACTCAACGATTAAACAATGCCATCATTAATTTGCAAAAATGGTACTTAAATGAAGCCCAATGCTCTACTAAGACCTAAAATGGCTACCAAACTCGCACGCTATTAGCTGTCAGATACTCTCTTTTATAAGTTTCGGTAGTGGTTTCGATTTAAGCACCAGACCAACCACAATCATAATAAAATCTATTTAAAGCTTCGTTCGACAAAACTTCCATGCATGCTACAATATAGCTTCCATTAGTACCCACAAACAGATGCTTAAAAAAATTAATTCGCTTATAACCAAAAGCTGAATCAAACACAACCACGGACAGATTAACATGAGATCTTTCTTGCAATTTCTATGTATCCTTTTGTTAGGATTTGTTTCAATACCATGTGCTTCAGATGAAACCCAAGAGTCACTTGACTTTCTGTCAAGCTACATCGCGCAAATGGCAGAGGGATCGCCCATGGGTGAAGAACAGGAAGAAGAATTGGATGAACTGTGGACACAAACCCAAAAGGATTGTCCAGGAAACGAAGTCGAACTTGCTCATTATTATTTTGAGCAAGGTTTATCGGAGAAACAACCCACTCACTTCCAAACCTCTTTAGATTGGCTAGAGCTGTTAACGGAAACAAAGGTAACTTATCCACATTTTGATCATAACGCCCTAATCAATAAAATGATGAAAAAAAGGATGAAACCGTACCTTCTACCTCTTCATCATCCAATAAAAGCCACATTAGACTCATTATTTGCTACAAGGGTAACAGAAAATTATAACACCTTGGCTTCGTCAGGTTTCCATATCCTCTCTTCTCAAGAATCTAGCTTTATTAAAGTTGTTTTCCACCCAGCTCTTCCAAATTACATTTTTAAGGTTTACTTGGACGATGAAACTCGTAAAAAACAAAATTTACCAGGCTGGCATTGGCTATGTAATCGCTGCGAAGGAGCACAAAGAGTGAAACGCTTTATCAAAAAAAATCACATCAAGCATTTTGTCATCCCTAACAAATGGCTCTATCTCTTGCCAGCTTTACCTAATCCTAATAGTCCTGCACCACAACCTGTTATTGTAGTTGAGGATAATATGCATATTGTCAAACTAGATGCTACAAGAGAAGCATGGAAAACGAAGGTGACCAAAGAACATTTAGATGAACTTTTTGCTATTTTAAGCAATAATATGGGATCTAGCTTCTTATCAGGAAACATCCCTTATACAAAAAGCGGTAAGTTTGCTTTCGTGGATACAGAGTATCCAAAAAGAAAGATTACTCTAAAACATGTAAAATCATATTTATCACCAGAGATGCAAGCATACTGGCAGCAGCTTATAGATAAAAAGAAGAAAAAGAAGCGGAAGTAGCAGAAATATTGCCGTTCAAGGCCTTAGGAACATCTTAAGGCTTACCTACTTTTTTGAGAGAGGAAATCCAGAGTTTGCTTTAGGACTTTTTTTGTTTCTTTGTAAGTAACAGAATTAACCGCCTTATCCAAGTTGAGCCACTGGCTATTCTTCAACTCTTCTGCCTGTAAAACAACTGTCCCTTCGACTTCTGCTAAAAAATACATCACTGTTTTATCGATCAATTGTTTATGCAGAAAGAAATGGTATCTTTCCAGGATGGGTTCTTGTCTAAGATACTTCTTAACACGTAAACCTGTTTCTTCGTTTAGCTCCCGCTCCGCCGCTTCTTGATCTGTTTCGCCCGGATCAGCATGTCCCTTGGGAATTCCCCACCAGCCTTGATGTGGTTGCACTAAAAGAACTTCCCATTGATTACCTTTTTTTTGAAGAGGGATAATCCCGTAAGAAATTTCTTTTTGCATAAATATCTCTATATTAGGTCGAGGGTTGGGTGATAAATAAGTATATTCAATTCGTGTAAAAGAAAAAAACATTTGCTTAACTTAAAAAGAAAAATTTACCAAAAAAGTGGGACGAGCCATCTCTTTAGCCGTGGGAGTTTGGGCAGACAATTTACATAAAATACAGAATATTGATAATGGCGAATAAAACCAAATAGCCTATTTTTCAGTTTGCTTCGAATTTGGAATAGGAAAATACCATGACGAAAAAACTCGAAAAAATGAATTCACTACCTAAAGCGGCCATTTATCAATCAACTCCTTCTAGCAAACAATATCGCTTTTCAACATGGATAGTTGCTAATCTTAACCTCATCAATGAAAACATTAAATACTTTGCCATTATCCCAGCTATTATAGGATCTTTCTTGGCATTAGGAAATGATCCTCATTTCCTAAATCATCTTTCCCATTTTGTGTTTTTAAGTTCTCCTTGGAGCGCAGTTCTCAGCATTTTTACATTTAACTGTTGCCTCCTAGCAATTTTTTTATGGGGCAAGTTAAGAAGCAGGTTGAATCCTGTAACCGTTCCTAAGAAGATCAATTTTTTATATACCTATGGCCTGGTGCTGGCGATCACCTCGTTCCTCAGCATCAAGCTCATTGATCTTTTTATTTCGGCATTAGGAATATATTGAAAAAATGAGAAAGCCCGACTCTTAAAACATCGAGCTTTTCAATTTATGAATGGTAAGGGGCAAAAACAACCGTCGCATTATGTCCACCAAAACCAAAGGAGTTCGATATAGCAGCTTTAATCTCAATAGGTTCTGCTTTTGTTGGGATATGAAAGCCTATATTCTCTTCCGGATTCTCTAGATTAATGTTCGGATGCATCATCTTATCTTTTATTGCCTTAATGGTTGCAATAGCTTCTATTCCGCCTGCAGCACCTAAACAATGACCAATCATTGATTTTGTAGAATTGATTGCAATGGTTTTAGGTTGAGCAAACACCTTTTTAAGAGCATTAATTTCGGCCATATCTCCGAGCGGGGTTGAGGTTGCATGAGCATTGATATAATTCACATCCTCAGCTGAAATCCCTGCGTTTTGTAAAGCATTCCATACACATGCAGCAACGCCTTCTCCATCAGATCGCGGTTCAGTCATGTGGTAAGCATCACAAGAGATACCTCCGCCTAAATACTCCGCAAGAATCGTTGCGTTTCTTGCTAGCGCATGTTCCAACTCTTCAAGAACAATCACTCCTGCGCCTTCTCCCATTACAAAGCCATCGCGTGCTTTATCCCAAGGTCGAGAAGCCCTCTGAGGTTCATCGTTACGTTCAGATAGCGCTTTGCAAGCACAAAAACCGGCTAGCCCAATAGGGGTAATAGCAGCTTCCGCCCCACCGGTAATCATAAGATCTGCTTCCCCGTTTAATATGTGATTTGCTGCATTTATAATTGAGTTATTGGCTGTCGCACATGCAGTCGAAACAGAATAGTTGGGCCCCATCAATCCGTAGTCCATCGCAAGAAGGGCTCCTCCCATGTTCGTGATAATATAAGGAACAAAAAATGGAGTAACTTTACGATGCCCTCTTTCATGTAGGTTCTTGACTCCATCGACAAATACTCCCATGCCCCCCATCCCAGAGCCAATGATAACCCCACAACGAGATTTATTCATGCGGTCTAGAGTTTCTTTAGAAATACCGCCATATTCTAGCGCTTTTTTTCCTGCCACAATCGTATACGCAATAAATCGATCAACACGGCGAGCTTGCTTTTTTTCTAAGTATCCTTCGGGATCAAATCCTTTGATAATACCAGCAAATCTAGTAGGAAATTCATCAATAGGAAATTCTGTGATAGAGGAAATGCCGCTCTCACCTGCTAAGAGTCGTTGGTAAAAAAGATCGACGTCGTGACCAAGACAAGAGACTAAACCCATACCTGTTACAACTATACGTTTTTTTTTCATGGTTTATCCTTTTCTCAAGCTTATATCTAACTATCTACAGACTCGATCGTGCTTACCTTAATATCTAAATCGACGATTTCGCCCTCTTTCCAAAGTTTTTCAAGAGCGTATTTTTCTCTCATGTCGGGATGAAATAAATGAACAACAATATGCCCAAAATCGATAACCACCCATTCCCCGGATTTCAATCCCTCTACATGAAAAGGTGGATGCCCATCGGCTGACTGCTGATTAATAACGGCATTAGCCAATGCAATAACATGTCTCTCCACGTTTCCTTCCGCAATGAGAAAGTATTCAGTAAAGGTAGAAATATTCTTTACATCTAAAGCTAGGATATTTAAACCTTTTTTATCGAAAATAATTTGAGCGATATTATCTAGTCGAAGAAGATCGGAGTCTTTCATAATTATTTAAGTATAATTCATTTTTTATGATGAAGTCCAGGACTTTTCTAGGGAGTAAGTGCCCACAATAAAGCCCCTGCTGCAACCGAGACCTAATCACTGTACTAGAGATTTCGAAAAGAGGTATCTTAAACCATCCTTTAGAGAAAGACTCGTATTCCCTATCACTCCATTTTAAATCTTTGGGCAAAAAATAGGACGAGCGTGATCCAATCAAAGGAACAGCAAGGTTGAGAATTTCCTGAGGCTGCCACCAATTAGAAAAGTTATTCAGAGTGTCTTCTCCGAGTAGGATAAAGAATTGATGATCAGGATAAGCCTTTGTTATTGTTTGGAGAGTCTCTACAGTATATGAAACCCCTTCTCTCCTTAATTCGTCATCAATAACCCTAAAACCGGGAATCTCTTCTATAGCCAAGTGGATCATGGTCAAACGCAATGACCCTGGGACAGGAAATGCTTGTTTATCCGGACTAATATAAGCTGGACAAAACCAAACTTCATCCAAACCCGCCCTCTCTTTGATTTCAATCGCCATGTTGAGGTGTCCCAAATGGAGGGGATCGAAACTACCTCCATAAAAACCAATTTTCATAAAATAAATAAAAGCTCCCGATATTTAGGTAATGGCCAGAGGCTATCAGATGCCATTTTTTCTAATCGATCAACAACTTGCCTCAGCTGCTCTTTTTGAAGAAAGAATGACCTTAAAGTTTCTTCATGATAAAATGATTCGCTCTTAACTTGAAATTCTTTTAATCGATCATGAGCTGCAATGGCTTTTTCGATATGAATTGAGAAATCTGCTAACCACTCTTTTTGATTTTCTAATAAAAGTGGGGCCAAGATTTTTTCTGTTTTATCTATGCTTTCAGCAAGCTGTCTTTGGTATTCAATCACAGATGGTAGAATTTGACTTTGGAAAATCTCGAGCATTAAATTGAGTTCAATAAAAGCCATATGAAAGTAGTTCTCTTTTAGGATCGCATACCTACTTTTCAGCTCTTCTTGTGTTAAAATGCCAGTAAATGCCCTCAATGTAGCATCGTCATTTAAAGAACTAAAAGCATCAAAAGATTTTGCAATATTCGGTAAGCCTCTTCGATGAGCCTCTAGTCCCCACTCTTCACTATAATTATCACCCGAAAAGCGTACATCTTTAGAAGCTTTTAGATATTTTTGAATGACAGGCATGGCTGCATTTAGCACATGCTCAACCTGATGAGACTGAAGCTTGGTCTCTATTTCATCCAACATTTCGCTTAGGCTTTCAGCAACAATGGCGTTAAGAACTGTGATTGGAAAAGCAGGATGGGCCGATGAGCCAACTGCTCGAAATTCAAATTTATTTCCTGTAAAAGCAAAAGGGGAAGTCCTATTCCGATCGGTGTTATCTTTTAATAAGTTAGGTAATCCTTTTAATCCGAGGTCATAGTAAACAGCCTCACGTGTTGCTACATAGCCTCCTTTCTGCTCAATATTTTGAAATACCGCCTCTAATTCCGCTCCAAGATAAATAGATAGGATTGCAGGAGGAGCTTCATGGCCTCCTAATCGATCATCATTTGAATAAGATCCTATTGAAGCACGTATGAGAGTAGCATGCTTGTGAATAGCATAAATGACAGCTGTCATTAAAATAAGAAAATGTAAGTTATTACCTGGGGTATCCGAAGGATCTAATAAATTGATCCCTGAGTTTGTCGATAATGACCAATTGCAATGTTTACCCGACCCATTCATCCCCTGAAAGGGTTTCTCTAGCAAAAGGCAAGAAAGTTCATGTTTAATTGCTATATGGCGCATGAGTTCCATTAGCAAAACATTGTGATCAATCGCAAGGGATGATTTCTCAAAAACAGGTGCCACTTCATATTGGGCAGGAGCCACTTCATTATGCCGAGTTTTTATAGGAATCCCAAGTTTAATTGCTTCATTTTCAAAATCTCTCATAAATAGTAAGACCCGATCTCGCACCGAACCTAAATAGTGATCCTGCAGCTCCTGCCCTTTTGGAGAAGCAGCGCCATACACTGTTTTTCCAAGAAGAATCAAATCAGGACGCAGGTTTCTAAATGCTCGATCAATGACAAAGTACTCCTGTTCGATGCCTAAGGTGGAATAAACATGTTCCGAAGCAACCCCGGTTAGCTTTAATAGGCGTGAGGCCGCTTCACTGATCTTCTTTTCGGAACGTAAAAACGGAATCTTTGTATCTAAAACCTCCCCTGTCCATGAGAAAAAAACAGAGGGAATGCAAAGTGTGAAGCCATCACCTGCCTTCCATAAAAAAACGGGCGAAGTTGGGTCCCATCCTGTATACCCTCTTGCTTCATAAGTACTTCTTAAGCCTCCAGAGGGAAATGAGGAAGCGTCCGGCTCACCTTGCAATAATTGTTTGCCTGAAAACTGTTCAATCAAAAGATCGGTAGCAGACCAATCAAGAAAGGTATCGTGTTTCTCTGCTGTCGTGCCCGTAAGTGGCTGAAACCAATGAGTATAATGAGTAGCGCCATGGCTAATCGCCCACTCCTTCATAGCAATGGCTATCGCATCGGCGTAATCTGGATTGATGTCTGCTTTTAACTCCATCGCATCGACAACGTTCGCAAAAATGTCTTTGGATAACATTTGTTGCATGCTCTTCTTATCAAAGACATAAGCTCCAAATTGCTCGATCAGGCTGATTTTGGCTTGATCAGTCGCAAGTTGAGAGCTGCGTTTTCCCGATTCCTCTAAAGCTTTATAGCGTGCAAATAACATGTCATCCTCCTAGGAAAAAGCCATATTACTTGACTTAACAAATATTAAAAATAAAATCGATAATCCTAAAGAATAGTCCAGTTATTCTGATAACAGAGTTGTTTAAGTTGATAGTCAGGATTCACTGCTACCGGATGAGTGGCCATCCTTAAGAAGGGAAGGTCTTGAAAGCTATCCGTAAAAATGCCCACAGTATCGACCTCTTTTGCCTCAGCGAGGATTTTCTTAACTAGCTGCGCTTTGGATTGCCCACAAAGCACTTGCCCAATGGATGAAAAGCGGTTTGAACAATCCTTTATGTACTGGGTAGCTTCGTAAGGTACGCCTAGACGTTGGGCAATGGGCCTTACTAAAAAATCAGGGGAACTTGAAAAAATAAAAATACGGTGTCCCTCAGACATATGTTCAAGGAATATGTGGTAGACAGACTGCTGCAAAAAAGATGAAAAGTGGGTATCTAAAAATACGTTGACGTCCTCTTCTATTTTAGCCGCATCCTTACCAGCAAAATAGGAATCAAAGATTGCTGACTGTAGTCGTTGCAAAGTCAGCCCACAATACTTATGCTTTAGATATTGAAAAGTGCAATAGCACATTTTAAAGAGAGGTAATTCACCCTTCTGAAATAAATATTTACCAAATGTAAAGCTAATATTTATTTTTAAAAGGGTGTGATCTAAGTCAAAAAAGAAAAACTTTTGACTCACAGATCGAGATCTTTTATCTTATTTTCGATTTCCTTAACAGCTCCGTTCGCTTGTTCTAGCCGTTCTTTTTCTTGATTTAATTCTTCATTGAACTGCATTGCTTTTTCAAAATCAAAGCCAGAAGCCCCTTTAGACTTTCTTAGAAGCTCGACTTGGTCTTTAATTTGTTGACGCCTTTCCTTTCTTTGCTTTAGCAACTCTTTTAGCTGCTCTAGCGCAAGACGTTTATCCTCAGGAAGAGCCATTAAAGCCTGCTCTTTTTTCTCTATAAGGATATCTTTGATTGGTTTTAAACGCTTTTCAAGCTCCAATTTGTCATTTTTTATCAACATTGAACCGTTAATTTCAGATAAGATTTGATCTCTTTTTGAGATCAAGCTTTCTGAAGTTTCATGACTGGCTCCTTCGATCAACTGCTGTACTTTTTCTACAAACTGCTGAATGGTTTCTTTACGATTACGCTCTCTCTCGGCTTCATGTCTTTGTCGTTCTTCCTGCTGAGCCTGCACCTTTTCTTGAACGATGTTTTTTAACCTGGCCAACTCTTCGCGAAGCAATTTAACCTCTTCTCTCCCCAAAGAAGTTGCTCTCATTTTTGCATGGAGAGTATCGATGATCGTTGACGATTCGGCAATACTTAAATTTCCTTCAGTCATTTGCTGAAGAGAGGATTCAATTTCTTTTTGCAAAAGCTCTGCATTAGCCTTAAATAATTCTTTTTTCTCCGCAAAATCTTTTTTGCGTTCCTTATCCATCTCTTTTAGTTTATCCCAACATTCGCTAAGACGGAGTCTTGTCTGGTTAAAGGCCTGAGTGTTTAACGTTAAAAACTTAGCAGCGCCCTGTAGCCCTTTAATCGCTTCTCGCAGGTTAAAAATAGACTCTCTTTCATTGATTTTGTCAAAATGGGCCGCTATGAAGCTATTGACAACGTTAGTAAAGTGCTGACTAATCTCCTGAATGAGTTCTTTTCTCCTAGGGAAGACATGGTCACCAGCCTTTGAAAGCTGTTGGAAGAACTTGTTTTTAATTCTAATGCGCATCTCTGTTTTAATCAATTCCTTACGCAACGCATTAATTCTCGAAGCATATGCATTAAGAAGATTAAGCTCTTTTTGATAAGCGTTATAAAAGGCAAATTCTTTCTCTAGCACATAACAGTTTTCGGGTAATGTAATGGAATGCGCTTGCTCTAAAGAGGCGGGGATCTGAGCAATTTCTTCCTCTAGTGATTGGATCGCCATCCCAATTTGCTCAATAGCAAAATTGCTTTGCTCATCCAAAATATCTTTAAGCCTCTTTGCCTCCTTCGAAAGTTCATGATATTTCCCCCACAATTGAGAGCGCACCACCGGGGGGATTGCTTCTTTGAAAAGCTCTAAGCACATTTTTCTTGCTTCCCAAAAGTTTTTGAAGTCCGGGGTTTTGACTTTTTGTAGGGATTCTTCCATAAACTGAATAGCAAATTTCAATTTTGCTTCAGCATCAGGCTGTAAATCTAGCTCTTTTTTAAACTCTTCAAAATGTAAATTGGTTTCTTTTTCAATCATGGGATTTTCTACTATTTGCGAGGTTTCATCGGGTGCTGCCGCAGGTTTTTCTGAATCATTTAACTCTACTGGCATTTCTTCTAAAGTACTTTCCTCGCGCATTCTTTTAACCTCTAGTTCCCTTAACTTTTAGATTTTACAATTTAAGGGTTTTATGTTACCAACTTTGCCTATTTCTCGAAACGAGAAATTGTCATTAAGGAGATAATTATATTGGAATTAAAAATTAAATCAAAATAATACCAAACTGCGGATAAAAGATAAGTCCATCTAAAAAAATGCGCGAGTTACTCATTTATTGATAACTTATTAGTTACATCTATTAATCTTTCTAGCATTTCGTTTAGGCGTTCTCTAAGTTGTGGGTCCACAAGTCGGCCCCCTACGTCAAAGGCATTGGTAGCATTAGCAATTAATAATTGCTCCGGTAAAACCAATCCTTTAAGGTGCCGCATAATAATCCTTAATTGATTAATCGCATTGTTGCTTGAAACGCCTCCCATTACTGACACGAGCACAATCGGCTTTCCTCGAAAATCTTTTTCACTTAGCAGGTCCAATGCATTTTTTAAAGCGCCCCCCATCCCACCATGGTACTCAGGCGTACAGAGTACTAGAGCATTAGCTGAAGAAATAAGTTTTTGCAAACGCCAAATATCAGGATATAATGGATTTCGTAACCCGTTAGCAAAAGGAAGAAGGAAATCTTTTAAATGAATCGCTACCGCATCAACCCCTTTTTGACCTAGCTGATCAACGATTGTCTTTGCAGCAAGCGAGCTGTAAGAATTCTCACGAACACTCCCTCCAATGGCCAGAATCTTCATAGCCCTTGCTCAAAGTCCTGCTTAATAATATCCATCACCACTTCCGGATCATGCATATCTAAATCAACCCATCTAAACAATGGCTCTTTCCTAAACCAAGTTAACTGCCTTTTCGCATAATGGCGCGAGGCTTGTTTAAAATTTTCTACAAACTTAGTGTAGGCCTCAAATGTCTTTGTAGATGCTAAATACTCTAATGCCTGCCGATAGCCAATAGCTTGAGAAGCTGAAGAGTTGCACAGTAAGCCTTCCTTAATCAAACACTCTACTTCTTCCAATAATCCGGCTTCAAGCATCCTCTCACACCGTCTTTCTATTCTTTTATAAAGCTGCTCCTTAGGGCGATTCAAAAACCAGCATCTAAAATCATAATTCAAAGGTTTGCGACGATTCTTCCAAGACAGCTTACTCACTTTTTTTCCTGTTAAAGTAATAATCTCAAGAGCTCTTATGATTTTTTGTTTGTCGTGTTTAGTAATTGTCCTTGCATACTCAAGATCGAGTTGGGCTAATCTTTCAAACAGCGCTTCCGATCCCAACTTTTCCATCTCATTCTCTAGGGATTTTCTTAGCTCTGGGACAGATGGAGGGCCACTTGGAGGACCATACAGTAGAGAATGGAGATAAAAACCGGACCCCCCCACGATGATAGGAATATTTTCTCGGTGATGGATTAATTGGCAGCAGTGTCTAGCTTCATAGTAAAAATCCACTACATTAAATGGATCCGTGACATTTCTTATATCGATTAAATGATGAGGTACAACCTCTCTATCTTCTCTTGTTGGCTTTGCAGTACCTATATCCATGCCTCTATAGACCTGAATGGAATCTCCTGATATAATTTCCCCTCCCATATCCTGGGCTAGCTGCATGGCTAAATCGGACTTGCCACAACCTGTGGGTCCGGCTAAGATGATCACTTTTTTCTTTGGCCTGAAATTCGCAGGAATTTGCTTTTGGGCTTCTGTAGCAAAACCAAAAAAGATGCGCTCTATCTCTTCTTTTTCTATTGTTAAACCTGTTTGCACATTCACTCACAAATTCCGATTACTTGAAAATTGTCATTGATTTTAACACGCTCACCTCCTTTTTTCTATAGAAAAGGCAAACTAGAGAAGGGTTGTTTTCTTGTTTTAAGCACCCCGCATTTCAGATAAGGGCGTTAGCAGCTGTCTTCCATGTGAGGTTAACCCTATGGGCATTCCGGTTCTTTTACTATATTTAACCAGCTTGACTACCACTTCTTGTTTATTTTTAATTATTCTAATAGTGGGTGGCAAAAAGTTGAGGGGAATTAAATTTTCTACCAAGTTAAAGTAAACTCCTGATTGCCATTTAAACCCTACGTAGCCTGTGTTCAAAGTGGTAATAGGTAATCCTATTTTAAGAAGGTTATGAATGAACAGTTTTCTAAACTCGATGACGGTCTTTAAACCCTCGACATCTTCTGATTGTTTCACCAGTTGCTCTATCTCTGCTCTCGGAGTAAGGTTGATATCTGCAGTAAAACGATCCCAATTGACAGCCATGCGATGAACATCTTGTGGGTCATGTGACTTGCTTATCTGCTCAAGGCTCACCATTACACTATGTAAATAACCTGTACGATCTAGACCACTTCGGCAATTAACAGCGGCTGTGACATGCATTTCCTTGTTGAGTAATTGAATCAATAGCTGCTCATGCCCCCTGTGGAGAACGTGACCGGGTATTTTTAACTGTGAAGAAAGCACTCGATAGAACAAATCAGCTTTGCGATATTCCTGGCTTCCTTGATCCAGGTTTTGCCTAAGATAATTTAAACCCTCAAGGCTAGCATTCAGCTTGATCGATAACTCTTTTCGATGCTGGCTGATCTCTTTTCGAACCTTTCTAATTTCTTTAGTAGGTCTAGGGGAGGAGCGCAAAAGGTCCGCTTCTTGACAAAGCAAGGATTGGATTTGCTCAACATGATGCTCGATCGATTCCTCAAGCCCTTGCCAGTCTGATTCTTCTAATAAATGAGCTTCAAGATCTGTCATAAGCCATTTGAAATAGGTTCCCCAAGCCTCTAAATTCTGTTTGCGTGAAGCTGCTTCACTATTCCTTAGGGCTTTATGCAACGGCTGCATCACTTTGGGCATTTTTTCAATTTTCTTCGACCAATCATAGAACCTAACCGTAGGGGTATTGATATGGGCAATTTCAAAGTCATCTTTATACTTTTGATTGATCTTGGCTAATGAGCGATGTTGGCCATCAATAAACGATTTCTCCATCTCATAACTGTTTAATTGATGAGACATGACTCTTAAAACACGCCCATTACTCTCGCTCTCTTCAATAGCCTGATCTCGCACTGATCGGAGTAGGGAGGCAAAATCTTCAGCTCTTTGTGAAGAGTCAATTTTCCCACTTCTTATAACTCCCCTTCCTTGCCCATCAAGATATAATTTGAAAACGTTAGCTAGATGATTAACGCTAGGGTGTTTCGGATATGCAACTAAGTAGGAAGTGGGTAATATTTCATTTGAAAACTCTTCATCATTTTCAAATCTTCGAGCTTCTAATTGGCCTATCGACTGCAACTCTAGAGGTTTCACCTTAGGAAAACCTGTCTTCTCAGCAGCTTTAATGGCAACTTCCCGATCTGAAAGCATTCTTTTTCGAACCATTAACTCTTCTTCGGAGAGTAAGATTTCTTCATTCAAAATAACAGATTGACGAGGGTGATGCAGAAGATTGAGACAGTAAGGGATTAAAGCGTTTGATTTTTCAAAACGACGATTAGCCCAATCATGGCTCCCGCTGGCCTTACCTCTAAATATTCTAGAAAAAAAATGATAGATTCGACTAACCAGACGCTTTAGACAAGCACAGCAACAACCTAATTTCGAAATTTTTTTAAGGGAAGATACTGTTCTTTGTGAAGGAAAAGAATCACGATTAGAAAGCGAAGCACCGACTCTAGATGACATAATAAACCATTTTACATCTTGCTAGTTATTATATCATTAGTTGAAAATAAGATTAAAATCTTTTTAACGCCTCTTCTTTGTTTTCAGACAGTTCAAGAACATGATCGAAACCAGACATTTTAAAAACATCCATGACATTAGTCGTGATTGAACACAACACTAGATGCCCTGACAGACCTTTTAGTTTTTTAGTAGTAGAAAGTAGCATACGCATACCTGCACTACTAATATACTCTACTCCTGAGAAGTCGAAGATAAGCTTATATTTTCCATTGTTGATGTAGTCAAATACTTTTTTTTCGATATCTGGGGTGGAGACGGCATCGAGACGACCTTGCATTTCCAAAACAAGAATCTCTCCTATTTGCTTCTCATTCAGACCCACAACGCCCTCCATATTTATTTTCTCCCCACCTATTGTTATTCATAAGCCGGAACGACAGCAGCAGATTCTGAAGACCTTTCAGCATTGGATGCTCGTCTCTCTAAAAACTGAACTCTCTCAGCCGCAACCCTCAATTTACAACGTTTTTCTCCATCCTTACCATGCCAAGTGTCTAATTGTAAACGACCTTCCACCAAAACAGGAGAAGAACAATCGAGTGCTTGAACGCAACTCTCTGCTTGTTTACCCCAAACGACAACATCTACAAAACAGACTTCCTGTTGTCGATCTCCGCCCATGGTTACAAATTCTCGGTTCAGAGCAATTAGCAGATCTGTAACGGCGATCCCGTTAGGAGTTTTTCTAAGTTCAGGTTTACGCGTTAACCTGCCTGCAATAATCACTTTATTGAGGGATACCATAATGCTTGCCTATAAAATTTTTTTTGAAATTTTGCCTTTTAGCTTTCTTTTAGTCTATCAGATTTTTTTTTTAAACCATAAAAGCTAGCAACAAGCAAATTATCAAAAAAGCATCTTATTTAACTTAACGTTATGGAGTTATTATTGATGGCTCCCTAAGCCTCCTGGCGTACTTTCGTCTATCCAATTCAAATATTCCGCATTGCCCCCTTCAATAGAAGTAAAAATGATTTCGGGTACCTGATAGCTTGAGTTATCCATGATGATTTTTTTTATTTCTTCAAAACGCTCCTTTCGCGTCTTAAGGATAATTTTTGTCTCCTGGGTTGTTTCAAGCTGATTGTTCCACATATAGATGGACTCAATCCAAGGAATAATTTGTGCGCAAGCAACAAAACGTTCTTGAACTAAGTATCTAGATATCTTTCTAGCCTCATCAATACTCCCTGAGGTCCATTGAATAGCAATAAATTCAGCCATATTTAATCCTTTTCTCTATCATTCTTCTACCCCATCATATTAACTCACTATTAATTATAAAGGTTTAAGACGACCGCTAGCCCTTATATCAAGGCAAAGTAGTTTTATCACTCATCTCTTCGAAAAAAATAAGAGGGAAAAGTCTAAAATCAATGCTAAAACTAGTGAATTGATTTTTACTACTAATCGCACTTTGCACTGTTGCAAATGATTGAAAAGCCTTTAAGTATCTCTTCAAGGGCAATCGAATGATAAATTTTGTTTGTACAGCTTTAGATTGTAAGACAATAACGATTTGTTGATGGCCCAATTTTTCAGCAAAGGCAGAAGCGACATCAATACTACAGAGGTCAAAATGGTTCTTTAAAAGACTATTAGAATAAATGTTTAGTAACTCAAGGGCTAAGTCGAATTTTTCATGTTTTAGAACGTCTCCCCAATTTAACGGAGGGGTTAGATCTAAATATAACTCCGGTAGCCTCTTAGGAGAAAAGAAAGGCGAGAAAGGGAAAAGAGCGCCTTCTTCATCAACGGCTGAATTTGAATAATCACCTAGATAAGCAATCGGTTGACGCACAGAATAATCGATGTAAAGCGTTCCAGGAGGTACCCTTTTAACAATCGCCTGTTTGATAATCGGGTGTCTTTCTAATCGTTCTTGGGCTTCCTTCAAAGAAAATTGATAGATATTTTTTTGCTGATCAACAGAAAGATCAAGAAGTTCGGCAAGAAAGCTTGTTTTTAAAGCCTCTCTCTCTGGGCCTGTTTGGACGATAGCCACAACGTTAAATCTAGCATCTGAGGCACGAATATCAAAAAATTTACAATAAATCAGCCAGGTACTCCACGCACCACCCGAGATGAACACAACAGAAAGCGTGATCAGTAAAATAGCCTTCGCCAAAGGAAGCTGCTGAGACATGGTACTAACTTGCCTTAGCGCTTTTGCGCATGTTATACAAGCCAATAGATGCGAGAATTTTTAACAACTCAGGATAGCAGAAGCTACTGCTCTCGCACATTTTAGGAAACAAGCTATTGGGTGTAAAACCCGGTATAGGATTAATTTCATTCAAGAAATACTGATCATGTTGATCTAAGAAAAAATCGACTCTTGCAAATCCGTCACAACACGCAGCTGTATAAGCTTGAAGGGCAAGTTGTTTTCCTAAGTCAATCAAATCTGCTGGCAAATCAGCTTGAGCGTTTACTTCCATCGCCTGAAGGCCATACTTTTTTTCATAATCATAAAGTTGTCCTGCCACTAGGATTTCGCCTGGATTAGAAACAAAAATATGATCACTTCCTAAAACAGCAAACTCGATTTCTCTTGCACAAACGCCATTTTCAACCAGAAGGTGTTCGTCAAATTTAAAGGCTTCCTCAATCGCGGATTCCATTTCAGCAAAAGAAGCAATCTTTGTCACACCTATCGTTGAACCAAGATGAACCGGTTTGACAAACAATGGAAAAGTCAGTTGACTTTGGATTTGGTCGAGTAATAAAATTTTTTCTTTTCGCCAATGGCTTAATGAAAAGTCAATAAAAGGGATAACAGGGATGTCGTGATAAATAGCCATTTTCTTCATGACGGCTTTATCCATGCAGATAGCAGAAGATTTTGTCGAACAACCGATAAAAGGCAGTTGTAAGGTTTCCAATAATCCTTGTAATCTCCCATCTTCTCCATAAGGACCGTGTAGTAAAGGGAAAACCAGGTCACAGTGCATAAGTTCGGTCAGAACTTGGGGAGGAAAGATATCTCTTGTTTGATTTTGGTCTCTTTTAGAAAACAACAATTTCTCAGACTGCTCAGGATTTAACCAGCTCCCTTCTTTCGTAATGGCAAAATAAATCGGATCAAACACTGAAGAATCAATATTTTCTATTAAACCTCTTGCAGATAACAAGGAGACCTCATGCTCTTCTGAACGTCCCCCAAAAATAATACCTAACTTTAATGGACTAAGCTTATTTTTAATTTCTTCCAGTAGCTGAAAACCGTATGAAGTAATATCTCCAGCCCCTAACAATACAACTACATCCAAAGGTTGTAGCTGTTTAACTACATCCTGTATTAGGTTAGATTTACTTACATATTGGCAATTGCGATGACCAGCGTCTTGAATTTCATTAATAACGCTATCAGCATTAATCCCCTCTATAGGGGCTTCATGAGCCGCATAAATCTCTGTGATTAATACCTTATCTGCATTGTTGAAAATAGGTCCAAATGTTCCCTTACAATGGAGGGTACGGCTATAGCGGTGAGGTTGATATACAGCAACAATCCTTCGCCAAGGAAAGGTTTGTCGCAACGTCTCGATTGTGGTCTTAATTTCTTTGGGATGATGAGCATAATCATCTATGACTAAAACTCCCCTTTCCTCTCCTTTTTTTTCCATACGGCGAGAGACTCCTTTAAAAAGTTTAAAGGCAGCACGAATATCGTCTTCTGGAATCTTTAATGACAGGCAAAGACCAAAAACAGCAAGTGCATTTAAAGCATTATGTCGACCCATTAGGGGCACCATCACACGATGATAATTGTTTCCTTGGAAGCTAATATCAAAAGTGACCATGCCTTGTTGCATCCTTAGATTACTTCCTTGTAAATCTGCTCCTTGCTCAAATCCATAGCTAATGCCTTCTAATGCTAATGATTGAAGCAACGGATCTTCGTTACACCAGAAAAAGCACTCTTTATTGCGCATTTGTTGACAAAATACTTTAAAACTACCTAGCAGGGACTCTTTTGTTTTATAAAAATCCATGTGCTCAAGGCTAATGTTCGTTACAATTCCACCATAACCTTGGTATTTTGTAAAAGTACCGTCACTCTCATCAGCCTCTGCAATAAACAGATGGCCTTTACCATACCTCGCGTTAGTTAAAGTATTGAGTAGTACACCTCCTATAGAGTAGGTTGGATCTAAATCCGCATGTTCTATCACCCAGGCAAGTAATGATGAAGTAGTCGTTTTACCATGACTACCTGAGATAAGGAGCGGCTGACTCCCCTTCATTAAAGCGTTTAGCACATCTGAGCGATGGAGCAATGGCAAATTGAGCTGTTTAGCATGGCTATATTCAATGTTTTGTTCATTAACCACGGACGTATAGACAACTGTAGAATTTGGTGAGATGTTAGTTGCTGAATGTCCTAGAGAAACCTCAGCTCCATTTTCGATCAGCTCATTGACTCTCTCATTGATGCTTAAATCACTACCGCTTACAGCGCATTTCTTACCGAGAAGAATCTTGGCGAGGCCACTCATGCCAATGCCTCCGATCCCAATAAAATGACATTTTTGATGCATGATGGTTCTCCTTTGTTTGACAAGGCTTGTGAGCCGCCAAGTTTATCTTTTAGAAAGCGTTTTAAGCATATCCAGTATTAATTCTGAAAGCCTAGGAGCACGGTCCCCTGCTTTAAATACTTGAATATTTCTCTGCATCTCTGCTAGCTGAGTTATCACTTTTTTAATACCCAACGACAGGTGTTCATCCGTTAAGTCAGCTTCTAACCGTTTTAAAGACATCCCTCTTTCTTCTAAAAAACAGGCATTAGCTAATTGATGGTTATCCGTAGCATGGGGATAAGGAATGAGAAGACCCGGTACTTCGTACTCAATTTGCTCGGCTATGGAGCTGGCGCCCGCACGAGAAATAACAATATCAGCCACTCGCCAAGCCATATCCATATTCTCTTCAAAGTCTTTTACACAGGCTGAAATGCCCATTATTCGATATCGTTCTCGCAACTTTTTCGTTTCTTCACGATTGCCTGTTAAATGAATCACTTGAAATGGCAATGCCTCCTTGGCTAGAGCTGTCGCAGCATCAGCAAACTTAGCATTAATCGCTTTGGCCCCTTGAGAACCGCCAAATACGAGAATAGTCAAAAGATGAGAAGAAAGGTTATAATATTGCTGAGCGTCATGTTTAGAAACAGCTTGCATCCTGTAGCCTCTCAAAGGCATTTTGACCCTTGTTACTTTTCGATCATCTAATTGTCCTTTGATGGGAAAAAAAACAGCCGTTTTTTGAGCATAAGCAGAGAAAAATTTTACAACACGCCCTGGTATGCTATTAGACTCATAAAGAACTAGTGGAATCCCAAGCATCTTAGAAGCGAGCAATGCAGGGAAAGAATGATAGCTGCCAAAACCGATTGTCAGATCTGGTCGAAAAGCCTTAACTACCTTACATGTCTGATAACAGCCTTGAAGGATTTTGAAGCTTTCCTTTACCACCCCAAAAGACTTTAAGTTCCATTTCCCACAAGCGATGTTGTGGTAGACATTGTTATTACGATCAAAATAATGGTTGGTATTTAGCTTACCACCAATAAATTGCATTTCAATCGAAGGATTCAATGTATTTAGTTCACGGGCAAACGCAAGGGCAGGAAAAACATGTCCTCCTGTACCTCCTAAAGCTATCAAAATGCGTTTCTTCATGTTGCTGCCCCATGAAGTGGATTTTACCGAAATAAAAACTTATTATCAATTAATGAGAGGCGCAATTAAAGCCATTTTTCCTTTAAAACTCAAGAAAAGAGAGCAATATTAACTATCCTTCCTTAAAAATGTTCATTTTTTCTATCTCTTATGAGCTAAACGCAGTCAAAGCCCTGTTTACAGCTAATTTTTAAGTTACCAAATATCGATGGCAAGAACGAGAGAAAAAGAGTTACATTTGTCTCTATTCTAATGACCCTAAATCCAAAACAAGCGCTTGATAACACCGTCCTGAGAGAATCTCACTTCCTGTGATTGTAAAAGACTAAGAAGTATCCCTAGCCCTCCTAAATTAGCCATTAACGAAGTGCCTCCCTGGCTAAAAAAAGGCAAATTGAGCCCTGTACTTGGCAGAAGCCCAGACACAACACCTAAATTTAAAAACGCTTGAAATGCGATTAAAAACGTAATGGAGGAAGCTAGAAAAAAGCCGGGAGGATCACAAGCTTGGTAAGCAATACTAAATCCAAAATAGGTAAATAGCATATAACAAGCAATGAGCAGCAAAACTCCTACAAAGCCAAATTCTTCGGCATAAATAGCGGCGATATAATCATTTTGGGCCTCAGGTAAATAACTTAATTTTTGCAAGCTATTTCCCGGTCCTTTGCCCAATAGCTTGCCCGAACCTGCAGCAATTTTTGCTTGGTATGGCTGGTGGCCCTTTCCCTTTAAATCTAATTCGGGGTGCAGATAAACATGAATACGTGCTTTTATATAGGGTAGCTGGAAGGCAAAAGCGCCACCGATAGAAAAGGCGACTAAAAGTGGAAGAGCCCAGTATTTTACTGAAATACCCATCAGACAAAATAACACGAGAAGAGTCATGCCTATGACTGCTGTTGTTCCATTATTAGGTTCTATCATGATAAGCAGCATCGGAATAGCTACACATCCAACTAGTTTTATAAAATCCTTAAACAAGAATCCTTCTCTTCCCCTAGAAAAGAACTTGTGAATAAAGAAAGCAGGAATGATATATTTGACAAACTCAGAAGGCTGAAAGGAAATACCTGCTATATACAGCCAACGACGCGAACCATTTACTTCTTTTCCTATTCCAGGAATTAAAGAAAGAGTAAGCAAAAAAATAAACAATAGAAGTAGCGAAGGGGACCTGGCAAGTAGTTTACGATACCCAAGCCTATACAAACAAAATCCAAATCCAATACCACCAAATGCATACCAGCTTTGCTTCAAAATAGCATGGTGAGGGCTTCTTTCAGATAAATTATCTAATACCTCTGCAGAAGTTGTGCTAAAAATCATCAGCAAGCCAAAGGATAGAATGCACCCTACAATCACTAAAATAGCTAATTGGAGATAGTGGGCTTTTCTTACCATACCTACTTTACGCGGATGCGATCACCTACTTTTAGATTCCTGGCTTTCTCTTCATCAAGGTGATTTAGATCTAGGAGATCGTCAAACTTCACGTTAAATTGCTTTGCAATTTTCCAAGGATTGTCGCCACTTTTTACCGTATAGTATTGCTTATTCAATGTACTTTCTACAGGCTCTACTTTTGTAGGCTCTTTGGCCGTTTGCGTTTTTGAGGCTTGAGGGATCCTTAAGACTTGCCCTATTTTTAATTTATCAGTCGTCAACCGATTTGCTTTGCGTAATGCCTCGACAGATGTACCATGAGTGCGAGCAATTTTTTCTAAAGCGTCTCCTCTTTTCACAGTGATTTCTATGAATTTCTCTGAACGATCCTGAGGCTTAAAAGCCCTTGAAGGCTCTTCAACGCGTACCACGTCTGCTTTAGTTTTACTTTGAGGAAGGTAGTCTTGCAGGACTTTGTCCACCTCGTCAAGAGGGGAAGTAACGATTAACGGTGCTTCTTCTACTATAACAGCTTTATTTTTCTCGACCATAGCAATGGGTGCGTTTTCTTCATGAAAGGTCTTTTCGTAATCGGTATCCATAGCAAATTGCTCAGGATCTGATTTTATAGCTGTTATAAATAAAATCGCCAAAAGCCCAGCGTTCACTAATACAGATATGATAATGGCATCTCTTTTGGACATTTTCTACACCTCAACCTAAGCTATTCACTATACTTTGGAACTCTCTTCCTCTATGTACATAATCCCTAAACATATCATAACTTGCACATCCAGGAGAAAGCAAAATGCTATCATTTGGCTTAGCAATACTACTAGCATAGTGGACGGCTTCTTTTAAATCATTAAATGTTAATACAGATATATGCGCTTCTAAATTTTCTTTAATCTTCTCTTTTGCCTCTCCTATTGCACAAATACATTTAACCTTGCCCTTAAAGCCTTCGGTCCAATAGGTATAAGATTCACCTTTGTCTACCCCACCAGCAATCAAGATCACATCATTAGGTAACATTTCTACAGCCCTTTTCACAGCCTCAACATTCGTGCCCTTGCTATCGTCGTAATACGAAACTCCCTTGATTTTACGAACGAACTCTAGACGATGTTTTGGAACTGTAAATGAGGGCAAGCTTTTGACGATCGTTTCATATGATATACCTAAGGCATGGCACGCAGCAGAAGCTGCCAAAAAATTCTCTAAGTGTACCGATGGCTGTCCTTTATAGGCCTCAGGCAGATCAGCCATCTTCCTTCCTGCATAAAACATCGCTTTCAAATCAGTATGATAAAGGTTACTAGGTTGATAACCGAATTGCTGGTAGGAAGAGGTTGATGAAATCAACGGAGAATATTGTTTAGCTGCTTTTTCCTCAACTAAGAATAATCCTTCAGGCTTAATGCATTTTTGCATATTTAATTTAGCTCTTGCATAGGCCTCCATTGTACCATAGCGATCTAAGTGATCGGGGGTAATATTAAGAATGACACCTATATCAAGGACTTTTTGATTGAGCATTTCTAATTGATAAGAGCTTAGCTCTAACACAATCGTCTGGTTTTGATCTAAACCTTCGATTTCAGCGGAGAGCGCCACTCCAACATTGCCTAATGCCACAGCTTTTCTACCAGCATAATTTAAGATATGCTCAATCAAAAAGGTAACGGTTGTTTTTCCATTTGTTCCTGTTATACCAACTACTTTTTGGTCTAACAAATACAAGCATCCCAACTCAATCTCGCTTAAAATCCTTTTGTTTTCTCCCTTGGCCGCAATGTATAGAGGATGTTTTAAGGAAATCCCCGGTGACACGATCACAAGGTCAATGTCTCCAAAGAAAATAGGCACCTTATCGTTTACTAAAATTAAACCTTGCCTTAACAACTGGGCTAACTCAGTCTCATGTGCAAGTTCTAGGTAACGGCTATCGGCTCCTACAACACTATGCCCCCTTTTTAAAAGAAGTTTTGCGGCAGCTTGCCCACTTACTCCCATTCCAATAATTAAAGTTTTACCCAAAGCGTCCCCAAGTTACTGAAATTTTAAAGAAGCGATTCCAATAATAGCCAAAAGAAGGCCTATAATCCAAAACCTAACAACAACCTTGGTCTCCTTCCATCCCTTAAACTCATAATGGTGGTGCAGCGGTGCACAGAGAAAAACCCTTTTTCGCCCCCTTAGCCTATAGCTGGCAACTTGAATAATCACAGAGAGGGTTTCAGCAACAAAAACCCCCCCCACAACACCTAGCAAAATTTCACGCTTTAAAAGCACAGCCGACACTCCAATGACGCCTCCAAGGGCTAGGGACCCGGTGTCTCCCATAAAAACTTGAGCGGGGTGGCTATTGTACCATAAAAAGCCAAGGCATGCTCCTGCAAAGGCAGAAAGATAGATAGCAATTTCTCCGCTTCCTTCGATGTAGGGGATATTTAGATAATGCGCTAGATCAAAATTATTGGAAATAAAAGCAAAGATCGCAAATGTACCCGCAACTAAGATTAAACAGCCTGTCGCCAGTCCATCTAAGCCATCTGTCAAATTTACAGCATTTGATGATCCTACAATAATGAACATAATAAAGAGAAAAACAAAAATGATTCCTACCCCCTTGAAATTGATGACAGGATCTTTGATAAAGGGGATATAGAGGCTGCTAGCAAAAGTCTTTAACGAAAGATTGTTTTTGACAGTCATGTTTTCATGCTTAGCCGCATATGTTTTAATCGAGGGGGGCGAGAAGAAAGAACCCATTTTGATTCCTTCACTTGCAAAAGGAAACAGCATATAGGTTGCGACAAGTGCACTGAGCAGTCCCTGATAAAAAAGCTTTTTACGAGCGGATAGCCCTTTAGTGTTTTTATCGCGTAATTTAAGATAGTCGTCCCTTGCTCCAAGAGCTCCTAAGCCCAAAGTGGTAACAAGTAGAATTAGAGTAAAGGCACTCTTTAAATTCATCCAAAGCATTAAAGAAACAACCATAGAAAAAAGAATCAAAACCCCTCCCATTGTAGGGGTATTTTGTTTCTTTTCATGCAGCTCTCCGAGCGTCGGACACTCATCTTTACGAATGGTCTGTCCGATTTTTAATGCATACAGCTTGCGAATGAAAAAAGGGCCTAAAAAGATACTTAAAAAAAGAGACGTTAATGACGCTAAAATCATTCTTGTAGAAAAATAGATAAAGACCATAGGAACTTTAATTCCATAAGTCATCTTTAACCAGTCAATAAGCAAAAAAATCATTTTAGAACTCTTCGATTACCTTCCACATTTCTTTCCCATAAGACCCCTTGACAAGAACGATATCCCCCTCTTTAACTAGCCCTTTAAGAGCATTAGTTAACTCACTTAAATGACCAAATAGGTAGGCTGGTCGCTGTTGCTCACGCCAGATATCAACCATCGGTGCACATTCTTCTCCGAAACAAAACAGATAGTCTACTGTCTTTAATGCTTCCTTAGCAACGTCAATGTGACAGGCAGAAGAAAATTTTCCTAGCTCTAACATGCTGCCCAAAACAGCCACCTTAATACCCTTGCCTCTGATCGGTTCGGGCAGAGAATTGAGCGCAGCTTTCACAGAAATTGCGCTTGCGTTGTACGAGTCATCTACAAACATAACCCCTTGCTTGATTTTGACTTCAGAACGCTGTTTTGGAAGCTTTAGGCAAGCAATCTGCTCATTAATCTCACGAAAGCTTAAACCGAGGTGTCTGGCTAAAGAAATAGCACCTAATAAGTTGTGATGATAATGCATTCCGATTTTAGGCAGATTGAGACTACCTAGAAAAAGACCTCTTTCATAAAGACTAGAACCTTCTAGATAGTAATCTGCTCTTGGTTCTACTAAAGAAAAATGACAGTAGCCATCCTCTTTCCATTCAAAAGGGCATACTTTTAGTTGGGTCATTGAATGGCTAAAAATTTCCATTTTAGCTTCGGCAATCTCCTCAAGGGATGAAAAATTTTCTGCGTGCACAAGCGCTATTTGTGTAATCATAGCAAGAGTTGGAGGCGCAATTTGGGTTAACTGCGCAATTTGACCTGGCTCTGTCATCCCCATTTCCAACACAAGGTAGTCTTCCAAGCCATGCGTATGATTGAGGATCGTTAAAGGGAGGCCTAGCTGAGAATTTTGATTCCCATATGTCCTCCCAACAATAAATGTTTTCTCTAGCAGCGTTGTCAGAAATTCTTTAGTCGATGTTTTACCTACAGATCCTGTAATACCGATTACTTTTGTTTTTCTTAGCTGTAACAATCTTGCAGCTGCTGTTTGTATAGATTGGAGGGGTTGAGTTGATCTTAGAAGAGGACCGCTTTCTCCTGAAAAGGAATGATCCACGATAGCACAGGCTGCACCCTTAAAAAAGGCTTCTTGAACAAATTGATGGCCGTCTACGCGCTGTCCTTTAATAGCAATAAAAACATCGCCTGGCGCTATCTCCCTGGCATCTGTTTTAAAAGCACGTATAGGCCCATCGAACGCGCATGGAAGATCAGATAGGTAAGCAAGCTGTTTGATGGTTTGAATTGTTTTCATAGAGCTACAATAGTCAATTTTGGAAAAAAATAAGAAGTTTATTTTGTCTCCCAGAGTGGACACATATGAAACAGGAAATTATTATTATTTCCAATAAACGGTTACTATATCCAAAAAACATAAAAAAAAGAACAACTATTAAATAAACATTGTTTTAAAGAAAATTGAGTTGTAAAATAGCTTATCAGTTCCAAAGTTTATATTTAATCCCTATACAGGAATAAAACCGGCAATTTATTTTATGATCAATTTTAAAAATTTCAATTGGGGCCCGGGCCTCTTCCTCATTATTTATCAATTACTCTTTCTTCTTGGCCTTCCGACCTACCTGTATTTCAACACTCCATCCCTAAGCCTGATAGCTGTCTCACTTATCCTTTTCTTTTTCACAGGAATCAGCATCACGGGAGGCTACCATCGTTATTATTCTCACAGGTGTTACAAGTTATCCAAACCCGCAGAGGCAGTTATCCTTTTATTTGCGACAATGGCTGGGCAGGGCAGCGTACTGCGCTGGGCATATGATCACCGCATTCATCACGCGTTTGTAGATACAGATAAAGACCCTTATTCCATTAAAAAAGGGTTTTGGTATGCACACTTTTTGTGGATTTTGGAAAAACCCAAACCCATTGACCCAAAGGTTGTACCTGATTTACTTGCAAACTCAATGGTCACCTTTCAAGAAAAATATATTGGGTTAGCAATGCTTATAACCAATGCGGTCGCCTTTTTAATCGTGGGCTGGTCTCTTAATGATTACCTCGGAGCATTTGTCCTTGCATTATGGGGCAGACTCTTTCTTTTACATCATGCCACTTGGTTTATTAACTCTCTTGCTCATACGTGGGGTGATAAACCATTTAGTCAGGAACAATCTGCTGTGAATAACTATTTAATCTCCCTAGTCACCTTTGGCGAAGGATACCATAATTACCATCACACGTTTTGTAACGATTATCGAAATGGTATTAAATGGTATCATTTTGACCCCACAAAATGGATGATCTGGACTTTGAATAAAATAGGCTTGGCCTCTAATCTCAAAAAGATGGACGAGATCGTTATTAACAAACGATTGATTCTTGAGCATAAACGACTACTTCTTGCTCGTCTCAATCAAATGTGGTTTACCAAAAAAGACGAATTAGAAGAGAAGGTTCACTCCCTTGCAGAGCAGCTACTAGAAAAGCTTTCAAGGGCGAACACTCTTAAGCGTCGCTTCCAAGCCTATAAACAACAATGCACCCCCAACGAGATGCTTCAAGAACTAAGAAGCGACCTTGCAGGCTTAAGTCAAAGCCTTAAAAATGATTTCAACTGTTGGTGGTCCTTATCTAAAGATATTATGAAAATGCAGCCACAGTGTATTTAAAAGGTTTCGACGAAGACCACAATAACTATTGATGATTTTACTTAAAAAGATTGACGCCATTTTTTGTTTTAGCTATAAGTTATTATTTGCGCTAAAGGAGAGAAATTCCCCCTTTAGCTTGGGTGGCATGGCCAAGCGGTAAGGCAGAAGCCTGCAAAGCTTCGATCCCCAGTTCGAATCTGGGTGCCACCTAACTTCTTCAAAGGAGTTTTGTGCTTTTTCTCATTGCTACCCCCATTGGCAATCTTGCAGATATCTCTTTAAGAGCTTTAGACACCCTTCGACAATCTGATTTAATTCTGTGCGAAGATACTCGTCGTACCATTAAGCTGCTCAACCATTATCAAATCAAAAAGCCGCTTTTATCCTACCACAAATTTAATGAATTAGCTCATTTAGATCTAATCGCTGAGAAGCTAAAACAAGGCAGCCTGATTAGCTTAGTTAGCGACGCTGGAACCCCGCTTATTTCCGATCCAGGTCATCTTCTTGTGCAAAGATGCGTTCAAGATGCCATTCCGTTCACAGCTATACCTGGTCCTTGTGCCGCTATCAACGCTCTACTGCTTTCGGGTTTTAATGCGAGCCGCTTCCAATTTGTTGGTTTTTTGCCAAAACAGCGTAGTGAACTCATCAAGGCATTCCAAGAATACATCCCCTATCCCGGAATCACCATTTGCTATGAATCGCCGGAAAGAATCGCAAAAACATTATCAACCCTTAGCTCAATCCAACCTAACACACGAGTGGCAATCGCTAGAGAAATGACAAAAAAGTTTGAAGAAATCCTCAAAGGGAACGCTTCCTCACTTGCATCGCAAGTATTGCAATCCCCCATCAAAGGGGAATGCATTCTTTTAGTTGAGGGGAAGGCAAGGGGAACAAACTACTCCGAGTTACCCATAGAAGAGCATATCTCAAGGATAGAACAAGATTTCTCTTTAACTAAAAAAGAAGCCATCAAATTGGTCGCCTCACAAAGAAACATACCCAAAAGAGAAGTATACAAAGCCACCATTAAATCTGATCTCTCTTAAGATTTAACAAATTGAAAAAGCTTTGACATCCACTATTCTTAAAAACCAGTCCTAAAGCTTTTTCTTCCAAGTTGTTTTTTAATTGCATTAAAACTTTATTTTCTAATATAACCCAAGTTCATATTTGCTAGTTGAATCTTGTTTTCCAAGCGAGTTACTCTATTGCAAATGCTCCTTTCATGTTGGGCATTGTAATTAAGACTAAAATAAGGAGTTAACATGAACCGAATTCTACTTACATTTGGTGCAGTACTAGGCATCTTATGCCAAACATCAAACGCAGAGGCCCTCATCGCCAGTGTGAAGGCAACAGGCATGGCAGCAACATGCGTGGCTTATCCTCAAGATGCTCTTGTCGGAGCATACAACCCAGCAGGTCACGCAGAAATTGGAAACCGCGTTGATGCAGGTTTAACGTGGGCACACTACCGCGGCCGTTCTATTATCAGAGACAACCAAGCTCCCTCGTTCATAGGCAAAGTGAATGGCTCTTTTAATGGCTACAGAACGAATGAGTTTTTCTCTCCAGATTTTGGTATTAATAAAACATTTGGAAACGATTGCCAGTTCGCCGTTGGCTTTATTGTTTTCAACCGTAGCCACAGCAAAACAACATATGCGACCAACTTCCCGCTTATCGGAACTTCTAAAATGGGCCTCGAGTACATTCATGAGCAAATCAGCCCTGTGTTTGCATGGAAGATTCACGATTGCTTTAACATAGGTATTTCGCTTAATTACCATGTACAAAGACTAAAAGTTAATGGCATTGAAAATTTTGACAATCCATTAAGATCTCGCTATCCCGGGAAAGTGACTAATCGTGGCTATAACTACTCCAGTGGAGTTGGTTGTACAATAGGAGCACAGTGGTACATTCTTCCCGAGCTTTCCGTTGGAGCCTCCTACCAACCTAAAACTCATATGAGACGCTTTAAAAAGTATGAAGGCTTCTTAGCTAACCGCGGTCGATTCGATATTCCAGAACGCTGGCTCGTTGGATTAGCCTGGCGCTTCGCAGACTGTGCAACAATCGCTTTTGACGTTGAAAACGATCGATGGAGTCATATCCGAGCCTTGAATAACCCACTTTTAAGTGAAGGGGTCATTAAGCCACTTGGATCTAAAAATGGAGTGGGTTTCGGATGGAAAGATCAAACTTTCTACCGCATTGGTGTTGATTATGCGCTAACCGAGAACCTTGTGATTAGAACGGGCTTCCGCCACGCCAATTCACCTATCAAGAAAAGTCAAACAGTCGTTAACCAATTGACTTTAGATACTGTTACAGATGTGGCTACTTTTGGGGCAACCTATGCCTTTAACGAGTGCTTTGAACTCTCCTCCTTCTTTGCATGGGGGATAAGACATCGCATTAATGGACATCATTCCATCCCAGAACATACGTTTGGAGGAGGAAATGCTAGCGTGAAACAACAATTCTACGCTTTCGGAGCCTCTTTCGGCTGGAATTATTAAACAATCTCCTTCAGAGAAACTCAACTCAAGAAGTTGAGTTTCTCTTTCAACTCGTTTCCCCTCTTTACAAGAATTCCTAAAAACAGCCATAATGTCTTTTTTAACAACGTTGACGGCTCTAATATGCCACCAAAAATAAATGACCACCTCATTAACATCACTCACCCGTATGTTTTTGTTTTGAAAGAAGGTCAAAGAATATCCGAAAACTATCTTGACTATTCCCTGCTTATGCTGCAGACAACTTGCCCTGAGGTCCTTCCCTCCCCTTTTAAGACGTTTAAAGAAAACCCATTGGTTAGACCTTCGTACATTTCCACCAGCATTTAAACCAGCTTTACCTGCTAAAGTTGGCAATCTCACAAATCGATTGCTAAATTTAATCGCAAAACTCTTGCTATAATGATCTCCTTCCGCTAAAATTGAGCTTCAACGAGAAGCATTGCTATGAGCAACACAGAAAGCCAGATTGAAAAATTAATCACGACAGCTATAGAAGAAGATGTCGGGGGTGGGGATATTACAACTGAAGCTTGTATCCCAAAATCCAAGATACTTGAAGGCATTCTTGTACTAAAACAAGCAGGGGTCATTGCTGGACTACCTTTTTTTAAACAGCTTTTCCAAAAAATCAACCCCAAAATAGACGTCACCTTCTTCGTTGAAGAAGGCTCATACAACAAGTCTGGAACTCTGTTAGCAAAAGTTGTAGGACCTGCAACTTCTATTTTAACTGGTGAACGCATCGCTCTTAACCTTATTCAACACGCATCTGGAATAGCTACCATTACAAGAGCCTATGTAAAGAAAGTAGCTGGCTTGAACTGTGCGATTCTAGACACCCGCAAAACCCTACCAGGCTTAAGGGCTTTAGAAAAGTATGCTGTTCGCACTGGTGGAGGCTCCAATTACCGTCACAGCTTAGAAGAACGCTGTGTCATCAAACTCAATCATTTGGCTTATTTAAATGCGACCACTAACGACCCGATTTCATTTGCTGTTAACAAATTAAAAAGTGAACACCCTTCTATCCCTATCGAAGTAGAAGTCGACAGTTTTGAGCAGTTAGAAAATGCACTTAAATGTGACGTTAATGCCATCATGCTTAGAGGTATGACACCGAGAAATGCCAAAACTTGTGTCGATTACATTCATAAAAAAGGCAAAAAAGCGTTTATAGAATCGTCAGGGGCGATTACTTTAGATACTGTAAGGGCATTTGCGGAAACGGGTGTTGACGGGATTCTTATCGGGGATATTACCCATTCGGTACAATCTTTACATATGAGCTTTAAATTATCTGAGAATGTGTCTCAACCACATAATATATAAAGGAAAGGAGAACGCTTATGTCTTCAACACCAAAGGAAATTATTTTTGAAGAAGAAGCACGTGAAAAACTAGCTACTGGCATTAAAAAACTAGCAGAAGTTGTCGCGTGCACCTTAGGACCGAAAGGAAGAAATGTTGGTCTTGAAAAAAGTTGGGGAGCACCAACGATTACCAATGATGGTAATAGCATTGTTAAAGATATCACTCTTCAAGACACCTATGAGAATATGGGTGTAGCAATGGCGAAAGAGGTAGCACAAAAAATTAAAGAGGTAAGCGGTGACGGAACCACAACTGGCACGCTTTTACTTAGATCTTTAGTTGAAAACGGCATTAAGCAAATTTCTGCAGGAGCAAGCCCCATCAACATTAAACGCGGTATCGATAAAGCCGTTGAAGCCATCGTAAAAGAAATCGAAAAATCGGCTATCACCATCAAAAATGCTCAAGAAATCCGAAACATTGCTACTGTATCAGCATCAGGTAATGCAGACATTGGGAATGTGATTGCCGAAGCCATGGAGAAGGTAGGAAGATCTGGGGTTATTACCATTGAAGAGGCCAAAGGGACCAGCACCTCTATTGAGATGATGGAAGGCATGCAATTTGATCGGGGTTACATTAGTCCTTACTTCTGCACTAATGCAGAAAAAATGATTGTCGAGATGGAAAATGCCAACATTTTGATTGTTGATAAAAAAATTAACAATATTCATGAAATCTTACCTATCCTTCAATCTGTAGCCACCTCTGGCAAGCAGCTTCTTATTATAGCTGAAGATATTGAAGGTGACGCACTATCTACTTTAGTGGTCAATAAGCTAAGAGGCACTTTAAAAATAGCCGCCGTTAAATCGCCCGGCTTTGGTGACAAGCGTAAAGCAATGCTTGAAGATATTGCTATTCTCACGAATGGAACGGTAATTGCCGAAGACACGGGCATGAACCTAAAAGACATTTCCCCGGAAGTTCTTGGATCAGCCGAAAAAATTACAATTAGCAAAGAACACACCATCATTGTCAATGGTGCAGGCTCTTCCGAGAAGATTCAAGCACGCGTTAAACAAATTGAAAATGAGATCAACAACACAAAAAGCTCTTACGACAAAGAAAAACTTGAAGAGAGAAAGGCTAAATTAAGTGGCGGTGTGGCCGTGATCCATGTAGGCGCAGCGACAGAACCTGAACTCAAGCAACGTAAACAAATGTACGAAGATAGCCTCAACTCCACAAGAGCCGCTTTAGAACAAGGCATCGTTCCTGGGGGCGGTGTTGCTCTTCTTAACGCAAGTCAAGTCGTCAAAAAACTCCAACTCGAAGGCGATGAAGCTCTTGGGGCAAAGATTGTTGCAACAGCTTGTGAAACGCCTATTAAGCAAATTGCTTTCAATGCAGGCTTGGATGGCTCTATTATCTTATCTGAAACTCTAAAAGCTAACCATTTCTCTTTTGGCTTTAACGCTTTAACTGAGCAAGTGGAAGATCTACTCGCTGCTGGGGTGATTGACCCTGCAAAGGTAGTTAAAAACGCACTAACTCACGCAGCTTCTGTCGCGGGGATTGTTCTCATCTCCGAAGCTTTAATTGCAGACGCTAAAGAGGAAGAAGAAGAATAAACGACTAGGGGAACCTAGCTGGTTCCCCTTTGCTTTCTATCATTTCACAAAACTGCTCTTGAATTCTTTGAAAATAGCCGAAAGCTTTTCCTTGGCGACAAGCTGAAGGGTATCCCTCATCTCCCCCAATTCGAATTTCTTCAATTAATGGGACCCGGCCTAATAATGGAACTTGATACCTCTTAGCCAACTCTTCTCCTTTTCCTTGGCCAAAAATCGCATAGGTGTGACCTGTTTCAGGCACCGTAAATCCAGCCATGTTTTCTATTACTCCTAGCAATGGGATTTGTAATTGATAAAAAGAGTTAATGGATTTGACAGCATCCAAAATGGCAACCTCTTGTGGAGTTGTGACCACGATCGCTCCTTGTACGTTCAAGAGTTGGGCAAGTGAAATTGGAATATCACCTGTTCCAGGTGGCAAATCGATAAACAGATAGTCAAGGTTTCCCCAGTATGATTCTCTAACCATCTTTTCCAAAGCCCCGTGAAGCATTGGCCCACGCCATGCTAACGAACGAGTCTCCTCTAAAAAAAAGCCTATGGATAGTACCTTTACGCCGAACTTACAGAAAGGGACAACTTTCTCTTCCCCTGACGATAATCTCAACAGCCGAGGATTCATATTTCTCAACCCTAGCATGACAGGTAGAGATGGCCCATACAAATCGGCGTCCAATAAGCCTACTTCTAAACTGCTATCATTTGCCAAGGCAATAGCAAGGTTAACAGCAATCGTCGATTTGCCAACTCCTCCCTTCCCGGACCCAATAAAAACAACTTTAGGTGATGCCATCCCAAAACTCTCATTTTATCATTCAGTTAATCCCTATCCTTTAAAATTTGCCTGACACCGGCCACGATGAATAGAACCAAGAAAACCAGACAGACAACCCCGACTACAGCGGCTTCCACAAACAGTTGTGCCAAGACAGGATGCATTTTACCTCTATAATATTTTTAGGTCTTATACGCCTACTTTTATAGCATCTCATTATATAAAGAAAAATTGGATTGTCAACAATCTAGCCATTTGTTAAATTTTTTAAAACTTAGTTTTTACCAAACACTGATAATCAGCGATTTACGACAAACCAGGAAAAGTTATGCAAAAACCACGCGAACATTGGAGTAATCAACTAGGCTTTATATTGGCAGCGGCAGGATCTGCAATTGGCTTAGGCACTCTTTGGAAAGTCCCTTATGTGATTGGGCAAAATGGGGGTGGATTGTTTGTCTTACTTTATATTTTCTGCATCTTTTTTATTGGTATCCCTGTTTTTATTGCTGAATTAATGCTAGGAAGAAAAGCGCAAAGAGCTGCTGTAGGCACTTTTATCTCATTAAGCCATAATTCAGGGTTATGGAAGGCTCCTGGTTGGCTTGGAGTGATCTCTTCTTTTATCATCATGTCATTCTATAGTGTCGTGGCCGGTTGGGGGCTTAATTATGTCTTTATGTGCCTTAACCAATTTTATTTAGGACGCTCGCCAAGCGAAATAAGCCAAATTTTTTCAACCTTAGAATCTTCTGGTGACATCACTCTTTTCTGGAATTTTCTCTTCACTGCATTAACCATTGGCGTTGTTTATCCAGGCGTTCGCGAAGGGATTGAGTACTGGAGCAAATTTATGACATCCAGCCTCTTTATCCTTCTACTCATCTTATGTTGCTATAGTATTACATTGGATGGCTTTGACCTAGCTGTGCGCTTTATCTTTTACCCTGATTTTAGCCATTTTAAAATTTCAGGTGCTTTAGAGGCTCTCGGACTCTCCTTTTTTACTCTTAGCCTAGGCCAAGGTGTTATGCTTACTTATGGCAGTTATATGCGTCGAACAGAAGACATCCCTAAAACAAGCGGTATCATTGGCTTAAGCATCACAGGCGCCTCCCTGTTAGCAGGCCTTATGATTTTCCCAGTGATTTTTACTTTTGGCTTTCAACCGCAAGAAGGTGCCGGCTTAGTGTTTAAGACTCTACCTCTGCTCTTTGGTAAACTACCGGGCTCCCTTATCCTATCAACGAGCTTTTTCACATTATTTACCTTTGCTGCCCTTACATCTGGGATCGCCCTAGTTGAGGTTGTTGCAGCTAACTTTATTGACCTTTTTGGTTGGAATAGAAAAAAAGCTGTGTTGGTTACCGGAGCTGCTACCTTCATCTTTGGCATCCCTAGCGCTTTGGCTAAAACCGGTTTGCTATTCCCTAATTGGCAAGTCATCTATGGAAAAAACTTTTTTGAAACTGTCGACAATTTGGTTTCCGTTTGGCTTCTTTCCATTGGAGGGCTCATGATCGCTCTTTTCACTGGGTGGAAATTAGATAGGGAGCTCATACAAGAAGAATTTATGGATGGGACTGCTTGGCGATGGCTTTTTAAACCATGGTTATTTTTTATCCGATGGGTAGTTCCAATTGCTATCCTACTTATTATCAGCCACTCAACAGGTGTTATTGATATCGACAAATGGATGAGGTAGGATTAGAAAAACCTTTTTTCATGGGCTTTAATATTAAATATGTTAAAATAAGGGAAAGCCCTTACATTGAATCTTTTCACGGAGGTTTTATGAAAGATACCGTGCACCATTTAAGACATATCCAAAAAAAAGTGATTCAGGAAGTCCGTAAGAAAGAGCAAGCAAAGTATACGAACTCCTCCCCTCCCCCTCTTAATGGTAAAATGGCGCAAAACGGTCAAATCTTCTCAGCAAAGTAGGCTTAGGCCTACTTTTCTTAAAATATCTTTTCTTTTAAAAAACGACTCTATCCGCTACATTACATTTTTTATCAACAGTAGCGAAGCATATGAATACATCTTTGATTTTAGAAAATATGGATGCAGAGACCCAGAAAAATATTAATTCTTGGTTAAACGGTACCTATGATGAAAAAACTAAAGCGGAAATCAGAGAAATTTTAAAAGATAACCCGCAGGAAGCAGTTGATGCTTTTTATAAAACCCTCTCCTTCGGCACTGGAGGAATGCGAGGTGTTATGGGAGTTGGCACTAATCGCATGAATCTTTACACGATTAAAAGTGCAACACAAGGGCTTGCCAATTACATCCTAAAGCAAACGCCATCTGAGGATCAACATTCTGTATTCATCGGTTTCGACTCAAGACACCATTCTCAAGAATTTGCCGAAACAGCTGCTAAAGTCCTAGCTGCAAATGGTATTCGCGTCTACTTGTATCAAGACTTAAGACCCACGCCTTTGATTTCTTTTGGCTGTCGATTTAAGAAGTGTACTGCAGCTATTATGATCACAGCTTCTCATAACCCTCCCGAATATAATGGCTATAAAGTCTACTGGAGTGATGGCGGGCAAGTCCTTCCTCCCCATGATGTTGGCATTGTAGAGGAGGTCAAAAAAATTACCGACCTGGCTCAGGTAAATGAGCTAGATTCCCTACAGTCCTCTTTGATAGAGCTGATAGAAGATGAAGTCGATGATGCCTATTTAGAAGCGATTACTAGCCTTCAACTCTATCCTCAAGAAAATAAAGAGAAAGGAGCAGACTTGAAAGTCGTTTACACAAGCTTACACGGTACCGGTATTTCTCTTGTCCCCCGTGCACTAAGCCTATGGGGATTTAAAAATTTAAGCTTTGTTGACAAGCAGATCCTTCCTGATGGAAACTTCCCGACAGCACACTATCCGAACCCTGAAGAAAAAGCAGCTCTTAGCGAAGGAATTAAAGTCTTAGAGGAAAAGCAAGCTGACCTTCTTATCGCAACAGACCCCGATGCTGATCGAGTCGGCATCGTTGTTAGGCATCAAAATGAAAGCGTCATCCTTACTGGCAATCAAGTTGCCTGCATTCTTTTAGAACACATTTGTGAAGCTTTAAAACAGCAGAATAAGCTTGATCAACACTCTGCTTTCGTAAAAACAATTGTAACAACGGAGCTCTTCAAAAAAATCGTCGAAAATTATGAAGGCACCTGCTTCGATGTTTTAACGGGATTTAAATACATTGCAGAAAAAATCCATGAGTGGGAACAGACAAATCAGCACCATTATGTTTTTGGAGGAGAAGAATCCTACGGTTATTTAATGGGGACTTTTAGCCGTGATAAAGATGCTGTTTTATCTTCTGCCATTATTTGCCAAATGGCTTTGAAGGCAAAGTTAGAGGGAAAAACATGTGTTGATCTCTTGAAGGATCTCTACAACAAATATGGTATTTATTGGAATAAACTTCAGGCCATTAAATTTGAAGAGAGCAAAGAGGGTCAAGAACAAATGAAGAAGGCCATGGCCCAACTCCGTGGAGCAAAATTACAAAAGATCCTAGAGATACCTGTTGTGCGTATTGACGACTATCTCACCTCGGAAGCCCACCTTTTGAATGAACAAACGACTGAACACTTGACTTTACCTAAGTCTGATGTTCTTATTTATTGGCTTGAAACAGGAAGTAAAATCATGGTTCGCCCTTCAGGCACAGAACCAAAGGTAAAAATCTACTGCGAAGTTGCTCATCGTTCTGAAACCTCTATTGAAGAGGGCGAGGCTGAAGCGGACAAGAAAGCGACGGAGCTTTTAAAAGAAATGGAACAACTGCTTAAAAACCCCTCCTAAAGCTTTGATGTTTATTCTTTAATCAATTGTTTTTTTTTGCTATCATTCCCAAAAATCCCCTTTAATTTTGAGTGTTTTAATAACAATGATTACTTTAAACCGTATTTCCAAAAGTTTTGGTAGCCGAGTCCTTTTTGATGATGTAACGATTACTTTCAATGAGGGTAATCGCTATGGCTTAACAGGTCCCAATGGTGCCGGTAAGACGACGCTATTAAAAATCATTATGGGTTTGGAAGAGGCGACCTCTGGTACTGTCACCCTTCCTAATCGAGTAGGTATCTTAAAACAAAACATTGAAGATTATCGCGACTACCCCGTTCTTGATACTGTGATCATGGGGAATGCGCGCCTTTGGAATGCTTTTCAAGAAAGAGATCACCTTTACGAAGTGGAAATGACGGACGAGGTAGGCATGCAGCTCGGGGATTTAGAGGGTATCATAGCCGAAGAAGACGGGTATAGTGCTGAATCAAATGCAGAACTGCTTTTAACAGGTATGGGCGTCTCTCAGGAGTACTTCTCGAAAAAAATGAAGGAAGTACCAACGGATATGCAATTTAAAATCCTTCTTTGCCAAGCTCTTTTTGGCGACCCCCAGGCTCTTCTCTTAGACGAGCCAACAAACCACTTAGACTTAGAATCCATCGGCTGGCTAGAGAAATTTCTCTTTAACTACAAAGGAACTCTTATTGTCATCAGCCACGACAGGCACTTCTTAAATGCCGTCACAACTCATATTGCTGACATTGATTACGATACCATTATCATTTATCCAGGCAACTACGATGACATGGTAGTCGCTAAAACAGCTGCACGTGAAAGCGCAGAATTAGAGGCTAAGAGCAAAGAAAAGAAAATTGCTCAACTTAGAGAGTTTGTTGCACGTTTTGGCGCAGGCACACGTGCTAGCCAAGTTCAATCCCGTTTAAGAGAAATTCATCGTCTGCAACCACAAGAGCTTAAGAAAACGAATATTCAAAGGCCCTACATTCGTTTTATTCCCCAGGAAAAAGCTCCAGGCAAAATTATCTTTAAAGTTGAAGGCATCTCTAAGGGCTATGACGATCAAGCTGTTATTAATAAGTTGAATCTAGAAGTCTCTCGAGGAGATAAAATTGGTGTTATTGGAAATAACGGTCGAGGGAAAACAACTCTTTTAAAAATGCTTGCGGGTGTCTTGCAGCCTGACCGCGGCAAACTAGAAGTCGGGCACCAGGTTCAGGTTAGCTACTTTCCGCAAAACCACTTAGATATTATAGACAAAAGTAAACCAATCACCTCTTTTGACTGGCTAAAAGATGTTAAGGCAGGTGTTTACGACCAGGAAATTCGCAGTGTGATGGGCAAAATGCTTTTTGGTGGAGATGATGCCTTTAAGCCAATCACTTCTCTTTCTGGAGGTGAAACCGCTCGTCTCATCCTTGGTTCGATGATGCTCATTGATCACAATGTCTTAATCCTTGATGAACCAAACAACCACTTAGACCTTGAAGCTGTCTCAGCTTTAGCTTGGGGACTAGAAGAGTACAAAGGGACTGTAATTGTCGCCAGCCACGATAGAGACTTGATTAGTAAAGTGGCCAATCGCATCATCGCTTTTGAAAGCGATGGCATCCACATTTTTGACGGTCCGTTGGATGAATATTTAGAAAAGAAAGAAGCTGCGTCTAAAAGATAATGGATGAATTTACAAAGCCTAGATTTTTAGCTCTTGCTAGTAAAACCCAGCAAAAAGTGTTGGCCAAGCTTTTAAATGAAGTCTATCACAGCATGATTAGCCGAAAGCTTTCTCCAAAGGCGAAGGTTTTGTATGAACTTTATGCAAGCTGGCTTGACACTCTCCACTCTGGTGTTCCTAATTGGGAATGTAAAAAGTCCATTGCAGATCGTTACCATTTTCATTTAAGACAGGCCCATTTAAGCGATAATGAAACCTACTTAATTGACGATATCACTCATTTTGATCGTGAAACAGCGGAAGAGGCATGGCCAATCGGTGTTTACCTCGACCAATTAAGGTCAGCCCACAACGTTGGAAGTATCCTACGGACCGTCGAGGGCTTTGGTTTAAAACAGGTTTATTTCTCAGAAGACACTCCATGGATCGAACATAAACAGGTGCAAAAAACTTCGCGCAATGCCTACCTACATGTCAAATGCAGCAAAACGCATTTGAAAAGCTTGCCAAGACCACTTATTGCGCTCGAGACAATGGACAGAGCCTCTTCTATTTATCAATTTTCATTTCCGAACGCTTTTACTTTAATCGTGGGTAACGAAGAGTATGGTTGCTCTAACGACACGCTCAAAGCAGCCGATCACTTTATACAAATTCCTCTGCGTGGACGCAAAAACTCTTTAAACGTAGCCAATGCATTCGCGATTGCAGCATCGGAAATAGCAAGGCAAAGGATAGTCAATTATGAAAGCAGATAAGCTTACATTTTCACTGAAAAATTCTCCCCCATTAACAGATCCTTCTGTAACGCGTTTCCCTTCCCCAATTACCCCCTCTAGATACTCTGATGAGGAGAAAATAGAACTGATTGCTGAACATTTTGCCTCAATTCTTGAAATACTAGGAATGGATCTAGAAGATGAATCGATCAAAAAAACCCCTTTGCGTATTGCTAAAATGTACGTTCAAGAGGTTTTCTCAGGTTTAAACAAAAATACCTTTCCTGCTTCCAGCTTCATACCTGATCAAGATATTGGCTTAAGAAACTCTAATACCGTTTTTATGAAAGTATCGTTCACAAGTTTTTGCGAGCATCACTTCGTTCCCTTTCAAGGGAAGGCTTATATCGCCTACTTACCCAACAAAAAACTGATCGGTCTTTCTAAAATTCCAAGAATTGTTCGTTTTTTTGCCAAACGACCACAAGTACAAGAAAGACTCACAGCGCAAATTGCAGACTCCTTATCATTATTGCTTGAAACAGAAAATGTCGCTGTCTCGATTATCGCTGAACATTTTTGTGTGATCGCTAGAGGAATCGAAGACGCGCACAGCGATACCATCACAAATCATTTGAGAGGGGCCTTCGAGGCAGATCAAGAAATCCGCAGAGAATTTTTTGAAGGGATCAACCGCACGCGACATTAAAGCGAGAAATCTCTCACTCGCCTTAAAAATAACGTATGAAGAGGTGATTACCATCAAAGACAAGTGAACCACGATGCGATTCGGATGAAAATGAGAACTGATTACCTTTTACACTAATTTGTCTAAATGGATACTCCTTGGGAGGAGCCACCATTAAGCTTTCCAGGCAAATAACCTGACTGTTTAAAACTAGGGAACATTCCCTCCCCATTTTAATTTCCCGAAACCCTGCCCGATTCTGGATAAGGAATGGAATTTCATTTGTTTCAAACTTCCATTTAGAATCTGTTGTTGAAGAAAAGGACTGATCGTTTAAGCTCAGTGTAGTGCCATCCGCAAGCGACAGGATTCGCTCTGTCGTTCCACCACCACTAATACCGAGTTTTTTTGGATGAGCAAAGCGAAGGATAGGCCCAGGTAAGGATTGGTATTTTTCAAACAGGGTATCCATCTGCTCCTGATACTCTTTTACCTTTTGGCTCATTTCTTCTTTAATATTGGCATAGCGATACTTTTGCTTGATTCTATCTAACTCCTTAGAATCATGTGCAGGATCAATAGCCTTCAACAAAATTTCACTTAAAAAAGCACCATCCTCAACTTGAATTTTCCAATCTTGAACTTGAAGGAAATCCAAAGCAAATGCCAATGTGGCCCCTACAGAATAATGGCGCCACTTAATCACATAATCAGAAAAATCACCATCCGCGTTAAGATTTTCGATATTATCTATGATCTGTTTTTCTCTATCAAACATCATCGCTGACACATAATCTGCCAACCCTTCCATTTTTTGCTGATGGTCTTCCCAGTGTCTTGATTCGTCTTTAATCTTAGAAATACGCTCGTTAAATACATGAATAAAGTCTCTTAATAGATGCTCTTTTTCAGTATCTGGAGCTTGCAGGAACTTGTACAAAATCGCATCCTCTATCTTCATTAAGGTTAAGTTTTCTGCATTAAAATGATCTTGGTATTCACCAATGGCCATCTTTTCAGGTTTAAAATTGAGCAGTTGGTAACGATGAAACCGCTCATGGGCAAAAATTTTCAGGGATTCACGATCATCTCCTAAGCGAAAAACAAAGACATTTTCACCATCGATGTCATAGGCTGGATGAAGTTTTAATTGCTGTACTTTCCACGTATCCCTAAGAGCTCTGTGAACATGATTATCAATCTTTTTCCAGCTTGATTGAGGGGCTTTTAGGTTAAGGCCATATATGCTCTCATCATCTAATAGTAATAAGGTAGGAGAATCATTTAAGTTTAAATTAGGCCATACACTCTGGTGGTTATGATGAGTGAGGCTTAGAACGTGTTTAACTTGATCGGGTAGAACTTGTTCAGCTAACAAACAAAATGGGATTAAAGAAAAAACAAAGAGAGAGAATTTTTTTATTATCTTCATAAACTTTATGATTATTTTTTGCAATAATTATAAAGCTAAAATTTAAAGTTTTATTAAAGACAACCTATCAAATTAACAAAAAATCATTCGATTCCTTACATATTTTTAACAATTTTATTTTAGAATTAAATCTTGAAACTAGATATAATTTTTGGAATTTAAATTTATTAATAATAACTCAAGAAGGAAATCTAATGCCAACTATTAATTCAAGTTATAAGCAAATCATTCAAGGATTAAATGAGGCTAGAAAAGCGCTAAAGAAAGAAACTAAGTCTCTAGCTCCCCAGAATACCAAAAAGACTGGTAGCCAAGTTCTCAGAGACCATCCCCAATTTGCCAGTATTTCTACTAAGAAAAAAGAATTAAACAACAAGATCGAGCTTTTAACCAGTTATTATAAGAACCATAAGCTGAGATATATTATTGATAGAATAAGATTTATCTTTAGATCTTCTCCTCTGTCTAAAGCTCGCCAAGAGCTCAATCGGATCCAGATAATCCATCAAAACACTTTAGTCAACCAGCCTAAAACCAATCGAATAACGCATCCTCCGCAAAACAATACACAACCGAATCATCCCCCACAACCCGCTACTCCTCAACAAGCAACTCAGCCGGCAACAGCACAACCATCCGCTTCCCTCCCTCCTACAGATCGTTCCCCTTTGTCTCAAACCCATGAGCCTATCCCTTCAACTCATGACTCTACTGATTCATCACCTCATCTATCTGCAAAGGAAATGGACGACCTTCTGCATTTATTTACTAGCGAGGAAGAAGAAGCCGTAAGGGGATATATAGAAGACGCCCTCAAGGAAAACATTGAAGAATCCCAACTTTCTGCTAATCTTAAAAGGTTAAAAAATAGATTAGGAGACAATCATCTCTTGTTAAATGCAGACCCTACGGCTAATCAAGACTTTTTTAGAGACTTGTTCATTGGTAGTCCAGGAACAATTGATCATTATTTGGATGAGAATTTTCTAATCAGTCATTCTTTTCCCGATGCGATAAAAGAAAAACCAACTGACGGAGACATCGATTCATCGGATGAGCTCATCGAAGATCATGAACCTAGCACGAGTAGCAGAGAAGAAACGGATGAGCTAAACGAGGAGGATGCCAAGCAGTTGGACGCTGAAAAAGATCTTGAAATCAAGGCTTTTAAAACGGTAGATCACTATCTACAAAAACTTACGTTCATCAAAGATTCTCAGCAAAAGCATGAAATAGCAAAGGAGCTATCTGAATTGAGTATCGCTTCTGAAGAATTCAATCAATTCCATATCAACGCAGATAGACTTAATGAGTACTTAGCTTCTAACCCTCATCTAGAAGTGAATGTAGAAAATTTTAAAGCATCTATGTACTTAGATGAAAAAGAGTTCGAAGATAAACTAGGTATTATTGCACAACGTTCTACCATAGCGAGCGCATTCAGAAATTGGTGGCAGGGAAGGCGCTAATGGATAAAGGAGGACATCGCTCCTCCTTATTAACTTAATACAATTTAAAAGACACAATAATAATTAAAAAAAGAGAGGGCAACAATTTGAGATTAGCACATAATTATATTCATTTAATAAGCAGGCTTAATGAACGAGTCGAAGTTGTTTCAAAAATAGCCCCTTCGGAGAAATCCCCACTTGCTATCAAAACGATCCAATCGCTTAGTAAAGCGATTGAAGAGCTTGAGGACTTCTATCAAGATTATGGAATAATTAAATTCTTCACTCATACCATTCAGAGAAATTCACCTCTTTCTAGAGCAAGACGCATTCAGAATCAATTCATTAAAACACAAGATGGCTTAAATAACGAGCAATTAAAAAGGGCAAGCATGAGGACAAGTCGACCCCTTAAAACCTACTTTCAGTTGAAAAAATCGATGATCGCTTCCAGAAGAGAGGCAAAGGCTCTACTTAAAAAAGAAGAAAGCTTTAAATTTCATTCTCAGCTAAAAACCGATACCGCAGAATTAGCCAATTTTTATAAAAAGCATCCTTTAATTAAGTTTTTTACCCATACCATTTACAGACCCTTCAAAACGACACAGCTTACCAATTCTCTTTTAACGATTGAGAAATTACAAGCAATTTTTAACTTTATCCCACTCCAAGTCACGGCTCCACAGGATTTAGACGATATCTATAGTCCTATTCAAGTTAATTTTTCAGAAAGAATTAAAAACTTGTTTTCTGACAAGTATCAATCAACCGCTAAGGACTTGGTTCAGGAACTTTTAAGATCACGCTCTTATGGACCTATCAATGAACCAAAGGTTGTAGCGCGATTGAAAGACTTAGAAAAATTAATCCATAACCAAGGCCTAGGAGACTTAGAGCTCAGTGAGGATGACGCTGCAAACGAAGCGTTTATGATTGCTTTGTTATTCGGACGAGAAGACCCTACTATTTATCTCGAAAATAACAAGATCAAGACCCCTACACGCATTCCGACAACTGAGGTGGAGGAAAAGTTATCCTTCTTTAAGGGTAAGCATCGCAATGAAGATGAGGCCAAAGCAGCGATTATTGTTTCCTTCGTCGATGCAGAGCAAAATCAAGATGAGCAACTCATCTCAAATATTTTTGTAAACATTGCCTATCTAGAAGTTTTTTATAACGGTCATCAAGGAATGAATTTAATGACTTATGCACAACTCATCACAAAAGATCCTAGTGAATTCTCTAGTTTGTTAATTGAAGCCTAAACAATCTAACCCTCCATTAAAATTAATTAAATTATAATATAATTTTAATGGAGGGTTAATTATGTCTGTTAATCCCAGTTACAGCAACTTAATTAAAACAATAAAAATTGCCACAGAAAATTATCACAGCCAGAAGGAATTTTTTACCAAATTAAAAGTTACAGATGAAAGCATCCAGAAGGTCGCGCAGCCCGAATTTAAACATCAATATCAAGAAAGCAAAACTAATTTACAAAGTGCCGACAGAGAGCTTAGGCAGAGGATCAAAGAGCTAGAAAACTACTATAAGGAACACACATTTCGAGGTTTTATAGATTTCTTCAAATACCTATTTACAACCTCTCCGTTAACTAGGGCAAGAAAAGAACTTGATCACGCTTTAACCTTTAATCAACAGCAGGAAGCTGAGCAACTAGGCGAAGAAATTGTTGCAGATAAGCTAGAGGAAGAGCCGCCAGAGTCTTTAGCGCAGCTAAAAAATGAGGTTAGGGGTGAAGTCGATGGACGCATGACTTCTCATAAAAACATCGACGCCCTGTTGAATTTTTTAGAAAGACCAAGCGAGGAAGGAGCAAGAAATGAAATCTTAAACACTTACAATGGTGCTACCCCTAATGAGCAGGCAGCTATTTTCTCTAACATCGAAGCTCTCAAGGAGGCTTATCTTGATAACCGCTTAGAGGGGATAAATCTCTTTAGCTATGCTAGAGAAATTAAATTAGACCCCACTTTATTTTTGGAGCTTTTACCTCAAAAAGAAATTTAAAAAAGTTGGGAAGATAGTAAGCCGGATTTTGTGATTCTCTTCTTGAGAATTAGCAATCATTCCTCTAGGGACCTTGTCACCAAGACCCTCATGCGACCTGTCAGAAACCTTGCGGAGTCAAGATTGTTTCTCTTTGGTCTTGCTTCAGATAGGGTTTATCGCCAACTAAGTTACCTTAGAAGGACCCGTTCCTAAAACGGGTATTTCATCCTGTTCCCTGTTTTACTAAGGACGGTTTACTTTCTGTTACACTTTCCGTAGCTTTACAGCCCCCAGTCTTTCACTGGTATCTTCTCCTGTGAAGTCCAGACTTTCCTCTCCCTTGTTTGCAAGGCAGCGATTGCTTTTCCTCCCAACTAAACTTTTGAAGTTCCTCGGCGACGGCGTTGTTTTGTCGCCACTTTAGTCCCTTCCAGGGCTTCGCTTTCAGGCCAGTAGTGAATACGAGAGCAGTGTTCGCAGAAAACTAACCTCTCGCCCTTTCTCACCAAGTTCTCATTCTGGGCCGTCAGCATGATGTGGCAGCCACTGCAACAACGGTTTTCGATAGGAACAACAACGCGATCTTTTTTGTTGCGCAGTAAGCGCTCATAGATTTGAAAAATTTCCGGATCAGCACTCGCAATCAGAGCGTCGCGTTGCTCCTTTAACTCTCTTCCTTCAGCATTAATACGTGAAATATTTTCAACGATCTCACTTTCCGTTACTTTTCCATTTTCTAACGTAGATTCGAGTGTTTCGTTAAGACTTTTTAACGCATCTTCTTCAGCATTAAGGCGATCAATTAAGTCACTTAAACGTAATTCCTTAGCCGTACGCTCTTTTTCAGCCTGAGACATCTCATGAGTTAAGGCATTGAATTCTTCAAGTTTCTTTACAGAGTTCTGCTGGCCCTCTAGTTTTTTGATTTTAGCGACAATGTCATTGACTTCGCTTTCAAACATTCTTTGTGTTTTTTTGAGCTCTGCAATTTCAGCTTCTTTAAAGGAAACCTGCTTTTGAAGATTACTTTTAATGCCATTAAGATTATCAAGCTCCTTTAACCTTTCTTTTTTCAAGCGCATAAGCTGAATAAGCTGCATATCAAATTCTTGAATTTCCAAGATAATTTTTAAGGCATTAAGCATTGACAACCCTTTTTTTACGTCTTTAAATATTAGACTGGATCTTTATGACAGAAGTTAAACCCCTAAATAGCAGAGGGCTAAAAAATAACTCCTCTCTAAATTACCTTTCTTTGAGATAATACTCAAGAAAAAAACGGACCCAAGGTAATTTTCATTGACATGATATCATTGATTTTCCAATAAAGAACTTGAGGGTAAGGTCTTATTTTCAAGGAGGATAAATGTCTTTTAAAAGAATATTTCAAAAAAATGGTAAAACAAAGGACACCAAGCAGTCTCCCTCTAGGATAATACCCCCCAACCCTATCACCCAGCTAAAAATTAGGTATAACGTTGGTTACCCTAACAACCTTTTTATACGTGGACAAGGGGCTGGCTTGAGCTGGGAGAAAGGTGTCCCTTTAAGAAACATCTCGTCTGAAGAATGGTTATGGGAAACCAACGAAATTTTCCCCTACTGTCATTATAAGATTTTAATTAACGATCAGCACTACGAAGTCGGTGATAATCACGAACTTCGCTGTGGTTCCTCTACTGAACACCGCCCTCATTTTTAGAAGCTTATGTCAAAGCAGCAAAACTTAGCCCAAGCACTACGATTTCACTATGAAGCTTTAACCAAAGCCCCAGAAAGCAAAAAACGCGGTTTTATTGGCTTTGATGGTTTTACAGATGAAATTCTCACAGCTATTTCCACACGCAATAGTTTTTCATCTATGATTCCTATGAAGAAAATTCGTGAGTTTGGTCAACGCATCCTCGAGGCGAGTGAAAGAAGTGGGAACATCGAGCTATCCCTAAGGCAAGTCAAGTTGGGGGGAAATGCTCCCATTCTTACCGATGCTCTCTTACACGGAGGGCACCTGATCACTTTTGCAGGATCGATCGGCGACAAAGATCAAATCGAACCCATCTTTCAAGAGATGGCGAATGGGTGCGAAGAAGTTTTTACTCTAGGACCAAGCTCTCACTCCGATGCCATTGAGTTTGAAGATGGCAAAATCATCTTAGGAAAACTAGACAACTTAAAAAACATTAATTATGACAACCTGCTACAGATCGTGGGAAAAGAAAAATTGAAGGAGATTTTCGAACGTTCTGATCTTTTTATCTCCGCTAACTGGACAATGCTCACCTCAATGAATCACCTTTGGGCAAGCATTCTAAAAGACATTTTTCCGATAAGCAAAAAGGAGCGGTTTCTTTTCGTTGACTTAGCCGATCCTGCCAAGCGCTCTGATGCGGATCTAAAGGAAGCTCTACGGCTGTTACAAGAATTTTCTTCCTTTTATACTGTTATTCAAGGCCTTAATGAAGCAGAGGCTGTCAGAGTCGCTAAGGTGCTTTCTATCCCTATTTTAGGACACTCTGAGGACCACATCCTATCTTTAGCAAAAAACATCAAAATCAAAAGCAGTCTGAATCAAGTCATTATCCACTCGACACGCTTTGCTTGTGGAGCAACGGATGAAGGCTCTTGGATTGTTCACGGGCCATACACTCCTACGCCCTTTATTACTACGGGTGCTGGGGATAATTTTAACGCAGGTTTTTGCAACGCCCTTCTTTACGGCTTAAACACTGAACAGGCTCTACTTTCTGGAGTTGCCACTTCGGGATTTTACGTTCGAACGGGGAAAAGCCCTTCCATTCATGAACTCTGCGGATTTTTAGAAAATTGGAGATGACATTTATTAAGCGCCTCTTCAAAATAGTGCTTTTTATGGGGGTTGACCATGGCATATTTACAAAACTATCTTGAAAAAAACGTTACTGAAAAACAATCCTCTGCCGTTATTGCTTATCTTGCTACACTTGATCATCTCTCAAGCATTTATCCTAAAATATCCGAAGCCATTATCAAAGAGTTAAAAGACCAGCGCTCCCATCTTAAGCTGATTGCATCTGAAAATTTTTCCTCCTATGCCGTCCAACTTGCCATGGGCAATTTACTTACTGACAAATATGCAGAGGGCTATGCAGGCCATCGCTTTTATGCCGGTTGCGAGAATGTGGATACGGTTGAAGAGGAGGCTTTAAATCAACTAAAATCCCTCTTTGGTGCAGAAGCAGCCTATGTCCAACCCCATTCAGGCGCAGATGCCAATCTTGTTGCCTTTTGGTCTATCCTGGTAAAGAATGTGCAAAACAAAGAGGTCGAACGCTTAGGCAAAAAAAGCATTGATGAACTGTCCGATGATGACTATGAATCGATTCGTCAGTTGATGCTTGACCAGAAAATCCTAGGCCTTTCTCTGAACTCAGGTGGTCATCTCACCCATGGATACAAACACAATGTTTCGGCAAAAATGATGCATGCTATCTGCTACGATGTGGATAAAGAATCGGGCCTAATAGACTACGAAAAAATCAAAGAAATTGCTTTAAGAGAAAAGCCCGCTATCTTACTAGCTGGGTACTCTGCTTATCCTCGAAAACTCAACTTCGCTAAATTCCGCGAAATTGCTGATGCTGTAGGAGCAGTCCTCATGGTCGACATGGCTCATTTTAGTGGCCTCGTCGCAGGCAAAGTATTTACAGGAGAATATAACCCTATTCCTTTCGCCGATATCGTCACTTCGACGACTCATAAAACTCTGCGCGGACCACGGGGAGGATTTATCCTTTGTAAAAAGGAATTTGAAGAGGTGATTAATAAGGGTTGTCCTTTAGTGCTTGGAGGGCCTCTACCTCATGTGATGGCAGCTAAAGCAATAGCTTTTAAAGAAGCTAACTCGGAAGCGTTTAAAAACTACGCCCAGAAAGTGGTGGATAACGCCAAGTCTCTTGCTGAAGCTTTAATGAAGAAAGGCTTTAAACTGGTCACCCAAGGCACGGATAATCATTTGCTGATTATTGATTTAGAACCCTTCGGCTTAACTGGTCGGCACGGAGAAAGCGTACTAAGAGAGGCTAAGTTAACCGTTAATCGCAATGCTATCCCTTTTGATAAAAATGGCCCATGGTATACTTCTGGAATCCGTATCGGCACCCCTGCCATTACAACCTTAGGAATGGGCAAAGAAGAAATGGAAGAAATTGCTAATATTATTTACCTTGTTTTGTCTAATACTAAGCCTAAATTGAACGAGAAAACCAAACAGCTGAGCAAAGCTCATTTCGACATAGCCCCCTCCATCCTGGAACAAGCAAAAACAAGAGTTATCTCTCTTTTAGCAAAATATCCCTTATATCAAGAACTAGCCCTAGCCCTAGGTCTATGATCGCTAAGATGTCAAGAATTTAGCCTTTAACGACTATAGTCTTGAAAAAAGCAGTAAGATGAGTGATAATCACCTCTATTAAAGTATGTTTATGGAGATACCTATGGCAAAAAGCGATCCTAGTAAAAATGACTCTGAAACCAATGGAAAGCTAGACGATAGAATTGAATCTTTGATCCTAGAACAACGTCGTATTTTCCTCTGCGATGCCGTTGATAATGACTCGTCGCAAGCAATTATTCGTAAACTTTGGTATCTCGAATTAAAAGATCCTGGCAAATTAATCACCTTTGTCATTAATAGTCCTGGTGGTTCTATTGACGCAGGCTTTGCAATTTGGGATCAAATTAAAATGATCTCTTCCCCTGTTGCTACTCTTGTCACGGGACTTGCAGCCTCAATGGGTTCAGTTTTGAGCTTAGTAGCATCTCCTAAATTAAGGTTTGCAACTCCCCATTCAAGGTTTATGGTACACCAACCAAGATTAAGTGGGGTCATTCAAGGGCAAGCAACAGACCTAGAAATTCAAGCAAAGGAAATGCTAAAAACACGCAGTATTCTGATCGATCTTTATGTAAAGGCTACGGGCAAAAGCGCAGTAGAAATTGAAAAAGCGATTGATCGAGATACCTGGATGACAGCACAAGAGGCTCTAGAATTTGGACTTCTGGATAAAATTGTCCAGTCATATGAAGAAATTAATCAACATTCATAAATGCGAGAACTTTCATTTTCTAAATACTCTGGTTGTGGAAACGATTTCTTACTCATCGATAATCGAGACCTCTCATTTCCCAGCTCAGCAAGTAAGCTTATTCAGCGTCTGTGTCATCACCCTGAGGGCGTTGGTGCAGACGGGATTGTTTTACTAGAAACAAGCCAGGTTGCAGATTTTAAGATGCGCATTTTTAACGCTGATGGCTCAGAAGCAGAAATGTGTGGAAACGGCCTCCGTTGCCTTAAACAATTTATACAGGAGCAGGGAATTTTCACATCACCTCTGAGCATTGAAACCATGCAAAGAATTTTACAAGTAGAGATGCATCAAGACCTTGTAAAAGCTTCCATGGGAACTCCTTCTTCAATGAAGCTAGGAATTAACCTTTTGGTTGAATCAACAAACTACGTCGTCCACTATGTAGATACAGGGGTTCCACATCTTATCCATTTTGTAGATGATATTGAAAACGTTGAAGTTCTCTCCTTAGGACCAAAATTGCGTTTTCACCCCCTATTTTCTCCTAAAGGTGCCAATGCAAATTTTGCACAAATCACGGGTCCATCCTCCTTACGCTTACGAACATATGAACGCGGAGTTGAGCGGGAAACATTGGCGTGTGGTACAGGAGCAACAGCTGCGGCCATTATTAGTTCAGTTATTCATCAATTGACTGCTCCGATAACGGTTGAGACTAGATCCAGACAATCATTAACCATCGACTTTTCTATCGATGGAAAACATCAAATTACGAATGTTACGCAAAGTGGTCCTGCAACCTATCATTTTAAAGGAAGCTTTGCTTTATCTAAGGAAGATTTATGTCAACAAAACCAAAGCAAGTAGCGCAAAATCCTCTCATCCTTCGCTGCCACCGTTTGATGGAGTCATTTGCCAAATCGGATGATGAACGTGACTTTCACCTAGATCGCATGGAGGGTTTTATCATATTCGTTGATCTAGACAAATCAGAAGAGGATTTAAAGAGACTGGAAAACGAGATTGAAGCTAACCATGACCGTTACTGTATGATTCCTAAATTGACTTTTTATGAAACTAAAAAAATCATGGAAGGATTCGTTAACGAAAAAGTTTATGACATCGACACAAAAGAAAAACTACTTGAAATTATTCAATCTAAAGAAGCTCGCGAAAACTTTCTAGAGTTTATCTACGATCATCACACTGAATTCGAGAAGTGGCAACAATTCTATCAAGAACGCTCTCGCATTCGAATTATAGAATGGCTAAGACAAAACCATTTTGAATTTGTTTTCGAAGAAGATTTAGATTTACCAAAGGATATTATAGAAAAACTAAAAACGGAGCTTTTTGAACCAAAAGCTAGCAAAGAAGTGCTTGCGGCAAGAAAAACCCTTTTCTTAAAAGCAAAAACTTACTACTCCAATGAAGCCTTAAATCCACGTCCTAAGCGAGGCCGACCTCCTAAGCAGGTCACAAAGCAGGAAGTAGAACCTCAAATTACGACAGACATCTATACCACAGTTCCGAGTGCTGTTAGACCGTTTCTCTTTATCCCCGACTACTCGCATGGGGCTTCCATGATTTTCTCCCCTAAATTTGAGAGCGAGGAACAGCTCTTAGCTAGAAAACGCGCTTCAGGTTATGATTATGAAATCAGTATGGAGCAACTTAACCAAAAGCTCTCTGCATTAAAAAGTCTTTCTTCGCGCTGGGATCAAGAGGGCACAAAATCTTCTGGGTCAGAAGAAGATTTTAGCTTTGATGATGAAGACGAAGATGATGAAGACGATGAATTCGAAGGCAAAAAGAAAAAACCTGCTAAGAAAACAGCTAAGAATAGTAAGAAAACCACCAAAGCAAAAACTTCAACAAAAACAAAGAAAAACGCTACTTCAAAAAAGACTAAAAAATAAGCTTAAAATTAAGGGGAATTTCTCCCCTTAATTCCCTCCTAGTTATCTATAAATTTTTAAAAAACATCTACTTGATTTTCAGTCGTTTTTACGGAAATGCCTTGAATTTAATATTCAGCTCATTAAAATCTTTTCTTTTCAAAGGATTTTTTATGGCCCAGATATCCAACTCAGAATTTGGAACTTTAAGATCTCTCTTTTGGCCTATCCACCGCCAAGAGTATCGTAAGCTTGTCCCCATGCTCATCATGCTTTTTTGCATCTGTTTTAACTATAGCCTCTTAAGGAACGTCAAGGATGTTGTTTTTATTACTGCAGCAGGAGCAGAAGTCATTCCTTTTGTCAAGGTTTGGGGCATTTTCCCTATGGCAATTCTAGTGACTGTCATTTTCACTAAGCTGTCGAACACCTTTACGCAAGAAAAGGTGTTTTACTTCATGGTAAGTGGCTTTTTATCATTCTATATTCTATTTGCTTTTATTATTTACCCAGCAAGAGATTTTATTCATCTCGATCACTTTGCCGATTACTTACAAACCTTATTACCAGCAGGATTTAAAGGCCTTATCTATGTGTTGCGCTACTGGAGCTATACAGCTTTTTATGTCATGAGCGAGCTATGGAGTACCAGCATTATGACAGTTTTATTTTGGGGGTTAGCGAACAAAATTACTAAACTCACTGAAGCTAAAAGATTTTACTGTGTTTTAAGCATAGGCTCAAATTTTGCTTCTATAACAGCAGGACTCATCGCCGGGAGGCTTACTCACTTAGATAGCGTTTTTGGCTTTTTACTTAGCCATGATCCATGGGAGCAAGCCCTCATGCTACTAACCCTTTTAATTGCCCTCAGCGGAATTGTAGCCATGCTGACTTACCGATGGATGGTTAAAAACGTTGGGGGAGTGGCTTGCTATAAAAAAGCAATCGAACCAGAAAACAAAGATCGGCCGCGGCTTTCTTTGAAAAAAAGCTTAAACTATGTGTTAAATTCTAACTACCTCACTTGCATCGCTATCATTGTAGTCTCCTATAATCTTGTCATCAACCTGGTAGAAGTCATCTGGAAAAACCAACTAAGAGCCGTTCATCCTTCAACAACACAGTATAGCGACTGTATTAGCAATCTACTGATCCTTCAAGGAATTATCTCAACGGTCCTCGCCTTAGCAACGTCAAAGCTGATTGATATTTTTGGCTGGACAAGGGCAGCGCTCATTACGCCTATCGTCATTTTAGTGAGTAGCATCGCTTTCTTCGGTGGCCTTTTTTTTAGTCACCAAGCCCCTTACGAGTTGCTTCTGTTTGGGGTCTCTCCCCATATGCTCGCTGTCCATGTAGGCTCAATACAAAACAGCACCATTAAGGCAACAAAATACTCAATATTCGATACTACAAAAGAAATGAGCTATGTACCCTTAACCCCTGAGCAAAAAATACAGGGGAAGACAGCCATCGATGGCATTGGCTCTCGCTTCGGTAAATTTGGAGGTTCAATTATTTACCAAAGCTTGCTCTTATTTCTTGTCACCATCGGAGAAACGATACCCGTTGTTGCCGTTATCCTTTTCTTGGTTCTTCTCTTTTGGTTTGCTTCCATCCGTTCTTTAGGTCATCAATTGGCCAAATTAAATCCACAGATTGATCCCGAGATGCAAGAGGAAGAGATCCTGCTAGAGGAATCTCCTAAACCAGCTTAAGGCCAGTCAGAATTCTGACTGGCAAGTCCAGTTTAAGTTTTAGAAAAACAGCCAAATTTTGGTTGAACGAGATCAATAAGATCTTTAGATTTCATAACAATTGATTCAGTTGTCAGCCCACAGTTAAAAGCTGAACGCTCGCATAGTTTAATAGTTTCATCAAAATAATTATCTAAATTGAGCAGGTGACCAAAAGGAGGCACACCTCCTATTTGCAAACCAAATCGTTCTTTAATTACTTCGGGGTCTTCAAATTCACACCTTTCCCCAACCATTTTGGAAATCGCTTTCATATCGAGTTTTAAATGAGAAGGCAGGTTAACCTGAAAATTCTTTTTCGAGCTTTTACCTTTTAAGATGATAGATTTTATACCTTCTTCAAGGGATGTTTGACGTACGCGTGCCGAATCCTCAGAAGTCGGGGTTGCTTCATGAGAAAGATGTTGAAAAGGATACTCCTCAGCCCTTAAAAGGCGAATAACTTCATTTCTAATGTTTTCTTGGCCAAAAAATATTTTTGCTTTGATTCGTTTACCTGCAATTCTTTTGGGATCCGAAGGAAATAGCGAAGCTTCTCGAATGTTTTTTAATCTTAGCAAAGTCATAGTTAAACGCTCTAACCCCATCCCGAAGCCACCATGAGGAGGCATTCCATATTTAAACACGCTTAGATAATCTTCAAAAGCACTAGGATCCATCCCCTTAGACAAAATCCCCTCAACCATTGAAGCATAGGTATGCCTTCTCTGGCCCCCTGAAGTGATTTCTGCTCCTCCACAGAGAAGGTCGAAAGTATTCGTCAGGTTTTCATTGCCATCAGTGGGGTAGGCGTAAAAAGGACGTTTACCTGTCTGCCAATCAATAATGAAAATAAAATCTGTTCCAGAGACTTCACGAGCATATTTACAAAGCTCTTTTTCAGCAGCAGGGCTTAGGTCGTTCTCAGATCTCTCATCAATCCCGGTTCTTTGGAAATATAATTCTTGTGCTTCTTTAAATGTAAGCCGAGGGAAAGGAACATCACTAGGAGCAAGAACCAATCGATTACCTAAAATGTCAATTTCCTTAGCACAATGCGTTCTTAAATAAGCAACCATAAACTTAAGACAAGCTTCTTGTACATCGAGAATTTCATGCCAATGGTTAAAAAAGCCCATTTCAAATTCAAATTGTTTACCTTCAGAAAGATGACGAGGTGTATTAGAATTTTCGGCCCGAAAAAAAGGCATGATTGCAAAAACTCGCTCATTAACACCGACCATCATTTGCTTATAAAGCTGGCTACTTTGAGCAAGAGTCGCGACATGTCCAAAGTAATCTACATTAAAAAATTCCGCACCACCTTCCGACGAAGCCCCAAGGATGTTAGGAGCAAAGTATTCAACCGCTCCCATTTGGTCATGCATATATAAACGATAGGCGTGGGCAAGTTCGGCTTGAATTTTGAAAACAGCTTGAATCTCTCGATTTCTTAAAGCAATTGGGCGATGATCTAAGATAAACTCTAAGTCTGAAGGAATTTGAGGTTTATAATACTCGATCGGAGGGGTATCATGAATAGGAACTTTGACAGAAATCCTAGGCCGCACGACTTCAACCTTTAAATTCGCTTGAGCAGTCTCGATGACGGTACCCTCCACTGATAAAATAGTTCCAGGCTGCAAGGAAACGATTTTGTGAAACTCGTCCTTATCCTCGATAATCACCTGCGCTAAGCCAGAACGATCCCTGAGAATAAGAAAATTAATTTTTCCTTTAGACCGAACATTATTGATCCAACCTTCTAGGCAAACAACTTGATTAACATGCTCAACTAACTCAGATGCTAGGGTTCTTTTCATAATTTACCGAAAATTTTTAAGAATAAAGTTTAACAAAAAAAGAATTCCCACTCTATCATTATTGGTTCTTTAAACAACGCAAATACTTCATGCATTCTTCGTTCAAGTTTTCCTCTAACTGAACAGAATCAAGATGGGGGAACCAGTCCAGAAATTGTAAAGATGCTTGAGAAGCAAACATCTGATAACCATACACCAAGGGGCATCCCCAACTGTTTGCTTTTTCTAAAAAAGGACTCATCAAAGGTAAAGTATTGATGTCCATCACAGTGGGCTGATGGTCAAGTCGAATATCATCATAGGGGTTTAAGGATGGGGTACAGTTAATCAAAACATCGTTTTTATCTATTTTAAGCTTTTCGATGGGTTGATAGGTACAGGTTAAATGCTGAGCAACTAACTTCCCTTTTGACTCATTTCTACAGTAAAAAACAGCTTCACCACCTTGGTTCATTATTTCATAGCCGATCGCTTTTGCAGCACCCCCACAACCAATAATACCTACCGTTTTACCTGTGATTGAGCCTCTTTTTAATAGAGGGCTAACAGCACCGCGACCGTCTGTGTTAAATCCCCTTAACCTTCCGTTTTCGAAAGTAATCGTATTCACAGCCCCAATTTTACAAGCATCATTATCTAATAGGTCTAAAAAGGGTAATACAGCTTCTTTTAATGGCATCGTTACACTAAGTCCCCTCCAACCCAAATCAACAAGTTGTTTTAGTAAAAGTGGAATACTTTTTACTTCAATATCCATTTTTAGATAAATAGCCTTTAATCCACATGCCTTCATCACAGCGTTGTGAGTGTAGTGGCTAATACTTTTACTGGTAGGATAGCCAATTAAACCAAATAGATCTCTTCCAGGGACATCTTCCCCATACAGCGCCCGTGTCTCTTGGATACATAGCTGGCCTGGCGCATGAGGAATAGATGCAGTGAAATACGTCCATCCATTTTGATTAAACCTGGAGCTTAGCAAACGGCTGATCACCCCCTTTTCCCCCATGCTAATACCTATGGTTTGAGGAGAATGTTTCACTAAAGACATTAGAGCTAAAGCTTCTGTGATACAATGGGCATAAATCGCTATTTTAAAAACGCTCACGAAGGCACGTTTTGAATGAGTAAGGAAAGGAATTGCTCCATGACCTTCCAAGTCGTGATAGGAGCAGATAATTTTAGTTTCAGGGAATCGTTTATTAAACCTCAAAAAAACGTCTATAGGTAAGTAGCTCTCAAGATCAACGAAATTGGGGCGTAGCTCACATAACTTTTCTAGCTCCTCCAAACGATCCTCATCACACCCCAAAAATTGCCCTCCTTCTCTTGAAGGGCGTAACGTGAAAATGACAGGTTTATTAGCAAACTTTTTTAGAGTGAGGATATCTTGATGCGTTCTTGCAGCAAAAAGGTCTAAGCGAAATTCAAATAAATCAGCGGCACTCCTAGTGGCATCGATCTGTTGGCTTGCCACATTAAACGTGGGTCCATTAATGACTACGCATGACATCTTTAATCCAAAAAAAGCTATCCTTGATAAGAGCTGGATCTACTTCTGAACAATAAATTCCGTTGAAAGCTTTTGGCTTTCCAATTTTTTCAAGAAGCACAAATCTAGGTTGTCCGTCACAGGATTTTTTGTCAAAATTCATGGCTTCAAATAGGCCTTGTTCATCCAAGCGTATGTGTGAAAGCCTTAGACGCAACCCCAAGATGGTATCTTTAATGCGTTCCAACTCTTCAAAAGACAAAAAACCAAGTACATAAGATAAAAAACTCTCGGCCAAGATGCCCAAAGCAACTGCCTCACCATGCAAAACTTCATAAAAGTTTGTTTTTTCAATAGCATGACCGATGGTATGTCCGAAATTAAGAACTCTTCTTTTTCCTCTTTCATAGGGATCTTGAGCGATAATGTTTTCTTTGATACGAATGGCCACTTCCAACGTTTGTTCAACCAATGGTCGGTTTAGGTCGACTAAAGCCCCCATATGTTGCTTTAAACCGCAAAAAAATGGCTCATCCGCTATTAGCCCATGTTTGATTACCTCTATTAAACCACTCTTTAACTGATCTTTGGGGAGGGTTTGCAGCAACGACGCATCTATCCAAGTAGCCTGAGGTTGATAAAAGGTTCCCAATAGGTTTTTCCCGAAGGGAAGATTCACAGCTGTCTTCCCTCCTATAGCCGCATCCACCATGCCTGTTAGGCTCGTGGGAACCAAAATTAAAGGCACACCGCGGCAAAATGTAGAGGCAACAAATCCTGCAAGGTCTGAGACAACTCCCCCTCCAAATGCGATGATCAGCGTATCGCGCCTTAGCCCTTTCGCAAATAAATCATCTTCAAGCTGTTGCTTAGTTTCTCTTGTTTTAAACTGCTCCCCCGACGGGATAACAAAATAGGCACAATCTTTCCCTCCCTCGCATAAAGCCTTAAAAAAGGCTTCTCCGTAGAACTGATGAATATGTGTATCGGTAATTACGGCTACCTTTTTTGGAAGACTATCTAATGCTCGCCTTAAAAATTTGTGATCAAAAATATTGAGACCGGTTTCAACTTTCATTTCACAGCCTTGCTGACTTGTTCATTAAAACCGAGTCCACAAGCACAAGAGCTAGCATCGCCTCAACAACAGGAACAGCACGAACAGCAATACAAGGATCATGCCGTGATCCAGGCGGTAGCTTGAGGATTCTTTCTTCGTTATTAACACTTAACGTAGACTGGGTCACGTTGATACTTGATGTTGGCTTAAAAACCACACGACCGACCAAAGGCATTCCATTTGAAATTCCTCCCAAAGTTCCTCCCGAATAATTAGTTTTTAATGCCACCGTTCCATCTTTAATGTAGAATTGATCATTGTGGGCAGATCCCGACATTGAAGCCGCTTTAAAACCTTCTCCCATTTCAAAGCCCTTTGTCGCTGGAAGACTCATCATGGCTTTTGCTAAATTGGCTTCAAGCTTTTCATAAACCGGGTCTCCAAGCCCTGTAGGTATCTTAGCACAAAACTCCACAATCCCTCCGATGGAATCTCCTCTTTCTAAAACTTGTAACAAGAAAGCTTCCATTTCTCGATTTTTTTCCAAATCGGGGCAAAAAAGAGTGTGCTCATAACTTGATTGTTTTACATGGGCGAGATTGCCGAGGGGAACATCCGCTTGAACATCACCGATCTGTTTTAAATAGGCAGCTACTTCGATCCCCCATCCACAGAGTAGCTTTTGTGCAACAGCTCCCGCAGCTACTCTACAAGCTGTTTCTCGCCCTGATGAACGGCCCCCACCCCTAAAGTCGAATACACCATATTTTTCTAAGTAGGTGTAGTTAGCATGCCCAGGCCTTAGCAGATCTTTGATTGGCTCATAGTCAGTTGTGCGTTGATCCTTGTTTTGTATTATAATAGAAATAGGACATCCTGTAGTAACACCCTCAAACACCCCGGATAAAATCTCAGCCACATCTTTTTCTTTTCTTGGAGAGGTGAAGGGATTTTGGCCAGGAGCACGTCTGAGCAAAGCATGGTTGATGTCATCATCAATGAGTTTAAGGCCAGAGGGACAGCCATCGATCACGACACCGATTGCCTTTCCGTGAGACTCGCCCCATGTAAGGATTTTAAAAAGGTTTCCAAAATGGTTACTGGCCATAGCTTTTCCTAATTTCGATAATCTTTTCTACCACGTTTTTTTCCGACATGCAGGAAAGATGCAGAGTAGCGTCAGCTGTTTTTTCATAAATAGAATGCCTGGATACATACAGCTGTTCAAAAGACTTTTTGGTATCTGTCGAATCTAGGTAAGCAGGAAGGATTTTTTTACTACGCAACCTGCCCCACAGGATGTCCTTATCTACCTTTAAATAAAGGATAAAGCCTTTTGATTTGATCAGCCGGATATTTTCTTCTTGTAGAATGGCTCCACCGCCTAAAGCAACCACAGAACCTTCAGGGCAATCTAAATTTGCAATCACGGAGCTTTCAAGGAGACGAAATGCAGGCTCTCCCATTTGTATAAACGCTGCACGACAGGATAGCCCACAAATCCGTTCTATTAAATGATCACTATCAAAAAACGTGCATTTAAGCTTACGAGCAACCTTTTTACCTAATGATGTTTTACCTGAAGACGGAAATCCAGTTAAGAAAATAGTCATATCAATGAAATGTTCGCTTCTATGTGGCGAAAAGCTTCAAAAAAGTGAGGAAACGTTTTAGCAATGCTGGCCACAGAGGAAATCGTTGTTACTCCTTCACTTCCTAATCCTGCCACAGTTAAGGCCATTCCTAAACGATGGTCATAGTGGCTATCTACCCTTTCTCCTCTTAAGCGAGAGTGATAGATGGTAAGACCATCCTCATGTTCAATAATGTGTGCGCCCAACTTTCGCAATTCTTTAGCAATATTGGCAATACGATCGCATTCTTTGTGACGTGCAATTTGAGCATTTTTTATGATTGTCTTTCCCTTTGCAAAACACCCAATGACTGCTAAAATAGGCAATGCATCGATGCAGTCGTTAATATCTACTTCAATGCCTTCAAGATTAGAGTTCTTTTGAACCTTGACACCCTGATCGGAATAGGCGATGTTAGCTCCCATTTTTTGCAAGATCTCGATCACTTTTTTATCTCCTTGGGGATCTTCAAAATCAAGGTTTGAAACTGTCACTTCTGAATTTGTAATGACCGCGGCACCAATGGGAAATGCTGCTGAACTAAAATCACCGGGGACCGTGTAGTCAAAAGAAGAAAATTTTTGCCCTCCCATAATCTCAAATTTTCTAAAGTCATCATTTCTGTAAGTGATATTAAAACGATCTAACCATTTAAGGGTTAAAGCTACCCATGGTTTTTCTCCTGGCTGGTGAACATGAAGCGTTGTTCCATAAGCGGAAAGGCTTGCAGCAATTAGCAAAGCCGATATCGGTTGAGAATCTGAGCCATCGACGTTAATGACCCCACCTTGAAATGGACCTTGGATAATCACCGGAGCGAAACCATCATTCTTTGTAGAAATTGCATGGACATTTGCTTGATGTAGCGCTTGTAAAAGTGCTGTCATTGGTCTTTGGTGACGTATGGACTGGTCTCCAGTAATCACAATCGGAAAAGTTCCAAGACTTCCGACAGCTGCTATTAAACGCAAAACCAATCCAGAATTGCCAGCATTAATCACATCATCCGTCGTCCCTATGACTCCATCAATGCCTCTAATGCGCAATGAAGTAGTAGACTGATCAATCTCAGCTCCTAGTAACCGACATGCTTGAATCATCGCTAAGGTATCTGGAGAGTCCAAATAAGCGCGAATGGTTGAAACGCCTTTTGCTAGGGATGCAAATAAAATAGCTCTTAAAGTTTGAGATTTTGACGGGGGAACTTTTACAACCCCCTGCAAAGCGCTTTTTTTAACAGAAAATGCGGAATGTGTTGCGGATAGCATAATGTCTAGATTAGCAAGAAGTATAAAAAAAGGAAAGCGTTGTCCCCTCCGATTTCTTATGCATGATGAACGGCTCGCTTAGTGACAAGAAACCGGCATGCGTAGGCAATACCAATCCCTATTGCAAGGGCGATTCCAAAATATTGTTTAAGAAGTAAGAATATTCCGCCAACACCAAAAGCAACTCGAGCACCTGTTAGAGTAGTCACTAATCCGGCAATCCCGTAATTCGCTGTCTTGTCTCCGATACTATAATCTTCATAGCGTTCACCGTAGGGAAAAGAAAATGATTTCAAAGCGATATCTAGTTCACCGCCTAAAGAGGTATAATAAGGCCTGGAAGTGACCCAAATAAACTGTTCATAACCATGGCGACTTAATTTAAGTGCAACTGCATTGACTATCGATTCACCACCTTGGACAGCTTCGATAGCCCAAAAAATGGTATTTGAGACAGGATCTCTTGTAGGCTCCTGTAACCATCCTTTAATTTCAATCCCATCCCAACCCCCATAATCTCGCCTTTTTTTATTATCATCATTCGTGTCTCTTCTGATTGAGGTCATGAGTAATTTAGGATCGATCATCTTCCAATCATCTGAAGGGATATAGCCCTCTTCATTATAGCTTTTCATGATCACCGAATCGTAGGGCTCATCTTCAGAAAATAAAATGGCTTCAATGTGGTTATCAACATCGATAGCATCGACGTTGCTTCTAAAGCATTGAGCATCTTTCCCGACTAAAAGGACATGCTTCTGCGGCACATCGATGATTGCTCGAGAGAGAGGTAAGCGATGCTGAGACTCAAACTTCCATGCAAATTCAGCGCATACCTTTTCCAATTCTTCGAAAGAAATATCTGCCAGTAAATCGAAAGCTAGGCACATTAAGGTCAGTAATATTTTTTTCATACCGTGATCTTTGCAAGAATTTATTTTAAGATACCCAATTTACTCATTGCGCAAAAGCAATTTGCACGTATCGATTAAAATAGCAAAGAACACGGCCTACAAAAAAACTAGTAAAAAATCCAGAAGACATTGTCATACAATAAACAAAGGCAGTGTTTTCTAATAAAATTGGATTTTGGTATAGGGCATAAGCAAAACCATATTTTATAGAAAAGATAAACAGAGAAATTACAAGTGTTTTCCAGCTACCTGGGATTTCTATTAAAAACCGAGGGGGGATTGCCCTTATACGAACCATTTCAACTTGCTTCCATCCTACAAGACCACCACAAAAAGCAGAAATAAAAAATACAGCGATTAGCGAACCTGTTAAAGGAAGAGAGAATAGGGATTGAATCGTCAAGCATGAAAAAATCCCAGGTAAAATCGCTAGCTTGAACAAGGAGACAACTCTTTTCCTAGCACTCTGCACCCCATTGATAATCAAAGCAATCAATAAAGCGTAAACCCACAAAGGGGTATAAATAATTGCAAGCCAAATTGCTTCCATACTTAAGGTCTATTTAGCTTTAGGTTCAATCCATCGGTCATGTTTTTTAATAAGATCTATCAGCCTATCGTCTGCTTCTGCAAAACTAATATCCTTTTCAACGCATTTTTTTCCAACGTATAAATCAATCATCCCTGGCTTGGATCCAACATATCCAAAATCTGCATCTGCCATCTCTCCCGGGCCATTAACAATACAACCCATGATAGCAATTTTCACACCTGGAAGATGAGCCGTTCGGGAACGAATTCTTTTTGAAACATCCTGTAAATCAAAAAGCGTGCGACCACAGCTGGGACATGAGATAAAGTCCGTTTTAAATATCCTCATTCTAGCTGCTTGCAATAGATTAAAGCTTACATTCCTCAAGAAGTCCACATCGTATGGCCCTTCTAACCAAAGCCCTTCTCCTAAACCATCACATAGTAATGTCCCACATTCTGCACTAGCGTGGATCACTAAATCCTCAGAAGGGCAAGTGTATCTAAAATTCAAAATAACCGGAATAGCTAGTTGGTTATCCTTCATCCAATCAAAAAAATGACGAGAGTAGTGCAAACGTTCCTCTTCTTTTGGCGACAAGATGACTAGGCAGGGATGAATATTTTTGATATGCTCCCACTCTTGAGGAGTTTCATCACTGACAATAATTGCTTTTGGCATTCTTTCTATAGAAGATGAAAAGAACTCTAAGGAAAAGCGATTTTTTAGACAAACGATCGCTTCTCTTAGAGGGATAACCCCTCGTTCATCTTTAGGATTTTTAGATAAAATGCTAACGCCTATTTCTTTAAGGCTATCAAGCACTTTGATGAGGGCAGGCTCTTCAATATTTTCTTTGAGGCAAATGAGATCAACGCTATTAACTTTAAGTTTTGGAGAGCCTAATTGGACACCACAGCCTAATTTTTGGTACACTTGATCATTTTTAAGTTCATCGCTGCCAATGGTCAAAAGCACGGAGCCATCTCTGTGCATTGAAAGATGTTTCGGTAATTCAACGACTCGCCGCTGAATCGCTGTACAATCTCGATGCTTCTCTTCAAAGGGAGTAGTCCCTCGACTGCTATAAGATTTAGCAAGAGCAATTAGTCGCTTACAAGGATCGATTTCATTCCAAGCATCTTCAGTTAGAGATACTCGAATTGTATCGCCTAAGCCATCTAATAATAATGCTCCAATCCCCATGGCAGATTTTATTCTCCCATCCTCCCCTTCTCCTGCTTCTGTTACACCCAAATGAAGGGGGTAATTCCATCCGAGTTGCATCATTTCCGCTACTAAAAGTCGATAAGCGTGGATCATCACTTGAGGATTGGATGATTTCATAGAAAACACAAAATCATGAAAATCATTTTTGCGACAAATTCTAGCAAATTCAAGAGCTGACTCGAGCATTCCTCTTGGGCTGTCTCCGAACCTGTTCATAATACGATCAGATAAGGATCCATGATTTACACCAATACGTAAAACTTTTTTTAATCGTTTACTCTTTTCGACGAGTGGGGTAAATTTTTCCTCGATCTTCTCAAGCTCAAGAGCATATGTATAGTCATCATAATCAATCACCTTAAATGATGCGCGTTTGTCAGCAAAATTTCCTGGATTAATACGTACCTTATCTGCCGACTCAATCACTCTCATAGCAGCCGGAGGGAAAAAATGAATGTCCGCAACAAGAGGAATGGTACATCTACGTTGCAATAAACCGTTTTTAATTAGTTCAAATGACTCTGCTTCTTTCATTCCTTGGACAGTAATGCGGACAATATCGCACCCCGCTTGCTCTAGCCGTAAAACTTGCTCCATTGTAGCATCGATATCGCGGGTGCTTGAAGTGGTCATTGATTGAATGCGTATCGGATAGTTACCTCCTAACCCAACATTTCCCACAAAGATTTCACGGGTACGCCAACGTTTGGTTGTAAACACCGAGTCGCAATATTTAATCATTTTATTTACCGAAAAAATTTTTTTTGATATTAAAATACCTCCTGGGGTGATTATTATCAATTCAAATAAGAGCATACTAATCAGAAAAATAAACCAAAATAAAGCCCAATAAATAATTTCCTACAACTCCATATAAGGTACTTATGTTTTTTGCGCATGCGATAGAATTAAGATGGATTCAACAGCTTCAACATTTCTTGAGAGGGCCATTTCTAGATATTTTCTTTCAATGCAGCAACTATATCGATACTCTCCCCTTCGCATTTGTGGCCATTGCTATTCTCTGGCACCTAATCGATAAAGACATTGGTATTAAAGTTTTTTATCTGGCAATAATCAGCATGCTTCTTAATATTTTTTTAAAATCTTTTTTTCAATCGCCTCGCCCTTGCCATCTCGATCCTGGAGTGGGCCTTTTTTGCCCACTATCCTACGGATTTCCTAGCGGTGCAGCACAAACGGCCTACCTCATTGTGGGTGTGACGTGGCTAGAAAGTCAGAAACGGTTATATCGGGCATTCAGTGTTGTATTTGCGACTATTTTGTGCTTCTCAAGAATTTATCTCGGGGTTCATTTTTTTAGCGATGTTATAGGCGGACTGCTTGTTGGAAGCCTGATCATTTGGCTTTATGCACGCTACTTAAATCGCATCCAAGACATGGGACCGGGAATGTATTTCCTCCTTCCTTTAATTTGCTTCTACCTTAACCAATTTTTCTACTGTGGATTAACCCTGGGGGTAGCCTTAGGTCTTACTTTAAATAAAAAGGTGACTTTTAAAAGAGAGTCTTTCAAAAAACGTTTCCTTAATTTCTTTACCGTCATTTTAGGATCTTCCCTCATGCTTTCCCTACACACCTTTTCTCCAGAGCTCAACCTGCTAATCGCTCTGCTTAATGGATTGTGGTTTAGTTATTTAGCTGTTTATCTCACCGACACTTTAGTAGAACACTTCCTATATCGTCCTTGCCTTGGCATTTATAAATCCAAGCGTTAAGGAAAGCAGAAGATAATGGTTATTGACAATTAGACTTTCAAAAGTTAGAATGAGTACCATTATGTATCCACTTTTATCTTTTCTACCACTTCATGTAACCAATCTAGCTCCTGCTTTTAAAGTCGTGCGCTAAGCGCACATACCTATCCCCCCACCTCTAAAAAGCTTTTACCTATTACCTACTTAATCTGCTAAGAGAACCTCTTAAGAAAGAGTTTATATGAAAAAAATATTTAAATCAGAGTCACTGGCCTTGGGACTAGCCATGTTCTCAATGTTTTTTGGGGCAGGGAATATCATTTTTCCTCTAGCCATAGGACAATTTGCAGGGGATAAAAATGTTTATGCTATCACCGGTCTTATACTCACAGCCGTTATGATGCCAATCGCAGGGGTGATAGCGATGATTTTATTTCACGGCAACTATCGCCAATTTTTTGGAAGGCTAGGACACAGACCGGGTTTATTTCTAGCTTTAATCATTATCAGCCTACTCGGACCACTAGGCTCTACTCCAAGATGCATCGCATTAGCCTATATTACGTTAAAGAAGGTCCTCCCGGGACTTTCCATCGTTCTATTTAGCGGGGTATCTTGTTTGCTCATTTTTGCATGTTCAGTACGCAAGAATAGCCTTATCAACCTTTTAGGTTGGATCTTAACACCCCTTTTACTCACATCCCTTACTGCAGTGATTGTAATGGGGCTCAAAGGAGCTTCTTCTGAGCAAACAATGATTAATAGCGAACCTAAGACAAGCATTTTTTTTCATGGTCTAAAAGAGGGATATAATACAATGGATCTACTCGCTGCCTTCTTTTTTTCCTCGACCATTTTCCAAAGCCTTAAGGTTAAATTAGAAGAGCAATCATCTTTGGCTAATCCGTTAAAAATTGCCTTAGCAGCTAGTTGCATTGGGGCAATCTTACTAGCAGCCATTTATATTGGATTTAGCTATCTTGCCGCGCATCATGGTCATGCATTAATCTCTCACAACAAAGAGGAGCTCTTGGCCGCAATCGCTTGGAAAACCATTGGCTCTCATGCAGGCACCTTAGTTTGCCTGATTATCGCTCTTGCCTGTTTAACCACGGCTATTGCTCTAATTTCGTCTTTTACAGATTTTATTCATAAAGAAATTATTGATGAAAAAATGAGTTACCAAACGACATTAATAGGAGCACTTTTGTTGACCTTCTTAATTTCGACCTTTGAGTTTTCCGGCATTTCCGTCTTCTTAAGCCCGATTCTACAAATCTGTTATCCAGGGCTTATTCTTTTAACGTTTTTAAACATTGGCTATCGTCTTAGAGCAATACAGCCCATAAAAGGTCCTGTTTTATTCGCGTTAGCCCTTGGATTGTATGGTTATTTTTTTAGTTAGGCTAAAGAGGAGGCCCTCCCTTAATCGCCCAAGTTTTCAAATTGGTCGAGTTTCGCCATAAAGGAGGCCTTCCTTGAGTGTCTGTTTTTCAATTCGTTATATTTAGCAGAAAAGAGAGAGGAACTATTCACTTTATCAAGGTTTTTTAAATGTCTTATAAGAGCAATAGCCGTATCATAACCATTGGCGTGTCGTCCTTCGACGAGAGATTCAATCTTTGACCAAACTAGAGTTTCACTTCCCCGTAACTCATGGAAGCGCTGTTGCTTAATTAACTTAAATACCCTAGCTTCTTCTGCAAGCTTTTCTAAAGCCTGTTCATTGGCTTGCTGATCCCTTTTTAATGCTGTTTGTTGGGCTAGGTACTTTAATTGGATAGCGGTTCTTAGCGTAACAGCTTTTTGCAGTTGATAGACTCTTTCTTGTTTATATCTTCTCACAAAATCAATAGCTGCCCCATAATTACCACTAAAGCCTTCTTTAGCAATTTTAATAAGGATTTGATCTTTCTCCCCTGCAGATAACTGCTTCACCCATTCGCTAAGATGGTTATCTTTTGCGTTGTCTTTCCTTAAAGGAAAGCTTAACGAAGAGGCAACGGCAAGAAGGTTTTGGTCCAAATTGAGAAATTTAACAAAATATTGTAAAAAATCGGGAAGCTCCCTTAGTCCAGCCGGAATAGGTGGCTCTAATGAGTCATCAAAGTCGTTTACACTTTGAATATTTGCTAGCCAACCTAAATATAAACATCGATAATCCCCCTTGACTAGAACTTCGTAAACATGAAGTAAGTGAGAAAGTTGCCAATTACATTCGCTTGATTGGCTTTGAGTAGAAAAGTCAATGATCACCTGATCATTCAACAGGCGAAAGCTTGCATCACTCCCAATGCAATAAGTAGCAGCTATTTTTGGATCTAAGAGGTCGCATGGCACTTTTACCCTATATCGACGTTTGCCTCTATTTGAATAATAGAGCATAGTGTCGAAATACTTTTCTAACCAAAGATCTTCATCTCCTGAAAAGCATTCCCAACTATAGACATTAATGAATTGATGAGGGGTGATTTCTGCTTTTGGTGAATGATCGCGTAGTTCAGCAATGTCATGATTTGTGAGAGCACGATTGATCGCATAAAACTCATAGTATTCATATTCATTCATAAGCCGTTTATGCTAGCTCACATACCCAATAAACAACAATCAAGTTTTGATGCAATTATCGATTAAACTCAATCTGTTGATAAAATCATTATTTTATTCCATTTTTTATCAGTGAATTTAATGCTATTCACTATTAACCCTACTCTGCTAAAATGAGGGGAGAGCACAGTTTAACTTTTAACAAGTGTTTTTACTAAAACATGACGATTCAAAATTTAGACATTGTTGCAAACCTACCTTATGAGCTGAAACTTAACATTTTTGATCAGCTTTCTTTTAAAGATTTAATCACCTGCAAGGTGGCGTGTAAGCATTGGCAACAAGCCATTGATAACTATCCAAGGTATCGTCGTCTTTCTGAAAAAAAATTTAAAATTTACTGGCAAAAGCAAGTCAATCATCGAAACGGAGGAATTGTCTGCGGCTGTATCTCGGCGCTCGTTGGCGCCACACTAAGCGGGGCTCTCTTGCCTGCAATCTTAATCGGCAGTGGCGAGGCTGGCCTTGTTTATGCCTACACTTCACGTGTTGAAGACTATAGCATCATGGATAATGTTAAGCAAATTGGGTTTGGAGCACTATCAGGCCTAACCACCGGCCTTGCAACCTTTGTAAGCCCTATAACGGCAATATTTGGGAAAACAGCCCTTACCCAAATCGGAAATCAGACGATTGCTCAATTAGCGGGTACTTTGGCTCAAAAAATTTTGAATGGAAAAAAGGTGATTAATTCATCCTTAGCCAATTCTAGTATCAACTCACTAGCCAGCTCTGCAACAGCATATGGACTAGACAAAATCATTCTTGTTACTGACAATTTTTCCGATATCATTTTACGCCAACTCTTAGTTGGGGTAGGAAGTTCAGGTGCTGGTACAGCTGCGCAAAATTTAGCAAAAAAGAAAAAGTGGAGCAATAAAATAGAAGAGGCAGGGTTATTTGGTGGCATCCTTGGAGCGATTCAAGGCGTTGGTGATTACTACCAATAACGAAAACAATACTAAACGCTAATAAGGAGTTCAACAAACAAGTTATCAATGACAAGCACACTCGTTCCGCTGAAGACTGAAACACCGAACTAGATTGAATCCGCAACCCAAACATCTACTGTTAATTTAGGTTGCAAGAGCAGATTCCTCTTTATGCAAGTGAGAGAACGTGAAGGTTTAAGAGTGATAGCTGTAAATTCTCTTAGCCTTCAAGGTCATGTCAATCACAAATGTCTAATAAAGGGCTATTATGTGACGGCTCCATCTTCTAAAAGCCTACCGCTACCTAAAGATCTTCGACAAGAAAACCCCTTCTCCTTATTTGTAACTGGCACCTCAAATACATCTTAAGAAGAGTTTTGGTTTTAATCGAAGTCTAAAAAGGTGAAACAGAACCCTATTCCAAAAACGATCTTTGCTGTTTATTCTCAATAGCCATTCTGCCATTCTTTTAGACCGTGATCTTCCTTGTTTAACTTCATCCAAATCTCAGTTTTAGATTTGCCAGCCCAATGAAGAATCGTTGCCTGATGATTAATCCCCCAGTAGATTACACGCCAATTAAATTCATTCGGCAACACTGTAACAGGAGCATGCCTCTCATTAATGATTTTTGATAGAATGTCTTGATCGCCATGAAAGTGCTCATCTGAGTTTAAAGTGGCTTCGGCCCAGTTTTGAAGCAAAGTTGCCTCTGCAAGATAAACAATAACCCCTGAATTATATAGCTTATTTCCGGGAAGCAAAAGATGATCCTCTATCTTCTCCTGCGCTTTATACTCCGGCTCTAGGGCCAAAGCAATGCCAGCTGGATTTTCTGCCTGCTGCAATAAGGTCGTTAGACTGCCGCGCACCTCACAATCCACATCTAACCATAAGCTTCTTTTAAAGGGAGAGCATAGCATCGCAAATGGTTTTTTAAACCAAGCTCTTCGCTTTCTCTGTAGGGGGGAATCAATCGTTTTAAGCTGCTTTTCTATTGGCTTAAATCGTTCTGGCATCCATCGACGCTTTGTAAAAAATGAATCTGGTAGAGACAGAGGAATGATCCGCGCGTTTTGAGCACACCAACTTTTCAACCTGGGACTCATGCCAAAATCTACAATGGTAACCGGTAATTCTGGATGATGTTCTCGAAGATGTAAGAACCACCATGGTAGCATCCATTCTAGCTCCCTATCACATCCTGTAATAATGCCATCATCACTCATCGGTTCCTATTAAATGGATGAATTGTAAGTTAGAAGTAAACACATCAACATCAGCCTGCTAATGTTGGCTGAAATCAAGCTGTCATTCACAACTATTTAGCCGCATCGCTTTTTATATGGCTATAGCATAAAGAATTAATATGATAAAGAAGTAGATGCTCGGAACTGGACTCGAACCAGCACGGGATTTCTCCCAGGGGATTTTAAGTCCCCAGTGTCTACCATTCCACCATCCGAGCATAGAGGAGAGTACAAAACATAGCGTTTTTGTCATTTTTTAGTCAAGAAAACCTTATTTTAACAAGATTTTCTTGACTAAGAAGAACCTGAGTTAGCTTGTAAATTTGGCAAGGATAGCAAGCAAAAGAAGAGCTACGATATTAGCAATCTTAATCATAGGATTAATGGCCGGCCCTGCCGTATCCTTATAAGGGTCTCCGACCGTATCCCCTGTCACAGCGGCCTTATGAGCCTCGGATCCTTTCCCTCCATAGTTGCCTTCCTCTATTAATTTCTTGGCGTTATCCCAGGCGCCTCCTCCCGAAGTCATGGAAATAGCCACAAATAATCCTGTTACCACCAATCCCAAAAGCATTGAACCTAGACATACAAACGCTTCGGATTGACCAACCGTGTGATCGATGATAAAATAAACGACAAATGGTGCACACACAGGTAAAAGAGAGGGTAAGACCATTTCTTTAATAGCAGATTTGGTGAGGATATCCACCGCTCTTCCATAATCGGGAGAACTCGTTCCTTCCATAATCCCTGGAATTTCTTTAAACTGGCGACGAACTTCATGTACAACAGATTGGGCAGCACGACCGACAGCCATCATACTCATTCCTCCAAAAAGATAGGGTAATAAACCTCCTATGAATAATCCAATCACTACATAGGCATCTTGCAAGTCAAAGTTGATCTGAAAATTAGGAAAATAGTACTGCAAATCTTCAATAAAGGCTGAAAATAGCACTAAAGCAGCAAAACCTGCTGAACCAATCGCATACCCCTTAGTCACTGCCTTCGTTGTGTTTCCCACAGCATCCAATGCATCTGTGGTCTGCCTTACTTCTCTGGGTAAATTAGCCATCTCAGCAATACCTCCGGCATTATCGGTAACTGGACCATAAGCATCCAAAGCCACAACCATCCCGGCAAGAGCTAACATCGTTGAAGCTGCAATAGCAATCCCAAATAAATCTGCATTCAAATAAGACACTAGGATGCCAGCACAGATTACAATCACTGGCAACGCGGTTGCTTCCATCGACACGGCAAGCCCTTGGATAATATTTGTACCATGACCAGTTAGTGATGCTTGTGCTATACTTCTGACAGGACGATATTTTGTCATCGTATAGTACTCAGTGGTCCACATTAATAACCCAGTTACTACTAACCCAGTCAATACACAATAAAATAAGTTCATTCCATTAAATATCGCTTCATTGGCGCGATAGGTTGTCTCAAATCCTAACCAGTACTTAGTGACTATCAAAATGAATACGGCCGATATAATGGCTGTCACTATAAAGCCTTTATAAAGAGCACCCATAATATTGTTATTTTTGCCCAACTTAACAAAAAAGGTACCAATGATACTGGCTATAATACTCACAGCACCTATGTGTAAAGGGTATAGCATCATTTGGTCGAGAGCTGCCCCTGTAAAATAGGTCCCGGCAAGCAACATGGCTCCCACTAGAGTAACAACATAAGTTTCAAACAAATCTGCTGCCATCCCAGCACAATCCCCCACATTGTCACCAACATTATCTGCAATCACTGCTGGATTGCGTGGGTCGTCCTCAGGAATACCTGCTTCAATTTTGCCAACCATATCGGCACCGACATCAGCCCCCTTAGTAAAAATACCTCCTCCTAGTCGTGCAAAGATAGAGATCAGAGATGCACCAAAACCTAAGGCAACCAAGGACTCCATCAGTTCTCGAATAGGAATATTGAATGCGCGAAGATAAATATAGTATCCTGAAATACCTAATAAACCGAGCCCTACTACAAGTAAGCCTGTGATTGCTCCTGAATGGAAAGCAACATTCAAAGCCTGTTGTAAACCACTTTTGGCAGCTTCAGCCGTACGCACATTAGCTCTAACGGAAATATTCATCCCAACATATCCTGCTGCACCGGAAAGAACAGCTCCAATAATAAAGCCAAGCCCAACTTTCCAGCCTAATAACCATGCTAACAAAGCACAAATGATAAGGCCAACGATAGTAATCGTTTGATATTGACGATTTAAGTAGGCATTAGCACCAATCTGAATAGCAGATGCTATCTTCTGCATTTGTTCTGTTCCTGAACTAAGTAACAAGATTGATCGAATCATCCAGAGTCCGTAGAGAAGAGCAAGCACACCGCATGCAACTACTATCCCATATGCATAAAATAGCATAAACATCCTCATATTAATTTCTTAATATTAGATAAACATGCCAGATGGACTTTTATGGCTCAAGAAGGAAAGACAATTTTTTTTTTGAAAAAAGAATAGCTTTCACGAACTGAAAAAGCTATTCCAATGAAGAGCCCCTAACCACCTTCCGGAGTCGGGGGATTAATAGGAGTAATTTCTGTAGATGTAGGTACTTCCTCAGGTATTTGAAGAGAAGTGGACTCTGAAAATGCGTTTTCGGCAGACTCAGCAAAGAGCTCTTTTTTCTCAGAGTCTTCTTTCTCATGGGAAGTTAGTTCAGGTTCATTGCTTTCCGCTAGCCCCTCATCTTCCTCAAAAAAGATCCTTCGTTTTCTTTGACGGTAAATCTCCTCCTCATCCTCTTCTGACATCTCGAAAGATCCATAGGAGGGCTGTGCAAGATTCACTTCTGAGGCAATGCTTGCTGCATCGGCTTCTTCCTCAACAAGTCGGGCTTCTTGTTCTTCTTTTGTATAAAAAGCATCTCGAAACTTTTCTTTATACCGACCTATCGTCTCAGAAATGAGAGGTGGAGGGCTAAGTAAATTTGATAACAAAGACCCTGTCATAGAAACAGCTTCTGCCAGTTCCCCTTCTGAAGGCGTTTTTTGAGGCAACTCAAGCTCTACATTTTCTTCTAAGCTAGCTTTAGAAGGCTCTAGGGTGTCCTCTTGTGAAACAGGGTTCTCCTCCCGATTCCTTTTCTTACGATACTGTCGACGACGATCTCTTTTTCGATCAGCCCTGTTGTCACTGCGCGCTGGCTCGGTGATGATTTGAGTTGCGGGAGTAACCTCTTTTTCCACAATAGCGACCTCTTCCAGATGCTCTTTTTGTTTTGAGCCACTCTCTCTACCCCCTCCAATCTTTATTGCCCTATCTAAACCCACATTTTTAAGGACAATTCTTGCCTCACGCGCTTCTAATACTTCATAATCTGAAGCGGGTACAATAAACGCTTTAGGTCTTTCAAGTGACCTAAAAAAAATGGCACTTCCAAAAGACACCACTTCTACAGCATCTACAAAATATTCTTCTTGCCCTACAGATTTGCTGCTTCTTATAACGAGCTTACAGCCCTCCTTCGGGGTAATCACAGTTTCTATTATAGGTTCTCGTGTAAAATCCACCTTGTCATCAATCCATGTTAAAAGTTAAAAAATTCCAGTGAGTGATCAAATATGAAAATTATGACATTCTTATTGAAATGAGCTATTTCAGCCTAACGTCCTCTAAGATTAGAAGAATGAACAATTAAATAAGTCACATCATCTGGCTTTAATTAGAAAAGCCCCTGTCAATGTTTGCTTTATCGCTTTTCCTTAGATACCATGTAATGTAGCAGGTCGACAACACGAGCGGCATATCCCATCTCATTATCATACCATGCTACGATTTTAAAAAATTTATCGCTCAGAGCTATTCCCGCACCTTTATCAAATATGGCGGAAGAAGAAGTTCCAATAAAATCAGAAGAAACTACCTGCTCATCGCAGTAAGCAAGAATCCCCTTCATTTTACCTTCTGAAGCTTCCTTCATTTTTAAACAGATTTCCTCATAGGTTGTTGCTGTTGACAAGCGAACGGTTAGGTCAACAACAGACACATCCACAGTAGGAACTCTAAAGGCCATTCCCGTCAGTTTTCCCCTTACTTGGGGTAGACATAGTGCAACAGCTTTTGCAGCCCCTGTTGACGAAGGAATAATATTCTGTGAGGCACTCCTACCACCACGCCAATCCTTTTTAGAAGGGCCATCTACGCTCGGTTGAGAAGCAGTGATGGAGTGAATCGTTGTCATGAGTCCCTCCTCTATACCAAATGAATCAAGCAGCACTTTAGTAATTGGAGCCAAACAGTTGGTTGTGCATGAAGCATTCGAAACAATAGCATCCTCAGGTTGGTAGTTATCCTCATTTACGCCCATCACAATAGTCGGTATATCGCCTTTTGCTGGAGCTGTAATAATTACCTTTTTAGCGCCTGCTTGTAAATGCTGAGAAGCTAACTCTTTAGATGTAAACAATCCAGTCGCCTCAATCACATAATCGATATTTAATTCTGTCCAGGGGAGTTTTGTAGGGTCTTTCTCGGCTAAAGTAATGATTTTATGACCGTTTACAAGCAACCCATCTTCTTGAGCCTGCACATCACCATCGAATTTTCTATGAGTAGTGTCATACTTCAATAGATAAGCGAGATTATCTGGAGGAACAATATCATTAATTGCCACAACATTGAGGTCATTTCGGGTTGACAATAGACGCATCACAAGACGACCAATCCTGCCAAAACCATTTATAGCAACGTTTATTGGCATAAATTCCTCCAAGATATAGGATCTTCCTTTTTTATGTTACTTTTTCAGGTTACAATTGTAAAGAGAAAGAAGATATTTTAAGAGATTCAATAGGTGAAAGACTGGCTCTAGACGGGAAAAAGCCGGACCCTGGCCCGGCTAATATTACATGATGTACTCAACAATGCATTTTTGTGCATTATCGCCAACGCGACGATCACCTTTAATGATTCTTGTATAACCACCTTCTCTTTCACTAAAGTGCGGTCCCAGTACAGTAAAAAGCTTTTTTACAACATGTCTGTCAGTGTTGTATGCTGCTGTATTCCCATCTTTCGCCGCTCTTGCTTCTTTTGGAGTAAGCGAGTTATAAGAAATCATTAGATCAGCAATCACTCTTCTTCGTGATGCTAGTGTGTTCTTTTTAGCGAGGGTAATCATCCTGTCTGCATAACGGCGCAAAATTTTAGCTTTAGCGACGGTTGTTGTAATTCGGCCATGCTCAATTAGAGACTTGAGCATATTAGCAAACATACATCTTCTATGTGCTGACGTGCGATTAAGCTTAATCGTATTTTTACGGTGTCTCATGATTAAATGATCCTATTCATCTTCTTGTTCATCTTTATCATCTTTTCTCTTGCGATCATCCTTTTGAAGATCTCTTTTACGTTTTTTCTCTTCAAGTAAATGACGCACTTTTTCTTTAACATTATCAGGAGTAATGTTAAAGTGAGAAAGATCCATACCTAGTGACAGACCCATATCTGTCAATTTCGCTTTAATTTCATTCAGAGATTTTTTACCAAAATTTCTAAACTCAAGCATTTTTCTTTCTGGAATAGAAACAAGCTCAGCAATTGTCTCAATATTCGCACCACTTAAGCAGTTTGTGGAACGCACGGACAGCTCAATTTCATCAATACGAAGAATGAGTTTTTCCATTAACTCATCTTGATCGCCATCGCCTAGGCCTTGACCTTCATCAAAACTAAGCCCAATTGACTTAATTTTGTTAAAAACCTCAAAATGCTTTTGCCCTATTTGGGCAGCAAAACTAAGAGCCTCCGATGCTGTTACACGACCGTCTGTGTTCACTTCAACGATTAGGCGATCGAAATCAGTGTCTTGACCAACACGTGTATTTTCGACAAAATAATTAACTAGTCGCACAGGGGAAAATGCTGCATCAATTAAAATTTCATCTGAAGTTTTGTCACGAACATCGTGTCTTTCAGAGGGGACATAACCACGGCCAATAGCAACCCTTAAATCAATTTGTCTCTTCATTGGTTTAGTGGCTGTAAACAGATGTAATTCGGGATTTACAACCTCAAAATTGCTATCGTTGATTACATCCTTCAACTTTACTGGATACTGACCATTTCCTTTGTCTAAATCGGATTGCGTAATTTCAAGAACGTGTGTAAGAATACGGCTTTCGCGTGAGTAAGGATCATCGTCTTGCGGCAGCTTTCTCAAAAGAGCTCCCTTAAGATTCAAAATGATGTTCGTCATATCTTCAACAATTCCATCTACTGCCATATATTCATGAGGGACACCCTCAAAACGAACAGAAATAATAGCCGGAGCTTCGAGAGAAGATAGCATCATTCGTCTTAACGAATTGCCGATAGTGTGACCAAAACCTCTTTCAAAAGGCTCAGCAATAAATCGTCCGAAGTTCTGCTCTGGAGCTTCACTCTCTACTAAGATTTTTTGCGGCATTTCAAACTTGCCATATTTAACTGACATGTAGCAACTCCTGCATGACTGTCTTTGATAAATGCTTTTAATTAACCCCAAAAGGGGAAAAGCTACTCACTACACGAGTAGCTTCATTGAATACTTTAAACTCGGCGTCTTTTACGCGGACGGCAACCGTTGTGAGGCACTGGGGTAACATCACGAATCGCTGAAATCATTAAACCAGAACTTTGCAACCCCCTTACTGCAGACTCACGTCCAGCACCAGGCCCTTTTAAATTTACTTCAACCTCTTTCATTCCCTGACTTACTGCAATCTTGGCTGCATCTTGAGCCGCTACGGTTGCTGCGAAGGCAGAAGATTTTCTAGAACCAGAAAAGTTTACCTTTCCAGCCGATGCCCATGAAATGACTCTTCCAGTAGGATCTGTAATCGTAACGATCGTGTTATTAAAAGATGCTTTAACATGCACCACACCAGCTGGCACCGAATGCTGCATTCTTTTTTTAGGCTTAAGCGGCTTTTTTTGAGTATTTGTCGGCTTAGTCAAGTTTTGTCTCCTCTTTCAAAATTACTTCTTCTTGTTCGCAACCGTTTTACGTTTACCTTTACGGGTACGTGAGTTGGTTCTTGATCTTTGGCCTCTAACAGGTAGTCCTAAGCGGTGGCGGAGACCTCTGTAGGAATGTATACTCACTAAACGCTTAATGTTGTTCTGGATCTGGCGACGTAAATCACCTTCTACGACATAGTTTGTTTGCAATAATGCATTAATACGTGCTATGTCATCCTGTGTGAGTTTATGCGCTCTCATATTTGGATCTAGTCCAAGTTTTTCAATTAGCTCATTGGCTAAATGACGACCGATACCATAAATATATGTTAAGCTAATTTCTAATCTTTTATTATCTGGTATGTCTATGCCGATAACTCTAGGCATTTAAAACTCCTGCAATTTCTAAAGTATTGAAAAATTTACCACAAATTCTCTTTAAAAGCAAAGCTATTCACGTCCCCTTACTCTTCCACGTTTCATGAATCCATCGTAACGCTTCATGAGAAGATGAGACTCAACTTGCTTCATCGTATCCAGCACAACCCCTACTAAGATAAGCAAAGCAGTACCACCAAAGAAGTAGCTTATCGTCTGTGGTACACCAAGGAAACGACCAATCATTGTAGGTAAAATAGCAATCAATGCTAACAGAATTGCACCTAGTAAAGTAACTCGATTCATTGTGGATTCTAAATAATCCTGTGTGGGCTTACCCTGGCGAACGCCTGGTATAAACGCACCATTTTTCTTCATATCAGAAGCTATTTGGTCAGGTCTAAATTGTGTTGCTGTCCAAAAGTAGGTAAAGAAAATGATTAATAGTACATAAAAAGTGATATAAAGAGAGGTACCTGGTGTTAACCAACTCGTAATCTCTCCTATAAAATTACCTCTTCCAATAAATCCCCCAAGGGTTGCAGGGAAGAGCAACAACGATGATGCAAAAATAACAGGGATCACACCAGCATAGTTAACTTTTAATGGAATATAAGAGGTGCCCCCTTGTACTTCACGTCTTCCTACAACACGTCTGGCATACTGCAAGGGAATTCTCTTGTGCCCTTGAATAATTAAGATTGTTGCTAAGGTAACAGCAATAAAAACAGCAATTAATACTAAAACAGATGAGAAGTTCATCTGGCCTGGCTGTTGGGAATCCAAGTTCAGCTGTTGTAAAATCATTCCCATCGCCGTTGGCAAGGAAGAAACAATACCTAAGCTGATGATTAAACTCATTCCATTTCCAATCCCCCTTTCTGTGATTTGTTCACCAAGCCACATTAGAAACACAGTTCCTGTAGTCATCGTAAAAATAAAAATCATATAAAAGAGGATAGGTAAACCAAAAGCTTTTATTTCAAGTAGCTCACCTGCAATAATACCGGGTCTCGCCAGATTCATTTGCAAAGCGTAGCGCGCATACATCGCTGATTGCAAAAAAGCTAACGCAATCGTCAGAGTTCGTGTATAGCGGTTTAATTTTCTTTTGCCTTGCTCTTGATTCTCTCGCATCTCTCTTTGTAGCTCAGGCCAAAGAGCAGTTATTAACTGCATGATAATCGATGCGGAAATGTATGGAACCACACCCAATGCTATCACAGTCATTTGAGAGAATGCACCTCCAGAGAAAATATCCACCATCTGAAATAGATTTTGGCTACCCCCTGTGGCTTGTCTAAAATAGCTCAGTGCTATTTCGCCATTAATACCAGGAACAGGAATAAAGCCCCCTATGCGGCATACAACCAACATAAGAAGCGTAAAGTAAATCTTTGCTCGAAGTTCAGGTATATTGAAAACTTTCTGCAGCGCGCTTAGCATTTGGATAGCCCTCGTTCAAAACCTTAAGGATGAATTAATCTAAGACAGTAAATTCAATCTTTGCTAGCTCGAGTTTTTCTCTTGCCCCTTTTGAAATTTCATCGACCTCAATGGTCACTTTTTTGGTTAAATTGCCATTCCCAAGCAGTTTAACTCCATAAGTTGTCCCACTGATGAAACCACGCATTGCTAGTGTCTCTAGATTAACCACTTCCCCATCTTCAAAGGTTCTTTCTATATCTTCCAGATTAACCGTATGCAATGGTCGACGAAAACGTGCGTTGCTAAATCCACGAATAGGAAGTTTCATAAACAGTCTCATCTGACCACCTTCGTAGCCATGACGTCTTTTGTATCCAGAACGTGCACCTGCACCCTTTTCACCACGACCGCATGTTTTACCAAGACCTGAGCCAATGCCACGGCCAACGCGCTTTCTTTTTTTGCGTTTTAATGATGGATTATTGAGGTTTGATAATGTAATCATGCCTGACCTCTCATTGTTCTAATCTGCTCTTTAGACATAAGTTTTGATAGTGCCTTAAACACCGCTTTTACTTGGTTCAAAGGGTTGTTTGACCCTAAGCTCTTAGCCATAACATCTTTAATTCCTGCCATCTCTAAGACAGCCCTAACTTGAGAACCGGCAATAACTCCAGATCCTTCAGGTGCTGGCTTTAAAAGCAATTTGGCTCCATCCCACTCAACGAAAACCTCATGGGGAATGGTTGTATTATCCAAGGGATAGCTACGCATATGCTTACGGCCTGCTTCACCACCTTTGCGAATCGCATCGGTCAACTCATTAGCTTTTGCGAAGCCATACCCAACTTTACCTTTACCGTCACAGACAAGAATAAGTGCTGAAAAGCTGAACTTACGTCCGCCTTTAACCACTTTTGCGCACCGGTTAACATAAAGGACTTTTTCGACTATTTCGCTATCGCCTTTATCTTTTTTAGGAGTATCATTTTGTTTGGTCATCGATTAACCTGTTTCCCTTAAATTAAAATTTGAGGCCAGCTTCGCGCGCGCCATTTGCTAATTCGGCTAAAACGCCATGGTACTTAAATGGACCTCTATCAAATACTATTTCGCTGCATCCAAGCTCAATTGCTTTAGAAGCAATTTTCTCACCCAGTACTTTAGCTGATGCCTTTGACTTTCTGCCAAAATCGGTGTTTCTAAATTCTTTAGAGTAAGTTGCAACGCTAGCCAGCGTTACACCTTTTTCATCATCTATTAATTGAGCCTGAATATGCTTATTGGATTTGATTACGCACAATCTGGGCTTAACAGAAGTACCTCTTAAAGCTTTTCTAACACGTACTTTACGTCTCTGACGTAGACGATGCTTATTTAATAATTCACTTAACATGATGCTTTAATCCTGATCTTATTTCTTAGCAGCAGCTTTTCCTGCTTTCTTGCGGACATATTCGCCTGAATATCTAATACCCTTTCCTTGGTATGGTTCAGGCGGTCTAATAGCTCTTACACTCGCTGCAAACTGACCAACTTTTTGTTTATCAATCCCAGAAATGGTAATAAGAGTATTTTTGTCTACTTTTACTTGAATACCATCGGGTATTGGAAGCTTCGTCGGATGTGAAAACCCAATTTGCAAATCTAAAAGCTGACCCTGAACTGCCGCACGGTACCCAACTCCGATCATTTCTAGTTTTCTTTCAAAGCCTTTATCAACACCCACTACCATGTTATTAATAATAGCGCGATAAAGACCGTGGAAACTTCCCATATCTTCTTTACCCTCTGGAAGAACAATATCAATAACATCGTTGTTAAGCTTTACTTCAATTCCAGGAATAATTTCTTGAGTTAAAGACCCCTTAGGACCTTTTACTGAAATATTGGTACCCGACACTTTAACTTCCACATTCTTTGGAACAGGAATGGGCTGTTTACCTTTACGTGACATGACTCATTTCTCCTTTATCGCTCTACCAAATCAGGCAGATTAATTCGCCGCCAATCTTTCTGTTTTTTGCTTCAGAACCAGGTATAACACCCTGCGAGGTTGAAACAATGGAAAGCCCTTCCCCACCATAAAAATTCGTTGGGATCTCTTCTGACTTTACATACTTACGTAGTCCTGGCTTAGAAATACGTCTTAATCCTTGAATAACCGGCATTCTTCCGTGTGTGTACTTCAAAAAGATACGCATCGTTCCACGCTGGCTATCAACCTTCACTAAGTAGTTCTCGATAAATCCTCTATTTTTAAGGATCTCAGCGATATATTGCTTCATTTTACTCCAACTGACATCTACGTATCGATGTTGGGATCTACTAGCGTTACGTATCCTTGTGAGGAAATCGGCTATTGGGTCACTAACTGCCATGATTCCTTCTCCTATCTTATGCTGCAACCGTTACTGGTAAATTTTTAAATGGAAGACCAAGCATTCTAAGAAGCTCGACGCATTCTTCATCTGTTCTTGCAGATGTAACAAAAGTAATATTCATCCCTTGGCTTCTTTTTACTTCATCTAGGTTAATCTCAGGAAATACCTGTTGATCATCCAAACCTAATGAATAATTTCCTCTCCCATCGCATTTTTCAGGGAAACCTCTAAAGTCTCTAATGCGAGGACATACTATATTGAAGAAACGATCAATAAAGTCATACATCCGCTTACCTCTCAAAGTTACCTTAATACCGATAGGATGACCTTCGCGAAGTTTAAAGTTAGATATCGCCTTTCTTGCACGTGTAATAATTGGCTTTTGCCCGGATAATGCTGTCATATCTCTAATACAATCTTGTATTGAGTTTTTGTCTTTTGAAGCCTCAGCAATCCCCATGTTAATTACTACCTTTTCTAGAGTAGGAATGTTCATTGGATTAGCGTACTTAAACTTTTCATTAAGCGCTTGCTTGACTTCAGTTTGATATCTTTTCTTCAATCTAGACATATTGTTCAACTTTGTTTTGTAATTTTATTACGAACGGTTCAGAGTTCTATAAGCGATGCTCTCTTCACCTGTCTTATAATAAAGCTCTTTTACGCCTTCTTCATTTACTCTAGTTTTTAGCTTTACTGCTTTATCGCCCACCATCACCTTCAGATTTGAAACATGGATGGGTCTTTCGATTTCTAAAATAGCGCCTTTAGAAGTCCGAGTTGCTTTAACGTGTTTTTTACCAAGGTTAACGCCTTGGACATAAACTTTATCGCCAGATGTTTTTAAGACTTTACCTGTCTGTCCTCTTGAGTTACCAGCAATGACAACGACTGTATCATCTTTACGGATTCTTTTCGGCTGTTTTTTTTGTTTTTTATCCATTCGTACTAACCTTTATCTTAAACGACTTCAATAGCCATTGATGCTATCTTTAGAAAATCCCTATTCCGCACTTCCCGAGCGATCGGCCCAAAAATACGAGTTCCTTTTGGATTATTTTTATCATCCAATAGAACACAGGCGTTTTCACCAAAAATAGTCTTTGTGCCATCACTGCGGCCAATTGGAGCTGCAGTTCTCACTATAACAGCTCTAACAATATCACCTTTACTCACATTTGACCCAGGAAGAGCTTCTCTCACTGAGCAAATAATGATATCACCCGCTGCTGCGTATCGTCTTCTTGTTCCCCCAAGTACTTTTATACATTTTACTCGCTTAGCACCGGAGTTATCTGCGACTTCTAATTCTGTTTCTTGTTGAATCATATGATTAGCCCTCTGTCATTTGCCACTAATTAAGCCACAACTCGCCAACGTTTAAGTTTTGAGAGAGGCCTGGTTTCCATAATTTTAACTTCATCACCAATGTTAAGTGGTGTTGACTCATTATGGGCATAATATTTCTTGGCTCTTGTCACTATTTTTTCATAGCGAGGATGCCTGATTGTTCTTTCCACCTTAACGACAACTGTTTTGTTCATTTTATTGGAAACAACGACACCTTTTTTAATTTTACGGCGACTCTGCCCTTCTTGATTCATAAGCATCCTCTTAGCTTGCTAATTCTTTTTCCCTTAAAATTGTATGGATCCTGGCAATATCTTTTTTAAGATTTTTTAGCTCGTGAGGCTTATCAGCTTTTTTTTCACGCTGCACCTTATTCTTAAGCTCAAACTGCTCAGCTTTCTTATCACTAAGAAGGGCTTGGAGTTCTTCAGCTGACTGATCTCTTAATTCGCTACCTTTCATACTTACCTCAAACTTGCTCCACTCTTTCTACAAAACGTGTCTTTAAGCCCAGCTTTGCAGCTGCTCTTCTTAACGCGCTTTGCGCGATATCTCTTGGAACGTTGCCAACCTCAAATAAAATTTTTCCCGGTCGCACAACAGCAACCCAATGATCAACCGCACCTTTTCCCTTACCCATACGTACTTCAGCCGGCTTTTTCGTCACAGGCTTATCAGGAAAAATACGAATCCAAACCTTTCCGCGGCGTTGAAAAAAACGGTTAATCGCTACTCTGCACGCTTCGATCTGTTGGTTAGTAATCCAACCTCTTTCAAGAACTTGCATTCCGAAGTCACCAAAGTGCACAAAGTTACCTGCTTTGCTAATTCCTGCAAAATGCCCTTTTTGCACTTTGCGATGTTTTGTTCGTTTGGGCATCAAAGCCATAAGCTTTACATTGCCTCCTTCAGTTGTTGTTCTCCACGGTTAATCCAAACTTTTACCCCAATGATTCCATAAGTGGTGGTAGCCTCGGATTCCGCATAATCAATATCAGCACGCAGTGTATGTAGTGGCGTGCTACCCTCTTTATACCATTCTGTTCTAGCGATTTCAGCTCCGCCAAGACGACCTGAAACCTGAATTTTAATTCCTAAAGCACCGGCTTCCATGGTTGCCTGCATCGCTTTTTTCATTGCACGTCTAAAAGGAATTCTTCTTTCAAGTTGCTTAGCAATGGCATCTGCTACGATTTGCGCATCTAGGTCAGGACGCTTGATTTCCTCTACCTCGATCCAAACTTCTTTTCCAGTCAGCTTTGAAAGCTCAGCTTTCAAAACATCAATCTCAGCTCCCTTCTTACCGATAACTAACCCAGGCCTTGCCGTACAAATCACAACTTCTATTTTTTCGCTCATCCTTCTGATTTTGATCTGAGAAGTTCCCTGGCAAACAGGCTTTTTCATCAAATACTCACGAATTAAATGATCTTCATGAAGTAATTCACCAAATTCTTTGTTATTAGCGTACCACTTGGAAGCCCAGTTTTTTCTTCTAATTAAGCGGAAGCCAGTAGGATTTGTTTTTTGTCCCATAATATCTCCTATGCTTCCTTTACTTTTACGGTAAAATGACTTGTTCTTTTCATAATCGGATGGCGCCCGCCTTTGTTTTTAGGTTTTGCACGTTTAAATACAGGACCCGCATCAACACGTACTTCTGCCACAATTAAATTTTCTCTTCTTAACTCCAACTGTGTCTCAGCATTTGCTACAGCACTGTCCAAAGTTTTTTTAAGCAATCCACCAGCTTTTAATTGACAATGAGCTAGCTGAAATGATGCTTCTGCTATACTTAAGCCTCGAATTAAGTCTGCTGCTAAACGAGCTTTTCGCGGACTAATTCTTACATATTTGCTTATCGCTTTTGCACTATCCATCTCGATTCAACCTTTATTTCTTAACGGGATGTCCCTTAAATGTACGTGTTGGAGAAAACTCACCTAAACGATGTCCAACCATGCTCTCAGTTACAAAAACTGACAAAAACTTTCTTCCATTGTGGACTTCAAATGTAAGTCCAACCATCTCAGGTATGATCATTGAGTTCCTTGACCATGTTTTAATAGGCTTGCTTCCACCCTCTTCTTTATGAGTTCTCACCTTTTTAAGGAGATGATGTGCAATAAAAGGACCTTTTTTTAAGGATCTTGCCATAATTACTTCTTCCTTCGATCTTTAACAATGAATTTATTCGATTTCTTAAGAGATCTAGTTCTCAGGCCACGTGTAAATAAGGCCCATGGGGTCTGAGGAATATTACCTTTATGCTTACCTTCACCACCACCGTGTGGGTGATCAACAGGGTTCATAGCTGTACCGCGTACGGTCGGACGAATACCCTTCCAGCGTTTTCTTCCCGCTTTACCTTCCACTCTTAAGTTGTGCTCTGAATTAGAAACAGCACCAAATGTGGCTCTGCAATTTTCATTAATTAAACGCATTTCACCTGATGGCATACGCATCGTTGCATACCCATTGCTTCTACCCATTAATTGAGCTGAAAGACCTGCAGATCGAACAAGTTTTCCACCTTTTCCTGGATAAAGTTCTATATTACAAACGACAGAGCCAAGCGGCATATGTTTAAGCATCATACAGCATCCCACAGAGTAAGGAGGCTGATCACTTGTTTGAACAGTATCCCCTTTTTTTAGTCCATGAGGCGCTAAGATATATCTTTTTTCACCATCCACGTAATTTAACAAGGCGATGTAAGCAGAACGATTGGGATCATACTCAATAGAAGCTACTTTTGCGGGAATATCAATTTTATCTCTTTTAAAATCGATAATACGGTAATGGCGCTTATGACCACCCCCTTTATGGCGGCAAGTGATACGCCCCTTATTGTTTCTACCATTAGTACGCTTCTTGGGTAATAACAATGACTTAGTCGGCTTAACTGTTGCCTTAGAACCTGTTGCTACTCTTGTAAGCAGTTCATTTTTTGGTAAAACTAGCTGTCTTGTACCTGGTGTGATAGGACGATATTTTTTCAGCATCTTTAATTCAAGCTCCTATTAGACTGATTCCAAGCTATCGCCTTCTTGAAGCGTAACGATTGCTTTTTTAAATGAAGCCTTCATTCCTAAACGCCCTCTTACTCGACGAGGTTTGGCTTTCATGTTAATTGTATTCACAGCTACAACTTTTACGTTTTTTGAACTGTAAATGTGCTCAATAGCTTCTGCTATTTCCTTTTTGTTTGCTGTTTTTTCTACAACGAAAACATACTTAGGTGATTTGCATCTAGCAAGCGATGGATTAGAAGTTGCGTCTTTAAGATTTTCTAAAACAATAGCTTTTTCTGTCACTCTTTGATGCTTTATTATTTGATAGGGATTTTTGCTTTTCATATTTCCTCAATCTTTATGCCAACCATTCTTGCAACTCTTGAAGAGCCTTCTCAGTAACAACTAGTTGATTTGCAAGCATCAAATCATAACCATTAATGTTCTTTGCTAGAGCAAAGCTCATTTTCGGAATATTTCTCATGCTACGAACAAAGTTATTGTGCTTATCGCAACGCACTTGGAATTTTTCAGTGAATTCACCAAAGTCAATTTCTCCGTATTCACCCTCTCCCAGAAACAATATACGTCCTGTCAAATTACGCTTCTCGATAAAGTTTGCAACGACTTTTGTCCTGGGCATTTCGACATTTAAATCGTCAACCACATGCAGCTTGTTGTCTCTAAACTTTTCAGCTAGCAAACATCTAATTGCCGCAATACGCTCTTTTTTATTAATTCTAACGTGCTGATCAAATTTAGGCTTAGGACCAAAAACTCTACCGCCACCCTTGTACTGCGGCGCAACTAATGACCCCTGACGTGCACGACCACCGCCTTTTTGAGGGTGTGGTTTTTTTGTCGTATGATTGACCTCAGAACGCCCTTTGGTATTAGCAGACCACTGCCTCACGTTAGCACGTAAAGCAACAATATAATCTTTAATCGTCTGACTACTTGCTTCAGCCTCAAGCAATTCGCTAGAAACTGCGATGTCGCCTGTCTCTTTGCCTTCTAAATTGTATTTTTTCAAATTACCCACAATTCATCTCCACAACATCGATTACTTTTTTGCTCGTGGCTGACGCTTAATAGCGGGAGAAATAAAAACCAACCCATCACGCGCACCAGGCACAGCACCTTCCACAACAATAATATTTTCAGCAGTATCTACAGAAACAACCCTTAGACTTTGCGTTGTTTTCTGTTCACTACCCATATGACCAGCCATTTTCTGACGTGGCAAACAGCGACCCGGCGTACTTCTCATACCAGTTGACCCCCCATGACGATGGAAGCCAGAACCGTGAGAGGCAGGACCACCAGCAAAGTTATGCCTTTTGATCACCCCTTGATAACCTTTACCTTTTGAGATGCCAGTCGCATCAACAAATCCCACCTCCTGCAGAGTCTCCAACCCCACAACTTGACCAACAGCATAATCGTTTACGTTGTCAAGTCTTGACTCCAATAAATAACGACGGGGGGTTACAGAAGACTTTTTAAAGTGACCTAGCAGAGGCTTAGATACTCGACGCTCAACAGTTCTTGGATCTTTCGTCTTAATCTCTTCAAATCCAAGCTGGATCGCATTGTAACCATCTGTCTCTTCGGTTTTAACCTGGGTAACAACGTTTGGCTCCACTTCAATTACGGTACAAGGGACAACACAGCCCTTATCGTCAAAAAGCTGAATCATTCCACGCTTTTTGCCCATCAATTTTACCATCTTGCGAGTCATAAATACCTTATATTCTTAAGCTCAAGAGTTATTTATTTCTAAAGTCAAATTCTATTTTCCGCTAGATTTTAGCAGATGCCTCTTTAATTGCAAAGAATTAAAAGAGCGCTCCTAAAAAGCTAGGTGAAGGGCTGCGCAAGAGGATTTGCGTTCCATTCAGATCTTTTTCAGGGATTAAATAACTTTATGTGTTGGCAAGAATATCAAATCGCATCTTTTTAAGCAAGTGATTACAAAAATTAGCGCCGATTAACCCTCCTACCCTGTTTTGAACGTCGTTGCTGGGGAACTTTAATCCTTCGACTTTTTGTTATTTTTTGCTGAAAATCTAAATTTGACACTTCTGCGTTAGGCATCAATTCAGCAGCGAGCAAAACCTCCTCCAGCTTTACCCCCTTTTCAAAATGGTATCGCCCAGGACGAAACACCGCTCCTCGGACAGTCACAACAACTGTTTGACGCAAACACTCATCTTGATGGTCAAAGAAGCTTTGAGCACAGCTAATTTTAAAGGCATGAAGACATAAAATGGTCAGAAAAAAGCAAATTAGGCAAACAGAAATGATTTCTCGGTAATGTAACCCGTCCGTCTCTTGAAATAGCGGCATGATTGCTAAAAGCAGCCTCACGGCTGCCTCCGATTAAGTAAATGAACTAGCTCTTGGCACAGTGACTTTAGGTACAACCTTATGCATCACAAGTTTGTCTATTAAGAATTTTGATAAGCTAAAGGAGTTACTTGCTAGACCCAGAACAACGATAACAGGAGGCAAAAGAGCCCACCCCCCAACTGAAAGAGCTAATCCAAACGCTAGGGTAACCACAGCAATTTTAGCAACCTCACAAGCGATTCCAATTCCCGATTTTGCAAAATCGATTCGAATATTGCTAATTTTAACCTCCCACTTCTTCACTTTCCGCATTGAATAATCACTCAGTACCTTATGAGCAACACTCAAGTCTGCATCTTGTGCTTTATCTAACATTTTTCGAAGCTTCGGAAGTGTCGTGTAACGATTCTTTACCTTCTTTTGCTCCCCTTTAGAAAGCTTACTAATCGCTTTCTTCTCTTCCTTTGTTAGCTCTTTAGAAAGATCATCCGTCTCTCTATTACCGGTTAATTTACCTTGATCCCCATATAGATGATCAGAATATTTCACTACCCTCTCCTCAAGATATCTTTGCTGCCTAGTGAAACTGCGCTCGCTGAGGTTTTTCCAGTTTTTCAACTTACTTTGCGCATGTGCCAAATATTTTCTTTTCCCGTGGATGACAATGCTTACATCAAGGACATTCCACATAGCTGAAAAAGCTATAAGAGGAGGCTTAATAAGATCAAGCGCTGGGAAATGATCAATGATGACTCTAAAAAAATAAACCTTACTCATTTGTGATGCAATAGCGCCCAATCTGAGATGCTCGAACACTTTAAAGAACTTTAACATTCTGATAAAGTCGATGATATTCGCAAAAGTCAGATAGATCCTACTTATGATTTTTGCCCAGTGCTTATTGGCCAAGGTAGCACCATTTTTATCCGGAACAACCCATTCCTTAATACGGCCAATAAAATCAAAGCCACCAACGGTGACCCCAATCACCTTTACAGCATTGACAATAGGGCTGCACGCACGAACATCTGTAAATGAACCAACTAAATCAATAATGCCCTTAACAATTTGCCAAATTTTCCTATAGGAGTCAGTTTCACTTACAATTGCGCTTGCACCTGTAGCTGTTTTTTGCACAGTTTTTTTACCCAGTTGATACGCACGCTGATAGATGGAGGGACATTCACCAGTAATACCATTTGTCATAGAAAAACCCTTAGTTAATTTGTGGAAGAATAAGCTTATATATGATTGTGAGCCAATTTGTAAAGCAAGGAAGTAACTTAAATTTTTAAAAAAAAAGAAAAAAAATTTGCTCTTTAACAATCAACGATTTACACCTAAGTTGGCAATGGGGTGAAATTCACCTTAGAAAGCCCCCGGAATAGATCTGCGGCTTTCATTCTTTTTTTACCTTCTAGCTGAACGTCTAACAGCTCGATAGCCCCTAATGCACAACCAACAGTGACGCTTTGTCCGCTGATAGAGAGGTCTCCTTGCCTTAAATTAGCCCCTTGGATTGGTTGAGAAGTATAAATTTTTAAACGTTTATGTTCTCCTTTAATTTCTATCCACGCCCAAGCTCCTGGCTCAGGGTTTACTCCTCTAATCAGATTATGGGTAGCAATTGCTGAAAGATCCCATTTTATTTCACAGTCTTCAAGCTCTATTTTTGGGGCATAGGTAGCTAAAGAATGATCCTGTGGAACTCTTTTAATGACTCCCCTTTCAAAATCTTGAATCGTCTTTAGCAAGAGCCCTGCACCCATCTCACACATCTTGTGCTGCAGATCCCCATAAGTCATCTGCTCTGTGATTGGAATAGTTCCAGTCTCTATTATATCCCCAGCATCCATTTTTTTGGCCATATGCATGATCGTAACACCACTTTCTTTTTCACCGGCGATAATCGCTCTTTGGATAGGTGCAGCCCCCCTGTACTTAGGGAGAAGACTTGCATGCAAATTAATGCAGCCTTTAACGGGCATCTCCAACAGCTCTGTTTTTAGAATTTCACCATAGGCGACAACAACAAACAAATCCGGCTCAAACTGCTTTAAAATGGGATAGAACGCAGGGGACGAAACAATTTCCGGTTGAAAAAGCGGTATATCTAATTCTTTTTGGTTGATGAGGGCTTTTACCGGAACAGGAACAGGATGACGACCTCTTCCAACGGGACGGTCCGGTTTGGTCACAATCGCAGAAATGGGTACACGATGGCTTAGTAAAAATTCCAACACTTTTGCTGAAAACTCTGGCGTGCCAAAAAAAATAATCTTCATAATTGGAACCGTTCAGGACCCTGCTCTTTAGCTATTTCTTCGCCCTCTAAATGCCCTTTTTCGTCATTGGTGATAGACAAATCCTGTAAACCTAACAAGCCCCTTTTTGAAGTCCGACAAAAGTGTAGCCAATGTTTAATCTCTTGGCAATCTCCCAACTCTAGCTCCGTCTGATTAAGAGCCTCTTCAAATGTATAAGATGAGCGATAGAGGTTTTTAAAAGCTTTACTCAAAGCTAGTCTTGTTTTCAATGAGAAGCCATTTCTTTTAAGACCAACCAAATTTAATCCACCAAACTTGTAAGGAACCCCTCCCCCAATCGTGTAAGGTGGTATATCATGGGTCACTCGACTCATTCCCCCAACAAAAGCATAACGACCAACCCTTGAAAATTGATGAACGGGCGTCATGCCACCAATAATGGCATGATCTTCTACAGTCACATGCCCAGCAAGTGTCGCATTGTTACTCATGATAACATGATTGCCAACAACACAATTATGCGCAACATGACAGTAAGCCATTATCAAACAGTTATCACCTACCTGCACCACTGAATTTTCTTGGCATGAAGAATTAATCGTCACAAACTCCCTGATTTCACAATTCTTGCCGATTTTTACAAATGTTTTCTCTCCTCTAAATTTCAAGTCTTGTGTCTTCGTTCCAATACATGCCGAGGGGTAGATCGTTGTGCCTTCTCCGATTGTCGTAAAACCGTCGATATAAGCATGTGACCTGATTGTGACGTTGTCTTCTAAAACAACACCCTTTTTGATAATAGCATATGGCTCAATGATTACATTCCGACCTATTTTAGCTCCATTTTCTATAATTGCAGTAGGATGTATATTGGGATCTTTCATAGTAATTTTTATTTGATATATTAATTATTTTTATCTAAATCAGTTGTTTATCAACAAGAGCGAAGCCAATTTCGGCTTCTACGGCAATTTTGTCATTAACACTTGCAATAGCCCTAACTCTCCCTCCTTTTGAACTAAAGTGGATGCCTTCACAGCGGAGAAGTAAAGTATCACCCGGGCGAACAGGATTGCGAAATTTAGCATTATTGACATTCAGTAAAACAGCTATTTTAGTGGTATATCCTTTTAAGTGAGCAAGAACACCTCCTACCTGAGCGAGAGCTTCTAAAATTAAAACCCCGGGCATAATAGGAGCGTCTGGAAAGTGACCTTGAAAAAAGGCCTCATTCATGGTTGCATTCTTCATTCCTGTAATCACTCCAGCTTCCAAATCATAAGATAAAATTCTATCCACAAGCAGAAAGGGGTAGCGATGAGGCAGGATCTTCAAAATCTCCTTAATTCCCATGGCTTTTAGATGTTCATTTGTTTCACTTTCCATCATGACTCTCCGAAGTAATATAGTGATAGAGGGTATTGGCAAAAGCGTAATTAGACGCGTGTCCAGAACGAACAGAAATAATATGGGCTAAGAATTCAAACCCTATTAAAGACAAGTCTCCAATCATGTCTAATATCTTATGGCGCACCATCTCATCGGAAAAAAACAAGCCATTTTTACTGAGCACTGAATCGTCTTTTATCACAACAGCGTTATCCAAGCTCCCACCTTTTATCAGCCCCCTATCCATCAACATAGACACTTCTTCATAAAGAGAAAATGTACGACAAGGCGCAATTTCTCGTTTAAAACTACTCTCATTTAAAATGACTGAATGATATTGAGCTTTTAGTCGATTAACATGAGGGTAGCTTAGAGTGTAACTAATTTTAAATTCATTAGCCGGTAGGGCAACAATATGAATGTCATCTTTAGTATAAAAAATAGGTTTTTCAATTTTAACAATTGGTAGGAATGCCTGTTGTTCATGCAAACCAACCTCTTCAATCATTTCCACAAATATATCTGAACTACCATTGCCCACAGGAGGTTCAATGTTATTTAACTCAATAAGCAGGTTATCAACCTTATAAGCCTTCAAAGCCGCAAGGACATGCTCAACCGTATGGATCATGATATTAGCCATACCAATGGTTGTACTCCTTGCGGTATCCTTAACATATTCTAAAGTCGCAGGAATAATAGGAGCGGAAGGTAGGTCTACTCGCTTGAAAGCAATCCCGCTTCCTTCTTTGGCAGGACAAAAACGCATGGTCACTACCTTGCCGGTATGAATGCCAATACCCGAAAAAGAAACTTCTTGGGCTAACGTATTTTGCTTTCTTTGCGCCACCTTGAGCCTAGTACAAGGGCAAAAACTCATGTGCATCTCTTATAAAAGTTTAGATCTTAATCAATCAATTCGATTAATCTCAACTAGAAAAACCTTCTTAAAAAGGAGAGCATGACGACTAGAAGAGAAATGCTAACTACTATGGCATCTCCAAAACGAGCATACAATGTTCTATAATGATAGGTGGGAACAGTGACATGCAAAGCACCGCGCATCCACTCTGTTCGCCACGTTCCATCGCCCCAAATAGCCACCACTCGACCCAGGCTATCGATGGCCCCCGTAACTCCGGTATTACACGCGCGAATGAGAGGGATACCGCACTCCACTGTTCGTAATCTTGCATGATCAAAGTGCTGTTTAGGTAACCGAGAACCCGGATACCACACATCGCTCGTAAGGTTAACAAGCAACTGGGCCCCCTTGACTCGATTTTCACGCATTAAATCACCGTAGATTTCTTCATAGCAAATGGAGACACCAAAGGGCAGTTTGCTGCCTGGAAAAACTTTTGCTCCTTGACCACAGGTAAAAGAACCACAAATACCATAGCTTTTAGCCAATTCTCTGCAAAAAGCAAAAGGAATATACTCTCCCATTGGAACAAGAATGCGTTTTTCATAGCGCAATCCTTGCTCACCGTCAGGCCAAAAATAGAAAGCTGAGCTATAACTTTCCCGTTGTTGATCGTCAACCCACTGATCATCCTGCAGTCCAATGACAACTTCTGCAGCATGTATATTTGCCAATGCTTGCGCCCAAAAAGCATTCGTCACCATCCATTCGCCATTCACTTTTGATGCAAGGGGCTCTATTAATGGAGGTAGGCGATCTGACATCAACTTGCTATAATAACCCTCAAAAAGGCGAGAAACATCGCTTAACTTATAGATAGGCAAGTAGGTGCCATAGGGAACGACATATTCAGGCAACACGATCAAATCAACCTTTTCGCCATACTTTTCTGACAATGTTTCCACTATTTTACCCCACTCGGCCTGAGCATAGGCAACGGCATCAGCCAAAGAACCAAAGTTTAAATTCTCTTCGATAGGAAAAGCAGTTTGCACTAATAATACGTTGATTCCTTCTAGCGAATCCTGCCTAAGCTTAGCTTCGTGGTATCTATAGTGCCAAAACCCAAACACATAAGGCAAACCGATCAAAGTAACGGCTACAATGCCATTCATAATGCTAGTTTTATAAAAATAGACCCACCTTAGGATGCAAAGATTGACTAATACAACCCAAAAAGAGAGCCCGTACACTCCGAATAAAGAAGCACTCTGTAAACTATAAATGTTGGCTGTCAACGCAAGGCCAATAGGATTAAAAGGAAAACCGGATAAAAAAAACAACCTTGCCCATTCCATTAATACCCATGCTCCAGCAATTCCTAGAACGGATAGTAAACTTTGAACCCTCTTAGGTGTCACTAACAGTCCCACCAAGCCAAACTGAGCCCCCATTACCAGACTTAAAAAGAAATACAGGGCATAGATATACAAAAAAGGGTGAGAGATTAACCAAGAAAGTTGAACGAGCTGTACCCCTGCGAACCATAAGCATGATAAGCCAAAACGCAACCCAGGCCTAAGATCGATAATAATGCTCCAAAATACAGCAAAGCCAACACTTGCCGCTATTAAACCTAAAGAGGGCGCCCAAGCCGGCTGACCAAAGGAAACAACTAAAAAAGAAACAAGGAATAATATTAATTTTTTTGTCTCTCGGGAAGATAGGTAGGCTAAGAAAGAATCAAACATGAGAGACGGGAGGGGTTAATCACTGGCTAAAAAAAAAAGGAGTCCACCTTAGGTGGACTCCTTTAAATGCATCTAATAATTAGGCGGCTTTGCCTTCTTTAGGAGTGGCTTCGCTACCTTGAAGGGGAATTTCACTACCTTGAAGATCATCCCCATCTGCAACTAACACGCTATGGGTTGATCGCTCATGGTGTGATTCTTTGTTCTCGGATGGAGTTGAAGATGTTCCTGCCAGATTGCTATTCTGACTTTCTTTATTTCTAAAGCATAATCTAGTCACAACGACTAAAACTGCAGAAGCGAACCCTGTGACACCAAGTCCAACGCTCGCACCCACAACAAAACCGGTAGCATTAGCAGCTACAAAGCCTAGGCTCACTGCTGCCGCTCCTGAAATGGCGCCTCCCAATACTGACAGACCAGCACCTGCTGCTGTTCCAATACCAGGAAAGAACATAGCAACAACGCCTAATACAAGCATGGCTGTCGAAATAAGACCAACCGCTGTAATAGCAGCTAATGCAGTACTAAAAGCAACGATTTTAGTAATTTTCTTCCAATTGCGCCCGTTTTTCTGCGCAGCTTGTGGTTGCGAATCTGCATTGTCCGTGTTACGTTTATCCGTACCACTTGTGTTTCTTAATTGACTTGTGTTTGATTGTAATGAAGCTGACATTAATAACCCCCTTAAAAGGCTAGATTGTTTTTAGTCTAATTTACTGCCTACTTAGCCATTCTCGCGATTGTTGCATTTCCATGCAATACCTTAAAATTAACATTATTCCTGCTGGGACATGCACCAAAGCAAGATTACTTACCCATAAGCAAATTGATTACCTCCAACACTAACTAAAACAAGAAGAAAAATCAACAAAAATTCAATACTAAGAGATAAAGGTATATGGGCTTAAATCACTCATGATTGCATGTGAGAGTTCAAATTGACCAGTAATTTGTTAAACTCCTAGTGGTTTAACTATAAATTTTATTAAAAAAACCAACAAGTTGCACAGCCATAAACTTTACTGAACAGGTTGATGACAGCAATCGACCGCCAGTTTACCCGGACCAGATGAAGCTAAAGACAGCAACCCACCCATAATGGCCAAATTTTTAAAAAACATTGTCGATTGCACAATCTTCTCGGGTTCTGGCATTGCCCAAAAATGGTGAAAGATGAAAGTCGTAGGAATCAAAAAGAGGAAAAGAACCAGGGCAACGGCTCGGGTTCTATATCCCATAATAAGGAAAACACCTCCCAACAACTCCACTAAAAGGGCTACAACTAAAAGAGCAGACGTAAATTGGGTAATACCAGCTGACAACATATACTGCTGCGTTTCACTAAAGTTCACAACTTTACCAATACCCGCAACAATAAAAATTAAACTCAGAAGGACCCTTGCTACAAACTGGCCAAAGTGAGATAACCATCTCATTATAATCTCCTTTATTGCTCTTACAATCAAAAAATCATCTTTTATAACAATTTCCTTTGGGATATAATTTTAATCCTTAACTAGGCGCGATTCGCTCTAAAGGAATAGAACTTCTGCTTCTTAGTCACCTTAATAATATAAGGGCAGTCCTAATCGCAGCACATAGTTGATAGATCGGATCTTATTAAAAATAAAGTATTGAGCAAAATCATTTTTTAACGTGCTCGGCCCGAAGCAAGAAAAGCAATGAAATTAACTTTTAGAGAATATCACCTCTTAGCACTACTTGTGCAGTTTGAGCACCAGTCTCTCCCTATTGACCTGTTTTTAAGCCAATATTTTAAAGCCCATAAATCAATTGGGGCAAAAGACCGCCAAGCAATTGCTGAGTCTGTTTATGGCCTTATACGCTGGAAGAACCTTCTCGAGTTTGCTACCTCGTCTAAAGATTGGCAAAAACTTCTTGCTTTTTATAAGAGTGAGGCTTTTTTAAGGTATCAAAATGATCCCTCTCTCCCTTTATTTATTAGGAAAGCCTTCCCAAAAGACTTATTTGATTTACTCGTCAACAGTCATGGTGAAGAGAAGGCTTGCACGATCTGTCAAAATAGCAATCAGCCAGCACCTACCCACATCCGCATCAACCCTTTAAAGATAACTAGAACGGCTCTCTTAAAAAAATGGAAAGAGTGCTATGAAGTCGAAGCAACAGCTTCTGCTCCTCTAAGCATCACTTTTCTAAAAAAAATTAACTTCTTTGCTCAAGAAGATTTCAAGCAGGGATATTTCGAAGTTCAAGATGCCAATAGTCAGCTTCTTGCAGACTTGATAGAAGCAAGACCAGGAGAGCACGTCTTAGACTACTGCAGTGGCTCAGGGGGGAAAACATTAGCTTTCGCTCATAAGCTAGAGGGAAAAGGACAAATTTTTTTACACGATATCCGCCCATTCATCTTACAAATGGCTAAAAAAAGGCTCAAACGAGCTGGAGTCCAGAATGCACAGGTCATCTTAGCTGATAGCCCAGGATTAAAAAGACTAAAGAAAAAAATGGATTGGGTACTAGTCGACGCCCCCTGCAGTGGAACAGGAACCCTAAGGCGTAACCCCGATATGAAATGGCGCTTTAACCAAGAAATGTTAAAAAACCTTATCGGTGACCAACGTACTATTTTTGAAAAAGGTCTAAGCTATCTTGCTCCAACTGGAAAAATTGTTTATGCTACTTGTAGTGTTTTGAAAGATGAAAATGAGTATCAGGTAGACCATTTTATTAAAACATACAAACTTGAACTCGCCCAACCATTTTTTCAAACACTACCAGAACCTGGTTTTGGAGACGGTTTTTTTGCAGCAGTATTAAAAAGAAAAACATAAGATAATAATAAATGATGTTAAAAAAAATTTATCTTTCCCTATTCACCCTGCTTTGTTTATGTTCCCCTCTCGTTGCGGATCTACTCATGAGTCGAGAAAATGAGCCAAAGCTTGTGATTAACAATCGAGTTCTTATCCGAGTTAACGGTAAAGCCATTACAGTCATGGATGTCATGAAAAGGATGGATATTCACTTCCTAAGGCAATATCCTGAATTCACCACTGTCGATGAAGCTCGTTATCAATTTTATGAAAGCAATTGGGAACCTGTTTTAGAGGAGCTTATAACCAAAGAACTTATTCTTGCCGATGCAGAGGAAAATAAGGTGACTGTATCAAGTGGTGATATCCGACAAGAAATGGAGCAGTATTTTGGGCCAAATATCATCGAAAATCTAGATAAGATCGGACTTTCCTTTGACGAGGCTTATAAAATGGTTGAAGGAGAGCTCATTGTCCGTCGAATGCTCTCAGTAAGAGTTCACAATAAAGTCCAAGGCAATGTAACCCCGCACGCGATTAAGCAGCACTATGACGAATTTGCCAAAAATAACATTCGCAAAGAAAGTTTTCGCTATCAAGTCGTAACAATCAAGCATACCGACCCAAATGCCGCTAAGGCAATCGCAGAATTAGCCTATGACTTATTAGTGAAAAAGAGCGTAAGCTTAGATACTTTAAAAAGCCAACCCAAGTTAATAGCGTCAGCAAAGGATGCTTCTATTACAATCTCAAACGATCTAACACATCAGACTTCAGATCTTGCTGACATTATTAAGACAGAACTGTTAAGACTATCTCCGAACACCTTTAGTTCCCCTTTTGCGCAAAAGAGCAGGGCTGATCGGTCAACAATCTTTCGCATCGTTTACTTAAAGGAAAAAACCCCTGAAGGGCCTATTCCTTTTTCTGAAGCAGAAATGACCATTAGGGATCATCTTCTAGATACAGGCATGGCAAATGAGTCAGAAACCTATGTGCAAAGGTTGAAAAAACATTTTGACATAGAGGATAACCAGAATATCCATTTGCACACAGGCTTTAAACCTTTCTCTCTCAAGCGTTAGACAAGCGGCTATGCCTATTTATCAACCAACAGAATTACGCGCATTCTTAAACTCTATAAATGCTTTCCCAAAAAAGGGACTGTCCCAAAATTTTTTAATTGACGGCAACATCGTAAAAAAAATTATTGAGGAAGCTAGAATTTCATCATCGGACACAGTTCTAGAGATTGGGCCTGGACCTGGAGCGCTTACAGAAATACTAATATCACTAGCAAATCAAGTCATCGCTGTTGAGAAGGATCACGTGTTTGCTCAACATCTTTCCCGCTTCGACCAATCAGCAACTAAATTAAAAATAATCTGTAATGACATACTCGAGGCAGACTTTAGCGGGATTAGCCAACAAATAAAAGTCGTTGGCAATCTTCCTTATCACATTACAACCCCTATTCTTGTCAAGCTCCTCTCCGACTATCGAGAAAAAATAATTTCAATGACTTTTATGGTTCAAGATGAGGTAGCAAAGAGAATGGTGGCTCAACCAAAAACAGCAGATTATAGTGCCTTAACAATATTCTTAAATTTTTATTGCGATGTCCAATATGCTTTTAAAGTAAACAAAAACTGCTTTTACCCATCTCCAAGCGTTGATTCAGCCATCGTTACTTTAAAACCAAGAATAATCAATAAAATCATTGATACAGATAAACTTTTTGAAATCACTAGGACAGCTTTTCAAATGAGACGGAAAACGTTAAAAAAGTCTCTTAAACAGCTATATCCGGAGAGAAAAATTCTAGAGAGCCTAGAGGATAATGGGCTAACTCCTTTAGTTAGACCGGAAGAGCTCTCTGTGGAACAATTTATAAAACTTTATAAATCACTTCAGACATAGAAACTCTTTAAGCTCATTTTCTCTTCAGAAGCCGTAGCGCAAGGATGGCCCCACACGCAATAACAAGTAGGTAAATCAGCTTATAAAATCCAAATTGCTCAAAGCTTAAGAACCATTTCCTCATTCGGTACAATAAAGAGCCGTAAACGTTTTCTTCAGAGTACAAGGCTAAAGATTTAATCTCAGTTCCTAGATCGTCGGATAAAATAAGCTCTCCGACCCTTTCTCCCTTTTTTACGGGCAATTCACGTTTTTCCCACCTTAGGTAGGCTTTTATTTTCGGTTCTTCTGCAGGATAATAGGTAACCGCCGCGCTTTCTGTAGAGTATGTTTTGATAGGTTTATTAGCTCCATCTAGCTGTAGAGTGTATTTTTGACGACCTGCACGTACTAAATTCCTTTCAACTTTGGTCTGATTAAATGCTGCATCAAATAACCGTATAGCATCTTTAAAAATATCGTCCCTATCTTTAACGTTCAAGAGCACAGCAATAAGAGTTCTATCCTCCCCTTGAGCAGCTGCGATAAATGTATTATTTGCCTGAGTTGTTTTCCCCGTCTTCACTCCTATGGCTTTTCGGTAATAAAAATCACCACTCCTTAAAAGACGGTTTGTTTGCAACATGACCGTTGCTTCTTGTTTATTAGTTTTTGGGCGAGTATAGCGAACCGTTTTAACAATTTCTCGAATGACAGGATTTTTTAGCGCTTCGATTGTAATAATGGCCATATCATAGGCGGTGGTTTGATGCCTTGGATGGTGCAGGCCATGTGGATTTAAAAAAAAGGTATCCTTACATCCAAGTTGTTGAATATACTGATTTAACCCCTCCATGAACTTAGGTATGGATCCTGCCGAATATTGAGCAATGACATTTGAAGCATCATTTGCCGTTGCAATCAGCATGCCGTAGAGCAAATCTCTAAAACTCAATTGCTCCCCTTTTTTAATCCCGATATGAGAACTTCCAATTTCAATCCAATGAGGTGGATGGGTATAGTTCGCTCGCCTTTTAGCATCCTCAGATATTGAGACTACACTCTCTTGTTCAGCACGAACTAAAGCATCTAAGTGGTTGGTTTTAAGGCGCAAAGCGTAAGCTGCTGTGGCAACTTTAGTGATGCTTGCGGGAAATTGTTTAGACCGCGCATTCTTCTCATAAAGAATGGCTTTTGTTTGAGCATTGATAAGAATTGCAGACTGGGCTTTCACGCTAACGACGAGTGGTTCAGCAAAGAGGTAGCTATCCAAACTTATCAATATAGATATAAGACAAACTATTTTTTTAAATATTTTCATGTTCTACTAACCGTTTCTAGACAAATCTACCGTGGCTTAAACGACGTTGTAAAAGAATTTATCACAATAATTATTAAATTATCTAAAGTTGGCCCAAAAATTGCACTTTTAAACATAGATTAAACCTAGAAATCGGAGCGGAGAATGTATAACGCTTCAGACTTAGAGGAACATTTTAAAGGTTTCATCACCAATTTGAAGGCGTGGCTTCCTGATAGCATTGTTGATGTTAATATTGAAACTCTTTCTCACCTCGACCTGTTAAATTATCATAAAGTGAGTGAATCAACCCTTACGCGTTATTTTCATGTCATTGACTCAAAAAATAAGATTACATTGGTCAATGATCAATTTGTTGTTTGGATTGTTCCTGAAAATAACGAAGGAATATCGAAAACAACCGTTCTAGTCGCTTTAAACCAGCAAGGGAAACCTAAAGTTGAATTAGCTTTTATTGCTAAGGATGTTTACAATACTTCCCGGCTTGTCTTAAGACTGCTCGAAAAGTTTTTATTTGAAATTCAGGAAAACGAAGAATCTTTAAAGGCTTATAGGGATAAGGTTCAGTGAAATTTTTTTAGGATTAATACATTCATATTTTGGTGTCTAGAATAGAGCACTTCATCCATTAAATTTAAGATAAAGAAAACACCATAGCCCCCTACTACCTTAGTATCCAGGGGATCGTTCCGAGTATTCGTTCCCCTATCTTCCTCTAAAGGGTTATAGGGAATCCCTTCATCTTGTATTTTAATTTCAATACCTGAGAGATGATCGGCTACACAAGAGATAATAATCCTTCCTTTTTCAAAGGGGTAACCGTGATTGATAATATTAACAAGAACTTCTTCTGTGGCAAGTTCTATTTTATTCAAAAAACAGTCGCTAAAGCCTGCCTCACGCGCTTGGTCTCTAATTAATGCTAGCATAGCATAAAGATGACCCAAATCTGCTGGAAATGATTTCATCATAGTACCTATCTATACCCCTTATTAATGAGGATTTGATTATCAAAGACTTAGGCAATAAGCGATCCTTTTTTAGTTATTTTTACCAAGCGTTGTTCAGAAAGTCAGCAATTTTTCTTGCTAACACGTGATTCAAGGGACGACGGGCAGCATCCTGAGCCGAGTCAATGTCGCTTAGTTGGCCGAGAGAAAAGATATTGATACGATCGCGACTGGAATAGTAATCATGGTCATAGTCAAGGCTTGCCTTAATAAATACAGGACTCATTAAGCACTTTCCCATGCTATCTAAAATTTCAACCTTCGCCACTAGGGTTGCTCTTGCTTCAATCGGAACAATTGTCTTTCTTAGCGAACCATTGCGCTTTCTATCGTAGCGAAAGCCAATATTTTCTTCATAATCATCAATGATTTTTATCTTAAGAACTACCTCCCCGCAACCGCTGGTATAAGAAGCATTTAAACACTTACTCACTTCACCAATCACAGCTTCGGTCAAGAACCCATCTAAGTCACCTTCAATATACGGGATAGAAACAGTTTTTCCTTGTAGCAAAGAGTTGCCTAAGCCAAATTGATAAGCACAACCTACGAATAAAACACAAGAAGCTAGCCCTAAAAGTACCTTATTAAACATTGCGATAAAACTTAGGTTTGCTGAATCAAGCCAGGAGCTAGGACCGCAATTCTCTCTCTGCATAATTCTGCTATTTTTGTATCAGGAAACTGATGAATCGCACTATGATAATAGATAACAGAAGCTCTTTTACGCGAAGTTCTTTCATAATAACGACCTGTTTCAAATAACCCTCTCGCATAAATCTCTTGGATAAGCCTTAAATCATTTTCAGCTTGGTCCACGCGAGAATCCTTTGGAAAGTCTTTGGCAAACTTCCTAACATTAATTTGGGCCAAGGCAATTAAATCAGGATTTTGAAATTCATGTTCAGCTTGTTCTAAATAAACCTTATTGATACACAAATAGGATTCAGGCGCAAGCTCATGCTTTGCAAATCTTCTTATCAAGGTTTGATAAGACTCAACAGCATCTCGCCATTCTCTATTTTTCCACTGGATATCTGCTTTTGAAAACAGGCTCAAGGCTGCCAATTCATGGCAGGGTAGCGAGAAAATCACTTCATCATAAATTTGCAATGCTAGGCTTTGCCCACTTGCCCACTTGGGCATTTTTTTAGTTTCAAAAAGCCGTCTTTTAGCCCCTAATCTAAATTTTTCGGCGATTGCATATTTATACCCTAAAGTTTCTTCAAAAAACTTAGGTTGATTTGTAGATTTTAGATACTGCGAAAAAGAGCTATTGGCCAAGTCATACTCGCTCAGATGGTAGGAAGAGACTCCTAGATAATAGTAACACTCAGCTAATTTTGAAAAACCACTGCATTGTTCTATAATTGCTTGGAATTGACTTGCCGCGTCTTCATAGCTCGACCCCTCAAGAAGCTCTAAGGCAAGCTGATAGCTTTTTTCAGCGTCCACAAACTCTTCGATGTTAGATAATTTGTCTTTAAAAACCTCAGCCTCAGCATACCCAACAAAGCAGTAAAGGAATAAGATCGCTGTAAAAAACTGTTTCATACTACCTCTATTAAATGGCTTATCTATTTTTAATAATCAAAAGGTGAAGCTATCTTAATTAATTCTTAAGCCTAAGTCAAATAGCAACTGAATTATTCAACGGAAAGGCCTTCTATTTTTAAAATTTCTTTCTTGAGGGTAGGTGAAATAGTGACTCCCCACCGCCCCTCAACAGTCAAAGATGCAAAAATGCGATCTTTCAAAATAAATTGTAAATTCACAGGACTGGATCCTCGATGTTGATCAAAAATTTCCTTCAACAAGACGATATGGCTCAAACGTAGTTTTTCCAAATCGGCCTTGCAAGAAAAGAGAGGGATATTAGCCTTATCCACAGTCTTACCTTCTAACTTTGCAATGTCTTGCTTACTCGCTGCTTGTTTAGCATAATTAGCACGCTGTCTCATTTGTTTAACTTTATCGTAGGCACGGTCACAATCTTCAATCATTGCATCGCTCGCTTTAGTAAGGTCATCTAGCCAACGGCAAGAAAGACGAGGGCTCTCCTCTTTTTTATTAAGCTGTAGGACAGCGTAGAGTAACTGGTTGTCTTTCAATAAGTGATTTTTTTCCTCATAGAGGTCAGACCAAATAGGAAGCTCAAAACTGTCATACCCATCACTAATATTTAAAATGGCAAATTTTCTTTGCGATTTATTGCTAAATCGTACCTGGACAGATTCAACAATGAAAGCCGAGCGAAAAACAGCATCATGATCTAATTCAACACCTTTTCCTAAAGAGATGCATGAGAGTCTCTGTAAAATATCCCTATAGCTGTCCATGGGATGTCCTGTAAGAAAAAAGCCTAGCAACTCTTTTTCCTTTAACAGCACCTCATAGTGTGAAGTAGGCTTTAGCACTTCAGGGACTTTTAAAAAACGCTCTTCATTGATGTCCCCCATCAGTGAAAAAAGGTTCATATATCCTAAAGAAGCATCTTTTTGCTCTGCGGAAACCGCATCAAAGATAGGCTCTAAAGATAGCTTTAAGGCGTCCCTTGACCATTGCGTAAAATCAAAACATCCCGCGTCTATCAGAGCTTCTATCGCTTTTTTACCGACTTTTCTAGTGTCAATTCTCTTGACAAAATGATATAAATTAGTGAACTTGCCTCCTTGTCCTCTTTCAACCAGGATCGCTTCAACCACCCCTTCTCCAATCCCTTTAATGCCTGACATTGCAAACCGAATGCCTTGAGGAGTAGCAAGAAATTGTTTGCCCGACTCGTTTACATCTGGTAAGAGTATAGCAATATCCATCGCTTGGCACTCTCTGATGAATTTAGAGACCTTGCTAATGTCGTGACTATCACAGGTCATCAGGGCAGCCATCCACTCGCCCGGATAATTTGCCTTCATGAAAGCTGTCACATAGGATAGATAGCCGTATGCAGCTGCGTGAGACTTATTAAAACCATAGGAGGCGAACTTTTCCATTTTGTCAAAGATTAAGCTAGCGGTTTCTGCATCAATTTGATTTTCCTCAGCCCCTTGCTTAAATTTTTCCCTCTGTTTGGTCATCTGTTCAAAATCTTTTTTCCCCATCGCACGGCGCAAAACATCACCTTCCCCTAGCGAAAAGTTAGCAAGTTTACTAGCTATTTGCATCACTTGCTCTTGATAAACCATGATTCCGTAGGTTTCACTCAGAATTTCTTTCATCCAGGGATGATCATTTTCGATGGGTTCACGACCATGTTTTCTGTTAATGAAGGAGGGAATCATATCCATTGGGCCTGGGCGATAAAGAGCTCCCACAGCAATAATTTCTTCAAATCGATCAAGGTGAAGTTGCCTTGCTAAATCCTGCATACCCGCAGACTCTAACTGGAACACCCCTAGAGTCTTTCCTTGATTGAGTAAGTCAAATGTAGGTTTATCGTTTAAAGGAAGATTGACCCAGTCGATTTCCTTGCCATGAGAATGTTTCACTCCATTGACAGCCGTTTGAATGGCCGTTAGAGTTTTCAATCCAAGAAAATCAACCTTTAACATTCCAACCTGCTCGACAGGTTTCATAGAATACTGAGTAACGGGCATTTCGGAGTCTTTAGCCGTACAGACTGGGATAAAGTTTGTCAGAGGCTCCCCGCTGATAATGATTCCAGCAGCGTGAATTCCCGTGTTCCTTATGGAACCCTCGAGAATTTTACCAATTTCAATAATACGGCCCGCCTCTTCATCCTGTTCCACCATATTTCTTAAATCGGCATCTTTTTCCAAAGCCTTCTCAAGAGTGATATTAAGGTCATCGGGCACTAATTTTGCGATTTCATTAACTTTACTTAGCGGCACGCTAAGGACCCTACCCACATCTTTGATCGTCATCTTGGCTTTCATTGTGCCAAAAGTAATGATCTGAGCGATATTATCTCTGCCATATTTGTTTAAAACGTAATTGATCACGTCCTCTCGGCGATCCATACAGATATCCACGTCAATATCAGGATAGGATAATCTCTCCGGATTAATAAACCGCTCAAAAAAAAGGTGAAATCTTAACGGTTCTATATCCGTAATGCCTATTAGATACAGAACAATAGAACCGGCTCCAGAACCTCTTCCCGGCCCCATTGGAATACCGTTTGTTTTTGCCCAGTTGATAAAATCCCAAACAATTAATAAATAATCGCTCATCCCTTTAGGAACAATGATTCCCATTTCATAATCCAAACGTTCCTCCACAACCTCTAAAGGATCTTTATCGGGATAAATTTCTTGTACTTTAGCAAGACGTTCTGAAGTGTAACGTTTTGATATGCCGGACCTGCATAACTCCCACAAGTACTGTTCTGCTGCTTTAGCTTGCTCCTCTTTCGTAAACGTTGAGCCTTGTAACGTTGGGGGTATGTAAGTAGGGTAATGCTTTGTTTTAAAATCAAGTTCCACGTGGCACTTTTCAGCAACCTCTAACGTTGTTGCTATAGCCTCAGGACAATCCGCAAATAGATGATACATTTGCTCAGGAGACTTAAAATAGAGCTCGTGTGAAGAATAAGTTCGTCTTTTTGGATTTGGCACTCTAAACTTAGGGTTACCAAAGGCATCTTTTTCCCATATCTCGCAAGGCTCCCCGGACTGCACGTTGAGCAGGATCTCATGAGCTTTCCAGTCCTGACGATTCATGTAGTGGCTATCATTTGTCGCTACGGCCTTGATTTTCAAGTCCGTCGCAACCTCAAGTAAAAGACCATTGACTTTGTTTTGTTTATCAATATAGTCAAGATAGTTTTGATATAACCATGTTTCTAAGTGCATCCCGTCTGCTTGCAAATCCTCTTCAGACATAGGATGTCTTTGCAATTCAATATAAAAATCTTCTTTGAAGATTTCTCGGTAGGTTTTTATACAGTCGACTAGCGAATCTTTAGTTCCATTTAAGGCCTCTTGTGCAATTCGACTACTCAAACACCCTGAAAGACAAATCAGCCCCTCACTGTACTGTCGAAGCAAAGAAAGATCGATACGAGGGAAATAATAGAAGCCTTCTAAATAACCCAAGGAGGAAAGTTTTGCGAGGTTATGATACCCTGTTGAGTTCTTTGCCAGCAGCCCCAGATGGTAGGCTGCTTTCTGCCCATATTCTTTTTTTTTATCAAATCTAGATTCAGGTGCTACATAGAACTCGCAACCAATAATTGGCTTAAGTTTAAATGATGTACAAGCTTTATAAAAGTCAACGGCACCAAATAAATTACCATGATCCGTCAGTGCCACAGCAGGTATACCCATTTGATGGCTCGTTTCTGCAATCGCTGGGATAGAAGCTAAAGCATCCAGAATGGAATATTGCGAATGAACGTGGAGGGGTACCCACATAATTAACTACCCATTAATCAAAGAACTATAATAAATACTCAAACTGCCACTTTAATTGAGTTTAACTCCATCAAGTAGCCATTTGTGTTTTGCCTTTTTTTGTGCTTTTCTTTTTTTCCGTTACGCCCCACATTGGCAGCAGGAGGATGACAGAAATTAGACAACAAATTGCCATGAAATAAAAGACGCCGTTCCATCCCCAGTCGTCTGCAACTTTCCCAAGTGGATATCCAGATACTGCAGCACCAAGGTAGGCAAAGGTACCGACAAATCCAGTGGACGTTGAGGCCGCATTTTTATGAGATAACTCTGCTGCAGCGATTCCAATCATCATCTGGGGGCCAAATACAGTGAACCCAATCAAAAACACAGTAGCAGAGTCAATAAGAGGAAAGCCTTTGGGCACATACCAAAACGCGATAATAGCGAAAACTGCACCTAATGAGAAAAGGACGTTAATAGGCCCTCTTTTGGCTTTAAATAGACGGTCTGACCCCCAGCCAGCAGCTAAACTACCAAAAAATCCCCCTACTTCAAACATGGAAGCACAGCCATTTGCCCCTATAATTGTGTACCCTTTTACATCTCGTAAAAATAGCGCCGTCCAGTCATTAACCCCAGTTCGTACAATATAAACAAAAAAATAGGCTAAACCGAGCATCCATAAGTATTTATTTTTAAAAATATACTCGGCAAGAATTTCTTTTGTTGACAAAGCCTTTTCTTCATCACTGACAGAAGTATGATCATAGTCGTTTCTAAACACCTCAACCGGGGGTAACCCTAAAGATTGCGGAGTATCTCTAAGCCGATTGATGAGAAAGAAGCCCCCAAGTATGCAGATAAATCCAGGTACATACATGGCATATCGCCAGCCAAAGTAATGAAGACAGGCGCCGGCAATCCAAGGAATCATAAAAGCACCGACATTGTGGGAAACGTTCCATGACGACCACCAGGACCCTCTTTCTGAATGCGAATACCAATGAGTCAAAAAACGAGCACAAGCAGGCCAACCAAAACCTTGAAACCAACCGTTTAGCCCCCAAAACAGCGAAAGAAAAAACAGGGATGATGAGAATCCGAAAGCTATATTCAAAACTCCTGTTAGAATTAAACCTATGGCCATGAAATAGCGCGGATTAGACTGATCGGATATGATACCGCTAGCAAACTTACTCACGCCATAGGTGATAGAAAAAATACTCGCCAAAAGACCCAGTTGGCTTTTCTCAAACCCTAGCTCAGCGATTAGGCCAGGCATAGCAAAAGTAAAGCTTTTACGGGTAAAGTAATAGAGAGCATACCCGATAAACATTGAATAGAGAACTCGTAAGCGCCAATAATGATAGAGCGAACTCACTTTTTCTTTATCTTGAATTTCTTCAATGTAAGGCGCAGGTTTTAATATGCTAAAGATATTGCTCACTTTATCTCCCTTTGGCGGATAACTCCTTCTATTCCAATTCTATAAAGCTGCAAAGCAGAGTAGCGACTGAAGAAAAATGTTACATAGTTACTTTGCTGCATATAGCCAATCTATTCTTACCTACAACTCATGTAGATGATTTGTACTCGGGCAGCCCACTTATAAAGTTTTAAACTTCATGCCTTTCGGCAAAAATTGAGCACAACTAGAGTAAAAAATAACTCATGGCCCATTTTTTCCTCTGGATACAATATTGTATTTTTCATATTAATTAGGAGTCAAGTAATATCTCAACCTTTTATTGACGGATAGACCGCGTCTATGTTAGAACTATCCAAAGTGTTTTGCTTTCTTTATCATTAACTTAAGAGGATTTATAGAGAAAGACTGGAAAAAGCGAAAAAAGCTAATATCGTGATCAAAGAATTTCCCTCAGTCACAGGTGTTTTGCTTATGACCTTATAATACCACTAGCAACATAGTCAGGCTTAAGTAAAATGATAAAACTCGTTTTGCAACATAACTCTCATTCCCAAGCGTTCACCTTCCACAAAGAATGCATTACTATTGGGGACGGAGCCCCAGAAGCCGTTGACATTTCTATCGTAGGTCTTGGTTTACACCAAAACCATATTCGAATATACAAAAAAGATGGTGACTACTTTATTTCCAACCAAGCTAACGACCCGTTCATTACATTAAATAACATCCCGTTCGGCAAAAAAAAACTTCATCTACATGACATTATTAAAATAAAAAACACCTCTATCGTCATCCAAGAACTTGATGATGAGCAAACTGATACATGCATAGATGCAGAAACAAAGCCTCACAACCCACTACGTAACCTTGAAGAAGAAATTTGTGATTATCCTAACGCAGAAAACCTTTCTAAAGAAGATGGTTTAGAGGGCTTGTTCCCATCTGACCTAAGCAGATTAGGGACTACTAAGTTAAAAAGGGATCAAATTCATGGATCAACACCTTCAGAAGACCTTGAAACTCATCTACCTTCCAGTGCCCCCGCTCCTTTTTTCACCATAAAAAAATTAAAATGGTTAGCTATTCTTTTTCTTGTTACAACTATTGTAGGTGGCGCTATAAGCATCGAAACCTATTTAAGAGCTGCTAGTAGAAGCGGTACAGAAGAAAGTAAGGCGGCTGAAAGCTTAGCCGATATTGCCATGGCGTTAAACTATGCTAAGGTTTTTCAAGTCGTACCCCAGAAGCATAATTTTTCAGATCCTGAATTTATCAAAAACAACTTAACAGCATTATTGCCAGCACACGCTCCTTTAAATGGAACCATCAACACACAGGGACAATTTAGTAACTGTTCTTATATTTTTAGATTCTACTCCGAGCAAGGGCTATCACGCTTCTTAATTATTGCTCAACCAGCACCCTCCCTATCTCAATGGCTCTTTCCTAAAAAAGCGATCGTCATCGATTCTTCTCTTATGGATTTGCGAATGATCTCAGATTTGAAAGCCATTAACGGATTGTTAGCTTCTTCTAAGCCTTTTGAAGGCCATAATGGGCGCGAGCTATCAGAGGCCATTAAGAAGTTAAAAATCCTGCCCTTAGCTCAACTAGCTCACTCTTCTAAGAAAAAGGAATTCGCCCCACCACGTATTGTGAAGTACCTAAGGCCTTGTGCTGAAAATCTAATTTATAACGCTCCACGCTACTATCATTTCACGGCACCTTTATTAAAGAAGATTTTAATGGAAGAAACCTCATCCAACCATTCACACTTAGCTAGTGAAATTGAGAAATATGCGGCTTTTGATCATCTCATTATCTACACATCCGAAGGTCTCCAAGCTGCCAACAAGGCTCATAAAACACTTGCTCAATCAGTACCTAACAACAACTTTCTAACCGGTCTTCTCCTCCTCTCTCCAACAGAAGAAATTTTAACGAGTCGATTGCTTGTTGATATTGAACATACCCCTGAAAGCCCACCCATAGCTCTGCCAAATACAAATGAAATAGCAGCGCTCGAAAAAAAGCTAGCACCACATCCTATCACGAACCCTGTTAGTAAAAAATTAGAGCAATTTAGTCAGACTGCTAATCAAGCTTTAGCTCCCCTTTTGCAAAAAATGGCTAATCTGCTTAAGCAAAGCATGAGCCACGGAGTATTGGATAGAGATTTTTACCTGCTTTTGGAAAGCTACCAATTAACAGAAGCGGAGCATAAAGAGAGGCTCCACGCATTAATTGCGAATATTAGGAAAAGCTATCCCAGCCTCAGTTACCTAGAACTTTATCAGCATCTCAAACAGCACCGACTGGAGTCATGGGTATATTACCCCTATCACCACGACTTGATGCCCTCATTTCCGCACACAAACCATACACCTAAAATCACGCCGCCCTTAAAACGGTCTCATTCTCTCCCTTCAGCTCAACCGCTTCGCTAAAATACATTTCTTCTAACACCTTGACAGCCACAATGAAATTACTTATGATTTTTTACCAGGATGAACGTTTTAATGTGCGAAAATAGATTGCAAGATTTAGCTCCCATCCCCCTCATGCAATCAAACATAACAGCTTCCACCCTGAACATTGCGATCACAAATTGTCCAACTTAGGTATAACAATGGATATTACAATTCCCCCTGGTGTTTTTGACATCTTACCCGTTAATCAAAAAGAACCTTGGAAAAGCACGCATTTATGGAATTACTTTGAGACTCTTTTAAGAGACACCGCTCATCATTATGGCTTTCAAGAAATTAGAACACCCATCTTCGAAAAAACAGAATTATTTAACCGCGGTGTTGGTGAAACTTCTGATATTGTCACTAAAGAAATGTATACTTTTAAAGACAAGGGCGACCGTTCACTAACATTAAGACCTGAAGGCACCGCATCAGTGATGAGAGCTTTTTCAGAAAATCGGCTTCAACAAGCAAGCCCAATCCATAAGCTTTTCTATATTGCGCCCATGTTTCGCTACGAACGTGCACAAGCAGGTAGATTCAGGCAACACCACCAGTTCGGCGTGGAGGTGGTTGGTGTTGCAGCACCCGAACAAGATGCAGAAGTGATCGACCTTGCTTTTAGCATTTTTAAAAATCTAAAAATTAACAACTTAGAAGTGTCCTTGAACTCTATTGGAGATCAAACTTCTCGTACAGCCTACCACAAAGCCTTAAAAGAATATCTGCAGAGACATCTCCAGCACCTGTCAAAAGAAAGCCAAGTAAGGTTCGAAAAAAACCCCTTAAGAATTCTAGACTCCAAAGATCCTACTGATAAGGAAATTGTTGCTAAGGCTCCTATCATTTTGGACTTCTTAAATCAGGAATGTTTAGATCATTTTGAAACTGTGCAAAGAACTTTAAAAATTCTCGATATCCCATTCAAAATTAATCCTTTATTGGTAAGGGGTCTTGATTATTACAGTAAAACAGTGTTCGAGGTTACTTCAGAGAATCTAGGCTCACAAAATAGCATCTGCGGAGGAGGCCGCTATGATGGTTTATTAAAATCACTTGGAGGGGCAGATCTCCCCGCTACAGGATTTGCACTTGGCATGGAACGCGTGTTACAAGCCGCATTAGCTCAGCACGTTCCCTTTCCGGCTCCTCCTTGTACAGCTCTCTATTTTATTCCACTTGGCCAAGAAGCAAAAGAGCTTTGCTTAAAAATTGTACATGAATTACGACAAGCAGGGATAGCAGCACAAATGGAATTAACAGACAGAAAATTAAATAAAGCAATGAACTATGCCAACCAGATTGGCGCAAAATACGTGGCAGTTGTTGGTGAGCAGGAGTTAGCAAATAAAGAAATCGAATTAAAAGAAATGGCAACAGGGTCTAAACTAAAAGCTCCGCTATATCGCCTAACTCGTATTTTCACGGTTGAAGAAACAAGCATCGCTTTTTTAAAACTCTGGCAAGAAATGACTCAACCTTTTGAAGATGCTGACGAAGCAGAATTCTTTATGAAACGACTCTCTGATAATATTGCTAAGACAACACAAGCCAACTTGCAACTGAAGAAAGCCTTACTAAACATTCAGTCGCTTTTAGGGGGGGTGTAATGGTTAATTTTTCTAGAACGCATACGTGTGGCGCTCTCTCTTTAAAAGATCTCGGCAAACAAGTGATCTTGTCAGGTTGGGTACACCGTAGACGTGACCATGGGGGCCTTATTTTCATTGATTTAAGAGATCGCTATGGCATCACTCAGCTCGTTTTTGACCCCAAAATCAATCTTCAAAATCATCGGCTAGCAGAATCTCTGCGTTCTGAATGGTCGGTATCCATCCAAGGAACAGTCAATGCACGCTCTGCCGGCATGATAAACAAAAAGCTTTCAACAGGTGAAGTAGAAATTCAAGTAGATAACCTAACGGTTCTTGCCAAAGCAAAAACCCCGCCTTTTTCTATTTGCGATGAAACGTTGGAAGTCCATGAGGACTTACGCTTAAAGTATCGCTATCTCGATATAAGAAGGGGAGAAATAGCCAAAAACCTAGTCTTGCGACACCGAGCAATGCAAGCTGCAAGAACCTTTTTAGATAGCCATGACTTTATTGAAATTACAACACCTATTTTAGGTAAATCAACGCCAGAAGGCGCAAGGGATTTTATTATCCCATCGAGGTTGCACCCTGGGTCATTTTATGCCCTTCCTCAATCACCGCAGCTTTTTAAGCAATTATTAATGGTAGCCGGTATGGACCGTTATTTTCAATTTGCAACCTGCTTTAGAGACGAAGACTTAAGAGCAGATCGCCAGCCTGAATTTACTCAGATTGACCTGGAGATGAGCTATGCCACTCCCGAACAGCTTTTTCCAATGATCGAAGGATTAGTAGCCTCTATTTTTAAACGCTGCTTAAACAAAGCGATTAATCTACCTTTCAAAAGAATCAGTTATCAAGAGTGCATGGATAGGTATGGGACGGATAAACCTGATGTTCGCTTCAAGATGGAGTTAAGAGACGTAAGTCCTATTGTCAAGGACTCAAACTTTTCTGTTTTTCAAGATCAACTGCGTGTAGGAGGCATCGTAAAGGCTATTTGTGTTAAACAAGGTGTAGATATCTCTCGAAAAGGCATTGAAGATTACACACAGTTTGTGAACCGCCTAGGTATTTCCGGACTTGCTTGGATGAAATACCAGCATGGTTCATTAAATTCTAATATTGTTAAATTTTTCAATACTGAACAACAACAATTGATCATCCAGAAGCTTGAAATGGAAGAAGGTGACCTCATCTTTATGATTGCTGATACCTATCATAAATGTAACCAGGCATTAGATCACCTAAGAAGAAAAGTTGCTAGAGATCGCCTGTTGATCCCTTCAGATTCCTTTGAATTTTTATGGGTAACCGACTTTCCTCTTTTCAACTGGAATGAGGAAGAGAAGAAGCTAGAATGTATGCACCATCCTTTTACCTCCCCTCACGTGGAAGATATGGCCCTTTTAGATACGAGCCCCCTCAATGTTCGATCTTCTGGATATGATTTAGTTCTAAATGGCTATGAAATTGGTGGTGGCTCGCAGCGAATTTACAATAGCGAGCTACAAGAAAAAATTTTTCAGATCCTTAGCTTATCTGAAGAGGGCATCCAGCAGAAGTTCGGTTTCTTTGTGGATGCATTAAAATTTGGGACCCCTCCTCATTTAGGGATGGCACTTGGATTTGACCGTCTTACCATGCTATTAGCAAATACCGACAACATAAGAGATGTTATTGCTTTTCCTAAAACTCAGAAAGGTAATGACCTAATGATGGATTGTCCAAGTAATGTCGCTAAGCACCAATTAAGAGAGCTAAAAATTAAGGTTGATGACGAGCAATTTTCTTGGACTTAAATCTTGTTAATCGACAAGATAAATAGAACAAAGTAAAAAAAAACTCTTTAGGAGGGTTATTTTATGTTTACCTTTTATCGCTTGTGCTTTCAAGCTAGCCTAGCAATAGCAGTAAGCTATGGGCCTCTTTTTGCTGCTACAGAGGCTCAAGCTGCTCAAGGACAAACAGAGTCAACGCAAACGGCAGAACCAGATATCAAAAAGCTGTCTGAGGCATTTGGCCATTTCATCGGTCGTAATCTGAAATCCTCTGGTTTAAACTTTGACATCGAAAGCTTTATCACAGGAATTCGTAACGGCGAAAGCGATAAGCCATCTCCAATGTCTGATAAAGAATATGAGCGTCAGATGATGATGCTGCAAGAAAAAGCCTTTAAACGCCTAGCGGATGAAAACCTCAAGGCCGCGGAAAATTTCTTAAAAGAAAATGCTACAGTGAAAGATGTTCAAGAAATTGCCCCTGGAAAACTTCAATATATCATCCTTGAAGAAGGACATGGACCTGCAGTTGTGGAGCATTCTTCCCCAAAAATTCATTATGTGGGCAAATACTTAGACGGCACTTCCTTTGGTAACTCCAGAGATACCGGCGGGCCTATTACGATCCCCCTTGATCAAACTATCCCAGGCTTTAGCCAAGGCTTAACAGGAATGAAGGAAGGAGAAAAAAGAAAGTTATTTGTACACCCTGACTTAGGTTATGGCAAAACAAGCCACCTACCACCTAATTCTTTATTAATTTTTGAAGTAGAGGTTTTAGAGGCAAATTCTTCTGATAAATCTAGTATCGATTTAGATGATGATGACCTCTCTGAAGTCTACGAAAGCAAAGAGCAGGACGATGATGAAAGTGACGAGGAAGAGGATGACGATGATCGCCTCTCAACCCAGTCATCCGCAAACCCATCAAAAAGTTAACTTTTTCTAGGAGAAGGATCCCCCTTCTCCTTAATATTTCTCATGCCCTATGAAAATCATCCTTTTTCAACCACAAATCCCTCAAAATACAGGCAATATAATTAGGACATGCGCAGTGTCCGGCTCCGAGTTACTCCTAGTTAGGCCTCTTGGCTTTAGTATCACCGATCGTTGGTTAAAAAGAGCTGGACTAGATTACTTTAACACTGTTCCTTTTAAGGTTATAGATGATCTAGATGCCTATTTGGACAGCATTGATTCAGCCTTTTATTTTTTTTCAAGCAAAGCAAAAACCTACTACACTCAAGTAAATTATAAACAAAATGACTGCTTAATTTTTGGCTCAGAAACCGATGGGTTGCCTGAACGGTTCTGGATAAAATGGAACGAACGATTCTTAAAAATTCCCATGCAACCGAATCAAAGATGTTTAAATCTTGCAACATCAGCAGGAATTGCTCTTTACGAAGCTTGGAGGCAACTAGACTTTGCGACTGAGTAAGTAGAGCAATAAGGACGCCCCTATGCTAAGCAACAGAGATGTAGTCATGGGGAAATAGAGGGAGAAATGATCTTTTTTAATAAAGATATCACCCGGTAACCTCCCTAAAAAAGGAACAGACAATTTAAAATACATTAAGAAGCCTGTGATTAGTAGGAAGGTTCCGGTGATAATTAAGATTTTAGCCATTACTAATCGAGTTGACGAGAGTTTTAAGCGTTTCCTTATCTTTTAAGCCTACGATACGTTTCTTCTCTTCCCCATCTTTGTAAATAATAATGGTAGGAATTGATGTGATACCGTACTCTGATGTCACTTTCTGATTGTTTTCAATATCTAGTTTAGCAACAGAAACGCTACCATTTAACTCGACTGCCAATTCTTCAATAATCGGAGCAATCATTCTGCAAGGACCACACCAGTCAGCGTAAAAGTCTACGAGAGTAACACCCGTTGCAATTTCTGATTGAAAGTTCTCATCATTTAAATACTTAATACTTTGGCCCATAATTCCTCATATTTTCACGATATCCCTAATTATACAAGTTAAGAGCTTTTTTAAAAGCTGAATTTCCTATAAACCTACTTTTAATCCCATCTCAGCTCAATTTTGTGTTTTTAAAAATGATATGGAAGAGTATCATTTTACTTTTTAAAAACCACTATTAACAATGTCCCTTATATCAATTTCTTTATATAACAATTAAGATGGAATTATGAGTTTAGACCATCCCTATTTTGTGTTAGCCTATTATGCATTTAACCCTATCAGCAACCCTGCTCAGGAAATTAAGGAGCATAAAGATTATCTAGGAGCCCTTGATGCAAAAAGTCGCATCTACATTTCCGAAGAAGGCATTAATGGACAGATGAGCGCGTCTAAAGAGGATGCTTTGAGATACATTGACTGGTTACGCTCAAAACCCCCTTTTAAAGATATTGATGTAAAAATCCACGGATGGCATGAACAGGCCTTTCCTAAATTAACGATTAAATATAGAAAAAATCTTGTGGCGAGAAATCAAGAGGTTGACCTTTCTCTTAGAGGTGAACATATGCCCGCTGAGGAGTTTAAAAAATTACTCGACCAAGATGCAGATAATTATCTCCTGATAGATGTAAGAAATAATTATGAATGGAAGGTGGGCCATTTTAAAAATGCAGAATTGCCACCATGCAATAACTACAGAGAGTTTGAAAATTATGCAGCAGAACTCAAAAACCGCCTTACCGAATCCGATAAAGAAAAAAAAGTGGTTATGTACTGCACTGGAGGAATTAGATGCGAGCTATACTCCAGCTTATTAATGAAGCATGGCATCAAAAATGTGTTTCAATTGGAAGGAGGCGTCATTAAATATGGCCTTGAACAAGGCAGCAAACATTGGCAAGGAAAGCTATTCGTGTTCGATGACCGTTTGACGGTCCCTATCAGCGAGGAAGAAACACCAATAGTCGGAACCTGCCATTTTTGCAACTGTTCTTCTGACAATTATTATAATTGTGCAAATATGGATTGCAATGAGCTATTCCTGTGCTGCCCATCTTGCTTAGAGCAGCACTCTGGATGCTGCCAAGATAGCTGCCAGCATTCCTCACGCCTTAGGCCCTATCATCATCAACATCCACATAAACCTTTTCGCAAGGCCTATACTTATTTTAAAAATGGCACTTAAATATCCAGCATGGGTCGATTCAATCTCGACCTATTCACTCCTTTCTCGATAATGTTGAAAAAATTTTAATATCGATTGCTGTGTCCCTTCCCTGACAACTGTTAGCCCAGGTTTCACACCTTCCTCAGATAGCTTAAATGCTTCCATCGTATTGCATATTCGACCATCAAGGCGCACTCCGATTCCTTTGATTCCGACCATGTTGCCAAAATCACCAAACATTTCGAGAGTCATTTCACAGGCAGTGATGAGGAAAACAACTTTCTTGTCGGGGTTTGCATGTACAATTTCAAAGATTTTTTCACCAATATAATGAATGGTTGGAATAAGCAAGGGAACTGTATTTGCAATGGAAGCATGGATGCATTTTCCAATAAAACATTGCTGGCAGACAGGATGGTTGAGGTCGTGAATGCAGTTTTCGTTAAATCTTCCCGAAGGACATTCAAAGGGCTTATGACAATAAGAAAAACCCATGACAAAAAGAGTGTTGTCACCTTCTAAAAGATCCTCAAATTCGGATTGAGATTTTATTCCATAGAAAAAAAAGTCACCCTCTCTCTTATAAGGTTTACCTTTCCAGCAAGATTTTAAGTAATTAATCACATACCTAAAGGGATGTTTTAAAATACCCTTGATAATCGCTCTTCTGCTATCTTTTAAAAGAATCCACGATAAAGCCTTCCACTTTAAATATTTGGCCGTTTTCTCTGTGATCCCTACCATATTAGGTAAGAATTTTAGTCCCTTTAAAGGATGCTCCTTAGATGCTTGTTGGGCCGTCTCATTCCACTGCTTCTCAGCTTCTTCCCAACTTTTTTTCTCGTCCCAAAGCTTTAGTTTTGTATTCATTTCTGTTATACTGCATTAATTTTTAGCTTCTAATATTATGCTTGATCAGCCCATTTTTTCTATCAATGAAAGCGAGACTCGCAAACAAAAATCTCTTTATCTAGATGTGGTTCGAGGGATTCTCCCTTCACCACTCAAAATCCTTAACCTAAAAAACATTCCCTTTGACAAGAGCTATGATGCACTAAAATTAATTATGATCCATGGGGGCGCTCTATATTTTAGAGAAAAACGACTTGTAATCGATCTGTTTGGGAAAGCACAATTTTATTACTGTTTAGAGAGAAAGGATGGTCAGCTTGTACTATCAGGAGGGTTTAAAATACGTCAACACGACTTTTCTCTTCTATCTATTGACCTTCTCACACCAGGACGGCCCTCATGGTTCATCAAAGATTACCATTTGTTTGTTATCGATCCAGAAATTAGTAGCAGCACTTTTTCTTGTTTACCCACACGAGTGAACCCAACTGACATTCCACGTATTGAAGAAGACGCACGTGAGGACAATATTCCTTTCGTCAACCACCTAGGAATTTCTCTAGCGGAGAAAGAACCGCTCCCTATTTTAATACTGAAGGATAAAACAGGGGCATTCGCCAATTTAAACATGGATTATGGGCATACAACTTGTGATTTTAATGACCCCTCTTCTTTAATTCAACGCAACAAATCCTGCGAAATTGCCTGGGAGAAAGACCTCTTAGAGACTGATTTCATCAAAAAGCAGGTGGGCACAACCCATTATTACTGCCCGCTTGACAAAGTAACAAAAAGCCTTGGATTCCTTTTAGAAATTGGTTGGGCTATTTATGATTGCAACGGTAAAAAAGTTGTCAAAGAGACAGGAAATAGTTTGCATGCTGATCTTATCAAGGGCCAAATTCTTCTTACAGGCAAAATCCATTATGCATCCTACTCCGTGGATCTCAAAAATGTGGCTGGTACCTTTTTGAAAAGGGATCGTTTCCTCAGCCTCAACGATAACACGGTCGGGCTTCTTGAGGAGTCCCCTACTTACCAGAATTTTTTGAACGAAGGGTCTCTTTTAGATGAGGGCGTCGTAGTTAATAGGTACTCTCTTAAAGAGCTCCTAGATACAGAACAAGAGACTAAGGTCCAATTTTCAGATAAAATTAAATCTCTTCGTGATCGTCCTGTAGCGGCAAACCTCGGGTCAGCCTATTTATTTGAAGGCCAATTACGACATTACCAAAAACAAGGCGTAGAGTGGCTATGCCATCTTTACCAACTCCAATTAGGAGCCATCCTGGCCGACGACATGGGTCTTGGCAAAACAATTCAAGTCCTAGCTTTTATCGCTAGGCTTGGTCAGGAATCAAGACATCTTATTGTTGTCCCCACCTCATTGCTTTTTAATTGGCAACTAGAAATTAAGAGGTTTTTACCCAATACTAATTTAATCCTTCACCATGGCCCTTTAAGAACTAAACAAGCAGAAAATCTACCTGAAGAAGGAATCATTCTCACCTCCTACACGACGTTGCGGATCGATAAAGAGCTTTTCACTCCTGTCTCCTTTAATTGCTTAATCCTCGATGAAGCACAGGTCATTAAAAATCAAGATACTAAAACCTTTTGCGCTTTGCAGAAACTCGATGCCTATTTTAAAGTTAGTTTAACAGGAACCCCCATTGAAAATCACGTTGAGGAAATTTTTTCACAGTTTCGTTTTTTAATGCCGGGATTTCTAAATGAACAGGATTGGTTATTAAAAGGAATTTCTAATCAAAGGTTTTTTAAAAGACTTCAAAAGAAAATTCAACCCTTCATTTTGCGAAGAAGAAAGGAAGAAGTCGCTACAGACTTGCCTGAAAAAATTGAACAAACAATCTTTTTGGAAATGTCTCCCCAACAGAGGGAGATTTATGAAAATTATTTAAAAAAGTTTAAAAATAATACCCTCAAAAAAGTGGCCTTGGAAGGAAGTAAAAACTACCGAATTGAAATTTTTGAAGCTTTGTTGCGACTAAGACAGATATGCTGTCATCCCCTCCTCATTAATGCTGAATGTCCTTCAAGCAGCAAACTAGATATCCTACTAGAGGATCTAGAAACAATCGTCCAAGAAGGGCACAAAGCATTGGTATTTAGCCAGTTCACTTCCATGCTCTCACTGATTGGCCAAGCACTGACCAAAAAAAATCTTTCCTATGTTCGTTTAGATGGAAACACTAAGAATCGAGAACATGTCGTTGATGAATTTCAAAACGGCAAGGTCCCTCTTTTTCTAATCAGCTTAAAAGCAGGCGGGGTGGGATTAAACTTGACGGCAGCGGATCATGTCTTTATTTTCGACCCTTGGTGGAATGAAGCCATTGAAAATCAAGCAATTAGTCGCGCCCATCGCATAGGCCAAAGAAAAAGCGTTTTTGCAAAGAGGTATGTGATGTCAGAGAGCATAGAAGAAAAAATCTTAAAACTAAAAGAACAGAAAAATAAACTAATCAGTGATTTGCTGAATGAAGATTTGAGTATGAATGACTTGATAACAACAGAGGACCTTCTTCTCCTTTTTGAAGAATAGGCTCTCTAAGCCCATTTATTATTTTTTTATTAGGGCTTAGAGTGGTATTATTAATGTCTAGTGTCCGCTATTTATCTTCTTCCTCAAGGTAACCTTTTTCTATAATTTCGTGAGCCGTTGCTTTCACTGTCTCCAGTCCTTCCGTAAAGCCGAGCAAGCGCATAAGATTATCAACATAAGTAACTTCCGTGGTTAGCTGGTCATTGATAGACTCCAGCATAGCGATTTTCTTTAAAAGTTGCGCTTTAGTCATAATTCCCCCTTTACCGTTAAGGAAAAACTATTTTTGTCTCTACCAGTGCGAAACTCATGCCAAAAAATTTTCTTTCGGAGAAAGCTTTAAAAGACATCATTCTTTTGGTCTAAAAATAATTTATTTTTAGTTCAGATTTAGGCCTAAGTTCTAGACTAAGATTGTAATAACCGTTATCGTTTGGTAGAGAAGTATAGCGTAGATTTAACATGTCTGGGTACTATAAAACCTATCAATGGAAAAATGGCAAACCTATCGGTTTAAATAGGGAAGAAAGGCCATCTGGCTTAGTCTACAAAATCGTGACAGATCCATACTATAAAAGAATTAGTATTGAGGAATACCAAGAAGGGTGCTTTAGCAAAACTATCTATGACTCAGTTCTTTTAGATTTTCGTTCACTTAAACAAAATAATTATCTTGCTTGGGAACGTCAATGGAATAGTAATCAGGAGCAAAGCCTGATTAGAGATGAAAACGACAGGGTCGTTTATCTAGAAACCTATAAGTTTCATGAACAAAGGTGCCTAGAATGCCACATTTTTTATCCTAATAAAACGCTGCTATCTATTCAAAAGATCTTTTATAAAGGCATTAACTCATTATCTTTTAATGGCGTTATCTTATTTGATGCCATTATGCAACCTGTCATGCTAAAAGAATATGAGATTAATCATGAAAATGGCGAATTTGGCAATTTAGTTAAGGAAGAATGGCAGAATCTTAATCGAGTTATTGAGCATTCTCATCTAGAGGTATAGCTAGATTGGTATTTTCCAACCTAGCTATCTTTCAAATTTAGAAAGAGCGAGCCGAGGTCATTCTCTCAAAAGCCAATTGCGTCACTGGCTTACCTTTGAAAAACCAGTCCGTTTTTACATGGTCATTAATATAGGTTGTCGCAGGTCCATGCTTTACATCGTTAATCCAGGTAGTTTCTTCAACAACCATCATATGCTCATTAAATCGCTTCTCTAAACCATGCTTTAAGCCATTTTTATAGTTGAGTTCAGCAATCTTTTCCCCATTTTCAAAAAGGATAGTAAGACCTGATTGCTGCCCCTGAGCCCATTCCTCAATCGCTAATGGTTCTCCGCTTGGTAAAAACTTTTTCACCTGACCATCTATAACGTTCCTATGGTAGGGCGTCATTTCCTTTGGTGTTCCATTGGGATAATAACTTGTAGAAAGAGTCAGATTACCATGCTGATAATTATCCATAGACAGCAATTCACCATACTGATCTCTTCTTGCTTTCAATCCATGGCCATCGACGATCTTGGCTTCAGATTGCCCAGCAATCGTAAAGTATTCCCCATTGACAAGGTACTGTCGATCATACTTCTCTGTTGCATATAAACTGCCATTGCTATACCAAGTACTTACCAATCTCCTATTAGGGGATCCTTCATAGGTTATTTTTTGTTTAGGCGTGCCGGAACGATAAAATAACGATTCGGCCACTAAATCATCACGTGAGTAAATCTCAATTTTTTCGATTGTACTACTATGAGGAAAGGTATAAGTGGTTTCGCCATCTAACACTCCTGCCACATAATTTTTAGTTACAACGATCCCATTTTTTAAAGTTGTCACAACCTGTCCCTCTTGCCCTCTCTCATCCCAATCCTTGGGAGGAACTTCAACACCATATTTATGCATATAGCACTCATCGACAACCTCAACAGGATCTTCACTGTAAGGAACAGTGCTTTGGCAACCAGCTAAGCCAAAAACAGCTCCCATCAGAATTAAATAACGCATATTTGCCTCTTAAATTTAAGTTCTCTTCTATAATTAAAATGCCTCTAGCATATGCGTCGCAGTTTCCACGATGCGCGCATGCTCCTTGTCCACTTCATCTTGAGAAATGGTTTTTTCTAAATCACGATAAACAAAATGCAAGGTCACGTTCTTCCTCTCCTTGCCAATTTTTTCGCTTCTAAAAATATCCTTTAAAGAAACATCTTCTAACAGCGGAGATGGAATTCTTTGAATCGAGCCTAGTAGTTGTTGTAGGGGTACTTGCTCTTGAAGAGTCACTGTCCAATCCCTTTCAGATGCGGGATAGATCGGTATCGGTTTTAGTTTTAGCTCCATACGGCTTGCTTTAAAAAGATCATGGAGATTGATTTCAGCGAATAAAATGCGATCTGGAATATCCATTTTTCTTAAAATGGAAGGATGAATCTCTCCCAAGGAGCCAACTTCTTTTGAATCTACGATTAAAGCAGCTTGTCTGCCATTGTGCAAAGTAGGTAAGGAAGAAGCTTTAAATGAAAAACGCTTAATATTAAGCCCTTGCAGCAAATTTTCTATGACCCCTTTTAGATCGTAGAAATCGAAAGTTTGCACAGGTGGTTCGTGATAAAATGGAGCATTGTTCCCTGCCAACACGACAGCTGCAACGGTTTGTTCTTTGTACCTACCCTCATTTTTAGTATGAACGCGTCCAACTTCAAAGCCGGCGATATTGGGAACCTCATGGTCCTTATTGAACTTCACTACCTGTAACAGCCCCGGCAATAAGGAGGTTCTTAAGATCGATTGCTCGATCGACGTAGGGTTAAGAACTTTAATTAATGCATCTTCAGGTTGACCTGCTTCTGAAACAACATTTAGTAAAGTAGGTCCAATAAGATCGCAGGTTAAAAATTCTTGTAATCCCTCAGCGATTAATCTTCCCCTCACTTCTCTTTCAAAAAGATAAATGGGGGCATGTGGAATTTCAGACCCACGAAATGAAGAAGAATGACGTGGAATGTTATCATAACCAAAGATTCTTGCCACTTCTTCAATTAAATCTACCTCCCTGCTAATGTCAACGCGATAGGTAGGAACCTTAACCCTAAAGGTATCTTTTCCATCCCATGAAACCTCAAAATTCAAACGTTGAAATATAGCTTCAACTTCGCTGATGCTCAGGTGTGTGCCTAACAATTGGTTGACACGGCTTAAACGACAAAGAATATGGGCTGGTAAAAACTTTTGTTGGTGTATGTCATAATAATCACTAGCTATTTTACCTCCTGTAAGGACTGCTATTAGCATGGCAGCTCGATCGAGTGCGGCTACGAGGCCGTTTGGATCAGCTCCTCGCTCAAACCTTTTTGAAGCATCGGTATGAAGAGCTAAAGCTTTGGATGTTTTTCTAACTGAAGAGGGGTCGAAGTAGGCTGATTCTAGCACCACCTTTGAAGAACTCTCAGTCACTTCAGTGTTACTTCCACCCATAACGCCAGCGATTGCTATGGGGTTTTCAGCATCTGCAATCACTAACATGGTCGAACTTAGCGTTCTCTCTTTTCCGTCTAGTGTGATTATTTTTTCGCCATCCTGGGCTAGCCTTACGTTGATATGGTGGCCATGAATTTTATCAAAATCGAAAGCGTGTAAAGGCTGTCCGGCTTCCAAAAAAACGTAATTTGTAATATCAACTACATTATTAACGCTACGCAGACCACAAGCAGCAATTTTTTTTCTTAGCCACTCAGGCGAAGGACCTACTTTTACATCTTCAACGACACGACATGTATAGCGAGGACAGTTTTTACTGTCGCTAACAGTAACCTGAATTTGCTCTTTAGTTTTTTCAAAACTCTGCTCGATCAAACTAACTTCAGGCACTTTAATGGATGTGCTTAATGATGCCGCAAGCTCTCTTGCGACTCCTATTAATGACCCTGCATAACTTAAGTTTGGAGTTAACGACACCTCAAAAATCGTATCTGCATACATGTCGGCAACATCTGCTCCTTCCTTCACGAAATCTGCAAATTCGATAATCCCGTCACTGTCTTCTGAAATGCCTAGCTCTTTACCACTACATAGCATCCCATATGATTCAACGCCTCGAAGCTTGGCTTTTTTGATTTTAAACTCTCTACCGTCTTCATCATGAAGGATAGCCCCAATTGGCGCAAAAGCTGTTTTAAGACCCGCACGGCAGTTAGGGGCTCCACAAACGACTTCATATGTTTCAACTCCATCAAACACTTTCGCCATGCAGAGTTTATCCGCATTAGGGTGTGGCAGAGTATCTAAAATTTTTCCCACAACGACTTTTTCAAAGTTTAAAGCAACCTTTTCTAAGGAGTCAACTTCAATGCCTAAGTGAGTAAGGATTTTGGCAATTTGTTGGGGACTTAGCTCAACATCAATGTATTCTTTTAACCAAGAAAGAGGAAATTTCATGACTTTTACTCCAAGACCAAGGAAGTCATCTTAGCGATCACGTGAATAGAACTCAATCTCATTTTAATGTAAAATCCCTTCTTCCCATTTTTCCTTTAATCAATTACAATTGCCACTTTTATAAACTTTTTTACTTAGAATACTCTCACAACTTATATTCGTATCATTATCAAATTTTAAGGAGCACGCATGGCTTTTGAGCAAACATTATCAATCATTAAACCTGACGCCGTTGGAAAAAACCACATTGGCAAAATTATCGATCGCTTTGAAACCCAAGGTTTACGCGTCGTTGCAGCAAGAATGATCCATCTTAGCAAAGAAAAAGCTGAGGGTTTTTATGCTGTGCACAAAGAACGCCCTTTTTTCAATGACCTCGTTAAATTCATGACAACAGGGCCTGTACTCGTGATGGTTTTAGAAGGTGACAACGCTGTATTGAAAAACCGTGAAATTATGGGAGCAACAGATCCTAAGAAAGCTGCTTCTGGAACGATAAGAGCTGATTTTGCTAGCGGCATTGATGAAAATGCTGTCCACGGTTCAGATAGTTTAGAAAATGCTAAAATAGAAATCGCTTATTTTTTCAATAGCGAAGAAATTTGTCCTAGAACAAGATAATGCTCTTATTGATCGATAACTTTGATTCTTTTACTTATAATTTGGTCCAGCAGTTCCAAATATTTGGAGAAAGCGTCAAAGTTATTCGCAATAATGCCCTATCGATTGATGAATGTATCTCTTTGAACCCTAGCCGAGTCGTCATTGGCCCAGGACCAGGTAAGCCCTCCGAATCAGGGATTTCGAAGGAGTTAGTTTTGATATGTCTTAGAAAAAAGTGGCCTCTTTTGGGAGTTTGCTTGGGCCATCAATGCCTCGCTGAGGTGTTTGGAGGCATTGTTCGTAAAGCTAAACGCCCTATGCACGGTATGATCAGCCAAGTCCATCACCACCACCCGCCAATTTTTAAAGGAATTGCGTCTCCATTTCCTGTGGTTCGTTATCATTCCTTGGTTGTCGAGGCAAGTTCATTACCTGCTAACCTTACCCCTATTGCCTATTCTGAGGATGGAGAAATAATGGCTTTAAAACATTGCGAATATGCAATTTATGGTTTGCAATTTCATCCTGAGTCTATCTCAACGACAGATGGGCCACAAATTTTATCTAACTTTTTAAAGGAGTAATCTATGCTAAAAAAATCGATCCTTTGCTTTCTATCTCTTGTCCTTCCTTACTGTTTACAAGCAGTTGGGCAAGAACAAACCCTGTCGCTAATTAAACCAGATACTGTTGAAACCAATCACATCGGAGATATCATTGCCAAATTTGAAAAGGAAAACATCCGTATTGCTGGTTTAAAGATGGTTAAGCTCACCAAAAAACAAGCAGAAGATTTTTATGATGTTCATAGGGGAAAACCCTTCTATGACACGCTAACTGATTACATTTCGTCCGGGCCACTTGTTGCCATCGTTTTGGAGGGGGAAGGAGCTGTGAGTAAAAATAGAAGTCTTATGGGAGCAACAGACCCTTCAAAAGCTGCGCCCAACACGATTCGAGCTAGTTATGCAACATCGATGACTAGAAATGCTGTTCATGGGTCTGATAGTGTCGAAAATGCAAAAAAAGAAATCTCCTTCTTTTTTACTGAAAAAGAGATTTATGAACGTTGGTGAGGTGTTTTAAAGGTGTCTTGCGTTTTCATCTGTCTACGCAAGACTTCGTTTTGAATTTTAACCGCTTTTCTAGCCGCTTCTAATTTTTTTTCTTCCTCTTCCAATTTTTTCTGTTCCTTAGCAGTACTAGGAGCATTCATACGTTTAGACTTAGCGTAAAGTAAAAGAGGGAAATTAGCCATAAAGGCTATAGGGGCTAACCCTTGAATAAGAATACCTACAGCTGCAAATCCAAACACAAATGTTGAAAGAGAGAATAAAACAAGAGCAATGGCCAAGACGGTTGCTGCTGCTGTTAAATAACGCTTTTCCTGTGGAGTATTTGCATTCCACTTCCCCTTCAAACCACCAAGTACGTCTTGAGCCTTAGAACCTATATCATTCCATGCATGTCCCCGCAAGTTACCGGGTGCAGATGAAACCGGGCTTGTAGCGTCGGGCTGAGTAGGGCTTGGATGAGAGGGAGTAATACTAGACAAAATGCCTCCTATTTAATATTGATTATATTAATAATTTACTTTTATAAGTATAAAAAAAATTAGAAGTTATTATTGTTTTATAAACAATTAAGAACCACAACTATTAATAGGACACCCGTGTAGAGCATAATTCTCACATAAGAAGAGGCCTAAGAGGATTGATCGCTGACACTTCATCCATCTGCCTGTGCGACTCTCATAATCAATGCCTACTCTACCGTGGATATACCATCCAGGATATGGTACATGATGCGCGTTATGAAGAAATCGCTTGGTTACTCTTTAGACTACATTACTTGCTCATATAGAACCTGAGGATCTTGAGTCCAGTCCTCATGAAACTCCTGAGAGGTTGCTGGGATCTTTGCCCTCAATGTTGCTTTACTGGTATCACTTTCATGCAGAAGGCAGAAAAATCAACCTTGAAAGCTCTTCTTTCCGACCATCTCTTAAAACTAATTTTAGGGAAGCACCCCAGTCATGATGAGGTCAGCCATCTAAACACGTCTCTCATTTTATATGCTGAGCATGAGTTTAGCACCTCTACTTTTGTCGTATGAGCAATCACAAGCACCCGGTCTGATACTTGCTCGGCTATCTGTGGAGGAATAGGGGCTCTTGCATGGGGGAGCAAGTAAAAAAATCCTACACCTTCTCCCGTGTTTTACCTCAGCTTCAGAAGCAAAAAGCGACATTCAACAATGCTTAAACGAGATGAAAGAGTGATGGGGTTTGGCCATCGGCAATTTTCGCGGGGGGAGGGAGATCCTCGTACTTCCTTCATCAAACAATGGGCCCTAAAGCTCGGTGTTAAGGAAGATGATCAACGCATGTTCAAAATAGCAGATACAATTGGACCAACAATGTTAAAGAAAAAATCTACACTCAAATGTCGATTTTCATACCGCACTTGCCTATCACTTTATCGGAGTCCCCTCCTTTTCTCTTAACTTTTCTTTTTGCTACAGCAAGAATCGCAGGTTGGGCTAAACATTTGATGGAACAACGTTCTCATAATGTTTTAATTCGACCTGAAAGTTTGTACGATGGTCCTCCCATCTCACGATGGATAAGCATCGCGGAACGCTGAGTGTTAGGTAAAAATGTCGGAGAATAAGAGCTTTCCGGAATCTCGGCCAGGCGCTGATGCACTGTTCTTACATCGATGCGATCCCCTGGGTCATATTGCATTAATGCTAGAATTAACCGATCATAAGGATCTTGGGGATTAATAAACTCCTCTGGTGATTGCAAGGATTTCTTTATGATTGCTGTAGCGTTTTCAATGTCAGCGGGCATGGATTTGCCTTTAAAGTAGTGGACTTTTTCTAAAGCTTGCTCAATGAATGTAGGCACTTGTCTAAAAGCATGATTATTAACACGCAAGCAGTACTTTATCTCATAGAGCAATATTCCTAGCGCCCAGTAATCAGTTGCTTGATTGGTTTGAATGGAAGTGTAAGATTCCGGCGGCACCATAGCAGGGGACGTGGTACAAGGGCTCTGCTCACCTACATAGTAGGTTCCCCCAAAATCACCAAATTTAAGCTTCAATTTTCCCTTTTTCGAAGTCTTAATAAAAATGTTATCACTTTTTAAATCTCCATAAACCAATCCCTTTTCGTGGATTTTCTGTAAAAAATCCACGATCAGTTCGACCACCTGTTTTTTATCCGAATCTGTTACCTCAGGTAAGCCTAAAATATCTCCCAAACAACCGATGTCTGCATATTCCAAGATAGAACCATGATAGGAGTCAAAATCAAATGCTTGATACATTTTTATCACACAGGGTTTTAACTCATCTTCTTCTAAAAGTTTCCTGTGAATTTCATTTTCTCTGCGTAAATTTTTTACTTCTTTTTCGGAGTTACTTTGAAGCATTCTAAGGATGCGTTTTTTGGATCGATTCAAATCAAGAACGATAAACGCCTTATTGTGCCCTCCTTCAAAGTACGGTCCAAGAAAAGCAAAATAGTGATCACGGCTGCCTTCTTTAAAATAAAAGACTTTATCAAAGAGCTGTTGCATGGCCTGCTTCATGAGGATCCCGCCAAAAACCACTTTGTGATTGGCTTCTTGCTCAAAATGTGCTGCTAAGCTATCTAGTTGTAAATCAGAAATGGCCATAAATAATAACTGAAAAACTTTTTTCCTAAGGAAAAAAGAAACTTGAGAGAGGCCTCTTTTCTCTATTATCTGATTAGCTATCTTCCGAAGAGCAAAAAACTCTCTTGGCTCGCTTAGCAAACAATCAGTCTGTTTAATCGCCTTACTGATCCTTTCATCTAGCTTTAAAAAAGAATACCCCTTCTGACAAATTTTCATTGCCCAAGATTCATAGGTAAATTTAGCTATGGGGCTTTCAAGCATGACAGGCTGCTGCCCCTCCTCTTGCATCACTCCTTTATCCAGTTCCTTAGGCCTTGAGGAATCGACCACTGGCGTCATATTGATATTCTGGCTTTGCTCCGACCCATAATGAGCCGCGTAGGGTGTCCTTCTTGTGAAAGCACTTGCCCGCTGCGCTCTTATCTGCTGTGATTTTTTATAAGCAACTCCAAAAGAACAAATCACTTTAATCAGCAAAAGCAGAGTCTTGCAGGGATTAGGCCTACTTTGAATATGCAAGCCTCGGTAAACAGAACTTGGGAGGGAAATAGGAAACATCGACATAGCCCCCTAATTGTGAATTTTAACCCTAGATAGCACACTTTTATTACTATCATTAAAGCTAAAATGGATTATGTCAACCCTTAATCACCGTCAATGAAACTGGGACTCTTCTGTCGATCCCTTAAGTGCAGAGTTGTAAGAGTTTCCTTCAGACAATCATTCAGAAATAGCATCAAAATAGCCAGCTCCAACAAAGCTTTGATGCTTAATTGCTCTATAGCCATGCTGTTTTTCTAGTTCAAACTCCCGATGCTGCACTCGAGAATACGCTACCATGCCTTCTTTTGCATAATCAGCGGCCAGTTCGAACATACTTGCATTAAGAGCATGAAACCCGGCTAAGGTGATAAATTGAAACTTATAGCCCATATCTGCTAGTTGATTTTGAAAGTTTTTTAATTCACTTTCCGAAAAATGGCTCCAATTAAAGGAAGGAGAGCAATTATAAGCTAACCACTTGCCAGGGTATTTTTGATAAACTCTCTGAGCAAACTCTTCTGCTTCCTTTAAATCAGGTTTAGAAGTTTCGCACCAAAGCAAGTCACAATAAGGGACATAGGCTAAAGCGCGAGCAATGGCATACTTTATGCCATTCTTAATGGCATAAAAGCCCCCTGGAGAGCGTTCTGAAATAATAAAATCTCGATCAACTTCATCAGTATCAGAGCGAAGATAGCCCGCTGATTCAGCATCCGTCCTAGCAATCAATCATGTAGGCTTCGAAGTCGAACAACATCCTCTGCTCGGTAAGGTCTTTCGATGCCTTTCCACCGAGGATCCTTGGCCCAAACTTCTTGAAGAGCGCTTACATGATGATTCATGGCTAATCCAGTTGTTCATAAGCTAAGAGTGTAAAGAACTCTGTAAAGTCAAGTTTCCCTATTATTTTGGCTAATAGGCCTGCCGCTATATCTAACTCTCTAGATGAAGGCCGTTTTCTTCTTTCCTCCTTCAATATAACCTGCACAAGTTCGTGTGTTATCAGCCTGTCACCAGGCAGTGTGGCCCCATGACGTATCCATTGCCAAACTTGTGATCGACTAATCTCAGCTGTCGCAGCATCTTCCATCAGATTGCTAATAGCAACGGCACCTTGACCTCTCAGCCAAGATTCAATGTATTGCAAAGCCACGGAGATATTGCTCCTTAGACCTTCTTCCGTAATCTTACCGTCCGAAATGACAAAATATAAAAGCTCTTCGGCAGTCACTAGCAGATCGCTTTGAAAATGCTCTTTTTGATGGGGTTGATCATGAAGGTAGGCTTTAAAAGCCTCTTCGGCAATAGGTACAAGATCTGGATGGGCCACCCATGTGCCATCAAAGCCTTCCCGGGTCTCACGAAGTTTATCTGCCTGCACTTTAGAAATAGCAGCTTGGTTAATTTCAGGATCTTTGCGGCTTGGAATAAAAGCAGCCATTCCGCCTATAGCATGAGCCCCTCGCTTATGACACGTATTGACAAGCAGCTTAGTATAGGCCTGCATAAACTCTGTCGTCATCGTTATTTGGTTGCGATCAGGGAGTAAAAATTGGTCTTGCTCAGCAAACTTTTTGATAATGCTAAAAATGTAATCCCATCTCCCCGCATTCAACCCAAGGCAGTGTTCTTTTAGCTCAAATAAGATTTCCTCCATTTCAAAGGCAGCTGGGATCGTCTCAATTAAAACAGTGCTTTTAAATGTGCCCTGAGGAATGCCTAAATAGTCTTGTGCAAAAATAAAAATATCGTTCCATAGATGAGCCTCTTCATGGCTTTCAAGCTTTGGTAAATAAAAATAAGGAGCAAGCCCATTAGCGACTAAATAATGAGCATTGTGAAAGACATAGAGGCCGAAGTCAAAAAAAGCCCCTGCAATAGATTGATCATCAACGCTAAGATGCTTCTCTTTTAAATGTAGCCCTCTTGGTCGTACCATTAATGTCGCTATTTGATCTTTTAAAAAATAGGTCTTTCCTTCGGGGCTAGTAAATGAAATTTTTTTACGGACGGCATCGATTAAATTAGCTTGCCCTTCAATCACATTCGGCCACGTTGGAGATAGCGAATCTTCAAAGTCGGCCATAAATACATCTGCACCAGAGTTAAGAGCATTGATCATCATTTTACGCTCTACAGGGCCTGTGATTTCAACCCATCTTTTTTCAAGGTTAGGGGGAATTGGAGCAACACGCCAACTTAAATCACTCCTAATCTTCTCTGTGGTTTCGAGGAAAGAGGGTAGAGCGCCTTTATCATAAGCAATTTGGTCTATTTTTCTTTTCTCTAGTAGCGATTGTCGTCGCTCTTCAAATGTCGTGTGCAGCTGTTCTAAAAAGCGGATAGCATCCCTTGTGAGGATTTGATTCTGCACTGGCACGAATGGGCCATCGATCATGATGGTTCTCACGTCATTTCCTCTTATCTTATCTATTTTTTAAATAGCAGCTCACGAGAAGCCTTTCAACTTTTTTATGTACATCCTTAATGGCTTTCTTTATTTTAAGAAAAAAGTGATGAAGATATATTCGATGGAATTTATTGCAAAAAACAAAGTTCGCATGCATGACACAGACATGGCAGGCATCCTTTATTTTGCCAGGCAGTTTCGATTCGCTCATGACACTTTAGAAGATTTTTTCGAAGCAGACGTAGGTTTAAATTTTGATGATGCTTTTAAAAAGCAAAAAGAGGCGTTTGTCATTGTTCACTGTGAGGCTGACTACTTAACTTCCTTAGCCGTTGGCGATCCACTTCAAATTCACCTTTCTGTAGAGAGGATCGGCCAAACTTCCTTTACTCTTTTTTACAAAATTTATCGAAAAGATGAGCTTGTTGGAACTGTAAAGACGGTTCATGTAGCTGTCAATACAGCAACAAGAAAGAAAATCGAAATTCCAGAGAACATTCGACATGCGTTAAAAAAATATCACACGAGCCTTTAATTAACAAACTCTTGCCCTCTTTCATTTACTTTTTTGCATGCCCTGTCATTGTGTTAGTCTTTTTTGTTATTCACCAATGTGGCTTAAATCAATTGTAGGTAAGGAAAAACCTCTCCACTATTCCCTTCTCCCTATCTATTTAGGAGGCGTCGTAGCGTTTTTTTATTTTTACAGAGCTTTCGATTTATTTTTTATAAATATGGCCACTACCATTATGAAGTGAGTAATTTTTATTTATAGAACGGCGATTATTCTATTTCGGTATTTATGCTTTACGTCCAATCCTATAGTTAATAGCTAGAATTGATTTTGCTCAAGGTTCAATTAAAGAAAAAAATTAAAGCAAGCAGTCTTTAACCATTAGGTTTCGCAAGTCTTACCTTGGCGCGAATCTCTTTGCTTCCTTTACTTTTTTATATACTTTTACCTTTCTCTCTTGTAGCCATTCAGTTTCTTCAGCACAAATCTTTGAGAAATTCTAATCATCAGATCTTCTAACCATTACTGCTAAAACTGGAGCGACTATCTCAGCCGTAATTCTTTTAAAATGATCATCAGCTTCTAGCGCTAGTCGCCCATTGCCTTATTAGCTAAAATCACAGCTATTTCTTCAGCTGCAAGTCTTTTAAAATAATCGTCTGGTATCCTATCAACAGCTTCTAGCGCTAGTCGCCCATTGCCATTATTTGCTAAAATCGCAGCTATTTCTTTAGCTGCAACTCCTTTAAAATGATCGTTTGGTATCCTATCAACAGCTTCTAGCGCTAGTCGTCCATTGCCATTATTTGCTAAAATCGCAGCTATTTTTTCTATAATATCAAAAGTTATGCCATTAACTATTTCTATTATCTTATCGCTTGCTTCTTCTAATAAAGCGTTATTACCACCACCTCTTGATTTAATTATTTGAGCCAAGGCTAATCCTCTTGCATATTTATCTCCTATTAAATTAGCTTTGCCTACTTCTCTATAGAACCTCGTTAATTCAAATATATTTTCGAAAACCTTAGGCCTTACTTCATCTTCAGATGATTTTTCTAATTCTCCTAGCTCCTCCTCCTTTAATTGTTTTAGTTCTTCCAGTATATCTTTTTTTAGTTGGGAAGTTAGAGACTTAATTTCATTCAGGCTGGTAGGACTTAAGTTTTGATTACCGATAAAAAGCAGCTGTTCTCTTTGAGATCCTAATCCCTGAATACTATTTGATGACTCGGATAAGTTTCGACCAAGAACACGAGCAAAAGCCTGTATTTTAGAAATTTCTCTTGCTGCTGTATCTATAGATATTTCTTTCCAATAGCGGCTCACCAGAACTGTTGATTGCAAATCTTCCGTATTTAAATAAGATAGGATGCCTTGCATAACTTCGAAGGACAATGCTCGATTTATCAACCCCTCTTCTAAAGGAGGCAAATAGTACTTTCTATTTTGACTCACTGAATCCACCGCAGAAACTGACATTTTTCCTCCTAATGTTAATTATCAAACTGATACATATACTAAGGACAAAATCAAAAAAAGCACAGATTAAATTTTAGAGCAAGATGTAAGAATGTTTTAAATGCCTAGGCCTGGTGCGAATGCTAAAGATGCAAGTAAATAGATGGCCTCATTCGAAAAACATAAGAAAAACCACAAACTAGGAGTTACTAAGATGAAGTATGCGATAAGAGTTATCGACGTATAGCTCTTTCTTAGGAGAATACTGTAGAAACCAGGAATGGTTACAGGCTTTAGAAGTTGAAACTCCCAACAGGAAGTAGTAGAAGGGCTCAAACGGATATCAGATAATGGCTGTCACACCACTTCAAAAGCTTTTCAAAAGGCTGTAAGCTTTTAGATGTTGAGCAGATATACACACTAGCTATTTTAGTTCGAAAGGAAATGCTGACACCGAACGGATGAAATGCACCCTTATAGGGAGGAGTACTTGTGGCTATGAAAGTGGACTTAGCTTAGAGCAGCCGCAGGAAGCTCTTGAGTGAATGGATTTATTTTTACAGTAGGAAATATCCCACCTCCCGAAACTGAGACATCAAAGCCTCGATAAATTCGAAGAGCATTTTAAACAACAAACAGCGGCTTGATTCCTAATTTTGTAGTAGGCAAGACTTAATCTGACACTCCTTTTGATCGGACCGCTCGCTTCAGACCAGCCCTAGCGGCGAGATGGCGGCTGGTCTAAAGTCTTCGCGGTCCTCAATTTCTTTTCTTTTATATTTACAAAAATGTCGGATTAAGACTTACTTACACATATCAGTCTTGGAGACATTTCACATCCATAAAGCTCTGGACCATGAGATTGCAATATCTCTTATTGTCATACCTTCAGTAGACATTGAAATAATTTCATCAAATGTGCTGATCCCTCTTTGTCGCTTTTTAAATGTAGTTGATTCAATTTTGAGTTGCAATCTCTCGAAACTTCAAGCTCACTTTCTCAGCAGTATAAAAATAACACTGGGCTTAAAATTGATGTCGATAATAGCCCTCAACTAGCTAAGTTCAAAAAGTCGACAATTCTTCTTCAAAACCTGTTACCACCAAGAGAAAAAATTGGCGGCAGCTTCAGTTACCTTCGTCCAGGCAGACTTTTGGGATTCACTCTCTTGTTGAGCCTCAGGATCGCTAAAACACTCCTCATCTTCAATCAGAGAAGGCAAATCAAATTCTTTTCTTTCCCCAAAAAGATCTTCAAATGGCTTACTTTCCTGGTCAACAACCTCTTTTTTGGTTTCTTCTTCAGGATTTACAATTGTAACAGAAACACCCCCTTCCTTTCGACCAGCCTGCTGCTCTTTGCTTGCGTCATCTTCTTCCTCATCTACTTCGCTAGGGCTTGCTTCCTCTTCCTCATTAATACTAGACAGGCTAAGGGATGGTTCACTGTGTAGGAAACCTCCTCCATTCCCATGGCAGAAGGAGTAATCGTCTAGGTCAGAAGTTTTTGTATTTCGCAGGTGATTTTTTGTATTCCCTAGCTTTTGGTGTTCTCTAATTTTCTCTTTTTCATCCCTTCTTTTATCTTCAACCTCTTGTTGCTGACAAACCCATTTATACTGCTTTAGGTTTTCTCGGCTGCAAGCCTTAATGAACAGGCCAAGAGGCAGCAGTGGGAAAGTAAGCATAAATAAGATAACAGCAGAAACAGATGGTGCATACTTTTTATTAGTAGCAATTTTTTTTTGGCCATCGGAGGCCTTGATGATTCGAAATTTCCTCCCCTTGCATAGTTGATAGAGGGGTTCATTGATTTCGTCTGCTAATTGTAGCGTAAAAGATTTATCCGAATAAAAAAAACACGTCGTCAGTCTATTCATAGGCTATCTATTTTTATTTTTCTTGAAAAAGGTCCTTTGAAAAGGACATCAATCCTATTTCACCGGCTGTGTTGAATAATTCCCAGTGGCACCTTCAAGAATGCGACAAAATATCAGTAAGGAAGTTGTTAGCTAAAAAATGTTTGATGAAAATAGATAGAAATAAAGAAACTCCTTGTTTTTTCCGGCAAGAGAAAACAAA
>JBPQHD010000024.1:0-3932 GCA_051384485.1 Parachlamydiaceae bacterium
TAAGCTCGCCCTAAACAGCTCATTTTCTTATGATCCTTATCTTGAAGGGCTGATAGAGAAAAACTTATTAACCCCCCTAAAACGAAGCGATCACTCATGCTGCGCCTAAATTTTAATCTCGAACATCCATTTGCATGGAAAATGGATGGTTATCCGCTTGAAAAATGGATAAAGCACTTTCCTACTATATATCTAAAATTGGTTCGTTTGTCTTTTTTGTATTTTTTGTTTTTTGGGTAAGGCAGCGTCTTTATGCTAGCTACTTGGAAGAAATGTAAAAACATAGTTAAAGCTACTGGTGCCTTCTGCGAAAGACTACCTATGAATTGCTAGCTGAAATGCGAAAACTCTAAGTCTTAAGCCTTGATAGGTTGGTGGAGTAGGATTCAGCTCAGAATTCTGATTATAAAGCACATTAATGGTCCTACTACCTCTAGAGAGTAGTATTTCATTTATCCAGGCACCAAAGTCTTTTGGCGAACATCCTGATGCTTATGCTACAGATGTTCTCTAAAATATATTCTTTTTATGTCATTTCTATTTCAAAACGCCGAATTTTAACCTTAAGCCCAAAAGCTTACCTGTTCTTAATTTTTAATAATGACCTAAACAACCTCTTAATTTTGCTTTTTTTTCACAATATAGGAATATTACACTGCCGAAAACTAGATAACTAGTGCTCAGAATAAACAAAGACAACGCGTTGTTTGAATGATTAATTTTAATGAAATCAACAGCATTAGTTATTATGCTTATTTGTGACACATATTGTAACCATTTTGGAAAAGATTCTATAGTCATGAAAATGCCGCTTAAAAATAATAAGCTGTTATTGATTATGTTTATAATCCAACCTACATCCTTTAATAAAATAGTTAGTCCTCCTAAAAATAAACTTAATCCAAATAGACCTGGTGTAATAATTAACATAGTGTAGGTTAATTTTATGATCGGCAAACTAGATAAAGTAATATATCCTAAAATAGAAATAATGATAAATAGGCTACACATAATAATAAATGATCTAAAAATAGCTGAAATAACTTTAGCAAAAAGTAGAAAAGGAACAGGAATAGCAGATAAATAGATTTGTTCAAACGTACCAGATCGCATGTCCGTTGATATTTTACCACTAATGTCTCCGATAATAAGAATAGAGTAAAACCACAAACAGTAGCTAACTCCAGCAATTTGTTTTTCTCTTGCCAAAGCAATAAGAAATGTAAAAAAAACTAAGAGAGATATAAATTCTCCTAGCCATTGAAGTCTATAACTCCACGCAGTCAAAATTTCTTTTTTGATTTCATTCCAGACGATTTTAAAAAACATAATTTAAAGTGCCACCTTTAATTATTAATGCACTATCGCTGATTCGTTTGATCATATCATGGTCATGACTAGCAATAATCACCAATTTATTTTCAGTTGCCAATTGATGAATAAAGCTTTCAAAAATTACGTTGGATTGTCTATCTAATCCACTTGTTGGCTCATCGAGTAAAATAATAGATGGATCATGGGAAACTGAACAGGCAAGGGCAAGCCTTTGCTTCATACCAAAAGAAAGAGTTTCAACTTTTATGTTTCTTTCATCCCATAAATCAAATTTTTTGAGTAAGTTTTCTGCTTGGTTATGAGCTGCTTTTCCAAAAGTTCCTTTTAAACCAGAAAAATATAAAAGATTTTGCCATGCTGTTAATCTCCAATAAGTGGAACGATAGCCTTCAAGAAAGACTCCCAGACCTTGCATACTTTTTGATCGCTGTTTTTGGATATCTATTCCATTAACAAAAACCTGTCCATCATCTGGATGAATTAAGCCACAAATTAATTTTATAAGAGTTGTTTTACCTGCCCCATTGTCTCCTAAAAGGCCTATTGTTTTTCCAGCGTAAAATGAAAAATTGATGTGTTGAAAAGCAAGTCGATCCGAATATCTCTTTGAGAGATTATTGATTTTAACTCTTTCCATCTCTTTCCATGATTTCTATAAGGAAGGAGCTGACCATACTCGAAAAACATTTTTTGTTTCTTGAAGCATAGGGAATATTAGTGATCATTCCAAAGCTAACTTTATTGTTATCTATAAAAAATAAGCTTTCTGAAATTGGATAATCGAATAACTTAGCAACTTCTTTACTTATCTCTTTTATTAATTGGATATCCTCTATGGATAGAGATTCATAAGAATAATAGGGGAAAATTTCTATTTCATCGCCAATTACACAGACAATAATTGGTTTTCCTGGTGGTCTCTCAAAGGCAAAAGAGGGCTCATATTTAACTTTTGTATTCGGTTTCCAGTAATAAAAATTAAAAGGTTCTGAATAAACGATTTCTCCTCTTAATTCACAGTAGCGCATATCTCCTAAGTAATAACGTGGAACTTTAACGAGCAAAGAGGATTGCTGAACTCTTTCCCATTGTCTTGGTAAAGAATAGCGATTTCCAGATAATCCAAAAGCTCCAGGTTTAGAGAAACAAAGTGGGAAAGCTTCGATGGCAAAAGCAAGATAGGAACGAAATTCAGATAAGGAGTATATTTTATCTTCTTCTACGAAATCGTGAAACAAAGCTTCTGGAATAGATACTACCCGATTGATGAGATAAAACTCTTTGGAATTAGAAATTTTTGATCCAGAGGGGAGAGTCCAATCAACTTTGACTTCATTTTCATTAAATTCATCAATAATTATGGTATCTCTTAACAGGAGTTCTAATGAGAGCTTGATCATATTAAATTTTTGATCAAGCTCAGAAGAGAAAAGAGCACGAGTAATTGGCTCATCTGTATGGCTATAAAGGAGAACAGGTCTCATTTTCTATATACTTTGGCCCCACTTACTTGATCTGAAATCTCACTATTAGAGGAGAGCCAAATTTCTCCGTTTCCAGACTCTATAACGATTGGGCCTGTAACCTTCGTTCCGCTACGCAAATCGATTATTTGAATGCCATCATATCCCTGCACTTCGCGGACAATCAAAGAATCTAGAGAACAGGTCCTTAGTGTAATTCTTTGAGATGCTACTGAAAGTTCTTTTTGGAATTTCGTGTTGTCTGCATTCAATGAGCCATTAATAGTTGCTGTATTATTGATTAAGCAGTTTTTTAGGTCTACTTGTCCATTCACTTTGATACTACTAATAGCAGACTCTTCTGCATTTAAACTTCCGTTAATGGATACAAGTCCCAGTACTTTCGTTCCTTCAAGGACCACGCTTCCGTTAGCTTGAATCGCATCTACGGTCTCGTTTCCGTATTTTTGATAGCCATAATTATAACTAAATTTATTCATATTATCTTCACCATAGCCTTTAGAAAACATTGTCAAAGCTGATATTACAGCTAAAAGGTAAATTTTCTTCATGTTTTTCTCCTTAAAAGTTTGCCTAGGACTTGTTTCGCAAATTCTCTTTTGCTAGAATGATTAAACGTACTCCAACCAGGTCCAGGATTCGATTCTAAGCAAAAATAGGAATTTTTTGTTTTCATTAAATCCACACCAACTAATCGGTTATTTTCATATTGAGCTATAGTCTGACAAAAAGCCTTTATTTCTTTAGTTAGCTGAATTTTCTGATACTTTATTATTCCCTTAGATGCATATCTATAATCAATACAATCCTTATTCGCTACTCTTAATGCCCATATTGTTTTGCCACAAACATGCACTCGAATATCTGATCCTTCAATTTTCTCCTGAAAAAGGGTTGGTAAATGCTTTGTAATCCCATTGATTAAATACTTCATTCGAGACTACTTTAGAACGAATATTAGAACAGGATTTTACCGGCTGTGTTGAATAATTCCCAGTGGCACCTTCAAGAATGCGACAAAATATCAGTAAGGAAGTTGTTAGCTAAAAAATGTTTGATGAAAATAGATAGAAATAAAGAAACTCCTTGTTTTTTCCGGCAAGAGAAAACAAA
>JBPQHD010000025.1:0-142930 GCA_051384485.1 Parachlamydiaceae bacterium
TAAGCTCGCCCTAAACAGCTCATTTTCTTATGATCCTTATCTTGAAGGGCTGATAGAGAAAAACTTATTAACCCCCCTAAAACGAAGCGATCACTCATGCTGCGCCTAAATTTTAATCTCGAACATCCATTTGCATGGAAAGTGGATGGTTACCCGCTTGAAAAATGGATAAAGCACTTTCCTACTAATTTTAAGCCAACGATCAGCTTCAAAGCCACTCGAGCCTCTAAAGTCATCGGTTACCTTCCTATCATCGGAACGATTATAGGCATTTTTCACGTGTTTAAAGGCATTCATGAATACCGCTTGTTGAATAAACATCATTTACATCATTTAAGCAAGAGAAGCGTGAAGTGGATCATCAGAGGCACATTAGAGTGTTTACCAATTTTAGGAGGTATGGGTTGCGCAATTGCCGATATTGCATGTACTCTAATAGGCCATAAAACGACTTCATTTAGTGAAGATGAAACCCCTTGTGGATATTGCCATCAATGTGGTTATTGTGCCTGCCCAAAGAGTAGCTTCTCTTGAACTAATAACAATTCAAAAAAATAGCATTTGTTTTGTCGATGATTTCACTACTGATCGATCAGCTGATGCGCTGTCGTCTGCAAACGGGCCTATTGCTTGAACTTCTCTTTCTAGCAATATTGGTAGGTAGCCACCCCCTAGGGGTAAAATGGTAACTATCTGTTGGTCGTATGGGTAAAATGCCAATCGATTTTCCTCAGCAAACCTCTTAGCCGCCACACTTGCTGTTCTTTTATCAAAACAACATTCAATCCAGGTATGGTCAATACACGGCTTAACTTGATTTAAAGATCGAAAAGGAAATCCCTTTCTAACCACATACCAATTTTCATCTTCATTTTTAGCTATACTAATAAAGGACATGCTCATAAATCACTCCCAAGTAATGCAAAGAATTTTAATTATTTGGCAAAAAATTTACCTTAAAATGTTTACTAGTTAAATGATTCACGATGGCATCAATGGATCAAGGTCATTCTCTTAAGAGCCGAATGAAGGCAAGAAACCTTGAAAGAATACTTAAAGCTAAGCCATATTTTGTCAAAAGTCCCTTTTAGAAAGCGCCAGCAAAAACAAATTGCTTATCAAATTGGTTGGGACAATACCTGTTATCACCCTTACTCCTAAGGTCATTTTGTTAGTGATCGACAAAAAAATCTTTGGATGACTTTCTTAGAAGGGTTAGGATAAAATCAGCACGCTCTTTAACTGAACCTTTTGGTACAATGATTGTCTCGTAACCAAATTTTTTATATTTAATGAGCAGTTCATCAAACTCTTGTTTTGCTGAAGCAAAACTGTGCTTGCGTTCAGGATCTGTTTCAAAAATCTCTTCCCAGGGAGGAACTAGAAACACAAGTTGATTGTATCTAAAGTTTGTAGCTGCCTCTTGAAAATAGGCTGCCTGCTTTGCGTTTATTTGCACAGCGTCCACGACTCCCCTATCAAAAAAAGTAAGCTTTTGTTCATCTTGACTGTTAAAAAGATAAAGGTATCTGGATAAGGCAAGCTCGAGAAACTTGTCGAGGTTTATCCAGGGCAACCCATCGCCATGAATAGAGATTTGCTCTTTTACAATTTGTCGCCCAGGCTCCTGAACAGTTGCATAACCTCTAGAGGCAAGCTCGGAGAGAAGGGATGACTTGCCCCCTCCAGAACAACCTGAAATCACAATAAACTGATTTTTGACGATAGGAAATGTTTGCTCACTTAAGTAAGCATCTTCTATCTTCGCGCTGAACTTGGGATTCATTAGCATACATCCTAGGCAAATCAAATACGTAACCATTAGCACACGAATAGATTTCTTTAGTTTGACTGGGCTTTAATATTGCTCTGGGTTGGTTATCTTTAGAAGAGAGACAAAGTGATTTATATTAACAATCAAACGCTTGCTTTTAATAAAACGATAGGCCTCATCTAACTAAAGTCCCTTAGCCATCAAATAAGCGATCACGAAGCTGGGCCGCACGGTGCACCAGTGTTCTTTTCTCTTTTTATTCATCAATGAAAGAACATGAGGTAGCATCTCTGTAAATTCAATGTCATCGGGTCTATCCCTTATTTCATAATGGCAATACTCAATCGATTTATAGTGATCCCTCTCATCCATCCATTTATCAGAGCAGGTGATAATGGTATCGATTTTAGTCATTCAAGGTATCGAGCAACCTGCTGTCTGACTGTTCTCGATCTTTTTCGTAAAAAGGAATAACACCGTTACTCTTGCAAAAAACATCATCTAGTATTATTCAAATAGCCAGGACTTGAAATAGGGTTACACATAACACTCTCGAACACTAAAGCTCATTTTACAACAGCAAGTATTTAGATCAAGGTGAAAATCCCTTTCGCTTGTCTTTAAAAAACATTAACAGGTAATGTTGTTCCTTTTATCTCGGTCTAGGTTATTCAAATGCGTTTGCCCACCTTATTATGGCACCTTTTTCTTTGTACCACCCCTCTAGCTCTTCCTTCAGAGGAAAATTTTATCCTCATCGATGGCAGAACTGACAAGCCTATTCTAAAAATGGGTTCTAATACTCACGCTCGGATTAGTCCATGCTCAACGTTCAAAATTGCTTTATGCCTGATGGGTTTCGAGGAGGAAATTTTAGAGAACGAACAGAAACCCGCTTGGCAGTATCAAATTGGCTATGATGGTTCCTTGGATACTTGGAAGTGCCCACATACTCCACAATCATGGATGCGGCATTCTTGTATCTGGTATTCAATTGAACTTGCTTTACACCTGGGGCCTAAGAACATTCAGCACTACTTAAAGCAGTTTGCCTATGGCAATCAAGAAATGCCTTCAGAACCTGTTGAACATGGCAAAAATCCTTTTTGGATCGATGGGCCTCTGGCAATCTCTCCCCTAGAGCAAGTCACTTTTATTACCAAGCTTATTAATGGTTATCTTCCTGTCTCTCTTCGTTCCCATGGCATCACTAAAAATTTCTTATTTCAAGAAGAGTTTGATGGCTGGAAGTTATTTGGGAAAACGGCTTGGAGTGGACGTGCTAAAAAAGATGACAATCGGATTCTTGAGCACGGATGGTTTGTTGGTTGGGTTGAAAAAGGTGACCAATATTACCCTTTTGCCTACCTTATCCAAGAAAAAAACATTAAGCTTGATCAGCGTATTCCACGAGTTAAGGAATTGATAAGAACCATCGACTTGATCCAGTAAGGGACCTCATTTAATCAGCTATTTTGGGACTTCTTGACTCTAAACTCAGAAGTGCTTTTTTACGCTCTAAGCCTCCGGCAAAACCTGTTAAGTGACCATTAGAAGCAAGCACACGATGGCACGGCACTATAATGGAAATAGGATTCTTTCCAATGGCTGCCCCCACGGCTCGTACAGCTTTAGGTCGATTCATTTTTAAAGCGATGTCTTTGTAAGAACAAGTTGCACCATATGGTATCTCATTTAATAATCCCCAAACTTTACGTTGAAAGGGCGTTCCTCCACAAAATGTAATTGGGAGATCAAAAGCTGTACGCTGGCGGCGAAAGTACTCCTCCAGTTGTTTCTCTGTCTCTTTAATTAATGGATGATCAGCATCCTTAATCATGGAACCTAATGGCACTCGATTGGGCTTTTCTTGATCCCATAACAAAGCCACTACATGTTGATCACTGACCACCACTTTACAAGAGCAAAGAGGGGTATCTAATATAGAGAACTTGAGCATATTCACTTTCTTTATTTAAAAAGTTTAAACCGTGACACAATATAATGTTTTAACTATCATTAGCCAAATTAATTATTTGTATAGCATATATAAAACGTCATTTACCATAAAAGAATAAATAAAAAGAGATCGATCGATGAGTACTTTAACTATTTTCGAGGACGAAAGAATTTTAGGGAATATTCTTTTCCATTGCGATGAAAATTCACTTAAATCAGCTCGGCTTGTTAGCCAAGATTGGTCACAAACTGCGCTAAAAGTAATAGCAAAAATTGCTTTTCTAGCGATTGAAAATGCATATAACACCTTAAGTAAAGCTACAAATCGATCTATTTCGGATACATTTTCTCACTATGTAGAACTTAGCCTTAAGCGCTTTGAGCAACTGATTGATCATAAATTGACCTTCCGACTAATCACAAACATATTAAAAATTGAGTTTGCTATTAGCAGACAAAGGTTACGCCAAACGACCGACGAATTATACAGTAAACACCTCACCCCCAGTATCCCCACTTTGCCGCATAACCCACATAGTGTTTTTTTTCAATCTTCACATTTTAGGGACTATTTGCCTAAATACTCTTTCACACCCCCTAAAGAAAGCGAATGGGAGGGTGTGGATAATCTATACCAAGCCGGTACTAAGCTATGCGAATCCTTAGATTCCAAGGAACATTCTATTGAGCTCCACGCACTTATTCAATTACTCCATTGGATAGAAACAAGCCCCTCATCCAGTCAATTAGAAACAATGAAGGACGGCTTTATCACCTTGATCAGTAACTTGCCATGGAACAAAATGCCTTCTATTTCTGACTTGATTAACCAATTTCAAGACCAAAAACTTTTGCCCTACTGGACCGCACAGCTGATTAGATGCCATTTAAATTTAGAATGGTTAATTAAAAGCTCCAAAGACCCAAACTATGAATTGCTAGCTTCTGATCACATGAAATCTGATTTTTACTTGCCGGCATTATATTCTGCTATGGCTATAACAAATGATCGGGCTCGCAAGCAGACCATGAACGATATTATCTACGTTATCCACTCCTCCAATTCTCCCTACTGGATGCAAGCAAAATGCTTAGAGTTTGCTCCAATTGATGTAAGTTATACGCTAGCCTCTAACTTCTTTGCTACCCTGCTCAGAGGGGAATTATTTGAAGAAGTCATTTTCTACTTAAATGCGATCCACCCCTCGATTAAGAGCTTCGTGATCAAATCCGTCTTCCTGCCTTTTATTGAAGAAAAAGGACATTCAACTGAATATATTGATCGACTATTAAATGACTTATGCGGTAGTGAAAAGGCTCTCGATCATCCTCAGCCATCCCAAGGCGAAAAAGCCAAGAAACTTACTGCCCTCCCAAAATTGAATAAAGTGCTTTTATTAGAATACCGTTTAGGCGAGACGGTCACTCAATTCCTAGAAGCACAAAGTTTGCTCAATGAGAAAGAAAGATCCTCAGCCTTCATTTCGTTTTTTAATGACCTCATCAAGCAAAAACCTGCCCATATTGTTGCCTTTTTAGATTCAACTTTTAATTGGAAAGAGGGAATAGAATCAATCGTTAATTTAAAAGAAAGAGATAACCTTCTCTTAGAGATTACTTTAAAGTTGATAAAAAACTCGATTATGGCAGCCCGTCTATCCGATTACTTTGCAGAGCTTAAAATCATCGACTTCTACTTACAGCAAGGTCAACCAGAAAAGATCCAAGCATTGCTACGCGACTTACTCACTCATCATTTCTTATTTCTAGACAGTTTCATTGCTCGTTTAAAGAGTTTTCCAAATTGGGAAACCAAACTCATTGTTATTGATGACCAACATATTAGAGAAGAATTCTTTGAACGAATTCTTGATTCCCAAGAGGTCCTTGAGTCAGATGTGCCTAAACAACTTCAAGAAAAAATCGATCAAAAACGTATCCCCTATCTTCTAAAGACACTATCACAGAATGAGCCAAAACAATTGGTGCGGGAAACCGAAGAACTATTCAGTGTTGATCATAAAAAAGAACTTTACACCAAAGCTTTTCAGGAATACAGATCCCAAAAAAACTTATTAGAAAAATTATTTGCAGAGATGAAAGCAAACAATCTTGATTTAACTGAGTACTTTTAGAGATAATTTCTTGCTTCTTCCTTGGTTGCGCACTACTTAAACGATTAAAAAAGTGATATCCATGTTTATAAATTTTCTAATCTTACTTATGATGCCAGTGATCAGCTACCATTTAATAGCCTCCGACATGAACGAAAATGACTATATGTTAAACAGCGGGGAGGCCAGTCTTTTCTTCAAAGTGATTGGAGAAGGCGATCCCCTCATCGTTATTCATGGTGGGCCTGGTTTAAGCCATGATTATCTGCTCCCGGGAATGAAAGAACTTGCAAAAAACCATAGGGTTATTTTCTACGACCAAAGAGGATGTGGACGCTCTTCCTGCGATCTTTCAACATCCCTCTCTATCGAAGCATTTCTTGCTGACCTAGAAGCCATTAGAAAAGCCCTACAAGTCAACAAGGTATCTTTATTAGGCCATTCTTGGGGAGGTTTTATAGCTATGCATTACGCCATAGCCTACCCTGATCATGTGGAAAATTTAATTCTATCTAACACATTACCTTCTAACACTGAAGATTACCATTTATTTGCCGATGAATGGGCGCGACGAACGCTTCCCATTAGCCATGAACTAAAAGAAATCCAAACTAGCCAAGCTTTCATTAAAGGGGAAGCTAAGATCATTGAGAAATTTTATCAATTGATCTTTAGTACCTATTGTTTCGATCCCAAAAATGCCCTTTGTTTAAATCTATCCTTTGATTCTTCTGCGACCCTCAATGGCAGAAAAGTTCAGGAATTCTTTCAGCAAGGCATCCTTAGCCAGACTTTCGATTTGAAGCTAGCTCGTATAAAGGCCAATACTCTCGTGATACACGGCGATGTAGACCCTATCCCATATGTAACTGCTGAACGTATTTGTGGAAAAATCAAAAAGTCTCAATTTGTTTTGCTAAGAGAATGTGGCCACTTCCCTTATGTTGAGTCACCAAACATCTATTTCAAAGCGATCAATGCCTTTTTGCAAGAAGGTTAGATAGAAGAGAGAAGCCAAAAAACATTTTAAAAACCCTAAGTTTACCAAGAAAGCCTTCTAATCTATTCGCTGTATTAATTAATGCGCCGAAGAGTGAGAAAGTAGGTTCAGAAGTAGGACACCCAAAATAATAAAAATCATCCCTAGAATAGCAAAATGGTCTAATGGCTGATTTTGTAAAAAATAGCCACCTAAACTAACGATGACAATTCCAAGCCCTGACCAAGTAGCATAAACAATACCAACGGGAATCTCATTTAAGGTTAAAGATAGGCAATAAAAAGCAATCATGTATCCTGTAACGACGACTAAAGAAGGTCCCCAAACTGTAAACCCTCTGCTCGAATTCATCGATAATGTTGCAATAGTTTCCGCTATAATGGAAATCATTAAATAAACATAGGCCATAGGGTTCCTTTTAAAAACAACTTATAACTAGCTAAATTTTAACAAAATTGATTATTCTAAAAAAGATTATGACTAGTTTGACTCTTTGCGTCAATCAGCAAAATCATTCTCTAAAGAAAAATAAACCCATCACTCCGAAAAAGATGAATTGGTTAAACACCCTATTAGATATGTCTGTTTTATTTTCCTTTGATCGATCAGGCTTTATCAGACATTGTCCCCAGCCTCTTCCGAGAGTCGATTTGTCTGGTTCTTATGGCATCGTAAGTGGAGCCAGCAGTGGCATTGGGTTAGCGTGCTCTTCGGCATTAGTAGACCAAGGTATGCGGTGTCATTTGATTGCTCGCCGTCAAAGTCGTCCCCCTAAAAAAAGATCGCAAGCAGCTTTTATCCATTCACTGGATTTAAGCGATCTTACGAAAGTAAATGAATTTGCCCTACAAATTACAGAACCTATTGACGTGCTAGTACATAATGCAGGCAGCATGCCTGAATCCCTAAACATAACTAAAGATGGCTATGAACTCATTTTCAGCACTCAAGTTCTTGCGCCTTTTATTCTGACAAAAACACTAGCAGATCTAGGCAAACTAAGAAATAAGTGTAGGGTTATCTTCGTTTCTTCCGGAGGGATGTACCTTAAAAAGCTCGATCTCTCCGATCTTCTTTTTACTAAGACTCCTTATAGCAAATACCAAGCGTATGCGAATGCTAAAAAGGCTCAAGTCATTTTAGCCAAATTGTTTGCTGAAAAATACCCACATCTACTGTTCAGCTCTATGCATCCAGGATGGGTAGACACAGCTGGAATCCGCTATGCTATGCCTTTATTTCATCGATTACTTAAAAATCGTCTAAGAGCTCCAGAGCAAGGAGCGGATACCATTTTATGGCTGTCGATAAACAAAGCCTATCCGAATGGCCTCTTTTGGTTTGATCGTTCAATAGTCCCGTCTACTATTTTCAACCTTTACCGGCCTTTAAGAAAAGATGAGGAAGAATTATGGGAATTTTGCACTCATGCATTATTTAAAATTAAGGATAAACAATACAACTCGCTTTAATACCATCTGCTACTGCTTTGGCTGGTGCTGGTCCGTCCTTTTGGGATCCAACAATCACACATGGATGGCAGTATTTGGAGTTATCATTTTAATCGCGTTGCAACTTTACCTTTTAAGGAAGAAATCCTTAGAGTCATACCTTTCGGATACGGTCATCTGCCTTCTATCTGTCCCTTCAGGTCTCTTACTAGAAGAATTTTTGATGCAAACGCAGCTTGTCAACTATCCAACAGCAACCTTCCCTCCGCTTTGGGTTTTGATTCTCTACCCGCTTTTTGCCTTGATCATCAATCACTCGCTATCCTGGTTGCATAACAGAAAGGGCTTAGCATTTCTATTCGCCTTTTCATTGGCTCCTTTAAGCTACATTGCTGGGGCAAAACTTGGCGGATTACAATTAGGTCATACCTTTTGGTTATCTTATATGGGCATTGGATGGTTATGGGGATTTTATTGTGCCTTCATGGTTTATATGGCAAACGAGGCTAGGCTGGCTGCATTAGCGACATTAGTCAATAGCGTCTCTAAGCAGTCAATTGAACTGCTCTACGATCAGGATTGCCCTATCTGTAGCAAAGAAATTTGTTATCTAAAAAAGAAGAATCCGAATTCTCACATTCGGTTTGTCAATATTGCATCCCCAGATTATAAAGCTGAAAAACATCAACAAATTGACTATCAAACAGCTATGCAACAAATACATGCCATTGACAGTCAAGGTTATCCAATAACAGGGCTTCCTGCCTTCACGCTTGTTTATGCCAAAAGCCATCTCTATCTTCTAGCTACCTTCCTCTTCATGCCATCGGTACAGAGAGTACTTTCGCCTTTTTATGATCTTTTTGCAAAGCATCGCCTTTGGCTTACAGGTAGAAATCAAAACAAACATTAATTGATGAGTTGCATTGATAACAAAGTCTTTGATCAATCATTTTTATTCTTTTAGCTACCACGCTTCAGATCTCATTACCAAGTATTTACCGTCTAAGTAATAATAATATCAAGTGCCTGGAGAAGACTAACCGCCTCAGGCAGTGAAAATTTAGTCTTTGTAATCTTATTTGATTGAGGATTAATTCCGTAGTTAAGAGCTGTTGAAAAGTCTGCATAAGAAAGATCGCAGTGGTGGAATAGCGTTTTTTCTAAATCGGTGCGCGTAAAAGCAGCGCGAGAAAGTTGAGTATTCATAAAGATATTAGCAAGAAGCCTGCAATCAGTAAAACAACTACCATTCATTTTTAAATCAGTAAAATGACAATATTGAAAAAGTGCAATCGCAAAAATGAGCTTGAGAAAAAGAAACTTCTGAAAAATGGCTCCTTTGAAATTTACAGTTATCAAAAAACTGTTTTTCGAAACGAGTATTGTTACAGTCTACTGCATCAAGTTGCAGATCTTGAAAATCCATCACTATTCATCCTAGGTTTACCTACAAGATAATTAAGATAAATGCACTGCCCTATTTTAGAACACTCAAACGCTTCTACCAGTACTACCTCGCAAAATAGGAACTTTTGTGTTTTAATTTTTTTTCTGGTATCAATGAATAAATTTTTATAAGGGAAAGAAATGTTAAATTACTATGTTTCCGGTGCTTGTCACCCTTTAACAAACTGCTTTTCATGTAAAAGTCGCCTCGGTTTTGAAGGTATAGAGGAATTATCTTCTTCTAAAAAGGGGATTCGCTATCATAACTCAATAACGGCCTTCTTTTTGAAGCTTTTTTGTTTTAAAAAAATAGTGAATATTCAAGACGCCAGAGGAAAAATTTATCATTTAAATAGGGGTAGTTTAAGTAACTGGCTTATCAAATATCATCCACTGTTACGAAGCAATTCTCCTAAAAGCCTAAGACCCGTAACCGAATATGCGATGGGTTCCTGGCTAGATGATGTCCTCAAGAAAAAATCTCCTACTCATATCGTTAGGATGAGCACCATCAAGAATGAATTAGGTCCTAAACTCTATCGCAAACGATTACTTGATGGATTGCATAGGAGCTCAACCGAACGTCAGGCATTAGCCCAAGAAATCGATCTTCTCAAAAAAGAGCTTGACGATTTAGAGCATCAAAAACCAGATTAAATACCGAAATCCTGCTTTGGCAGTCTACATGAAAACCAAGCAGTCACCTGCTTGGTTAGGTGGATTCAACAAAAGTTACGCTTGTTCGGTCACTAAGCTAAGGTTTGCTTCCTTAGAAAAATGACTTAAGCTCCATGAAGCAACCAAAGCCAGTACAAGCCATCCAAAACGTACAGCCCTCTCTAAATCAAAGACCTGAAACTCTTGGGCTAAATTACCAAACAAGATGATCGTTAACAAAGCAGGCGCTACTGCTTTTAAGCAAAAACCATACAAATTGATTCTTGTTCCTCTCCTCCACACTTGGTCGTCTTGAATAGGGCTAGATAAATATTGGAAAATCACAACCAAAGCCAATCCTCCAATAAGCATATTCGTGCCCATCACCATAGGCACAAGCGCACTAATTAAGTGAGATGCATTGCCCATGCAGAAAAAAGCAGCTACTGCGCCCATCATCAAGAGGGTGATAGCTACCGCTTTTTTTCGAATTAATTGAAACTCTACCTCAATATTACCGGCAATACTTTCGACGATAGAAAATACACCCGTAATACCAGCAATAAACAAGCAGAAGAAGAAAGTGATGCCGATGAACTTTCCTAACATAGGTCCAAAAAACTTAAAGATTTGAGGGAAAACAATAAAGCCTATCTCAAATGTGGAATCCGAGACGAGAATCTCGTTGAATGGAATATTTTGGATATGACTAATATGGGCAAGACAACCAAAAATAGCGGCACCTGAAATAAATGAAACGGCAAAATCGCCAACAACCACATACTTCATTGCTTTAGCAATATTGATTGATTCTCCCGTATGCCTTGAGTAACCAACAACAATGCCTAAGCCCAATGATAAGCTAAAGAATAACTGCCCAAAAACATCTCTCCATAAGTTAGCTTCAAATAACTTGGAAAAGTCAGGCTTTAGGTAGTAAGCCCATCCTTCAATTCCTCCAGGCAACAAGCTCACGATGATAGCAAAGATAGCCATCAAAAGAGCAAGCAGAGGCATAAAAATCGAACAGACGCGCTCAATACCATCTTTTACATTTTTTGCTAATACAAACCAAGTCGCTAGAATAACGGCACAAGTAGATGCAACGATAGGCCATGAAATCGATCCAAACTCCTTTAAAGAAGGGGTCGTCTTTAAGAAAGTATTGAGAAAAAAATCCTTGGAATTCTCCGGTATAGAACCCATAGCAGAAAAATAAGTATAGGCAACGGAGTAGCCTGTCAAAACAATATAAAAGCCACCGATCGATAAACAGGCAAGTACCGCTAACCAACCTAATAGTTTTCCTGTTTGTCCACAAACTTTCCCATAAGCAGAAACAATGGGCAGCTTCATTCGATAGCCAACCATTCCTTCGAGGATAAGAAAAGGCACGCCAAGCATCAACAGGGCTAGGCAATAAGGAACTAAGAAAGCTCCCCCACCATTTTTATAAACCTGAGCGCTGAAACTCAGTACATTAGCAAAACCCACCGCTGAACCAATCAAAGACCAAATGAAACCACCTTGGCTTCTCCAGGTTGTATCCGAAGTTTTTTCCGTCATAAATATCCCCAATAAGACGTATTAATTTTAAAGTGTAAATTCCTTTTAGCTGATGTCAGCTAACAAAAATCGATGCTTATAAGCTAAGAAGAGAAAGACGAAGGAGAGAAACAGAGCCTCGAAAAGATAATTCTATGGACGGAAAGCTTGAGCGGCTTTTATCTTGCAACATGTATAATCTCCATTATTAGAAGGAAAAATTATATCTTTTATTAATATTTTAGTCCAATTTTCTATCAAAATCATTTTTATTAAAAGAGCCTATCTTAAGCCTCTTTTTGATGGTTGAACGAATATGCAGGCCAGTTTCCTGGCGAAATCCTTCCGCAATTGCCCTTACGGTAAACTTTGTTCCGCAGTAGACAGCTCCCCCCTGTGAAAATAAGGTTAGCCGGCACTAGACGCAACATGGATGAAGTGATCACTTCCCCTCCTTCATGAAACACGGTAATGGAACGCTCTAACCCTCACATCCGCTATCTCGTCCGACTCCCTTACCTTATGTTGAAAGAGGCATGACCCCCAGCGTTATTCATGAAAGCATCCAGATGACAACATCCGTACCCTCATACTTTCTAGTTGGGTAACCATCCGCATTTGTGATGATCGCTTCTTCCTCAGCATCGTCGATCTTCTACTAGATTTTAAACGTTCTAGCCGCCTTGCCCCCAGAATAACTTTTGCTCTGTTCCTTAAAAAAATCTAACAAACTTGTAAAAAAAATATTTAAAAATTGATTAATAAATCCTAAAAGTTTGTAATAAAAGAATAGAAACAAGAGGTGTAAAGATGAGAACTTTAGACGTTATTGTGGCTATTCTATTAGTCATTGGTGGTTTAAACTGGGGGCTTGTTGGAGCTTTTGACTTCAACTTAGTTGAATTCTTATTTGGTCAATTACCCGTGATCGCCAGGATTATCTATATTGTTGTTGGTTTATCTGCCTTATATCAAGCCTTATTCTGGAAGGCTATAAAAACGCGATGGAAATAAGGGAATTGAATGCACCTAGTTCTTTATGACGGCACTTGCGGGTTATGTCATGGAGCGGTTCAATTCATTTTACGAAATGATAGAAGAAAAATTTTCCAATTTGCTCCTCTTCAAGGGGAAATTGCTTCTACGCTGTTGCAAGATTGGAAAAGGAGATATCCTGGGGCTGATACCATTGTCTTAATCGAGAGTTGGGATCAGCCTAATCAACAAATGTTATCCTATGGGAAAGCCGCCTTAAGGATCCTATGGCTGCTAGGCGGATCATGGGCTTTGCTGGGCGTCTTTTCCTTTCTTCCTTCTTTCCTCTCTAATTGGATTTATCGTTATATTGCTAGAAATCGCTATACTTGGTTTGGACATCAGGAATGTCTGATCCCTAGAGATAGCGATAGAAAACGATTTTTGAGCTAAATCATTTTTTCGACGATTACCTTGAAACGATAAGCTAAGCCCTCGCTTAACATCCTTTGATGACATTTGACATTCTGTTCGCTCAATGACTGATAGGATAGAAATTGCATGAAAGTGCTTCTCCATTACAAATAGCTAATGCCCAATACTTGATTTATCCACCTTTTATAGCTATGATTAAATTTTTAATCGTTGCAGGTAATATGGCTAAATTAATCATTATCGGCGGAGGGTTTGCAGGAGTAAATGCAGCTCAGGCTTTGAGAAAGGCTCCTATTGATATCTTGTTATTGGATCGAACAAACCACCACGTCTTTCAACCCCTCCTGTACCAAGTAGCTACAGCAGCTCTTTCCATCGGAAATATCACCTCGCCTCTAAGAGAAATTTTCGAAAATCAAGTTAATACGACCGTTCTTATGGAAAATGTTACTCACATTCATCGAGATAGAAAGCTCGTAGAAACATCAGAAGGCAAGGTTTTCTCGTATGATTACCTCATCGTTGCACCGGGAGCAAGACATTCTTATTTCGGACATGAGGAATGGGGACAATATGCCCTAGGACTTAAGACCGTTGCAGACGCTTCAAAAATTCGTGAGCGCATTTTGATGGCCTTTGAAATTGCTGAGCGTACTGAAGATCCAGAACTTGCTAGGAAGTATTTAAACTTTGCTATTATCGGAGGAGGACCAACAGGAGTAGAAATGGCGGGATCTATTGCCGAATTTGCTCACCGTACTCTTCTCAAAAACTTTCGGCATATTGATCCAGAGCAATCCAAAATTTATCTCATCGAAGGAGAAGGACAACTTTTACCCAGTTACCCCAAACATTTAGCTGATATTGCTTTAAGAAATTTAGAACAGCTCGGTGTTACGGTAATTTTAAACAAGCATGTGACGAATGTTAATGAAGATGGAATCCATATTGAAGAGGAATTCTTAAATATACCAACGATTATTTGGGCTGCTGGCAATCAAGCTTCCCCCCTTCTGAAAACACTTGATACCCCCTTGGACAAGCAAGGTCGGGTTGTCGTTAATCCAGATTTGTCCATTCCTAATGATCCTAATGTTTTTGTGGTGGGCGATGCTGCTGCTTGTAAAGATGAACACGGTCGTATGCTGCCAGCGATCGCTCCTGTTGCCATCCAACAAGCTCGCTATGTTGCTAAAATCATCAAGAAACAAATTAAGCCTGGAAAACGGCAAGCATTTCGCTACTTTGATAAGGGCATGATTGCCACGATTGGCAGAGGTAGAGCTGTCGCTTTATTACGAAAGCTTCAGTTTTCAGGGTTGATCGCATGGCTTATTTGGGGATTTGTCCACATTCTCTATTTGATAAGCTTTAAAAACAGAATCTTAGTTATGACGCAGTGGGCGTTTTTGTATTTTACGGAAAACCGTCCCGACAGGATCATTAATCATCCGATCGAATGATAACGGGCAGCAGTTTTTTTCACCGCAGCTTTTCGCTAATACCCTACCTCTATAGCAGAAATAGGTATAATCCATTTTCTGCAATTCATCGCCCACGATGAAGGCTTAGCAACTTATTTTTACGTAATCATGGCGCTTTACTATTTTATACCTTTAAACATATCCTGCTTTGTTTAAGCCTTCTACAACTGCAGGTAGAATGAACATAAAGAAAACTTCTTCTGGCCTAAGGGATAGATAAGGAAGCTCTCTCCACCACATTTTAGAGGTTGCATCAAAAAACCCGATTTAATTTTTAATGCTATACTTACAACGTTTTTATAAGAATTGATGGCAGAACTATGGGTTTTGAATGAGTTAAAGCTCATCAATGAGTTTCTCTGCTCGACTCAAAAAGCCTATCACGCCTAAAACCTGAAAACCAATATTACCGATAACCCCGAAGTCTAAATTGTTCTTACGACAGGTTTGCTTCAACCAGGGCGAAGTTAAAATTTCTTTATAGAGATCGTCTTCCCTCTGCTTAGGTTTAGCCCTTCCCTTATTATTTAATTTTAGATTGATCGCAAGAACCACTTTAGCCCCAGCAGAGGCCTGCTTCGATGGATAGATGACATACCTAGGATCTTTATTTTCGATCAGGCGACGTATTTGTCTTTCTGCACGCTGACGGTCAGAGCAACCAAAAACAGCCTTAGCTACATGCAAAATCCGATAACACATTGTCACGAAAATCGTTCCGTATTGGAACTTAGAGTATCCTGCGATATAACGATATAAATGCTTATCTAATTTTTTATACGGCCAATCATCAGCCTGAGCGTTGATCCAACGTTGTTGATTAATGCGGCTTAGGTTGGCTTTTATTAACATACGCAAATTAAAATTTTGTTATTCAATAACCATGGTTTAGAAAATGATTAACATCAACTTTTTCAACAATGGTCACAACCTTATTTGCTATGCGCTGATGATTAAAGTTTGGGGGCATACCTTTTGAGTAAATGATTTGAGCTTGTTACTCTTGGCTGACATTGATAATCCTATGCAAATTCTATTTTGTTAACACCTCTTATCCATCAATAGATCTCCCTTTTAGGCTTTAGCAATTTATTTTTACATAATCATAGCTTTGGTCAATTTTATACTTGTAAATATATCCAGCCTTTTTCAAGCCTTCCAAAATTTCATTTAAAATAAAAGTAAAGGAAACCTCTCCCTGAAAAGACAAAAAGGGAAGCGTTGGCCCCCAAAGGGAAAGGGCTTTCTCATTAAGTTGATCGAAAATACTGATACCTAAGGCGGTGATTCTACCTATTTGGACTGAAAAATTTTTGGATTGAGACAAATGATTATTGATGCTTTCGACAATAAATTTAGCAAACTCCTGCTCATCCTCGTCCTTAAAAAGGATGGGAAGATCCGGATTAATTAGCTGAGATGGAATAGAAATTGAATTTTTCTGAGCAAAATCATGGTAACTTTCTGCTTGCTTTGCTTTCTTTTCAGCTCTTGCCTTGATAGTAGCCATTTTTAACTCAAATTGTTGATGGAGCCCTTTCGTAAGCGTTGTTTTAGCTATTTCTATGAAATAGTCTATGTACTTAGCAGGGATATAGCTAAAAAGACCATCATGTTTTCCTGCACAGCCCCTAGTCAATCCTTCAATGGCACTGTTTTCATCGAGATCAATTAAAGCTACTCTGCCATCTCCGGTTAAGGGGATATTGTCATATTTAACATCTCTAAAATGGGAAATGCAGACGAATTGGATGAGTTGAGAGAATACCTCTTTCATATAGCCTTCCATTACTATATCATTCCAACAGCACTGGTAAACCCCTTTTTGTTCATAATAACCATCACCAATAAGGTCTGCTTTTTCCTGCATCACAAAATAGGTGCCGTTTATTTCTATCACCTTGGATTCTGGAACATGGAGGAGGTAAAAATTGTTATCAAGAGTGATGTGACGTGCCTTTTCTGCTATTTCAACGTACCTCTCTGCTGCTTTTTGATCATCCATAGGTTTAAATACGAATCCAGGAAGACTCTCTAGAAAGAATACAAAATGAACTCCTCCTCTTACCATACTTATCTCTTGAAGAGGAAGATGCTTGCCAAACCTATGATTGTTCGCTTGCTCCAAACTGTTTTTCTGTTCTGGAGTAAGAGAACACTCTAAGCAAGGAGACGTTAAAAAGGTGGCCTGTTTGAAAGTATTCGTTGCTTGTTGCTTAAATTTTTGAATGTCTTGATTCCGATTCTGGGCGTCTTGGTCTAAGGGAGGCAATACCCTTGTCCCCTCTTGCTCGTCAATGAAAAAATGGTATAGACTGTCCCCAATTAATTTCCCAACACTCATGATCAGAGGGGCGATCTCTGTTATATAGCTAACTGCTTTTAGGATGCTGGGAGAGGTGCTTGATTCAAAGCCATCTCTTTCTCCATTCTGTTTACTTTTGGTAATGCAATGTTTGACCACTCGATATTTTTTTCCTGAAGGAAAGGAGTGATCATCAAAAGTTGCAACAGGTGAGAAATTCAAGCCATTCTTACTAGGTGCTTTAAATTCTAAAATTTGCATCAAACCTACTCCTCTTAATTTTGATTTTTAAATCAAAACCCATAAAGATTTGATAAAATGGTTGATGTGTCCCTAGATAAGATTAATTAAGATGGGAATCAAAGTCCATCAATAAATTTTTCTGCTCTTTGCACAAGCCCTATCACACTTAGAGCAGTCATACCGATATTACCTAAAAGTCCTAGCTGTAAATTATTCTTACGACAAGTTTCTTGCAACCACGGTGAAGTTAAGATCTCTGCATAAAGATCCTCCTCACTCTTGGCAGGTTCATCTCTTCCCTTATTATTTAACTTAAGGCTTATAGCGAGAGCGACCTTTGCTCCAGCGGAAGCCTGATCCGGTGGATAGATCACATACCTCAGATCGCTATTTTTGATAAGGTGACGTATTTGCCTGCCTGCACACTGGTAATCAGAGCAACCAAAAACAGCCTTAGCTACCTGCAAAATTCGATAGCACACCGTCACAAAAATCGTACCCGACCGATACTTAGAATATCCCGCAATATAACGGTATAAATGTTTGTCTAACTTTTTATATGGCCAATCATCTGACTGAACGTCTGTCCAATACTGTCGATTAATATGACTGAGATTTTCTTTTATTAGCATAAATAATCTAAATTTCTTTAAAATTTAGATTATCATAGCTTAGAAAATGATTAACATCAACAACGGTAAAAGTCTTATTTGCTACACTTTGTCGGACGAAAAATTTCTACATCTACCCCTTTTGAGTAAATGATATGAGCCGGTGGCTCCTTTGGTGGCGTTAAATGATCCCATGCAAAAAGCCGGGTGCCTACCTGTAAAACTTCAACCTGAGCTAGTCGGTAAGGCTCGTGATGAACCCGTCCTTGGTAGAGCTTATTCTTAGCTTCTGTAAACAAGGCATACCTTTCAACAAGAAAAAATTCTAAAGATAAGGGTGTGGCTTCAAAAGCTCCTTGATCGTTTGGTCTGTAAATATACTCAGCTGTTTCTCCTTGCCTTTTTAAGCGGAATTGAACCACCCCGTCTCTTTTTTCCCCTGCCACCGAGGAATAGAAATAAGCAAGAGAGAAAAAAGCCCTCGCTCCTATGACTGCTAGGATGCTGTTAATGTCTAAGGAATAAAAATAAACGCCTGGCGTTCCACTTTCATCATAAACATAGGTGCGTAAGTTGACCTCATTAAAGTCTTTTAAGAAGGGAATTCTTGGTAAATACTCTAGCCTTAAATTCTTAAGAAAAAATGGAACAATACCAACATATGCCTTATCATTAAACGTATCCACAAAAAGCCCTTTCGGCAGAGTCTTCTGAACAAGTTCCTTGGGGAAATCCCAGTGAACAAACAATAAATCTCTCCAACATTGCCTCATGATAGCTGCTTGTTTAGGGCGCGAGCGCATTGCGAGCCTCTTTTTAATCGTTGGTTCAATCACCTGCTTCTCCTGTCAATAAACCCTGCAGCGAACTAGCATCTTGAATGGCATACCCTTTTTCATCATTGTCGAAGTAACAGAAAACTGTTTGACTTCTCCCCCACTTCTCTATTTTTTTCTGCCATTTTTTTAAATTAGCCAATCCATAGCTGCCCTGATAAGCTTTTTTAGGGCCATGTAAACGAATGTATGAAAAGTTTGCTGTCATCATCTCTGGAGATAAAGTGCCATTTAAATCAGTGATGCATAATGCAATGTTGTGATCTGACAAAATGGTATAAATATCATCAACAAACCAACTTGCGTGTCTAAATTCAAGCACAAATTTTTCTTTTTTTGGAAGGTAAGACAAAAAGCTCTGTAAGCGGGCAAGATCCATTTGAAGTGAAGGGGGTAACTGAAAAAGAATGGGTCCTTTTTTGTCTTTCAGTGAAGAGATCTTCTTCATAAAAAGATCAACGCTCTCTTGGCAATTCCTTAATCTTTTTATGTGTGTAATATATCTACTTGCCTTAACAGCGAAGAGAAACTGAGAGGGGACCTGCTGGTACCAATTAACAACTGTTTTTTCTAAAGGTAAATGATAAAAAGTAGTGTTAATCTCTACTGTTGGAAATGTTTGGGCATAGTAATTTAACCATTTAGTTGTAGGTAATTTGTTGGGGAAAAAATTCTCCTTCCAATGTTGATAAGACCATCCTGAAGTTCCTATATAGATCGCGCTCATTTCTCTTTTCCCCTCCTCACACTAATCTCTATAACACCCCCACTGACAACAAAGAGAGTAAAGGCTAAGGGATTGGATCGCAAAACTCCTAATCAATTTTAAAGATTCTTGTGCTCTTTCCAAGTTGGCCTCTTTTAAGGTACCAGGGCAGCCAGAGCTGTCCTGGTAGAGAAAGGTTAGTCCTCGTCATACCTTCTTCCACGCCCACGTCCACGAGCAAGACCCCCTCTTCGGCCAGCTTCCTGCCTGCTCATTGGCTCATCTTCCTCTTCTTCCTCTTCCTCATATTCCATTTCTGGTTCTTCATAGTCCTCGTCTTGATCCTCTTCATGCCATCGAGCGCGTCCACCACGACTACCTATTTCATGGTAAAATTCAGGTCCATATTCTTCAGAAACACGTTGACCGCCTCGTCGACCTATATCTCTATAAAATTCAGGCCCGTGTTCACGGGCTACTTTTTCCCCTCCGCGTCGACCAATATCGCGGTAAAATTCAGGTCCATACTCCTCTGCCACTCTCTCACCGCCTCGCCGACCAATCTCTCTATAAAACTCGGGTCCATACTCTTGAGCTACTGTTTCCCCGCCTTTTTTACCAATTTCTTGGAAAAAAGCTCTTGAACGGGTTGTAGCTGCTCCTCTAGAAGAACCTTGTCCTCTCCTAGAGCTTGCTGCTCTGCCTCTTTGAGAAGAACCTCTCTGTCTTCTTGTTGTTGCCATATTTCCTCCTTAAAACTTAGAAGAAACCATAGAACATAATAAGAATGTAAAAGGAAGGATGCTTAATTTTTTTAAAAAATTAATTCCCTTCACACCTCATTTATAAATTTAGTAATTATTAAAGTCAAAAAACTAAAAGGAAATTTTTTATTAAAAATAAAAATTTAAACGCTTGCACCTGATTAAAACTTTATGCTAGCTTACTTTTCTACTATATCTGAACTAGAGGAAGCGAAGTATGTTAAAAAAAATCTTGTCTTTTCTCCTTTTACTCCCCTTACTACTCAATAGCGAAATGATAGACACAAATTCTATCTTAGATGCTATCCAGCACATCGATCAAGAAACATGGGTGTTAATCGACATAGACAACACCCTTTTTGAAGCGCAGCAAGCGTTAGGCCATGCTAACTGGTTTTACGACGAGGTGGAAAAAAGAATGAATAAAGGCATGACGCGAGAAGCAGCCATTAAAGAGATTTATCCGGACTGGGTTAAAACTCAGAATCTTTGCCAAGTAAAACCCTTGGAAGAAAACTTTGTGAGCGAGCTCTTAAAACTCCAAGAATATGGTATTATTGTGATGGGATTGACCCATCGCCAACCCTGTCTGGCAAAATCAACCTTAAAACAAATCCTCTCTTTAGGATTTAATTTTTCAACCACTGCACCCAGCAGCGAGACTTTCATTGTGCCCGCGGGAGCACCAACATTGTATAAACAAGGTGTTTTATTTGTCGGAGATGACAACAAAAAAGGTGAGGTGTTTTTAACGTTCTGCTCAATGATTGACTTTACACCAAAAAAAGTCGTGTTCATTGATGACAAAAGAAACAATATAGAGGACCTTGAAAACACTTTCTCTTCCTTACCGATCGAGTATATTGGCGTCCATTACACGGCCATCGACCATAGCAACACCTATTCAAAGGAGATTGCTGAACTCCAGCATCATTACCTTAGCGATATTTTAAGCAATGAAGCAGCTCGCTTATTAATCGACAATGGTCTTCACCCAACAGAAAGTTTGGTGGCAAATTAAAGCTAAGGGCTATTCTTTACCTGTCAGTTTAGTTGTTAATGCCTGCATGAGCCTTGCAAGGTTACTTTTAAACTCTCGCGTTCTTTGAAGGTAATTTTCTCGATTAACTCTCCCTATTTCCTTACGCTCATCTATAGATAAATTAAAAAATGAGCGTAGGGTTATTTCAAGCAAGCTGGCGTTAATGTAATAATTAATCCCTAAGTACTTTGATCCTGTTTTCTCGTAGGGGACAAGACAGCGTTCATCCGTAATAAATTCATTCATAGGAGGACCATTCGTCGTAATGACGACAGAGCCTGCAGACATAGCCTCCATCAAGTAATGACCAAAACCTTCCGTTTCACTTAAACACAGATGTACCCCACAAACGTTTTGGAAAAAGCGTAAAGTTGGTTCATCCAACCTTTCAGGAACCCAATGTAAATTGTTAGGGCAAGGTTCTTTCAAAACCCAATTTTGTTTAATAAGCACCAAAGAAGGAAATGTAGGTTGGTGAAGCCACAAGCTCACTAGCGGTGCAGTCCCCTTATAGCCTTGGCTTCCACCTAAGTGAAAAAAAACCGAAAAGTCTTTTTGAACTTCAGGTAAATAGCAGTCACGACTTGTAAAACCTAGATAGTAAGTAGGTAAATTTAGATCCTTAAAAATCCTTTCAACTTCCTTAGTTCTACACAAGATAAGGTCAACTTCTTTTAGCAAGCTAATTTCTTGATAATACCATTCAGGGTTGGGAACAAAATAATTAGCTTTTGCATAGGGTAACCAATTGTTATCAATGACTTGAAAAAAGATATTTAAATCGACTTTTTCGGGGTTCTCAGGAACCGAATATAGGTCTTTACAATAAACAAGATGCCCTTGCTCTTCTAAAACCCTGCTAATAATTTTCTGATCTGCTTCAAGGCCTTCACCATTTCTCCAAGTAAACACATTGACTGTGAGAGCGTCGACTTGCCAAGGTATAATGAGGTGAAGAAAAAAAAAGAAAGACATCAATGACTTCATTAGCTTACCGATAACCTAGATTGATCTGACTCTGTTTGGCTTGATCTTCCTTCCATCTCTTCTAGCTTATGATAAGCAGATTGAAAAGCGCCATTTTTGCAAGCAATGGTTTGGAATAACCCGCGGGTGTAAGGGTTAACAAGATGATCTAGCAAAGATTTTGCAGCCATTTTTACCTCATTACTTTCTCCGCTAATGACCCATTTAACCATTTGATCGATTAAAGTTCTAGAAATACGCATGCAATAACGAGAACTTCTTGCTTCTTCAGAAGGAGGATTAAATGGAACTATTTTTTCACCATAAAAGCAAATTTCAATATATTCACTTAACTTTTCGTATTCATCTGGTGCAGCCTGCTTGAAAGTTTCCGAAGTATAAAGCAACTGCATCAGGGTAAATGTTTTTTTTTCAAACGTCGGCGAGGAACCCTCTTTTATATTTTTCAAAGCCTGGATAAAAGCAGTAAAGTATCTATCCCCAATTTGCTCTGTATTAATATAAGGGTTGCCAAATGTGTGTGTGAGGCGAGAAATAACAAAGTCTTTAATCGTTTCACTCATTAATTCTGGGCGTAAATTGATTCCTCTATCCTGAGAAGTCATCTCTAACTGCTCTAAACACTCACTCGATCCTAGAAAATGTGTGAATTCTGCTACCTGCCCGCCTGAGGAAGATGAAAAAAAAACAGTACGGTCAATGGCTTCATCCTGGCTTCTATTCTTAAAAACTCGATGATAAAGACTACGGGAAGCACACACACTTTTACTCAAGGTTAAGGCGACTCCTCCGATAATCAATCCTCCGGTCGCCCAAGATGCAATTCTCACAATATCTTTGTTCTGCCATTCTCCTTTTTTAGGGAAATAGAAATAGGAAGACAAAACATGATCTACTTTATCAAAAGAAATGCTCATAATCCCCTTCAGAAAAACAAAAGCTAACATGATCTCAGAGAAAATTGTCTATTCTGCGAGACTTTTTTTAAGCTGTTCGGCAGCAGTACGCAAGCTTTGAGCTTGGGTAGGAAAAGGGCGAATTGCTCTGGATAGCAATGTTAAGCCATTTTCAGCATGAATTGCCATTGTAATCTCAGAAATCATTTCTCCCGCGTGAGCTGCTACTAGAGTAGCACCTACTAATTTTCCTGTTTTCTTTGATGCAATGAGTTTAACAAATCCTTCCGTTTCTTCGTCTAAAATCGCTCGATCAACTGTATTCAATTCTACTAAAGATGTAACGATTTCACCCCATTTTTCTTTTGCTTCCTGTTCGTTAAGCCCTACATGAGCGATTTCAGGACTGGTATAGGTACACCACGGGACAACAAGATCCTCTTTTGATTGTTGGTTCCCAGTTAACGCGTTTTTAACCGCTATCCGAGCTAGTTCTCTGGAGATATGTGTGAATTTGTATTGCAAAGTCACATCGCCTGAAGAATAAATATCAGGATTAGTGGTTTGTAGATAGCTATTTGTGGAAACGCCCTTTTTGACATCATAGGCAACTTGCGCTTTTTCCAAATCCAAATCAATAGCCGGCTTTCTGCCCACAGCAATCAAAAGTTCATCTACTAAATAAGTCTTTTCTCCAACATGCAGCTTCTTCTTTAGCTCCTCTACCTCAATTTTATCCACGTTGCTTTGAGTTAAGACCTCAACTCCTTCATCCTCCATCACCTTTTGTAGTCTCAAAGTAGCTAAAGGGTCATCCTTAGGTAATAAGTGTCCTCCATGTGTGATTAAAATCACCTTTGATCCAAAACGTTGAAAAGCTTGGGCTAGCTCGCAAGCGATAGGGCCACCACCAATTACCCCAAGTGTAGCCGGCAATTGAGCAAGAGTGAAGATATTCTGATTAGTAAAGTAAGAGATGGCTTCCAATCCAGGTATTTGGGGAATGATAGGTTGAGTCCCTGTAATAATAAGAGCTTTTTTATAGCGAATGCCTACTCCTTGGATTTGGATTTCATGAGTATTCTTAAACTTGCCCTCTCCGAGAAAAACATCAACACCAAGCCTTTTAAAATGTTCCGCTGAATCATGCGGTGAAATGGTTGCTTGTAAGCGGTAAACTCGTTTCATGATTTCAGGAAAATCAATCTCCCAAGCCGATGGCATACGCACGCCAAATTGATGAGCTCTCTTGATCGTTTCTACAGCTCTTGAAGCACCCAATAATGCTTTAGAGGGGATGCATCCATAGCTTAAGCATTCACCACCGAGATGCGCTTTTTCTATTAAAGCCACCCGCGCTCCCATTGAACTCGCTAATGTTGCAGCCGTCATACCTCCAGGGCCACCTCCTACAATGGCAAGGTCATAGACCTGATCGCTACTTGGATTATCCCAGTCTATTGGAAAAATGTCCTGTTTAAATTGCCTTCTAAAATCTTCGCTCTCATCGTTATGAATCATGTTGATTTCTCCTCTATGGAAATCTTTTTTTGGCAATTATGAGAAATTTTGTCAAACAGTGAATCTTTATCGACTTAATTTAAATTAATTTCTATAAAAACATTAAGCCAATCCACGAGGCGCAATGGCGATGACGACAAAACTGTAGCTGCCTGAAATTATCTATTTAAAGAACTTGCATTGAAGGGAAAAAACATCATGGGATACATCAACGTTGGAACGGAAAATGATCAAGAAATAAACATTTACTATAAGGACTGGGGAAGTGGGCAGCCCATTGTATTTAGTCATGGATGGCCACTATCAGCAGATGCTTGGGAAGATCAGATGTTGTTTCTAGCCTCAAAGGGATATCGCTGCATTGCTCATGATCGCCGTGGGCATGGTAGATCAAGCCAGCCGTGGAAAGGCAATGATATGAACACCTATGCCGATGATCTATTAAAATTAGTTGAAGATTTAGAGTTACAGAATGTGATTCATGTGGGCCATTCAACAGGTGGTGGCGAAGTAGCTCGTTACATCGGTAGATATGGCACTGATCGAGTTGCCAAAGCCATCCTTATAGGAGCTGTTACCCCTATCATGGTCAAAAGTGCCTCCAATCCCAATGGCTCAACAATCGAAGTCTTTGATAGCATTCGAAAACAAGTTTTAAAAGACCGCTCTCAGTTTTTTAAAGATGTCAGCATCCCCTTCTATGGCGCTAATCGAGAAGGATCCGAAGTGTCCCAAGGGTTACGCGATTCATTTTGGCTTCAAGGTATGGCTGGAGGATTTAAAGCCATTTATGATTGCATCAAAGCATTTTCAGAAACCGATTTCACCGAGGACTTAAAAAAATTTGATATCCCAACCCTCATTTTACATGGTGATGGCGATCAAATCGTACCCATTGCTGATTCCGCTTATCTTTCTGCTAAACTGATTCCCAATGCCCAGTTAAAAATCTATGAAGATGCCCCTCATGGGATGTGCTCCACACTGAAAGATCGCGTGAATGAAGATCTGCTTTCATTTATACAAAATAGTTAGATTCGTGCATGCATTTAGCGATTTATTCTACCAAAAAATCGACACCAGGATTGATTACGCCTAGCGCGCAATAACATAAATCAAACATGCACCCAGGCGCCTGAAGGGTTCTATAGGCTAAGTTGTTAAGCGAAGTTAATTTGCCAAAAGCGACTAGCGCAGCGCAAGCCACCGGTACTGAAAGAATGCCATCTGCAACTCTTGTAATCATAGCCATCAATCCCGTCAGAGAAAAAAACAAACGGGAAACAAGATGTTTTTTAACAAAATGATTAGAATGATAAAACTCATTAGCCTTGTTATCAAAATAGGAAATCGTAAAGCCGGAAAGAAATCCAAATCCTTCCTCTTTAATCAACACCTTATCATTAGAAAAGCGCGCAGAGGGATTAATTGAGGATAACAAATGCTCAAAGGGATGAGAGAAAAGCCAGCTAGATTTTGGGAGATAAACAGCAACGAGTCGATTGAATTTTTTATTAGCCCCGGCACTCAGGATAGAAGCAACCCCTGTCATCAACCCAACGATGACGTCCAAGGCATTTGCCACAAGGGCGATAGGAATCAAGGTTAGATGATAACAGCGAGATGAAAATTGGCGAACCATGAATGTTGATGATGCCTGCTTGTCAACAGCACGATCCTCCAACCTTGCTAACCAAGAGCTGTTTGTTAAAGGACTCATTGCAAACATTCACGATTCCCAAACTGCAAACGCTTAATTATCAGATAGCAAAAAATCAACTAGAAAGTGGGACACATTGAGAACTCAAGCTAGCTGATGGATTGAGCGTTTTTATTAACGAAGAGAACAAGTCATTAATTAACCCGAGTGACTGCAAAGTCCGATATGCCAAATTATTAATAGAAGCAACTTTACCATAAGTCATAAGGGCAATAGCTACAGCGGGTAGTGCAATCGTTGCATCAGCGATTCTTGTCACAATAGCGGCTAATCCAGCCAAGGCAAACGTTAAGCGAGAAATAACATGGCGTTCAAAAACGTTTGTTGAACACTGACACTTCAAGCCTTCCTCATGCAACTTAGGCAGCACTAAGCTAGATATGAAACCATTACCTCTATTAGGAATCAGAACATGAGTAGCGTTAGAAAAGGATGCCTTTGGGTTGATCGATTTTAAGAGCTGGTAGAATGGCTCTGCCAAAAGGCGATTAGACCTAGGAAGATAGGTTCCGGCAAGAGAAGCAATTTCTTTATGAGCGCCGGCCGTACATATAGCTGCAACACCAATACCAGAGCCAATTAAAGCATCTAACGCATTAGTCACTAAAGTTATAGGGACTAAACTTAAATTAAGGCCTCTTGAAATAAAGCAGCGATTGAAACAATTTTTCTTATGGCTCTCACTAGAAGCCTGTCTTTTAAGGTGTTGGATTAAATTGTAATTAGATATGCATCTTACCATCATGCCCCTCCCTTTGGGACTGGATGTTAATGAAATGGATTTTTGCATGCAATAAAAAATAATTATAAATTTTGCTTTTGCTGTTAAATCTAGCATTGATATAAAAAAATAAACAAAGTGGAGATAAAGCAATGAAGCAAGAAGCAATTTCTTCTAGGCTGGCAACACCAAATGATTTACAAGAAGAAGGCCGATTATTCATTTTCGACCAGATCAATCCCCTTATTGCTGACGCCTTTGCTCTCTATGTGAAAACAAAAAACTTCCACTGGCATATGTCAGGCAAACATTTCCGAGATTATCATCTGTTGTTAGACGAGCAGAGCGAGCAAATCTTTGCTATGATTGACCCACTTGCTGAACGCATCCGTAAATTAGGAGGATCAACGATTAAATCCATTAGCCACATCGCTAGCTTGCAACACGTTCCAGACGATAATGAGCCCTATCTAGATGCTCACCAAATGCTGTGTCAATTGGCAAAGGATAATGAAGAATATGCAGCGAGAATGCGTTCAGCACATGAAGTTTGCGAAAAATACAAAGATATAGCAACAGCTAGTCTTTTAGAAAATTTCATCGATGAGACAGAACGTCGCACATGGTTCTTATTTGAAGCTACAAATTAAGGAGTAGATATGGACGAAAAAAAATACTCAAAAATTACGACTAACATCTCCGCCTCTTTAGCTAAAATGCATAAAGAAATCCCTGATGTCATGAATAGCTTTTATTCTTTAGCAAAAGCTTCTACCAATGATGGAGCTCTGAGCAAAAAGACAAAGGAATTAATCGCCCTTGCTCTCGGGATTGCATCTCATTGTGACGGTTGCATTGGATTTCATACACAAGCTTTGATTAAATTAGGTGTGACAAGGGAGGAGTTTTTAGAAACGTTGAGCATGGCAGTGTATATGGGAGGGGGTCCTTCATTAATGTTTGCAGCTGATGCCCTGAAAGCTTTCGAAGAGTTTAGTAACACCTAACTTAAATCAATCCCCCTTCACACGATTGATTTACGATCTATTCTCTTTCGGGCCTACATTAGGAGCGAAACAATCGGGGTGGTGTCGGTCGGCAAAGTTTAAAAGAAATGAAAGACTACGAGAGGCAAGTTTACGAAGAACTTTTACGCTTCACAAGAGAAATGGGTGCTTTTGAGGACAACAAAAGGCTAAGTCCTAAAGAAGTTGCTAACCTCTTAAGACAAACCGTTGTTATCCCCAAGATCGGTTCAAGGACAATGCTAACTATCTAACAGCGTTTGCAGGTGATGAGCGTAATCCTGTCGAGATAGATTAATAATTTCCCGAGCTTCTGAAGCACCGTAAGAATGGGTAATTTTGACCTTACTATTATTTTTCTCGGGCGCATCTTTGTAAGTTAAGAAATAATGGCGCAAACGCTCGATTAAACCCTCTTGGCAATCGCTGAGATCATGAAGATGGCCGTGCACGTCGTCACCGATCAAAACAGCAATAATCTTATCGTCCGCCTCCTCACCGTCTAAAAGACGAAATCCTCCAATGGGTCGAGCTTGTAGCATAATATCGCCACGAGGAATAAACTTTTCTGTAAGAACACAAATATCCAATGGATCGCCATCTCCGATGATATTTTCTCTGCCAATTTTCTTGGCACAGTAATCAGCTACCAAATCTCCTGCATAAGTCTGAGGAATGAGCCCGTAAAGCATAGGGCAAAGGCTAGAATATTTCTGAGGACGGTCCACCTTCAAAATACCGGTTTCCTTATCTAACTCATATTTAACCGTATCTGTAGGCACGATCTCAATGTAACAGTTAATGGTATTGGGAGCCTCTGGCCCAATGGGGCATCCATGCCATGGGTGAGAACGATAGAGCATATTATGATTAAGTTTTGGGGAATCCATATTACCTTTTTTTATTTTGAGTAAGACAGAATAACCGATGATACAATTATTATAAAGACACTTTAAAAGCGCAATGCAATCATCCTTTTGCTGGTACTTTTACCAAACTATTGACACGGATGGATCGAAGGCAAACAGAATTACCTTTCGAAGGAGGACGCTAAGCCTCAGGCTTGCTTTTAAGGGTTTTATTTGCGTAGAACCAATTTGAAACTAAAGAATTCCGTCAGAAAATTCTAGCTAAGATTTGGCAAGCAATTTGAGTCTAACAGCTCAGAGCAGGGAGCCTTCTAGAAAAAATGCGGCCGTAATAAAATAAATAATAATACCGGTCACATCCACAAGTGTCGCAACAAGCGGAGCCGAAGCCGTTGCTGGATCGTACCCTAATTTTCGTAGCAATAACGGAAGCATCGCTCCAGAAATTGTTCCCCACATGACAACACCAATAAGGGCAAAAAAGATAGTGATAGCGATAAGAAGCCAATGGGGGCCATAAATATTAGAGAATGTGCTCCATAGGCTAATACGCATAAAACCAATCGAGCCTAGGAGAGTCCCTAAAAAAAGACCGGACAAAATCTCTCTCTTCATAATTTTCCACCAATCGCGCAAAGTCACTTCCCCAATCACCAGTGACCTAATAATTAGAGTGGAAGCTTGAGACCCTGAGTTACCTCCACTTGATATAATTAACGGTAAGAACAACGCCAAAACCACGGCTTTTGAAATCTCATCTTCAAAATAACTCATTGTCGTTGCCGTTAATAGCTCTCCAAAAAATAAAATAACCAGCCAGCTTGCTCGCTTTCCCATCAGGCTTATAAATGGCGTTTGCATGTATGGATACTCTAAAGCCTGCGTTCCTCCAATTTTTTGAATATCCTGAGTATCTTCTTCGGCCATCAGATCAAGAATATCATCTATGGTGACAATTCCAATCAACACACCTGCCTTATCTGTCACCGGTAAGGCGATACGATCTTCCCGACTAAATACTTTAATCGCTTCTTCATCATCGTCATTGACAGACAATGAAACACAACGGTGATCCGTGAGCTCTCTCACTCTCTTATCAAGTGGCGCAAAAAGAAACTCTTTAATCCTTAAGTCATCGATCAATTTTCCTTGGTCATCAACGACATAGATCACGTTAATTGTTTCGCTATCATGGCCATACCTTCGCACATAATCAAGCACTTGTTGAACTGTCCAAATTGGCTTTACAGCCAAGTAATCTGTTGTCATTAAACGACCGACACTATTTTCAGGATATCCAAGAAGCTTCAAAGCCGCAATTCGCTCGGATAAAGGAAGAAGCTTAATTAACTCATTAACCGCAGCATTAGGCAGCTCCTCCAAAAAAGCCGTTCGATCATCTTGCGACATCTCGCTAAGGATGCTTGCTGTCGTTTCGGGATCTAACGCATTAATCAAAGACTTTTGGATATTAAAAGGAAGAAATTCGAAAACAGCAACCGCTGCTAGAGGTGAAAGCTGCTTAAATAGGACAAGTTGCTCGCCTTGAGGCACTTCGCCGAGTAAATCGGCAACCTCAACTGCCCTTAGGTGATTAAGATCAAAAGGCGTTTGAGTCTTGCCTGCTCCCATTGTTCAACCTCATTGCATTCTACATCGCAAGATAAGAGATTCATTAACGAAACTGCAATCTCAAAATAAAGAAAACAGCTCGATTACCCACGAATCTGAATTGCTATCATCCTAGCCTTTTTTGATGAGATAATGACGAACTGCTTATGCCCTGCTTTAAGGCTAAATGGAGTTTCAACGGAAAATCCAAGTCATCCTTCAACAAGAGGGCTGAGCAGTTTAGTTTTATTTGCAGTTACATGGCTTTTTGCATGAACAGCATTGAAGATTTTCTAATTGCTGGTTTACTTTCCAGCAACCACAATTTTGTTCCCCTGTGCAAACGCATGGCTGGCAATTGCAATTGGGAGGTTTGGAATCTTCGGCTTGCAGCAATAAAGTAGCAGACATAGCAGCGAGTAAAGTCATAAAATTCTTCATCCATTTCTCCTATTTTTATTTTTAAAAAAAGCATAACTTTTTTTGACATAGAGTGTAAGTAAATTTTTAATCAAAGCATAGCCAAACATTTAAAGATATTGTATACATGCCAAAAAGTAAAACTGAGAAACAAAGGAGGAGAGATGTTAGAAAAAAAGGAAAGTCAAAAACGGCCCCCTCAAGAACAATCACCTCCAGGCGAACAAAAGAGAATGGTTCCGTATCCAGAAGTAGATAAAAGCAATGAAAAAGCAAGCGATAAGTTGAAAGGAAAAGTAGCATTGATCACTGGAGGCGACAGCGGAATCGGCCAAGCTGTTGCTATCGATTTCGCCAAGGAAGGAGCTGATGTGGCAATTGTTTACTTAAGTGAACACCAAGACGCGGAAGAAACAAAAAAACGTGTTGAAGAATACGGTAAAAAATGTCTTTTAATCTCAGGAGATGCCGGAAATGAAAGTTTCTGTCAAAATGCGGTAGAAAAAACCGTCTCTACTTTTGGTAAATTAGATATCTTAGTCAATAACGCTGCCGAGCAACATCCGCAAGATTCGATCGAAAAAATCTCTGAACAACAGCTAGAAAAAACATTCCGCACGAATATTTTTTCTTACTTTTTCATGGTTAAAGCAGCCTTAAAATATTTGAGACAAACTAAAGGTGTGATCATCAATACAACTTCTGTAACGGCCTACAGGGGGAGTAAACAACTTCTCGATTACTCAGCCACAAAAGGCGCTATCGTAGCATTCACCCGATCTCTTTCCCTTGCCTTGATTGAAGAAGGAATAAGGGCAAATGGGGTCGCTCCCGGTCCTATATGGACCCCTCTAATCCCTTCTACTTTCCCTCATGAAAAAGTGGAAAGCTTTGGAAAGGATACCCCGATGAAACGTGCTGGCGAACCTTCCGAAGTCTCGCCCTGCTTTGTCTTTTTAGCCTCGCAAGATTCTTCCTACATCTCAGGACAAGTTCTTCATCCCAATGGAGGAGAGGTCATCAACACCTAAATAAAAACCCCCTTAAGAGAGGCCTCCTTAAGGGGGTAAGCAATCACAATTAAATGATGCCAAACAACTTAAGAATAATAATTAGGCTAATTGGCACGCCTACCAACCAGAGAATAATCGCTCTACCCATAATGCTGCTCTCCTTATACGGATTGGTAGATTAATGTTTTTTACTGCTCTTAAAATGGTCTTTAAACTTCTCTAACTCTTTTTCTGCTTGATCCTTAGCATAACCATAACGAGATTGCAACTTACCGAGAAGCGATTCCTTCTTACCATCTATTTCTTTTAAATCGTCATCGGTTAATTTTCCCCATTGCTCTTTAACTTTTCCTTTAAGCTCGTGCCATTTGCCTTCAAAATAGTCTTTGTTCATACTTCCCTCCTTAAAAAAAGTGAATATGCCCACAAGTTCATTCATAACAAATCATTTTTTAAATTTGTAGCTTAAATATTTTAATGCCGCACTTGCAGCGTGAAATCCACACATCCCATGCACCCCTCCGCCTGGAGGAGTCGATGAGGAGCAGATAAACACATTCTCTACTGGCGTTGTGTAGGGAACGATCCTTCTTGTTGGTCGAGTAAAGAGTTGATAAAGGTCCTGGACGCCCCCACTGATATCCCCCCCAACGTAATTTGGATTATAAATTTCCATATCCTGTGAATTTTTGCTGCTTTTAGCAAGGATACAGTCTTTAAATCCGGGTGCCCAACGCTCGATTTGATTTTCAATCACATCAGTCATATTAACGGTTGATCCATGCGGCACATGACAGTATCCCCAAGCGGTATGCTTGCCTGCTGGAGCACGACTTTTATCAAATAATGAAGGTTGGGATAGAATGATATATGGTTTCTTTGAGCATTTATTGTCCCAAATCTCGTTTTGAGACAGCGCGATCTCTTCTTCACTACCCCCTAGATGAATTGTTCCTGCCTCCCCGCATTGTTTATGTTTCCATGGAATAGGAGAGCTTAAAGCCCAATCAACCTTAAAGATGCCTGGCCCATAACGGTATGTCTGTAATTGTTGTTGATAGGATTTCGGAAAAGAGTCTCCCATTATCCTAAGCAGTTGGTGGGGAGTTACATCCATCAAGATGACTTTAGCGTTTCGCAGCTGGTCTAAACGTTCGATCGTCAAGCCTGTAACGATTTCTCCTCCTAACGACCCCAAGCATTTGGTTAAAGCATCGACAAGGCTCTTTGATCCACCTTTTGGGAAAGGCCATCCACCATGATGTGCTAAAGCACCTAAAATGATGCCAAAAGCAGAAGTAAGAGGCTGTTCTAAAGGTAAAATACTGTGCGCAGCGAGCCCTGCAAAAAGGCTTTTTGTTCTTGCTTCTGTAAAAATTTTTTTAGTGAGTTTTGTGGCAGGTTGCAAAGCATAAAAGGCAAAACGAAGCATTGCCAAAGGGTGTTTTGGCCATCTTAAAGGACTTAAAATATCTTGTGCTAATTCATCCCATTGACTAGCTAAAGGCCCGATTAAATCAGCATAAGACGACCCATCTGCTCCTAGCTCTTCCACCGTTTTTGCTAAGCTGCTTTCTAAGACAACTGCATCTGAGCCCTCTAAAGGGTGTGCAAGAGGGATAGGCGGCTCTACCCACTCTAAGCCGAAAGAGCTAAGGTTTAACTGGTTAAAAAATGGAGAGCCTTTCCCTAAAGGATGTACAGCTGAGCAAACATCATGGAGGAAACCCGGCAGTGTGAGTTCCTGAGAACGCATCCCACCGCCCAAAGTCTCTTTACTCTCTATCAGGGCAACGGAAAGGCCAGCCTGAGCTAAGGTAATAGCAGCCGCAAAGCCATTGGGGCCAGATCCCACCACGATGGCATCTTTTTGCATCACTTAAAGTCCTTTTTAGTTACTAGATAGGTAAGATGCTAAATAATATCAAGCATTGCTTAAAACGCCATTCTCTAATACTTCTTCAATTCGATCAGCCACAAAGGAGATATCACGAAGCCTTTCGTTATGCCCTTCTGGCACTCCGATAAACACTTTATTTTGAAAACGTTTTTTTTGAATCAGCTTATGAGCCAAAGAGGCCTCTTTGGGAATAATGCCGTCATTATCTGCTATTCTTTTGTTGCTTTTTAAAATAACATATTTTTCCGGATCAGCATCTTGTGGAGATACGGTCTGAATAATAATTTCGGGAGCTTTTAACCTCTTTGAACCCTCGTAAGTCTTAATGTTCCAACCAAGAGCATGTAATAAAAGCCATTGAAGTCTGCCCATCATTTTTGCAAACGAAGAAGTGCTATCAAAAGTTCTGCTTTTAACAAAAACATATTTAATCCCTTTTTTTAGGCGGTGTTGCCTCACAGCTTCACCTTGAAAACCTCCACCGATTGAATGCCCATACCCTATGATTTCTTTGGCTCCTAATCCTTGTGGATCTTCCAAAAGAGAAAGGACAGCTCTGTAAGCTTTTATCGCCGCTCTTTTGCTCGGTCGCCCAGGGCTTGCCCCTACTCCTGGGTAATTAAATACTAGTAAATTGCTATTTAATTCATGCATAAGATCAGTCAACTCGCTGGATTCAATTCTGCTCGACGGTAATGTTTGTTCATAGCACTGCTCGTTTCCCAACGATCCTATTAGCCAACGGCCATTTTTCAATGTGTCTTTTTTAGCTGCAAGAACAACATCGATTACCCTGCCATCACATTTAATGGTCATCCGTTTGTAAAAGATATCATCGTCTAGTTTGAATGAGGATCGCAGCTGTGTTATAGCTTGCCGATCGAACTGCCGGGCCGGAATCATGATTGTGCCCCCTAGTGCATGTAATGCTCGTCTAACTTTAACGGGGAAGCAAATGATAGAAAAGATCGTTTCGGCAATCCTTAAGACTTTGTGTTTAGTATTCCACTCATACGCTGTCCCACTTGCTCGGTCTTGAGAGAGTTCACGCCTCGCCCTCTGTTCATAATCTGCGCTACTAATGAAACTCTCTAATTTTGCCTGCATGCTCGACATATTCACACCTTGATTTTTTAATTCAAAATTTATCGCAAAAAGAAAAATAATTTTAAATAAAAATATTGCCTTAATTCATCGATAGTAAAAAAATAAGGTTATAAACCAAGAGGAGGTGGTTTATGGCAAAATATGGTCCAAAAGCACAAAAGTCTGTAGAAGAGGCCATGCATCAGATGAAGCGTGGGAAGTTAGAATCTGGAAAAAGCCACAAGCCTGTTAAGAGCCGTAAACAAGCAATTGCTATTGGATTATCAGAAGCAAGAAAGAAAGGGGCAAAAGTGCCTAAAAACCCTAGCGAGTAGAACAAGTTTTTGATTGTAAGCGATTTAATGAAGTTGGATTCTACTTCTATTTATATCTAGTTTTGCAGCAACACCAGCTCCTGTAGAAAGTGAAGCAGCTTCAGAAATAGTTATTCCTGTACCTTGGCCAAAAGTTGTTGAGTACGCCAAGGAAACCCTTCCTCAAGAAGGAACTCTTGTTGCTGCACCCAGGTGGATTTGCCTATGTTAAAATAGACAATAACGACATTCTCAGACTCGAAAAGCTGATTAAAAAATATGGCAAAAGCCCTAAATTAAAAGGGCAGGGATTCAACATCTCCATAGGAAAGCAACAGTTAGTGCGCTAAACTCAAAAGGGGGTTAGTCGATGCGTGCGATGGTCCTTACAGAGATTAAACAACCACTAGTCATGCAAGAAGTGCCTTGCCCTGCCCCTGGCCCCTTTGATGTATTAATCAAAGTAGGTGCCTGCGGGGTTTGTCGAACTGATCTTCATATTGCTGATGGAGAGCTTCCCTACCCAAAACTTCCTCTTATTCTAGGGCACCAAATCGTTGGGACCGTAGAGGAAATAGGCCTTAACGTCACTAAGCATCAAGTCGGGGATCGCGTGGGGGTTTCATGGCTAGGAAACAGCTGCCATCAGTGTGAATTCTGCCTATCAAATCGGGAGAATCTATGTAACCATGCTCAGTTTACGGGCTATTCTCACAATGGAGGATATGCCGAATTTTGTGTTGCGAAGGAAGATTATACCCTGGCTCTTCCTCATGAATATGATGATCTTCATACGGCCCCTCTACTTTGTGCCGGTTTAATCGGTTTTAGAGGGCTCAGGCTAGCAGGTACTGCTCCGAAAATTGGCTTTTACGGATTCGGCTCTTCTGCACATCTTCTCATACAAATCGCAAATTCTTTAGGACAAGAAGTTTATGTGTTTACCCGCCCTAATGACTCAGCTTCACAGTCTTTTGCAAAAAAACTTGGGGCCCATTGGGTGGGGGGCTCAGATGAATTTCCCCCTATAGCCTTAGACGCAGCGTTGATTTTTGCACCTGCAGGAGAGCTTTACCCTCAAGCATTGAAGGCAATCAAAAAGGGAGGTAAAGTCATTAGCTTAGGTATTCATATGAGTAATATTCCCTCCTTTCCCTACAACCTTCTCTGGGAAGAACGTTCGATGTCTTCCGTGGCTAATCTCACTCGTCAGGATGCCTTTGATTACTTACAAATCATTAAAAAGATTCCTCTAGAAATCAATGTTCACCCCTACTCATTAGAAGAAGCAAATCAAGCTCTCGACGCTATAAGACAAGGGAAAATAAAAGGATCCACAGTTTTAAAAATTTTTAACTAACACCATTGATAGATTTACTGCGTTGATGGTATAAATAATTTTATATAATAAACCTTTTTGATTAAGGAGGGTTATTATGTCTAGAGATAATCGTCTAATGTCTTTACCTACCCTATGGTCAAGATTTTTTGAAAACGAGCTTTTGCCCACCTCAGAAGAGGTTAGAGGTAATGGGGTTAGGATTTATGAGGAAAACAATGAATTGCACGTTGAAGTGCCTATGCCGGGATTAACTTCTGATGATTTAGAAGTAAGCTTAAATAAAGGCGTCCTATGGGTAAAAGGAGAGAAACAGGAAGAGGAAGAGGATAAAAAAAGAAAATTTTATCGCTCCTCATCAAGAAAATACTCTTACTCGCTCGTGTTACCTACTCAAATTGATGAAGGTCAAGAGCCTCAAGCCATTTATGAAGATGGTCTTCTAAAAGTCTCTCTTCATCTGCCAAAACAAAGTTCTACTAAAAAGATCCAAGTTAGAACCAAATCTTAAGGAGTTGTTATGGCTAAAGAAGTTATAAAACACCGTAGGGATGATAAGAAGAAGCCTGCTTTAACGCTTAAAGAAAAAAGAGCCTTAAAGCATGAGAAAAAAATGCATAAAAAATTTTCCCCTCAAATGTCTGAGGAATGATAGGAAAGAGGCAACAGAGTGAAGATCTGCTCTGTTGCCTCTTTCTTTACTTAGAAAGTGCCCATCTTGGTAAACTGAAAAGCACCGAAAGCGTTAAACAAGCATTGCAAAATGCACGATCGAGGATCTCCTAACAACGTGGATAGGGTTAGGAAGGCTACAGTTAATCAATCACTTTAATGAGTTTTTTTGTCTTTGCAGCAGCACTCACATAAGTTTGATCTTCCTTTAAGAGATGGAAGCAATCATTAAAGATAGCTCTAGAACTTTTGCGAAATCGTACATTTGCGTGGGCAAGTCTTTCAAATGTGTCTTTCAATTCCTGCTTGCTTGGTGGGGCCGTGAGATCTGCGGGAAACATCTCTTCAATTGGGCTAAAGCAAGGGCTTAAGCTTTTATGGTTAAGGTTGCAAGAATCCCTAGTGATGCCGTTATTTACCCTTAAGAGCCTACGCTCAAGCCGACCAACAATAGCACGAGTAGTATACAAAGAATTAGGATTGAAAACGCCTAAAGGCAAAGCAACGATGCTGACGATGGTCATCGCAGCTCCATACATAGGAGTCCTTAAGATATCGACAAAATTTCTTAACATACTTATAGAAAGTAATTTAAACACATGATTTCTTAGTTCATGCTGTTGAAAATTCTTTTTCTCTTTTTCTTTCTTTATTTCTTTTGACAGTTCCATCGCCTCTACTGATAAGGGACCGATGATTGTCAGATGCCAAATTAATCTGATCAGTGTAAAGATGGGGCGGGTTACGGCAAGGGAAAGGTGTTTTGCCAGGATCTTTCGTCTCCTGCAGTCGAGATACACCTCTCCTGTCTCTACGTTAATCGTAGCAAGAAAAATGTGCACATGGTTCTTGTTTTCCTTCCATCGACAGATAATCCTTTTAAATTTAGCACTGTCTCTTTGAATAATGCCAAATTCATTCTCCCAGTCGGGATTATTCTCTTTAAAGATTAAAAAATTAAGGTATAGATCCATAAAAAAATATCTAATAAAAAATCACACAAATTAATTATAACATTTTTATTAATATAATCGCGAATAATGGAATATGACGATTGTTTTTAAATCGGATTGATCGCAAACCCTCCACCTGAAAGATAATACGGGTGTAAAAAAAACTTTTGACTGATACAAATAATAAAAGAAAGAGCACAAGGGCGTCTAGCGAATAAGGGTCGTAGACGCCAATGCTTTACACACACTCATTAATCCAGGTGAAGAGGCATTCATGGAATATAGACAATTAGGAAGATCGGGCTTAAAAGTACCAGTTTTAAGCTTAGGGACAGCCACATTCGGAGGAGGCGACGCGTTTTTTCGGCGTTGGGGCAATACAGATGTTGTGGAAGCTTCTCGATTAATCGATATTTGCTTAGACGCAGGACTTAATCTTTTTGATACAGCCGATGTCTACTCCACCGGTAAAGCAGAGGAAGTCCTAGGGCAAGCTTTAAAAGGCAAAAGAGATAAAGTCCTGATTTCTACAAAAGCAACCTTTAAAATGGGCGAAGGACCAAACGAGGTTGGTTCGTCACGCTTTCATCTAATTAATGCTTGCGAAGCTAGTTTACGTCGTTTGGGTACTGATCATATTGATATCTATTTTATGCATGGCTTTGATGCTTTAACACCTGTGGAAGAGACGTTAAGAGCTCTTGATGATTTAGTAAAAAGTGGGAAAATTCGCTACGTTGGTTGCTCGAACTTTTCTGGATGGCACCTGATGAAATCGCTAGCAACCTCAGAAAAATATGGCTTATCCCGCTATGTTGTCTATCAAGGTTACTACTCCCTCATTGGTAGAGATTATGAGGAGGAGTTAATGCCTCTTGGAATCGATCAAGGTGTTTGCCTCATGGCTTGGAGCCCGCTTGGATGGGGAAGATTGACCGGTAAAATGAAGAGAGGAAAGCCTTTACCTGAGGGGCGCTTAAAGTCTGGAGGTAGCGTAGGAGGCCCTCAAGTAGACGACGATTATTTATTTGCCGTGATCGACGTTTTAGAATCGATTGCATTAGAGGCAAACAAAACGATCCCACAGGTCGCTATCAATTGGATTTTACAAAGGCCAACAGTTGCTAACATTGTTTTAGGGGCTAGAAACGAGGAGCAACTCAAACAAAATCTAGGAGCCATTGACTGGAGTCTAACTCAAGAACAAATGGCGCGTTTAGATGCCGTGAGCGCCAAAACACCGCCCTATCCTTACTGGCATCAGCGTGACTTTGCTGATAGAAATCCCCCTGCGATTAAATAAAAATTTAAATAGCTACTTTCCTATCAATTAGGTTTTTAACTGAATGAAAAATAATGTAATTTTATAACCTTTTTCTTATTATAGGTCTTTCAATCGAGGTTATCATGAAATTACTATCGTTAATAGTTAGTGTTTTATTTTTTGTAAACAACGGACATTGCACTGTGACAGAAATCAATTATTTAGAAGAAATTGAAAAACATATCCCAAAATTAACAAGCGAGGACTTAGTCCTATTTGACATCGATTACACCCTTATTGAACCACAAAATCCTGTTTTACAAATGGGCGTCATAAAAAGAAATAAAAGAAAATTTCAAAATGAAATGGCCAAATTTACCTACGCCGAGAAGTTGCTCATTCCAGTGTTGATGGTCACTCACTCTTCATGTCAACTAACCGATCCGTATGCTCCCGAATTAATCAAAAAACTACAACTATCAGGAGCTACTGTGTTAGGGTTGACAGCCGCCGACACCTCATCAATTCCAGATGTTGGCTTTCTTCCCCCTCAAAGAAAAGAGTTGCTAGAATACTTAGGAATCAGATTTTCTGCACCAAAGGTTGAAAACATCACATTTAGGCAGTTTGCTTCATACAGAGGCAGCTATCCTGTTTACTATGATGGCATTCTTTATTCCAACACCATCCCTTCTAAGGGAGCTGTTTTAAAGAAGTTTCTCGAATACTCCCAACAACATCCAAAACTTGTTGTTTTTGTTGATGATACATTAGATAATCTGCTTAGCGTAGAAAATGAACTAAAGTATTTAGGGATCCCTTTTATCGGTTTTCATTACCGGGCTAGCCATAAAGATGTTCCTGATGTGTCTGATGAAGAATGGGAAACCACTTGGGAAGAACTTCGCCAAAGAGTAGCTTCCGTAAAGGATCGTGTCTACATCATGGCTCACTAAAAGCTAGCTAAACTTGAATGTAATGAAGAATGCCATTACATTCAAGTGTTTCTATCATTATCGATTCGTGCTATGCCTCATATTCAAACGCAAGTCCTAACAAGTAAAGAAGCTGTTTCTTTATTTAGGTCATTAACTAAAAGATCAACCACCTGGCCATCCTCTTTCTGCTATCTGGCACTAATTAATGGCTTAGAAACCATTGGGATGGTCATCCTTGATGTTAGCTTTCCCCAAGCAACTAGTGTCTACTGGATAGGTATCGAACAAGGAACCTTTATCATCGTTTATACTGGTTGGGAAAGGTTCTGGTTAGACAAAGAACAATACCGAAACAACTACTTATATCCTTCTGTCAGTAAGGATGCAGCAACCTATCTTTTAACAAAGAATGTTGCAGGCTTAGGTATCGATACCTTATCCCCTGATCGGCCCGAAGATGGCTTTCCTGTACATCACCATTTCTTAGGTGCCAATAAATACCTTGTAGAGAATATAGCGAATGCGTGGAAAATGCCAATTACAGGTGCCCAAGTGTGGATAAGTCCGTTATCGATTCAAAATGCGACTGAATCCCCTATTCGCCTCTGGGGCTTTTTTTAACTGTTGCCAAACTCAATGGCATCATTTTTCGTTGACATTTTTAATTTGCAGAGAATAAAAACCATCTTTTAGACTTGTGAGAATCACTCATGTTAATGGTGAATTCTAAGACAAAGGATACCTATGAAGATCAAATACTTACATGCCCTCCTATGCATATTCTGTTTTTATTTTGCTCAGTCTCAAGCTAGAGATGAATCCTCGCGCCCCCCTTTTCAATCCGTTTCAAGACATATTCATCTATTCTCAGGTTCTCGGCTGGAATTAGGCTATACAACCGGTAAGTTCATAGGAGCTGAGCGTAGCTATGCAGAAGCTGGAGTTTTTATTCCTGCCATGATAGCAGAAAAGTATTTAGCATTTGGCGATGTGAGAGCCTATCGATTGGATAATTGCAAGTGGGCTGCTAGTGGCGGTGTTGGACTAAGAACTAGCGTCGAGGATAAAGGTGCGATTGGTGCTAACCTTTTTTATGACTATCTTGAAAGCCGTTATGAGTACGGTTTTAATCGCATCGGAATCGGGGCTGAATGGCTAGGCACTTGCTTCGATGTACGTCTTAATGGCTATCTCCCTTTTGGACAACGCACCCGCTCACTCCTATCAGTCTATAGCAACTTCATAGGAAATTATCTTATCACCATCACAGACAAGGAATCCTGTGCAAAAGAAGGTTTTGACGCAGAGTTCGGGATGAACCTCGGTCACTGGCAAAATTGCAAACTCTATGGCGCGGTTGGACCTTACTTTTACCAAATGCGACATCGGAAAAATTTTTGGGGTGGTCAAGTTCGCCTTGAGTTCACATGGAAATCTTGTTTATCTATCCAAATTCGAACATCCTACGATTCTAAATATCATACGCATACGCAAGGAAGACTGATGCTAAACATTCCTTTAGATACCTTCTGCGGTTGTAACACATTAAATGACTTTTATTCCCGTTTAATCACCCAACCCGTTAAACGCAATGGCTTACAATTTACGCGTCGCTCTTATAGCTTCACAACTAATTATTAACAGAGAAGAGGTTATATGAATAAATTTCTATTTTTAGGAATTGCTAGCATTTTGCTTAATGCCAATGCGCTTTTTTCCGAAAGTCAATTGGATCTACCTTTACCGAAGGTGCAAAGAAAAATCATACAGGGCCCCCCTGGCCCTCAAGGCCCTCCCGGAACCTTTTCCCCTAATTTCTCATCTCACTGGTCTGATCACCAGTTTGAAGTTCCCCTTAAGCAGTTTAATGGCGAAGTTCCTTTTGATCATGCACAAGTCTCCCCCGTCGGCATCATTCAACCCATTGGAGAGAATGCTAGTTATTTTTTAATTTTAAATAGTGGCGTTTATCAAATTCTATGGAACGTAACAGCTCAGTATCAAGCAACAACAACAAATAACTCTGCTACCATCAGCATCTACCTTTTTAATGTCACTCAAGACGTGATTTACCAACCTGAGATGATGGCTACACTACAAGATAGAGAGATTAAAACGATTTCCGGACAGACAACGCTTTTTATCCCAGCCGGAACGATCATCCAATTGCAAGCACATACAACCGTTTCAAGCACAACTTTAAGTAGCCGAACGATATCTATTACCCAAATAGCTCTTTAATTCTTGGGGAAGAATTTCCCCTTAGAGAATGATGAAATACTTTTTGGTAATTTTTGTCTGCTGTTTTGTTTTTTCAATAAAAGCAGACCTTCATGTGGGCCATTTAAACCATGATAATGATTGTGGTATCTGGTTAGAGGAAAACTTTACCTCAACGCTCGGAAAACTAGGTTGTACCATTCATATTGCCCAACGTATAGGGGATAATGGGAAAAGGCTTTGGTTTCATAAGCAGTGGCTGATGACCCATTATGACTTCTCCGATCATGTCAAGTCCTTGCTAAATCTCCAAGAGGATAGCTTGTTTAAAACCTTTTCGTTTGGACCGGGATTTGCTAACGTTTGGGCCATTAATAGAAATACTAAAGGTACCGTTCATTGGTCACATAGCTACCGCCCAAACATGACTGCTTTTTTAATACACACTTACAGAGGATGGGAACTAGAACAAAGAATGATTGGTGAATATAACCATTTCACCACCCATCATTACCGTAAGAATGCCTATTATCGTCACCGCCTCCTCCTTCGCTCGCTTAAGTACTGGACCTATTTCAAAATCAGCCCGTTTCTCTCTAACGAATGGTTTTTAAGAGCTAAAAACAGCCACAAGAAAAAAGGAGTAGAGACCGCCATTCAATCAGGTCCCTACTTTGAAAATCGCTTTCGCGTTGGATTCGCTATCCGGATAAATCAGTTCTTTACCCCACAGTTATGGTGGCAGTATCGCAGCGTCAAACAAACACCTGGCCAACATCCTTTATGGAGAAGAACTTATCAATTGGGCATTAGCGCTAACATCGACTATTAAAGACAGATGTTTTTCCAATTAACGGCCGACCTGGTCACCAAGAAATGTCTTTACAACCTCTTTTTGTTCTGGTTTCAACAAACGATACAGCTCAATTTGATTAGGGTTGTCTTGGCTAAATAATCCGGCTAAGAGTTCTTTCGCAGTTTCAATTTCATTAAAAATAGTGAAATCAAGTGAGAGAACTTGATCTTTATTGAGGTAGCATATCCTTTCAGCGTCAAAATAGCCATCTTTAAGGTGCTGCTGAAGATGCTTAACAGACAGCGGCTTCATCTTCTTACGATAATGATCCCTCCAGTAGGCTGGCACCCCTTTTGGGAAAGCACCTTGAAACATGGTTTTGCTAAGCGGCCTCTTAGAGACTATCTCCTCGAGTTGCTTTTCAGACAAAAGACCAGCAATCGTTTCATCAAATAAATCCCACGCTGCAAGTATCTGATCAAACTTTAGTAGATGCACTCTTTTATACGAATAATCTCCCAACCCGTCCGCAAACAACCCTTTAAATTGTTTTTCTGTAAACCCCTCATCAAACTTGAAATCCTCTATTTGTTTTACACTAACCCTACACATTTGTTCTGGCCGAAAAAAGGGCAAGCATTTAACTAATTGGTCATGAGTAAAAAATTTGGTTTTAGATCCAGCAACAGGGTCATTTGCCCAAGGAACCATACTCACAAGACTATCGAACAGTTCTTGTGTTAGAGATAGGGCCTCGAAATTTAAATTTATAATTTGTTCACCAGTTAATAAGCAGATCGTTTCAGGAGTCATTAAATGCCAGCCATCTACAATCTGTTGATGATCCAGCACTTTTATTCGTTTATGTGAGTAGTCCCCTTCTTCATCGATAAATAGCCCATTAAATTGTTCTTGCTTTAATTGAGTGAAATTTAATTTCTTTATCTGATCTTCGCTTAAACGTCGCATTTGATCTTCATCAAAAAGATGTAAGCAGTCGTTCAATTGTGATGGCGATAGCAATCTAGCTCTTGACCCCCTCACAGGATGATTGTCAAAAGGGAAAATATGGATGAGTGCATCGAATAATGCTTTAGATAAGGGTAACTTCTTAAAGTCAATGCATTGGATTTGTGCATCTGATAGTAATGTGATTGTGTCTTTGTCCATTAAATGCCAGCATTGCTGTAGCTGCAGATCAGAAAGAAGACGCATTTTAAGATATGCCTGGGGATCTTGATTGACAAAAATTGCCTTAAATTGATTAGGAGAAAACTTTGAAAAGTCTAATTCCCGGACTTGTTTTTCCGTAAGATAACTTAGATGCCCGTCAGAAAAATGCTCGAGGAGCATCCCGATTTGCTCATTAGAAAGCTCTTTTATACGAGACCAACTCTTACCTAATTTAAAATCGTCGTAAGTCAGGAATAAAGCGTTGAATAAATCTTTAGTAAATAGGGTACTCTTGTCTAATCCTTTTAATTGCTCTTTTGAAAGCAAAGAAATTGTTTCTTCATCAATTAAATCCCAGCATCCTCGAATGTCCTCTGTCAAAAGAGCCATTCTTCTAGCCCCTTCTTGCCCATCATCATGGCGAAGAGCTCCATGAAAGTAAGCCTTCTCTCTTTTTCTGAAGAGATCAAAAGAGATTTCTTGTAGCTGCTCATCGCTTAAATAACTGGCATGCTCTGGGGTGAACCAGGTCCATATTTGGTCTACCTGCTCCAAGCTTAGATATTGGATTTTTGACGAATTACGAGGATAACCACCTCTAACAACAGGGAACAGCGCATCAAAAGTGACTCGATCAAGGGGGCACTGCTTAAAGTTGATTTTCAACAAAACTTCCCTAGGCAATAATTGCAGCTGCTCCTCATCAAAGAGATGCCAGCACGCTTCGATCTGTTCAGAGGATAATAGATTTAGCCTTGCAAGCGTTTCTTGATTAAAAAGAGCTTTGAACACTCCTTTTGCATCATTTCCCTGCCAGTGAGAAAAATCTAAATCCTTTATCTGCTCATCGGATAATAGGGCAAGCACACTTGCATCCAAGTCCTTTAAAAGGTCGAAGGTAAGGTGATCCCCTGAAAGGCTGATCAGTTTCCCTAGTGTAAAATCAGCAGTATCTGCACTCGGATCCAAGGTCGGCATGCGATGACGAATCATTTCGATATGCCTTCTCGAAAGCTTAAGCCCTGCGAGGCTTAAATTCGTTAAATCTTCTTTAGAACAAATAGCATATGGAATAGCAGATTGCTCTGGACCCAACCTTAAATCTTCTATTGATAAGTATTTTAAATGATTTCGATCATCCAGGGCACGAATACGATCGGATAGTTGAAGTGCCTTTTCCCAAACGGCCACTCGAGCATCAATGCGTTGGTCCAGACGGGCTAGATTCCTATCGGCTTCAGTAGCACGCACATAGCAGACATTCCCGATGCGGTCGCTGGCGAGGTAAGGCCAGTCCATTAGAGAGCATCGATTTAACCTAACACGTCGACCGTAATCTTCTTTTTCTGTGACCAATCCGTCTAGAAAATCAACCTCTTGAAACACGTCATGATTTTCGGGCATATGTAAATCTTTCAAAGAAGGTAAAGCCCCTCCTACAGGAGCTGTGATTAATTCCTTTAAAAGCCATCTGCACGTGCGTCTAGCCTGAGTGGCCGATGCACCTCCAATCGACGCGTGGGGAAAGTTTTTTACATTGGTAGATTTCGCTTTCGAATGATCTTTCGGCTTCTTTTTTGAAGGTGCATTAACAGCCGGTCTTTCAGCTTGATGAGTCCCTTTCCCTTTACGCACGCTGTCAACTTTTTCTGCTGTATTTTTTACTGCTGGTCCTGTTGGAGATAGTGTGATCCTTCTATACAAAAACAACCGGCAAACCAAGTGTCCTAAAATGCTAAAGGCAAATAGCGTAGTCGCCAGCTTGGCGGTCTTTCTGTCTTTTTTAGATAATAGTTCAGAATTAGGATGAAAAGCAAAGTACCTGAAGAAATTCCCAAAATTTAAATTTATCGCCATTTTATTACCCATTTCTTATGAAGTTAATTAATATTATATTAAAAAAAACGATTCAAAAACAAGAGAATTAAATGCTACACTGCTCCCTAAATACAAAAAACAGGAGAGCCATGCAACCATTTAAGATTACCGATCAAGAGCCTATCAATTTTAACGGAAACGTCCATGTAGCCGCAGCCTATATTAAAGCTGAAGGAAAATTTCTCTTTATGCAACTATCCTCTGCAAAGGAAGAAGCTTCTAAATGGGGAGTCCCCGCTGGAAAGTGCGAAAGGGATGAAACGCCTATCGAAGGGCTTCGAAGAGAACTATTTGAAGAGACGAGCATTCGTTTAAATGATCAAGAAACAGTCTTTTCTGCTGGCACTTTGTATATTACAAAACCGCATATTAGCTACTCCTACCACCTCTTCGGCATCTTTCTCCCTTCAATACCTAACGTACAGATATCTGATGAACACATAGCCTATCAATGGGTTAAGGAACATGAGGTTCATCAACTGGATCTATTGACTGCCGCAAAAGAGGCTTTCGACTATTTTATCTACGAGTCGGCTGATTGACTTACCAGAAAGGAAAACGAAACACTTGGCGATCAACCTCTTTCCCTAAGGCTCTTAATTAACAAATTATTATAAAAAAAATATTAAACACTCAACTATTATCATTTTATTTGTTGAATTAATTACACAAACAAAATAAATTTGTTGGTTTAATTAGGAGAAAGCATGAATATACAAGAAAACAATCTTTTACCAAGAACTAATGCAGAGAAACAACAAGTTAGATCCCCGGTAAATCCAATTACTACAATCTTTACGGATACAACAAGGTCACATCCTGCTCATGTCAATCGTCTAGCAGGATTGAAAGAGAAGCTAATCAAGGCGGCGACAATTTCTGCTAGTGACCTTGCATGCTCTGAAGTTTTTAAAGAAGCTCTCGCAGCTGTAAGAAAAAATCCCAATCAAACGGTCGCACTCATTAATGGTTTAGACCTTCCTACAGATCTAAAATCTAAGCTTTTTATAGACATGGCTAAGCTATGCGTAAAGAGTGGAGATGTTTTAACGGCATTTGCACTCATTACATCCCTTCCTAAACGTTCTGAAAATGAAACTTTACTAAAAAATATATTGATGGCTATTCGTGAACTTCCTGATCAAAAAAAAATCCAATGGCTAGGCCAACGGATTTCAGAGTTGATTTACCTTCCTGACCACTTAGAAATCCTCGACACCATTCAAGATACAGCGGCAAGACGTCAATTACGCCAAACAATTGCGCAACAATGGCTTCAAGCCTATAAGGCTCCTGATAACAAAGCTTTATTAGCTCCTGTTAAAAATATCAAAATGACTCCCCATTTTGAAAACTTTTTAAATGTTATTTTAATTAAACTTTCTAATCAGCAAACACCCAAACAGCTGTATGATTTTATTAACCATGTTCTTAATAATGACGAGCCCCACAAACTAAGAGTGATTGGAAAGCTTTTTGGGCACCTTTATCAGCAGGGTCATATTGACATGGCTATCCAATTTCTAAATCGAGGTAACCGAGATTACGACCAATACCTCAATCGAGTAATCAAAGAAAAAGACGAAGCACATTTAGGAAAAAATCTGTTTTACAAGAGCCCTATTGAAGAGCCACTAGCAAACTTATTTTTTGAAGTGGGGGTTACCTTACACACTGCAAACCACCTGATAGAAGCATCATCATTTTTAGACAGAGTGAGGTACTTGCTGCCCCACCAGAAAAAGTTGATTGCTCTCGAATTAATGGGAAAAGCAGCTTATCGTACAGCAAAATCCGGAAAAACGAAAGAGGCTCGAGAATTATCAAACCTCTATAGAGAGGGGTTAAATGATGAACAGTTAAGCGCTATTCATCAACTTGCTCAATCACTAGCAAGTAACAAGCCAGAGGAGGCTGATAAATACATTTATGTGATCCCTTCTTCTTACTATCGAACATTGGCTTTGATAGATACTGCTACTAAATGGCTAGAAAACGGCAACATAGACAAAGCCTACAGTAACATAAAAGACTTTAAAGACATCGAGTGCATCAAACCTGAAGCTGCTCTTTTCAGCCAAACCTTAGTCAAACTGATTTTCCAACATAACGATATTAACCTTAATATTGCTGAAGGAGCTGTACGCAGCCTCACAACACCATTCAAGCAATTACTAGTTAGTTACTTAGAAAGCAAGTTAGTACAAAAAGAAATGATTAGCAAAGAAGAGTTAAAGACTCTACAATCAAAAACACAACCAACTGATCGTTTAAAGGCTATCATTGTCATGCTAAAACAACTACAGCAGGAGCAAGACAGTAAGGCTTTAGGCGACTGGGTAAAGCTATAAATCATTTGATCATGAAGGAGGGACGAAGCTCCCCCTTCATTATGTATTGCTATTGAGCAAACATCCATGCAGCCATAGCCAATCGCATTTAATTCACTGATCTTGGATCAATGATACACTTTTAAGCAAGCTAAGTAGTTCTGTGGATTAGACAAAAGAATAAAACCGCACACCATGAATCATGAATTAAAAGCAGTTTAACTTTTTTATCAGCCTTTTTGCTAACATTCATGCGCCTTGGTACTTAACCGTCCTACCATAGAATAATCGCGACATTTGCTTAAATTACCCTATCGTGCTAAAAACCGATCTTTTAGGATGTTTAAGCCTATGGTTCGGATCGCTAGATTTCTCCTCTGCCTTTTATTCATTTGTCCGGCAGCGCAAGGGCAGCCCCTCCTCTTTGACGAAGCGATCGAACGTGCCTTAAACCTTTCACCGACCCTACAGATTGCTAGTTCTGAAGCGTATTCAACTAAAGGGCAAAAAGAACAAGCGGGGCTGTATCCTAATCCTCAAGTTAGCTATGAAATCGAAAGTTTTGCTGGTAACAAGGATTGGCGTGGATGGGGTCATCGCGAAGAGCGCTACTTTTACACCCAAATGTTTGAAACGGCTAATAAAAGGCAGCTGCGCTATCAAACGTTCTCCTATCAGTATTATGCCTCTCTTGTCGGTTACGAAGCTGCTAAACTTATCTTATTAAATCGCTTAAGTCGTGCTTTTTCTGCTGTATCCGCTGCTCAAGAACTCGTCGTCGTCGCTCAAGAGCAAGAAGCGATTGCACAAGAAATGTATACGGTTGCTAAAAAGAAGGTCGATTATGGCAAAGACACACTGATTCAACAAAAGAAAGCAGAAGTCGCCTATTTTGAAGCCGTTCAAGACCATCAAAATGCCATCACCTTCCTTAGCATTGCGAAACGAAAGCTTGCCTTAATGTGGGGAAGCACAAACCCTGACTTTGCAGAAGTCTTTTTCCCTTTTTATGAGCTTCAAACTCCGGCCGTTTTTGAAGAGTGCCTGCTTCATTTATGCAACCAGCCAGAAATCATCCAAAATGCCTACCAACACTTAAGTGCACAAGAAAACTGGCGGTTTGAAAAAGCCAACCGTATCCCAAATGTCACTCTTCAGGCAGGATACAAAGCCGATTATGGCTCAAGGGACCAAGGCTTGCTGGCAGGAATCTCCATTCCTATTCCTCTCTTTGACCAAAACCAAGGCAACATCAAACGAGCTTATTTTGATATGCTAAAAACAGGCCACCAAGGACAGCAGCTTTGGCTCCTCCTAGAAAACAAGCTGGCGGTAGCTTATGAAGAACTACAAAGAGCTTATGGGGAAGCGAAACGCATTAAAGAGCAAACTTTAAGATCTGCGATCTCAGCGTTCGAATTGGCTGAAAAAGGCTACAACGAAGGCAAATTCGAGTATCTCGATGTTCTTGACGCCCAACGCACTTTATTTGATGTAAAAAAGAAATATATCGAAGCCCTCAATCTTTATCATAGTAAGCGCGCGGATATTGATTATTTAAATAGCCAAACGGATTAGCAATGAATCAGCTCAAGTTTTTATTTTACGGTTTTATGGCTTTTATCCTAGGTGGAATCACTTTTTACACCCTCACACCTTATCCAACATCAACAGAACAAAGGGTGCCGGAAATCGACCATGAACATAAGACAGCCGTCAAACTTACCGATGAACAAACCAAGCGTTTAAACTTAAAATTCTCGCGCGCGCAAGAAGGTTCTCTCATCATCTCTCTCCCACTAAGAGGAAAAATTATCCTACATCCCGATCGCCTTGCTCATGTATTCCCAAAAGTAGCAGGGATAGTCCAGGAAGCGACTAAAAACATAGGCAATGAGGTCAAACAAGGCGATACCATGGCCATAATAGAAAGTAGTGAAATGGCAGATATTAAAGCCAATTTTCGAGCCACTTTAAGCAAACTTAAACTTGCCGCTTCAGTTTTAGATCGGGAAAAGAAGTTATTTCAGGAAAAAATCACCCCTCAGAGTGAATTTTTAAATGCCAAAAATATCTACGAGGAAGCAGCGATCAGCGTCCAACTGGCAAGGCAACGACTAAAAACATTTGGCATCTCTGATGAAGAGATCGAAAAGCTTTCTGAAGATAAAGATCCTGATCTTCGACTTTACGCCATTCATGCGCCTATTGATGGCACCGTCATCATGCGTCACATCACACAAGGCGAGTATGTCGAAAACAAGACGATGATTTATGAAATTGCTAATTTAAATACGGTTTGGATAGAAATAGGCGTCTTCCCAAAAGACATCTATCACATAAGGAAAGGTCAAATCGTTTCGGTTATCAATCCGATCAACAACAAAAGTGCTCAGGCCAAAATCATTTATGTCAGCCCTATCATTTCAGATGACACGATCACGGCCAAAGCTATTGCGGAGCTAGACAACACTGAGAAGTACTGGAAACCGGGAACCTTTATTAAAGTCTCCACTCCCACCGAGAAAATTCAAGGTCAAATCATCGTTCCTAAAACGGCTATTCAGGGAAAATCCGGAAAAGAATTTATGTTTGTTAAAACAAGCGAAGGGCTCGAAAAAAGAGATATCAAGGTAGGAAAAAATAATGATACTCAAGTCATTGTTCTTTCAGGTCTTGAAAAAGGGGAGGAATACGTCATCAATCAAACATTCTTATTAAGAGCTGAGCTTGAGAAAAATAGTGTCGAACATGAGGATTAATCTAGTTTCATGATTGGAAAAATTCTTAACTTCTCGATCTCACTCCCGCGGCTGATTCTCCTCTTCACTCTACTGATCGCTTCCTATGGCATTTATCGTCTTACCACTTTACCTGTTGATGCTGTCCCGGATATTACCAATAACCAAGTGCAAATTAATACCGAGCTCCCAGGCTTCTCACCGACTGAAATTGAAAAACAAGTTACCTACGTCATAGAAACTTCTCTAGCTGGTATCCCTGGCCTTGAGATGACGAGGTCAATTTCTCGCAACGGCTTTTCTCAAGTTACAGCTATTTTCAATGACAGCACAGACCTTTATTTTGCGCGTCAGCAAATCAATGAACGCATGAATGCCATCAAGGAAGAGCTACCGCCGGGTGCGATGGTAAGAATGGGCCCTATCTCTACCGGCCTCAGTGAAATTTTCATGTGGACAGTTGAATTTAAAGATCCTAAAGAGGCTATCAAACATCCCCATTCAGGCTGGCAAGAAGATGGTTCGTATATCACACCGGAAGGCCAAATATTAAGGCAAGACTTTGAAAAAGCGTCTTATCTTAGAACGCTGCAAGATTGGGTGATCAAACCACAACTGAAAAGCATCAAAGGTCTTGCTGGCGTCGACTCAATAGGTGGTTACGTTCGCCAGTACCATATTGAACCGGATCTTGAGAAAATGTTAGCTCTAGGGATCAGCTTTGATGACCTTATTCATGTTTTGCAAAAAAATAATGTCGGTATCGGTTCTGGATATGTCGAAATTAGCGGAGAGGCTTTCTTAGTCAAAGCAGACGAAAGATTAAACCACCTTGACCAAATTGGTTTAATTGTCATCGCGTCCCCTCAAAACATCCCTATCAAAATCAGCGATATTGCGAACGTTAGCATCGGGAAGGAAATGAGAACCGGCAGCAGTACCCTTAATGGTGAAGAGGTCGTGATTGGAACCGCTTTAATGCTCATCGGATCAAATAGCCGTACTGTCTCCCAAGCAATAGAAAAAAAACTGCAAGAAATCCTTCCCTCTCTACCCTCCGATGTTCAAGTAACCCCAGTCATTAACCGCACCAAACTTGTAAATGCAACGATTCGCACTGCAACCAAAAATCTGATAGAGGGAGCATTATTGGTCACTGTGATTCTTTTCGTTTTCCTCGGCAACTTTCGAGCCACTCTCATCACAGCTTGTGTGATCCCTCTTTCTATGCTCATGGCAGCCATTGGTATGTATCATTTTAACATCAGCGGAAACCTCATGAGTCTAGGAGCAATCGATTTTGGATTAATTGTGGATGGAGCTGTAATCATCACCGAAAATTGCTTAAGACGATTGGCGCATCGACAGCAAGTGAGAGGTTTGTTAAATGATAACGATCGGGAAAAAGAAATTCTATTAGCCAGCAACGAGATGATCCAACCTACGGTATTCGGACAATCGATCATTATCACTGTCTACTTCCCCATCCTTGCCTTGTCGGGCATTGAGGGTAAGATGTTTCATCCCATGGCTCTAACGGTGATCTTTGCTCTTATCTCTGCCTTTATTCTTTCTCTCACCTTTGTTCCTGCCATGATCACTTTATTTGTCAAAGGGCCTTTTAGAGAGGTTGAAAATAAGGTTGTCTCTAGAATTAAAGAGTTTTATCGACCTCTATTAGTAAAAAGCCTCCAACTCCCGGCATTGACCATTGTAGCTTCCATCATCACGGTTGCATTATCCTTCGTTCTTTTTGCGCACCTAGGCCAGGAGTTTGTACCGACACTTGATGAGCAAGATATTGCACTACAAGCAGTTAGGATACCAAGCACATCTCTAACACAATCGACAAAAATGCAAGAAGAGCTTGAACGGCAATTGATGACGATTCCTGAAGTCTCCTATGTCTTTTCGAAAACAGGGACTGCAGAAATGGCAACAGATCCTATGCCACCCAATGTTTCCGATACTTTTGTCATCCTAAAGCCTCGTCAAGAGTGGAAGCAGCCCTTTTTACCCAAAAATATTTTAATTGAGCGCATTGAAGCAGCCATCGAAGAGCTTCCAGGAAACGATTACGAATTCTCCCAACCTATTCAAATGCGTTTTAATGAACTTATTTCAGGAGTCCGTAGCGACTTAGATGTCAAAGTTTATGGCGACGATTTCACAGAAATGCAAAAAATCGCAGAAGAAATTGCCTCTGTCTTACGCCGCACGCCAGGTTCTGCCGATGTGAAAATCGATCAAACAAGTGGGCTTCCGCTTTTAGATATTAATATTGATCGTGAGGCAATCAGTCGTTTAGGACTTAATATCTCCGATGTTTTAAATGTGGTCAATATTGCCATGGGAGGGGGGAAGGCGGGTCAGTTGTTTGAAGGAGACCGCCGCTTCGACTTACTTGTCAAAATGCCTGATCACTTCAGAGAAAAATCGGAAGCTTTAAATAACTTACCTATTCCCCTGCCCCAATCCACTGCAAAGAAAGGTGACACCCACTTTCCTTACGTGCCTTTAAGTGAAGTGGCGATGGTTAAGGCAAGCCAGGGACTCAACGAAATTCGAAGAGAGAACAGCAAACGGTTCATCTCCGTCCAAGCAAATGTAAGAGGGGTGGATATTGGGACTTTTGTAGAGGCTGCAAAAGAGAATATTAGCCGCTATGTCAACATCCCGCCTGGCTATTGGCTAGACTGGGGCGGTCAGTTTGAAAATTTAATCTCCGCGAGAAACAATCTACTGATTGTGGTTCCCATTTGCTTTATTCTTATCTTTATTCTGCTCTTCTCCGCACTCAACTCGGTAAGATACGCCTTTCTAGTGTTTACGGGAGTCCCATTAGCCCTGACTGGGGGCATTCTTTCGCTATGGCTCGCCCATATGCCTTTCTCTATTTCAGCAGCGGTTGGTTTCATCGCTCTTTCCGGAATTGCCGTACTTAATAGCCTGGTTCTCGTCACTTATATCCAACAGCTCCTGAGCAGTGGGGTATCACTAGAAGATGCGATTAAAGAAAGTGCCCTGACCCGGTTACGCCCTGTTCTTATGACCGCTTTAGTCGCATCTCTTGGCTTTGTTCCCATGGCTCTAGCCACTGGAACAGGTGCTGAAGTCCAACAACCGCTTGCCACAGTTGTCATTGGTGGGATTATCAGCTCAACCCTTTTAACTCTCCTAGTGCTCCCCGCTTTCTTTAAGTACTTTTCCAAACAAAATTAAGCGGTTTGCAAAAAAACAGAGTATTCTCTAAAAAAAGAAGCACAAGGATGAGAACCTTTAGAGGCCACAATTATCTAAAAATAAAAAGTTTAGGCTACCATGACGATACAGGAACATGAAGATATTGTTAGCATAAAAAAAAGATTAGATCAACAAATAGACCTAAAAAGATTGGCTTCTTTTCTTCCTAAAAGGGCTGCGATCTTAGAATATGGTTGTCAGGATGGTGATCTAGTCGCACGGCTCCGCGACTTTGGCTATCCTCAAGTGTTTGGGTATGAATCAGCAAAAGATCAAATAGAAAAAGGCCGATCCCTGCATCCTCAATGCGATCTTCGTCATTTAAAAAAACCCGGAAAAATCCCTTTAAAAAATGAGTCGGTCCATGCCGTCATCCTCTCAGGCTGCCTTTCCGCAATGTTAGACATCCAAACACAACAGCAACTCCTTATTGAAGTCTTTCGTATATTGCCGCTTAAGGGGCTATTGTGCCTTTCCGATTTTTTGATTAGTGACCTTGTGGAGATGAAAACGTACTACGAACGAGGCTGGCAAGAATTGGGAGAATGGGGCCTATATCAAATTGAGGAGCAGCAGTACTTGCGTCACCATTCGACCCGATCTATCCTATCTCTATTACACAACTTTGATATTCAATGGTTTGAACAATTTAATTTGGAAATCCCCGACTCCCCCTCATTGCGCACTTTCCAATGTATCGCTTATAAGAGCTAACCATGAACAAATGTTATCCTCGAGCAACCTATCGCGTCCAATTTAATAAGAACTTTACCTTTAAGCAAGCGATAGAACTTGTGGATTATTGGCGTGAACTCGGCATCAGTCATTTATACGCATCTCCTATCTTGAAGGCCAGGCAAGGGAGCCTACATGGCTACGATACTGTTGATCCTGAACAGATCAATCCCGACATTGGTAGCGAGGAAGACTTTCTATTACTCGCTAAAAGATTGCAAGAATCAAATATGCACATCCTTTTAGACATTGTTCCGAACCATATGTGCATTAGCCAAGCGGAAAATAAATGGTGGTTCGATATCCTAGAAAAGGGTCCAACATCGATTTATGCAGATTATTTTGATATCCAATGGCCATCCATAAAAAGCATTAACGATCAAAAGATCATTCTTCCTGTTTTAGATCAGTTATATGGCAAGGCCCTCGAGAGTAAAAAGATACAGGTTCGCTATCATGATGGCACTTTTTATATTGCACTCTACCAGTATGAATTGCCGACAAACATTAAAAGCTGGCCAATGATCCTCTCTCCTATCCTAGCTTCATTACAACAGTCTTCCCCCGACGACAAAATTTTGATCAGTGAACTAAAAAACTTAATCGACAATGCGGAGCAAGTGAACGATAGTCAGCTTATAAAGAAACGCTTAGAGCAAATCAGGCAGTTCTACCCTCCATTTGCAAAGCTCCTCGAGGAGCAGTTAGACGCAGTCAATGGTCAAAAGGGTGTTGCCTCAAGTTTTGAAGCGCTAGAAAGTTTTTTAGATCGGCAATTTTACCGCTTATGCTTCTGGCGTGTCGCTAATGAAGAAATCAACTTTAGAAGATTTTTTGACATCATTGAATATGCAGGGATACGTACTGAACTTCCTAAGGTTTACTTAGCTACCCATAAAAAAATGATTGAACTTGTCAAACAAGGTTATGTAAGTGGACTGCGCATTGATCATATTGATGGTCTTTGGGATCCAAAAAATTATTTGCTACAGCTTCAACAATCCTTAGGGACATCGAACTATGTAATCGCTGAAAAAATTTTAACCGGCGATGAGTCTCTGCGGAAAGATTGGCCGCTAGAAGGCACCGTTGGTTATGATTACATGAATTATATCAACGGCCTTTTTATCGATTCTTCAAGAAAGCAAGAATTTTGGGATATCTATCAAAAATTTACAGGTGTTAGCACAAATGTAGCTGATCTATACTATGAATGCAAAAAACTAATTTTAGACGCCTCCCTTTCGAGCGAACTTTATATGCTTGCTCATCTTCTTGAAACAATCGCGTCACGGCACCGCTCCTCCAAAGACTTCACTTCTAAGAACTTAATTTCTGCCTTGCGCGCTATCATTGCCTGCTTCCCCGTTTATCGAAGCTACATCCAAGCTCAAAAGCATGAAGTTCATGAAGACGATCGTTTGGTCATTAAAACAGCCTTGAGAAGAGCTAGGAAACGCCATTCAACTATCCATGATGCTGTCTATGATTTTATCGAAGAAGTGCTATTTTTAAAGCACCCTGAAGATTTAGAAGAACAGTGGGTCGAAGAGCGGGGAAATTTCGTCATGCGCTTCCAGCAGCTGACTGGCCCAACTATGGCAAAAGGCATTGAAGACACTGCTTTTTACCGCTTTTTTCCACTGTCTTCATTAAATGAAGTCGGCAATGAATTGCATCGTTTTGGGACCAGCATTGAAGAATTTCACAAAATGAATCAGACAACAATGGAAAAATGGCCCCACACGCTTCTTGCTTCAACCACCCACGATACCAAAAGAAGTGAGGATGTTAGAGCCAGAATGAATGTGTTATCAGAACTTCCATCCCAATGGTTGGAAAAACTTGAAGAGTGGCAAGCGATGAATGCTTCCCTTAAAGAGGAGCATCATGAAGAACTAGTCCCCAATTGCAATGAAGAATACCTGCTCTATCAAACTCTTTTTGGCAGTTGGCCTCTCCATGAAATGGACGAAAAAGCATTGCTTATTTATAAAGAACGCATCAAAGGCTACATGGAAAAGGCCGTTAGAGAAGCTAAAATTAACAGCAGTTGGATTAACCCCCAGCCTTTGTACGAACAAAAGATTTTTAAATTTTTAGACAAAATTTTAAAGCCAAACAGTCTTTTTCTTAAAAGTTTCACTCGATTTGCTACACCTCTTTTCGACTTTGGCCTTCTAAACTCGCTTGCACAAGCTTTGCTTAAATGCTCATCCCCGGGAGCTCCGGATATCTATCAAGGTAATGAGATTTGGGACTTCAGCTTAGTTGATCCCGATAATCGTCGTCCTGTTGATTATTTGCTAAGACGGCAAATGCTTAAGGATTTGCCACCACTGCGTGAGATGTTACAATCCCCCCATGATGGAAGAGTCAAAATGTTTCTGATTAAAAAACTTTTAGAATTCAGAAAAGACAACTCTCTTTTATTTGAGAGGGGGGAATACATTCCCCTAAACGTGAAGGGTCCTATGGCTCGCTATGTCGTCGCTTTTATGAGAAAATATGAAAATCAGTCTCTTATTGTCATCACCGGTCGCTTCTTTTCTCATTCTATGCAAAACTTTAATACTCAGACGCCAGGTGACATTTGGGCAAACACTGCAGTCGAGCTAACTCAATACCAAGAAAATAAAACTTTTTATCATTTACTCTTCAATGAAACTTTTACCTCTCTAGATTTGTCAGCTCTCTTCTCTCATCTGCCGCTCGCTGTTTTACAAACACTGTAAATGACTTTCTTTATTTATTGTTTCAATAATCTTTAAATTAATTTAACAATTAAATAGTTTAATTTGCTCTTAACAAACAAGTGAGAGCATAATGAGCATTAGTTCCAGCGTTAATCAGTCTTGTCGGCATATCGAACAAGTCTTTAATCTATTAGAATGCATCCCCATTGTCGGTATCGTTTCTTCAATCACTCGTGCTCATTTAGGAGCCATGCAAGCAACTGCCGGTATTGTCACCATCATTGCTGGCGGGATTGGTCTTTTTTCCACCAGTTTTTTAACGAACAACCCACAAACCAAAGAGATGTTTGAGCGAGTCGTGCGCTTTGGACAAGACCATACCTTGCATGGTGCGTTAAACTACCTAAGAGGTCAATCGGTTGCCTTTGCAGGTTTAATGACAGGCGGCATGGGGAATGTCGTGATGGTCATCCCTAACTTGATGAATGGTTTTGAACCAGTATTTGCTTATAGACAAAATACGATGCAGTCGGCTTATCGTTATTCAATCTAATGATCCCGCTTTTGCAGCATGATGCTGCTATAAGGCGGCATGCGGTAATGTTGCCCTTCAAGAACCTTGATCTGCTCCTCTTCATAAAAATCTTCGGGTGATGGATTGCTTGTGTTAACGACCCATCGCCAAAATTTCCCTTCTTCTAGGGAAGGGATTTTGATATTGTGATAATTATGGGAAGCGTTAAACGCAATATAAAGACCTGGTTGACCGTCAGGATGATTTAATGTAAAAGCAACAAAACGATTATCATGGTCCCACTCTGGATGATCGGGATGAACCCCATGCCAGACAATATCATTTTCTCCAAAAAAGGTAGCTCGTTGCAACAAGGGCTGGTGTCTTCTGAAATGGATGAGTGACTTATAGAATCTAAAAAAACCATGCCTTTCGTGCAAATCGCCCCAGAGAAACCAGTTCAATTCATTATCTTGACACCAGGTATTATTATTCCCATTTCGTGAATGAGCATATTCATCCCCCATTAACAGCATAGGCACTCCCTGAGAAACCATCAAAGCAAAGTGATAATTTCTAATTTGCTTTTTGCGTAAATTCATCACTTTTCGGTTATTCGTGATTCCTTCTGCACCACAATTCCAACTGTCATTCTGGTTAATTCCATCTCGATTTTCTTCACCATTTTCTAAGTTATGCTTTTCATTATAGCTAACTAAATCGGCGAGGCTAAAGCCATCATGAGCGGTGACAAAATTAATACTGCTTGCTGGAGATCGCCCATTTCCATAAAGATCGTGTGATCCGCTCAGTACTCCTGCAAAAGCATTTTTTTGGCCTGGGGTGCCTTTTATAAATTTTCTCACAGTATCTCTGTACTTGCCATTCCACTCGGACCAGACGGGAATGCGGGGATAGAAATGACCAACTTGATACAAACCTCCCGCATCCCAAGCTTCAGCAATGAGTTTCCTTGTTGATAAAACAGGATCTTGCGAAATAGCCTCGACCAAAGGAGCATTATCTAGAGGCGTTCCATCATCAGCACGATTGAAGATAGAAGCCAAATCAAAGCGAAAGCCATCAACATGCATCTCTGTTACCCAGTACCTTAATGCTGCAACAATCAACTCGCGCGTCACAGAATGATTGCAATTAAAGGTGTTTCCACAACCTGAAAAATTCAGATAGTTGCCGTCGCCATTAATCATATAGTAGGCTGTCTTATCCAGGCCTTTAAAGGAGAGCACAGGTCCCTGTTCATTTCCCTCAGCCGTATGATTAAAAACGACGTCTAGAATGATTTCTATGCCATTTTTATGGAGAGCTTTGACCATTTCCTTAAATTCATTAACGGCACCTTGTCCACAAACCTCACTGGCATAGCGGTTCATAGGGGCGAAAAAGTTAACTGTCGAGTATCCAAAATAGTTATGCAATTTTTTATTCGTTTCTGGGTTTTTATGAAGAGCTTCCTGCTCATTAAATTCAAAGACAGGCATCAACTCAACAGCATTAATGCCTAATTCGAGCAAATGAGGAATTTTCTCGATCAATCCTTTGTAAGTGCCGGGATGCTGAACGCGGCTGAAAGGGTCCCTCGTGAATCCTCTCACATGCATTTCATAAATAATGAGTTCATGCATAGGTAGATTTAATGGTTGATCACCGTCCCAGTCAAAATCATCTTTGGCTACCTTACCCAACGGACGATAATCTGGATCATCTTCTGGCTCATCATGCCATTTTTTATCACTTGTGACATTTCGAGCATACGGGTCAAGTAACAGGTAGGTTTCTTCTTGTTCCCTTCGTTTTACACGATAGCCGTAAGCAAAAACTTCAGGAACACCAGTAATATGAACATGCCAAATATAACCGGTCCGATTCTCATCGCCTAACTCTTTTTCCCATAGAATTTGATCGCGATGTTGCTCATCGAAAAGGCAAAGAGAGACCTTTTCAGGATCCTTAATGTAAATAGCAAAATTAACGCCGTTTCCTACATGATGCGCTCCTAAAGGAAATGCTTGGCCTCTTGTAATGTCCATATCCCTCTGTTATTACCCATAAAAAATTTATCCTACTCAAATAAGCATTTACTTCAAGTAAGTTTTAAAGTAATTACATTTTAATTTGAAATATTTCGGATCTATGCTAGAACTGAAAAAATGAGTATTAACAATATGGATATTATTAAACTCACATCAAAGGGATTGTATTGCCCTAAAGGCGATTTTTACATCGATCCTTGGAAGCCTGTTCCTCATGCGTTAATCACTCATGCTCATGGAGACCACGCGCGGCACGGATGCCAAACGTATTGGTTTAATGAAGATGGCCTAGAAATTATGCAGTATCGCCTAAGAAGTGAAGGTCACTTCATCCCTCAACCCTACGGGAAAAAAATAAAGATAGGCGATGTCTGGGTTTCTTTTCACCCTGCTGGTCATATTTTAGGTTCTTCGCAAATAAGGATTGAGCAAGGTTCTCAAGTAACCGTCATCTCCGGTGACTATAAAAGAGCAGATGATCCTTCTTGTCATCCCTTTGAGCCAGTCGAATGCGACCTATTTGTGACTGAATCAACGTTTGGGCTACCGATCTACCATTGGCGATCTTCAGAAGAGATCGCCCAGGAAATTGATCAGTGGTGGCAAGATAACCGTAGAGAAAAGCAACCCTCTCTTCTTTTTTGCTATTCACTTGGCAAAGCCCAACGGCTTCTTACTCTACTAAAACAGCTGACAGATCGCGCAATCTATGTCCATGGAACAATCGCTCCCATCAATGCCTGTTATGAAAAAAGGAGCATTGCATTACCCAAATGTCACGTCGTCACCCAGGTAGATACTCATCACGATTACTCAGAAGACCTTATTTTAGCTCCCCTTTCTGCCTTTCGATCAATGTGGATGCGAAGATTTAAAAACGTTAAAACAGGATTCGCTTCTGGATGGATGAGAGTGCGAGGAGTGAGAAGAAGAAGGGGTTTTGATAAGGGGTTTGCTTTATCAGATCATGCCGATTGGGAAAGTTTGCTGCAAACGATCAGGCAAACAAAAGCTAAAAAAGTCTGGGTAGCTCATGGGGAAACAGAAATTTTGAGCCGATATCTCATTGAAAATGAGGGAATTGAAGCAACCTCTCTAAGAGGATTTCGCCAAGAGGAGATCGAAGATTAGCCATGCAGCCTTTTTTTGCTCTTATCGAAGCACTTGATTCAACAACTTCAACGAATGAAAAAATTCATAAAATTGCTGCTTACTTTTCAACTTGCTCTGCTGTTGATGGTGCTTGGGCACTTTTTTTTCTATCAGGTCGGCGATTCAAACGCTTCATTAGCTCTCAAAAGCTAAAACTTTGGTGTCAAGAAATGATAGGGATTAGCGATTGGCTTTTTTCAGAGTGCCTTAGCCGTGTGGGCGATTCAGCAGAAGCCATTGCTCTTCTCTTGCCAGAGCCAACAACAAAACAATGCAATGATGAATCTCTGATTTCTTGGCTTGAAAATGGCATTTTCACCCTACGTGATCTACCGGAAAGCCAACAAAAACAGCTGATTACAAAGCTTTGGCAAGAGCAAACAAGCTTTGAAAAATTTGTGACCAATAAAATTCTCACAGGCACATTTAGAATCGGCGTCTCTTCTTTATTAACAATTAAAGGCTTAGAAAGAGCTTTTGGTGTTTCCGATACCAAGCTTCATCTAAGGCTATCCGGTATCTGGGAACCCACAGAAAGTTTTTTTATTTCGTTAATTGCCAAAGAAGAACAAGATGAACTTAAGTCTCTAAAACCCTACCCCTTTTTCCTAGCGTCACCTCTCGATAAACCCCTAGAGGCACTTGGCTCCCCCGATCAGTGGGTAGCGGAATGGAAATGGGATGGCATAAGAGCACAACTCATTTACCAAGCGGGTGAAAGAGCCATTTGGTCTCGAGGTAATGAATTAATAACTCATACCTTCCCTGAGCTTTTAGATGAACAAACCATCGATCATTCGTTTGTTCTAGATGGTGAGATCCTTGTTCTAGAAGATGGAAAACCACGGCCATTTGCCGACTTGCAAAAAAGACTTGGAAGGAAAAAAGTATCCAACACTATCATCGAAAAGTACCCTGCACATTTTATGATCTATGATCTGCTCTATTGGGATGATCGTGATGTCAGATTCCTGCCTTTTTCTGCGAGACGAGAACTGATTTTGAAAAATGCTCATTTTTTCTTGAGCAAGCCATTTTGGCGGATTTCCCCTTTGCTTAACATTCACCATTGGAAAGAAGTCGAAGAGTGGCGCAATCAAGCTTATGAAACAAAGACAGAAGGGCTCGTCTTAAAAAGAAAGGATTCTGCTTATGGTGTTGGGCGAAAGAGAGGAAGCTGGTGGAAATATAAAATTGATAGTATGACGGTTGATGCTGTTCTTCTGTATGCACAGCCAGGATCAGGCTACCGTTCAGGATTATACACCGATTATACTTTTGGTATTTGGGATGAGAACCATGAATTAGTCCCGATTGCTAAAGCCTATTCTGGACTGACTCAGGAAGAAATTAATACCGTGGACAAATGGATACGCACACACACTTTAGAAAAATTTGGGCCCGTTCGTAAAGTAAAAGCAGAACTTGTGTTTGAGATAGCCTTTGAAAATATTCAGATTTCCAAAAGGCATAAATCGGGTCTTGCCCTTCGTTTCCCCCGTATTAAACGCTGGAGGCAAGATAAGACGAGTGACATGGCCGACCATTTAGATGACTTACGCCGTTTATATCAAGCACGTTATTTATGAACCGATTGGAAGCGATTGAAAATTGGTTTGTAGCAAGAGGCTGGCAACCATGGCAGTTTCAAAAAGCAGCTTGGCAAGCCAGTTTAAAGGGACAAAGCGGCCTTATCTGTGTCCCCACGGGCTCGGGAAAAACCTATGCCGCTTACCTTGGCCCCCTTGCGGCGATCGATCACGATCTACAAGGTCTGCAGATCCTTTACTTGACTCCCCTACGCTCGTTGACAAGGGATATTGAACGGGCCCTGCGCCTTCCTGTCACTGAATTAAACTGGCAAGTTTCTGTCGAAAGTAGAACTGGGGATACGGCAACTTACCGAAAAACGAAGCAAAAAAAGAAAATGCCCCATGTTTTGCTAACAACGCCTGAAAGCTTGTCGTTATTACAAACTGATCCTGAGCATCGGGCTTTTTTTAAACACTTAAAATACGTTATTGTCGATGAGTGGCATGAATTAATGGGAACAAAAAGGGGTGTTCTCTTAGAGCTAAGCTTAGCTCATCTTAAATCTTTTTTGCCTCACCTTACTGTCTGGGGACTCTCAGCTACGCTTGGCAACTTGAATGAAGCTGCGAAAGTATTGACGAAAGACCCCATTCTCATTGAAGCTGACTTTGAAAGACCGATCATCCTGGATAGCATCCTTCCATCCAACGTTTTTAAGCTACCTTGGGCAGGCTATTCGGGGCTTTCCATGCAAGAACAGGTGATTCATCAGCTTGATCCCTCTCAATCGACATTAATCTTTACTAATACCCGCTCTCAAACCGAAAGATGGTATCAAGCATTAATGACAGCTAAACCTGAATGGGAAAAAATCCTTGCTATTCACCACAGTTCTTTGGATAAAAAAACAAGAATTGAAGTAGAGGAAGGCATCAAACAAGGCCATCTACGTATTGTTGTTTGCACATCTTCGCTGGATTTGGGAGTCGATTTTCCGATGGTCAATCAAGTCATCCAAATCGGTTCTTGTAAAAGCTTGGCTCGTTTAATTCAACGAGCCGGTCGAGCTTCTCACCAACCGATGCAACCTTGCCAAATTAAAATTGTTCCCACCCACGCTTTAGAAATTGTAGAAATTTTGGCTCTTCGAGAAGCTTTGAATCAAAATGCCATCGAGAAAAAAGAACCTTTAATCAATTGCTATGATGTTTTGTTTCAGCACCTTACTACTATAGCCATTGGAGGTGGCTTTAAAAAAGAAGAGATGTTTAGTGAAATTGTTTCTACCCATGCTTTTGCTTCGTTTACTTTTTCTCAATTTGAGGATGTTTTGAATCATTTAATCAATGGTGGCAGCCTTGAGGTATACCCCGATTTTCATAAACTTGTCGAAGAGCACGATCTTTACACCGTAAAAGACCGCAATATTGCTTTAAGGCACCGCATGAACATTGGCACCATTAATTCTGACACTCACGTCCAACTTCAATTGTTAAATGGTAAACCGGTTGGAAGTATTGAAGAGCACTTTTTAGCTTCTTTAAAACCGCGAGAATCTTTTTCTTTTGGCGGTAAGACCTATGAGCTGGTTCAATTAAATAGTCTCGCAGCGACAATTCGCAAATCAAAATCAAAAGAGGTACGTGCGCCTATTTGGCTAGGTTCAAAGCTACCCTTCTCGCCTTCACTGGCTTACTATGTGAGGGATCGATTCCATCAATTTACTTTGGATAAGTCACCAAGCTCTGCAGAAGAACAGTTATTTGCTGAAATCTGCCATCTTCAACAGAGGTATTCAGAAGTCCCTCAGATCGGGCAATGCCTGATTGAAACAGCAAGGACAAAGGAAGGCTGGCATTATTTCTTTTACCCCTTTGAGGGATCTTCCACTCATGAAGTCCTAGCAACCCTGTTAGCTTATCGCCTATCTAGACAACTTAAAGCAACCGTTTATACAGCCACGAATGATTACGGTTTTGAATTGGTCTCTTCAAAAACTCTAAACATCAACGTTGAGGTCATTCGCCAATCTTTCTCTAGCCATCATTTTCTGGATGATTTAAGGTCTTCTCTAAACATGAATGGATTAGCAAAAGTACAATTTAGAGATATTGCTAGAATTGGTGGGCTGGTCTTCCCTGGGTATCCAACAAAGCGGAAAACGCATCGACAACTACAGATGAGTAGCTCGCTTCTGTTTGAAATCTTTTTAAAATATGAACCAAAGCACCTGCTCTTACAACAGGCCTTTGATGAGGTGATGCACGAGCATTTTCATCTTCAAGGTTTAGAAAATGTCCTAAACCGTCTATCCCGGTCTGAACTAATCCTCACTGAATTAAAAACTCTTTCTCCATTAGCTCTCCCCCTTTATGCCTCTTCACTGTCAGGCTTAATTTCTTCCGAAAGCCTAAAAGATCGCGTGCTACAATTAATTCACAACTGGAAATCGTGATGCAAATCTTCATTGCTGAACAAAAGATTCACCTTCTGGCCGAGAAAGCGATCTTTTGGGAAGAGAAAAAAACATTGATCCTATCGGATTTGCATTTGGGAAAAACATCCACTTTTCGTCGTGCGGGGATACCCGTTTCTGATCAAGCAATGCTCCAAGATTTGATGCAGTTGGAGAGTTTAATTAAGAAGTACCATGTAAAACGATGTGTGATTGTCGGTGATTTTTTGCACCATCCAAACGGCCATACACCTGCAACCATGAGCCAAATTGAAGAGTGGCTTAACCAAATTAATTGTAAGGTAGATCTAGTTTTAGGAAATCACGACCGTGGGGTCAAGTTATTGAATTGGAGGATTCACATTGAAGAGCAGATGTTACTAGACTTCCCATTTGCTTTTTCTCATCAACCAAGGATGTGGGATAACTATTTTACCTTTTCGGGACACATTCATCCTCAAGTTGTCATCGCTAAACGACGACATCGCTTTCGGTTACCTTGTTTCGTCTTTCGACCACATCAATGCCTCCTTCCTGCCTTCAGTCGTTTTGCTGGAGGACACGTGATCACTCCAGAGGCTACTGATGTCATTTATGCAATAGCGGAGGATAGCGTTCTAAAAATCACACCCCACGATACTGTGCATTATTAATGCGTGTCAGAAAATCCGCTAACCGATGTGCTTGCTCCTCAGTTAACTTTTGAAATGCTCCCTGAGCATTGACGATATAATACCCCTGATCATCGCCCTTTTCCTTTTTAAACATGGGAAAACCGGTATCCATAAAATGAAGACATGCAGTAGAAAGCCGGAATTCATCAAGGGGCTTTTGTGTCATTCTAATTATCGTGCTAATTTGAGCTTTAGTTAGAGGTACAGAAAAACCCAATGAACCGCTACTTTTTGGTAAAATATAACGACATAGCTCTTCTTCTCCTCCCCTGATAGAAGATTTTCTGATGTACACTTTTAAAGGTGGTTTGCCTTGTTTCTGATGGATGATCATTCTGATAAGGGGACCTCTTGACTTTTGTAGGATATAGTTTCCTACTTCATCGCTTTGAACTAATTTTTCTAATGTGGCCCCCTTAAAGGTTTGAAATAGCTTCTCTTGTGGTAACGGTATTTCAGGAAAAGAATCAGCCTCTGCCGTTTCAAACCCCAAGACTTCTCCTTCCCATTGGTCTACCGAATTAGGGATAATTAGAGGTGAAAAATTGGGAGCAGCAGCTTCCACAACCTCAACTTCAGAGTCAGCATCATCACGCCTTTCTATATTCTCCTCACCAATGGTTTCACTGCGATTAGATCTAGAAGCAATGCGACTAAACTGTCCATGTGTTTTCATTGCTGTGGCATTATCATCAGAATTCACCACTTGAATTTTTCTAGACAGAAGATGAGTCGTGTATTTCCAAACAAATGGAGCAGCAATGATACCAACAATTGTTAATGAAGAGAGAGCCGTTAAGCCGACAACTGCAAATCTTTTAAAATGGCTTAGCTCACTAAATTTATTGAGTTCAAAAAATTGACATAGACGTTGACCAATTTGCATAGCTACTTTATCTACTGAAGTGGGTTAATTTATTTAAAATAATAAATCAACTCTTGTTACTTATTCCTCTTAATTTATTGAGTATAGCTTACTTTCATACATCTTATTAAGCTCTTGAAGAGTAGGAATTATGCCGTCGTTTTGCTCGTTGAGTCTCTCGATCTTCCCCCTATCATTTACCATATAGTTAGTATGCCCATCTCCTTCTTTATTAAATAAGAAGAAGCCCGAACTTAAACACAGGTTTATCTCTGTTGAGGAAATAGAAAACTCAGGTAACTGGGTAGTTTTAAGCATGGTGGTGATCTGTGCTTCAGTTAAAGGAATAGAATACCCATAAGCTTTTTTATTTTTTGCCAATAGGTACCGGTAGTAACTTGATCCTATCTTTTTTACCAGAACCACTAAAGGAGGTTTACCTTCGCCCACATCAATTGTCATCTTGTCTAGCGACTCGCCATACTTCACTTGCATCATTGAAGCAAGCTCGTCAGCTTTCTTCATACTAAAAAACTGAGCAATACCCCTCCGTAATTGGAATGAATGGCTTTGGGATTTATTCCTGAGCCCTGCGGCTGCGCTACTTTGCTCTGTATCATCTTTACGGGAATCCTCAACTGGTTGCTTCTCATCTTTACGATCACCTGATGCCGCCCTTTCATCATCATCTTGGATCACTACTGGCGAACTTGGCTGTTGCTGGGGTGCCGCAGGGATTTCTTCTTTATTCTCAGGTTCTTTCTCCGTCTCCGACTCTTCTTGAATGCGAGCATCTGGTTCACTGGCTGTTGGGCTTAAACCGTTTCCAACCACAGGAGCGTCAGTAGAAGGCCTCTTTTCAGCGTGATCCTTCCGACCAACTCCTGTTGGAAAAGCAGAGCCTACACTATCACCAATGGAAGGAAGCCGCTTTATTTTTTTATTTGCTAAACAATTAGTGGCTATTTTCCAAACGAAAGGGGCCGCGATAATACCTACAATGGTAACAGAAGAAAGCGCTGTCAGCCCTATAACAAGGCTCTTTTTCTCGAGACTTAGGCTTTTAAACTTATCAAGTTCAAAAAAATTATTTACCTTCCTGACATTCATTAAATAACCTCAATTAAAGTCGTTATAAATTATAAACTGATAAGCAAATTTTTTCTACCTATTCTTAATTCAGTTTTAAAAGCGACTAACTCCATAAAATTTACTTGTTGTAAATCCCCTTGAGGGTTGATAGTAAATAAGTTGCAAGAAGGATCCTTAAACAGAAGTAATCCACACACCTGCTGATTCAGCATTTGAAGTTTCCCTAACCGATGCTCATCCACAAGACCCATTGATCTTTTCTGTTTAATAAGTTCCATACGAGCAATTTGTGCTTGCGTAAAGACTAGAGGAGATAACTGCATAGAGCCATCAACAAATCTTTCAACTACATGGAAAAAATGGGGTAAATTTGAAGGCACAACCCATACCTTAAGAGAAGCTTCGCTGTTTCTTTTAATTTCCATTAATTGCACTTGTTTAACTGTAATCTCCTTGCAAGGAAGTTCCTCTCCCCCTCGAATGTCTCTTATTTCCGTGGGCACCTCACTTAACCCAATAATTTTTTCCGCAAATAACTGAGCTGGGATAGTAGGAAGGGATTTTAAGCGAGGATTGGTAGTTAGTATGTCCGCAGCAACGAGACTTTCAAGGCTAGGTCCTTGCCCCCTAGAAAGGAGACGAACACTTCCTTTCCAAATAAAAGGTGCAAATGGAAGTCCGATAATGGTAAGCGCTGTAAATCCTGTAATACACCCAACGGCTGCCTTTTTTGCAGGACTAAGGCGATCAAATCGATGCGGTTCAACGAAAAAAGAAACCATTTTATTATTCCTAATATCCATAAAACGCACCCCATCATTAACTAGTAACAAAACTCTACTTGTGCTTCGCTTCAAAACCACTTAAGATTAGCACTCATCTGTTGATCTGCTTTAAATGCAGCCGGATTTTCCATAGCTCTTTTAAATGCAAAGTACTTCGCTTCGTCGATCTCTTGTAATTGGCCTTCTTCGTTCACCGAAAATTGTCTCCTAGGATCTTCGCCATCTTGTAGTAGAATAAACCCTGTATCCTTAAAAACATCCCCGGTAGGAACAGACTTTAGCCCCTCAGGTGGATAGTGCAACAAGTAGCAGATACAAGCGGCTTGCTTCTCTGTATAAGCCCATTTTGTTTCAACATCCTCATCTGAAGGTAGGATCAAACGAAATGAATTAGGAGGTAGAATTAAGTGATATTTACTAGGATCCTTTTCAGAGGGTTTTAATTCCATTCCTGTATCTTCTTTTCCCTCGGTGTAAACAATGATTTGTTTTTCACCATCGTTCCCATCGATCATTTGAAAATCAAATTCCAAGTTAGGCTTTTGACCATTCTTCTTAAATAGGGCTGCTAGAGAGACGGAGGAAGAGGGTTCCTCAACCTCTTTTTTCTTAGCAGATTCTTTGTTTAAGACTTTTGCAGCTAGCTGGCTTGTTCTAGTACTCCCCTTCATCGGAGTCAATTTCTTTGATAACCATACCCCGCTCTTGAAAATAAGAGGAGCGGCTAGGATTCCCACACCTGTTAAAGCCACTAGGGCCGTGAGCCCACCGACAGCGATTTTTTTACCCGTGTTCAACTGCTTAAACGAATCAATGTCTAAAAACTTATTAACACTCTTTGGAATCTGCATCGTATTCTCCCCCTATATTGAATCTCTTCGAAAGAAGCAATTTCCGTACCAAAAGTAAATGTTAGTTTTAAAAGCGATGAAGCAGCATGGGGACATAAAAATACAATCCTTTGATTATCAATAATTAACGCAAGATTATTTGAAGACTACCAACAAGACTCACAACTCTACCGTCCAATCGATATAACAGGTTTGTGGAAAAATTTTATTCTTTCATACCCGATCGCGACTCAAAAACAGTTTGAAGCAATTTAAACCCATTTAAATGAGTTACTTAGAGTATTAAAGTTTGACTTGACAGCTATTTGCGATCAAACTGTTAAAAGAAGCTGTTGCATATCGAAATAAGCCCTGCTGGTTAATGTGCGATATAAATAGACGCCATAGTCATTCATGATTTGATTGGTTGTTGCAAACTCTTTAAAGACTTTTATGCGTGCCATACGTCTTCCAATCAAAAATAGTTAGATTATCTTCGCTCATGATCGATTGGGATGAACTAAAACACGTGAATCTTAAAGCTCCTATCCTGTCTCGTTATCAAATTTCATTAACATAGTTACATACAAGCTCTTTCACATCTAAGCTACACATAATGAAAAACTAAATTGATCATTAATAACCTATTCAATTTTTAACCCTTACGTCTAGCATTTTGTTATTATTTACAATCTGCTAACATGCTTTGGTTTACAAATGATAACCACCTATGCTTTGGATTTTTCCTTTCTTTTATTACCTTCTTTGCCTTTTGCCAATGGCAGCAGAAATGCCAACAGTAGGAGGACAAGAGGATTTTAAAATTATTGTTAATCTGCGCAACCCTCTATACCAAAACAATGAACTCTCCACTTGTGAGGGTGGAGTTATTTCCGCTTCTCCATCCTTAAGGCTTCAAGCAAAAAATATCCGCTATATTCGCCGAGATGAAAACGAGCATTCAATGCACTCGATCGAAGCTTCTGAAGAGCTTATTTTAGAATTTGGTGATTATGTCTTCGTTGGTGAATCACTGATCTACGACTTTAATACCCAAACAGGTATTCTTTGCCACGGCCGAACAGCCGTAGAACCCTGGTTTTTTGGTGGGGACAAAATTCTATTGCATAGTGACAATAGTTTTACCATCTGTAATGGCTTTATAACCACCTCAGAAAGCAGCTGTGTCGATTGGGAGGTAGTCGCAGAAGAAGCCTATCTCAGCAACCAACAATTTTTATCTGCCAGCAACATTAAATTTAAAGTTCTTGCGGTTCCACTATTCTGGCTCCCTTCTTTCAGGCTGAATCTAAACAGTATTTATGACTCTCCGATCCGCTATACCTATAAATGGGGGGGCAAACAAGGTTCAAGATTAAGCATGACCTATGAATTTTTCTCATGGCAGAACTTTAAAGCCTTCGCACGTCTTGATTACCGCTTAAAAAGAGGATTTGGCGGGGGTATTGAAACAAAATATTTGTCAGAAGATGGTAAAACGCTTTTTCAAACAATTAATTATTGGGCAAAAGATCATGCTGTCGTTAATACTCACCAGAAACATCGCTACCGTTTCCAAGGGATTTATCAAAATCTCTTCTTAGATGACTCGGTTTCTTTAGATTTGACTTGGGACAAGCTAAGCGATAAAGAGATGGCCACCGACTATAATGACAGAGGCCTAGAATTAGACACAGCAGAAAGAACCCAGCTTCTTATCAGAAAACAAAATGACTATTTCATTAGCCATTTCCTAACAAGGGTTCGTGTCAATCAGTTTCAAACGATTAAACAAGAGCTTCCGACCTTAGATACTTCTTTTAAACCTTATGTCATTGGGCCTACTGGCATTATTGGCCAATCCTTTTTTTCTGGTTCATACCTAGATTTTACCTATGCCAATCATCTTCGAAATACCCGCGACTACCACTCTCCTCGCATTGAAGTCAATCAAACTTTTTATCGCCCCTTTACCTTTCTACCTTTCCAAATTACGCCTCAAGCCGGTTTTGTGGGAGTCTTCTATGGTAATACGCCAAGCGGTAATGAACGCTGGCTTGGACTCGGTAAATTTCAGGTTGAAGCGAATGCCTATGCGCATCGTTTTTTAAACGATCGATGGAAGCATGTGATTAAACCCTACCTTCGTTATGAATATATCACCTCCCCTACCGTGAATCCAAAAGACCACTTTATTTTTGATATTCAAGATGGTTGGTACAGGCTAGATATGCTAAGAGTCGGAACTGTACAGGAGCTTTATTACCGTGCACCTAGCAGCCTTCTGTATAGGCCATTACGAGCCGAACTGTATACCAACGTTTTTTTCGATACTCCCACCTTTAAATCAGCTATTCCCAAAGTTTATAGTCATCTAAGCTATCAAAGCTTCTCCACTCTCACACATCACCTTAAATTTGGTTGGGATTGCGAACATCATTTGATTGATCATTTCAACATACGAACCGAGTGGACCGCCTTTCCTGAACTAGCCATCGCGGCAGAGTATCGACATCGCAGCCAGTATGCGTGGAGAAAAGCTGACCCAACAAATTTTATTTTAGACTCATATCGTCGAGAGAATACACTGTTGCACTCTCAACTCTCGGATAGAAGAGACACTTTGCTCATGCATCTTTACTATCAAATTCATCCTAACTGGGCCCTTGAAGTCGAAATGAGGCATGGTTGGAATCGCAAACACGAGCCCTCCTACACTGAATTTGAAATAGATCTTCTTGGAAGATTGCGTTCGGCATGGAATATTAGAGCTTCATATCAACACAAGGAGGAAGATGATCGCATTGCTTTTTATTTTTTCATCGGTCTGAACAAACCCGACAAGAAGAAGTATAGCAATTACATCCCTTGTGTAGGTCTTTAAAGTATTGTTCATTAAGAGGGTTTTTAATAATATTTTTGGTTTTGGGAGCTTTCTATGCGTCTATCAGTTGTCGGTACAGGTTATGTTGGTTTGGTTGCTGGGGCAGGATTCGCCGAAATGGGACATTCGGTTATCTGTCTAGATATCAATCAAGAAAAAATCTATTGCCTAAACCAAGGCGTTATCCCTATTTATGAGCCAGGTCTCGGGGAGATGGTTAAACGCAATAAAGATGCAGGAAGGTTGTCTTTTACTACAGATTATCAAGCCATTCAATCAACTGAAGTCTGTTTTATTGCGGTAGATACTCCAACCGGAAAAGATGGCTATGCCGATTTAACGAGGGTTCAGAATGTCGTGCGGACCTTAGCTCAGTCTATGCAACAGTACATGGTGATTGTAACTAAATCAACAGTCCCCGTTGGAACGACAGCCCTGTTAGAGAAGATTATCACCGAAACGTTAGCCGAGAGAAATGTGTCCATCCCGTTTGATGTTGTCTCTAATCCTGAATTTTTAAAAGAAGGATGTGCTGTTGAAGACTTTATGCGTCCTGATCGCGTCATTATCGGTTCTAACAGCGAACGAGCTTCTAAAGTCATGAAAGAGATCTATGCCTCCTTCATGCTAAGTCATGAACGTATTCTATTTATGGATTGTTTATCTGCAGAAATGACTAAATATGCATCCAACATTATGCTTGCAACACGCATCTCTCTAATGAATGAATTGGCCATGTTTTGTGAAAAAACCGGAGCAGACATCTCTAAGGTAAGAATTGGTGTGGGCTCGGATCCAAGGATCGGTTATAGTTTTCTTTACGCAGGAACAGGTTACGGAGGTTCATGCCTTCCTAAAGACGTAAGGGCATTAAAGACGCATGCCAAAAAGCTTGGCGTCCCTACCCCCCTTTTAGATGCTGTTGAGGAAGTAAATGAAAAACAAAAGCTTATTCTTAAAGATAAAATCGCACTCTATTACTCAGATAAAGGGGGCCTGCATGGCAAAAAAATGGCCGTCCTTGGATTAGCATTTAAACCCGATACAGATGATATTCGGGAAGCTCCTTCCCTACTTTTAATTAAAGAATTAATCAAAGAGGGCGTTTCTTTAAACCTCTTTGATCCGGTCGCCATGCCCAATGTTCAGAAAGAATTAGATGATCTTAACCTGATCAAATATGCCGCCGATGAATATGCAGCAACTGAAGGTGCGGATGCTGTTATTCTTATGACTGAATGGAAGCAATTTCGCTTTCTCGATACCGATAAAATCCTCTCGCACATGAAAGGCCATGCTTTTTTTGATGGTCGCAATCAATATATGCCCGAAGTCATGGCAAAAAAAGGTTTTGATTATATCAGTATTGGGAAACCGCCCTTCTTCACCTCAACCCAATATCAAATGGCCTAGAAGATGCTACAAACATATATGGCAGAACGCCTGCCCTCAATCGAATCGACATTAGCTCACCTCATCCCCGAGGATCATGCTACTCCCGAAGTTCTATCTCAAGCAGCTCGTTACTCTCTTTTAGGAGGCGGCAAACGCATACGCCCTCTACTAGCCTTAGCGACTACTGAAGCTTTAGGAATGGATTGGCAAAAAGCGCTTACTTCGGCATGTTCTTTAGAGCTAGTCCATACTTATTCTCTTGTTCATGACGATCTCCCCTGCATGGATGACGACGATTTCAGAAGGGGAAAACCATCACTTCATAAACACTATAATGAAGGGATTGCCACTCTAGCTGGTGATTACCTTCTAACGCATGCTTTTTATATTCTAGCTAAAGACCCTGAACTTAATGACACGCAAAAAACAAAGATGGTTCAATGCCTAGCGGAAAAAGCGGGCGGTACGGGCATGATTGCTGGCCAAATTCTAGATATTGAGGCAAAAAAATATGCCATCGATATCCAATTTTTAAAAAAAATCCATCTTAAAAAAACAGGCCAGCTAATGGCGGCTTCAATCGAGTTTGGAGCTATTTTTGCATCAGCACACGAAACAGTCCGGGAAGACCTTTCAGAGTTTGGAGAAAAGATAGGGTTAGCCTTTCAAATTATCGACGATGTGCTGGATGTCACAAACAGTGAAGCTAAGCATGGAAAACAAACGTCTTCAGATAGCATTAATGGCAAAACGACTTACGCAACATTACTAGGCATTGAAGGGAGCCAAAAGCTAGCTCAACAATATCTTCAGGAGTCGATTGCATTGCTTCAAAAGCATGGTTTAGAAAATTCGATCCTAACAAATTTTGCTCAGTTTTTAGTTGCTAGAAAAATTTGATTGTACAAAATATTAAAAGTGACTATTCGTACTTGTTTAAGTTAATCAAACAAAAAGGAATTTAGTTATTCAATGTCAAAAGAGCCTTTACAACTAGCTTTAAAAGCCATTCCTTTCACATTTTCTCATGAAGATCGCTATGCAATTAAACACTACCCTTTTAAGCGAACTTTTGACATTGCTTTTAGCCTTTTAGCTCTCATTATTGGATTGCCTGTCTTCCTCCTGCTTGCTTTACTTGTCCGTTTTTCATCAAAAGGTAGAATTATTTATTCTCATGAACGTGTAGGAAAAAGCGGTAAAACGTTTCGCTGTTACAAATTTAGGACAATGTATCAAGATGCCGATCAAAGGCTGAAGGACATCCTAGCAAAAGATCCTGAATTGCAAAAAGAATGGGATAAGAAACATAAACTTAAAAATGATCCAAGGATTACACGCATAGGGGCGTTTTTAAGAAAAACATCTCTCGATGAACTCCCCCAATTCTGGAATGTCCTGATTGGGGATTTAAGTGTGGTCGGGCCTCGCCCTGTCGTTAAAACCGAAGTTCAACGCTTTTTTGGCAATCGAGCCCCTTTAATTCTTTCCGTTCGCCCTGGTCTAACAGGCATTTGGCAGGTCTCGGGAAGAAGCAATACGTCCTATGAAGAAAGGTTAGCTATGGATGAAGAGTACATCGGTAAGCAATCCCTTTTACTAGATTTGAAATTGATTGCTAAAACTGTTCCCGCTATGCTTTTTTCCCGCGGGGCTTATTAAGCCCGGAATAACCTTATTCTAAACGATCTTGCCTTGGAAACTGATGGGCAAAAAACCCTTTTTATATGTTAGTGTCAATGGAGAGTTATTTCTTTTCTTCCTAGCAGCCTTGATCTTTACTCTGTTCGGTCCCATTTTTGCTAGTACATATAAAATTTTTTATTTCATTCCTTTGCTTATCCGTTCTTTTTACCTAAAAACTTTTGAAGAGTCTCTTTGGATCTCTTGTCTTTGCGGCTTTTTACTCGATCTCCTCTCATCCCATGTCCGTTTTGGCTTTCATGCTTTTTCCTATACGATCACATCAGCGCTCCTTTACAGCCAGACAAGAAATTTCTTCGAGGATAGCCTATCTACACTTCCGGTGCTCACCTACTTTTATGCCCTATTACTAACCATTATCCAAGCTGTCCTTTTAATCATTTTGGAAAAGGGTACCCTATTATCTTGGGAATTTGTTAAAATAGATTTAGTATTTCTGCCTTTCCAAGATGCCCTCTACTCCTTCACTTGCTTCAGTATCCCTAAACTTATCTTTGGTCAACCTATAAAAAAAGGAAAAGATTACTTTTATTAGCAACCTATGAAAATAATTCCACTAGCTGAACAGTTAAGAGCGACCTCATTGGGAGATATAGTAGGACAAGACCATTTAGTGGGACCGAAAGGGTTTATCACACGCATTATCAAACAGAAAAAGCCCCTTTCTATCATTCTTTTTGGCCCCCCTGGTTGCGGGAAAACGTCCATAGCAAGGCTATACGCCAAGGAGTTTAACCTACGGTTTGCTTCTTTAAGTGGTGTTTTTCATCATATTTCAGACCTAAAAAAACTGATCAAAGAGACATTGGATTCCCCTTTATTCGGTAACAATCTCATGATTTTTATTGACGAGATCCACCGCTTTAACCGAGCACAACAGGATGCTTTACTCCCTTTAGTAGAAGATGGGACAGTGATTCTTGTTGGTGCTACGGCAGAAAATCCATCTTTTTATCTAAATGGTGCCCTTCTTTCAAGAGTGAGAGTGCTCCCTCTAAATCCCTTAAGTGAAGCCGCTTTAGAGAATCTGTTAATACGAGCAGAAAAATTCTTAGGAACCTTTTCTCTTACTAAGGATGCCCGCCAGTACATGATTGAGCTTGCTCAAGGCGATGGACGCTACCTTATGAACCTGATCGAAAATCTTAAGCAAGAAGAGCAGAATGCTCCTCTTGATCAAGAAGCAATTGTTGATCTCTTACAAAAGCGTTCTGCGTTATATGACAAAGCGCATGATCAGCACTACAATCTTATTTCTGCTTTGCACAAGTCTGTGCGTGGTTCGGATCCTGATGCCGCTCTTTATTGGCTGACAAGAATGCTAGAGGGCGGTGAAGATCCTCTTTTCCTAGCAAGAAGAATCATTCGTATGGCAACCGAAGACATTGGCCTTGCTGATCCTCAAGCCCTTCCACTAGCCATTGCCGCAAAAAATACCTATGAAGCATTAGGCTCGCCTGAAGGTGAACTAGCTCTTGCTGAAGCTGTTATTTACATGGCTTTAGCTCCTAAGAGCAATGCTATTTATACAGCCTACAACCAAGCTAGACACTTAGCCAAACAGACAACCCATCTTAATCCTCCAAAGACCATCCTCAATGCCCCGACGAAACTGATGAAAGATCTTGATTATGGCAAAAACTATCGGTACGATCATGACTGCGAAGATGCCTTTTCAGGGCAGGATTATTTTCCTGATGGTCTAGAACGACCTGCTTTCTACAACCCTGTCAAGCGAGGATTTGAAAGGGAAATGGTAAAGAGAAAAAGTTATTTTGAAGCTTTAAGAAAAAAGAAAGACAGCAGCTAAAGCAGCCAGCAGACTGCCTTAGCTAAAACTTGGGATCAAGGCTTATTCTGCGTCATCCTTATCATCTTCATCTGCTGCTGCTGAGCGATGTTGCTCCATACATTCAGCAAAACGCTTAGCTTTCTGCTGTTGGATATCATCTAACATAGCTTGAATCTGCTTAGTGTCAGTGATACCATTGGCTCTCATGACATCGCCGAATAACTGCAAAAGGGTTTCTCTAAATAGTCGGACTGCAGCTTGTCTTTGCTGAGGATCTTTCAAAGGATTAGGCGTCATCTGATCTGCCCTTTGCTCTACTGTTTTGATCACATCCTTATCTTTTTCATTTAAGCCCTTTCTGATGTCTGCCCATTTCTCTTGAGGGATATCAAATTTTTTCAAGGTTTCATTCACAAACTTTTCTGGGAAATAGGCTAAAAGTAGTTCCTTAGAGCATTCCTCGATGGCCGAAGCTGCTGAAAGCTGTGTGCCGCTAAAAGCACTTAAACAAAACAGTCCTGCTGTCATACAATTTAAAACAATACTCTTTTTCACAATTCCTCCTTTGTCATCAATTAATTATGCCTTTAAAGAAAAACAATCCCTAAAGCTTCTCCTATAAAGCAAAAAATATAAATACTAGCTTATATCACTTTTGTTCATTTTCCATGCTAGAAGATGTTTTTCGATCTTGGATGCGATTTTTTTTACCAAAACAAGCATCTAATTTTTTAGTCTGCTTTTCAATAATAAACCTAAACATCCCTTGCACTGTCTCATCATTTACACTCGCATGCTTACTAATCGCTTGCCGAAAAATACCGTATAGAGTTTTTAAAAAAACCTCCTCGGCCTTATCTGGCTGAAAAGGGTATTGCAAAGGGTTAGGATTCATTTTTTTGGCATTTTCCTTAATCAATTTAGGAATGTCCCCTTGCCTGCGCAATAATTCAAGATAAATTAAAGACCACTGACTTTGATACACACCTTGAGTATTATAAACGCTTAAAGCCTGCATCACAACGCCTCTTTCAAAAAAGTCCATTTCCAGATTATGGAAGCAACGAGGAGTATCATCCCAACTGACTAGTAGGAAACACAGAACAAAACAAAACCAAGGAATGAAATTTTTCATTTAAACATGACTAGAGTCAACGTTTTAATACAATAATTATAAAGTTCATTTGAAAGGATTTAACAATTTTCAGCAATCTTCTTTTAGCTTTTCTCAAAAATAAGCTATACTGTTGGTTTTAATCTTTAGAGAGCAACATGATCATTGATGGGAAAAGTATTGCCAAAGATATCCATTTAGATATCGCCAGTCAAATCGCTCAGATTACGAAAAGAAAGCCTTGCCTTTCTGTCATCTTAGTCGGGAGCCATCCCTCTTCTGAAATTTATGTAAGAAAAAAAACAGATGCATGTGCTGAGGTAGGCATTCAATCGAGAAAAATCGTTTTACCAGACAGTATTTCTCAGTATGAGCTCATTGAACAAATTGATCTCCTGAACAAGGATCCTCTCGTTGATGGCATCCTAGTACAGCTCCCCTTACCAAGTCATGTTAACGCTTCCGCTATCTTACAAGCCGTTTCTCCTGAAAAAGATATCGATGGCTTCCACCCTATTAATATCGGCAAATTAATTATTGGTGAAACCGACTGCTTTGCCCCTTGCACCCCACTAGGGATTCAGACATTACTTGAAAAGTTAAATATCAGTGTTGCTGGAAAACATGTCGCGATCATCGGAAGAAGCAACATTGTAGGCAAGCCTATGGCTGCAATGTTGATGCAATCAACTCCTCAAGCTAATGCTACTGTCACTATTCTTCATAGCCAGTCCCAAAACTTTGCCTCTATTTGCTCAACTTGCGACATTGTAATTATTGCTATTGGTCGCCCTCTCTTTTTAAAAAAAGAGATGGTTAAGTCTGGGGCGATTGTCATTGATGTAGGCATTAATCGTATCGCCGATCCTGCAAAAAAATCAGGATATCGCATTGTAGGAGATGCCGATTTTGAACATCTCGTGAACCACTGCTCATATATTACTCCTGTTCCAGGAGGAGTTGGCCCCATGACAATAGCCATGTTGCTATCCAATACATTGAAAAGCTTTAAACAACGGCAAACTTTATGAAGGCAATCGTCTATCTACCCTATTTGATTTTTTTATTGATCATTTCTTGTCAGCAATCTCAAGAACCATCAATAACCGCTTTTACTGGGGTAGAAATGACGATCCCCTATAAAATTTTAATAGGCAAAAATTTAAACCAAGTAGAAGAAGAAACAGTTAAAGAAATTATCAAAAACACATTTGCTGAAATTAATGACATTCATAATAAGTGGAATCCTGAATCTGAAGTGGCTCAGCTTAATCGTCTAAGCGCTAACCAAACAATCCCTATATCAGAAGAGCTCGCAGTCCTTCTTTCTATCGCTGATTATCTGTATAATATTACAGGTGGCCACTTTGACCCAACGATTGAACCCCTCCAGCAACTTTGGAAACAAGCACTTTCTGAGGGGAGAAAGCCGACATCTCAAGAAGTGTCAGCAATCAAAGATTCTCTTGGTTGGAACAAGATTCACTTTGAAAATGGTTTATTTTGGAAGGAAAATGATGCAACATCCATTGATCTTTCAGGTATAGCCAAAGGTCTTCTTGTCGATCACATCGTTGAGAAACTCCAACAAGCCAACTTTGACAGTATCTATGTCGAATGGGGAGGGGAAATTAAAACCCAAGGCCAACACCCTCATCAACGTCCATGGTCGATCTTTATCAGCCATCTTGGTAACACCAACCCCCTTCAGGCCATTGCTGTTGTCCCATTACAAAATGAAGCTATTGCGACCAGCGGAGATTATGAACAGTATTGGGAAATTTTAAACGAAAATGGAGAAGTTAAACGCTATTTTCATATTATCAATCCTCATACACTAGAGCCTTTGGAGGCAAGTGATAAAAGCATCGCTAGTGCGAGTATTGTCGCTCCTTCCTGTACCATCGCCGATGGGTTAGCCACTGCCACTCTTTTCTTCGAAGACAAAGAGAGCGCATCAAACTGGCTAAAGAAAAGCAGTATGAATATTAAAGGATTGCGTTATTGGTTGTTGGATCGATCTGCACTCTCAAATTAATCTGATAGTTTGGATTTATATTGGTAAGAAAAAAGGCATCCGCGACTTTACTATACTGCTGCCTCTCAAATAGAATGGAAGCGGCCTGATAAAAAGTCTCTAGGGTTTCATGATCGTATTCGAAAATCTCCTGTAATGTTTTCTCCACCCACTAGTGACTTTTTTAAGAATTCCGGGTCTGCAAACGCTTTAAAACTCAGGAGAAAGATAAAATTCTTCTAATACTTCAAAATACATTATGGTTGGTTTTGGTGTTTAAGTTCTTCTAAGATCGCTCTATACCCCTTTTCAAACCTCTTTTTAAATAATTTAGAAGAAGTAAAAATGCCTTCTGCTATTTTTTTAGCTCGAGCCTCAAAAGATTCTAAATCATTGACAGGATGATCTTTTAAATTTTTAATAAATGTTTCGGCAAAATCTTCGATAGCTGGATTCACCTTTTCATCTTCGCCTATGGATGCGGTTTTATTTTTTCGTGTTCCCATATCATCATCTCCTCTGTAATCAGACAAGGATGCAGCTATTAAACCCTGAGGTTCTTGATTGGGTTGTAAAGCTGTATCATGGATTAAATAATGTAAATTGTACAGTTGATCCTCAGATCTTGCCTTTTGTGACTCCATAGCTTTTTTAGGAAAACAAAGAGAGATTGAGGATTTGTTGATGGTTTTTCCGATTGTGATGGAGATCCCCCAAACTTGCTGAGAGAGAATAATAAACTTTGCCATCAACACCTCTCTTCTTGGTGGCTTTCTCAGCCATCCAATATTAGCGTACCGACGATCTAAGGCCTTTCAACTTAATATTAAACTTTATTTTAATATCACCACAAGAGAATTAACTCTTTATCATCAACCAGTTAGCTGATTCAAAGAGAAAAGAGGGCTTCGTCGTAGCGCTGAAATAGCATTGCCCCATCAGAGACAGCCTTTTACAAAACTCATGTTGCCTAAACGCATCTAGGCTAAGAGACAAATCATCAACTAGCATCAAGGGCTGTTGAGACGTACGCTGAGCAATTAATTCCCATTCTGCTAATTTGAGAGCAGCAATGACTGAGTTTTTTTGCCCTTCGCTGGCAAATCCGCGCACTTCTTTTTGGTTTATCAAAAAAGAACAATCATTTTTTTGAGGTCCGGCAAGGGTAAAACCTAACTTTAATTCCTTGACTCTCAACTTCTTAAACTCTTGTAAATAGAAAGATTCAAGCTCTTTGCGATCCTCAGAGGCAAGAGAACGGTCTCCTACATACTTAATGGTCAGTTGTTCGTCTTTCTGTGAAATCAAATGGTAAAAAGAGGCAGATAGGGTATTTAACTGCTTAATGCATATGAGTCTTTGCTGAACTAAATAGGCAGCTGAAGAAGCCATTTCCTGTTCAAAGGGATCCATCCACTGGGCTTGTCCTTTTTTTAAAAGAGAGTTGCGCTGCTTTAAAGCTCGATAATAGCGCATGAGGTGATAAACATAGAGGGGGTCGATTTGAGATAGCTGCATATCCAAAAACCGACGTCTCACCGAAGGTGCTCCCCTAATCAAGTCAATGTCTTGTGGGGCAATCAAAACCCCATGCAAAATTCCAAAAAGAGAGGAAAGCTGGTTAAACGAAGTGCTGTTATATAAAATACGCCGTTTTTTAATCCCTTGGACAAAACAAATTTTTTGCAAAATGCCATTCTTAATAAACTCAAGCTCAATACGGAAGTGGTCGGCCCCCTCCCTGATTAGATCTTTTAGCTCCGCTGTTCGAAATGAGCGCCCAAAAAGAATAACGTGGATAGCCTCAAGCAAACTCGTCTTCCCAACAGCATTATCACCAATGATGCCATTGATCGCTGGCCCGAACTGAAAAAAAGCATTTTGATAAATTCTAAAATTGGCAAGACCAAGAGAGATAAGTTGCATAGGCCATAGTGATTATTCTTCGTCACCTAGTCTCATGGGCATAATTACAAACAGCGGGCTTGTTTTTTCTGCGAATCCTTGAGCAAGCTGTTGATCTGTAATCACACCAGGATTAAAAGCATCGGTGATCCCCATCATCACTGTCTCTTCTTTACTATGTCTTAAGATGTCAAGAAAAAAACCAGGATTAAAAGCGATGTCAATTTTAGGCCCATGATAATTAACAGGCATGCTAACTTTCCCCTCCCCTATTTCCATAGCATTTGCGGATAGGCGTAAGTCACCATCGTTAAAAGTAAAGCGCACGGAATGGTTCGTATCTTTGGTAAAGAGGGATACCTGACGTAGTAGGCTCGTTAACTCTTCTCGGTGAAGAGAAACGACCATATTTGTCTTTTCAGGAATGACGCGGCTGACATCTGGATAATCTCCTGAAAGGAGCTTCGTGATAATTGTTGTGTGAGAAACCTCAAAAGCAATCTTATCTTGCATGAGATAAATGGAAACATCCCCTTCTTCATGCAGATTTTTCGAAACTTCTTCAATTGCTTTTAGTGGGATGATGTAATTCCCTGTAAAGGCAGGATCAATATTGATTTCAGTATGCGCACGTGCTAACCGCTTGCCGTCTGTTCCAAGAAATACAGCTTGCCCATTGGCAACTCTCATCGAAGCCCCAGTGAGAACATAACGATTATCATCTCGCGAAATGGCAAAAGAGGTTCTAAACAACATCTCCCTAAGAGAGGCTTGAGGCATTTTAAAGGAAGTAGCTCCAGACATATCCGGCAGAGAGGGAAATTCTACGGCCTTCATGCCATGAAGCTTAAAACGGGAGGTATTTGCCTTGATTTCGGTTATCTCCTGTTCATTTGTTGAAATCTCTACTTGTGGTTGCGTAAGTTCTCGAATCAGCTGAGCAAAACGCTTTGCAGGGAGAGTCGTCGCCCCCTCTTCAAGCACATTAGCATCCGTTTGGCAACGCACTCCGACAGTAAGATCCGTGGCTGTTAAGGTAATGATGCCTTTGGAAGCTTCGAGAAGAAAGTTTGAGAGGATAGGAATGGTTGCTTTTTGAGGCACAACATTCTGAATCTTATTAATTAAAAAATTTAACTCTTCGGTACGTATCACAAGTTCCATGAACAGAATTTCCCTAAAATTGTAGAGTTAAAACATACTCTGCACGCAAGGTCCTGTCAAGCCTTTTTATTGTGATTATTCTTTTCGTGCTCTATATTAATTACAGAAACATTTAACTTTATCTTAAGTCATTCAAAATATGTCAAAAAGCAATCCCGAAATCGTGTCCAACCGAAAAGCTGGTTTTAATTATGAGATCCTCGAAACCTTAGAAGCAGGAATCATTCTAAAAGGAACTGAAATTAAATCTTTAAGAGACCACGGGGGAAATTTACAGGATGCATGGATAAGGGTAGAAGGAAACGAAGCATGGTTGATGGCATCAAGTATTGCTCCTTATCGTTTTGGCAATATTCACAACCATGAAGAGCGACGTGAAAGAAAACTACTTCTTCACAAGAGAGAGCTACAACAACTTTTCATAGCCCAACAAGAGAAAGGATGTGCTCTTATCCCTCTATCTCTATATTTAAAAAATGGCCGCGTTAAAGCTAAAATTGCCATTGCTAGGGGTAAAAAAGTTTTTGATAAACGCCAGGCGATTCAAGATCGCGATCAAAAAAGACAGCTTGAGCGGGCTAAAAAGCAAATGCTTGACTAATCTCTTTTCTTTTACAGCCTTGAGACATATCTACTTGGTGGGGATTTTTTTCCCACTCTCCGAAGGTGGTTTCACCATCGGCTAGCAAAGTACTTTCTAGCCAAAGCTGCAAAAATTCTTCGCCGTTAAGAGCAGCCCCTTCTTTAGATGCCAAAGCATACCCGGGAACAGGATTAATGCAATGACTGACAAATACCTGGCCCTGTCGCGTCTCATCAGGAGCTGCAAAAATATAGGCAATTTTTACTACAGGATAAGGCTCAATTTTAGCTTCTTCCCAAAAAATCACGGGGATGGGAACCAAGTCATAACCTAATTCTCTTTGGATCAACGAGGCCAAATCTTCCTTATTAACTTCAAAGGTAACCCCGTTTAATAAATCCCCAGTATTTTGAGATTTAACGACATTTAACATCCCTACATTACTTGCTCTTTCTAAGGGCCCCCACTTAACGATCACGTTAGAATCGCTCATTTTACGATTAAAAATTCTCCTCATTCCAAAAGCAATGGCTGGCTGATACGTTCGCATCGCTGAAGGTGTAAGGGACCTAGCTGCTGATTGAGGGTTAATCAAACTCCCATAACCAAAAATCAGAACCTTACCTGAAGGAAACTGCCGTATCACCTGATTGGGATCGGCGGGATATTTAAAACTAACGTACTGGTTAGCTAGGTTGTTTGTCTCCACGAGATTTGCAAGCCTCTCTTTGGGCAAATCTGCCGCTAAGAGAGAAAAATGAGAAAAAAGAATCATTTTTAAAATAAAATCATTAAGCATACATACAACACCTAAACAAATTTTATTTTCTTCAATATAACACAAATGAGCCTCACTAACAATAGGGGTCAGCATTAATAAACTTAAGTATTTGGAAATAAATCTTTTAGACGATATGATTAGTGCCAAAAAAACGAAAAACCTTAAGATGCTTAGAATTAAAGTACTATCAACAGGAAAGACAAAAGAAAAATGGCTCGAAGAGGCTATCCAAGAATATTTAAAACGCTTAAGCCCTATTCTTTCGATCGATTTTATTTTTTTTAAAAGTGACATGCAACTAGAAGCGCAAGCGGCAAAGGAACACTCTTTGATCTGCTTAGACCCTAACGGTCCACTCCTAACGAGTGAAAGCTTCTCCAACTTGCTGCACTCTTCCCTTATTAAGGGAGGCTCCAGGCTTACCTTCGTCATCGGTGGACCTGATGGTCTCACCGAAGGACTTAAGAAATATCCCTTGATTAGCTTTTCAAAAATGACATTCACTCATCAAATTTGTCGACTGATCTTAGTCGAGCAAATCTATCGGGCAACGGAGTTAGAAAAAGGGTCTAAGTATCACAAGTAGCTACTGATTCTTGTTTTCTTGTGGCTAGAGCTTGGCGAAAGTAATGCAGCGAACCGTTGATTAAGGCAGATCCAATGGCAACATCAATCAAACCTCTGGCATCAAAAGAAAAGCCCAACAGCTTAAAAGACACTCCTAGCACAATCATCAAGCCAAGCAGAAGGCAATATTTGATCGAATAGATTTTCCAAAACGGAATGGGCGCAGAAAATTGTAAAATACGTTCTACCGTTTTACGAACCGTTCTTGCTAGAATAACTTTTCCTTTTACAAAACCGATGCTAAGCCCTAAAGTAACAAGTAATACAATTGACTGATCCAAGGTGGCTATGGGGCTTAATAGGGAAAGTAGAGGACCCACTTGGCCTTGATAAGCAACATTTAAGCTTTCCATTAGGAAGTTGAGGCCTAAAGACATAAGATAAAAGCCGATTCCAAGCCACAAGGCTCCCGAAAAGGCAATAAGAGTACTTGCTCGATATTTAAACATGGCATTTCCTTAGGTTAAAGGCCTCCTTTTTACCTGAAGAAAGGGATAATTGCAAATCTATGGTTAAAAATTTTTTTTATCGATTTTTACGATCTCTTTATGAAGCTGCTGAAGGCTTCATCGTCGACAATTGCTACGCAAAAGCTTCGGCCTTAAGTTTTTATACTCTTTTAGCCATTGTACCTGTACTAGCGGTTGCTTTTGGTGTGGCTAAAGGTTTTGGTTTTGAAAAAATTTTAGAGGAACAGCTTAAAGATAACTTCTACCAACAACCGGCTTTTGCGCAAAAAATGATTGAATTTGCTCAATCCACGCTTAATCATGCTCACGGAAATTTAATTGCGGGAATTGGAGCCATCACTCTGTTTTGGACGGCATTTGGCCTTCTTGGCAGTTTTGAAAATTCGTTAAACGAAATTTGGAAAATTGGATCGATGAGACCCTGGTCTCGAAGAATCCCTGATTACTTAGCGGTCCTGGTTTTGTCACCCATTTTCCTCGTTACATCGAGTAGCTTAACCATTTTTATTGTCACCAAAGTAGTTGAGTATACCTCGGATATTGGTTTTTACGAGAGTGTAAAACCTCTGATATATTTTGGTTATTACTGCCTTGTTTTTGCCTTAAGTTGGATCCTGTTCAGCGTTGTCTACTACTTCATGACCAACAAAAAAATACCTGTTCTTTCAAGCGTCGTAGCAGGTGTAGTGGCAGGTACACTCTTCCAGATCATTCAATCAAGCTATATCCATTTTCAAGTCTATGTCACAAGTTATAATGCGATCTACGGAAGCCTTGCTGCCATTCCCCTCTTCTTGCTTTGGTTACAAGTAAGTTGGATGATTACTCTGATCGGTGGTGAGATCAGTTATCACTTCTCCACGACAAGTTACAAAGAAGAGCTTGACAAAGTGGCTGCTAACGAAATTGAAATCGCTCTTTATCTTTGTATGACATGTGCTGAAAACTCTCAACAAGGCCGTTTCCCTACTCAGTTAGAATCGGTTGCGAATGATTTACAAATACCGCTTCATCCCTTGCAACTCATTGCTGACAAGTTAGTTAATGCCCACATTCTCTACTTTATCCAAGATAAAGAAAATGTCATGCTCTATCAGTTATCAAGACCGGTTGAAGAAATTTGCTTAAGCTCACTATACCAGGCAATTATTGTGGAAGAGATCCATCACTGGACATTACAAAAAAATGACAAGCTGATTACCGCTAAATATTTCTTTAATCAGTTTAGACAAGGAGAAACAAGAACAACTCCAAATCCCTGTTTAAACGAAATTATGTTAGAGATAGCCAAACAGACTTGACACCAACAGAAAGCAGCATAGCTGCATAAAATAAAGACCCTAAACAAAAAAAAGTGACATTTTTATTATTAGGTAGCTCATAACGCATCACATTATAAAGAACCCCTCCCGCTGCAAAAGCCATTAAAATAGCAGCAATCGCTTCAGGAAGAGGCCACCATACACCCAAAAAGCCACCTACGATTAAAGCCAAGGTTAATAACCAACGACCAACATCCTCGTATAAATTTTGGTGTGCTTCCCTAAGGTTGTGATCATTAACAAAATAATGCAACGACATCGCTAAAATAAATAGTGGTAAAGGCTGAACATCAACATTTTGGCTATCCGTAATCGATGAGCCAATCAAAAGATTAAAAATCGTATAGCTACCCATTGATGTTAAAAACCCTAACGTTCTGTAATGGTCTTTTGTTGTCACACTCTGAGCTGAATAAAAAAAGAGAAACCCTAAAAGAGCGATTAAGTAAACATGCTTTTCAAAATAGGGAAAAAGACCAATGGTCTCGATAGACATTTGGCTTCTCGCAAGTTCCGGTAACAAAGAAACAAAGACATAGGTAAAAGAAATGCCTCCTGCCAAAGAAAGAAAGCGACCATGCCACAACCATCCTAGATATTTAATCCGATTTGCAAGAAGATGAACCAAGCAAAGGATCGCGATTGCGCAAGCAGCTTTAATGTGATATGGCATCAACTCCTCCCCTGAAGACCTCATATTACTCACTTGCATCATTTATTAAAAAAAGCTTTAATCCAAAAGTCATGATAGAACAAACAACCAAACGGCTATTTATAGGTTTCGAGATTGACGCCTTATGGCCTGAAAATCTTCCTAGCGCACGTATTATTCCACCTAACTCAAGGCATTTTACTTTGTCTTTTTTAGGCAATCAACCTTTAAACCTTATTTTGCCCTACCTCCAGCAGATGCCAAAACCCTCTTTCAAGATAGGAAGAACTGGCTATTTTAACTCTTGTCTCTTCTTACCCGACAACCACGCCAATGTGGTTGCTTGGCAAGGTCATTGGCTTGACAACGAACAAGAAATTCTTAATTACGAAGTTTTACTTCACCAGTGGCTGAACGAGATCGGCTTACACATTCAAAGAAGGGATCATTGGCTTTGCCACGCCACTATCGCAAGAAAGCCCCTACACATGAAGGCTTGGTTGGCATCCTTTAGAAAACTTCCCTTTTTTATCTCTCATCTGCATCTTTATGAAAGCCTGCCTGAATTAAATTATCGCCCCCTTTGGAGCCATCCTTTTTTACCCCCCTTTGAAGAAATCGAACATACCGCAGATCTTGCTTATAAGATTAAAGGAATGACAATCAATGAACTTTTTTCTCATGCCTATTGTGCTCTTTCCTGGCGTTTTCCTGAGTTGTTGGATTTTCTCCCGCAAAGCATCATTTTAAAAAATCTCGATGACCTTATTATTCTTCTTAATGAGTCGATCACCCAAGCCGACTGTAAAACGTATTGCCCTTATAAAGCGATTAGTTTCCATGGGTCTATTTTAGAAAGGCCTAACTATTTAGAATGGGAGATGATTGTTGATGTTTGACCTAGAAAGAATCAAGCCAGCTACTTACCTTATCCCTAAAATTCAAGGCATGCGTGTACCTGGAATCGTCATTGGCACAGAAAAGTTATTCACTGAATGCGATATTGAAAAGCCATTAGATCAGGTTCGCAACGTCGCTTACCTTCCTGGTATCACAGGATATAGCATTGCGATGCCAGATATTCATTGGGGGTATGGCTTTCCCATTGGTGGTGTAGCAGCCATGGATGCTGAAACAGGGGTCATTAGCCCTGGCGGGGTTGGTTACGATATTAACTGCGGTGTACGCATTGCCATCGTTCCTCTCCCGTTTAATAGTATGACTGAAAATCAAAAAACTGAACTTCTAAAAAAAGCTTTCAATCTGATCCCCTCTGGGGTAGGCCATGGCCATAAAAAAGAGAAAAGACTAACAGACAGCGACTATCGCAACCTCATTGAAAAAGGTGCTAGATGGTCCGTTGAAAAAGGTTATGGTTTCTTACAAGATCTCGATCATATTGAAAGCTACGGGGTGATCCATGGCGGTGATCTACTGGCTGTTTCTGAATTCGCCAAAGAGAGAGGACGAACCCAATTAGGATCCATTGGTTCAGGGAACCACTTTGTCGAGATTGGCAGCGTTGAGTATCTATTCTTACCGGAAATTGCTAAGGCTTGGCAAATCGAACTCGGCCAAACATATATTCTTATCCATTCAGGATCAAGGGGATTTGGACACCAGGTATGCCAAGACACGCTACACCAGTTCATCAAGCAAGGCTTGGCAGAAGGGCTCCCCGATCGTCAGCTTGTTGCAGCTCCTATTCAAAGCCAAGCAGGACAACACTATTTTTCTGCCATGGCCTCTGCTGCTAATTTTGCCTTTAACAATCGCCAGCAAATCCTCCATTATGTTCGTCAAGCTTTTAAAGAAGTGCTTGGCATCCCTCCGGAAGAAGTGCGTTTGCTCTATGATGTTTGCCATAACATTGCCAAATTTGAAAAATATGAAATCAATGGAGAAATCAAAGAGCTCTGCGTCCATCGTAAAGGGGCCACACGCGCATTTGGGCCTGGGCACCCCGAGCTCGCCGCTACCTTTCAGCAAACAGGACAACCTGTTTTAGTCCCAGGGGATATGGGAAGAGCAAGCCATTTAATGGCAGGAAATGGCAATCCATTAACCTGGTGTAGTGCCTGTCATGGAGCAGGTCGAGCCAAAAGTCGCGTCCAAGCATTAAAAACCTGGTCAGGAAAAAACCCTATCCATCATATGCAGCAGCAAGGGATTAAGGTCATGGCCAACTCCCCCAAAACCATCGCCGAAGAGATGCCCGACGCCTACAAGGATGTTGATCGAGTCGTGGAAGCAGTGCAAGAGGCAGGCCTAGCACGCATGGTCGCCAGGTTAAAGCCATCACTTGTGATCAAGGGATAAGAAATCGTCTACAAGGCGAAAAAAAGTCGCCGGTTGTTCGATAAATGAAAAATGCCCTGAAGATTTAACTAACTGAAATTGAGAATTTTTAATAGCTTGATGCCATCTAAGTGCATATTTTTGAGGCACTGGATCATTGTCACCATGAATGATTAACGTAGGTAAAGAGAGATTCGTCACCCTTTCTTCTAAATTATAATCGGCTAAATAATCACTATCTAGCAAATCTCCTATTCGAAAAACGTTAGCAGCAGTACTTTGGCAAAGTCGGCTGTTCAGCAGTAAAACTTTATTTTCATCGAAAAAATATTTTTTAAAAATGATGTCTAGGTAATTTTGAACGGCTTCGAAGGATCCTTTTTTAAATTCATTCGACAACTCAATCTTGCCTAGCTGGTCGGCAACAGGTTTGAGTTTTTGTTCAAGGTTTTCGTAATACTTCTCTAAGCCCTTGTTTGTTGGAGGAAAAGCATGTAACAGAACGAGAGATTTAACGTATTGGGGGAACATTAAAGCATACTCAATCGCGACCAAGCTCCCCCAAGAGTGGCCGATGATAGAAACCTTGTCCAGTTTAAGGGCCGACCGCAGCTTTTCTAGATCGTTAACAAATCTTTCCATGTTAATGGTTTCACAGTTAACGACACACTCAGATTTGCCGGACCCTCTTTGGTCGTAAAAAATGACCGAGTGCCGATCAGCAAGAGCATCTAAGGCGGGAAGAAAGTAGGAGTGATCAAGGCCTGGACCACCGTGAATAAGGATAATAGGATCGCCTTTGCCAACGATGCGATAAAATAGCTTTCCTTCATCTGATTGAACAAAACCTTCGGAGACAGTAAAAGGTTCCTGCCCGTGGACATGATCAATCAAAATAAAAAAAACAAGAGCTAAATAATAAATCATTATTTTTATTAGAATAAATTTGTTAAGATTGTATCAAGATTTTGTAAATATTTACAAGATGATTGCTTAAAGATAAAACACGTTATTCCGAAATATCCTCTTCTGCCCTTAGAGAAAATGGAGGAGCGTAGAAACCTCTAAATTCCCGTTTCCACCATCGTCCTGTCTCTCGTTTTTCTTCTAGGGAAGTGAAGCGATACTGGAATAACAACGCTCTAATAAAACGAGGCGGACGATCCCGAAAAGGATTATGCTTGAAAAGCGCCATCACATCCGTTGACCCATGAAGCATTCTCATGATCAACTGATGCAACCAGGGAATGTTTTGATAGTGATCCAAGGCTGCAAACCACATTTGCCAGTCAAGACGAGGTTGGAGTGGTGCAATCTGCCGAGGAGGATGTTCTAAAGCACCTGGTTTCCAATAAAATTCATATGGCTCCCAGACGATCCCATCATTTGATCCTTCTAAGATGACTTCGTTTCTTTTAGTTGTCATGACGGCAAACAATCCATAGGGATTAACAATATGCCAAGGTGCTATCCATCTATAGATTTTATCCAATGCTGTTAGTCTAAAAAAAAGGCGTAGAAAAACAAAGGTATTTAACAGAATCAAACCAACGCCTAGCAAGTTTAAAATCAAGCTCAGGAATAGATCAGGCCTTAAGGCATTGAGTGAGAAAAGAGGCAGCCAATTAAGATAGGTATCAGAGATAAGAGGAAAGCAGAGGGCGATGGTTAACAAATTGAAGAAGGCATAGTTACCTGTTACCAAGATAAAAATTTGCAACAAAATCGATAGTAAAGCAGCCCATAAACGTCCTAATGAACCAAAAAAAACAAAAAAAGGTACAACCAACTCAAGAAAAAAAACACCGATGGTGGTAGGTTTTACAAACCGCTGAACCAATTGATGGCAAAAGTAACCTCCTTTATTAGGAAGAGGTTGCGTTTCAAAGTGGTATTGCATCGCCGTTAAGGAACGCCATTCGGGGCAGCCTGATAACATCTTCACAATCCCCGAGGAAAAAATAAAGCGAAAGAAGATTAGCCATGTAGCAACCACCAACATAACAGGGGGTGGTGATTGCAGGGACATCAGAAAACCGAGAAAACCAACTTCTACTAATAAGGAATCCCATTGATACGATAAAAAAGGCGACCCTATGTTAATGAACGAAAGGTAGAGCAAACATAAAATCAACAAAAAAAGAGCCGGGACAACGTTTAAAATGACGCAAAAAGAACTGATGATGCCCCCTAAAATGCAGGCTCTAATCATCTTGTCAGTGCAGCTATACCAAAAAACCGTCGGTAAAATTGCATATCTTTGGTCTTTAATTTTTTGCTTGGCAATATGCATAAAATCGTCAAGCGGCATAATGCCTCTTGCTCCAAACAACCCCAGAGCTTGCTGGGAAAGAGAAATAAAAGCTGCCAGAAAACAGATGCCTAGTAGTTTGACAAATAGCACCTGTCCATATAGGTAATGCTCGGCTATCAACATTTGCAACATAAGGATGCACACAAGGTTTTTTTGGATTTTATTTAATCTTTAGATACAATTCGAAGAAAAAAATGACAAATGTTTAAATATAAATCCCTTATTTTAATCCCTTTTGCCCTGCTCTCCTTTTCCTTCTATATTCATTCTAAGCGCTCTGATTGGTTTAGCCCAACATTTATTACCTATGATCAAACTTTATGGCCAAGCTATCATCTTCCGCAGTTAGAGCAAGAGCAAGCCGCCGCAATCCAAGGTATTTTAGATCAGCACTTTACTTTTTTAGGAAGTGGTAACCAAACCTTTGCCTTTGTTAGCAGCGACAATCGCTATGTTCTTAAGCTGTTTAAGTTCCAACATCTTAAGACTCCCTATCTTTATAACTGGCTACCTGATCTTGAACTCTTCAACAAAGCCAAACAAGCTAAGATGAGTAGCAACCAAAAGCGCATCCAGCAAGTGTTTAATGGACATTTTTTAGCTTACACAATGGACAAGGAAAATAGTGGACTCATCTATGCTCACCTAGAGCCCACTCAACAGTCATTTACAGTGAAATTAGTTGATAAAAGGCAAAAATCACATGAGCTCAGTCTAAAAGATACTGTTTTTGTTCTTCAAAAAAAAGGTGAGAGCGCCAAGCAGGTGTTAAATCGATTCTTATCCCACGGTGAAGTAACAAAAGCCAAAAAATATATTGAATCCATTTTAGCCATGTATGTTCGTGAGTATCGATTAGGTCTATATGATCGAGATCACAATGTCATGCATAACACAGGATTTATAGGAGAAATACCCATTCGTATAGATGTTGGTAAACTTCGCTATGATGACAGGATGAAAAATCCTCAACATTTCATGCTGGACTTAAAAAAAGTAACCTGGGAGCGTATTGATCGATGGATGTCAAGATACTATCCGCAATTTAGAGAAGAAATCGCAGAGGGCCTAAGAACATTCGTAAAAGAAATTGAACTGTTAGAAAAATAACCTTCTTTCTATAAGGAGATTAAAAAACACAAAGGGGTTAATCTTATGGATTTCCTTGCTCGTCATCGTGGGCTTCTAACTTTTGAAGGCATCCTTTTTATTATTCTAGGGTGCTTAGCGATTGCTGTCCCTCAATTTTTCACTTTAGCGATTGAAATTTTCATTGGCTGGCTATTTATTGCCGCTGGTTTATTCTTAATTTTTAGGTTGTTTCAAACAAGAGAAATTGGGTTTTGGCCAACCGTGCTAAGCGCGATCCTTAATGTAGGAATTGGTGTTCTACTACTCGCCTACCCTATTGCTGGTATTTTTTCTTTAACCTTACTGTTGATTGCTTATTTTGTCATCGATGGATTTTCCAAAATTGTTTTTTCTTTCCATCTTCGTCCCCGTAGCAATTGGGGTTGGTTGCTCACAAGTGGAATCCTTTCATTACTCCTTGCAGGATTACTGCTCGGGGGATGGCCAGGAACGGCCGCTTGGGCACTTGGCCTTCTTGTAGGGATCAATATGCTATTTACTGGTTTCTCATTAGTCGCATTCGCTTCTTCATTAAAAAAAGTCTGATTAAGAGGGGGGATTCCCCTCTTTCCTTACTGGATCAATTCAACTTTTCCACTCCCTAAGTGATAATAACCGCCAACAACGTCAATTTTCTTCTCCTCAATCAATCTAGCTAAAACGGGGGATTGCTTAAGTTGTTTAGTTACAAAGCTTACATTTTTTTTAATCGCTTCTTCTAATGCTTGCTTGCCATTAGGATCAATCCCTTGTATTGATGGACTGAGTAACTGGGCAATCGCCTCGATGTCTTTAGTATGCTGGTTAAGGACAGAGGAAACAGCACCGCAGTTTTCATGTCCAAGCACAAAAACGATCGAAGATCCTAAGTACCCTGCTGCAAATTCAATGCTATCTAATTCAACGGGACCAACCACATTACCTGCAATGCGTACCACAAACAGATCCCCTATCCCTTGGTCGAACACAATCTCAGGCGAGACTCTCGAGTCAGAGCAGCCTAGAATAATGGCAAAAGGTGTTTGGCTAGCTGTCAGTTCTTCTCTACGAAACCTGGTACGATCAGGATGAAGCAGCTTATCTTGAGCATAGCGCTCATTTCCCTGCATTAAGCGTTGAAGAGCATTTTCGGATGAGATTCGGTCCTCTTGCGCTTCAACTGAGGAACAGATCAATAAGCTTGCCAAAATCCATAAACATTTTCGCATAAATTCTCCTATTTAAGTGTTTAAATCACTCATAGGAAAATTTTTTAGGGACAGCAAGAAAATTCAGACTTTAGCTTTAGAAATAAACTCACCGAACTGCATGATCACAATTGCTTCAGAAATTCATTTATTTTTTTAGCCATTTGTCCATTAGCAGAATGAATAAGTAAAAAAATAAACATAAAAAAATGATCTCGTAATGACCTATGTAAATAGCATAACCCGCAAGGGCTACTGCTATAACTATCATGATAATTCCTTTTAATCCATCTTCTTTCATGGTTAATCCCAGTATGGATCACAGGGTGCTTGTATATGATCTGTTATTCCCTCAAAAGGCTTTAAGCATTTTTGATAAAAATTGCCGCCTTAACAGCACCAATAACAACCTTGCTGAATAAGGTAAACAGCAGACAAGCAATCTGCTTGACAATGAGGGGCTTTAAATACTTTTGTACACCATGCTGTCGCAGTCATAGTATTAGCATCGCACCACATTTTGCAACCATCAATCCCACAGATAGGGGGTTGTAAAGCTTCCAATGCTTGTCCACAAACATTGCAGAACTTCTCTTTCTATTCATTTTCTCAATTTTTGCATTTACCATCAAAGCATCTGTCTACAACCCATACCCCTGAATTCAATATATCATGTCATTTTTGCTTTTACATGTTCCTGAATGAACGAAATCGCAGATCAAAAATTGTTTAAAGCAAGCAGAGATTGAGCCACTATACGACTGATTAAAGCTCTTTCTTTCCAATTGATTTCATTGGCATTGCCAAAATAAGTGATAGAGGCGATCAAAATGATTAATATTTTTTCACCCTATTCACAAATTAAAATGTGAAATAAACTTATAAAGAATGTTTTATTAAATTTTCAATTTTACATTCATCAATTGTTGCCTAGCTTTAGCTGGAAATTCAAATTTTAGCGTTAGCAACACACTCACCAAAGGTCATGACGATCTCTGCTACTTGCCTTAACTGAATAGAAGAAACAACTAGGTTTCCCCTTCCAGTTTCTGTATGCAAACGTTGACCTTCGGAATACCAAAGGAGGGAAAGGCTATAGACTTGTTTAACTTGCCGCCCACTCTCTTTAGATAACACTAATAACTTTTTTTTCCTCAGCCAATCGATTCTTTCTAGTGTGCTTTTAGGGAGTTCAGAGAAGTCTTTTTGGTTAATTTTTCCTTTGTTGATTAATTTACACACATGATCTACCAAGGAATATTGAACAACTCTTAATAGAGGATATTTTGGCCCCTTAATGCGATCCCCATCATAAAATAATTCACCCGTATTAGGGTCAAAATGGCCAGCCTTACCTGCCAAATTATTCTTCAAAAGTGTAAGTGACGACGATCGAGCAGAAGCACGAAACTTTCTCAGATCTTTAGTAGCCTTGCTACTACATAATTCCTCAAAAAAGCTTATTTTATATTGCCCATAGAGTTTTTGCTGACCGAATAAGAAGGATGCATCCAATGCTCTTGAAGGAAAAGGGCGAAAATCTTTTTGATGGCTATCCTGGCACCGATTGAAGCACAGGAGTTTATCATCAGGATCATGGATGTCTTTTAAATCGATTACCCGAGAAAACATGGGTACTTTTTGAGGAATCTCTTTGATTTTATCAATGATTGGTTGATTGACACCTTTAGTAACGACAATTAATTCAATAGGAGAAGCATTGTTCATTTTTTCATAACGCCCATCACTACCTGTCACTAAAATAACATATCCTTTAGTCTTGCCAAGCTCTCTCTTGAGGATTTTTCTAGCAGATTTTTGAATATTGCTATTGATATTGGATAGGGCCACTTGAAAAGATTTAGGGTTAATCTCTTGGTAAGTCTTTTCGGCGATAGCAACTGCTTGATAGCAGCTAAGTTCTTTTAATAAAAACATATTTTTAACAACTCGTTTAATTGTTATAAAATAATTAAACCAACAAACACCTAAACAACTCTCAATAAATTTTAAATAAGCACAAGCATTAAAAGCTAGTTGTGAATTTAATTAGGATTGAAAAAAAATTGATAAAAAACTAAGATCCCTTAACAAATTACCCGCTTAAGAAAAGATCATGCTCCTTCTTATTACAGCCCTAGGCTGTGAAGCAGAACCCTTAATTGACCATTTTGGTCTGCAAAGAAAAGAATCTATGAGTAGATTCTCGCTATTTGAAAATGAAACAACCATGCTTGCAGTATGTGGCGTTGGCAAAAATAAGGTAGCCACTGCCATCGGCTATCTTTATGGCCTGCATCCCTACCGTTACCATTCCTGGTTAAATATCGGCATCGCAGGCCATGCTGAACATGAAATTGGTCAAGGATTCTGTATTCAAAAATTGACTGATCAAAGCACAAAAATTAACTACTATCCCATTTTTCTTGACCCCCCACCTGCTCCTACTGCCAATTTGCTAACTGTAGACAAGCCCGAGAAAGAATTTGTACACGACTCATTATGCGACATGGAAGGATCCTCTTTTTTTGCAGCGGCGTCGCATTTTTCTACCGTGGAACTAATTCACTCTTTTAAAGTGATTTCTGATAATGCTAAGCACTCCTTTGAGAAACTGGATAAAAAAATGGTAAGTAGCTTGATCGGTGAGCAGTTAGGACCTATTTCTCTTTTGACCACTCATCTAAAAACGACAGCTTCTAAATTAGAATCCATAGCTCAATTCCAAGAGCAAGATTTAAGTTTGTTCTTTCTTCACTGGCATTTTACTTCTACGCAAAAACATTTACTAAAAAGGATATTGCAAAAATGGCAAGCGATAGAACCCAATAAGTCGATCTGGGATTCAACTTTGGACAAGCTAAGCAAAACAGCTTCCGTATTAGAATATTTAGAAGAAAAAATAAACTCCCTCCCCCTCGTCTTTTAAGGTATCCATGTTCCAACTCCTATACGTTGAAGAAAGCGTCAAAGAACAACCTATCACACGACAAATGATTCAGCGCCATCGCATGTCACCTATCTATTGTGAAAAATATGGCGAGATCTTTAATCGACAATCCCAGAATTTTCGGCTTCAAAAAGAAAACCCCTCTCTCATCCTTGCCAAAAAAAATGGAAACCTTGTTTTAGAAACCCCCGAAGGGTATGGAATAGGAACTAATAAAAACTTTTACTTCTCCCACCTTTTAAATTGTCCATTTGATTGCCGTTACTGCTTCCTACAAGGACTTTATTCATCGGCCAATTTTGTTCTTTTTGTGAATTATCAAGATTTTAAAGATGCCATTGTTCGGGCTATTGAGGAAAACGCTTCTGAACGATGCACTTTTTTTTCTGGTTACGATGCTGATAGCCTAGCTTTAGAATCAATCACTCAATTTGTAAACCATTTTCTGCCCTTTTTTGAAGAACACCCGGAAGCTCTATTTGAAATACGAACAAAAAGCACTAACATCTCCACCTTGTTAAGGCATCGTTCCTTAGAAAATTGTGTCATCGCTTATAGCCTCATGCCACATGAACTTTCAAAGAGTCTAGAAAACAAAACACCTTCTGTAAAAAGTCGCCTTGAATCTCTCCTAAAATTGCAGCAGGCAGGTTGGCCCATCGGTCTTCGCTTTGATCCCCTGATTTTTTGTGATGATTTTGAAAAAAAATATGCTCAATTTTACGCTGAGGTCTTCGACTTATTGAAAACTGAAAGGATTCATTCGGTCACTCTTGGAGCTTTTCGCATGCCTAAAAATATTTATAAAAACATGGTTAATCTCTACCCTGAAGAAAAACTTTTTGCTCATTCATTAACCCAAAGAGGAAGCCTCGTTTCTTATAAAGAGTCACTTGAGCAGTCTTTGTTAAAGTTTTGCTATGATGAGCTTCTTAAATATGTCCCTTCGGAAAAGTTGTTTGCATATGATCTCCAACCCACATTACGCTGTTTATGACCGAAATATTAATCACAGGAGCAAGTCGAGGAATCGGCCTCTCTTTAAGCCAACACCTATTGGCAAATCAGCACCGAGTTCTTGGCATTAGCCGGACTCCCCCTCCTATTCACGATCAAAATTTTGCATACCAGCAGGCTGACTTTAGCAAATTAAGTAAGGATATCCATTTTTTTGACCATCTTGTAAAGAAGTATCCCTACATTAACACTCTTATTTGCAATGCAGGGATCGGCCGTTTTGCCCACTTGGAAGAGTTTTCCTACCCGCAAATGAAAGAAATCTTTGAAATTAACTTTCTTGCACATGCTTATCTTGTTAGAGCCTACCTCCCTCTCTTCAAGAAAAGGGCTTCTGGAAAAATTGTTTTCATTGGTTCAGAAGCAGCACTCAAAGGTCAAAAAAAGGGAGCCCTTTACTGTGCAAGTAAATTTGCTCTAAGAGGATTTGCCCAAGCGCTACGGGAGGAGTGTTCTTCTCAAGGGATTGCTATTTCTATTGTAAATCCCGGCATGATAGCCAACTCTTTTTACGATAACCTCTATTTTCGACCGGGAAGTGAGTCATCAGAACACTTAACCTCAGAAGACGTCGTTCAGGCAATTCTTTATCTACTTCATGCTCGATCCGGGTGCGTTGTTGATGAGATTAACCTGTCCCCTCAGAAAAAAAAGATTTCCTTCTCTTAAAATGCTTATGCTAAGGTGAGGCAAAAAGAGGTGCATCACATGGCGGAGAAGTCGGAGGAGTATCGCAGCGAAAGAGATAGCTTAGGTGAAGTCTTAGTACCCGCTGATCATCTATGGGGGGCGCAAACGCAGCGCTCATTAAAATTTTTTGACATTGGCTTTGATCTTATGCCTAAATCATTAATCCGTGCTTTTGGGTTGCTTAAAAAGGCATGTGCTGAGGCCAATCGAGAGCTCACTCTCTTAACCGATCAACAAGCTCAAGCAATTATTGAAGCTTCTCAAGAAGTGATTGATGGTGTTCACGATCAAGAATTCCCGCTTAGAATTTGGCAAACGGGAAGCGGCACGCAAACCAATATGAATGTGAATGAGGTGATTGCCAACCGAGCGATTCTCCTACTTGGAGGCTCGTTGGGGTCAAAATCTCCCATCCATCCTAATGATCATGTTAACAAATCGCAATCATCAAATGATGTTTTTCCAACCGCGATGCACTTAGCTGCTGCACTCCAGCTCCATCAACATTTAATCCCTCAAATTCATTTACTAAAAGAGAAATTAGAGGAGAAAGTCCAGGAGTACAAGGACGTGATTAAAATCGGACGAACCCATCTAATGGATGCTGTTCCTATGACACTTGGTCAAGAGTTTTCAGGTTATGTGAATCAGCTAGAAGAAGATTTAATCCGTATCCAAGCCACACTCCCCGGCCTTTATCAGCTTGCCATCGGAGGAACAGCTGTCGGCACAGGGCTCAATGCTGATCCCCGTTTTGGTCCTCTCGTTGCTACCAAGCTTGCGGAAGCCACCCATCTCCCTTTTATTTCAGCCCCTAATAAATTTTCCGCTCTTGCCGCGCATGACGCTCTTGTTTTTGCAAGTGGGGCGCTTAAAACTTTAGCCTGTAGTTTGATGAAGATAGCCAACGATGTGCGTTGGCTTGGTTCGGGGCCTCGATGTGGCCTCTCAGAACTCCTCCTGCCAGAAAATGAACCCGGATCCTCGATTATGCCGGGAAAAGTAAACCCTACCCAATCGGAAGCCCTGACCATGGTTTGCATTCAAGCAATAGGGAATGATACGGCAATCACGGTTGCGGGCAGTCAGGGAAATTTCGAATTAAATGTCTTTAAGCCCTTGATTATCTATAACTTCCTTCATTCAGTTCAACTATTAGGGGATGGTTGTAAAAGCTTTGCAACCCATATGGTCCAAACGATGAAGCCTAATCTTCAACAGCTTAATAACAACGTTGAGCAATCCCTTATGTTAGTAACCAGCCTAAACCCCGTGATTGGCTATGACAAAGCGGCGAAAATTGCCCTGAAAGCTTATCATGAGAATAAAACGTTAAAAGAAGCCTGTTTAGAATTAGGGTTTTTAAGCGAGGATGAATTTAAACAACATACTAACCCGAGAAAAATGATTTAGTAAAGCAGAGGCTTTATTGCTACCCGTTTCATGAACTTGTATACAAAATCACAAGCGACGGTGAGAAGTCATTGCATCCACTTTTATTAATGTCGTTGGCAATTTCTTAGCCAGCTGCTAATGCTTTAAAAAATTTTCTTAAATCAGAAAGGCAAACCCTCATTTATGCTCTTCTGGATCTTCAGCTCCGTGATTTAAAACTATCATTTCTAACATAGAAGCTACTTGTTTTTCTGTGAATCGCTCCGTTGCCTATGTTGACTCGTAAACCTAGAGTCTGAAAAGAAATAAGCTGCCATTTTGACGAAATAGGCCCCTCTTAAGGCTTTAGCTTTAATGGGAATACATTCTGATAGCTCCCCGTTAAATGAAAAAGTTTTGTTTGCGAATTTTTTTTTGAATCCTATAATTTTTGTTAATTAAAAAATAAGGAACTATCATGAGCCCAGAAGTTCATCCTTTTCAAGGAAACATTCTATCTTGGAACAAAGAGCGTTTAGCAGAAGAATGCGCAACTATCAATAATAATCGAGATGGAAAAAGAGAAACCAGATACAGAGCAATATTATGCAGATTCCAAGAAAACCTTAAGACTATTACTACGAGGAAAGAATTAATAGGGCTTCGCGATCGGTTTAAAATAATTCAGGCAAATGTAGCTGGTGATATTGGGGAGTGTCCTGATTTTGCTGCGTATCTTGGTAGCACAGAAAAAGAAATCGAGACGTGCTATGAACTTGTTGAGCGGATAAAAGGGATTCAAAAAAAACTACCTAGATGGCCGCGTCAACGTGATCTAGCCCATCTAAATATCTCTATTAGGAAAATTGAACATCAGGTTTCAAGCAAGCTACTACCTATTCATAAAAATAGGATTGATAAATGTAACGAACACTATTTGTTTTGTCTTCATTATGATTATACTCAACAATCTTCTAAGAAGGTATTTTCAGATTATATAGCACCAAGCCGGCAGTCTCAAGAAGAAGAGAAGGCTCCATCCTACGCCACACGCCCAGATAGTAAATCGATATACCCTATCCTCTCTCTAGATGGTGGAGGTCTCCGCGGCATTATTCCTGCCTCAGTGCTAGTGGAAATTGAAAGAATAACACGAGAACCTACAGCAAAATTATTTAAATTAATCGGAGGAACATCAACAGGGGGAATCTTGGCCCTAGGGCTCAGTAAGCCAAATGATGAGGACCCAGAGCACCCGCAATACACAGCTGAAGACCTTTTAAATATGTATACACAGGAGCATGCTAAAATTTTTCGCCTCAATCCTAATTATTCTCTCCCCTCTTCTCATTTAAAATGGGATGAAAAAATTCGTTGGCGATTCAATCATCCCAAGTATGAGGATCCATCACGATTTTTTAAGGAAAAATTGGGTAGTAAGACCTTATCTTCGGCACTGACTGATGTAGTGGTGGTAGCTAATACTTCTGATGAACTTATAAGTAAAATTACTAGCATAGTAGGTAGTGGACTTTCTAAAGCTGTTTCAGTTACGTCGACAATGTTTGGCGGACCACAATATTCAACTCTTGAACACGATGATACCCCTAAAACCGTTCACCTTTATACCCGAAAAGGGCTGAAAACTTTTTCCTATCGTTTACAAGATTTAAAAGCCCGACATCTCACTCATTTGTCGCATCAAATTGCATCTGTGAATCGTGCTGATTTTTATATGCATCATGTTGCTACAGTCACTTCTGCGGCCCCAACCTATTTTCCTCCTGTCGAAGTTGACTACAAAGTATCGGGAAATCCCCAAACAACAAACAATTTCCTTATAGATGGCGGTGTTTTACAGAATAACCCCACATTATCTTGTGTATTTGAAGCCCTTAATCATGGACACAAAAAAGAGGATTTGTTTTTGCTATCTCTTGGTACCGGAGGTAATGATAGCATAGGTCCTAGCGATTTTAAAGATTTGGGAGATCTATGGTCCGACGTGACTCAGCCTTATTTTGAAACACACAATATCATGTCCTATATGATCGGAGATCGTTATCATCGTTTACAATATGAATTCGACCCTCCAGCCCCTCCTCTTGATGACACGCGGCCAGAAACTATTCAGTTTCTTGAAAATTGTGGGAGGCAATTAGTCGAAGAAAATGCGGACGGCATTCGCGACATCTGTAAAGTATTAAAACCCGATAGCATTTAGTTAAGTTATCAGAAGGCTGCGTTGATCAGGGATCGAAATTTTTGTTGACTCGGTATATTGGGGATTACGACTATCGACCCTCATGATTGGACAAGTTTATTGAGGGAGCATTTGGCATGATCCCTCAGAATTAAAGCGTTAGGATTTCTTGTTGCAGCTGCAACAAATTCACTAAACAATTAATTATTTGTAAACAATTACAGTTCTAAACAAATTCCTAATCAGTACATTATAGTTAAACTATTTGTAGTGATCATGCGTAATCACTGCTAAGCACGAAGTTCAGTAACTCCCTTATCAAGTACAACTTATAAAAACATTGTGTATTTGATGAAGAGGAATCGAGAAAATTTAATTTAAATTAATATAATTAACTATACTAATTTATAATATTATTTATTATAATATTAGTATGAAGATAAACAATGATTTAAAAATTTCATTCGATGAAAAAAAGAAATTATTAACTATAAAGAACGCGTCAACAAAACGTGATTCTTATTCTTATCATCTCTCTGCCCGGATTTATAAGGGTCAGAGAAAGGAAGTTTTCACCACCCGCCTCTTCAAATCCTTTTTTGCAAAGCACATAAAAGTATCAACCCACATCGGGGACATTCTGGTGAGAATTCGAGATTTGGAGGAAGCTACAGGCTTGCATTCCAAAAGCATTGAACAGATCCTAACAAAGTATGATGGAAATTTAAAAGAGCTCATCTCAAATGATACCCTATCGCCTATCAAACAATTGTCAACCGGTAAACTTAATATAGCACTCGGAGAAGCGCATGAAAAAAAGCAGGGCATTGTTTATCTAACAGAGAATAAAGGTAAAATAAAAGCCTTTGAAAAAGGACAGAAGCTTGGCTCAGGTTCTTTCAAAAAAGTTTATGCTGTTACAAGGCTCTATCACGACACGCCAAAAACTTTAGCCTATGCTCAATCCAATGAATCAAGAAAAGATGTGAGAAGGGAATTTCAAGCAGGAAAAACTTTGTATGAAGAATACAAAGACAGCCTTGGGGAAGACAGCAGAGCAGCGAACATTCCTTTTCTCAAGTATTACGCTGTTGTTGACAAATCTAAGGCCCACTCTAAAAAAATGGGCATTCTTATGGAAACTGGAGACAAAAGCCTTTCTTCAATAAGAAGACAAGAACTATCCGAACAACAGAAAGAAAGCATTACTAAAGAGCTGCTGGAGGGAGTTGCCTTCATGCATCAAAGAGGAATGATTCACCGCGATTTAAAACCAGACAATATTCTACTAAAGAAAGATGCACAGCAAACTTATCATGCTAAAATTACCGATTTCGGCCTCTCATGCAACGTCAATAATTTTCAAGAAGAAATAGCAGGCACATCTACTTATTTTCCACCAGAGTACTTTGATCCAACAATCCCTATGCATAGATGGAATCCTCAAAAATTTGATAGTTGGGCGTTAGGGGTTACTTTATACGAATTGTATATAGGTATACCTCCATTTTTTAGAGCGGTTGATAGATACAAGGGAAATAGAAGATCAGGAGAGGCGGTCGTTAGATCCATGAATAGCCCAACAATATCTGACGCTTTAAATAATTTGGAACTCGATGGTATTCACGATGTGATAGCCAACCTAATGAATACCGATGCTAGTAAAAGATGGACAGTTGAAAAGGCTTTAGAACGTTTCGGCGACCTAACTGAAAAAGCCTCTGATGAAAACCAGCAAACTTTCAGCTTTGCGGGCAGGCTACAAAAGCTTCGCCAGTTTCTTAAATTTACTTAATATAGCACTCCAAATCGAAGTTTAGAATAAGGCACCTCATGTTAAACCCCAGGGCTATCCCAGCTTCATTTTGGCCAGAAAGACGGGTTAAGCGCAATGTTTCGTAAAAACCTTAATCAAGCTGGCGCATGTGAGATAGCTTGTTTATTGTTATTCGCAACCCCTTCTAGTCTTTTCCAGCTCCCAACGATATAATAAATAAAAATAGCATATTATTAATAGCACCCAAACTATATAATATAGGCATGAGCATTGATAATATCAATAATAGCTCCAATGTTTTTTTTGATATCAAAAAGCAAACGTTAGCTATAAAAAATCAAATAGAAAAACAAAGCCCCGATCCATCCTATTTGTCTACTCCTATGTATAGTGATCAGGATAAGGATGACTTAACAACCAGCTCCCTCCAACCCCTTCTTGCCAAACAGATTAAGATCCCCGATGACTCCCAAGTTAAAATGCGAAAGCAGAAAGATAAGGTTGCACATTTAAAAGACATCGAAGAAATTCCTCAAAAGAGGCGAGGAAGTTTAAACGACATTTATTCACGCATTCAACAACTAGTTCTCGGAAAACTTGATATAAGTGCTGGTAAAGCAATTAAAAAACACAAAAGAATTTTTTATCGTACACCAGGAAAAGGTAAATTAAAGGTCTTTCATCGTGAAGACAGCATAGGATCGGGCTCTTTTAAAAAGGTCTACCTCGTTACGCAACTCTTCAGTACAACCTCGAAAATTCTGGCATATGCTAAACCAAACAAAAGTTGTGAAAAAGCAAATGTAGAAATACAAAAGGAATTTGGAATTGGACATGCTTTATACAATAGCTATAAAAGCTGTAGACCGGCAGAAGAAAAAACAAGCATCCCTTTTTTGAAATACTATAGTCTGGTCGATCAGCCAAAAGATCATTCTAAACAAGTTGGTATGCTCATGGAAGCAGGCGACAAAGATTTATTGTCAGTAAGAGGCTTAGCACTTTCAGAGCAGCAGAAAAAAAAGATTACTAGAGAATTGATCGATGGTGTTGCCTTTATGCATCAAAAAGGAATGTTCCATCGTGATTTGAAGCCCAACAATATCTTATTAAAGCATGATAGCCAGCAGCACTATCATGCAAAAATTACAGATTTTGGTCTTTCTTGCAGCATAGGTGATTTACAAAATGGCCCATTTGTAGGTACTGTCGAATACCTTCCACCAGAGTTCTTCGATGATAATATTCCTGGAGACCAGTTGGATGCTAATAAATTTGATAGCTGGGCATTAGGCGTTACCTTATATGAATTGTATATGGGTGAATCCCCTCCATTTTTTAAAACAATTACTGAATACAAAGCCGGTAAAATCACAGGAAAAGATGTGATTGATGCGATGAAAAGGTTTGCTCTCTTATTTAACTTTTTCGCCGAAGATACACCTGATGACATTAAAGATTTGATAACTAACCTGATGAACCTGAGCTTTTTAGATAGATGGATAGCCGAGCAAACGCTTGAAGCAATAGATCAACAAATTGCTGAAGAAAGCCCGCGGGCTCGCAGTCCTATGGAGAGGATACAGGAGCTTTTTAACGCCCTCTTTAATTTAAAGATCGAATCACTTTTTATATGATGGGCTATAATAAGCTCACCCCTTGTTATACATACAGCCAAACCAATGAGGTGTTGAAGGTTAATCGATCGAAAAAAAACCTCACACCAAAATGTTGTTGGAGCCTTAAAGAAGGCCCCAGCAGTCTTTTAAGGCTTACTAAATGAAAGCATCACAAATGTGATAACCAACCTGATGGATTAACTCTAGGGAAAGTCAATAACCATGAATGAATCATGTCAAGAGCTGGTTGTAAGGATCCTTAAGCCCCTATTTAATATTATAAAAATACTCTAGATCACGTCTCATTTGGGCTAAAATGGGCCTTGATAAGTACATCATATGCCCCCCTTCGTATTCATACATGAAAAGCCTCTCTCTCAAGCTAGGATCCAATCCTAAGTGATCGAAGGTAAAAACAGTCGCATAATAAGGGGTAGCCAGGTCATAGTAGCCACTTGCCACAAACACTTTTAAGTTGGGGTTTTTTATCAAAGCTTTCGCTAGATTATCGCTTGTATTCAGGTATCGGTTCGAACGGCCCCAATTCCATGATGACAATACATCAGCCAATACAAAATATTGGTTTTCATTGTTCCACTTAAGCTCTCTTGTTAAATAATCGTTGAAAATGCCAGTAAAGGCTCCAAGAATCGCATTAAAGCTAGGATCGGAAGTAGCATAACTAAACCCTTGATCGATCTCTAAGCCTGTGTAGCGGCTATCAAAACGTCCTACGACTTTATGTTCATTTCTGAGCAGCTCTTTAGTAAAGCGCATAGGATGTATTCTTAAATCATTAGAATCAATGTATTCAGGTTTTAGACCGGTAAGCTCAGCGAGCTTAGCAATTACCGCTGATCTTTCTTCTTTTTTAAGGGTGTCTCCCTTTAGCAAAGCTAAGGCATAACGATTCATAGCAAACTCTTCAGCTTCGCTTAAAACATCCCTCAAATCACCTTTGGTGCTTTCCGGAAGCTTCTTATGATACCACGCTGTTGCTGTATAGGTGGGCAAGAAAAGCATGTAGGGTAAATCATTAGTAGAGGATGGATCTTTAGTATGAAAATCCATAATAGACGACACTAAAATGACGCCATTTAGGTAAATATGGTAATCATCCTGGAGAGTATCGCTCAAGCTTCCGGCCCGAGTGGTCCCATAACTTTCTCCTGCAATATATTTAGGCGAGTTCCAGCGTTTATACCTAGATAAATAGAGTCTGATAAATTCGGCAAAAGTTTTTACATCTTCATCAACGCCATAAAAAGTTTTGGGATCTACGCCTGGTGCTGGAGTGCTATGACCTACAGAGACAGGGTCAATAAAAACAAGATCGGTAAGGTCTAAAAGAGACTCTGGGTTGTCTACTAGATGATAAGGAGGCACCAAAGCATTTTCATCGCTAAATTTGATAATCCGTGGACCAAAAACTCCAATGTTTAACCAAACGGAAGCACTTCCAGGCCCCCCATTAAAGCAAAAAGTGATTGGCCTTGAACCTTTGTCTATAACATCTTCCTTGGTGTAAGCAACAAAAAAGATACTTGCTGAGTCTTTGTTTGCCTTACAGTCTTTGAGAATGAGGTTTCCGGCTGTCGCCTTATAATTGATTGGTTGGCCTTGAATGTTGACAGAATGACTTGTTTCTGAAAATACTTCATTAAATGGACATTGTAGCGGGGGCGCTTCTTCAGAAGCAAAACAAGCAAAGATCAAGAAAAAAGAGCAAACAAACCATCTAGACATAACTACCTTTAACATCATTTTCGTCTAGGATAGCAGATCTCATTCTACTTCTCAAGGCAATGCCATCAAAGCAGACACGAAACTTTGAATAATAAATCTTTTTTTTCTATAACAACTAGACAAAACTTTTTAAATGAAAAGAGGCGCTATGGATAAAGTTGGGCATTTTGAAATACCTGCAGATAATCTTGAAAGAGCAAAAACGTTTTACAAAAATGTTTTCGGGTGGCAAATTCACGCTCTACCTGAAGCAGAGTTTCACAATTACCATCCCATTGTTACTACACCGACAGATGAGAACCATATGATTAAAGAGCCAGGAGGCATTAATGGTGGCCTTTATAAAAGAAGCCAGCCAGAAGAGCCAACGAGCATTGTCGTAGAAGTACAATCCATCGATGAAGCTATCGCTAAGGTTAAAGAAGCGGGAGGCTCAGTCGTATTAGAAAAACAAATCGTTACCCCTTACGGAGCTTATGCCCGCGTTAGGGATACAGAAGGTAATCTTGTCGGCCTTTGGGAACAACTCAAACGCTAGGTTAAATCCCCTTTTTGCTTCTCAGTAGTTTTTCCGAAGTGATGATATGGGCTCCCTCCCTTATCATTTCTTCTATTGCTGTTTTTGTATCATTCGGGTGAAGGTTAACACCTCGACAAGCATCTATCACCACAAAAGTATTAAATCCTAAGTGTACAGCATCAATCGTTGAATATTTCACACAATAATCGGTCGCTAATCCTGCTATGTAAACATTTTTAATCTGCTTTTCTCTAAGCAGCAATTCGAGACCCGTGCTTTTTCGGCAATCATTGTCAAAAAAAGTGCTATAGCTATCAATATCCTTCTCAGTACCTTTATAGATAACTTGATTAACTTTCTTTTTATCTAATTCAGGAACAAATTCAGCACCTGGCGTATTTTGAATACAATGTGCTGGCCATAAGATTTGCTGTCTATCCTTCAGAGTTAGAAGATCTCCTGGTGCTAATTGATAGGTCCTAGCAAAGCTGCAATGATCTTTTGGGTGCCAGTCTTTTGTAGCGATTACAAAATCAAAAGGGCATGTCAGCAGATTTTGTATTACAGGAAGAATTTTATCCGCTTCTTTAACGGCAAGAGATCCACCTGGCATAAAGTCATTTTGCAAATCAACTAATATTAATGCTTTCATTAATCACTACCAGTTATTTTTGTACGATTACGTATCTGTTTAATTAACGTGATTTTCCTTGTATAAATGGCTTTTTCCATTCCGACAATGTATTGATGTGGATTAAGAAAACGCTTAACTCCGGAATAAAACTGGTTAAGGTTTTTCTTTGTTCGCTCTCTTATTTCATCCAATTTAGGCAACTGATACATTAATTTACCCTGGCGAAAAATGGGTACTAATAAGTCCTCATATTTTAAATGTTTTTTGAGAATTTTTTCTCGAGTAGGATCTAAGGGATCAATAACGTGAAAGTCTTCTACTGGTTGGTGATAAATATCGTAAATCGCATCTGCAATGAACTCTGAGCCTTGCTTAAAACGACGAACTTGCAGAATTCCAGGATTAGATACTTTTTGCATCTGCTCAGACAGCTTTAGAGTGTAACGCCATTTATGATGCTCGTCTTTAATCGCAGATAACTTATAAACTCCATCAAGAGCAGGTTGGTCTTTGCCGGTAACAAGATTTGTTCCTACTCCCCAAACGTCGATCTTGGCTCCTTGCTTTTTCAATTCACTAATAATTGTTTCATCTAACTCATTGCTTGCATAAATGCGACAATCTTTGAAACCAGCTTCATCCAAAAGCCTTCTCGATTCAATGCTTAAATAAGTTAAATCACCTGAATCTAAACGCACCCCGATTAACTGATGTCCTTTTTCTCTGAGAGCCTGGCCAACTTCTATCGCTTTTTTTACGCCGTCAATTGTATTATAGGTATCTACTAAAAATACGCAGTTTCCCGGCAGATGCATAGCATAAGCTTGAAATGCTTCTAATTCATTCTCAAAGACCATAATCCAGCTATGAGAATGGGTTCCGTTCACTGGGATACCGTAAATTTTTCCAGCCATCACATTGGAAGTTGCGTTACAGCCTCCAATATAAGCTGCACGGCTAGCAGTAAGTGCACCGTCAATACCTTGAGCTCTTCTCATGCCAAATTCAAAGACAGGTTCTCCATTAGCAGCTAAACTGACGCGTGCAGCTTTAGTTGCAATCAAAGAGGGGAAATTGATGAGATTAAGCAAAGGGCTTTCTAGTATTTGACATTGCAAAAGAGGCCCTTGAATTCTTAACAAGGGTTCATAAGGAAATACGACAGTTCCTTCAGGGATAGCATCAACGTCGCAGCTAAACTTTAATTGTTTTAGATAATCTAAAAACCCCTGACAAAAAAAAGGAGTTCCTTCCTTGTCTTTCAATGTAGCTAAGTAGGCAAGATCCCCCTCATCGAAATGAAAGTTTTCTAAGTAGTCAATCACATCTTCTAGACCAGAGGTAATAGCAAAGCCTCCTTTAAAGGGAAGTTTGCGGAAGAACAGTTGAAAAACAGACTCTTTATTACTTAAGCCAGCTTTCCAGTAGCCGTATGCCATCGATAATTGATAGAAATCGGTCAAAAGAGCAAAGGAATGATTGTACTGGCGAAATGATGGCTTATTCATAACGGACTCTTTCCTGCTTTAAGCGATCGAGTTGTTCGTATAGATTTTCTAATCGTTGTTCTTCTCTTTCTATTTCCTCGAGTGTTTTAGCATATTGATGCCATTCATCAAACATTTGCCCTTGACTAGCCACCTCTTTCGCTAGAATCCCTTTTTCTAATTCTCCTATTTGCTTCTCCATTAGCAAAATTTGAGACTCTAATTCATTACGTGGTGTTAGTACCGGGTGATCCTGGGATGAACAGCTGACTAAGCAGCAGATGATTCCTAGAAATAAGGATGCATTGTATAAATTTAGTATTTTCATGACACTGTTGCCAATGTGGTGTTTGCTTTTATAGTAGAAACAAGTATTCTTTCAAAAACAAGGATATTTGGAAATTAATTGTTAAGCTATGATGAAATTTGCTACAGAAAACATGCGAGCTATTCTAACCTTATAACCACAAAGAAAATATGTTTTTGCGCTTATTCGTTTTCTTCTTCTTTTTATGCCACCTTCACGCAGATGATTTTTTGCTGAAGCATCATTTGCGCTTAGCAAAACCTGGTGACTTCATCGTGGCTTCGCAAAATTCCGCTATCACACTGATGCGTATTCATGACAATCAAGATTGTCTAATCACCATTGAAGAAGTCACCATCCCATCCAATCGCGTCAACCGCTGTGTCCCTAACTGGCGCGATTGGTATGAAAACGGTGCTATTGGCAATACCTCTTGGGTCATTTTTGAAGTTGATCTCAACTCCGGCACCATGCGTCGCTATTATTCCTATACTAAAAACGGATGGTTTGAGATACCCAAGGTTGAAAATTTTTTGGGAACGTTGTTAAATCTACCCCTATCCTGTATCCCCTATGAGCAACGTCGCAAAGTAGGTCCTTTGGGCGCAAATACTTTTAAAGACAAACGCCCTCTTTGGAACCCTCAGATGGTCGTCGACGGCCATGTCATCTCGGATGTCGCTTTTGAAGCCTACAAAACAAGATGGCCACAGGATGGAACACCTTTATCAGGTAAAATGATTGAAATCTACGTTCCTGAGCAAGATGATCTTTATCCAGCCTACTTTCCCTATTGGCTTCAAATTAGTGGAGTTGTTGGAAAAGCGAAATTAAGAATCATCGATTCTGGTTCTAAACTAATGACGCCAAAAGGAGGCTTCCCTCTTTGAGGAAGCCGTTTTGAAATAGACAAAGTTATTAACAAGTTTTTTTCACGGTTATTATCTATTTTTTCACCTTATCATTTTGTCAAAATTTTAAGGCAAAAAAACAACGCAAGCCACTAATTAATATAGGCTTGCGACATGCTAACTTATTAACTAAATAGATGAAATAAACTTAATTCTTGTTTGATTGCTAAATAGTTATCTTCATTCTACGAACACCTTTTCCACAAATATTCACAAGCATTTTTAGTCAAAATTTAATTTTTGCGTACAAAAAACGTACGATCAAAAGAAAAACTTGGCATTCCATCATTCTTGAGTTACAATTGCGCGAAATAAACATCAAAGCTGCATTATGAAATTTTTTAAAAGTTACTCGTGGAATCACTGTCGTAGTGTTTTACAAAAAAGCTACCGCCTAATTGTTGCTCGTCAAAACGAATTAAGTTCTACAGAAAAAGAAGAAGCAAAATCTCAGTTGACCCAACTACAAACCGCTATCGAACAAAAAGACCGGCATTTAGCTAGCTCCCTTGCTGATCGACTAGACTCTTTTTGCCAAAGTCGTTTAAAAAAATCTTGGGTTAAAAGCACTTGTGATCTTTTCCTCGCTCTTCTGATCGCGTTGATCGTAGCAACGATCGTCCGTCAAGTATGGTTTGAACTATATGAAATACCCACGGGTTCGATGCGACCTACCTTCAGAGAGCAAGATCATCTCACAGTCTCTAAAACTCAATTTGGGATTAATGCCCCCCTGCAAACATCCCACTATTATTTTGATCCTGAGTTAGTTAAAAGAACTGGCATTGTTATTTTTTCAGGAGATCGATTACCTGTGATTGACTCTGACACAACTTTTCTAGGTATCTTCCCTTATAAAAAGCGCTACATAAAGCGCATGATTGGCAAACCAGGAGATACCCTCTATTTCTATGGGGGCAAAATCTATGGCATTGACCGAGAAGGCCATGAACTCACTGAGCTAGTAGATAATCCTGCTTTGGCAAGGCTAGAGCATATCCCTTTCTACTCATTTATCGGCCAAGTGGATCTTCCGAGGCCAAATGATATTGTTTTTAAACAGACCAACCTACCTGTTGCGCGCATCCAACCTTCTATCTTAGGAGTCCAAGGTGAAATTTTTAATGGCCAACATTGGATGAAAGAAGATTTGAAAGGGGCAAAAAAGCCCCATGACAGAATTCTCACACTAAGCGACTTCTGGGGAATCGGCAATTATGGCATGACTGAATTATTGACCAAGGAAGAACTTGTTAAAGACACGGAGTTATCAAAAAACATTAGCGTCATCAACGATGCGGAGCTTTATCTCGTGATTCGCCACCATCCCTCCCTAAATGTCGATCCCTTGGCACTATTTCCAAATGCACCTATCGTCGGAACATTTCCTCATCTTGAAAAATCGCTCATCCCTTTAAAAAAGGAACATCTAGATGCCTTAATGAATAACATGTACACGATGCGCTTTGTTGTCAAAGATGGCCGCGCGCGAAGGTATAGCCAGGAAAAGTTACCTTTTGGTGTGAATAGCCCAACTTTAGAAAACGTTCCCGACGGCACTTACGAGTTCTACTACGGCAAAGCTTACAAAGTCATGATTGGCGGTTTTCTTAAGGAGCTAGACAGGGATCATCCATTATATAGCAAAGATCCTGGTCACATTCAAAAACTTTATAATTTAGGCATGGTAATGGACAATGCCTACTTACCCTCTCGCCATCATCCTGCGCTGCTTCCAATGCGCTACGCCTATTTTCGCAACAAAGATTTATATTTGCTAGGCGTCCCTATTTTCAAAAGTGATGACCCTTTCTTAAAGGATTTCCTTGTTAAGGAAGAAGAAAAAGAAAAAAGCAAAAGTGATTACATCGCTTTTAAAGACTATGGAGCACCCTTAAAAAATGGCAAGTTTGATCAAGAATTTATCAAAAGTTTTGGTTTAAAAATTCCTGAAGACAACTACTATGTTTTAGGGGATAATCATGCCATGAGCTCCGATAGCCGAGTTTTTGGCTTTGTACCAGAGGCTAACCTGCAGGGAGTTCCTGAGTTTGTCTTATGGCCTAACACTCGATTTACAAATCATGGCATTTATCCAATTTTTGTCATACCTAGGATCATCGTTTGGTTACTTATGGGCATAGCTGCTTTAATTTGGTATAGTCTTTATCAATACCGGTTAAGGCGACCCATTGATCTTTCAAAAATAAGAGGTGTATTATGAAATTGTTGTTTTCTTGTTTATTTTTTATTGGGCTAGCTTGCTCACCTGCCTGTGAGGGAGCTCTTCCCCCCCTTTGGGAGAGTGTCTCGCAAATTGAGGCAATCTTGGAAAGTTCTGATTTAAAGAATGTTTTCAACTCGGGTGAGGTGATTGAATCGATTGCTCGTACTGAAGATGGTTTCTTAGTTGTCACCAACCATAGAGAGGTCAGAGCTATCGTAAAAGCAAAGCCTCAGGCAATGCCAGGCCCCGCTGTTTACGAGGTCACCTTTATTAAATAAACAAGGCAATGAGAACCTATTCGGTTCTTTTTAGCAAGTTTCGCGGGATGCAAAACTTTTGCCAAAGCGGAACTTGCTTATTATGCTTCCCCCCCCCCCCTCAAATCAGTTTTTCCGTCCTATCTTTATCAATAAGCGAGGATTAACAAACAAGGATTAGAGATGACTACCTTCTCTATTACAGGTAACCCGCTTTACAACTTATCAAACGAACAAGGGATGATAGGAAATAATAGCGTTACTGAAGCTACGGGTAGGTTTTTGCCATCGAAATAAATATAGCAGCGGTTATAAACCCGCTAAGATCCCCTTTAATAGCATCATCGCCCTGTTAGTATTACTTCTGTCTCTAACAACATCTAATTTTAGCCAAACAATTTCGCTTAAATTAAAATAAATTGGTAAAAAAAACAAATGCCTTACAGGAGCTATAAATGTCATATTCAAATATTAACCCCAATTATCCCCCTTTACCTGCCACCCGCAATCCAGCACCTATGGAAAGCGCCCATGGTGTTCTTGCAGAAGAAGGAGTCACTGAAATTGCTCATAAACACTTTAGACAAGCCACAGATTCTGTTGGAAAAAGAAGCCGAAGCCCAGAGAAGGAACGGTTTGGAAGTAAACACAAAAAACAACGGACTGAATATGCAGTGGAGCATTCCTCACTACAAGGATCTTTCTTCCCTCTAAATGAAACGTGTACTTTCCGGATATTAACCCTTCTCGACACCTCAGATCTACTTAGCATGGCTCAGGTGAGTAGACAAGCAAATCGTTTTGTAAAAGAGGTGATTCGCATTATAGGAAATAAAATATTCAGCCAACGGTTTCGCTTACAGCACGACGATTCGTTATCTACAATTCAAAGTGAGCTCTCATGTGTGAAAAGCGAACTCGATCACTTGGCCAAAGCAGACTTAGCCGAGTATGGCATTGATTCTGAACGAATAAAGCAAATGATCACTCACGATAGGTTAGGTACAAGACGGGTTAGAGAAAGCATTCACAACTTAAGCAATCTACCAATAGAAGATATGATAAGAATGCTTGCCTCAGAAGTTTTTTATAAAGCCTACGGGAGAGTGCTTAATGCTTTAGCTATCTGTTGTTTAAATCAAACAAATAAAACTTTTTTCCAAAGTGAAGAACTGGTTACAAAGTCTAAATGCGCACTCATCTATGCTCATTACTATAATCAACCCCATGTTGTACGATTTCTTCTCAGATGCAACGTTGATTTTGGCACAAGCGAACATCAGGACAATATCCTTCATTTAATAGCTATAAAGACGGATGCAGACCCTTCTTTAATTCAGGTATCTATAGAAGAAGCTGCTCATAATCACGCAAAGCTCAAACAATTAATTGAAGCAGAGAATCAAGATGGCAACACCCCCTTGCTCCTTAGTATTAACAACGAGCATGCCTTCAGGTGCTTAATTGAAGCAGGCGCTAATCCTTTACATCGTAATCATTTAGGGCAAACCATTGTGCATCTAGCTACAAAAAAAGGAGAATTATCTTTTTTCAAACTAGTGTTAGAACAACTCACCGGACTGGGTTTCAAACAAAGCGATTTTCTTGAAAAGACTGATAATAAAAAGCTTACACCATTATTTTACACAACAAATTTTAAAGTAGAAAACGCTAAGGAGAAGATAAAGCTTTTTATAAGCATGGGGGCAGCCATTCAAGACACAGATGGGGCAACCATCCTACACCATGCATCTAAAAACGAATGTGTGTCAAGCGAACTTTTATTATTTATTATTAGTCTAAAGCCTGAACTTATCCACGAAAAAGATAATTTTGGTAGAACTCCCATTTTTTATGCGAGCAACAGTAGTCGAAAATTCGACATATTAATCTCTCAAGGAGCTGATATTCGCCTTCAAGATCACAGTGGTAACACCTTACTACATCATGTTGGGGATAACAAAACGGCTTTAGAAGATTTGTTTTTTTATGGCTTCGAGGTTAATTTACAAAACCTAGAGGGGCTGACTCCCATTTTTTACGCTTTGAATCATCCTCAAAATTTTCAGTTGCTCCTAAGCAAAGGGGCTAATCCCTACCATAAGGATAAACATGGAGGGTCCCTTCTGCATCAATGGGCTTTTACAGGTTCCTCTGATGCTGTTTTACAGCAACTTCTCAGTCTCGGACTCAGCTTAGAAGAAGAGGATCATAGCGGTCACACTCCTCTTTTTTACGCTTTGAACAACTCTCAAAATTTTCAACTTCTCTTAGATAAAAGAGCCAATATCCATCATAAAACTAATGATGGACAATCCCTCATGCATCATTCCGCAGAGATAGTGTCTTCGACCACACTAATACAAAAGCTGATCAACCTAGGATTTAACTTAGAAGAACAAGACCATGATGGATACACTCCTATTTTTTATGCCTTGAACAACCCTCAAAACTTTCAATTTCTCCTAGAAAAAGGTGCCAATGCCTTCCATCAAGGTAAGGATGGAGCAACTCTTCTCCATTTGGCGGCGGCTGAATCTCCCCCTATTGTACTACAGAAGCTACTCGACCTTGGACTTAACTTGGAAGAACAAAACCACATTGGAGAAACCCCATTTTTTTGTTCCCTGGAGAGTCCTCAGAACTTTCAGTTGTTTTTAGACCAAGGCGCTAATCTTTATCATCAAACTAATGAGGGAAAAACCATCTTTGATCTGGCGAAAGATTTGGCGAATCCTCTTATTAATGAGCTGTTAGTGAAATACCAATCTCCATAAGCTTGTAGGCAATGGAAGCAGCTAAGGAGAAAACTTTGGTGTTAACACTAAAGTTTTTCTCAAAGCACTCATCGTCAATCGCATCCCTCAAAATCTATTAAATTTTTTTTGTACTTTAAGAAATTAATAATATAATCTCGGTTAAAAAAAATTTTTAACGGAGCAGTCATGAGTATTAATCAAGCAAGTGGCCTAAGTGCACCCCTTCCATCCACACGTTCATCGCTAAGAAAACGTCCTCGTAATGAGGAAAGGGGGAAAAGAATAACCACAGCTGCAAATAAACGTTTTAAAAAAGAACCTCATCAGCAAAAACTAATCGAAATAGCCCAGAGTCTAAGAGTGGAACAAGCTGATATCAAAAAGCAACGAACTGAGCATCAAGCTGAGGAACAATTCACCCCACCTTTCTACCTCTTAAATCAGGATTGTATTTTCTATCTTCTATCTTTTTTTGATATTCCTGATTTATGCCGGGTTGCTAAGGTAAGTAGATGGATGCATGACCTTGCGATGGAGAAAATGCGCATTGAAGGAAAAAACATGCTTGGCCAGCAATTTAGTTTACAGCATGCAGACTCTTTATCGACTGTCCAATTTGAACTTTTGTTTTTAAAGCAAGAACTTGATCGCTTAGCTAACACTAAATATGGCATCACTTCTCAACAAATAGAGAAACTCATCGTTAAGGATGGGTTGGGTGCACGGCAAATTCAGGCGAGCGTTTACAACTTAAGCAAGCTGCCAATAGAAGACATTTTGAACATACTTGCCGACAAAGGTTTTTACCAAAGTTATCCAAGAACGATCAATGCCTTAGCCATCTGCCTATTAAAACAAAAAATTTCCATTTTTCAAGAAGAAAAACTGGCTATAAAAGCCCGGAGGGCCTTGGAATATGCTCTTCAATATAGTCAATCAAATGCTATACGTCTTCTTCTCAAATATGGAGCTGATATAGGAAGGAGTGAAAATGGAAGGAATATGCTTCATTTAGTGACTCTCAAGAAAGATGCCCCTTCTCTAATTAATGTAGTTATAGATGAAATGGCCAACAATCAAGACAAGCTCAAACAATTAATTGAAGAAGAGGATCAAGATGGCAATACTGCCTTGCTCCTAAGTATAAACAATGAACAAGCCTTCCAATGCTTACTGAAAGCAGAAGCTAATCCCTTACATCGCAATCGTTTAGGTCAAACACTTGTTCATATAGCCACACGACATGGAGAATTTGCTTTTTTTCAACTCGTGCTAAATAAACTTAACGAATTGGGTTTGCAAAAAAGAGATTTGCTTGAAACTGAAGACAACGAACAGTTGACCCCGTTATTTTATACAATGAAATTTCACGTAAGCGCCACTAAAGAAAAAATGAGAATTTTTCTTAGTATGGGAGCAAACATCAGAAATAAGCTTGGGGAAACCATCCTAGATTATGTAACCGCTAGAGATTTGCCTATCGAGGTTGTATTATTTATCCTTGATCAACACCCTGATCTTATCAATACGAAAAATGATTATGGACGAACACCGATATTTGCGCTTGGTGATTATCAAAAATTCGAAATTTTAATTCGTCATGGAGCTAACTTTCGGTTAAAGGATATAGATGGTCGATCCCTCTTACATTTCGCAGCAGCTATGCCATTTGCAGCAGCTATGCCACTTTCGGAGAGGATACCAATAATGCTGATTGACCTTGGACTTAGCCTAGAAGAGCAAGATCAAAATGGGCTCACACCGCTTTTTTATGCTGTGGAAAATCCTTACACTCTTAAACTCCTCTTAGCCAAGGGTGCTAATCTCTATCACAAGGCTAAAGATGGAGCGTCTCTTTTGCATCAATGGGCTACTAAAGGACCCTCTGAAACGGTTCTAGATACGCTTCTCGGAAAGGGGCTCTCTCTAGAAGAGCAAGATCAAAGAGGGCTCACACCGCTTTTTGACGCGGTGGGAAATCCTCAAAATTTTCAACTCCTCTTAGCCAAGGGTGCTAATCTCTATCATAAGGACAAAAATGGATTGTCTCTTTTGCATCATTGGGCTGCTAGAGGATCCTCTGAAACGGTTCTAGATACGCTTCTCGGAAAGGGGCTCTCTCTGGAAGAACAAGATCATAACGGGTCCACCCCTCTTGCTTACGCTGTGGAAAGCGATCGCAATTTTCAGTTGCTCTTAGCCAAGGGTGCTAATCTCTATCATAAGGATAAAGATGGCGCGTCCCTTTTGCATCAATGGGCTTTTAAAGGATCCTCTGATACCGTTTTAGAGATGCTTCTCGAAAAGGGACTCTCTCTGGAAAAACAAACCCTTGCTGGAAACACTCCACTGGCTTACGCTTTGGAAAATTCTCAAACTTTTCAATGCCTCTTAGCCAAGGGCGCTAATCCCCATCATAAGGATAAACATGGAGGGTCCCTTTTGCATCATTGGGCTGCTAGAGGATCCTCTGAAACGGTTCTAGATACGCTTCTCGAAAAGGGGCTCTCTCTGGAAGAACAAGATCATAACGGGTCCACCCCTCTTGTTTACGCTGTGGAAAGCGATCGCAATTTTCAGTTGCTCTTAGCCAAGGGCGCTAATCCCCATCATAAGGATAAACAAGAATTGTCTCTTTTGCACCAATGGGCTGCTGCAGGATCCTCTGAAACGGTTCTAGATACGCTTCTCGAAAAAGGTCTCTCTCTAGAAGAACAAGATCTTAGAGGAAACACCCCATTTGCTTATGCTAATCGTCAAACTCTTAGAATCCTTCATTTAATGAAGTATCAAAAGAATATTACAAGAAGCTAGCCGCTCGTGGGCTAACCTAGAGAAATGCGATCAAAATAGGAATCCCTTAATCCTACATTACTTCTATCCAAGGAGGCTATTTTCCGCCATTTTAGAACAAGTTGGGAGGAAGAGGAAACAATTCTTTCCTCCCTCAGGAGAGTTCTTCTTCTTTGATGTTATCTTGTCGCAAATCCCATCTTTCAATGTCTTTTTTTAAAATGGCGCGCTTGATCTCATCTCGCTTCTCTTCATCCTCTTTTGCCGCCCTATCGCTTTTTCTTTGTTCTTCTTGCAAATTAGCAGCAAAGGAAGATCTTTCTTTGGAAGGAATTAAAAGCACAAGATAATCATATAAACCAACCTGAGAGGGAGCTTTTTGCCTCTGTTGGGGCCTTGGGGGAAGCCTACTCAACCGCTTTTTCTTATCATCTCCTTTTGCCTCTACCTCCTCTCGTGCGGCAGCAACCGAGTGAAGGTAATCATCCACCGCTTGTTGCAGTTCGGTCGATTCATTTGAGTTCAGTGATTGAATCGAGCCATGGATACTCGTGATATCGTCCTTTTTTGAAGAGTGCTTGATAGCAAAACCATCGAAAGAATGCTTCTTTAGCATGTCCATCCACTTGCTATCTATTTTAATCGAATAGGACTTTGGGGGGCCTTCAAGACTCACCAACCTCTTTTCCAGTATCAATTTATTGATTTTTCCAGGCGAACTATTGGGATTAATCTTTTTTAGAATTAATTTATTTTTGGCCTCACCTATTGAATAAAGGGGGGCCTTGGATAAATAGAACACATTGGGAATATGTGGGTTAACAGACATATTTCCTCAATCAATTTAAATTTTAAACTAATTATAATATAACAATTTATTCGTTAATTTAAAAATATTTATTTTTCTTAATACTAACAATCATTTTGATGAGTTGATTAGTACTTACATAGAGACAAGTGTAAATAGTCCTTAAAAAAGAGAAAGATGCTCTAAGAACTCTTTAAGATACACAGAAAACGGAGTAACAGCAGCGTGAATACTGTTTAGAAATAATTAACGGCACACGATTTTCGCTCATGCCCAATGTGGCGCTTCTCCTGATCCTGTCAGGCTTTTTGAAAAGTTACTTAAAAGCTTTTTATTAATTGAGAAATTTTATAGGATATTCAAAAAAAAACTTTGAGGAAACATTATGAAGACAAAAACATTCAATCATTTAATCCTAGCCGGTGTCGTAGCTGGTTTATATTCCTCTACAGAAACCATCCAATGCACAGACCTTGCTTTTCAGGAAAGCCTAGAAACAAGGAGTACTCATTATGAAATAGCTGTTAACATGGATGATCCGGATTTCAACAAAAAATATCCGCCTATTCCTTTTTATAAAAGCTGGAACGTGTAAACAAATTTCTTATATCTTAACTTCAAGGTATACAGGCCTAAGGAATGCCTTAAGATCTTAAGGCATTCCTTAGAACATTCTAAAATAAATTTTATCTTAATTTGCAAGAACTAGACGAAAACGTCTGCTATCCAATCTTTGTGGATAGCGGATTCCTTCAGAAAGCTGTTAAAAAACCTGCAGCTGATTATTTAAACTTGCTACTATGACATCACAGCAGGCACCATTAACATGGGTGAATTAGGGTTTTTTGATTCCATCATCTCTAATAAACCAGGCGTTGAAAGTAGCTCTAACGTAACAACGAGCCTATCATACATTTCTTCTGGCAAAAGGACAACAGCACCCTCGGAAGAAGTGATGCGAAATTGTTTTAAGTCTTTTGTAGCACGACTAATGACATCGGTTATTTGACCATTCAGTTCATCAGCTGAGATCGTTTCCATACCTTTCTTCTTCCTTCTAATTGTTGCCAATGATTGTTTTTAAACTTCATTGGCGTATATTTTTTATGTGAGATGAGTAAGCAAACTTACTTATATTTTCAATTTTTTTCAACCAAAAGCATTCTTGCTTCCTACCTTACACCAACGAAACCTATTTAGATGCCTTTTCAATGGCTATTTTTGCCATTTCGCCGTTTAGGTCCCAATCGACGCCATCACAACTATCAAAGGAAACTTGCACAGCAAGGATCTCATTAACAATATAGCCTCTGTAGATATCAAAAGCTTTCTTTACTCGATCGGTCGTCTCCATCGTTAAATGAATGCGATCACTCACATCGAGTTTGGCCTCTCGTCGCATTGTATTCACTTTATTGACAACTTCTCTTGCTAACCCTTCGATTAAGAGCTCTTCACTTAAAGCTGTTTCTAAAGCGATGGTAATTTCATTTTCCGTCGCTGCTATCAATCCTTCACGGACAATCCTGTCTACCTGGATATCTTCTGGAGTCAAGACGATGTTCTCCCCTTGAAGGGTGATTTTCTCATTTTCTCCGTTAAGTAGATTCTCTAATTGCTCATGAGAAAATTGTGCAATTGCTTGAGCAGCTTGAGGCATCAACTTCCCTATCTTCTTCCCTAAGACTCTGAAATTAGGCTTAGCTTTAAGAAGAACAAATTGGGTATCATCGCGATGAAAAAGGACATGCTTTACATTCAGTTCTTCAGCGATCAAATGCTGCTGACTCTCTAAAAATTTTAGCTCATCATCGGACTTGCAGGCAATCTCAGCTAATGCCAGTGGCTGACGGACTTTAAGTTTATTTTCTTTCCTTAAGGCATGACCCAAACTAACGACGCGTTGAACAGCAGCCATCCCCTGTTCTAAGGCTTCATTTCGCCAGCCATGATGATAAGCGGGAAAGTCTGCCAAGTGAACCGATTCGGGCATATCCTCCGTTCTTAAATTTCTATAAATTGCTTCGCTGATAAAAGGGACAAACGGAGCTGCGATCTTTACCAGATTCATAAGCACTTCGTAAAGAGTTGTAAAGGCTTGCCTGCGATCGCTTGTATCCTGGTCAGACCAAAAGCGACGTCTACTACGGCGGATGTACCAGTTGGTGAGTTGGTCAACAAAGCCAACAAAAGGTTCTACGGCTAAACTAAGATCATACTCATCCATACCGGTTTCAACTTCATGCACAAGCTTTTGGCACATGGAAATCATCCATTGATCAATCAGGGCATCTTTGGCTTCTTCCTTTTGGTGTGGTCGCCAATCATAAACATTGGCATAGGTTAAAAAGAAGCTATAGGCATTCCATAGAGGTAGCAAAATTTGTCGCAATACAAGCTCAACGCCATTTTCAGAAAAGCAGAGATCATCCGCTTTAACTACTGGGCTATGCATCATGTAGAGCCTAACAGCATCGGCACCATACTTATGAACAACTTCCATTGGGTCAGGGTAATTTCTTAAACGCTTAGACATTTTAGCCCCATTCTCAGCCAACACAATGCCGTTCACAATAACATTTTTAAAAGCAGGCTTATCAAAGAGGCTAGCGGCTAAGACGGTAAGAGTATAAAACCATCCCCTTGTTTGGTCCAATCCTTCAGCTATAAAATCGGCCGGGAAATTTTCTTCGACATAGGATTGATTCTCGAAGGGGTAATGATTTTGAGCATAAGGCATTGATCCCGACTCAAACCAGCAATCGAAAACTTCGCTAATTCGCTTAAACGCTTTACCATTTTTTACAAAACTCAAGTGATCGATGAAGTGGCGGTGCAAATCATTGATTGTCGTACCGGTGAGTTCTTCCAGCTCTTTAATGCTACCAATAGCCATGGTTTCACCATCTTCTGCGCGATAGAGCGGGATGGGAGTCCCCCAGTAGCGATTGCGCCCAATCGACCAATCTCGAGCACCCTCTAACCACTTACCAAATCGGCCATATTTGATGTGAGCAGGGGTCCAGTGAATTTGATCGTTGGCCCTTAGCATCTTCTCTTTAACTTTTTCCACGGATACAAACCACGTGCTTACAGCTTTGTAAATTAAAGGAGTGTCCGATCTCCAGCAAAAGGGATAGCGGTGATGAATCGTCGCTTGGTGATACAGGTGACCAGAAGCTTTGAGCCTTCTAATGATATCCTTATCGGCATCTTTAACGAACTGTCCTGCGTATTCAGGGATCTCAGCAGTAAATAAACCATTGTTATCTACAGGACAAACAAGCTCCATTTTCTCTTTTTGGCAGGCATAGAAGTCCACCTCACCAAATGCTGGGGCTGAGTGAACGATCCCTGTCCCTTCATCTAAAGAAACACTCTCCTCTGCAATAACACGAAAAGCCCCTTGCTGTTCTCTATCTTTAAAGTAATCAAATAATGGCTGATATCTCAGACCAATGAGCCGCTGTCCATCGTATGTCTCTAAGATCGTATATTCATCCTCTGTTTTGAAAAAGTGAGACAAGCGGCTCCCTGCTAAGATGTATAGACGACCTGTTTTTTCATCTCTAATTTTCACATATTCAATCTCGGGCCCGACCATTAGAGCTAGATTGGAAATCAACGTCCAGGGAGTCGTTGTCCAGGCAAGAAACGAGACTTCTGGATCGTCTTTTAAAGTAAAAGCAACGGTGATTGCTGGATCATCAACATCCTTATAATTCTCGCCCGCCTCAAAATTAGAAAGAGGCGTCCCCAGTTTAGCAGAAAAGGGCATCACTTTATAACCCTCATAGACTAAGCCTTTATCATAAAGCTGTTTAAAAACCCACCAGACAGACTCCATGAAGGTGAGGTCCATCGTATGGTAGGTATTAGAAAAATCAACCCAGCGCCCCATGCGGCTGACAATACTTTTCCACTCTTTGGTGTACCTTAAAACGATTTTTCGACATTCTTCGTTGAACCTTGCAATTCCAAATTCTTGGATTGAGTGAGCTCCTGAAAGATTGTTCGCTTTTTCAATTTCCTGCTCGATAGGTAGGCCATGGCAATCCCAACCAAATCTTCTAGGGACACAGAACCCCTTCATCGTTTTATAGCGAGGGATCACATCCTTGATTGTGCCTGCGAGGAGATGCCCGTAGTGGGGTAAACCTGTAGCGAAAGGAGGACCGTCATAAAAAGAAAAGTGCTTACTGTTAACTTTCTCAACGGAGCGCTCAAAAATGCGGCTCTTTTCCCAAAAATCTAGGACTTTTCTTTCTCTTTGATCAAAAGTTTCTTCTACAAGTTCGTCAAACATAGGGTATCTTTGTTAAAATCATGAAAATTGGTTAAAAGGCATTCGTAACTTAAGGATTGTAGCGAAAAAAAAAGATTAATGCTAGGGGGTTCACGAGAATCATCAATGCTGTTAGTATATGGATGGGGGTGTCACGGTTTCGACTTGGAAATGAAGTATTGATTGCATGCGGAGGATGTCGGTTGGCCTCCTTAAAAAGCCGATAAACAATTAATTGCCGAACAAGAATTCGCAATGGCAGCTTAGTCCTAACAGACTAAGCTACCCGATAGCCTAGGATTGGACCAGGGGTCTTAGAATCTATCGTCATTAACTTGGTATGGAATATTTACCTTCAGCTTCAGAGTTGAATATTCCGAGATGAAGTGAAGCGAACTAGTCTTGAATGTCCGCGTTCTGCATTGAGATTAGTTGCTGTTCAGAGCGCTAAGCATGTAGTGGTTAATATGGAGTTTGCTAAGGACGAGAGTTCAATTCTCTCCACCTCCAATCCATTTTCAGGCTTCAGTCTCACGACTGAAGCCTTTTTTAGTGACTTACAAAACGAAATTCACACCAAAAAATTTAGCTGCCAAAGCTCAATTACGCAGTATTTACGCGCTAGGCTGGAATGAAACCGCAGTAAAGCTCATCTTGGTTTTTGAGGCGTTTATACTATACTGCCGTGACGACTGTAACGTTATCGATTTACGAGGAAAAGAAACTATGCCCGGCTTCTCTATGAGAAATACTTACCCCAAGAAGTTTGCCCTAATTGGCCTCCCGGGAAGTGGAAAGTCTACATTTGCCTCTAAGCTTGGTAAAATCTTAGACATTCCAGTTCACCATCTGGACAGACATAGGTTCGAGCCAGACGGGAACAAAAGGGATAAGCAAGAATTCATAGAAATCCAAAGGTCTATGCTTGAGGAAACAGCCTGGATTGTTGAGGGGTGTTCGTTTTCGACTTTTGAAATGAGATTCGCTAAGGCTGATATTCTGATCTATTTCCACTTTTCCCGACTTGTCTGTTTCTGGAGGTTTTTCAAACGGTTGTTTAACTATAAAAAAGATTTTGGAGGCTTACGAGCCATCAACTGGGAACTCTTAAAATACACCTGGAACTTTGATAAAGAAAAAAGAGCCCGAATCGAAGAGCTCAGAGAAAAATATCCTCAAACTGAATTTCTTATCTTCAAAACCTCGAAAGATGCTGAATTTTTCTTAAAACAGAGCGGAAACAGTTTCCTCAACCCCGCAGAAAGCTGTGCCTCGAAAAGGGAACGAAAAGAGACAAAACCATGAGAAAAAAATCTCTTTAAAAGACTATCACCCCAGATGATGTTCAGGATTTGGCAAACATCTGATTTGCTGAATTCGAGTCAAATAGCCATATAGATTGAGTGGATAGGGAAAGGCATTGAGCTTACAAATTTAAAATGGAACGAACGCTCTAGTCTTTCCTTCTTTCTTATGTGACTTTTGTGACATCAGTGAATTGTAGAAAAAGAACATCCTATGTTGTCACAAACAATACATACATCCTCAAAAGCATCTAAGACAAGAAAAGCTTCACAAAAAGAAGCTATTTTTGTGAAAACAGCGTAGTTTTTTGTTTTTTTCACAAAAGTATGCTATATTTGTGAAATCAGAAGGAGTGATCAATATGCGTCTAAGCATAGAAAGCTTGGTAAAAAATAGAATTGTCAATCACGGCCGCGGATGGTGTTTTACCCCCATACATTTTTCCGATTTGGGCAGTGATCTCTCTATCCGAAAAGCTCTTTCAATGCTTCAAAAACAAAACTTCATCCGAAGGCTTGCTCAAGGCGTTTACGATTATCCCAAGATGCATGATCTCTTAGGCATCATCCCCCCCGATTTAAATGAGGTTGCTAAAGCTATAGCAGAAAAAAACGGGGTTCAAATTCAGCCAGCCGGAGCACATGCAGCGAATTTAGTTGGCCTTTCTAACCAAGTTCCTGGGCGAATTGTATTTTTAACTGAAGGCCCATCGAAAAAAGTCAAGATAGGAAATCAGGAAATTGTTTTCAAAAAGACAACAACGAAAATGATGTCTTCCGCAGGCACTAAAGAAGGTCTTTTAATTCAAGCATTAAAAAATTTAGGAAAAGAGCATATTGATCACAAGACACGCATGCAAATTTCAAAATTCCTTAAAGAGGCAACTGAAGAAGAAATTAAAAAGAACATGAAATTCGCTCCAGCCTGGATACGAGCTCTTGTTTTTGAAATAATGGAGTTTCAGCCTAAATCATGAATGAAATCCATCTTTTAGATCAAAATGAAAGAGAGCTTTTCTTTAGGACAGCAGCCGATATTAAAAACATGCCATTTGAAATCATTGAAAAAGATTTTTGGGTTGTGTGGATTTTAAGCAGGCTGTTTTCATTAGAAAAAGTAAAACCTCATCTAACCTTTAAAGGAGGTACTTCTCTCTCAAAAGTATATCGATTAATCGATCGTTTTTCCGAGGATATTGATCTCTCTATTGAGAGAGACTTCTTTGGTTTTGGGATTCCCAACAACCCCGAAAATGCACCCTCAAAGAAAAAGCAAAACATCATCATTGAAAATCTCTCCCAAACTTGTACAAATTATGTTCAAAATGAATTGTTGAATGATTTAAAGGACGCCATAAGTGCAAAACTAGGGACCAGCAAGGGATGGCAACTTTTTGCCGATCCAGACGATTCTAATTCCAAAACATTACTGTTTGAATACCAAAGCAAGAAACAAAAAAATGACTACGTCAGACCTATTGTAAAAATCGAGATCGGTGCAAGATCGGAACATTGGCCTGTAAGTGATCATATCGTTTATAGCTATACCAAGGAAGCCTTAAGGGAAAAAATCCATGAGCCTGAAACGAGAATTCGCGTATTGAATGCTGAGAGAACATTTTGGGAAAAAGCAACAATCTTGCACCAATATGCCCATTTGCCAGAAGATAAAATACTCCCTCTACGTATATCCAGGCACTTCTATGATTTCTTTCGCTTACTCAATTCCTCGATAAAGAAAAAAGCCCTTGAGGAGATAGATTTACTGGAAAGAGTGGCCAGTCATAAAAGTATTTATTTTGCCTCGGGCTGGGCAAGCTATGGAACCGCAAGAAAAGGAACACTAAAGCTCATTCCTCCAGCTCGTGTCTTGAAAGAACTTCAAAAAGATTACGGACTAATGGAATCAATGATTTTCAGAGAAGTCCCTTCATGGGAATTGATCTTAAAAACAGTTGAAGAGTTTGAAAACGACTTTAACAACGACAATTATTTGATATTAAATTAGGAAGCAAAAATAGTTTTTCGTCAAAGTAAAGAAAGATCCTACAAATAATTGAGACGATAAAAGTAAGTTCACAGTGCAATATTTTGATGAAAAGGGAATATGATCATTTGAAGCGGAGACACCTGTACCTGGAGATGTAATAACTTAGGAACACTTTTTTAAAGATTCTTATAGCATAGGAAAGAATAGACGCTCTATAGGTACAGCAAGGCTTTGGAGCGTATGTGTAAGGTGTATATCCAGATTATGAAACAGGGCATGAAGCTTTGGTTGTCATGCTAAGAGGTAGCCGTTATCAAAATCTAGCATTATTAGAGGTTTCTCTCCGATATGCTTCAGAAGATCCTGGACATGCACTATCATCCAAGGACTATTCTGTTGTGAGATAACGTAATAAATCTGATAAGGAGAAATTTTTGTATAAGCTCATCCTCCTCATGGATGGATACGGTATGAGGGGGTAACGCATGTTAAAATGAATGACTCATTTAAGGAAATCTCGTTAAATGATTTATTTCTCCAACTTAATTGAAAAGCATTTTTTTCAAATATCATGGCGATTAGGGCTATTTTCAAGGCGCTGATCCCCTTATGTCATCACCTAGATCAAGAGCTGATTAAGAGATTTGTGGTAGATCACAAATCTCTGATTAGTTTTTCAACTATACGCAATTGGTGGATTTGCCTATGTTCCCTTTAATGTGAAAATTCCATTCAGTGAGCTCATTGGAAAATGGTAAAGAGGAAATCCGTTGGAAAAGCACCTACCCATTACTGAAAACGTTCATTCTTCTATGGATAAAGACAATTGGGGATCAGTGATGTCCAGAAAGATCATCCGATTGAATATCAAAAAGAAACAAGAAACAACTTATTAGATTCAAAAGCTCTGAGTACGCCTCTCCACCGCCATTTAAGTCTAAGACTTCACTTCTAGCAGTGAAGTCTTTTGTTTTTAATGTCTTAACATCAGAAGAGACTTATCAAAAACTCTAAGTGCTTGATGCTCAATATCACACTAGGCTGAACGAAACTGTAGTAAAAGCGATTGAAGCTTGAGCTTTCCTACTTCCCGACATGTGCAAGAGGTTAAAATGTCGCCAATACAGACGAGAAAACAAATGTAGGTTTTTTGATTAGCTTTGCTGAACGTTTGTATAACGGCTTCTTAGCTAAGAATGCTGCTATATATAAGCTTTGAGCTTAGTAAAAGAAGAGAAAACTTCGAGGCACCAAAGTTTTCTCTTCTTGCCTTAGTTCTATGGTTTATATTTCGCTAATAGTTCATCAAGGCGCTGATCTTTAATTTCTTCGGCTAGATCAAAGATCGTTTTACCCTCTTTTGTTTGGTGATAAACGTTGGCTCCTTGGCCTAATAGAAGCTCCAACTTTTGAAGAGTTTCTAAGTCTTCCCTTTCCGACTCCCGTCCTCCATATCTGAGCTTTTTTACGGCATAAAAGATAGGAGTCCTCCCCTCGTCATCCTGCTCTTCTAGATTAAGCCCGAGCTCAAGCACTCTTTGTAACATTGCAAAAGAAGCCTCCTCCGCTGCTTGGTGTAGGAGAGATCGTTCGTACAAATCCTTGTGATATATGTTAGCGCCATTTTTGATTAGTAAGTCAAAATCTTGACGGTATGGCAAAGAAAGGAATAGGAGTGATCGGCCTTCACCATCTTCTGGGACATTAATATCAAAGTTATAAGCAAGCAAATTTTCTAAAGCCTTGGGGTTGCCAAGAGCATGATACAGCAATGATGCTCCCTCACAGGCCCTGTGATGAATGTCAGCACCATGCTGAATTAAAATTTTGAGTTTTTTTGGATCATTAATCGCGTCAAATATCGGAGTTTGATACTCAATGTCTTCTTGTTCATTGATAAGATCAGGTCTCTGTTGAACGATGAGCCGAAAAAGATCGACTGATACATTTGCACTACCGGCAGCGTAGTGTAGGATGGTCACGTCACTCTCATCTCGAACATTTGCTTCCATACTCAGAAAAAGCCTTAATTTTTCCTCGGCATCAGGCACCTTAAATTGTGTTATATAAAATAATGGTGTCCAACGATCACGATCTTTAGCTTCAAGAAGGTCCTCTTTTTTAAAACCTAATGCGGTAAGCTCTTCTAATACCAGCTTGAGGTAAGAATAATTTCCATGCTTTGTAGCTAAATGAATGAGTGTTTGACCTGCTTGATTACGATGCAAAGGATTAGCCCCGGCTTTAATAAGACATCTGAAAGCTTGTTCATTGTTAATACTAAGAAGTAGGGGTGTATCGCCAACTTGATTTTCTGATTCAATTAAAACTTTGAGTTTTTTTGGGTCAATGACGTCTGTGAGTGTATTAATGAAAGAGAGGTCGACTTTTTCTTCAACAAAAACATGAAAAAGGCCGTCCTTATTTTGCTTTGCTTGCATTGTCTCATTAGTGTTCATTATCGGATCGAGCATGCGCTTGAAAAGGCATCGGAGGACATTTGGTTGGTTATGGAAAACCGCATTGTCCAGCGCTCCTTTAAATGCTAAACGGTGAGTTCTATTAAGAGACCTGAGGACGTCTGCGCTAGGCATGCTCCCATTTCCTAGCACACTTTCAAGTAGTAGACCATCAAAAGTTCTGGTTTTTTGACTTAAGCAGCAGTGGATGGCTAAGGCATTGACAACCCGTGGGTAACGAGTGCTAAGGGTTTTGCTAGCGAAGATGTTTAAAATGTTCTCCATAGACAAATTGCTTAAGTTGTCAATGCTTCCACGGATTTTTCTTGTATCTATCCTATCTTTAATTAATGCTTTTATTTGTTCTAAACCCTCTTCCTGAGCTGATTTCACTGTTTGTTCAAGTTCCATTTCATCTTGGGTTTCTTTTACCAGATTCTCGAGTTCTCGTTTTAACATTGAAAGTTCATGCTGTACTGTAGATAAAGAATCGTTGTGCTGTAAAAGAAATCGCTGACCAAGCACGTCTTTGCCTATAACATGCATCACCTTCATCGCAAGCACATTCATTTGCCTATTTACGCGGGCAACTTCCCATAAATCGCGGAAATCGAGAAAGGTTAGGAAATGGAAGATACAATCGTTATTTAGGGGGTGGGAAGAGGGAGGCAAGGATTTCATCGCTTGTTGTCGGGCACTAATCACCTGTTTTGCAAGTTCACTTGCTCGTCTACTCACCTGAGCAATTCTCCGCAAACCTGGATTATCAAAAAAAGTTAATAAGTAAAGAGTACATGCTTCATTTAGAGGTAAAAAGGATTCAGCTCTATGTTCAGTTCGTTGTTTCTTAAGTTGCTGATGAGCAACTTCGGTGACTCCCCCCTTTTCATTCTCACGGGGCCGTTTCCCATATGATGGGCTGGGTAATTGTTTCTGATGACTTGGATTAACTGGAAAAGGCATAGCTCTCTGCTCCTGAAAAAATTGTTTGAACATCATAGCAAAGTTGTTGATTTTATTAAACTAACGTTTTTTAGATCGTTTTTTATTATATTTAAACAAAAAAAACAATGAAATACTTTAACTATAAAAATTGATCCACTATTAAATCTCATTAATTGTATGTATGAGTTTTAGAGTTGTTGCGGTTGGTTTTATGGAAAGTCAGTTATACCGATGGAATGACGAACAAGCGTTAGATGAAGATGGTGTCATCGTAGGCTGTACAGAAAGCCATGAATGGCTACTTCCCTGGTGGTGGATGAATTTCCGCATGCATAATGAACATCCGGTTACCTTTGTAGATTTTGGGGATATGTCAGCTGTGGCAAAAGAATGGTGTCTCAAAAGAGGCCTTCTTAAAGCGCTAGAGGTACCCACCGAGTATTTTGTGACTTCCTTAGATGAAGCTCATCCTGAACAAGCAAAAATCTGGCAGTGGAGAGAAGGCTATGATATCGGGCAAGCCCGTTTATCATGGTTTAAGAAACCATTTGCTTGCTTACTATCCCCCTTTAAAAGAACGATCTGGATGGATGTGGATTGCCAAGTCAGAAAGTCTGTTCAGCCTATTTTTTCCTACTGTGAAAACCCGCTTGGCTTTGCCATTGCAGAAGAACACCCATCTGAGCAACAAAAGCACAGAAAAACAGGTTTAATCCTTCAGGAGGAAGTGGAGTATAATTCCGGAGTTTTTGTGTTTCGGCATGGCGCTTCGATTATTTCCCACTGGGCAGAAATGGGCATTGAGTATAATCACAGCTTAAGAGGAGACCAAGAAGCCCTTTCTCGAATGGCTTTTAACAAAAACATGAAGCTACCAAGGTTGCCTCCAGAATACAACTGCAGGTATCATCTCAATGATGGAACTGATAATATCATTATTCATTGGTTAGGGGTTGGCCAAGAAACCATTAAAGAGCTCACTTTATTTCTAGATGATCAGTGCGCGATGAACTTTTCATTGAATTAAGAATTTTAACTAGAGACCACTAGGAATAGCCATGAAGAGTTTTTCAGTAAACTGCTTCAATGATATTTTTATGGAGAAATTTTTCCAATCCCCAATTAAATAGTTTACCTGTAGCGGAGTATTGCTTTAGCATCCTGTGCGATTTCATCTTCGATTAACCTATTATGCCCATCTCAATACAACTTCAACTCAACAGTTTCACTCAAACTTATCAGAAATTACTGAGTAAATTTGATCACATAGGGTCCCTTCAACTACTCATTATCCGTGTGCTGCTCATCCATTAATAAAACTGGTCATGAATTACAAGGATAGGATATAGGTTCACTAGCGCAGTATTGGATAATTATTTAAAGTAATTAATCAAATAAAAGAGTATAATTTGCAACCATCAAATCAAGCCCCATCTTTGCAGCGTATGTGCTTGCAAGCAGTTGTCAATGAATGCAACCAAAAAGAAATTCTCATCCAGCAAGATGAAAGGATGAAAAGCTGTCTACCTGCCGAAATATTTCTATCATTGAAAAATTTACAAACCGAATGTGTCACTTTAAAGGTTTATAGCTGGACTGAACACGAACTTTGCCTTTATGCTGAAGATTCTTACAGCCTGCATGAGTGTTTTTCCTCTTTAAAGAATAAGATACAACAAGCAAAAGGCTTGATTATCAGAACTTTCCAAGTACATGATCATGAGTGGAATGCCAAACACACCCATCCTATGTGGAAAACAGTGCAGTATCCGAACCAAAGATTGCTAGATTATGGCTACAACGCCGCTGGAGAAAAGGTCACTATTTTTGCCGAAATAAGTTCCCTCCTTTAGCAATAAATTGACGATGATCAAAGTCCTATAAACCAATTTATCCACCAACCTTGGGTAATTGCTTTTATTATCTTCCAGCAATTATTCGATTCTATGTTAGTTGGCTTGATAAATCCTGCCGCAACAATTAAAGCCTTCCATAAAGCCCACGCTCGTTTACGTAGCCAGGCTCCTTGATCTAATGCAAGTATCTCGCGAAAAATAGCTCGACTGTGACCATAAAATAGCGTCCAATACATGGTAAGATCACAAGCGGGATCACCAAGGGTCAATGGACCGAAATCGATAACTGCGCATCATCGATCTGCATCGAGGAGAAGATTACCCAAGCTAATATCGCCATGGATCCAGACCGGTTGCTTAACCCATGGAGTCCGGAGAGCTCCTTTCCAAATTTTAAGTGCTGCTGCCACTGAATCAATTTTACAGGATTGATCGCAAGTCCCTTCCAGAAATTGAGAAGCAATGAGTCGACGGACAAACGAAATATCTATTTTTTCAGAATTCATGCCACAGTTCCTGCGTGTTTTTAGGCATTGCAAAAGGATCAACTTCGTTTTTCCATTGTTTCAACGCAATGCCATCCTACATGCCTTCGCTTACGCCATCATTAATGGCTACACAGAAAAATTAACAGCATTGATGTTCAAATCATTTTTTCCCAAAGTACTCAAAGAATCATTCGATTGATTAAATTTACGAAAACCTTCAATTTAGAAGTCATTACTTTTTTTAAATTTAAAGACTTGTATCAATGTTGAACAAATGATCGGAGTAATCAATCATGCCGCATCCAAGCATTAACCCATGTTATCCTTCCTCCTCATCTCACACACCGTCTAGTAAACGGCCGCGTGAGGATGAAAAGGATGTAGCCACCGAAGTTGCTCATCAGCAACTGAAGAAACAACGAACTGAACATGAAGCTGACCACCCAACACCTGAATCTTTTTTACCTCTAAATGAAGAATGTACTCTCCGTATACTAACCTTGCTTGATGCTCAAGATCTATGCAGAATTGCTCAGGTGAGTAGACGAGCAAGTGAACTTGCAAAACAGGTGATTGACGCCCGACAAAAGGCAGTGAAATCCTCGCCCCCCTACTCCCATCCCCTAAATAACGATTGTCTCTTCCATTTCCTAACCTTTCTCGATATCCCAGATTTGTGTCGTTTTGCTCAAGTAAATAGACAAATGAATGAGCTTGCGAAAGAGGCGATGCGAGTTGTTGGCAAAGAAATGCTTGGTAACCGGTTTTTTTTACAACACAACAATTCTTTATCCACCGTTCAATATGAGCTTTCGATGACGCGAGGAGAACTTGAGAGCTTGGATAAAACAAATTTAACCCAGTACAAGGTAGATTCTGAACAAATAAAGAAATTAATAGTTAAGGATAAGTATGGGGCATGGCAAATTCGTGAAAGTATTTGCAACCTAAGCCTCTTGCCTCTGGAAAAGATTCTACAAATCTTAGCTAGCCAAAATTTTTGTAAAATCTATCGAAGAACGATTAATGCTTTAGCCATCTCTTGCTTAAATCAAAACAACAAAAATTTGCCACGTAAGAAACTGGATATACGTTTTCAACTCGCAGTAAAAAATGCGATAGCATATAGTCAACCAAATGTTTTGCGGTTCCTCTTTCTTATTGGCCCTGTAGACCGGGTACGCCAAGGCAGGTCTAACATTTTGCATCTTCTTGCTCGAGAGCAAGATCCTTCTTTACTTAATGCAGCTCTTGAGGAAACCCATCAGCAAAAAAAATGGCAAGAATTAATGAAGGAAGAAGATAGGAACGGTGACACTCCCCTGCTTCTTAGTGTTCACAATGAACAAGCCTTCAGATATCTTATTAAAGCCGGGGCTAATCCTTTACACCATAACCATTCAGGCCAAACACTCATTCATTTAGCTACAAAGCATGGAAATTATTCTTACCTCAAGCTGGTATTAGAAGAGCTTATCGCGTTAGGTTTTAAAAAAGAGGACCTTCTTGAAGATAAAGATCATAATGGACTGGCACCCCTATTTTATATAACAGAATTTCAGGTGCCTGATGCTAAAGAAAAATTAAGGCTTCTTCTGAGCATGGAAGCAAATGTTCGATATAAAGGCATGACTATCTTACATATGGCTACCGGCCATCAAAGTGTATCAATCGATTTTTTTCGATTCATTATTCAACAAAGCCCCGATCTTCTCCATGAAGAAGATGATCATGGTCAAGCTCCGGTATTTTATGCGATCCGCGATCCAGAAAAACTCAAAATTTTAGTCCAGCAGGGCGCTGACATTCATGTGCAGGATGAATCTGGGCATACATTGCTATATTATGCTCTTTATGACAACAGCCTTGTAGAAAATTTGCTTGCTAATGGCTTGGACATTAATTTTCCAGATTACATAGGCTGGACACCGTTATTTCATTCCTTGCTGCATAGCCATGAGAATTTCATCGAAGTTTTTGACCTGCTCATCGCAAAAGGCGCCGATCAATTCCATAAGGATTTAGAGGGCCGATCACTGCTACACGTGGCGATTTCCACATCAGTTTCTACTTTTAAACAAAATAAGGTGTTCGAGCTTGGACTTGACTTAGAAGAACAGGATAACGAGGGGGAGACCCCGTTATTCGAAGCAGTGCTCCGCAGCTCTGAAATGTTAGCTCCTTTACTAGAAAGGGGTGCCAACGTCCACCATCAAAATCATAAGGGACAAACCCCTCTCCATCTAGCCGTAGATCGATACATATCAAATGAGGATATAAATCAATTGCTTAAAGCTGGAGCTGATTTAGAAACAGAGGATAACAATGGAGAAACCCCTATCTTTTATGCCGTAAAAAAGCTTAGAGATAGAGATCAATGGGAGTCGGAAAATGAAGATCTAGAAATTCTTCAAACTTTGGAGCTTCTTCTAGATCGAGGAGCCAACGTTTATCACCACACAAAAGAGGGCAAAACGATCTTTGATCTAGCCAAAGAGATTAAAGATCAGCGCCTTGATGAACTGTTAGCGAAATATCAATCACGAATCTCTTCCTAAGAATACTAAAATAGAAAACTTTGATGTTTTATCGCATTAAAGTTTTCTATATCTCTCCTGAACTTCTAATAACAAAACCTCTCAGCTATACAAACGTTCAACAAGCTAACCATAAAATTTTGGAACCCCCAAGCATGGGCATTCATAACATTTGGCTCTTCCTATTTCTCTAATAAGGGCGAAGTCATTAAAATTCTTTTCATTTTTCTCTAACTATTTCATTTCGAAGTTAATATTCCGATGCGATTAAACCTGGCAAAAAAAGTCCTACATCTATGCCAAATGTAGCTGCAATTTTTTGAGCTTTTGCAATATCCATCTCCTTTCTTCTTTGACTTTCTGGTGTTGCATAGATAAATTTAGAAGAAAGCCTCGCAGGCTGTTCCAAACGAGAAACCATTGGTTGGCTCATTGGTTCATTGGGATAGAGCTTCTTAAAGCGAGCAACAAAGTCTTTTTGATACCAGTCTTTAAAGTCTACTCTGATTCCTCTAAATAATTTTGAGCGAAATTCTAACTCCAATTTTTGTATTTCCCTTCGAAAAGCTCTTAAATCTCTTGTTAGGTTTTGTATTTCTAATTTGTGTTTTTTTGCAAACCCAGCCATCGTATTTTCTACTCTTCTGAGTTTTACTTTTTTATTCTCGATGTTAGTTTTAAGTTGTTCTATAGAAGTACAAAATAGTTTTTCCAAAAATTTCCGTTCCTGATCGTTGCCCGCTTTATCTAATAAAACATATCTAAGGCGATAGTCCACACTTTTTAAGCTTCTTACTCGATGCTTAAGCATTGTTTTTTGCGCTTGGAAAATTCTTTTAGCGATTTGAGATTCAATAAATTCCGCTTGTTGGATAAGTTCAAACCTCTTTTTATAAACAACATCCCTAAGAACGGTTTCAGAATCAGGTAAGGCAACTCCCATAATTTGATCAAAAATAACAGAACTTTCTTTGATATTCTCCCTAACTTCTCGAAGGTGAGACAGGTATATTTTCAGCACGTCGCGTCGCAAGTCATTCTTTTTCAATTCATCTTTCATTTTTATCAATCTAGCTTCAAAGACTTTTAAAAACCGTTTCGTTGCTTTTGTTGGGTTAATTTTTCCTAGTGCGGTATCGTTAATAATTTTAATGCCAGCACTTCTGAGTTTTTCTTGCCCTATTTTTCCATCTAGTTCTGTATCTGCTTGGTTTACTTCAATGGGAAGCTCTACTGTTGAGTTTTGCTGATTATAAAAATGAGAATATTTCAAAAAGACAAATCTTTTATTACGATCGACCTTTCCATGCACATCTTTGGGATAAGCATAAAGGCAAGGGAACGTGCTGGAATGAGCAGCTTGTGTTTTATGCGTTAGGCCTTTAATTGTGCTACCAATTCCAATTTGATCTTCAGCCCCCTCTGCTTCAAATAAAAATGGGGTATTATAACAAAGGATCGCTTGTTGAAAGAATAGCTGAATTCTGCGATCTAAGTGCTCTTCAATTGCTTCTCTGCTATCACTAATAAGTTTTTTTCTGTTTGAGTAACGCTCACTATCTTTTTGAGTGAAGCGCTTTTTAAGCTTCAGACTGGCTGATTCCCAGTCTTTTATCGAATTTGAATTAAAGATTTGAAGATGCCATTTTTCTCCTTCATGAGGTTGAAAGTCAACCTGCTCTCTTTTTTTCGAAGGCAAAAAACAATGTTCTTCAAAATTTGATTGCGTGATTTCAGCTAAAACAAGTCTCATAACTACCACATTAGGGTTTTAATTTTTTCGATGTCCAGATCGTATGTTTATTTATTTAATTTTACAAAGATTTTTTTGGATAATTTTATGTCATGAGAGGAGGCTTTAGGTTAATATAAAAAACACAAAAATGAAGAATAAAAAAGACTTAGACTACTACTTAAAGCTTCCGTAGACTTATACAATTGAGAATGCATCCTAACTACTTTGACTTCTATGTCCATGAATGACCCAGAGCTTGCACCGATGCCGAAGATTTAAATGAAGGCACTGAAGAAATAAAAGACGCGATAGCGTGCGAATATATTTAGAAAGCGGAGAACCTGTTCCTGAACTAATCAATTAGGACAAATAGCCAAAGACATTATCATGTGGCAAAATTAGCAAAGTCAATGACTAAATCGATTAGTAAACCTTATTGATTACTGGATTAAAGCACAAAGGCAATGACTTAATTACTTTAAAATAATCATTTCCATATCCTAGCCAATGCTTGATCTGACAAACATGAGTTACCTGGCAGGTGTTGAATCCATCAGTTGTCACTTATTTTCCTAGAAAAAGCATGGATGAGTGGCTGACCCTATTAATGCGCATATCAGTCTTAATAAACACTAATAATTAAAATTACTTATTTTATTAATTTTTAATTGAAAAATTATTAATTTTATTAAAACGAAAGTTCTACTATAATCTTATCCCCCTATTCAAAGGAGTAATAGATGATGTCTTCTTCAATTAGTTCAATTCTTCAATCACCTGCCGGCACACTTCCTGACGGACCGTCTAGAAAAAGGCCCCGTGAACATAAAAAAGAGGCAGTCACCAAAGTTGCTCATCAGCGACTTAAGAAACAACGAGCTGAGCATCCTACACAGGAATCTTTTTTACCCCTAAATGAAGAATGCACTCTCCGTATACTAACCTTGCTTGATGCTCAAGATCTATGCAGAATTGCTCAGGTGAGTAAACGAGCCAGTGAACTTGCAAAACAGGTGATTGAAGCTTTCTACTCCCTAGATGACAATTGTCTCTTCCATTTCCTAACCTTGCTCGATTTCCGCGATTTATGGGAAGTTGCCCAGGTGAATAGGCAGATGAATGCGCTTGCGATGAAGGCAATGCATGTTATAGGAAAAAAAATGCTTGGTCAGCGGTTTCTTTTACAGCACAGCGATTCTTTATCCACAGTACAGCGAGAACTTTTGATGTTAAAACGAGAGCTCGAGCACTTGGTCAAAGAAACCCAAGATGAAATGGACTTTAAACAAACAGTGAAATCAGCTCAAGAAGAGGGATTAGAACAGATAAAGGCATTAATTAAAGATAGACTAGATGCGAGGAACATTCGTGGAAGCATTGACAACTTAGGCAATTTGTCTGTGGAGGGCATTTTAAACATCTTCGCTAGCGAGACTTTTAACAAGCGCTACCCAAGGGTCATCAACGCCATAGCTATCCACTATTTAAATTCCACGGTTCCCAAACTCAATGATGGAGAGTCTCACGTTGAGTTGCAAAAAATGTATGTGCTCGCGGTACAGCTTGCGATTAGATCCGGTCAAACAAATGTTTTACGATTCCTCACTTCCATTGGAGATGCAGATCGGATTCGCAAAGGTTCGAACAAAGAGAATATTTTGCATCATCTTGTTCGATTGGCAGATCTTTCTTTATTTAATGTAGTTGTAGAAGAACTTAAGAAGCAAAAAAAGTTGCAAAGCTTAATTGAAGCAGAGGACAATATGGGGAATACCCCGCTGCTTCTTAGCATCCATCATGGACAGGCTTTTGAATGCCTGATTAAAGCAGGAGCTAACCCCTTACACCGCAATCAAGCAGGCCAAACACTCATTCATTTGGCTGCGAGACATTCAAGAGTTTCTTATCTCAGTCTGGTATTGGAAAAGCTTACTGCATTAGGTTTTAAAGAGGAGGATCTTCTTGAAGCTGAAGATAAAATGGGTATAACACCTTTGTTTTATGCCATGCAATATCAAGCGCGCAAAAGAATTCAGGTACCTGATGTTATGGAAAAAGTAGAACTTTTTTTAACCATGAAAGCAAACGCCTTGAATCAAGAGGGAGAATCTATTCTGCATCTTGCTGCCAAAGATGAACATGTGTCAGAAGACCTTCTGCTGGTCATCATTAAAGAGAGACCCGACCTTATCAATACAAAAGATAGCGATGGTAGAACTCCAATATTTGATGCAATCGATCATCCTGCCAAATTCCAGATTTTAGTCAGGCAGGGGGCGGACATTCATGTGAAAGATGATAACGGGCGGACACTGCTGCATTTTGCAGTAGGTAAGCACAAAGTTTTACAGAATCTGCTTAGTTATTGCTTGGATATAGATAGTACGGATTGTAGTGGTTTCTCTCCGTTATCTCTTGCTTTGCGCCATCATCAAGATTTTGAGCTATTAATCTCAAACAGAGCCAACATAAACTGTAGGAATGCATATGGGCAATCTCTCCTACACCAAGCGGCGATGGATCAAAAAGTTTCTCTCGAAACGTTAAAGAAAGTGCTCGAACTTGGGCTTGACTTAGAAGAACAGGATGATTACGGAAACACCCCCATATTCAACACAATGCGCGAACCTGAAAAGTTCAACGTTTTTTTAGAGAGAAGCGCTAATGTCCATCATCAAAATCAAGCAGGACAAACGCCTCTCCACCAGGCTGCAGACATTGGCATCCCCGAAGTATTAAAGAAACTGCTTGAAACCGGGGTAATTTTAGAGGCAGAAGATAACAGTGGACAAACCCCTCTTTTTCTTGCCATAAAGAGGTTTAAAAAGGGATTTTCTAATGAGGATAGGAAATTACAATCTCTTGAAAAGTTGCGACTTCTTTTAGAAAGAAATGCTAATATCCATCATCAAAATCATAAGGGACAAACCCCTCTCCATTACGCTGCTAATTTTGGCACTATTGAAGTACTAGATAAATTGCTTGAAGCTGGAGCAATTTTAGAGGCAGAGGATCACGATGGACAGACGCCTCTCTTTTATGCCGTAAAAAGATTTAAACATGATTTTTATAAGGAAGATGAAAAACTGCAATCTTTTAAAAGGCTAGAGTTTCTTTTAGACAATGATGCCAACATTCACCGTAGAACAAAAGGTGGCACAACCATCTTTGATCTGGCGGAAGAGATTAATGACCCACAGCTTAATGAGTTGTTAGCAACATATAGACCATAAGCTTTTCTCTCAAGCATGCCGAATTAGAAAACTTTGCTGTTTTAATCGCATCAAGGTTTTCTACTAGGTTTAAAATGTCCTAGCCAATACCTGATCTGAAGTAGTGATCAACGATTAACTTTTCAGATATAGAAGAAATTTGCCCTATTATTGGTAATCATTGTGTAGCTGCGATGTAATGCTCCCCGTTAAGGCAAGAGAAAAATTAGGAATCAAGCCGCTGTTTGTTGTTTAAAATGCTCTTCAAATTTATCGGGGCTTTGATATCCGAGTTTCGAGTGAGGATATTCACTATTGTAAAAAGAAATCCATCC
>JBPQHD010000026.1:0-4934 GCA_051384485.1 Parachlamydiaceae bacterium
TCGGGTCTTTCTTATTTTGGTCGCCGCTACTATGATCCTACTCTTGGTCGTTGGCTGACTCCTGATCCGATTGGTTATGAAGATGGTTCGAACCTTTATGCTTATGTGCATAATAACCCGTGCTTTTACTCGGACCCTGAAGGGAAGTTTGCTTTTGCCATTCCGGTGCTTGCCATTGCATTTGGATCAGGAGAGGCGGTAGCCACCTTCATCACTTTGGAAACCTTAGGCTATGTAGCGCTTACAGCCGTATGCGCTTATGGCGTTTGCAAAATAAATGAACTCTACGATGCCAAGCTTGAAGCGATCCACATGGCGGCGGAGTCCCAATCTGAAGGGGGCCTAACTGGCAAGGCAGAGGAGACGAAGGGAAAAGACAGGGCTGAAAATTCTAAACAGAAGCCTAAAGGAAAAAGGCATACCCCAGATCAGCAGGCTTTGAATGAACTTGCAAATGAAGTGGAAGAAAAAGGAGTTAGAAATGAAGATGCTGAGACATTATTAAATTGGGGTACAGAATATAACTTTCCAAATACTAGGGATGACCGAGGAAAGACTCATTGGAAGGCTAAAGATGGCCAATCTCATATTCATATTGGATCAAAGCATATTCCTGTTAATGATTGAGGGCTAATGGAAGAAATTATTCTAATAGAAAGGTATACCCCTGCTTATAAATGGTGGAGGGGTATAGTTAAATATAACCGGATTTCAGATTTGACAGCAGAGCAATTAGTGCAAAGATATAAAGGATTCGAGGGGAATTTAATAACTTATTTTCCTAACGAAGAAAATTTTGAAGATTTGCCAAATTTTTATAAAGAATGTTTGGAATTTAAAAAGATTAGTGCAAATTTAATGCTCCTCCACCTTTTTTCTGAGGAGAAAGCCCCTACTTCCTTAGAAAAAATAGCAACTAAGGTTGGTTATGATGTTGGGTTCCTTTGTTGTGAGAGCAGTAACATCTATTCTTCAATCTTCAATGAGATCTTGCTAGGCGATCAGGACGAATTAGTTGTCTATAGAGAGTATCTAAATGAAAACCTTCTTTTTGACACCCCCTCTTGCGCTAAGAAATATGTAGCGCAACATAAAGTGCTTGAAGATATAGGGCGCGATGTTGAGAGAGACCCTATGATAATTTACGAGGTATGGCAGCATCTTGATTTAGAAAGTAGAGATTTAGATGTTAGATAAAATACAAGAACGGTATGAGTCACAATGCAATGTGATTGGGAGCATTCCTACGGAGTAAAAATAGAAACCCTTGACAATCCTGGATGGAGCGTAACAATTGACCTTACAGGGACTGAACTGGAAGATAAACTTTACCCAGTTATCCTTTGAGAAAAGCGAAAATGATTGGGTTTGTTGCTGGGTGGAAGGCCAAGAATTTTTAGGTGATGGAGGAACAAAAAATCTAGACGAAATTCTAACAGTCTTTCTTAATTGGGTTGAGAGCTAATAAATGGTAGTACGACTAAAGATAGAAGAGGGAAGCCCCATGCCTTCCATACAATCTATGAGAGCATAATTGTTGGCTATATTTAAATAGCCGGTTAGTGCAGCCACCTTCATCACTTTGGAAGCTTTAGGTAATGTATTGCTTACAGCCGTATGCGCTTATGGCGTTTACCAAGTGAATAAAAAATACGATGCCTATCTGGACTCTCTCTACATGGAATCCCAATCGGATGGGAAATTCACCGGGGGAAAGACAGAGGAGGAGGTTAAAGAGAGCCAATCGAAACCAGGCACTAAAGAAAAAAAGAAAGATGAGGATGCACCTCATCCTTTCCCAAAAGGAGGCCCACCTAGAAAAGAAGGTGGGGATTATATCCCTGATCCTGATGCTGAAGGGTCTCCACATACAAGGCTTGCTAAGAAAAAAGGAAGGCGTGAAACATATACACAAGGAGCAACTTTTGATGAACAAGGTAGGTTAATAGGGGTAACTGACTGTACTGATCATGGAAGACCTAGGGAACACGCAAACCCGCACTTTCATCCTGCTACTAGCCAAGGTGGGACCGAAAGAGGAGGACACCATCCCTTTCCATGGCAACTTCAACATAAGGAATAATTTTTATGAATACGTATGAAAAATGGCATTTATTGGTATTAGAAATTCTTGATGAACTTTCAGGCGACATAGTTCTACATGTTTTCAAGTTGTTAATGCAGCTAGAGGCTTATGAATACGTCATTCTTAATGATATTTACGGTGCTCCTAGATTAGGAAGGGGGCCAGTCATCTCTCATTTAAGAAAGTTAGAAAATGAGATTTTACCAATAGAAAAAATAATAAAAACCCTTCCTAATATTAGACAATTGGAATGGGGGGATTTCTTTCTCTTTGAAAAACATCCTTATAATTGGCCCGGAGTGGAACAAGGAGCTGATTATCCTCCCTTAATTAAGTTAACTAATACCACTATTAGAGTAGTTGATCGAGGTTATATATACATATATACATCTTCTTTATCAGTGATAAATCTAATCAAGGGTGATAATTACCCCGATTATACCGTTGAAAGTATAGAAACAGATGTTTTAGAAAATCTATCTTATCCCTATTAGCAGCAAAAGGAGTTATGAAGGTTAACATGAACACCACTTTAGAAGAAATACAAGAATGGTATGAATCCCAGTGTGATGGTGATTGGGAACATGCTTTTGGGGTTAATCTTAAGACTCTTGAGAATCCTGGATGGGAGGTGTCAATAGCCATAGCTGAAACGGAATGGGAAGATAAGCCCTTTTCTGAGCTAGTCATTAAACGAACTGATGATGATTGGGTTCATTGCAAGGTTAAATATGAGTATTTTATTGGATTCTGTGGACCAGGAAATTTAAAAGAAATCTTTGAGATTTTTTTAAGGTGGATTGAAAGCCCTACATGGGCTAAGGATCAAAATATAGTTACATCTCTAGATAGATTTCAGGAGTGGTACAAATCGCAACAAGAACATTATGAAATTACCCTTGATACACTAGATAATCCTGGTTGGAACCTGGAGGTTCGTTTATCCGAAACTAAGCTAAAAGATAAACATTTTGAAGAAATATCAATAGATAGAGAGGATGAGGACGATTGGGTGAGATGTTACATCAAAAATAACTCTTTCGCAGGTTATGGAGGGCCGAAAAATTTAGACGAGATTCTAACGGCTTTTCTTAGCTGGGTTGAAAGCTAAGGAGAAAGCGATGACAACAGATCTAAAATGGCACCTTTTAATTTTAAAACCCAAAGGAGGATCTACCGGGGGAGCTGTTTTAAAAATAATGCGGAAGGTCACAGAGGTAGTGAAATTTAAATTTGTAATTATGGATGACATTGTAGGATTGACTAAAGATGACTTAATTACAAGAATGCAAAAACAACAACATACACCGATATATTTGAATGACATTTTAAAAATCCTTGACCAAGTTATTCAATTTGACTGGGGGGATTTCTTTTTATTCGAAGAGCCACCCTCTCAATGGAGAGGAGAAGAAGACATACTCTATCCACCACTAGTTGCTGAAACAGATACCACCATTCGAGCAGTGGATGATACTTATATTTATGTCTATACACCCTATCAAGCTATTATCGATAAACTTGTACAGGATATGAATGTAGATGTAGAGAGCATCACAACCGATAATCTCGAAAACTTATCTTTTCCAGAGTAGCCTCAAGATCCTTAAGAGACTAATGAATAAACAACTGGACTAAGAAAAGGGGCAATAACCTCTAGTAATCATACGACCCAAAAATGGATGACAAGATTAAATTTAAATTTACAAGCTTGAGGTTATGGAGAGAAAAAGTTTAGACGAAATTCTAACAGCCTTCCTTAATTGGGTTGAGAGCTAAATCTAGTTAATATGCAGGGAGGAAAACCTCTCTTCTAGAACTAAATAAGGATAAAAAGTGCCAAGATGAATACAACTCTAGACGAAATACAAGACTGGTACGGATCCCAGTGTGATGGCGATTGGGAACATGCCTTTGGGGTTAATCTTAAGACTCTTGAGAATCCTGGATGGAGGGTGTTAATAGCTGTTGCTGAGACAGAATGGGAAGATGAGCCTTTTTCAAAGTTAATGATTAAACGTGCTGATGATGATTGGATTCATTGTGAGGTTAAAAAGAGACGTTTTTTAGGGTTCGGTGGACCGGGCAATCTAAAAGAAATTTTTGATGTTTTTCTAGAATGGATAGGTAGTACGATGGCTTCGAAGAACATAAGTACATCTTTAGATAGATTTCAAGAGTGGTATAAGGCGCAAGATGAACATTATGAAATCACACTCGATACTCTCGATAACCCAGGTTGGAACTTGGAGGTCCGTTTGTCCGAAACTAAGCTAAAAGATAAACATTTTGAAGAAATATCGATAGATAGAGAGGATGAGGACGATTGGTTAAGACGTTGGGTTAAAGATGAAAAGTTCTACTGTTGTGGAGGGCCGAAAAATTTAGACGAAATTCTAACAGCCTTCCTTAATTGGGTTGAGAGCTAATAAATGGTAGTACGACTAAAGATAGTAGAGGGAGGCCCATGCCTTCCGTACAATATGAGAGCATAATTGTTGGCTATATTTAAATAGCCGGTTAGTGCAGACACCTTCGGCTAAGTATACCTATGATGCTTTTCATCGTCGCTTGGCTAAAAATTCCACCATCTATATTTATGATGGCAATCGAGAAATTGGATCCATGGTTGATGGACAATTTGTTGAGCTGCGTGTTTTACCACCTAAACAGCCCGATATAGGGACAGCCGTTGCCTTGGAGATTCGTGGTCAGGTGTATGCTCCTGTGCATGACTTCTTTGGCAATGTCATAGCGCTTATTAATGATTCTGGACGTTTAGCAGCTTCCTATAGCTACAGTGCTTTTGGTGAGGGGATAGTTGCATCTTTTTGTCCGTGGCGTTTTG
>JBPQHD010000027.1:0-32311 GCA_051384485.1 Parachlamydiaceae bacterium
TTCAATGGGAAACGTCGAGATGAATGCTTAAACGAAAATTGGTTTTTAAGCATTAGAAATGCTCGTAGCATTATTGAAAAATGGCGTGAAGATTATAACGGGTATCGTCCCCATACCAGTTTGAAAGGACTAAGCCCCGAATAATTTGCTAGAAATTTACAAGAAAATAATAAGAAATTAATTGCTTGAATTTCTATTTGGCTATGGATGTAATTACGGGGCAAGGTCACATTTTGCAAGCTCTGCTTGAAGATCAAAATTATTTGGAAGTGACATTAGACCTATCTTCATATGTGTAAAATTTAGCTGCCCCCCACTTCGCTTCCGCTTCGTTGCGGCTTCATTTCTCTTGAAAAGGAAGATAAAATTTAACTTTCAAGTATATTTACACAGATTTTTTGACAGACCGGGCAGACTTGGAATTCTCCCCTTAATAGATAAAGTTGGCGAACACTCCTTTTGGAGCTATAGATGTTCTGGGTTAGACTTCGCTATCACTAAGAGCTTGTTATCAATGAAAAGCGGGTCTACAGACTCATGAAAGAGAATTCTTTGAAAGACAGGAGATCTTTAAAAGCCTCAAGGGCCTCTAAAGCTTAAGCCCCAATCTGATATGTAAGATGTGCGTGCAACAAAGCAACATAAGCTCATCGACATTTTTTGATGGCTCGAGTTTTCTACATCGTCATACCAAATAGGAGCTCTAATTTAAAAAGCCGTATTCAACAGGTATTTTTACATAAAATAGCTTGAGTCCTTCTTTTTTTAAAAATTCCATCAGCTGCTCACTTTTTGCCTCATCGCTAATAAAGACAATCTCGACAGGTACATTGGAGGCTAATTCAAAAAAGCGCTCCTCATAAACAATGCCATCTCTTCCAAATCCTTCAATGGCTCTAAAAACAGATCCCCCCTGAACCCCCATCCCTTTTGCTTTCTCGATTAACCATTCATAAAGCAAAAAACCTTGATGCTGTGAGTGTTCATGTACATAAAACTTTAACTGTATCCCTTTCATCTAACCCCCAATTAACCGGAAAAATACCTTAGCCATTAAATAACCAGAAAAAACCATTAAAATAGAACCGAAGACATGCACTCCAATCAAAAACCAAAACCAGAGCATCTCCCCTTTTGATACAAGGAGGAGCGCTTCGGCTGAGAAAGTAGAAAAGGTAGTTAAGCTACCTAGAAACCCCGTTGTTAGAGCTAATCGAATTTGATACGAGAAAAAAGAATGTTCTGTCGTAAAAAAAACAACCGCACCCATTAGGAAACAGCCTAAGAGATTGGCAGCCAGGGTGCCAAGAGGTATTGTTGAAAACATGGGATTGAGGTAAACGCCTATCCTCCACCTCAGAACAGCACCCATTGCCGCCCCCATGCTAATGTATAATATTGAAAGCATGATCACTTAATCCGCTTAATTTTATTAATGCCATTCAGCGCTGCGATACGATACCCTTCTGCATAGGTAGGATAGTTAAAAATTTGGTCGATAAAGTAATCGAGTTTAGCATTAAAGGAAATAGCAATCTGCCCTATATGAATGACCTCCGTCGCTGAACGACCAATAATATGCACGCCAAGAATATCCAGTGTTTCAGCATGAAATAAAATTTTAAACATGCCTATGTTACTACCTGTGATATGACTTCTGGCTATTTCGTAGTAGTAGGCTCTTCCTATTTCATAATGAAACCCCAAACGCTTTAAATCTTCTTCCGTATATCCACAGCTGGAAATCTCCGGTATTGTGTAAATACCGATAGGATACAGAGAAGGAAAGTAGTGTGTTTCATAGCCGCAAGCATGCCTTGCTGCAAGACGCCCCTGTTCCATGCTAGTTGAAGCAAGAGAAGGGCCACCGATTACATCTCCGACAGCATAAATATGAGAAACAATCGTTTGAAATAAGGGATTAACAGGGATATACCCCTTTTCATTAAGAGCAAGGCCAGCATTTTCAATATGAAGTGAATCAACAGCTGAAGATCTTCCTAAAGCATACAAGAGAGCATCAGCCTCCATATGGCTCCCATCTTTAAAAGTCACTCTCGCTCGATCCCCGATTCTTTTGATTTCAGCCGGTTCTTTGTTGCCCTTAAACCGCAAACCAAGCTCTGTTAACGCCGTTTGTAAGACAATAGCAATCTCCGGATCTAATAGAGGCAGAATATGATCTTTTCGATCTATAATCGTTACCTCAGTTCCTAAGGTTGCAAAAAAACTGGCATATTCAGAACCAATAATGCCACCTCCAAGAACGAGCATATTTTTAGGAATTTTATCTATGCCCAGTAATCGAGTTGAGTCTAGGATGACATCATTGTCAAAAGGAACATTGATAGGGTTTCTTGGCTTCGATCCAGTGGCAATAATAAAGGCGTCAGCCCGAATCTGGTGACTTAGACGGTAATCTCTATCTATCACGATGACCATATGGGGATTTTCAAAACGAGCATTACCTGTAATCAGCCTAATACCATTCTTTTTTAGCTGTCGATACACAAGGTTTCTTTCGTCTTCTATGACCTTATACAATCGGTTTGCTAGATGACTAATCGAAATATTCTCAATATCCATCTGCCTGACATTAAAAAAATCGCGCTCGTAAAAGCGAGTAAAATCGATAATCGCTTCTCGGATTGTCTTTGAGGGAATTGTACCATTGTAAAGACAATTCCCCCCTGGTTCTAGGTCTTTCTCAAGAACAATCACCTTCTTCCCGACCTTCGCAGCTTGGATCGCAGCTTTCTGCCCTGCTGGACCGGACCCTATGACGACGATGTCAGCAAAAATTTCTTCCATATCGGCCTAATTGCTCCGTTTCTAATATTATGATACAATGACAATAGAAAAAGTTCGTCTTATTTTCTGACTTCAAAGGCACCAAGTCTACCCTCATAAAGGAGATAATTGGAACTTATGTCAAAAACAAATTTTACTAAAGTAGAAAAAGCAATCGATGAGGGACTCCAGCAGATGATTATTAATCATCTCCTGGATCTTGCAGATGCCACTGCCTCTGAAAAAGAGGACCAAGCTCTCACCGTTGAACAAAAAAATGTCCTAATTCAAGCATTGAGTAGAAATCTAAAAAAATTGAGCAAGCTAAATCAAGAATCTTTTCAAAAGCTCAGCCCTTTAAAGAAAGAACTAAAAAAATTAATGCTTTCTCAGGGCAGTCTAACTCCGGAGGAGTGGAAAAAAATCAAAGAGATTAAGGAAAAAATTGAAGTTTACCGAAAAGAAATCGCAGAAGTTATCCCTCAAATTTCTGACGACCAAATCATTGAAGAAGAAAGAATTAAGCACATCAATAAGCGTTTTAATATCAAAGAAAACTGGCTGCCTTTAAAATAGAATAAAAACATCTTTCTCTTGAATTTTATCTTCTTACTCTGTTATTTTTATTCCTTTAAGCTGAATTTTCTGGAGTATCTTATGTCCAAATGCTGTCAAGTTACAGGCAAAAAAACGACTCGGGGCTACAAATATGCCATCCGAGGTATTGCCAAAAAGAAAAAAGGAATCGGTCTAAAAGTCACCGGTAAGACAAAACGTCGTTTTGAACCAAATCTAGTGAAAAAACGTTTTTGGTTTGCGGAGGAGAATCGTTTCGTCACTTTACGTATTTCTACTCAAGCAATGCGTACCATTGATAAAGTTGGTTTATCGCAAGTCATTAAAGACCTTCGGCTACAAGGCCAATCAATTTAAATTTCCCTTTAAAAGATTCTTCAAAAACGGAGAATCTTTTCTACCTCTCCACTAAACCATTTTTTTAAAATCTCTCAAGACAGCACAAAGTGGATCAAACAGGCCCCCGGAGAGCGATCATTCTCTTGTAAATATATTTGACATAAATTAAACCTAATTTGTAATTGTTTACTTTTTAATCACTTTTTGTTAAAATAGACTTTAATCTTCTTACAAGAGGCTTTATGTCATCTATTCATCTCACAAAACCTTTACCATCTTTTACCCCTAAAAACCCCCTTAAAGTAGGCTATAAATGCGTTAAGAATGGGTTAGGGTTTATAGCTAAAGAAATTGGTGACGGAGGTACGGCCAATGCTGTAGCGAAATTTGCAAGACGCTTCTTTGAATTTCTAGCTATATTTGAGACTTTAGCCCCTTTTGTGAGCATCCCAGCTACTTTCTTCAAAAGCTTTTCAGAACTTTTTAAAGTCATGGGTATTTTTAAGGGCGCGCATGATGTTTTAACAGCTAAAAAGGTTGTTAACCTTGCTCGATCTATATTAGGCGTCACCATTTGCACCCTGAGCATTGCTAAGCTGATAGATACTTTCCGCTGGATTAGTCTTGGTAAGATCACAGCCGCTTTTGGAAAAATTCCTGTGATCGGCGCAGCTTCTATCGTTCCTGTAGGAGTTGTAATTGGTTGGTTAGAAGCATTAAAAGCAGCTCTTGATATATCGATTGCCCTTAAGAACCTAGTCAACCTGTCTAAAAAGGTCAACAAAATCAACCAGAAAAAAAACTTCTGGACTGAAGGTCTTACTGAAGATAAATGTAAGAAACGCGTTTACAGCTATGAAGCAACAGAAAAAGTATTGGAAAAAGAGGTTCAACAACTAGAGGCTGAGAAAGAAGCTGCGCATAAAAAAGCTCATAAATGGAATAACATCAGAGAAGCCGCTCTTCAGACAAGAAAAGATAAACTTGAGCAGCAAAACAAGGTCAGACGCTGTTTTACAAAGTCTTCCAACCTCTTAAGACATGTCGTACAGCGTAAAGAAGACCGCAAGCTCAAGAAGTGGTTAAAGATTGATAAACAGCTGGCAGCAAGCCTAAAAACAAAAACAGACTCTTTAAACAAAGTTTCTCAAAAGAAGGTTGTTTGGGCATGCATCGGTAATACTCTCAACAAGACTGATCCTCTCAATAAGATCGGTACCGTCGTCACAGATGCTCTAAAAAAGGATTTAGAGGCGATTGAAACGATGAGAAACAGTAAATTGGAAAAGTGGAAGTTTAGAAAATCAAATGTCCGTTTTCAGCAATTTAAAGAGTCGATGAGTGTTTTTTTAAACGGAGCGGTTATCGTTATGGTCACAGGAAGCACCGTTCTTTTCTTCATAGGGTTGTTTGGTTCACCCGTTGGAGGAGCCGTAATGCCCATTCTGTTACCAACCTTAGGTCTAGTCGTTGCCAGCGTTGGCCTGGGAATGCTTTTCTTTAAAAGAATCAAGGGCAAAGAAGTTAAAGTTGAATTGCCTCAGCTCTCTAACGAAGAACCGGTCAAAAGAATGCTTCAAAGGAGGCTTAATAGCCATCATAAACAAAGACCCACCAAGACATTGACTCCCGATTTAGACACTGACAATTTTGCTACTAGCCAGCACCCCTCAGTGACTGAAGAAGACGCAGCACCTGCTGCTTAGCAACAAAAAAAGCGCACCGCTTGAGTGCGCTTCTTCTTAAGAAACGACTCCTCCACTAGCTACTTCACTAATAGTAACAAGCTCTAAGAAATGGTCATCTTTACCTGCTAATAGCATGCCCTGGCTCTCAATACCCATTAATTTCGCAGGTTTTAAGTTAGCTACAACGATTACTTTTTTTCCTATTAATTGCTCAGAAGAATAGTGCTCGCGAATACCTGCAACAATTTGACGGACCTCTGAACCGATATCAACCTGTAGCTTAAATAATTTCTTGCTTTTGGGCACAGCCTCTGCTTCTAAAATTTTACCTACCCTTAAATCAACCTTTTGAAAATCCTCATAAGAAATTAGCTCTTTTTGAACTTCTTCTTTTTGCTTACCCTTTTGATGTAAAAGATGGAGCTTTTTGATTTCTTGCTCAATCTGCTCATCTTCTATTTTCTTAAAAAACAAAACCGGTTCACCCAAGGCCTGATAGGCTGGAATCGTCTCTGTTATCAATTGATCCCATCCTTGATCTTCTAATTGCCCTGTAAATCCAATGAGATGAAACAATTTCAAAGCAGAGTCGGGTAGAATGGGATACGAAATAACGGCTAAGGCCTTTAAACATTCAAAACAGCACGCAAGTGTTGCTTGCAAGCGCTCTAGATTGCCTTTTTTAGCATCCTCCCAAGGACGCTTGCCATCAAAGTAAGCATTTCCGATTTGAGCCATTTCCATCATTAGCTGACTCGCTCTTCGTATCCTGAAATGGCTATACTCTTCTTTTACTTGCTGAGCAATTCTTCTTACCGATTCTAAAAACTCAAAATCTTGACTCTGTAATTGGTCTAATGGCGGAATTAACCCCTTCGAATGGTGATGGGCAAAAACTACGACGCGATTGATTAAATTACCCCATTTACCTAGAAGCTCGCTATTACAGCGCTTCTGAAAGTCAAGCCAAGTAAACTCAGAATCCGAAGTCTCAGGAGCATTAGCTGCGATAGTATAGCGAATTTGATCTGTTGTATAATGGTTAAAGAAACTTTCAAGGTCGATATACCATCCGTCAGATTTACTAAACTGACGACCTTCAAGGTTATAGAACTCATTAGCAGGCAGCTCATCAACAAGTTTGTAAGGTTGATTTTGTCCCATTGTCATGGCAGGAAAAATCACTGAATGGAAGGGAATATTATCTTTACCTACAAAATGAACGAGCTTTGTTTCAGGATCGCACCAATAATTTTTCCAAAGATCCGGAAAACCCCGACCCTTTGCCCACTCCATACTTGCAGAGATGTACCCAATGGGAGCATCAAACCAAACATACAACACCTTTCCTTCTGTTTCAGGTAAGGGAAGAGGAACCCCCCAGTTCATATCACGAGTGATCGCTCGAGATCTTAACTCTTTGATATAACCTTTAACAAAATTAATCACATTTGGTTTCCAATTTTTGTTTTTTAGCCACTCCTCTAATCGGCCTTTAAACTTCTCTAAAAGTAAGAACCAGTGCTTCGTTGGTTTCTTAATTAAAGGGAAATTCGAAATTTTAGAGCGAGGATCGATCAAATCGATGGCTTCATAGGAAGCTCCACAACTTGGACACTCATCCCCACGAGCCTCTTTAAAACCGCATTTAGGGCAGGTTCCCACCACATAGCGATCGGCTAAAAACTTTTGGTCTTGCTCTGAATAGAGCTGGTCAGTCACTCTCTCTTCAATAAAACCATTCTCGTATAAATCTAAAAAAAACTGTTGGACTGGCAGCATATGCCCGGGCCAGCTCGTTCTTGAAAAATGATCAAATGAGATATTTAGCTTCTTGAAGAAGTGTTTATTGATTTCATGAAAATGAGCCACATGCTCCTGTGGTGTACGTTTAGCTAATTCAGCGGATAAGGTAATAGCAATACCGTATTCGTCTGAACCGGAAATAAATAACACATCATTTTTTAGTAAACGTTCAAATCGAGCGTAGCAATCGGCAGGTAAATAAGCTCCTGCAATGTGACCGAAGTGCAGGGAGCCATTAGCATAAGGCAAAGCAGCTGTAATCAAAATTTTTTGAGGCATAGATTATTTTTGTTCCGCATTGATTAAAGTAATTTTACGAGGTTTCTGAACAATGAGAACTTCAAATTCAGTATTTGGCACGACCTTCCAGCCAAGAAGAATTTTTGTTTCCAGATCCACGTAAAGAGGCCCAGGCTTTTTTAAAGCGGTCTCAAAATCAACCATTCTTGGAGCTGGTTGAGGCGATGAATATTCTGTTTGAAAACCATCTAGACTATTATGAGCTTGTCTAATTTCTTTTTTTGCATCCTCGCTCAGACTCCCCCAAGAAATAAAATTGCCCGGATACCTTTTTTTAATAAACGACCAGTCCACTTTAATTTTATCATTCCAAGTTAGGGCATTAGGAAAAAGACGACCGGTCTCCCGACAAAGCGCAGCTTTATCAATATCAAACATACGGTTATCGTAATCATGCAATTGATAAAGATAGCGAAGAATGTCATTTTTTAAAGCAAACGTGAGATCCCTTGCTTTTCTTAGGGGCAGCCCTGAATAAGGGCTTGGGCAAGCATCGTCTCTATTCTGCTTAAGAGTATAGGCAAAATACATCATAAGCAAAACGAGAACAACTAAAAGTAAAATAACAAAAAAGATAAAATTTGGGTCTGTGCTCATTTAAGGGCTTTATGACAAACGTCGATTTTTTCTCCTCTGAGGTAAACCTTCAAAAGATTCTTTTTTGTCCTCAAAGGCAATGATTTTACTATCTTCAAAAACGTCTTCTAATTGATCTTTACCCTGCCGAATCTCTTCTAGAATTAAAGCCGCAGGATTCTGGATTTCGAATTTTGGTATTCTAGGCGAACGGCCGCTTTTAACATAATGGTCAACATACTTAATGGCATAATTAACAAGGTCAAACTGACTTTTGAACTTATTACCAAGGGTTTCATTGGTTAAATTATCTTTAGTTTCCATAAATTTCCTTTAATTATGTCTGTTAACTTTCCTAATCCTTTTCTAACTATAAAGTGCTGTTTAATCGCTTTACCTTATGGCTTTCAGCTATAATAATACTTTTTAACACCTGGTAGGCAAGCTGCAGCTTTTCATTAACGATTAAATAATCGTAACGAGGAATTGCCTTTAACTCTGTCTTTGCCCAGTTTATACGCCTTTCAATTTCTTCGATACTATCTGTTTGTCTGCGCAATAACCGAGCACGCAAAATTTCCACTGAAGGTGGCTTAATAAAAATAAAAATAGCGTTCAACTTATTCATCAACTGCAAGGCTCCTTGCGTATCGATCACTAGAATGACATGATGGCCTTTAGCGGTCTCACTTTCCACCCAGCTTTTAGAAGTGCCGTAATAGTGACCATGCACCTTGGCATACTCTAAAAAGTCGTCTTTAGTGATTTTATTCTTAAAAATCTCCTGGCTGATGAAGTGGTAGTGCACACCATCTTCTTCATTTTCTCGCTTTTCTCGGGTAGTAAATGACAAGCTCTGTTTAATCTGCGAAAACTCTTCTGTTAACATGTTCACAAGAGTTGTTTTCCCAGTTCCCGCAGGTGCACTGATAATAAAAATTAATCCCTTTGCCAAGGTTCCTAATAATGCCATTTTACTCAACGTTCTGAACCTGCTCGCGAATTTTTTCCAGCTCGCCTTTAATTTGTAAGCAGAGCTGAATCCCTTTTAAATCGGATAATTTTGCATTCATCGTATTTATCTCCCTAAAAAGCTCTTGCAATAAAAATTCTAAATTTTTACCGACCTGCTCTTTTGATACCATCATGGACCTAAACTGAGACAAATGAGAATAAAACCGAGTTATTTCCTCCGAAATATCAACCCTCTCCGCAAAAAGGGCGACCTCAGCCAACATCCTTTGATCAGTAATTTCTATTTGACCACTGACTTCTTCTAATCGTTTTAATAATTTTTCCCGGTATTTGCTTGGCGAGCATTCAGCGATTAATTGAATCTGCGAAAGAAGGGAAGACATCAAAGTTAAACGACTTTCAAAATCGGCAACAATCGCCTTTCCCTCTTCTTCTTTCATTCTAAGAAAATGGGAAACAGCTGTAAGAATAGCTTCCTTGAGAGGTTCCCTGATACCATCATCCCCCTGCATAGGCTCTTGAGAAAATATTGAGGGCTGCTCTAGAAGAAACTGCAAAAGAGCTTTTCGGTCCTCTTCGAGTTCAAGAAAAGCATTTAGCTGATGAACAGCACTTTGAAGCTGCTCAACAACTCCCCAATTAAGGGCAAGCTTAGATAGAGTATTCGACTGCGAAGAAAATGTCACACGTAAGCTCACCTGCCCTCTACCCACGACTCCTTTTAGCCATTCTCGTATCTCCGGATCAAATCCGGACAACTCCTTAGGCAGATTAATATTTAGATCAAAGTGCTTTCGATTAATCGACTGTATTTCGACAGCAAACCTACCACAGTTACTCTCTACAATTCCCTTACCATAGGCTGTCATGCTTCGAATCATTTGAATATTCTCTTCGCTTAATGAGGAAAGAAGATTTTAACTAACAAGACCTTAATTTAAAAGCTGAATATCTCAAAATTTGTTGTTTAAAAAAGCTATTCTGTATTAAAATATTATTTAAATTTTTTATATACAAATCATTCATGAGCATTAACAATACACTAACTAACTTTCACCTAGAGAACTATCAATTTTACAAAATTGAACAAACAGACAACGCGTTTGCTTTCACACGTTTAAACGACCAAGATTTTTTGATCCAACGCCAACTAACATCTTTAATCACTGAAGGATTGCTCGCTTTATACTCAACTACCGAAAATCGGGTCTATCTTAATAAGAATTTTGTAAAAAAAATAGATGAGAGTTCGCTTACCCCCTCACCAAAAATAGCCCAATTTAAAAACTCTCTTAATATCCTATCACCGGTCAATGTTGAGGTAGAATTTTGTGAAATCACTGATGAGCTACAGTTAAATCTACAATTAGCTGCCAGTGTGATTAATCCAGAAGTTAACGACATACCTATTGCTGAAGGAAACGGAAAGCCTCAACTTTCTTTACCAAAAAGATTGCTGCCCCTACGTCACTTTTACGGCAGACCGCTTTTAAAAAATACCAATCCTGAAGAATTAATTTTACGAAAAAGCGTTTTATCCGATTTCTCTCCCTATCAAAGAGAGCGCGAGAAAGACGAAATTGCCAACCAGAAAAAGCGTAACAAAGAATACCAGGAAAGGCTGGCAGAGGAAAAACAAAGCCGTCTCAAAGACATGGCCTTACGGTATAGTTTAAAGCAGGAACACTTAAGAGATATAAAAAAATAATTTTTCACCCAAGGGAAGACATGCAATTTAACCCTATTATTGCTTCGGTCACATCAACGCTATATTACAAAAATGGTGAGCTGTACCAAGAATCAAAAGACGATAGAATTAATAATATCTGTCGCCGCATTTTTTGCCGTTCCTGCTATAACCCCAATCTAATCTTAGCTCAAATACAAAGTAAAATGGCATCGGTTCCCTTAACCTCCGAACAAAGGGATCTAGCGCTTAACAATTATTCTAAAGTTATCAATAATGCTGACGAAAATCTTGCAAAGTATCAAAAAGACAACTTCATTATCAGAATTTTTAAGCGCATTTTCTTTGGTAGACCTCAGGCTATACGAGAAGATTTACGTCAATACGGAAATATAGAGAAGATTCTCGACAATTTGGAAAAGTTTACTCAAGAAGAGAAAGCAGCACTTTCTAATATTAAGCAAGTCTTGGAATCACTAGGCAAGAACAATGTGGCTCATAAGGAAAAGTTATTCAAGGTGATGGATCAAGTAATCCCTAAACTCATTGATCATGCCAAACGATTAGATGAAAGCGATCAAGAGGATGAATTCGATGACCTAGAAGCCATCTTAAGTATCATTGTTCCACTGCTGAATGCCTCGCGCTTTGAAAGTCAGCTGCAAGAGTTAAAAAAACAGGTAGAAAGAAGAGTGCAATCTGAATTTGCTAACTATCTTGAATATGATCCAGAAGCCGCTTTTACTGAAACAGATTTCTATGCTCGTTTAAATATTCCCTACCCGTCTGATCTCCTGGCAATGATAAACAACGACTTACCCGAACTCCTTAGAAGGGAAGGAGATACTCCAGAAATAGAGTTGTATGGGGTTAAACGCAATAATGCAGATAACTTACAAAAAATCCTGGAGCACTTAAACCTTTTTCACATCCGTGATTTACAAGATAAAGGGATCTTCTCAAAGACCGCTTTTAAAGACTATTTAAAAACTGTAAATGTAGCCCAATTACGAATGTTTATTAGAAATCTTGAATAATCTAGAACAGCAGAAGTTGGCTTTCCTCTTCTGCAGCTCCTTTTAGAAGTTTAATAGGCTTGAAATTGCGATGGATGGGCGACGGCCCATATTGATTGAGAGCATCAAAATGCTTTTTAGTGCTATAGCCTTTATGGTGTTTAAATCCATAGACGGGCCACTCCTTATCGTACTCCTCCATCATGCGATCTCGCGTTACTTTTGCAATAATCGCTGCCGCCATAATGGATTGAGAAAGCTGATCTCCCTTAATGATTTTTATAGAAGGAATTTCGTGATGGTGTAGTTTCAAACCATCCACTAGCAAGAAGTCAGGCTTTAATCGAAGGTTTTCGATTGCTTGCAGCATGGCTTTAACGGTAGCCTGATAGATATTGATTTCGTCAATCGTTCGATGATCAACGATGCCAACGCCGAAAATCACATCAGAATCTTCAGTAATTTTTTTAAATAGCTCTTCTCTTTGCAAAGCATTTAAAAGCTTACTATCATTGATGCCTTTAAAATATTTGCCTTCTGGTATGATGCATGCACCAGCAGTTACTGGCCCTGCAAGAGGGCCTCGACCAGCTTCGTCAATACCAGCAATGAGCTTAAATCCTTGCTGCCTTGCCTCATCTTCGTATTTTACTAGGCTACGTAATCGCTTAGTAACACGCACCATAAGGTCGGCTTACGCTTCAGAACTTACTTGTGCTTCTTCCACTTGCTCGACAGGCTGAATTGTTCCCGCAGACTGTGTTTGCTTTCTTGCAACAACACGGCCTTTAACTTTTGCAGCCTTACCGGATGTTCCTCTGAGGTAGTTAAGCTTGCTTCTCCTTACCTTACCCTCTTTCACAACCTCAATTTTAGAGATTCTTGGGCTATGTAGTGGGAATACTTTAATGACCCCTTGGCCATACGCGACTCGGTGCACCGAGAAAGTCTCAGAAAGACCGGTACCTTTACGCGCAATCACAGTTCCGGAGAAAATCTGTGTTCTTTCCTTCTCTCCCTCAACAATACGTGTGTGCACACGAATGGTATCTCCAACGCGAAAATCTTCCACGTTTTTTTTGAGCTGCTTCTGCTCTAACTTTTGAATCGTATGATGCTTACTCATTTTATCTCCTTAACACATCTTAATAGATCGGGCCGAACGCGCTTTGTCTTCTCTAATGCCATTTTCCTGCGCCATTCAGCGATTTTTTTGTGATCACCATTTAATAATATTTCGGGGACTCTATTTCCCTCAAAAATTTCAGGTCTTGTGTAATGCGGACAATCTAAAATTCCATCCTCAAAGGAATCTTGGTCAGCTGCATCCTGACTCCCTAATACCAAGGGAACAAATCGCGCTACGGCATCAACAAGGACAATTGCGGGCAGACAACCATTTGTCAACACATAATCACCAATGCTAATCTCTTCGTCCACATCACGCTGGATAACTCTTTCATCCACTCCTTCATAATGGCCACAAAGCAAGATAAGGTGTTCTTTACTTGCAAGTTCTCGACACTTCTTTGCTGTCAGTGGTTGACCTTGTGGCGAAAGATAAACTACATAGCTGTTAGTACTTCTGGAGGCCCTTATCGCTTTCGCAACAGGTTCTGCCATTAGCACCATTCCAGGACCACCTCCATACGGACGGTCATCAACTTTGCGCCATTTATTTTCCGCAAAGTCGCGAATATCTATCAGGCGCACATCCAAAAGGCCCTTCTTAATCGCTTGCTTCAATATACTTTCATTAAATGGCCCAGTAAAATATTCAGGAAATAATGACAGAATATCAAAACGCATGATGACTCATCAAGCTTACGCTTTTGCCTCTTTACGACCTTTTCTCTTAGCTAAAGCTTTTGCTCTTTTAGCAACCGCTTTTTCTGTCTGAGACTTCATCACTGCAGGCAATTGACGGTATAGTAAAGATTCAACTTTTTGAGAAATTTCTGCACCAAGATCAAGCCAGTGTTGGATTCTTGCTTGGTTAAGAAATAAATTTTTCTCCTCTTCGCTTTCAAAAGGATTATACCATCCTAAAGATTCGACATATTTACCATCACGAGGTGAGCGCGCATCAGCAACAACCACGCGATAAAACGGTCTATTAGTGCGACCTTGCTGTCGCAATCTAATTTTTAACGCCATAGGGATCCTCCCATCATCTTTTGCATTTGTTTCATGTTTGGCATGTTTTTAAAAAATTGTTTTGCTTGCTTAAAAGACTTTACAAGCTTGTTGACATCTTCTATCTTAACTCCACTGCCTCTAGCTATCCTACTTCTTCTTGAAGGTGCTAGCTCGCATCTCTCCTCGCGCTCTTCACGTGTCATCGATTGGATGATGGCTTCAACCTTGTAAAATTCTTTTTCATCAAAATCAAGATTCTTCAATTGGTTTGCTCCTGGCAACATTCCAATTAAACTTTTCAACGGTCCCATTTTTTTAAAAGTCTGGATTTGGCTGAGGTAGTCTTCATAGGTGAAGGTCGCATCTCGGATTTTTTTCTCAAGTCGTTTTGCCTCATCCTCGTTAATGTGCTCTTGAGCCTTTTTCACAAGGTTAATCGTATCTCCCATTCCTAAAATACGATCAGCCATAGAAGCTGGATTAAACGCTTGAAGGTCATCTAGTTTTTCGCCAACCCCTTCAAATTTTAAAGGCTTACCTGTCACTTCACGGATAGATATAGCAGCACCCCCACGGGTATTTCCATCCAGCATCGTTAAAATAGAACCAGTAATTGCGATACGTTTATTAAACTCTGCTGCCGTATTAACGGCGTCTTGCCCTAAAGCTGCGTTTGCAACAAATAACACTTCATGAGGATTGGTAAGGGCTTTAATCTTTTCTAACTGAGTCATGAGCTCATCGTCGATATGAAGACGACCAGCTGTATCTAAAATAAGAACATCAAATCCCTCGTTTTTAGCTCTCTCAAAGGCTGCTTGAGCAACTTTAACGGGATCCTTTTCTCCTTCAATAGAAAATACGGGGATGTCAATTTGACTCGCTAAAATCTTCAACTGCTCAATCGCTGCCGGCCTTTGAAGATCGCATGCGGCTAATAAAATTTTAATAGCAGTCTGTCTTTTCTTAAGGAGTTTAGCTAGCTTGGCACTCAAGGTCGTTTTCCCGGACCCTTGCAAACCACACAGCATGATGACAGATGGTTGGTGCTGGAGATCTAAATCAACCTCACTCCCTCCCATAAGCTGGACCAGTTCATCGTGAACAATTTTAATAAACTGCTGCCCGGGGGTTACTGATTTGATTAAAGCATCTCCTAAAGACTTCTCCTTAACTCTCTTAACCAGTGCTTTGACTACACCATAGTTAACATCCGCTTCCAACAGAGCCATGCGCACATCGCTCATAGCTTCTGAGATATTCTCTTCAGTTAGCTTTTTTTTTCCAGCTAGCCTCGAAACAAGGCCATGCATTTTTTCACTTAAAAAGTTTAGCATAATTAAAAATTTAGCTTGAAAGCGAATTAAACCGTTATTCTATTAAGTGCGTTAATCATACTCAAAATTTCATTCAGTTTCAAGGGAAAAGAACCTATCTTTTCCTGACCAATCCTTTTCTAGGTTAAGATTTTTCCAACAAGGCTGAAGAAAAATTTCTTTGATGGAGCTACCTTGATTATACCCAATCTCAAACCAAACCTTGCCACCCTTCTTTACAACGGCTCTACCGCTCTTGGCAAAACGTTTGTAAAAACCGAGCCCCCGCTCAGGAGCCACAAGAGCTTGCCTTGGTTCAAATTCTCTTACAGAGTTCTCTAGCTTATCAAAATCAAATTCAGAAATATAAGGAGGATTGCATACAACAAAATCAAACAGCTCCCCCCGAACAGCATCTAAAAAATCCCCCTCCAGCAACTCGATTTCTACTTGGTTTTGGAAACAATTTTCTTTAGCCACCTTGAGGGCCTCACATGAGACATCTGTTGCAACAACCCGCAAGTCAGGAAAACGCTTTTTTAACGAAACGCCAATGCAACCAGAGCCACAGCACAAGTCCAAAAGAGACCGATCTTTTAGATCCCATTTTTTAAGCTCCTCGGAAACCTTGTCCACTAAAATTTCTGTTTCCTGCCTTGGAATTAAGACGTCGGGCGTAACTTTAAGAGCGCAGTGGTAAAAATCAACCTTACCTAGAATATATTGCAATGGTTCACCCCTTGCTCTTCGCGACAACTTGTCCCGCAACTCTTCTAACTCTCTTTCTTCTACAGGGCGATCAAAGTGAAGATAAAGATCTAATCGCCTAAAACTCAGAACATTAGCAATCAAATCTTCAGCATCTCGGCGTGCTTGTGAAATCCCTTTTTGATTCAGGTATTGCGCAGATAGGGGAATAATTTCCGCTAACGTCTTCACCTATGCAGCCATCATCTTTTCGTAAAAATAGGAGACAAGAGCCGCACCGATTTCTTCAAGGTCACCTTCCATTACATGGTCAAGGTTATACTTGGTGAGGTTAATTCGATGATCAGTGATACGGTTTTGAGGAAAGTTGTAAGTACGGATTCTCTCAGACCGATCACCTGTACCTACTTGCGAAGAACGAGAGTCGGAAATTTCTTTAGCTTTCTTTTCACGCTCAATCTCGGCAATTTTTGCTTTTAACAAGCGAAGAGCCTTCTCTTTATTTTTATGCTGGCTGCGCTCTTCCTGACAGTAAACGACAATCCCTGTTGGCATGTGGGTTAACCGCACCGCACTGTCCGTTGTGTTCACATGCTGTCCCCCAGCCCCAGAGGATCGGTAAGTATCCACACGAAGATCTTTCTCATCAACTTTCACATCGATATCATCTTCATCTGGTTCAAGTAACACAGCGACAGTGATAGCAGAAGTGTGAACACGGCCTTGCGCCTCAGTGTCAGGCACTCTCTGAACACGGTGTGTGCCACCCTCATAGCGAAGGTAGCGGTAAACATTCGTCCCTGAAAGAACCATCACATACTCTTTAAACCCGCCCATTTCAGAGGGTGTGCTTGACAAATGTTCATACTTCCAACCCATTCTGTCAGCATACATTTTGTACATCCGAACACAATCACCAACAAACAGCGCAGCTTCATCCCCACCCGTGCCTGCTCTTAATTCAAGAATTGTATTTTTGCTATCATTTGGATCAGGGGGAACAAGAAGTTGGCTTAACTTGCTTTCTAAATGAAGGATTTCTAGCTCAAGCTTAGAAATATCCTCTTGCAGCATAGCACCGAACTCTGTTTCCTTTTCCAGCTCGACTAAGGACTGATTATCCTTTAGCTCCTTTTGAGCTTTCTCGAGACGCTCAAACACAGTTTTAACCTCTGTAAGTTGAGAGTGCTCTTGCGTCAAAGCTCGATATTGCTTTTGGTCGTTTAGCGTAGCAGGATTACCAAGCAAAGCTTCCACGTCGGATAAGCGTGAAAGCATTTTCTCAACTTTTTTGCTAATTAACATAAGATCTGGGGTGAAGGTTAAGGGGATCGACTATTTCTTGGCATCGGATGCTTTTTTAGCATTTGCCTGCTGTGTGTAGCGTTTATTAAACTTATCTACCCTACCTTCAGAGTCTACAAATTGAGTGCTTCCTGTAAAAAATGGGTGAGACTTGGATGAAACAGAAACGCGATAAAGGGGGTACTCTTTTCCTTCGAAAACAGTTGTTTCCTTTGTTGAAATTGCTGATCCACAAATAAAGCGATAGCCAGTCGCTGAATCTTCAAAAACAACATCTTGGTATTCCGGGTGGGTGTTTTTTTTCATACTAATTCTCCATGTTTTGCTAAATTCTACTTTTTACCCGAGTTAAAATCAACGTCTAAGTGAGCCCCAACTCTGCAACTATCAACATTACTCACCCACAATAAATTAATTAAAAACTCATATTATTTTATTCACTTTTATTATTAATTTTATTAAAATAATTTTCATTAATAAAAAAGTTTCTTTTTATGAATCAAAACAACGAAAATCTAACGTTTAACCCCTCATCAACGCCTGCCACTCTTTTTGTTAATGAGGTAAAAAGAAAAGTTTTCTTCTATCGAAACGTTTTCTTACTCCTAGGCATTATCTTTCTTTGTTTAACCGAAATCATTTTCTTCCACTCTCCTAACTGGCATTTCAAGCTTATTTTTGGACACGTCACTTCCTTAAAAACCTTTATTTCATTGTTGTCAGGGAGCCTCGCGCTCGTTTCGCTCTGGTTAGGTTGTTCAATCCGTACAGGATTTGAGGCAATAGCAGAAAACGCCCGCAAAGCTAAGAGGAAATTAAAAAAAATTTATCTATCCTCCCAGCTCTCACCGATTGACACCCAAAAATACTTCTTAATCAAGGAAGAAATTGATCTGATTACAAAACAAGCCATTCAAGAGCTCGAGAAAATAGAAAAAAGCAAGTTGCCGGAAAAAGAAAAACAAAGCCAACTTTTAAAGCTAATTGAAACTCAGAAGCTTCAAATTGCATCTATGATGATTTATATTGATTAAACTCTCGCCTTTTAGCTAAGTAAGCGGCCTTCACAGATAATATGCCTGAAAGAACCCCTTCTTCGTAACGAAAATGAGGGTTAGATTCAAGCTCTGGATAATCATTTGGCTGCAATAAATCTTCCGCAGTAATATTAGGAATCAACCTTTTAGCGGTGACAAATAACTGATGTTCCTGATAGCGAATCATCTCCTCCAACAGCACTTCAACCTCAACCAACCTCGCTCCTCCTCTTTTTAAAAAAATCTTTCAACAGAAACGAACACTCCTCCTCCAACACACCTTTGGTCACCGCAACGCTATGGATGGGATGTTTTTTATCAAACAAGTTAAAAAGACTCCCATTTGCTCCATGGCGCAAATCTGGCGCCCCCCAAACAAGTCGCTTAATGCGTGTTAAAAACATTGCGCCTGCGCACATAGCGCAGGGTTCTAAGGTGCAGTAAAGAGTTGTTTCGGTCAAACGCCAATTCTCTATAGCAGACTCTCCTGTTGTAAGACAAAGCATCTCCGCATGAGCTGTTGCATCATTTAACAACTCAACTTGATTGTAACCTTTTGCGATAATCTGCCCTTTTTTAACAAGAACAGCTCCCACAGGGACTTCGTTCTGAGCATAGGCTTTTTTAGCTTCTCTTAGGGCCTCGTGCATGAATTTTTCATCTTCAGGCAAATTAGACATAGAGTTTTTTCTGTAAGTTTGCTACCTGACGCTTTAATTGATCAATATCCTGTATGTATTTTTTTTGAAGGCCCGCCAGTTTCTTTTCGTATTTATCAGTCAGCCTTGCAATTTCTCTTTCCTGATTCCTTTTTAAACCTTCTAAAGTCTCTCTCTCTTGCTGCTGAACCTTCTCTTCTGCCTCAACTTTTGTTTCCTTTTGAGCTTTTTCTTTTAGTTCAGAGAACTGGCCCTCGCTAAATGCAACAGAGTTTAGAATGGAGAAGACGTAGGCGTTTTGCGCACCAAATTCTTCAACAGAACTATCCACAAGTCTCTTGGCTATTTCTGCGTCTAATTCCTCGATTTCTGTAAAATTGGGGTTTACCCCGCTTAAAAAATTCTCAAAAAAATAATATAGATCGCTATTCCTCATGATCCAACGACTGGCAATAAACTCAGCAATAGATTCACCATTTTCTTGTTCCTGAATAGCTGCTTGATAAGCCTGCGAAAGATCTTGGATGTCTATTTTATTAATATTTTTGCCAGGAAAGTATCTTTTAACGAACTGAAAATCTTGCTTGAGATGTTCGTTTTTGATGTCTTTTTTTACAGACTCAATAATGGATGGCAACCATTCATGGAGATAAGCCAGTTTTTCTTTGTAAGTTGCGTCTTTATTCATAGGTATCCTTGTTAAAAATTTTGACTTTGCTATGCTGCGAAGTACATTCAATTTACTAAACGCAACAATAATGAGGCAAGCAGATATGGGTGAACCAGAGGGGTTTGACCCTTTTTATGGGGTCCACATCTACCGTCATAAGGAACAAGAATATATTCAAAAGCTTCTTGGAAAATATAAACATGAAACGGTAACTGAGGAACTCAAGAAAAAAATCTGGGACGAGCTTCAAAAGGAAAAAGCCGACGGACGCATTAAGATACCATTTAAAGTGGTTTTGAAAAGAGATCCCTATAAAAAGTTTCCGGACTACATAGAAGTAATTTTAGATACAAAAGTTTAATCATCTTTATTAATTCTTAAACCATAAAAATTAAAATAGATTTAAATATATTTTTAATTTTATATGGACTACAGATTACAGTTTACAGAAAAAACTTCTCTTGTTTACTGGCTTAAAATCCCTTACTTTTCCGTCATCAGCTCCTTTTGCAGTCTCAGCTCAGTGGCGATTAAAGCACTGCTTCACCTTCCCTTATCTGATTCAAGCAGCAAAACTCTTTCCCATAAGGCTAAAAAGCTATCGATTCGCACTCAGCACTTAGACAGCAAGTTAGAAGCAGCCTGCCATTACTATATTTATCGAAAATACCTTGTCCAACCTACGATCAATCTGCCCAAGCTCAAAGTGATCGACAAGGAAAGTGATATGAGGCTAGCCAAAAATTATTTCTGCGCCTTAAGAACACTTTCGCTAGAAAAACCCCAACAAAATCACCTCAACACTCAGTGCGAAAAAGCTTATAAAAAACTTAATTCACCCTGTGACGGGGTATGCTTGGGGATGAATATAAAGTTTGCTGCAGACTTTTTAGTAAAGGGGAAAGATTGGTTGACGGTTACCAAAAAAGCGCAGCATGGAGCTTCCTCTAAAATTGCTGCAGTACAAGCCACTTACAGAGCTCTAAAACACACCTCTTCCCCTTTACAGGATTTACCTCAGTTGTCTCACCTCATTAAGCTCAATCAGGTTTGCTCCGACATAGGTGAATTTAACGATAAAATACACTCTTTCTTACAAATGAAACTTGGTCTTTATCAATTAAATTTCGCGACAACACAATCCGCGCACTCAGTTCTCGTTCATAAAGAAGAAAGTCAAACCCTTATTATTGACCCTAACATTGGCCTGCTTACTTGTTCAACTCACAAAGTAGAAAAACTGCTGAAAAAAATGATCAACTCTTACCCTAAAGATATGAGATCCAAAAGCAATCGTCGAATCGTGATTAATCAAGTCAGTTCTATTTCTGAGAAGGAAGCAAAAAAAAGAATCGCAGAATGTGTGAATAGATCATTCCTGACTACCAGGAAAACAGCCAAAATCTAATTTTTTTGCCGAAAACATCTCGATAATCTTTTTTTTGCTCGCTTTAATTGAAAACGAAGTGTATTACTTTGGTAATTTTTATTGATTTCATTAAGCAGCCCTGCTATAATGTTATTTTAGCAATAGTTAAGCGTTCTTTTAAGACTTTTTCTAAGAAGATACTTTTTGCAATCTATTGCAGTATGCTAATGCTTTACTGCTTTAATATACAAAATAGATTGAAATCGTTATTTTAGAGTTGTACTTAAGTTCACTATTCTTAATATCAGCCTAAGATTAGAGAAGAGCGCGCAAAAAAACAACCGCCCTAGGGCAAACAAAACGGGGGATTCTTTGAATGTCTCTAGATAAAGGTACAAAAGAAGAGATTACCAAAAAATTTCAGCTTCATGAGAAGGATACGGGATCGGCAGACGTTCAAATCGCGATTCTAACTGAGAGAATTGCAGAGTTGACAGAGCATCTAAAGAGGTCTCCTAAGGACCACGGCTCACGTCTTGCTCTACTCAAGCTTGTCGGCCAAAGAAGACGCCTGCTTGATTATTTAAACTCAACGGATACAAAACGCTATCAGTCTTTGATTAAAAAGCTTAATCTGAGAAGATGATTTTTTTATTGGTTCAGGCAGCTATCTAAGCTGCCTACTCGTAAGTCATTGCAAAAAATTTGCAAAATCGTTTAAATTTTCTTAAAAATTTTTCTTATACCGAGAGACAAGAATAGAAATCAGAAATCTTTGTTTGATTTAGCCATTAAAAAAAGATTTCTGAATTCTATATCTCCTTGTTCTCTCATTATCAAATTCAACGACCACTAGGAGTAATTATGGATTTGGAACGAAAACAGATGAGTGTGAATGTAGATGGGAAAGAACTCATCTTTGAAACCGGCAAGATTGGTAGGCAAGCTGGAGGTGCTGTCGTCATTAAATGTGGAGACACCATTCTCTTTAACACAGCGTGCGCAGCTCCTGAAGCTGACCCGGAAATTGACTTTTTCCCGCTTAGAGTAGATTACCAGGAAAAATTCTCTTCTGCAGGTAAGACTCTCGGTGGATTTATCAAGCGAGAAGGCAAACCAAGTGAAAAAGAAACTTTGGTTTCTCGTCTTATTGATCGTCCTTTAAGACCCATGTTTGCAGATGGCTATCATAACGAAGTACAAGTGCTTTCGTTTGTTTGGTCATATGATGGGACTCACTCTCCTGAACCATTGGCAATTTGCGGTTGTTCAGCAGCTTTAGCCATCTCAGATATTCCATTAATTAAACCAATTGCTGGTGTACGTGTAGGGCTTATTGATGGAAAATTCATTATCAACCCTACGGCAGATGAACAAAAACAATCAAAGCTCGACCTTCTGATTGCAGGTACAGATGATGCTGTCTTGATGATTGAAGGCTTTGCCGACTTTTTGACTGAAGATGAAGTGATGGCAGCCATTGAAGCCGGTCATCATTGGATTAAAGTGATTTGCCACGCTTTAAAAGATTGGCAATCCAAAATCGGAAAAGCAAAAAGTCAAGCTCAGCTTCACACGGTGCCTCAAGAAGCAATCGCAGAGGTAGAAAAAATTGTAGGTTCCGCTTTAGATAAAGCTCTACGCATCACTGAAAAGCAGAAAAGAGAAGAAGCCTTAACACTTCTCAAACAAGAACTATTTACCCAAATCAGCTTAAGTTCCGAAGGGAAGTTCACTGAAGCTCAGATCAACCAAGCTCTAAAGGCTGCTTCTTCTAAAATTATGCGCACGATGATTCTTAAAGAAAATTTAAGAAGCGACGGTCGTAAAACCACCGAAATAAGACCTATCGATATTGAGCAGGGGTTATTACCTCGAGTACACGGTAGCTCATTATTCACACGCGGTGAAACACAAAGCATGGCTGTGTGTACTCTTGGCGGTGAAAGCATGGCTCAACGCTTTGAAGATCTTGATGGAGAAGGCAGCCGACGGTTTTATCTGCAATATTTCTTTCCTCCTTTCTCGGTAGGTGAGGTCGGTCGAATTGGTGCACCGGGAAGAAGAGAAGTTGGCCATGGTAAACTAGCAGAAAGAGCTCTTATAGCTATCATTCCCCAAAAACCAGACTTTCCCTACACCATTCGCGTGGAATCAAACATCACTGAATCTAACGGGTCTTCGTCGATGGCAACTGTCTGTGGTTGCTGTTTGGCAATGATGGATGCTGGCGTGCCTGTTAAACGCCCAGTCGCTGGTATCGCCATGGGACTTATTTTAGAAGGAAGCCAATATACCATCCTTTCAGATATTCTTGGTCTCGAAGATGCCTTAGGTGATATGGACTTCAAGGTAACCGGTGACCACGAGGGAATTACAGCCTTCCAAATGGATATCAAGGTTGAAGGCATTACACCAGAAATCATGCGTGCTGCTCTTGCTCAAGCAAAAGATGGCAGAATTCATATCTTAAATAAGATGTTATCTGTTGTGCCTAAGCCAAAAGAAACGATGTCTGTTTATGCGCCCCGTATTGAAACGTTGAAAATCAAACCGAGCAAAATTGCTTCTGTCATTGGTCCAGGAGGAAAACAAATCCGAGCCATTATTGATCAAACGGGTGTCGAGATTGATATCAATGACGACGGCGTCGTGAGCATATCCGCTCCAAACCTTGACAACATAGAAAAGGCAAAAGCCATTATCAATAGCTTAACAGCAGAAATTGAAATTGGCAAAATTTATACAGGAAAAGTGGCATCCGTTGTTCCTTTCGGAATGTTTGTCGAGATACTACCCGGCAAAGAAGGGCTTTGCCATATCTCAGAATTTGATCACAATCGCACAGCGAATATCGCTGATGTGATAAAACCCGGGGATACGGTTAACGTCAAAGTCCTGGATATCAATGAGAGAGGGCAATTGAAACTAAGCCGCAAAGCAACTATCGCACCACCAGCATCTACTGCTCAACAAGCCTAACTAAAAAGGCTCCAATATGACTATTGGAGCCCTTTAACTTCCCCTTCTGATCTTCTTATTTTCGCCCTCTCCTAACCCAGTTAACATTGTCTGGAAAAATACCATCAATTTTCTAGAAAAGAATCTCTTTTCCTATTAGACTTCTTAAGAACTGCTGAAAAAATAATCATTCGCAATATAACCATGGTGAGGTAAAGGAATGCCAGATTCTCTTGAATTTCGGCGCATTTCAAAAAGATTCGGCTCCTATCAAGCATTAAAGGATGTCTCGTTTAGCATCAATAAGGGAGAGTTTTTTTCTCTTCTCGGCCCCAGCGGTTGCGGTAAAACAACACTACTGCGACTTGTGGCTGGCTTTGAAAAACCCGATGAAGGGCAAATTTTTCTAAATGGAGAAGATATCACCCACCTACCTCCCCACAAACGCCCTATTAATACTGTTTTTCAAAACTATGCCCTTTTTCCTCATCTAACCCTATATGAAAATATTGCTTTTGGGCCTATGGTCGCAAAAAAACCTAGGCAAGAGATCGATCGCGAAGTCGAGCGTATGCTGGATTTAATTCAAATGACCGATTACGCCCACAAAAAACCTCACGAAATTAGCGGCGGGCAAAAACAGCGTATTGCCATCGCAAGAGCTCTCATTAACAAGCCTCAAGTTTTATTATTAGATGAACCTTTAGCAGCGTTAGACCTCAAGCTTCGCCAAAAAATGCTTTTAGAATTAGATCTGATTCATGATGAGGTGGGGATCACTTTCCTTTTTGTCACTCATGACCAGACAGAAGCGATGGCCGTCAGTGACCAAATTGCAGTTCTGCACCGAGGATGCTTGGAGCAGATCGGATCCCCTGTTGAGTTATACGAATCGCCTAAAAGTAGCTTTGTTGCGGCTTTTATCGGCGATACTAATTTTTTAGATGGTACCCTCATTAAAAAAGTTTCCAAAGATTATAGCCTTCTACATATTGAAAATTTCCCCGATGTTTTATGCTATAATGATAAAAAGATAGCTGCTGGTGAATTGATTCATTTAAGCATGAGGCCTGAAAAAATTCATATCTCAAAAGAATTTCCCCAAATCGCTTCTCCCCCGCACAACATTATGCAAGGCATGGTGCATGATGTCGTTTATAAAGGAGACCATACTAATTTTTGGGTTGCTGTCGGGCAAGACTATCGTATTGCTGTCACACAACAACACAACCGCACCCTCTTAGATGAGACGCCAATTCGCTGGAACGATCAAGTCTGGATATGGTGGCATGCCGACGATGGTTACATGTTAGAAAGATACCATCCTTCAGACGAAGATTTAACGCAGACACCCTCTGATCATGTAGGTTCAGTCCAAGATGTTAGTAAGGAGGATCTCGACATTGAAGAGATCTAACGTCCGACAAGAAATTGCCATTACATCTCCATCTTTTTTCTGGTTACTAGTATTTTTTGTCCTACCAACCATTTTAATTTTCTCCTATGGCTTTAAATCATCCAATTTTTACGGAGGAATCGAGTCGGGCTGGACCTTAAATACAATTAAAAGCTTGCTGGATCGGCAATACTTAATTCTTATTGTCAGAACTTTTATATTGAGTATTATCACCACAGGGATTTGCTTAACCCTTGCACTCCCCTTAAGCTATTTTATGGCACAGTTAGGCTCTAACTGGCGTAAAACCTTTTTAATTTTGATCATCGTCCCATTCTGGAGCAGTTTTCTTATCCGTATTTTTGCCTGGAAATCTCTCTTACACCCCGAGGGTATTTTCAAACGCATACTTGTGGCTCTACACGTGGTCGCACCCGAAACATCGCTACTTTATAATTCAGCCGCCGTTGTACTTGTCATGGTCTATACCTATTTTCCTTTCGCCGTGCTACCCATTTATGCAGCAGCCTCTAAATTTAATTTTCACCTTATCGAAGCAAGTATGGATTTAGGAGCTTCCAAAACCAGAGCCTTCTTTACCATCTTTCTTCCCGTTATACGAAACAGCATTTACACAGCCATGGTAATGGTATTTATACCAGCCATAGGGGCCTATGTTATCCCTGACCTTGTTGGTGGGATTTACAGCGAGATGATTGGAAATAAAATTGCTCAACGAACTTTCTCCGACCGGGATATCCCCCTAGCAAGTGCTCTATCCGCCATTTTAACTCTAATTATTTTGATTCCTTTATTTTTTATAACTTTTTTACGACTAAGTAATAAAAAAGCCCAACTTGAGTGGAAAAGTAAAGAATGAAAAAAAGTCCGATTTCCGCCCTTTTAAGCATCGCGATCATGGCGTTCCTATACCTGCCTATTTTAGTTTTATTTATTAATTCGTTTGATGCGTCAAAATATGGGAGTGAAACCTTCTCTTTCTCCTTAAAATGGTACGAGCAACTTTTTTATGAAAGAGAGCTATGGAAAGCTTTGCTTAACTCGCTAATAATTGGGATAGCTGCGGCTTTGATGGCATCCATCTTAGGAACTTTAAGCGCCTTCTCACTTTACCGATTTACTACTTTTCTACAAAAAATGCACTATTCCTTTATATACATCCCTTTGATTATCCCTGATATTCTAATGGGAATTAGTCTTCTGTTATTTTTTGGCGCCATTTTTTTTCCCTTAGGTCTATTTACTGTTTTCATCGCTCACACAACTTTCTGCATAAGTTATGTGGCCATGGTTGTCTTAGCACGCCTCCAACAATTTGATTACTCTGTCATAGAAGCCGCTCAAGATTTAGGGGCTAACGATTGGCTTATTATTAAAAGAGTGTGGCTTCCATTACTCGCCCCTTCCATTTTCGCCGGGGGTTTATTGGCTTTCACCCTTTCTTTTGATGATTTTGTAATTACCTACTTTGTAGCAGGTCAAGGCGCTTTAACCCTACCTCTTTATATTTACAGTATGATTAAGTTTGGATCTACCCCAGTCATTAATGCCCTGTCCACTTTATTACTGCTTCTTACAGGTCCCATTGTTTGGCTAACCCACACCCTTTCAGAGGATATTTAATGAACAAGCTTATCTATGCCCTCCTCGTTCTTTTGATATCTAGCTGCTCATCACAAAGCCTTCCAGAACTTCACTTATTCATGTGGGCCGACTACATTAAGCCCGAACTCATCTGGAGATTTGAAAAAGAGCACCGATGCCGTGTTGTGATCGATACTTATGATTCCAATGAGGCCATGTATGCGAAGCTTAAGTTAGGTGTTACAGGATATGACATTATTTTTCCAAGTTACTACATTTTCAACCTTATGTTAGCTCAAAATATGGTTGAGGAACTCGATTACCAAGCCATTCCCAACACCTCTTTTCTTGACCCTGATTACGTGGATAGACTTTCTACGGAAACTAAAGCGCATGGGATTCCATATATGGTTTCATTCGCCGGTATAGGTTATCGCTCTGACAAGTTAGCTCATCCCATTACAAGCTGGTCCATTTTTGGTAACCCTGCCTATAAAGGTCGCATGACAATGCTCAATGACATGAGAGAAACCTTAGGTGCTTGCCTTCGTTATTTGGGTTTTAGTGTAAATACAAAAAATGTTCATGAACTTAATCAAGCAGCCGATCTTCTCATTTCCTGGAAACCAAATTTAGCTAAATTCGAAAATGAACAATACAAGAATGGGATTGCAACGGCCGAGTTTCTCATTGTACAAGGATATAACGGAGATCTTGCCCAAGTAGCAGAAGAAAACCCCTATATAAGCTTTGCGTATCCATCCGAAGGAACCAGCTTCTCCATCGACCTTGCCGCTATCCCAAGGCACTCTCCTAATCCTGAGTTAGCTAAGAAGTTCCTTAACTTCATTTTACAACCTGATGTGGCCGCAGAAAACATTTCATTTACAAAATTTCTTTCCCCGAACAAAGAGGCCTATCTTCTACTCAGCGCTGATCAGCGAGCCAACCGAGCACTATTTCCACCGGAAGAAGTACTCCAAAAAGCTGAACTACTCGAACCGCTTGATCAGGTTAACTCAGAATACATCAGGGCTTGGGATCGAGCAAAAGCCGAGTAAGCACGACACAAGCTTAATTATATCTAATAAAGTTTAACAGCTAGCGCCGTTAACAGGCTTTTTTCCTCTTCGCTTCAAAAGCCAAGAAAGAAGGCAGATTCAAAGTTCAAGCAGCTTTAACACGGCTTTTTTTCTCACCTCGCTAAGACCAATTATGCCAGTAGACTCAATGGCGTGCTGACCAAATCCATTGAAAATTTTCTTTTTGACTTCATCCGTAAGCTTATTCTGATTGATTTGAAGGAATCATAGGTTTTTCCCCATCGCAATATCATGAGTGCTCGGAGGTTCACCGCTTGGATCTTCAAAAGGCATTTCTATGTAGCCATTTCTGCGATAAAAGCTGACAACATTTGGTCTTGCTTCATCATGGAGAGACTTGATTCCTTGCTTTTTCAACCATTGCTCGCAAAGCTGTAAAAATTGGCTTCCCAAGCCATGTTGTCTGTAATCCTCATCAATGACAATGATTCGCAACGCTGCTCTATGCTCTGGCCAAAATTGAATATGGGCGTAACCAATGACTTCGACTCCTTGATAGAAAACAAGATGGGCGTGCTCTGGATGATCAAATGTCCAAGTGTAGGGGTCTGAAATTGATAAAGGATCAAAAAAGTATTTATTTCTTAATCGCCTGGTCACTTCCCATTCGGCGTAGTGTGTACACTTCATGATGCGAATGCGATTAAAATTAGCCTCTCTTAAAATTTCTCTTATAAATGCATCTTTACCTAGGTTATAACCAGTAAACATCGCGTTTCTTTTCTCGAAAGAAGAGCTATCTTTTAAGAGATTTTCTTTTAGACTCGCATACTCTTCTCGTTTTTTTGGATGATCGCGCAAATAATCTCTGAAAAGAAGATTAAGCTCGATTTCTGGATGGCCCTCTTGATAAACATGAAGATTGGTGTCGGTGCCCTCGGATCGATTGAAATAGAGGCGCATCGGAATGTTATACTCATCTTTATACTTAAAGCCTAAACTCTCAAGCTGTAAAATTGCCTGTTCAGGATTCTTTATCACCGCAATCATATCAATGACTGGTTTTGCAGAAAGACCAGGCACAGAAGTGGATCCAATATGATGAATCGCTATGCAATTGTCACCTAGGGCATTTTTTATTTTCTGCGATTCAGCCTCAAATACCTTCGGCCAGTCAGGATCATATGGAACAACTACAATATGCTTACTCGATTTATTTGATGACATAGCGCTCCTTGATATTGCTGACGATCATTTCCAATGGGTTTTTGCTAGTATCAAATTCTTGATCGTAGATCACATCTTTGTGAACCTGAAAGTATTGTGCCCGTGCTGATCCTTGCATGCGATTGCCTCTCTTTTTCTCTCTTGCCTCCAAAATATCTAACGGGGCTTTAAGGCTAATCCAAATGACTTTATAATCCTTCAAAGCATCTTTCCAGATGTCTACCTGACCACTTCCCAAACAAAACATCATCTATGATCATGTAACAATCCATTTTTGTCATCGTTAAAACGATCTCTACTAATGTTTGAACAATTTTTCTTGCAAATGGTCCTGTTTGGATTTCATGAACAAGATGACCAGCCTCATCAATAAATTCTTTCGGAATATGGAGAAGAGAGGCATCGGCCCAAGCAGCATCAAAAATGTCTTCTAAATTCAATGAGTGTATATCGACAGTCTTAAAAATGGCTTTAGGTGCATTGCGTTTAGCAATCTCAATCATGCTTGGCGAAAAGTCGATTCCTGTCACACGAAACCCTTTATCTGAAACATTTTTTACATCTCTTCCAGAACCACGTCCAATGTCTATGATAGAGCCTCCAGATGGCATCAATGATAAAAACTTTCGGCTTCCTTATGTGGATGCAAGTCTTCAACATTTCTCTTGTGCCGCTTCAAGAGATGTCCACGGAAAGTTAGAAGCCTTCACCAATTCTGGTATGTCCCCTTCTCGAAGAATCTGCAAGCTTAGCTCATTCATTTTCATTATAGGATCTCTACACTGCTTTCAATCTGTTGGCGCATTTTTTTCCTGGAAACCATTTAGCAACGCGACGTGGAGAAATAATGATCTCTTCCTCTGGCTTCTTTGGATTACGTCCGATCTTCTGCTTTCCTTCGATGACTTCAAAAATGCCAAAATCTCGAAATTCGAGACGATACCCTTTTGCTAATAATTTGTTGCCTTATGTAAAAAGGCTTAAATAACATAACGCACATCATTTGGGTGGATTTCTTTCTCTTGAGAAATCAAAGCGATTAGCATTTCTTTCGACATGGCCTTTTTCTTCTTTGTATCCATTTACGAGAACTCCCTTCCAATTATTCGCATGTAAAGCCTCTGTCAGATTTTTTGGCTTAAAGTCATGAGTGTTGACCAATCGTCTCGCTGTACATTCCCATCTGCAATTTTATTTACTTTTTCAATGTCACATTTTTGGCATGTGTGGATGATCTGCCATCCCTTTTTGCCACTGTGTTTCAATCGGCACGCTAACATCACGCCATTGCATATGTTACTTCTATCTCCAGTCCTGTTGTTTCAAGAGCGCGTATCACCTGCGATGTCATCATGTCATCAGTTCCACATACTTACTTAAATGCCGCTTGATTTACAGTTTCTTTGCGACCCTCTAAAAATCCGATGCCAGCGAGCAAAGCGCATTGAACGTGAGTTAAATTCAATTCAGACAAGACCTTTCTCTGGATTTTTTGCCATAAGTTAGTCACCTGCCAAACTAGAAAACCTGGACTTTGATTGGGATAATCAAAACTTATATTAGCCTGTGTCATTTCTCTGGTCCTTGTTTAGAGTGTGAAACCACTTAGCGTACAATAGTTACGATTATTACAAGCGAGCATATAACTGCAATGCAAGGGAGAAAATATATAAAATCTACCCAATTGATTTAATTGGGTAGGTTTTTTAGAATTAGGATATGAGACATTCAAAATATGAAAAGCAATTAGAGCCCTTTCAGCACGTTCCTTTCTTCACAGCAGAACAAGCTGCGAATCAAAACGTGCCGAGACATGCGATCGCTTATTTAGTCAAGAAAGGTACATTGGAAAGAATTTACCCAGGTACATATCGCTTTAGCGAATATGAACCTGAAGTCGACTTTCAATGGGAGAATTTGGGGCTGATAGCAGCGGGTATGCCAGAAGGAGTCATCTGCCTGATTTCTGCTCTTTGCTATTATGAATTAACAGACCAGGTGATGAGAGAAATTTGGATAGCTATTCCTCATGAATCTTATGCCCCTAAAAGACCAAATACGAAAATTATTAGAATGCGTAATATTTCCCTTGGAAAAACTGAAATTTCTGTTGGGGAGTATAAAGTAAGAATTTTTGATCGAGAGCGTTGCATAGTTGACGCATTTCGCTACTTAAGCAAAGAAATTGCTATAAAGGCCATTCAAAGATATTTTCAAAGTAAAAATTACAAGCCAGACCCCAAGAAGCTAGGCGTATATGCAAAGGCATTACGCGTGAATATCACCCCTTATATTTTATCGTATACGACATGACGGCAGATTTAGAAAAATCCTTCAAAGCTAAGCTACGCGCAATCGCGAAAGAAAAAAATCGCGACCCCGCAGATCTTTGGCAAACTCTCACTTTAGAACGTTTTCTCGTACGTCTGGCCAAATCAGAGTACCGTGAGCACTTTGCCTTAAAAGGCGGCATTCTCCTATTCAAAATATATAGAAATTGGCATGGAAACCACCGATTTAGATTTTCTTGCTAGGAAGATCGGTAATGATGTCAACGGAACAAAAATCGTTTTTGAAAAAATTGCAAACATCGACCTACAAAATGGATTTCTATTCAACGAGATTAAAGCAAGCGAACTTACCCATCCACATATGGGATATCCAGGAGTGGCAGTGGGAATAATGGCTCATTTTGGAAAGACAAGGTTTAAAGTAACGATTGACATTGGCTTTGTTGATATTGTCAATTCTATTGTTTCAGCTGCGATGAATCATTTGATGCCACCAAGCTTGTTCAGAGGAAAAAGGGATTTGGCTGTGTCGACGGCTGCAAATATCTCGCAGAGTCTTCCGAAACGATTTGCTTGAAGACTTAAAAAACCACAAATCAATCTCTCTCGAGGCACAAAAGCCGCACTCATTCATTCATTTGGCATTTATATCAGCAATTCTTAAAAAAGAATTTTTAAAGTTCAATGAAATTACACCAAACGTTGACCTCCTTTACAAAGAATATCGTTCAACGATCATTGATTGATTTGTAAAACAGTTTTACAAAACGCATGTGATTTCTCTTCTCACTACTGAAGAATTAATACTTGATCGCAAAAGATTAGTGGGCGT
>JBPQHD010000028.1:0-114457 GCA_051384485.1 Parachlamydiaceae bacterium
TGACAAGTTCAGTTTCTGCTTCATCTCACCCCCTTGTTATCTCATATGAAAGATTGACGCATGAAATTCAAGAAGAGATCACCATCCTTCGAGGAAAGAAAGATTATTTCGATTGCACACAAAGAAAGATATACCAGATTGCCGATGCTATCGCACGTTTAGCTCAAGCAGTTATGTATCAATGTGATTTAAAGAAAGAAGATCATTCGATTGCTAGCCGATGGTATTTTGAGAAAATCAATCCAGATCAAGCTAAATCGCAAAATCTTTCCACATATGATGCCATGCTTGATGCTGCATTCAGCGTTTGGGAAGAAGAGATTGCTCCTTGGAGGGAAGGGGGCCAGGAATTTAGCGGCCAATCAGCCGGGTACTATAGACGCCTTTCAATTCGTCAAGCATTAAATCTTTCCCGTAACCATCTTTTTAATATCATTTCAACATTTAAAGTAGAGTGGGGTCCCCTATGGGGAAAAACGGACACGTTGAAAGCAATCGAAGATCGAATAAAAAGGCTACCTGTAGAAGAGTGAAGGTAGCTTCATTTTTCATCGCATAGCTGCACTTGCTATGCAATGAGATAAACATCCTTCATTCTACTGCTTCACAGCCCATCATAGCCATCTAAAAACAACGGCTTGAAAATGCAATTGTTTTTGCCAGATGGTATAGATCAGAAAAGACCCTAATCTAGCATTCTTTTTTTCCGCAAAATAAAAACCTTTTTTTTAAAAGCTACTGTTTCTAACATGACAAGAAGTTTTAACACCATTTTTCAAGGTAGGTGCTTTATGACAAGCCAAGTTTCCTCCTCCTCCGTAGATCCGCGTGTCACTTTATTTGTTACGTTGGAATCTGAAATCCAACAAGAATTAGACAGTCTTAAAATAAAGAAGGATTTTTTCGGATGCACAAAAGAGAAAATTATTCAGGTTGAAAGTGCTATCAAGCGTTTGGGTCAAGCAATCGCTTATCAGTGTGTATTAAGCGAAGATCATCCTATTTCCAAACGTCTGTATGCTGAAAAAATTAATCTGGATGAGGCCATGTCAGCTGACCTTTCCACCTTTGATGAACTGCTTGATGCGCGATTCAGTGTCTGGGAAGATGATGCCGAAAGAGAACAAAAGTCGAGAGGCTTTCCAGAAGGATATATTATACGCCCTTCTCTTCGCCAAGCACTAAACATATCTCGTAACAATATTTTTAATGCTTTAACCTCTCATGCTAGCCATGGCCCTTTATGGGGAAAAACAGAGACGTTGAAAGCGATCGAAGGTCGAATAAAACAGATAACCATAGAATAAAAATCGTTTCATTCTCTGAGCATAGCTATTTTTGCTATGCTTTCTAAACTGATCAACACCACAAACAAAAACCTTTTTTTAAAAATTAGCCATTTCTAACATGAAAAACAAGTTTTAATCACTATTTAAAGGTAGGTGTTTTATGACAAGCCTAGTTTCCTCTTCATCATCTTCTTCCTCTTCTTCTGAAGATTTTCGTGTCACTTTATTTGGCATTCTGGATGATGCGGTTCAAAAAGAGTTAGATAAACTTAGAGAAAAGAATGATCTATTTGATTGTGCAGAAGAAAAAATTAATAAGATTGAAAATGCAATCATACGTTTAGCTCAAGCAATTACTCATCAGTGCCAATTAAATGAAAATCACCCTATTGCCAAACGTTTGCGTATTGAAAAAATCAGTTTTAAAGAAGTCGAATCTGCAGATCTATCCACATTTGATGCCATGCTTGATGCGCAATTCGCTTCCTGGGAAACTGATGAAGAAAGAGAACAAGAGTTTAGAGGTCTTCCAGAAGGATATGTACTACGTCCTTCTCTTCGTCAAGCATTGAATATAGCACGTAACAATATTTTTAATATTTTTGCACCTGAATCAAAACGAGATCGGGGCCCCTTATGGGGGAAAACAGACACATTAAAATCTATTGAAAATCGAATCAGAGAACTAACTAGACAACAGGGATAGCTTTCTTTTTCCATCGCATAACTGCATTTACTATGCGATGGATGATCTGACTCATTTACTGTTCAGGAATTTTTGGTTTTCTTAGCTTCGTAAAATAAGGGATAATCGTTGTTTGCAACTTAGCTGAAAGATCCTTAAGAATTCTTTCAACATGAATATGGGTATTCTCAATAAAAGCTCGATAAACTTTTTGATGTCCCCCAGTGACCGTTCCTAAAACATACACGTGAGGAATATTTGTTTCCATCGTAGATGAATTAAAGAATGGGATTCGTTGCTCCCCTCTAAAAGAAACTCCCAGCTTTTCTAATAAAGAAAGGTTAGCGTCAAATCCAACAGCTTTAATCACAAAGTCGGCTTCTATTTCTTGTTTAACTCCTTTGTTTTGAAAAACAACTTGATTAGGTCGGATCTCAATGAGATGGCTAGTATAGTAACACGTCATTTCCTTCCGTTTGATGCGACCTAGCAATTCTGGAAGTAACCAGTATTTAACTTCATTTTCTTTAAAATGCTCCTTCCTAGTAATGAGTGTAACTTCTGCCATCGCCTGATAGCATCTTAGGGCATCTTCAACTGCAGAATTTTTGCCTCCGATGATCGCTACCTTTTTTTTAAAATAATAATGAGGTTCTTTCAATTTTTCATGCACATGGTCAAGCTCTTCACCCGGAACGTTCAGTTTTTTTGGCTTTGATGTGCTACCTGTCGCAATGACCAAAAACTCAACTTGATATTCTTTATGGCCCTGGTTCGATCGTGTTTTGATAAAAAAAGTGTCGCTTTCTTTTCTAACAGCAATGACTTCTTCATAAGTAGAAATTTTCAAATCAAAATAGGAAACAATCGATCTAACATAGGCTAAATACTCTTCTCTGGAACATTTTTGTTGATCCGTTGTTTGAATAGGAATGCTAGCGAGGCTAATACATTCGGGATAACTATAAAAATGAGTCCCCGTAGGGAAGTTATAAATAGCTTGGGCCACCTGCCCTTTATCAAAATGCAAGTAAGAAATACCGGATCGCTTTAGTGAAATAGCGATTTCTAACCCTAAAGGACCGGCTCCAATAATCGCGATCTGAGCTTTATCATTCATCATTAACACACTCTAAATCATCAGGAGCAAGGGAAGCGCATGCCTGGCAATAATTGTTTTTAAAATAGCGTTTCACATAGCGGCATTTTGGAACTGAAAAATAGTGCGGACTTTCATAACGTTTAACTGAATAGTAGTATTCTGGAACATATGCACAACGAGTGACATAGTAGTATTGGGGAACATAAACACAACATTTTTTCTGATAGTATTGAGGAACATAACGGCAATGCCTTTTGTAGCAATACTTGGGTTCATATTCGCACTTCCATTCATTATAGTATTCGAGCTCATAGCGATAACTATATCCTGGATAATTAGAATCTTGGTACTCTTGAGAAGGAGGATCAACCCCTTCCTCACCTTTAGCCATCTCAGTCATGCGCTGCCCCTTTTCCCAGCTTTCTCGTCCATAAAATGGAGGATCCCTCTCTCCTCGATAACCATTTGTATCTTGAAGATAGCTAGATCGATAGTCCTCTGCTGCATAGTATCCCGGTTGCAACGATTGAGCTTCCTCTTCAGGTTTGGGAGTCTCACTCACCTGATTCCAAGCATGATATATAGAGCAGGCTTGACCTTGATAGCTAGGGATGCTGTTTTTTTCTTGCTGCATGCCATAGGTAGGATGGTAGATTTCTAAAGTGCTAGATCCTTTTTTTAATGGTGTATATTGACTAAAGTTGGCTTCTGAGCCATTTCCTTGATTAAAATTGCCATAATAATAATATCCTGAGCCAAGTTCTGGCGCCGAAACTTGACTCTCATTTGGGCGATTTTGCTCCTTATTGCTCACCCACGTAATATCATCCTCTAAGAAAAGATTCCTTTCATGAATAAATTGATTGTAAAGATGACTCTGACATAAATTTTGATTTTCCACCGATGCTAATAAACACCAGCAACTTAATGTACAAGTCGATAAGAAGCTGAATATTTTCACAGATAATGCTTTCATAGCCATTCCTAGCTTAAGGAATTTTTGATAATGGCTCAAAAGCTTGAAATTGATTTTTTTAACCATTTTTGACAAATATTTTTTTTCAATTTTTGCAAAATTTAATACTACCATTCTTCTCTGATCTATTTTTCTTGCTAAATAGCAAAAAACTTTCTTGCAATCCAGTTGCAAAATATAAGAACTCGGCCTATAGGTAGGTTAAATCTGTAAAATTTCTCTGCTATCGCTCGATGACTTGCTATGAGCTATATGCAGTCCATTACTTTATGACGATGTTTAGACTTAAGAAGATACTCGACCAAAAAAAATTTTTTGAGAGGGAATTATGTCCTTGCGCAATATTTTATTGACTGCCGCTCGTTCACCAGTCACTTTAGAGTTAGCTAGATTGCTCCACAGTGCTGGCCATCGCGTCTTTGTTGCTGACACTACTAAATTAAATACAAGTCGCTTTTCTAATTCTGTTGAAAAAACTTTTTTGATTCCAAGTCCCCGATTTTTTCCGGATGAATTTCTTTCCTCCCTGATCAAAATTACAAAAGAAGAAGGTATTCATCTTGTTATCCCTATCTATGAAGAAATTCTCTTGTTAGCAAGAAATAGCCACCTTTTTCCAAAGAGCTGTTCGGTATTTACATCTTCTTTCGATCTGCTTTTAGAATTACATAACAAATGGTTATTTCAAAAAAAGCTAGAAAGCTTCGGCATCGAAATCCCTAAAACTTTTTTGATCGAGAAACAAGAAGATTTAAAGAAAATTGACTTCTCTCATGATTATGCTCTTAAAGCATGTTACTCAAGAGCTTCTCTCAGCCTGAAAAAAATCAGTGCCGAGCAAGCAATCGCACCATTTGAGATTGAAGAACATAACCCTTGGATTGCACAGGAATGGCTAGAGGGTAATAAATTTTGTACCTATAGCATTTGCCAAAATGGCAAGATTAAAGCTCATGCAACCTATCCTGTGAAATATGCGATCGACGGTAATTCATGTTTGATTTTTGAAGCATTCAACCATCCCAAAATTCTAAATTGGGTCGAAAATTTTATTCAAAAAATTAATTTTACCGGACAGATTGCTTTTGACTTTATTCAACTAGCCAATGGGAAATTATATGCGATTGAATGTAATCCAAGAGCGACAAGTGGTGTCCATCTATTTCGTGAAAAGGATCGTCTCGACCAAGCATTCTTTAACTTGAATGACTCTCCTATTTTAGCTCAAGAGGGAACCCAAAAGCAAATTTTACACGGCATGCTGATGTATGGATGGAGGAAAAGCTCTTTTCCAAGTAACAATGCCTCTAATTTTTTTAAGCATCTTTTTTCCATTCGTGATGTTGTTTACTCGTTAAAAGACCCTCTTCCTTTTCTTGCTTCGCCTCTTATCTTCAGAGAAATTTGGAATACGAGTAAAAAATATAACATTACTATACCAGCAGCATTTACTTTCGATTATGAGTGGAATGGGAAGTAAAGAAGAGAGCTAACACCCTTCATGATAAGCCCAGATAATTATCAGATCGGTATCGAATTATTTATGCGACTGCTAGGTCTGATTTATTTTTTTGCTTTTGGGGCTTTTATTTTTCAAATTCAGGGATTGCTAGGTGAAAAAGGGATCCTTCCCATGAAGGAACTTTTAAACCACCTTCAATACGAAATGGGAAGATCTTCATGGTTCAAACTGCCCTCTATTTTTTGGTTTAACTATCAAGATTACATGTTGAAGGGTGTGGTTATTTTTGGAACCGCCATTTCTTTACTCCTCTTTCTCAACCTCCTGCCCGCCCCCTTGCTCCTCCTTATTCTTTATCTTCTCTACCTTTCAATTGTTTCTGTTGGACAAGACTTTCTAAGTTTCGGCTGGGAGTTATTTTTGCTCGAGCTAACGGCTCAAGCCTTCTTCTTAAGCCTCTCTCCCACTAATACCTTTATTTGGCTTAGTTTGAATTTCTTACTGTTTCGCTTTCACTTTCAAGGTGGGATTGTCAAGCTTTTAAGTAAAGACCCTCATTGGCGCAACTTAACAGCAGTTGCCTACCATTACCAAAGCCAACCGATTCCTAATACTCAAGCTTGGTTTGCTCATAAGCTCCCACTTTGGTTCCATAAATTATCGACTCTTGCCATGTTTATCATCGAACTTGTCATTCCATTTTTGCTATTTGTTAACCTTGACTCGGTAAGACTGATTGTTTTTATTTGCTTTTTCGGACTTCAGTGGATGATATGGTTTACAGGTAATTTCTCTTACTTGAACCACCTAACGGCTGTCTTTTCTCTTCTTTTAATCAGCGACGTTTACCTATCAACTCTTTTCGAAACACCTGCATCTCAAAATCCAGGCCTGTTTCTTGATATAACTGTCTCAATGGCAGGTTTAGCTTTTATTGCCTTACAGTTGATCGTTTTTTGGAATCATCTGATCTCGTTTAATTGGCTCTTTCATCGAATTCTAACTAAGATTCAGCCCTGGCATATTGCTAATCGCTACGGGATTTTTGCCATAATGACAACTACGCGCTGTGAAGTCGTCATTGAGGGCAGTCAAGATGGCTTTGTTTGGAAAGAGTATTCATTTTATTTTAAACCATCTGAAATCAATCGCCGTCCCCGACGCAATTCCCCCTATCAACCAAGAATCGATTGGCAAGCATGGTTCCTACCGTTTACTACTTTTTATCAAGCCACTTGGTTTCAAAACTTTCTTTTTAAACTGCTACACGGTGAAAAGTCCGTCACTGAGTTATTACGTGTCAACCCTTTTTCTAAAACGCCGCCCCGTTATGTCAGAGCGATACTATATGAGTATAAATACAGCACATTACAAGAACGTGCCGCCATGGGTATATGGTGGCGAAGGACTTGGATTCAGCAATACTCTCCTACTCTATCTCTCCAAAATGAACCAAAAAAACCATCATATTGATATGAAAAATTTCAAATATACGCTTCCTGTGCCTCGGGTGAATTGCTATCACTTTGCTCTTCCGTTAATTCTAAAAGCTTTCTGGCTTTGCTATAATGTCTCCTAAAAAATATTTACAATAAGGGACGTATTCAAACAATTTTGCCACTTAAAGCTTTCACTTCCATTGTCATGGGTTGAGCATGACGAGGCCGAATGATAATATTCAATGTTTGACAAGCTACTGCTAAGGGAGAAGTTGCAACTATTAAGAAAATGACTACTGGGGAGATCACTACTCTTATCAAACAAATGGCCATGTCTTTTAAACAAAATTTTTTGTTAAAGCAACACCCTACTGCATTGATTGGAAGTAGAGCCGCATTTTCAATAACTTCTAGAGGAATCGTTCCTATCATCATACTTGTTTCTAGCAATGCTACAGGAAGCGCTGCAAACCGCCCAATTTGAGCATATTTATTTAAACCGCCGTATAAAAAATTATTTGTAGTCTCTCTAACACCTTTAATGAATGTAGCTTGCATTATTCGCCTCTTTCATCTTTAAAGAAAATATTATATATTATAACAGAAATTATTTAAATATATTTCTACAAAAACACAACTAAATTTATAATAAATCGATCTAAAACAAGTATTTGTTACCTAGAATACAATTTTCAAACTAGAAGACGTAAATAAGAAGAAACTGACTACCGTGCCAAGAAGCAGAAATCTAGATAAGCAAAAAACGATTTGACCGGACTGTAACAGGAGAGTTAAAGCAATCCCTCAAGCAATATTTGAGGAAAAGCACCACTTGGAGAAAAGAGATCAAGCTCATGTAAAAGTACAGCAGGCTTTTTACATAAAAAAATCCTTTTTCAAAAAGAGGTTTGCCTTCATGTCCAATGTGGGGAGTCCATCCGTGTTTTTTTACTGTACCGAAACTAATTTCGGGATCGTTTTTTAGCTCCTCAGGAAGTTCCAAAAATCTATGATATAAGAGAGAGAGCACTGCGGTATTTGCCAAGAGCTTTGATAATATCCTTGTCTTGTTTTCAATCAAAAAATATAGGGAATGTGCTGAGGAGTTCAATAGATAAATGGCTAATCGTTTACCAATTTTTAAACTTGTATAGCCTGCGTCGAAGATGGCCAAAACCTTAAATTGTGCAACCCCTTATCACTAAGACACTAAGCTATTGAATGCCCAACTGACATCATACAGAGATTCTAAACGTTTACACGAAATTTTACAAAAAAATTAATTGTAAATTTCCTCTTTTTTCCTTACCAAAATAATGCCATTTGATTATTTTGACATTTTTAAACAACCCCAAGAAAAAAAACGCCTATGAGTAACCTACAAGCCATTTATCATTCGGAAAGGGTGCAATCCAAGCTCAGAACGATGATTCCTCTTTTCTTGATCATCGTCTGTCCTCCGGCCGCTATTCTCTTTTGGTTCGTTAATGTTTATTTACAGGGTTCTTTCGAAAACCTATGGATGCTTTTTGCCTGGAAAGGTCTATTCAGTACGATTTACGAGGTTTGGTCACCTATCTTTTTTGGTTCAAAAGAAGCTTGGCTGATCATTACTGTTTTTGCCTCTGTCCAACTTTTTCTAATGAAGGCCGTCCCTGGTCAAACCTTTTATGGGCCTATTACTCCAAAAGGCAACGTCCCTTTTTATAAAGCCAATGGGATCGCCTGTTTTTTTATTACTTTGGCTCTTTTTTATTTAGGCAGTTACCAACTTAATTGGTTTTCGCCAACCATTATTTATGATCACTTCGGGGAGCTTTTAGGCGCCTTGAATGTCTTCAGCCTCTTCTTTTGCCTCTTTCTATACATTAAAGGCCGTGTCGCCCCCTCCTCCAGTGATGCAGGGACATCTGGTAATCCTATCTTTGATTACTATTGGGGAACAGAGCTTTACCCTCGTATCCTAGGATGGGATATCAAAATGTTTACGAATTGCCGCTTTGGTATGATGAGTTGGCCTTTGATTATCCTCTCATTTGCTGCCAAGCAAAATGAGCTTTATGGCATGAGTGATTCCATGCTTGTTTCTGTGGCCTTACAAATGATTTACATTACTAAATTTTTCTTTTGGGAAACGGGTTATTTGCGCTCGCTTGACATCATGCATGATCGCGCAGGTTATTATATTTGCTGGGGATGCTTGGTATGGGTTCCCGGCATTTATACTTCGCCAACGCTTTACTTGGTCAACCACCCGAATCATCTTGGCACTCCTTTATCCCTTACTATCTTTGCTATTGGCATTTTTGGAATCCTTGCCAACTACTTCGCCGATCGACAAAGGCAAAAAGTACGCTCTTCTGGAGGAAATTGCCAAGTATGGGGATCAAAGCCACTTCTCATTAAAGCACGCTATAAAACAGAATCAGGAGAAAATAAAGAAAACGTCCTACTTGCTTCTGGTTGGTGGGGTATCGCAAGACATTTTCACTACATCCCCGAAATTGTCGCTGCTTTTTGCTGGAGCGTACCTGCCCTATTTGGTCACTTCATGCCTTATTTTTATGTGATTTTTCTCACAGTCTTGCTCACCGAGCGAGCCTTCAGAGACGATCGCCGCTGTGCCAAAAAATATGGTGATGACTGGGGTAATTATTGCTCTATGGTACCTTATAAGATCATCCCCTACGTCATTTAGCAAAGGAGGCAAGTTTACTTGCCTCTGAACTTTGGGCATTTCAATCCGTATTTAAACGCGCTGCTTAAAGGAATAGGATCGTGCATATCAAGCGATAATAGGACAAAATGTTTCGTTCTCCTACTTAAAACAGGCAGCTTCCGTGTAAATGCTTAATACAATTGGTTTTATTTAAACTACTCATAGCCTAGTTAGGCAAACCCTTTTTTAGATAAAATCAAGTCTGCAACTCAAGATTTCTTTAATCAATTTGAATGATCATAATCAAGCTTTGTTATGTGACAGCTAACATCTAAGTCCGATATTATTTTTCTCAAAATATCTTTACTAGATCTTAACCGCTACATAAGATAAGCAATCAATAAAATTAAAATATCCATGCTATGAATCATTAGTTGTAAAAGAGGAGGAAACATGTTACCCACATGCTGTGCCATCGTAACCTACGAAGATATACCGGCCATTAAAAATTACGTCAAAACACATGCTTACCCGATATATCAACCTAGATACAAAGAATTTGTTCCATGGATCGCAACCAAGATAGAAGCTATATGTAAAAAAATATTTGCCTTATCTCAAACTCAACCAACTCGCTTCATCGCGGAAACAACCCTTAATTTAGATAAAGAAGGTGCTAATCTCATCATCGCATGCATGAAAAGAACTTATGGCTTTGATTTTAGCGGGGTTGAAGGAAAACCTTCTTTAGATAAGAGCAATGCCTTTGATCATGAAATCCTGCGGGATGCTGCCCCTTTAAAGCTAACTTGTTGGTGGACTCCTAAAAACCCCTATCTTTTCCCAAATCAGACTAGACGACGATATCAACCGAATCCTGCAGGGTGCAGCCAATCACTTTTAATCTATGCGAGAACGGCAGTAGAGACTGATTTAACCCTAGTAAGTGTGCAGGAGGAAGAAATTCATGCTCATGCCCTTCTATTTAAGTTAAAAAGCAAGTATTTTAAAACCGCTTTAGAAGGTCAATTTAAAAAAATCAAAAGATAAAACTTTTAAATTACCTTATTCAACGAAAAATATTAACAATCTGGTCGAATTTCTATACGTAGGAACAATTGATTCAGCGAATAGTGACCTTATTGAACTTTTAGAGATGGCCCATCTGTTTGAGATAGAGGACTTATTTAACTACTGCATCGATCTGATTAACGAGAATCTAGAGAAAGATGACGCTCTATCTCATAAAGAAATTGAAGATTTAATGACTTCTGCTGATCTTTACGATATCAATGTTTTTTTAAACCATGCTTAGTAATAGCTGAAGAATTAGAGCGAAATGCGGAAAACTTAGCACTAATAGGATCTACCAGAGAAAATACGAGCGAGGAGGAAGAAGAGCTTGTCGTGGATTGGCATAAGGTACCTCGCAAACTTCATACATTCTTATTAGGCATGGCGGCAGAAAATGGTTTATCTAGAGTCATGCGCAGTTTGAAAAAAGTCGTGGATCAGCAGTACGTTTTAGAAGGATCAACAAAAGATAAAGAAAAAATTTAGATAAGTACTTTGGTATGGCAAAAGGCTGAGTAGCTATTAATCCATTATTCCCTATGAAATCCCTCGCTTCATTATCTACATGAAGAAGGCAAATCCACTTGCCTTCTTCGCTCATCATAAACTCCTTCGGACATGCGGGTTGTATTCTTCAAGTATCTGATCATCAAATGCAATCTCGGTATCCTGAAAATCAGCACCTAAACAGTCTTCCTCAGTTATCACTGTTTTTTTAAGGTTAAGAAACTTTAGCGACATCCCAGCTAATGCCACCAAACAGCGCCAAGTGACTTGTGTTTCCGAAAGATTAAGGTCAGAAACTGATAACGATGCTAAATGATCAATGACATCATCATCTTTTAACCAAGTTTTTGAAAGATCTAGTTGTAATAATTCTAAAGCTCTTAGTTGATCAAGTTCGCTCATTGAGAGTATCGATTTAGACAGAATGAGGTTTTTAAGAGGCAAACCACTCATCAACCGAAAATGATCACTCGACAATTTCCACCTTGCCATGGACAAGGTCGTTACAGGTAGATCTTTTAAAGAATTTAAATCTGCCGTGCTAAGCCCTGACTCAAGAAAAAGCTCAACTTGTTCTAGTTTGTTTAAGCTTTTCAAAGCGTTTAAAGCTTTAGCACTATTTGTCCAAAGACGAATTTCTCGAAGGTTGGGACATAATTGTAAGTATTCTATGAAAGACTTCACATCCCCATCAGCGACTAAAGATTTTACAGCAAGCCTCTCAACCCTTGGCAGCCAAGATTGCAACAATTTTCTATCTTTTGATGAGATGTTTTTAATTTGATTAATGCATTGACCTGCTTTTTTACTAAAAACAGATTCTACTAATGCTTCCTTAATAGGCTCAAAACGATACAAATCTGCTAACTCAAATAATTGCTTAGGATCAAAGCTATCGAGTTTATCCCAAATCCAGTTTTCAATATCCTTTTTAAGTTGTCCAAAGCCATACTTCTCGGCAATACTTAAGTAGCTCTGAAAATTTTTTTTTGTAATATGAACCCTCTTCCCGAGGATAAAAGAATAATAAGCTCGATAAAACCCTCGAAAGTCTTCCTCCGGTAAATCGACCGAAGTGAGGTTTAGATATGAAATAGAACTATTCAAAGCAGTAAAGTAAGGGCCTTCTAGTTTCCTGAGTATCAGTTGATGCGTATGGATGACCTTATCCTCAAATGTAAAAGAAAAATCGCTCTCCGCCTCCATAGCTAAACTTAAGTTAGCGGGGTTAGATCCTTTTAAAAGTAAAAGCAGTGCCTCTTGGTTGTGGCTATTTTGAATAACTTTTTTAAATAAATCATGGAAATGATGAGAGTGGCAAACAAATTTTTTTAAAAAGTAGATCCATTTTTTTTCATCGTCATCGCTGGGAATCGAAGCTTGCATAAGAGCATCCTGTCTAGAAGCTTTGAGAAGGTACTTTCTTAAGATCGAAAAGCTTTCTTGAGAAAAAGCCGAATCCCCTGCATCACTGGCATCTATCGCGTTATTAGCAAATCGAGAGTTGATCTTGAGGCTTGCTTGCTGGTCTAGTAATCGTAGCTCCCTACAGCGCTTTTTTATAAGATACACATCCACAATGGTAACGACCAAGTCAACAACCATGAGAATGGGGGGCAGAAGGGCTAAGGTCGCTCTTCCCAGTAGAAACATTTTATCACGCGGATTATCAACAACGATAGCGTTCCCGACAAACATTACCGTTCCAAGGATGGGAATGTAGCTTAAAGCTTTTGCAATTTGACCACATGATTCCTGAGGGCGAACTTTTGGTCGAGAATAATAGGGATCTTTTTCGATTATCGGCCCGTAGCTAAATATTTCTTTTATATCTGAACTTAATGTTTTTTGGGGACCTGAAATCATCATTTAAAAACCTTGAATTTTTGATTTTCTAATTATATTCCTTTATAAATTTTAATAAAGTTAAAGGGTGCTTAATAACGATTAGTCAGCAAAATCTGTAAAACAATGATTTAAGTATCAATGACGCCAAGGCCTTATTTAAGGCTAATTTGAGGATGCCAGATGCAACCGCAGCGATAAGGTATCCCCCATTGTGCATTCTGACCCAACCATATAATGAAGAACGGTCCATTCTTCTATATTTGGCAAATGTGTCAGATTGATGATTGCCGACAGCAGATCCATATTGCCAGGAATCATGGATTAACTGAGAAGGTCATTGCTTTTGCAGCTCGCAAACCACTAGTCCTCGGTACTCGTCCCATCGTCCGGCTCATGAAGATCTTGTGCGATTAGAAATAAATCTTGCTCATCAAGAAGGAGATCATTAAATAACACCCTTGTTTTTTTAAAGTGACTTTTTGAGCAATCGTATTGCGAAACCATCGTTTTCCTAAGATCAAGCTCTTCTAATGACATTGTCTTGAATGATCTCAGACAGCGATGAGTGATTTTCGTCCCAGTTAAATCAAGATGTCTAACTGAAAGCTTTCTTATATATCTTTCTACGTCCTTATCTTCTATTTGTATTTTAGAAAGCGTTAATTGATTAAAAACAATCCCATTTAGAGTATTTAAATTAGCCATTTTAAACTTAGATTGGGCGAGATTGAGGTTTTTTAGAGGCAAATCGCTAATCACATTGAAATGTTCTTTTGATAGCTGCCACCCTGCTAATGATAACGTCGTAATAGGAATTCCCGCTAAACAGGAAAAATCAGCTGAATCAAAGGTAGGTTCAAGAACAAGCTCCGCATTTTCCAACTTGTCTATATTCTTTAGCGCTAAAAGAATCTCTTTACTGCTCGTCCAAAGACGAATTTTTTTAAGGTTCGGACACAACTTTAAATAACCCCTAAAAGCTTTGACATCACTAGGAGAAATAAATGACTTTACAATAAGTGTCTCTACCCTTGGTAACCAAGACCTTAGTAACTTTTTATCATAGGCGGAGATGTTTTTAATTTGATTTAAGCATATGCCTGCCTTTTTACTAAAAACTTGCTCTACTAGTGCTTCCTTAATAGGTTCGCAGCCGTATAAATCTGCTAATTCAAATAACTGCTTCGGATCAAAGCAATCTAAGTTATCTAACATCCACTGTATGACTTGTTTTTTGAAACGTACAAAGTCATATTTATGTGACACGCTTAAATACATTTGAATATTCTTCTTTGTCAGATGAGCTTTCTTCCCAAGAAGGGTTGAGAAATATGCCTGGTAAAAGCCTTGATAGTCCTCTACCGGTAAATCCATAAAGGTCACTTTTTGATAAGAACGATAGCTATTGATCGCAGTAAAGTAAGTACCGCCTAATTGTCTTAATATAGCTTCATGGACGTAAATGGCTTTCTCACCAAATTTAAAATAGAAATCCCCTAGCCGCCTCATCACTAAATTAAATTTAGACGGGATAGCAGCCTCTAAAATGAACTCTAAAAGTTCTTGGCTACGATTATCTTGAATAACAGCATTAAATAAGGCATCAAAAGCTTGGTTGTTACAGACATACTTCTTTAAAAAATAAAGCCATTTTCTTTCATCGTTATCTGAAAGGATTTTTGATTGTGCGCTATTGCCGCTCACAACTTCTTGCACAAGAGTTCTTAGTGTAGCAATTACGCATAGACGATCGGACGTTGTTAGTTGCTTATCTTCTATAAGCAACTTTTTAGGAAATCGTTCTTGAATTTTTAGACTTTTTTCTTGCTCTGCAAGCTCGTTTTCCCTCAGCTTCTTCTTAAAAAAGTGAAAGTCTACTAGCGTAATCACCAAATCGATAACCATTAGCAATGGAGGCACTAAACTTAAGGTCGCCCGCCCAAATAATGCCAAGATGCATTGACCACTTTTTTCATACCAACATGCAGTTACAGTAGCTATACAGCTTGCTGCAATCAATGAAATGGTGCCTAGAACGGGAACATACCCTGTAGCCCTAAGAACTTTAAGATCTGCTGGTTGTGCACAAGGTTTCCATCGAGAAGTTTTTTTATCCTTCTCTAAGAAAGGCGCGTAACTATATGCTATTTTTACGAAATTGTTCATGCGTCAACTAATAATTAGCAAAGATTAGGATTCTAATTACTTTCCTTTTAGTTTAAAATAAAAAGGATTTCGAGCTTTTTAAGTAAAATGGATCTTCTGAGGAGGCAAGCTAGCAATGATTGCACGCTTGGCAGGACAAAGCTGCATTTTTCTAATATCTAAGATACTGAGAGGTAATCCTTCAATCCATCTAAATGCCTCCAAAGTTGTATCGCGCTCTAAAATGAGATGAAGAGATTTTAGCTTGGGCAGAGAGTGGAGGGCTTGAAGAAGACCTTCATCACGTGTCCAAAGAGTAAGAGTCTCTAAACTTCGACATTGCCTTATCAATGAGACCATCCTATTAGCATCTCCTTCGGTTATTAAAAAGCGCAAATTAAGATGTTTTACAGCAGGTAACCAACGGTGTAACCTTCTCTTATCTAAGAACGAAAGCTTTTGGAGGGGGTGCTTCGTTTTACCCACATGTTTATACAAGACTTGCTCAATCAAGTGTGTTTTTATTTTTTCCAGCTCATAATGACAGGCTAAATCAAACAGCTCTTGAGCATTAAATTGAGCAGAATGATCGAAGATCCATTGTTCACAAGCATTCTTAGCCCTGGGGAAATCGTATTTATGGGATAAAATAAGATAGTCTTGATAACGCTGTCGCATTAATGGCAAGTCGGTATTTAAAAGTTGCGTTTCATACACACGAATAAAACAGGAGTATTCTGCGGTAGGAAGATGGATTTCTCCTTTTGAAGCTTCCTTCATTTTTGCATTGATCGCCGCCTCAAAATATGAACCAAGGTAATCTTTTAACAAAGCTCGGTGTGTATAAAGAACCTTGTCACCAAAAACAACCCTAAAATTGTTCATCCTTTCTAAGTAAGGTTTTAATTGCTCAGGAGCCAGGCGTTTTAAACAAAAAGTGATCAAAATAGGGTTTTGCTCACGCAATGCCCTTTGAAAAGATCGGTAAGATAATTGATGAGATAAATTTGACACCTGTTGTGGAGATTGGGGGTTCAAAGCCATTGTTTGCAAAAATGAGTCATAGTGGGATAATCGCCTGTTTTGACGATGGATAAAGCGAACTAACTGCGTTTTCTCAATTAAGCGATTTTGTATAACGGTTACTACTAAATCTACCGTTACTAGCAAAGGAGGGGCAATGGTTAGTAGGGTCCTTGCCGATAATAACGCCCATTCTCTTTTTGTTAAGTCAATGTTCGAGCAGGAAAAAGCCGTCATTAAAGCAGCATGAGAGAGGAACCCGACAGGGGGAATATACCCTGTTATTTTGAAGATTTTAAGCCCTTTGAGCTGCCTTTCTACGACGCCCTTTTGTGAAACGCTCAAAGGTGCGTAGCCAAAAACAAATGAAACATCCTGTAACATTGATTGACGCTAGGAATAAAATCCTCTTGAATAACTATTTTGCTGCTGCCTTTTAATGACATTGAGCTGAAGGATCGTTACAGCAATATCGGTAGCTAAAAGAGCAACAGGGAACAAGGTAAGCGATACTCTCAGCATCAATAAGCCTTTTGCAGCGGGGTCGCCTTGGCAACACGCAAAAAGAGCAAGAGCTAAGGAAGCAATTGTCCCAATGATAGGGATATATCCAGCTAGCTTAAAAGCGATAAGAGACTTGTACTGTTTAAAAACTTGAGGAGAGGTATTTTTTACAGGAACAGGAGAAAAACCGAAAACAAAGGGAGTTAAAGGATGCATGGCCACCTCATAATGCTACTTTCTTGCACTTACTAAGCTCTAATTATTAATTATCACATGGATTAAATCAAATACTTTGCACCGAATAAATTGATACTACAACGTCACTATCAAGCGTATAAAAACGCACATGATGGCCGGAAGATAACGAATGTTCCAAAAAGTCATCGACTCCTTTTAGCCTTGACGCCTTCTCAAGCCTGTAGAGTCCAAATAAAAATCTGAACAACCAAGTTAAGGTACTCATTTGGATCTTTGAAAGTCATTGCGCGATTGGCAATCCAACCCCAGTAGTAGAACCGCTAATCAGAATACGTTAAGTTGAAATCCACTTTCAATCCAAGCAAGGCCCTACGCCGCATAAAATAAGACTAGTGATGATATTACCCACAATAATAATGAAGGCAAGCCCGAGCGCAAATTGGTGCCAATGATTTAATGCAAAATTTTCTAGCTCGTCTGCTTTATAAGGATTAAACAACAAGAGCAAAAGAGCAACCACCATTATACAACAAGCAAAAATGATGAAAGCCCATGTGTATAAGCCTAACCCTAACACAGGAGTGCCAAAAGGTGCCTCCCCGGGGCACACATGAAGAGCAACTTGGCGCAAAGCAATAGCGCCTCCCAAGATTGAACTTAAAAGCATCAATGAGTAATGAGACATTTTAACGCCAAAGCGCACATTTAATAGTGCAGCGATAGAGACAACAATCATGCAAGTTCGTTGCAATAAACACAAAGAACAGGGCTGCTCGTGTAAAAAAACTTGGATGCCAAACGTACTTAAAATAATGAAGTTCAAGGTAACAGAAATCGCAGCATTTAAATTTCGTTCCATATCTCTCATAAATTAATCTTTAAGACATCCGTTATATGATAGATGAAGATCATGATCGTTAGTAAAAGTCCCACCAAGAGTAAGGCAATCGCTAACTTTCTTTTTTTTAAACAGACAGCCGATAGTGAGAGCCCTAGGATCAAAAATAATCCTGCCATAAACACTCATCCCGATATTTGTGCCTCATTTAAACTCACTTTATTTTAAATAAATTTTTAAACAAACAAAATTGGATAAAAAAAATCTTCTAACCAGGAATAATTGTTCCCAATTTACACCGAGATCTCTATAATAGAATGAAATTTATTTATATTGCTTTTTTAGATGACTTTAATTGGTATTCACTTTTTAACAAAAGCCTTTGGTACCCAGGTCCTTTTTGAAAATCTTTCTTTTACGATTGAGCCGGGGGATCGTATCGGTCTAATCGGCCCAAATGGGTCAGGAAAATCAACACTTTTAAAAATTCTTGTTGGACAAGAAAAAGAGGATGAAGGCTTTCTTTCTAAAAAACAACATTTAAAAATTGGGTATGCTAGCCAAAGTCCTGAGTTTGAAAAAGGACTAACTGTAGAGCAAGTGTTAAGCCCTTCTGATGATATTGAAACTCTCGCTCAAGCACGAGTCTTGCTTAGCAAAGCTCAATTTACTGACTTTGACCAGCAGGCGGCCTGCTTATCCGGAGGATGGAAAAAGCGATTGGACATCATTAAAGCCCTCCTAAATGACCCAGACTTACTTCTTTTAGATGAGCCGACTAACCATCTCGACCTAGAAGGGATCCTCTGGCTAGAAAAATTTCTAGAGAGAGAAAAAAGAGGATTTGTCATCGTCAGCCACGATCGCTATTTCTTAGAGAACGTTTGTACCAAAATCATTGAGATTAACCGCTGCTACCCCCAAGGTCTTTTCTGTAGTGTGGGTTCTTTGGAAGTCTTCAATGAAAGAAAAGCTGCTTTTTTAGCAGTGCAGCGGAAGGAAGAAGTAGGTTTAAAATCTTTGGTTCGCGATGAGCTTGATTGGCTAAGACGCTCCCCAAAAGCAAGGACGACTAAATCACGCTCAAGAATTCAACGAGCTCATCAGCTGATGGAAGACCTATCAGAGGTACAGCAAAGAAACAAAATTGTTAAAGCAGACATTCACTTCAACGCCTCTGAAAGGGAGACAAGAAAACTGCTAACGGCTAAGGGGCTAACGAAATCCCTAGAAGACAAACCTTTATTCAAAGGCATTAACCTCACCTTAAGTCCTGGAAGTCGAGTTGGAATTGTCGGGGAAAATGGTACTGGAAAGACCACTCTCCTGAAAATTCTTGCCGGACTGCTTCCTCAAGACAGTGGAACGATTAAGTATGCGGATGATTTAAACCTTGTCTACTTTGACCAACACCGGGAACAATTACCCGAACATATGACTTTAAAAGAAGCTCTTTCTCCAACAAGCGATACGGTGAACTATCGGGGACAAACCATTCATGTTAACGGCTGGGCAAAGAAGTTCCTATTTTCACCCGACCGTTTAAGGCTGCCTGTTGGCTGTCTTTCTGGCGGTGAAAAAGCACGCATTCTCATCGCCAGGCTGATGTTGCAGCCAGCGGACATTCTATTTTTAGATGAACCGACGAATGACCTTGATATCCCCACACTAGAAGTGATTGAAGACAGCTTAACGACCTTCGCAGGAGCAATTGTTCTTATTTCTCACGACCGATGCTTAATGGATCAAGTATGCACTCAGATTGTGGGCCTTGGCAAGCAAAACGAAGAGCAAACTTTTTCGGATATTCATCAATGGGAACAGGCTTTACAAAAAACTAAAAATAAAAAAATCGAAGCAGGGAAACCAAAGATTTCCCCCACACCCGCTTCAACAAAATCCTCTAAAAGACTTAGCTTTAACGAGCAAAGAGAACTTGATGGCATGGAAGCTGCCATTTTAAAAGTAGAGCAGGAAGTCTCTAAGATTCAAGAAAATTTAAATACCTGTAAAGCAGATTCCCAAACATCTCTTGAGTACTACCATCTTCTTGCCGTTGAACAAGAAAAATTAGATTCTTTATTTAACCGTTGGCAATTTTTAATTGACAAGTCTTCTAAATGAAAAAATCATTAAATTCCTACATTGATCACACCTTATTACGTCCCGATTGCACAGCAGGAGATATAAAAAAACTATGCCAGGAAGCGATTCGTTACGAATTCGCAAGCGTCTGCTTACCTCCTATCTGGGTCCCCTTTGCTAAATTACTTTTACAGGACTGTCAGACGAAAATAGGATCGGTGGTTGGATTTCCCCTTGGCGCAATCACTTCGGAAGCAAAAGTATTTGAATCGAAGCAACTGGCTGAGCTTGGGGCTAAAGAACTTGATATCGTGATGAATATTACTCTTTTTAAATCCAAAAAATATCAAGGCGTCCTTAAAGATCTCTCACAAATCGTACAAGCCGTTCCACAAGTAAAGACAAAAATCATTGTTGAAACATGCTTACTGACAGAGGATGAAAAAAAAATTGCTGCTAAAATCTGCTTAGATTCAGGCGCTCACTTTATCAAGACATCCACAGGATTTGCCCAAAGCGGAGCTTGTGTCGACGATGTCAAGCTTTTCCATCAATTAATTGGCCAATCCTGCGGTATCAAAGCTTCAGGCGGCATTCACTCTGCCCAACAGGCTCTTTCTTTAATTGAAGCAGGCGCCACCCGTTTAGGTACGAGCAAAGGAAAAACCATTATGGAACAATTTTTAAATAAATAAGATCGTCATTATTAATTTAAACGCTATAGCACCTTCAACAGGAATTTATTCATATACCTCATTGTCGTAGTATGAAAGACAAGAACAAGACTTTAATCTGTACATGTCCCTTTTCTTTGGCTACTCTCATTTTGTCGGCGTGCCGCAATTTTTAGAAACAGTCTACACACAGGCCTCTCCTAACATTGCCCGTTCTTTGTCAACCACTCCCGGACTAATCGAACTCTCCACCATTTTTCGAGTTGATTTTTTTGAGGAATGGAACTGAATTGAAATACTCTTATTCTATCGCTTGCTTCTAGCTTTGGTGGAAGTGCAGGTGGTGTACTAGGGCAAGCTATTTGTCGAAATCGCTTTCAAGGGTGTGATTGATGCTACTTTAAGGCAATGCACCTGCGCTATCCCCAACCGTTGGGCCTGTGTTGGAAGGAATTCTTTTTTGCTACTCTCTCTAGGTTCTCTGATTTTTCTAGCGACTATCTGGAGGACCAGAGACCGAACAAGATTCTTCTACCTCTCTTCTTTCTTTAAAGTGTCGGAAAAAAGATAACCTTGGATTCCTAGGCTCATTTTTTTGCTGGGTTAGTTGCAGCTTGCAAAGGAATACTATTTAGCGATTATGCTCTTTTTTGAAGTATCTTCATCGCCTGAGCCTGTGCCGGCGTTTTTACAGGTAGGGTAGCAAGAAAGTGATAAAGGTGCTATTCGAATTTGCAACTTGATTACATTCGGAATGACGACTTTGCATTCAACAAACGTCATCGCTATGCCTCATTATTTTCTAATCATAGGCACCATCGTTTGATGAATGGTGATTGATGTGGCTCAACTTATTTAACTGATTTTAAAATAGAGCAATCCAACCAACCCTCTCTTTATTTAGAGGGCTGATATTTTTTGATATCCGTATCCTTTTTCAATTCATCATCTATATACTGATAAGCATCTTCAGTTTGCTTTAGAGCTCTTAAAGCAATATCTTTGTCTTTTTTTAATCGGTCGCTGGCAAATTCAAGTGCCCTGCCATTGTTCTCAACAGCTTTAAGAACAACCGATTTTTTGTTTTGTATACGCTTACTTGCATATTTAAGAGCAAGACCATCACTGTTTACTGCAACCCTTACAAGTTTTGCACTATCCTTGACATGGTGGGGAGTGATTCTTAATGCATCGCCCATGATGCCCAACTGATGTTCATGCAAGGAGTAATTTTTCCGAATGTATAACTTCTTAGATATCTCCTTTAAAGCAACGATAAGATTACCTATTACAGGAACCAAAAGTTTAAGACTACGCGTGAGGTCTTTTTCCTGCAAGTGAACAAAGTAGTGATTTTTTTCAATTTTTTCTTGCTTTATATGAGGTAAAATAACGGTTTTAATAAACAAGTCAGTCAGATTTGAAATTGTACTGACTACAGGGATATAATCTGCCACCCTATCAAGTGACACAAATCCCTTATTAATATTTTTATTAACTTCCATGTTTGCACCTTCCAGTTAATATTATACAAATTAAAAATAAAACAAACAACCGAACTGTTGACAATTATAAATGAGAATTTTAAAAAATAATCATAACTGAAAACAAGGAGCTCATATGCAAAAGGAGAAACAGATTCTGATTTTGGTTGCCAATGAATATGAGGACCTTGAATTACACTATCCTAAATATCGACTCCTGGAAGCTGGTTTTAAAGTCGTCGTCGCAGGGCAAAAAGAAAAAGAGACCTACCTAGGAAAGCATGGATATCCTTGCCAAGCCGATGCTGCCTTTGACTCCATCCAAGTTGCCGACTTTGACGCCCTTGTAATTCCAGGCGGGTATGCCCCTGATAAACTACGCACGGTTTCTAAAGTCATAGAAATGACAAAGCAATTTCATCATGAAAAGAAATTGATTGCTTTTATCTGCCATGCAGGTTGGATTCCCATTTCGGCTCAAATCATTCAAGGAGTTAGAAGCACATCGTACCAAGCCATTAAAGATGATATGATTAACGCAGGTGCTGACTGGGTTGATGAAGCAGTCGTTAAAGATCAACATTTTATCTCCAGTCGAAGCCCTGCCGACCTACCTGTATTTTGCCCAGCAATGATTGATTATCTAAACAATCATCCTTTTCGTTCTTAAAACGAGGATCGGATGCTGGCTGAAGAGGCTTTAAAGTTGGTGAGAAAATGGGGGGGGGCAAACTCAGAAGCCGTGTTGGATCCTCATTGTCTGCAATTTATTCATTCGGATCTTGAGGGTTTTATAAGTTACAAGTTGATTGGCAAAACAGCTATCGCTTTTGGCGACCCGATCACCTCTCCTACGAACAAACAAACACTCGCTAGCCATTTCCATAGTTACTGCCACCAACACGGTTATTCGATCATCTATATAGCTGCTTCTAAAAAATTCTCCGATGAAACGGTCAAATATGGCTTAGTAAAAGCTGCTATTGAATTTGGCCCAGAATTTTATTTTGATCCGCGCCAAAACCCCAAAGAGTTGACAGGTACCTATGCCAGCTTAGTACGTCGAAAAATACGCCGTGCGGAAAAAGAAAATACTAAAATCTATGAATACATCCCTTTGAATGAGCCGATAGAAAAACAGCTACTAAGCGTAGGGGAGAAATGGCTAAAATCGCGTGAAGGACCACAAATGCATATTTCTCAAGTCAACCTTTTCGCCCATCGTTTGGGAAAACGTTGGTTTTATGCTCAGAAAGAGAACGAAATTGTGGGAGTAGTTACGATCAATCGATTAGAAGCTTATCAAGGGTATTTACTTAACCATTTAATGGTTGTGCCTGAGGCTTCGAATGGAACTTCTGAGCTCTTATTCACACATGTACTTGAAAAATTGAATGGAGAAAATTGTTCTTACGTGACAGTAGGAGCGGTACCCGGAGAGCATTTACAAATCATTCATGGATTTAATCCATTAATAACCCGCTTAGCCCAGTGGGGCTTTAAAACGATTAAAAAATTTTTCAAGCTTGAAGGAAGAAGTAAATTTTGGGAAAAGTTCAGTCCTCGAAGCCATCCAAGCTATGTCCTTTTTAGCTCTTATTCCCCAACAACAATTCTAAGCTTAATCAAAGCAATTAGCAGCCGTTAACTTGCATCGGTTAAACCTGTATTTAGACAGGCTTAAATTGCCAGCATCGATGGATTCTTTTATCCTTAAAGTCTGAAGGCAGAGTTTTATAAGTGATTTCTTTAATCGCAAACCTAGGAAAATACGAGGGATCAAATTTAAATTTCCTGGCATTGGTGCTAAAAAAAAGAGTACCATCAGGAGTTAAAAGACGTAACGCTTGAGTAAGCATCGGGATATAATCTTCCTGAACATCAAACATTTTCTCCATTTTTTTCGATCGAGAGATTGTAGGAGGATCAACCACGATCATTTGGTATTTCCTCTCCTCCTTATTTAAAAATTTAAAACAATCTTCCCTAACAACCTCATGATTCTGTAACTCGAAGCCGTTAAGCAAAAAATTTTGCTTCCCCCAGCTTGTGTAGGTATTTGATAAATCAACACTTTTTGTATAAGAAGCTCCGTGAGATGCCGCCTGAACACTAAAAGAACACGTGTAGGCGAAAAGATTTAATAAACTTTTATCTTTGGCTTGAGAAGCGACTAACCTCCTCGTTTCACGATGATCTAAGAATAATCCAGTATCAAGATAGTCCGTCAGGTTGATCAAAAACCTAACCCCATATTCCTCGACCTCAAAAAACTCTGCAACTTCGTTTATTTTTTCATACTGTCTTGTTTGTTTTTGGCGTGCTCGAATTCTCCAATAGATAGGCTTGGCATTTTGGTTAAATAATAGCTTAACTGCTGCGCTCACTTCCTCTTGAAGCTCTTGAGAAGGCTCTTCGCTTTTACGGCTTTTAGAGAAGTAATGAACACAGAAGCGGCCTGCATAAAAATCAATCGCTAAAGGATGGCTTGTAAGATCACGATCATAGATACGAAAACAATTTGTCTGGGTTCTTTTAGCCCATTTGCGTAGGTGTTTATATTGATTTCTAATACAGTTGATAAAGGGAGAACTTTTGGTTTCCCCATCTGTAATCATTGGTAAATCCGTCATGCTAGTCTTGCGCCATTAACGACTTATGTTTGACAGCAATCAATCATTTGTATCCACAACGAAGCAATTGCTGATTTCTACTAGCTATTGTATCCTGACCAGACCTAAATTTCTACTTCGATCTTTTGACAGCATAACCGTACGGTAAAGGCCATACGGGGGAGTGATTGAGTGTTTGCTCAGCTCTTAAGCGCCCAATAAGGTTCTCGCAAAAACTCTCTTCCAATCAGCATCATATCGGCCTGACCTGAAGTTATCATTTCATTAACTTGATCCGGTTCTAATGATCAAACCCACAGCCGCTGTCAACAGCTTAGCTTCCTTTTTAATAGCCTCAGCAAAAGGAACTTGATAATTTTCCCCAACCGGAATTTTAGCTGATCTAGCGATCGCTCCGCTGGATACTTAAATCAACTCCTCTTGCTTTCAAGTCCTTTGCTAAAACAATCGATTGTTCAAGATCCCATCCTCCGTCTATCCAGTCTGTTGCTGATCTGCCCACAAATAGAGGCATCTCTTGGGGAATACTAGCTCGCATTTGCTCTACTACTTCAATCAAAAGAAGCGTCCTGTTTTCCAGGCTTCCACCATAACGATCCGTTCTTTGATTGCGAATAGGAGAAAGAAATTCATGCAAAAGGTAACCATATGCTACATGAATCTCAATAATTTTAAAGCCACATTTACCGCTCTTCTAGCAGCTTGAACGAAAGCGAAAACAACCCCCTCAATCCATTGCTAATCAATAGGTTGTGGTATTTTATCGCAAAAAAAAATGGGCCTTGGAGCCACAACTTCCCAACCCCCTTCTTCAGCGGTTAAGCTTGCCCCTCCTTTCCATGGTGCATCACAGCTTGCTTTACGCCCTGCATGTGCAAGCTGAATCATGGGAATGGCCCCCATCCTGTTGAGAAAATGAGCAATTCATGCTAATGGCTCTTGATGTTCCTTCCATAAACCACGTCACCATTCTACCTTGGGGTGTAAGAGCTGTTGCTTCTATACTGACAAGACCTGCACCCCCCCACTGCCCTATTCCCTAGATGGACGAGACGCCCATCATCTGCAAGGCCATTCATTGTTGAGTAGTGACACATAGGAGAAACCCTTAAGCGATTACGGAATTGACATCCTCTAACCTGCAAGGGACTTAGCAGGCCAATATCTATTGAACTTCTATCATATTCGGCATGAGAAGCACAGCCTGGGTTTATTTTTTCATGGTCCATCTCTTAACCCTAAGGTTAATAAGCTATTCTGAGTAGCAGTCTTTTCATGATTAAACCACAGCCCCCATAACGCTTTGGCAAACTTTTCATCAAGGATAGTGCCTATGAATTCACCATTAATATAGGTTTCAATCATTCCACCAGGTAACCATCGAACAATGTGCTCATCACCTGCTCTCACATCGGTAATGAAAGAAAGGTACTGTGCAATCGAATTTGATAATTCAAGATACTCATTTTTTGAAAGATCGCTTAAAAATGATTCATTATACCCTTTAATGATTCGCTTTCTCCCGGCATCATGCACCCATTTAACAACCAACTGCTTCGCATTCCGATCGTTCATTATCTCTTCAAGCAATAGGTTCTTATCGGCCCTCACATCGAGATAGCTAGCCACATTATAAATATGAATAAATAGTTTTTTTCTCTTAGCAACTCCTGTGAGTTGCATGTGAAAAGTTTGGTTATCCTTAGTAATAGCAACGTTCAAAGGAAAAGAATCCTCCCCATGAGCCCTTTCTGAAAAAAAAGGTAAAAAACAAAGGATCATGTAGATAAAAAAACGAATCATGGCGTCTTACATGTTATTTTGGTCAGTTTAAGAAATCCGCAATGTAGTTAATTTTCCATTTTTGAGCAAAATTATTTTTTGAAATCTTTGATCACAATCGATTAACGTCTAATTTTTATTTACATTTAATAAAAATTAGTACATTATATAGCTACTATTTTAACAAAATTAAAATAAAAACTTAGTGAAAGATTAGGATAATTTATCCCTACACGAGCAACATCGAGCTAGCAAATAATGGATGTTTTCTATATAGTAATTGGGTTTAGGTGTTTACCTCAAATCTTACTCATGTAAAGGAATCTTTAAAACTCTTTCTCTAAAAACAATCTTTACAGGTTCATTTGAACTCCTTAACTATTTATAAAAGGATATTTTAGTGTCGAATTTCGCTCATTTTAATTTAGAAGAAAAAATTTTAAAGGTTTTAAAAGATATCAACTATGAAACCCCTACGGCTATCCAAGCAGCCGCTATCCCCAAAGTTTTAAGTGGGCAGGATCTTATTGCATCTGCTCAAACAGGCACAGGGAAGACGGGTGCATTTATGCTACCGATCTTAAACATTCTTGCTCAAAACCCCTTAGAAAAGGATCAGCGACCAAAAGCCCTAATCCTAGTTCCAACTAGAGAACTAGCCCTACAGGTGGCTGAAGAAACGAAAAAGTATAGCAAGTATCTCTCCTATATCCGTGCTGTTTGCATTTACGGAGGCGTTCCCTATCCTATTCAAAAAAGATCTCTCTCCTCACACTATGATATCCTAATCGCAACGCCCGGAAGATTGATTGATCATATAGAGCAAAAAAGAATCGACCTTTCTAGTGTTAAAGTTTTGGTTTTAGACGAAGCCGACCGAATGTTAGACATGGGATTTATCGATGCTGTTGAACAGATCACTCGATATCTGCCTAAGGAAAGACAAACGCTTCTTTTCTCAGCTACTATAGACAATAAAATTTTACCGATTTCTAAGAAGCTTCAAAAAAATCCTTTCGAAATTAGAGTTAAGCAGGATCTTTCCTTAAAAGAAAATATTGATGCAAGCCTTTATTATGTTGATGACATTCATCATAAGATGCGCTTACTAGACCATTTCTTAGAAACTGTCCAAATGACCCAAATGATCGTGTTTACGTCCACGATCAACCAGACAAAAGCCCTTGCTAATTATCTGCAAGAAAATGACTATCTAGCAGGAGCCCTTCATGGAGACATGGATCAAAGACAGAGGACAAAAACAATTAGTAGGCTTCGTAAGGGCATTATTCAAATTCTAGTTGCCACGGATGTTGCAGCTCGAGGGATAGACATTGCCTCTCTCAGCCATGTCATTAATTTTGATCTTCCTTTTCAATCAGAAGATTTTGTGCATCGTATTGGAAGAACGGGGCGTGCTGGAGCAAAGGGTTCTGCCATCACTTTTGCTACTTACAAAGAAGATCATTTTCTTGAAAGGATTTATCGACTGATCGGAAAGCCTCTGCCCATTCTAACGATTGAAGGCTTAGAACCTAAGCCCCGCGATCGCCAAAACACGCAACCGAGGCAAAGACGTTCATTGAGGACAGAAAGAAATCGATTTACTGGCAAAAGTACTTTCGGACAACGGCGTGGTCAACCAAGGGATAAAAGGGCCTCTTTTAGAGAAGACAAAGAAAAATTTAGCTATCAAAAAGAGGGTCCAACATTCTCCAAGGTTGCAAATAAAGCTTACTCAGAAAAACAACCCTTTTTTGCTAAAGCAAAAAAAAGCGATAGCGCTGAAAGAAACCCGTCCTCGTTTAGAAAAGAGACGAGGGGTGCAAGTTTTAAAGATAAAGAAAAAAAGTTTGCTAAAAAAGAACAAACAAAGAATTTTCCCTTACACCGCTCATACGCAGAGAAAAAACACAGGGATCGTAAGGCATAAGTTTAAAGATTTTCCTGGGCCCTGTTATCAGAAAAACAAGGGCCCTATTCTTTAAGAAAAGATCTTGGAAGTAGAGCTCGATTGAGCCCTACCTTCGTAAATTAAGCAATGCTTATTTTACCTTTTGATTTTTTGACACCTATTCTTAGCTTCATCAGAAACTTTGCGATAAGCATCTTTTGTTTTGTCTTTCGCTTCTTTATACTTATCTTTAGTCTTTTCTTTGACTTTATCATAAGTATCGCTGGCTTTTTCCTTAGCATCTCGATACATATCTTTAGTTTTATCAGCTACGCTATCATATGTATCTTTAGCTTTACTTTTAGAATCTTCGTAGTATTCCTTAGCTTTATCTTTAGAATCTCTATAGTATTCTTTAGCTTTATCTTTGGAATCTTCGTAGTATTCTTTAGTTTTATCTATTGCATTATCCAACTTCTCGCCAACGGTAGCATTTGCAGCTGCTGTCAGATTCAAAGAAGAAAAAATTACAACTGGGATAAAAATAGTTTTTAAATTCATCATTTAAAACCTCATATTTTTATTTTTGTTGAATAGCAACATTGTTCATCTTAATAAATGAGAATGGTTTTTGCAAGGTTTTATTCCCTTTTATTTTTTCATGAGCCATCAAGAACAACAAAAGTGAAATAAAGTGTGAATACCCTTTTTCCTTTTCAGAATAGCTACTGAATGCTGTTTTTTGTTATTTCCCTAGTCCCAGGAAGTGCAGAACAAAAAAAATTTCAACGGCATGTAAAAAAAATAAAAAATAGCGCATCTTTGAGAAGATGTTGCCATACAACATCTACTTGAGAACCTTTAAAATATACAAATGTTTTCAGGCCTACTTACTAAATGCAAACTGCCAAGAAGGCATTGAATTCAGCTAAAAGGCTTAGGGACAATGAAGCATAGAAATGATGTGAGACAAACCACAAAGCGAAATTGATGACAAAGCGCCTGGAGCAAAAAGCCGCCTCCTACTTAGGTTTCTATAAGCTAAAGAGAGCTTTTCATGAAGAGAAAAGGCCTTTCAGAGAAATTGAACCAATTCACAAGGAATTTAAACTAACATGCTGCCAAGTTAATTTAGGAATCTTCCGTAGACTGCTTCACCACAATTGTACTATCGAGTCTTGCCATAAAAACCGGGAATAACTCTGTCATTTTTGATACACAATCTTCTTTCTCTCTTTCTTCTAAAAACGCTAAACATATATACGAAAAATAAGCTAAACTTTTTTGATCTGATAGAGGACTATTGCTAAAGCTATTTTTAAATCGGTTCAAGTCAATTGTCGCAATCACTTTGCCATCAACAGCTACACCGGCCACATTTTCTTGCTCCTTAATTTGTTTGGAGATCCTTGAATGAATGTAAATAGCGTTTCGCATGGCATCAAACAGGATAAGAAAAATGCCTGAACCAGGTATTGCCTCTGTAAGTCCACGAAATAAATTTTTTATTGCGTTCCACCGAGCACACGAGCCAGAGCTATCCCTGCTTGGTTTAAAGATCTCTTTAACCGCATTATTTATTCTAATAATCCCTGCGAAGCTTCCAACAACAGGAAGTACACCAATTCGGTTCGCTGGAGCAGTTGCATCAGCGACGTATAAGGAACTTTTACCGGAAGTTTTAATAAATAAGCTGAGTGTATCTGGTTGGATTTGAGTGCCTGTATAAAATTGATTATTATATTTATACATATTTAGATAACTACTCATTAAACCTCCTTAAACTTTAAGATATTAAAAGCGAAAACCAAGTATAAATACAAGCAAACATAGACGATTAAAATTTTTAAAAAGCATAAGACATTCAACAATCTGCCAGAACGTCCTAATTAACAAAAGCTAGATGAAGTCCTTATATACAACCCGTCTTAGAGCAAAAACTGACTTATCAAATTAAAAAAATAATGTTTTAATTTTATTTTTTCACCTCAATTCTTATAGTACTGACATGGCATGGCATGCACTGATAAGAGGAGAATTTATGAGCCCCCCATTAACTAACAAACAAGTCATCTTAACTTCTTATCCCGAAGGACTCCCTACTGAGTGTACTTTTTCAATTAGAGAAGTTCCCGTCCCAGCATTAAAAGAAGAAGAGGTCCTTATTCAAACCCTACTTTTATCCGTGGATCCTTACATGCGTTTGCGCATGTACAACTCTACGATTTACAGAGAACCCTTTAGCCTAAACGATCCTTTAACAGGAGGCGTTGTGGGCAGAGTCATTGACTCTAAACACCCTCACTTCAGAACCGGGGATATTGTTCTTGGACATCTCAACTGGGCTTTATACAATACTGCCAAAGGAGAATTTTTAGAGAAAATCGATCCCAGCCGGGCACCCATTTCTACGGCTCTAGGTGTTCTTGGCATGACAGGAATGACAGCGTACTTTGGCATGCTAGAAATAGGGCAACCAAAGACAGGAGAAACCGTTGTGGTCTCAGGGGCAGCAGGAGCTGTAGGTATGGTCGCCGGTCAAATTGCCAAAATAAAAGGATGCAGAGTGGTTGGCATCGCAGGTAGCCAAGAAAAAATTGATTATATTACCAAACACCTTGGCTTTGATGCAGGTATTAACTATAAGCAACCAAATCTTTTTGAAGAACTAAGCCGAGCATGCCCAAAAGGCGTTGATATTTACTATGATAATGTAGGAGGCAATGTCACAGACCAAGTCATAAAACTCCTTAACAAACATGCTCGAATCGTTTTGTCGGGACAAATTTCGATGTATAACCTAAATGAGCCTGATATAGGACCGAGACATTTTCGCACACTGATTGCCAAAAGTGCTCTTGCTCAAGGATTTATTGTTTGGGAGGATTATAAAAGCCGTTACCCAGAAGGTATTCAACAAATGAGTGAATGGCTGATGCAAGGAAAAATTAAGGATGCAGAGAATATTGTGGAGGGCTTAGAAAATGCTCCTAAAGCTTTCCTTGGCTTATTTTCCGGAGAAAATATCGGTAAACAAATCGTAAAAATCTCTGATTAAAGGGAGCTTAAAGCTCCCTTACTATTCCGGAAACTGTTGTGGTTCTTTGACGTGTTGCCACCCCTCACCGCTCAGCGATTTTAAAAAACTAACTAAAGCTTGCTTATCTTCTTGCGAAAGGTTTAATGGTTTAATTAAAGGATGAAGATTTTTGTTTTTAATTCCCCCTCGATCATAATAGTCCACCACATCCTCTAGCGTAAGCAAGCTTCCATCATGCATATAAGGTGCGGTATGCTCAACTTCACGCAACGTCGGCACTTTAAAAGCTCCCCAATCTTTTTCTTCCCTGGTAATGGCAAAGCGTCCCAAGTCAGGTTCGGGTTTATCCATCCCGACTCCAATGTTTAAGAAGCGGGCATCGCCAAAATTAAAATCTGCATGACAATGTGAACATTTTACTTTTTTAAACACCTCTAAACCACGAACTTGCTCGGCTGTCAAGGCTGACTTGTCTCCTGCCTGATAACGATCATAGGGAGAGTTTCCAGATAAAATTGTTCTTTCAAAGGTAGCAATTGCTTTAGCAATTTCATCAATAGTAATGATCTCTGAACCAAAAACATTTTTAAATAACTTTTGATAACCTTTTGATCGCTGTATCCTCTCGACACACTGGCGGTGAGCCTCATCAGCATCCTTTACTGCTGACATCTCTTTTGGATTAGCGATAGGACCTTTACTCTGCTCTTCTAGTGAAGAGGCTCTTCCATCCCAAAAAAGAAACTTGGCATAAGCGGCATTAACAACGGTTGGACTATTTCTTGTTCCTTTAAAATCGCTAATACCAATAGCGATTGCTTTGCAATCGCTGTAAGCGCATTTGATGCTATGACAAGTGGCACAAGAAATTGTGTGGTCAGAAGAAAGCCTCTTGTCAAAATAAAGCAACCTACCAAGCTCTGCTTTTTCTTTGGAATAGGGATTATCTTGGGGCCATGGAATAGGAGGTAAGCCTAATGGAGGTACAATCTCCTCATGCTCCTCCTTCTCAGCAGCAGGGGTTGAAGTGCTATACAACAATTGATAACCGAAGAGCAGTAAGATAATTGCTATGGCTAAAAATAAAATATTGCGATAAAACATAAATTATTCCTTTAAACATTTATTTATTAGCGAGGCAAAATATCTAAAAAATTTTCAAATAAGGGGCAAAAAATGAAAAAATTTTTAGTACTAGCATTAGTTTCTTCAGGAATTCACCTAGCCTGTTTACATGCTGCAACTCCTGAACTTACCAATAAACCAAAGCAGGATATTGTAAAATACCAAATTAAAAATTTTGATCATCTGCTAGGAAAAATACCTGGCCTTAGCAACGATCTACTAAAAATGCACTTTAAGCTTTATGAAGGATACGTGAATAACACGAACACGCTATTGGAAAAGCTTAAAGCGATCGATATCAAAGATAAAAATCAAGCTCAGGAATTTGCAGGTTTAAAGCGCATGCTTGGTTGGGAATTTAATGGCATGCTCTTACATGAGTATTATTTTGAAAACTTAGGCACTACCCCTTTTCTCAAGGAAAACAGCGCTTTTCTTGCCAAGGTAAATGAGGACTTCGGGGGATATGAAAGTTGGAAGAAAGATTTTATTGCCACAGGTTTAATCAGGGGGATTGGTTGGGTTGTTACCTATGTTGATCCCAAAAGTGGCCGACTGATTAATGAATGGATCAACGAACACGATGTTGGTCACCTATCCGGTGGTAAACCTATCCTCATCATGGATGTTTTTGAACATGCCTATATCACTCAGTTTGGCTTAGAACGCAACAAATATATAGAGATCTTTTTTAATAATATCAACTGGGATATCGTAGAAAAACGATTCCAAGAGCAAAAAGAAAGTAAGAAGGCATAAAGCCTTCTTACTAATGGCTATGCTCAACGACAAAGCTAACCTTCGCATGGATGCGGTATTTGGTTACTTTGTTATCAGTCACAATTCCTTCAATATGCTCCACATTAACTTGTTGAACATGTTTTACCGTTTTGGTCGCTTCTGTAACGGCTGCTTGCATAGCAGCTTCTAGATTATTTCCTTCACTAATAACTTCTATCACTTTAACGATTGACATACTAATCCTCCCTAGTTGCTGTTTGTTAAAGTCCTTTTTAAAAAAGCATGCCTTAAATAACAACATTTAAGAAAAATAATTGACTAGACTGCTTAGAAAAGTGCGAAGGCTTAAAATAAGAATTAAAATACCGACGATAAACATTAAATACTTATGAGGCATTTTCTTGCACAGCCATGCCCCTATAGGAGCTGCAACGCCACCACCGATAGCAAGTCCTACGACAACATCCCAACCGACATAGGAACCACTCAAGAAAAAAGCAAGTGAAGCAGTAACAACAACAAAAAACTCGCAAGCGTTTACGCTTCCAATGGTTGTACGAGCGTCATGCCCCCTTGCTAGAAGAGTAGATGAAACGATAGGCCCCCACCCGCCCCCTCCAAGCACATCAATCAGTCCCCCAAAAAAACCTAAGGGAATTAAATGATGAGAAAAAGAGCGAGGTGGGATTTCTTTGAAGGCTTTTGCAATAATAATCATTCCCATGCCCATCAAGTAGAGAGAAATAAAAGGCTTAATCTTATCGCCATTTAAATTAGACAATAAGAAAGCCCCAATTCCAGCTCCTAACATGCCTGGAAGGATTAGGCGGATCAACAGTCGCTTATTGATATTGCCAAACTGATGGTGAGCGAGACCAGAAAAGGCGGTTGTCAAACATTCAGCAGCATGAGTTGTAGTGCTAGCTGTTAAGGGGGTAAAGCCAAAGCTGAGGAGCAGTGTAGTGCTGATCAAACCATAGGCCATTCCTAAAGCTCCATCAACAATTTGAGCGACGAACCCGACAATGATATAATAGGAAAAAGATTCCATTAAGGTGTCTTTTAGTTAAAAAGACGACCTTATAAATCTTTTACATTTCTTGCAATGACTACTTGATTGCCTGTTTTCTAAAAGCGTATCCCACCTTAAACCTATTTGATGGTGATGCAGTTGGACGCTGGGGATGAGGACTATGATAGCCACGAGCACTGCTTTGCCGCCTTCCATTCATTAAAGGTTCAGGCTTAATCGAGGGATCGGGTTCAAAACTAGGGAGAACCACTTGCTCGATCTTGCGTTTTAGCATTTTTTCAATACTGTGCAATAGACCTTGTTCATCTACACAAACGAGCGACACGGCTTGGCCTTTATTCCCGGCACGCCCTGTTCTACCAATTCGATGAACGTAATCTTCGGGCACATTAGGCAAATCAAAATTGACCACGTGGGGTAACTGATCAATATCTAAGCCACGTGCAGCAATATCTGTAGCTACTAAAACACGGATTCTACCCTTTTTAAAATCGTCTAGAGCTTTTGTTCTAGCCGCTTGGCTTTTATTGCCATGAATAGCTGCTGCGTTAATGCCTTCTTCAGTCAGTTGAGCACTCAAACGATTAGCACCATGTTTTGTACGCGCAAACACTAAGACTTGCTGCCAATTTTGAGAAGAGATCAAGAAAGAGAGGAGCTCTTTTTTACGCTTGCTATCGACAGGGTGGATAACCTGAGAAATGCTTTCGGCTGTTGTATTCACAGGGGTGACTTCGATTAATTTAGGATCACGAAGAAGATCCTGAGCAAGCCTTTTTATTTCCCTGGAAAAGGTCGCGGAGAAGAGTAAACTTTGCCTTTTTGGAGGCAGAAAATTTAAAATCTTACGTATATCGTGAATGAAGCCCATATCTAACATGCGATCCGCTTCGTCAAGAACAAGCATTTCCACTTGTTGTAAGGAGACCATTTTTTGGCCAAGCAAATCCAAAAGACGACCTGGAGTCGCAACGAGGATGTCGATTCCCTTATTGAGAGCAGCAAATTGTGTTTTAATGTTAACTCCTCCAAAAACTGCCATGGACTTAATAGCGAGGTATTTGCCTAAAGCGCGGACACTCTCTTCTACTTGCATCGCCAACTCTCTTGTGGGAGTTAGAATAAGCGCTCTAATCTCTTTTTTCCCCCGGTTTTTATCTTTTGTTAAATTTTGGAGTAGGGGTAACGAAAATCCAGCCGTTTTGCCTGTCCCTGTTTGTGCACCGGCGAGCAGATCACCACCTTCGAGAATGCATGGAATCGCTTGGGCTTGAATAGGAGTTGGATCTTTATAGCCTAGTTCGTTAATGGCGCGAAGCAGTTCTGATGATAAGCCAAAGTCTTTGAATAACATAGAATAAAAACTCCAAAAGGGTGAAAGAGATAAAAAGACCACTAGTATAAGACAAAATTCTCTAATAGTAAAGATTTACTTTGGCCCGAAATGGTGAATATAAAATAAAACAAAAAAAACAACAACTTGTATTTTAAAAAATGATTTTTTATTTTATTTTTAAATAAAAGGAGGAAGACTATGAGAAAATTAATTTTATTTTTACTGGCCTTCTCCCCTCTATTGCTATTCTCTTATCAAAATGAGGTTTTAACCTATTCTTATGAAGATCGTAGGGCTGACTTAAGACGGGATAACCTTAGAAGAGAAAATTTACGCTACGACCTAAGAAAGTATTATCAAAAACGAGATAACACCCAATGGGATATCAAAAAAAAGCAGACAGAGGAAGATCGACTTCGCGATCAACAGCTTAAAGAGGAGCTTGAAAAGGAGCCTGCACTGAGTTCCTAACGATAATTTCTTCTGCTCACTTTCTTGTTAGTACGTTCTTACTCCTAAAATCATAAGGGCGTATTCAAAGATTGATCTGAAAGCTTTTTTGGTCAAGCTGGACCTACAAATCATCATCCTATCCTTTCATCCAGCAATGCCTTAAAAAAGCTTCTTCAAGGAGAGCCTATTGATGATGTAACCTTGAACAAAGCGATCTATTTCATTAGCAAGGTCTTGAGCATCTGTATCATTTGTTTCCTGACATCTTATGATAATCTGTTTTAATATTCCTCTAACGTTCGTTTGATCTCCCACGTCTTGTGCAATCCTGTAAGCTTTCCCCCAAGAACTTAAACTATTTATTGACAAAAGCTTAGATGATATATCTGATAGGTAACGAATTCTCTTAAAAGGATCCATTACATCTAAAGCTATTTCATAAGCATCGTCCATGTCTCCCTCAGATACTTGATCTTCTTCTAGGATTGCTTCGATCCTTTGGTACCGCATAACCTCGTTCTCCCATGCTTCCCTGCATGGGCTTATCGTTCCTAGGGACATCTTCTCTCCTTGGTTGATCAAATTCTACATCCAGCTTCAACGATATTAGAAAACGAGACTTTACTCACCTTGGATCTTGCTTGTTCTACGTCTTCCAAAAATTTTACATATAATAAATTTAAATTTAGAAGACCATGGGCAACTTACTACTGCATCACAATTATTACAACGGTTAACTCAATGGGGCAGGCTATGGGGTCACAATTAGCAAAGCATCATCCGAACTTGATAGCAAGGAGCCTTCAGATTCGCCGTAGCCATATAAGGTTTTGAACCATCCCATACGCTCATATGAGAAATGATAAGTTAGAACAATCCTCTTAAATGCTACGCAGCTTGTCACTCCTTGGCGCGTAATCGCATTAACCTGAAATGAGAGGGCTTTACATAATATAACCTTACTATTAGGCAGTTGTTCTTATGCCTAATCTTTGTGGGTCATCTGCTGGGCTTCTGATGGTGGCAAGGAGTCTAGCCATAACTCCGAATGAGTTCGACACATCTAAATCCAGAAAATGATTTGCATGATAAGTTTTAGTAGCAATTTAGATCCTAAATTCATTAAATATGGTAATAGGGTTTAAGGGGACAAAAGAATGGTCATAGGCTATGGAAATATCACCTACAAGAAAAGCTTTTGAACGAGTCTTTAGCGTTGAATTTAATCGATACAGTAAATGGCATAGTTGCTTACAGCTTACTTCAACAATACCCTTGATCGGAGGCATTGCTAGACTTGCCTTGTGGGTCTATTACTATCATGCTAATAAAGGCAACCAATTTTATAAGTTTACTAGTGCCAAACATATTCTTGATTATCAAAATCGAAATCATCGACACGCAAAAAAGGTGCTTGAGATTTCCAAACAAGTGAATCGTCTTTTTTTAGCCAGCGTGTTTATCGCTTTTACTCCATTAAGTTTTTGCTTAGCCCCTCTTCAGCTCATAGCGACACTCACACACGCTCATCGGTGCCGTGTCCCCTATGCCAAGATTTAAATTCGATGAATGACAGTATCTAAGTGGACTTGCCCTTCTTTTTCCTTTAAGCAAAGGATATTGATGGGACTGACCAAATAATGCCAATCTTTTTTTTCTTTTTTTAATTTATCAATCGTAAGTTGTGCTAGTGTCAATGTTTTCTGAATATTTTCTTTAGGCTGCATTGACAAGACAGTAATGGGGCTGTGATCAAATCCTCTGACGTCATTTTCATCTTGAATAGCAAGATCAATATAGGAAACGTCTGCTAACTCTTCTCGTGGCTTTAGAATATGTGCTCCTTCACATAATACTTGCCATTCCTCATCACTATGAGCATGCAAGTTTTCTTGACGCATCTGATAGGCATATAGAGCTTCTATTAGCCTAAAGAAGCTCGGTGCGCTTTTCCCCTGTTGGGTAATATGCTGAAAGGATTCTAGCAGACACTCTTTTAGAACGTCGAGACCATTTAAAATTCTCGGATTTTTGGACACATGCTCGAATAAGATGGCAAGATGAATGCACACTCGATCCCATGCTAAATACAATGTAAAATCATGAAGTGTTTGATAGGCTTGCTCTTTGAGCTTCCTTTCGTATTCGTCAAGCGAAGAAGCCAGAAGTTCTTCTGCATAGGGATGTTCTTTTCTCTGCTGCTGAAGATGCTGAAGCAAAAAGCTCTGGTCTAGGAAAGGTAAAGCCTTCACTTCAGTGAGACACTCCACAAATATTTGATCGTACATCTCGATTAGAAGATCTTTGGGCGCATCAATGGCTAAGGCTGAAATACCTAATTTGAACAGCTGACTGTGTTCAATAAAATTAGGAAAATTTTGAAAAACCGCTCCTTGATCCAAATATTCAATCAATGAAGGCCATTTTAGCTGAATGGCTATTTTTTTATCGGCCATCTGCAACCCGGCTTGTCTCAGGACATCGTTAAGAGAGAAGGGCGCTGTAGCTTCAAGTAGTTTCCTTACTAGGTCGTTGTCGGCAAATAATTTCATTTTACGGCTTATATCATTTATGCTGACTTGATTATTCATCAAATAGTTGTAAGCATCAAGAATAAAGACGGCTATTAAGGTGGTTAATCATGAAAATCTCTTAATTCTTGCACTAAATAGACGACTTGTTCAAGGCGTTTAAGGTTGACTGGGATAGAGGTTAGCCAATCTGAACTACCCTGATCATACTTTAATTCTAGATTGGTCTTCACATTTCTTAAAGCCCGATCATACATCGCAACAATCAGTTTCTTTTTATCAAGCTGTAATTCTGGGTTGCCCTCTTGATAAGAAGAAATAAATCTTTGAATCGCATCAACTAGTTGTCCTTGTTGATAATGCCCTTGTGAAATGGCTGTAGCAACTAATCGATGAAGAGCAAACCCTATATCGGTATAAACATTGCCAAGTTTAATTTCATCAAAATCCATGATGGTCACTCGACCCTCGGCTAAAAGAAAGTTAGTGCTATTAAGGTCAAAGTGAATATTTTGCCAATCGGAATGATCGACCTTAAAATGGTCTTCGACATAAGAGGCCATTGTGTAAATGATATCCTGACTTTCTAAAAATTGCTGATCGTAACTGTCTGCTTTACCACTACTGGCTTTCTCTCTGATCTTCGCTAAGTAATTTCCCCAGTGTCTTGTTGTTAGAAAAGGCTCAGTCGCCATCGCTTGCGTTCGACCGTCTTGATATAAAGCTTCTTTCCCAAATTCTGCTTTTAAAACGGCGTGCATCTTTCCGATTTGGTAGGCTGCCTCTTTGAGTTCAGAAGGAGATCCTGAAAAATAGGATTGGCACTGAAGGTATTTAAAAAACACCCAGTCCACTTTTTCTTCTGTTCCCATTTCCAGGTATGGGAAATCGCCATTAGGTAAGAAATACAGTTCTGGTACATGAACGTTATGTGTCCTTAACACGCTTAGCACACGATTTAGCACCTCGTAATTCGCCTTTCCCTGCAATCTCTTGCATCTTCTCAGTAAGAGTGTTTCATCTTCGGGTAGTCTAAGGATAAAATTCTGGGAATTCAGTTCTGCTGACCCTTCCGGCTGAGAGATAGAAGTTGGTAAAGGGATTCCGGCCCGAACACAGACGGCACGCACTTGCCTTCGGTCTGCTTCCTGAGCCTCTTTATATCTGATTTGCAAAGATGTTGATGCACCAAATAGCTGAACGTTCATTACCACTCCTAAAACTAAAGTTGTAAACAATATTTTTAAACCAACGTTAAATATTAAAACAACAATTTTAGAAGAAAGAGAGTAAGACGATGGAATAACTTGTTAAGATCTAAGTGCTATAAAATGAACAAAGCTATTTAAAAGAAAAAGGCTCTGGATTAGATGGCTAATCCAGAGCCTTAGGCTGGCAAAGTCCCATTCAATAAGAAATTGTTATGGCTCGTCTTGGCGAAGCAAGCTCTGTGTGACACCCCATGATGATCCACCTATAGAATTTTGAGGAACTCTACTTCTCCAATTCTCGGCTTGCTGCTCAAAGGTAGTCATTTTTATAGGTTGATTCGCAGCAAGATACTCCCGTGCTTCGTCAGCATAAGTTTTACCCTTGGTCGTGTCTAAATATTTTTTGTAGAGCTCTTCCACGTGCTCAAAAGCTTTTCTCATTTTTTTGCTAAGGAAGTGGAAGTCAGGAATTGCTTCCATGCTTTTTTCGTATTTTGATCTTGCATTTCGGTACTCTACAATCTTCGTAAAACATTGACCCAAATCATTTAGAGCTTTCGACACTTTTGCATATGGCAATTCAACTTCTGTGTTCATAGATTCGTACTTTTCCTTAGTATCTTCGTAATTTTTCTTAACGCTTTCGAAAATCTCCCTAATGGGTCCATTCTTAATGAGTCCATCCTTCCCATTAACCCGCTCGTCTTCTTCCTTAGCGCTTTCGAACATTGTTTTAATGCCCTCGTATTGTATCTTAGTGCGTTTAATGCTTTCGAAATAGATTTTGTAATCATTATATAAACGTTCAAAAACTTGAAACGCCTCAACCATATTTTCTGTAGTCGCAACCATTTCTCGAGCAGCTGGGATCGGATCATTACTTTTCAAATGATCATCCTTTACTGGAGGGGTGCTTTTCTCCAAATTTGTGTTTTCAACCGGTATACTACCATTCAAATCATCACTTTGATCCAATCTCTGTTTTTTGCGTATTTCTTTTACTCCAGAGTTAATCTGAGCTTGAAAGTCTTCACTCTCTCGCAGAGTTGGCTGGGAGGAAGGAGACCGTGCAGGCTCTGGAGAGGGTGAAGCTTGTAAACCATCACCATGTTGAGGAGGGGGCGGTGGTGGCTCCACTACCTCTGGTTCACGATAAGGAAGCGGAGGGAGTGGACCATAACCACCTTCGTCATCATCTCGTGGAGGAGGGGGTGGTGGTATCTTAGATGCAGGGGATTGCCCCTCACCTTTCGGTTCGGTTACACAGCTACTAATTAGCACACCATCCTGGCTTATGGAAGTCTTGCTTTTCTCAGCCTCTTTACCCATCATGTGAGCACTGATTTTGTTAACTGTGAAAGTCCCTGATGATCCACTACCATCTTGGGGCATTTGCTTTTCCACAGGTTGGTTTGCAGCTCTCTCAACTTTAGTTATGTCTGAACCCAAATTCCCGCAAGTTTTTTTCAATGTGTCTTTAAGCAAGCTATAATCGAATTGAGGAGGAGGTGGAGGGGGCGGTGGTATATCAGATATGGAGAATTCACTCTTTTTCGTTTCTGCTTGATCATTTCTAGGGTTATTATTTGCCACATCATCTTGGTTCTCTGAACTTTTATCTGCTTCATCTGTGCTGCTGCTGTTATTGAAGTTGCCCGAGGAAGAGCAATTCCCTCGTTTATTACGCACTAAGGAAGGCTCTTCATCTGATGCAGGTGACTCATCCTCGCTACCTGAGCCAGAACGGCTTAGGGCATCCCCTTCATTATCGGCACCCTCTAAATCACCCTTGACACCGGTCTGTCCTAAATCGTCTTTGCCATCTTTGCTAGATGGGTCTAGATCATCCCTCTCACCCGAGTCATCATTCAATTGTACGGCATCTTGTTCACCCGGCACTTTTGGTTGTGACGCAACATTCGTCTGCGCTTGAGAACGATTATCTTCTCCATCCCCGCTGATTCTACTTTCTGAGGAAATTCGATTTCTTCGTCTTTTACGCACTAAGGAAGGCTCTTCATCTGATGCAGGTGACTCATCCTCGCTACCTGAACCAGAACGGCTTAGGGCATCCCCCTCATTGGGATTAGGATCGGTATCCCCTAAATCATCCCCATCACCCGAGTCCTCACTCAATGGATCATTGCTATCATCCGACCTATTGTTTTTAGCTGTTGGGTAGTTGTGAATCCATAAATGCTTGTGTTCGAAAGGCTTATACTCCGCTTGATGATTATTGTAAAAAGCTTCTATTTCCGCATCTACTCCCGCTTTGTCAGCATTTTTTAGCCTATCCGAATTACTAACACCTGCTCTTTTTGCTAAATCATTAATTCTGGATAGGTTATTTCCATCATTTATAAGATTTTTTTTGATTCCATAACCAATAAAATGCATCACTCGCAGTTTTGCTAATCTCTTCACGCTTTTCTTTCTAAACTGATTAAAAAGGGTTTTGATAAAACCTACCTCTTTAAGACGACCGTCTTTTTGTACAACAAGACTCTTTCCCCATCGTCGCCTAGATAGCTTTTCTAAATCCTTATAGAAAGAACTAGTATTCGAATAATTAAATTTAAAATCATCATATTGAATAGGCATGCTTAGACCGTTTTAATTTTTAAGTTAAAATCATATCAGTAGAGGCCAATTTAATTAAATTGAATTTAGTGCTTTAATTTTTTAAAGCGAGGGCCCGGATTCTCTTGTATACTAGAGGCTTAGTGTGATTTAAGTCAGGTGATTTATTTAAGAAAGTGATCGAGCTTCTTCGCGGGCAAGAGTATCTACAGTAATCACATCATCAAGACTGTTAAGAGATATAACCTGATGTTTAGCCATAAGTCTTTCTAGCCTGATTGCAATCTCTTTCCAAGAAATTTCATTATTTAGAAAACTTTGAACCAAAACTTCATTCGCAGCGTTCATAAAGCAAGGGAGACTTCCTCCTTTACGAGCCGCTTCATAGGCAAGTCTAAGGCAGGGGAACTTGTTCGTATCCGGTAAGGAAAACTGCAAGGTACTGTGCTTAATAAAGTCGTAAGGAGGCAAGCTCCCTTTGTAACGCTTAGGATACGTAATCGCATATTGGATAGGAATGATCATATCCTTCTCACTCATCTGAGCAAGAAGCGAGTTATCTGTGAATTCCACCATCCCATGGATCATTTGCTGAGGATGGACAATGACATCAATGTTATCTACTGGCAATTGAAATAACCAATGAGCTTCAATCATCTCAATGCCTTTATTCATCAGCGTGGAAGAATCAATCGTCACCTTTGGTCCCATGCGATAATTCGGATGGCTCAAAGCACTCTCTACTGTAACTTTCTCTAACTGTTCCTCATTAAAGGTGCGAAAAGGGCCACCTGAGGCCGTTAGCAAAATTCTATGAACACTTTTTGTAGGCTCCCCCCTAATGCATTGAAAAATAGCCGTTAATTCGCTATCGATGGGGATCAAATTGATGCTATGTTCTTTCACTAATGACATGACAATCTCGCCGCCAGCCACTAGTACTTCTTTATTCGCAAACCCAACATCTTTTTTTTCCCTAATGGCAGAAATAGTTGGTAAAAGACCAATCGACCCACTCATCGCAGAGATGGCAAGGTTAGCTTTTTCAAATGTTGCAACAGCGATTAATCCGTCCATTCCTCCAATAACAGGAAGATGCGGAAGGCGTCTCTGTAGCTCTCTAGCTTGATTCAAGTCATAAACAGCGATTAACTTAGGCTGAAACTCCTTAGCTTGTTGCTCTAACAGATCAATATTGCTATGAGCAGCTAAAGCCAACACTTGGGCCTTCTCTTCTCCTAAATGGCGAACTGCTGCCAAACAGTTTTTCCCAATAGAACCAGTGCTTCCTAGAATAGCTAAAGATCTCATCGCAAACCTAATTTAAAGGAGAAAGCATAATACAAAACATAGTAAACAAGCAAATAATATAGGGATGTTTAACAATGAAGGATTTAAAAACTCTCTAAGCAAGCAATCCCTAAAATATTGTCTAATCCTTCTCTTACTCTTTTTCTTTCTGTCCACCCACTATTTGAGGAAATTTTTAACAAGCTCCAACCTGCTAACGCTAATAGGCGTTCCTTCATTTTGTTATCTTCTAAGTCCCTGTCGTTTTGACCAAAATGGCAGGGCCATCCACTTCTATTGCCTTTTACATAGAACAGCCATGTCAACAGATATAAAGGGATGTTGGTTTCTCTTCTACCGTTAACGACAGCTAACAAAAAGCAATGATCAAACTGACATGTTCAGCAAATGGGACTCTATTGATATTTTTTGAAAGACCCTCTATTCCAAGAAAATTTGGTTTTTATTTTGTTCGATTAAATTTGTCGAACCAATCCATTTTGAAAGGTTAGTTCAGCATTTAGGTTAGATCAATCCTAGCATGGGTTTTAATCAGCATCCCCTCCATTCCCATAAAAACTTGCCCCACCATTCCCACCATGGCCACTCCCCTAATGGCTTGTAAAATGCGTGCATTTGCTTCTTCCAACATCTCTTCATCTTCATAAAAGAACTGTTTATTCTTGCAGATCGCCTAAACTCATCATCATCTTCCACTTTTAGATGGTAGTAATCATTGATTTTTTTAGACTCCCCACTAGAGCTGAATGATAGCCTAATTTTTTAATAGTAAAAACTTGCAAAGGAATGTTCATCTTGTAAGATAGGCTTGAGGTAACAGACCGGCAAAAGTTGGCAATCTGCCAAAAGTGGTTTGCCTTGGGTCTGACGCTTCCACCATTCACGCCCTGTAGCTGAATTTTTATTGATCTGTTTACTTTTTTAAAGCGGAAGAGAGAATAATGATTAAAATTGCTTATCACTGTTCTCATGAACAGTTTACACCTCAAGAACTTTTAAACTACGCTGTCAAAGCCGAAAGGGCCGGTTTTCGACATTTATCAAGCTCCGACCATTTTACACCATGGAGTGATTCTCAAGGCAACAGTGGCAACGCCTGGTGTTGGATGGGCTCTGTCCTATCTGCCACTCGTATGACTTGCGGTGCCGTCTCCTCACCGGGTCACCGCTATCATCCTGTTATTCTCGCACAAATGGCTGCTACCCTTGGCAACATGTATCCTTCTAGATTCTGGCTAGCTCTTAGCGGAGGGGAATATTTACATGAACAATTTCTAGGACTACCTTGCTCTCTTAAAAATAAGGGAAATGAACATCTCCAAGAAAATATTAAGGTGATCTATCAGTTATTAGAGGGGAAAGAGGTAACCCACCGCGGACAGATGGCAGTAGAAACAACAAAGCTTTACCATCTACCTCCCCAAAGAATCCAACTGCTATCAGCAGCGCTTTCTCCTGAAAGCGCTCAAGCCTTAGATCAATATAGCGATGGGTTAATCACATTATCAGGGCCCTTCGAGCAGGTCAAAAACACGGTTGAGAAATACCGCAATCGTGCGGGTAATGAAAAAAAACTAATGCTAAAACTAGATATATCCTATGCCCGCCAAAAAGATGTGGCTATTCGCAATGGCTGGGAGCAATGGCGATCTATGTTAGTTCGCAACCCGGCTTGGAAACCCTCAAAACAGATTGATGAAGCTGCTCAATGTGTAACAAAAGAAGATTTTTTAAAAAAAGTAGTAATTTCTACTCGTATAGATGAACTAGCTTCTACATTACATCAATTTGCAAGCCTAGGGTTCGACCAGATTAACATACATAATGTCAATAACTTCCAAGAAGCATTCCTTGAAGATATGGGCGAAATTCTTAAAGATTTTCAATAGTAAGGCAAAGACTAAAAACCTTAATTAGTCAAAAATAAAATGTTATGTTATTTGAATGTATAAATGTCGTTTTAATTAATTAAAGGGTTATATGAGTATTATTTGGACAATTTTTATCGGTTTTATTGTCGGCCTTTTTGCAAGAGCAATTATGCCGGGCAAGGACTCCTTTGGTTTCATTGTCACAACACTTCTTGGTATCGGTGGAGCGGTTGTGGGGAAATATATCGGACATGCAGGAGGGATTTATAAAGAAAATGACCCTGCCGGATTCTTTATGTCCTTATTAGGTGCCATTATTTTATTGTTCCTCTACAATGCTCTTATTAAAAATAGGAAGTAAATCTTTAGAAAAAAACGATGATGCAAAAAGAAAATGCTTTTAAAGTGCACTACAATGGATCATTTTTCTGGTTGTTTTTTTGGATGATCTTCTTTTTTCCTATTGCTCTTGTCCTCTTTTTCACCGCCAGCTCCTTTGATATCAATCAGAAAACCTATTGTTTGGTTTACAACGGTTCTCGTTTTTGGCTTAGCTTTTGGACCCTTGTCTTCTTCCCCATTGCTTTTGTCCTTTTATTTTTAAAGGGTTTTTCCATCAAAGTCGTTGATAAAGAAGCTTAAAATCAGTTGATCTTTAAGTAGGCTAAAGAGAGATCATCATGCTTCCCCCTATCCTCAGCATCATAATCCTTACAAAGAGAAGGAGCTTTCATCCCTGGTCTTTGCGCAATTCTTACTCTCTTTGTCGAGGTGTCAACCTTCCCTTCTGTAATTGCTGTTTTACAAGCAGATAACACTTTTTCTGGTGGATTTCCTTCGATAATTTCAACAAACTCATCTCTAGTCAAAAATTCACCAATCCCATCAGAGAAAAGATAAATTTCAGCCTGCTTTTCTACCTCGAAAGAACGGATTGTTGGTGATAAACGCCCTCCTGAAAAATCAAAATCAGCAAGACCAACGTCATCTGCTTCAGCGATAAAACTTACTTTCTCACCCGATTTGTAACAGAGGCTGCAGTCAGCAACTTGGGAATAAACAAAATGAGTTTGTTTTCCCACTCTCACAGGAAAACCGCACATAAGAGCAGGACCAGCATATTTCGTACCAAAGTTTTTGCCTCCCTCCAGAATATGTTCCTCTTGGATTTTTTCAAAATCTTTCGATAACTGACCAATCTCTTCTCTCAAAAATTGTTTTGCTGCATCTACATTTTTAAACTTTTTCCGAGAAAGATTCAGAGCGATCCTTTCACAACATTTTTCAAAGGCAGGCACTTGTTCCTTATGCACTTCAAAATTGTTATGACCTGCTGCGTCAAAAACAGCGATAAATTTGCTTTTAGGATCGCTATAGGCAAAGTCACAACACCGCTCATCAGAGAAGTTAGGGTATGTTGCATCAATCGCAGAAAAAGCTATTTTTGCTTTTGATGGACTTTCATCGGCGATCGTTGCCGGCAATAAAACTTGTCTAGCAACTTTATCAGTGTCATCGGATGAAGAAGATAGCTGCTTGATCATCCTATTTTTGAAATAACCTGAGATGGCGTACATGGCTAAAAAACCGGGAATAATAAGAAAGGGAGCCAGTGAAAGACCTACGCCTATGGCCAAAGCTTTTTGCCAATTTTTTATTTTATGGCCTTCTACTGCGAAAGGATCAAAGATATGCTGCGTCCAACTGATATTATTCATATTAACCCCAGTTTTTTTATTATTATAAAATAAGAAACTCAAAAAAAGAAAGTATTAACTAGTAAGATGAAAAAAGGGATTATGATTGCTCATTAATTAGCTCATTTTACAAGCCAGAGTTTATGCAGGACTTCGCTATCAGCTCCTGTTTTCTCTTGATGAGATTTGGATTTCCTGCGTATCTTTGAAGATACAAATCACCAATCTTATAAGAAAGATAAAAAGTAAACGTATTCAACTAACTTCAACCTCACCTGATCTTCAAGGTGATGGACAGAAAGAATGGACATACTGAAACCCTATCACACGATTTTAGATCTAGATCCTACTAGCCTTTCTCTAATTTCACATCAAGATGCGCTGGTAGCGAATGTGTATCGAGTTACTCGCAATCACCAGGATTTCATTTTAAAAATTTGCCCAAGAGCTGCTGACTATCAAAGGGAGATCTACTTTTTAAATTATTTTGCAGATCTTTTGCCCACTCCTCGAATCATCGGCAAGGTAGATCCCCAAGAAGGCCTTTTTGGTGCTGTATTGATGACAGCCCTTAATGGTGACCTCCTCAATCAATCTCGCATTAGCGAAAAAATGGCCTATGAAACGGGTTCGATTCTCGCCATCATTCACCAACAGCGCGCAGAAGGTTTTGGAGACATTGCCCTGCAACTTCAATTAAAACAAAAGGCTACTCCTGCTTTTACCGAAAAGTTTTTGGAAGGGATTGAAGAATGCCGGCCTCGGTTGTCAGAATCAATCATCAACCAGTGTTTAAATGGCTTTAAAGAGCATATTGATCTTTTAGAATCAGTGGATGGCCCTTGTCTCACTCATCGCGATTTTCGTCCGGGCAACCTTATGGCTGATCAAAATTGCTTCCAAGGAGTCATCGATTGGTCATCTGCACGAGCAAGCTTTGCCGAAGAGGATTTAAGTACACTAGAAAACGGAGAATGGCAGAATTTTCCTTATGCTAAAAAACCGTTTTTACGAGGATATGCCTCCATACGTCCGATTCCTCCTTATCAAAAACTTCTACCCTTACTTGCTCTCAATAAAGCGGTCGGAGCCATAGGCTTTACGGTAAAAAAAGGGATTTGGAACACCACTCACAAAGATTTCTATCGAGCTTACTACGCGCTGTTAAATAAGGCTTTAAAACTTCTCACCAAGTGAATTGAAGCGACTCAACTCTCCTCGGTAGCTTTAGTCGTTAACGTTGTGGCTTGCCAATCAACTTTTGAGTGAACGAATATAGCAATTTTAAAGTCATTTTTTCATGGCATTTTTTCGTCTCCCTTCACCTGCTGATGTTCATCAACCTCAAATAGTTGTTATAGGAGCAGGACTTGCTGGATTAACAACAGCCTATCGCCTTTACAATGCTGGCATGGATGTTGGTGTGTATGAAGCTCGCCCTCGCATAGGCGGCAGGATTTTCACCTTAGACTTTAATGGAGATGAGGTAGAGCTTGGAGCTCAGACTTTTAGAGATAATGGACAACATGTCTATCTCTTAAAGCTCATCGATGAACTAGGTTTAGAGGTCGTTACCCAGCGTGTAAATTCCCATGAAGCTTATTTTGAAAATGGCGTCTCAACTCCTTTAAGATATTTAACAAATGTTGAAATCGACCCCCTTCTCCTCCGTAACCAAGCAAAAGAGATGAAAGATAAGCAATTAAGCTTAAAAGATTGATTAAATTCTTTTCTTAAGGATGCCAGCCCTCTATATAAAGCTCTTGCGATGAAATTAGCCATCTATGAAGGAGGGGTACCTGAGCACCTATCACCCCTTTATATTGATACTGTTTTATCCATGCTAAAAAAAATTAGTACCTCTAAAACAGAATACGATCAAGAACGTTTAAGCATTAAGGGAGGAAATCATCTCCTTACCAACACGCTCGCTAAAAAAATGAGTCATCGTGTCTATCTAGGCCATCCATTAACACAAGTTGCTAAAAATATGGATGGGTCTCTTCAACTTAGCTTCGAAAATGGGGAAAAAAGAAAAGCGGATATCCTTGTATTAGCGATCCCCTGCTCAGTGTATCAATCGATCATCTTCAACGATGACATCATTTCAGCGGAACGCCTTAGGTCAATCCATGAAATTAACTACGGAAAACAGGGCAAAATTGTAATCCCTTTTGCCTCATCTCCTCTGAAGGTTCTTGGTTTGATAAGTGAAAAGCTTTATAGCTCCTTTAATGCTGATCGCCGAATCCTCACAATCCATTATTTGGATCATGGTTTTCTACCGGCACATGCACTAGCCATTCAACGTTATCAATCGGCAAAAGGGATGGTGGAGGTAGAATATACTACCGCTTCCCCTATCTTCAAAGATCTACAAGAAGCCGATGACCACATCTTTGCTTATGAACCGGCTCCTCTATTTTATAGTTGGAGCCAACAACCTTTCTCCAAGGGCTCTTATGCATCTATCGCACCTGGACAAGAAGAGCTTTGGAATCAAACAATGGAAGAGGATGGGGAACGTTTCAAAAAGCTATTTGAACCTATTAGGAACAAAATCTATTTTGCTGGAGAGCATACCGCTTTACCAGAAATCCTTCCAGGGACTATGGAAGCCGCTTGCGAATCCGGTGAGCGTGTGGCACGCGTGATGATCAACAAATTAAAAACCACTCGATAAGGCAAAAGCCGATGCCACCTACTTTAGTAGGTGACATTGAACATGGCTAAATCGCCATTTTGAAAGACTAACCCCCCACAGGGAAAATAGGTTTTGTGTCGCCTAAGAAATGATTCCAAAACTCTAGTTCTTCTTTCGTTGGTTTATTGCCATTGCCAAATTCTTTCGTTCTTGGGTAGATAAACGTGAACATAAAGCCATTGTTTTCGTTATCTTCAAGGCTTGCATACGCTATGTAACACGGATCTTGCCCTATCATCAATTTGATGGCTAGAATGGGATAATTTCCCCATTTAAGAAACTTGACATCGGACCCAACTGGGAACTGTTTTTTAATTTCTGCAGCCATCTGCTCCATATCTCCAACAAACGAGTTAGGAAATTGCATTTTAATGCCAAAAATGAGGGGTTGTGAAATTTCTGACTCGCAATCGATTTCTTGCAGATTTAAGCCTCTGGGGGTGAAAAAGATGGCTTCATTTCCATCATGTTCTTTTTCCATCATGACGTAATTTTCTGGCAAAGAAAAATCCCAAGGTAAATCCTGCATTTCTGCAGCTACCGGAGAAAATAACAACATGAGACAAAGAGTGAATAAGTAATTCATTGCTGTACCCTTAGATAGTAGGTTGATAAAAAATACCTATAACATGAAATATTTTGTTGCCATTGTGCTATCTTAAAGCATTTTAAGCTAGCTTTTACACCAAATAAAAAAATTTTAGGTGAATAGAAAAAGCGTTAGCAAAGGCATAAATGATAATGGCAGAGTGTGTTCTCAAATAGATATAAAGGCAATGATGAATGCAGTGTGAGATTGGTCAGGATACGAACCTTTTCAAACATGGCGCATTATCCTACGATGCGTGCAAACAAGCCAAGCTCAAAAAATGAATGACATATGAATCAATTAAGTCTGCAGAAACCTGCCTTTCAGGTTATAAAAAAGGCTTTTTTTGAAAATAGAAAAATATAAGCTGCTTGGGGTTGCCTTCTCCCTTGCCATAGGCAATCCCTATATGCTTTTTTTTCCTGCTCTTCTAGAATTGATCTTTGTCAAGGGAAGAAGGTTAAGCATTAGATGGCTCTTACTTTTTCCTCTTGTGTATCCTTTAGTTCATGCTATCTATTTGCTGAAAGTTGGCCGTTTTTTATTCGTATTTTTATTTCAGCGGTCATTTCCTCTTTGATAATATGCTTCAACTCATTTTGGCCCGCATTCCTCTTCGTCATTTGGCTGTTGCTATACGTTCCTATCTCTTATTTTATTGCAAAAAGATTAATCACGTCTCACAATCTTTAGTAAATTCTGCTGAAGTAAGTGCTTTAACTGTTGATATCTTAGAAAACCAAGAGCTAATACCCGCCTTTGGCACAAAAAAGCATGAAATAAAAATCTTTCAGCAAATTTTGGACCGTTGATGGCACGCTTAGCTCAACTGAGTATTGATAGAGCTGACCTTTGGCAGTATGTTTTGCAATTCCCCCCCCTCTGGATTGGTTGTTTTCATTATCCTCACCAGTAGCACCCCTCAACATGTCCCCCCGGAGATATTGTCGCCTTGTTCACCATTACTCTTATGATAACAGCTCAGATTCGCGATTTTGAGAGATGTATTTTAGCATTTTTGAAGTAAGAGAGCGTATGACTACTCTAAAACAACTCACTGTGTTTCAAACATTTTCTGAACACAGTAATGTTGAGCAAGGAACTAAGGTCCTTCTTCATATGATATTCAATTTAAAAATGTCCGTTTTGCTTATAACACGAAGTATCAAGCTCTCAATCATGATAGGTTACTCAGGAGCAGGAAAGCCAACACTATTAAACATCCTTCGAGGTTTTTACAAAGCAACTTCTGGAAAAGTATATCTTGGAAATACTTGTTTGAACGAGATTGATCCCAAGTTTTTTGCTGAGAACGATTTCTGATAGTCTCAAACAACTCCCCTTTTTCAACGAGTGATATTCGTTAAACTTGAATATTACTTTCCTGCAATCACTCTACGACTTATTTAGAAAAATAAACTTGTCATAGACACCACAACTAGAAAATTTGAACTCATTGCTTAAGCTAACATCAGTGTTCCTTTTGGCAATACAACAAATTAATCCTAAACACTTTGGATTCAAATGCATACGTAAAAAGTCTTATGCATGAACATTGTGATATTGATGTTGCCCCCTTTTGCTTTTCAAGCAAACCCTAGACAAAGCGAATATTAAATCAGTCTCAGGTAGATACGTCGATAAACTTTTCAAATATAGGAGATTAAGATAAGGTTTTTCAAAATTTATTTATTGACAATAAAAATTTTAAAAGGCAAGAATTTTGCCTAATTATAAGAAGGAAAACAGGAAAAAGTTTAATGGTTAAGAATATTTTCAAGGATTTAGGAAAAGTCATCTCCAAAGGAGCAAAGGGAGTCGCAAAGGTAGTAGATAAGATTAACGATACCGCGAAGGGTGTTCATAAAGACATAAAAAAAGGAGCTAAAAAGTCAGCAGGATTTGTAAAAGATACTGTCAACAAAGGAGTAGATGGCGTCAAAGAAGTAGGAGAGAGGTTAGAAGACACCCATAATAAGGTCATGGATAAGCTTAAAGATAAAAGCAAAGACTTACCATACCTATTGGAAGAGGCTCCAGACAAAATTGATGTCGAGATTTATCAAGGACCAAAGGTAGGATGGGATGCATCAGCAACTCAAGAAGAGCAAGAGAAAATTGAAAGAAAACGAAAACAATATGAACAGGCTGAAGAAATTTTAGGGGTTGTTTTTAGCCTGGTTAGAGATGGATCTTTTGCCTTTCAAAGCAATAAAGCCATTGCTGGAACTTGGGCAGGTGTTGATGTGTTTCAAATGCTTGTTCATAAAATGTTTTCAAGTGTCAAGCCCGAAGAGCCAGAAGCTCCCGATCCCTTCTTACTATTATTTGAAAACCTAACTTCTTATTACAAAAACTGCATTGAGTCAAAACAGATAAAAGATGATTTAGCCCTAGTCGCAAGCGTTTATGACACGATCAGCACTTATTCGAAAAGCTGCCAAGGAAAGGATAAAAGAAACCTTTTAAATGAGCTAGAACGAGAAGGGGGAATCCTGTTCCAATTGGTCCATCTTCGATCAAATCCTACTGGAGGGCTCAAGGTATTGTTAAATCGATTGCTTGCTGATGAGTCCCTAGGATTTTCTGATGAAATGCAGGGATACACCTCTAAAAATGATTATGAAATTGCCTGTCAAAAGTTAGCACTTTTTGCTAACGCGATCGGAGCTTATTTAATTTCTTTTAAAACTTACATCATGCTTGATGACCTGCGACAAACACTAAAACAAGAACCGGCTTTCTCAGGAGATTTAATCGATTTAAAACGCGAAACGGAAGCATGGAGTCAGCGTCTAAAGGAAAAAGTCGATTGCTTGAAAAAACGTCGTTTAGCCTCTGTTGTCGACACCCATGGCAGAACCACTCATGAATACGTCAATTCTCCTTTTGAGCCCTCAAAAGAATTTAGTAGGCAAGAATTTGATAAATACCTTGATATTAATCAACCAGACAATCGCCAAGTTCGAGACCATATGGGACATTACGGGATTACCTGGCGGGAGCTCTTTGAAGAAGGTTCTCAGCACTTTAGCACAAAAAAGCTCGTCGAATTTGTCATCGACAATAGAACTAGGCGTCATATCGGCAAAAACTACATCAGTAAAAATAAGGATAATCAACCACAAGGCCTCTTTTCACATTCTCCTTCCTGGGCTTATGATGGTTTTAAAGACCAGGGAGCAGACCATGATGACTCAGTCTTTCGTTTCATGCAAGATTGCGTCCGTAAAGCACGCCCCTTTAAAACAGATGATACAACTTGGCACTCACGAAAAAGAACTTCAGATCTATATAAAGCAGCCTATAAGAAAGGCCTTGAGGAATACTTAGACAAAAAATTAGCTAATTACAGTACTTTGGTCAGCTCATGGGAAAATGCCGTTCTAGAGTACAAGTATCAAATCGTCCCTCCTATGAATCCACCGCACCCTGTAAAAATTCAAGAATGGCTTAGCACAGCTTCAAAGAATCTGCCATGGTCTCAAGATGATCTTTCAGTTCGCTATGGCATTCGCTACGGGAACAAGGTCGGAGAGTCTGCTGAGATTGTTTGGGCAGAGTGGAATCCTATCTTAAAAAGGCAGCAACCAAAATTAGTGGATATCCCCTCTAAGATAAAAGACTTTGCTGAGTTATCTGTCACCAACATCAAAATTTATAGGCAATTTCTTAAAAAAGAAGATGCCAACCCAACTTCAGAAGAGCTTATCGCTAATCTAATAAGGGACGATCTGAACAATGAATTCCCTTCTGAATACATTGATGCTACATAAATTATTTAACAAGGAGCAGTTATGCCAAAACCACACGAAGTAAAAGAAAAAGAAAAGGAAGAAAATAACCGTCACGAAACCGCAGAGAAAAAAAAAGACAGAAAAGCAAAAGAGCTAAATAAACTAAAAAGAGAAATTGCCCATATAAAGGAACAATTAGCCAACGAAGAATTTGCTGGCATTACCCGAGAGTTAATGGAACTTCAAGAAAGTTTAAACAACGTGGAAGAGGAACTTCATGGCTTTGAAGGACGTTTACACAATGACTTAGTGAAACAAAATAAAAAAATTGAAGGACTTGCCAGAACGAAAGAGCAGCAAGTCGTTGTGCTCGATAAGATTGCAGCTGAGCTGAAGAAGCAAAATAAGGTTCAAAATGAGGTTGTGGAAGCTTCTTGGCTCAAAAAGACTTTCGCAACGAGGACAGGCTGGGCTCTCGTAATCGCAGGATTAGGCACCGTTTTTGCCGCAACGTCTGGAACAATTATCGCCATTTACTCTGCGCTATCGTACAAAAAGAAGGAGGATACAAACATTATCATTGAAGAAAAAGAAAAAGTGGAAGAGGAGCCCGCTACAACGGAAGAAGAAAAGCGTGCTAAGGAAGAAAAAATACGCTTGTTGAACGAAAAGATTAAAGAAAAAAGAGGCGAGCTAGTGAACCAAAATGATGCAGAAGTTTGGTCAAATGTCTCTCAAACGATCAAGGAAGAGGAAATCCCCCTCTATGATCAAATTCATTTGGTTAATACCCTGCAATTGTTCTCCCACCCTAGCAATGCCATTTGGAAAGACGAGGCAAAAGAAAAATCAGGTTTAGCTCAGGAGCTAGTCGATATCTATAACCAAAACAAAGAGATGCCTTGGTCCGATATTTATAAGCATGGTTATGAAACGCTAAAACATGAGGGTAAGTCTATTCAGCGCCAAGACCTAGCTGAAATTTTCCAATTAGCAACGGCTCAACACATTGCAGAACTCGAAAGCAAAACTGAAGTGCCTCAAGAGCTAGCTGGCGTGTAAACTCTCCTCGACCTTTTCTATAGAATTTGAGTCTTAAGCCTAAGCTCTATAGAATAAGCAACTAATGGGGGGACATTTGGCACTTTCAGAGGGGGACATGAGTTCGATGGAAGAAACTATCTCCTTGTGTGTCCCCCTAATGCAAAGCCAAACAACTCAAACCAAGTTTATTTTTCATCCCACCACGATCCAGACGAGTCACTCATCCACTCATTAGGCGATCAGTTCCTTCTTCACTAGTCATGCCAACAGTTATTCAAAAGATTCTAAAGTCACTATCTCGTTATTTTTTTCAAATTCATCTGTTTTCGAAAGAACAGTTTAGTAACCTGGGCTTTGAATTTATCTAATTGATAAGCAATCATCCACGCAGTGAGCAGGGGGTACCTTCAGGCAATTTATGTTTAGCTCATAAGCAGAGGACCTACCTTTAATTCTGGACCATTTTAAATGAGGAAATTTTTATAAAAAAATCATTTAAAATGATCAGGTTTTCGGGAACGGACTAGAGCGACTAACTAGAAATAGCAGGAAGCGCGTCTTTATATCTTTTACCTATTACACTGCTTGCAACCACAAGTAACACCAACAAGATAGAAATAAACATCTTAACGTAGATGCTAATAGCACTTGTAGAATCAAACATTATAATCATCCTTTGAACAGCAAATAAAGAAATAGCTTTCATTAATGGTAATGCAATCATTTCAGTGAGGATTTGGGCTCTAAAACGCGTTTGGCTAGGTATAAAAAGATATGCTATTTGGATAAGAGGAAAAAATAGAGAGCTTGTAGTTCCGAATAATAGACCAATAAAAAAAGCCTGACCTAGCCAAGAGCCTGCTTCTTTGGTTACAACAGAGGAGCACAAAAAGGCTAGCCCTCCCATAAGGACAGACATCGAGCCATATAGAGCGGTAGTGTGCCAGCCTTGCTTTGAAATGAGCCAGGTACCCATGATGATCCATAAAATAGATGTAGTGGCTGATGATAAACCAATAGATAAAATATAAGAACCCGAGGGAGAGTTAGGGTTAAAACCGGAAAGTGGCATTTCAATCGGTGATTTGAAGAATGTGGTTAGGATATGCGCAATCATCAACGACCCAGCCAAAAGGTAGGCTCCAGCTAAGAAGGGAAATTGCTTTTTTCCTGGTTCAATAGAAGATTCGTTGGAATTCAAAAAATGATCAGGAAGCCGTTTCCAAGCCCAATGGAACATGACAGTAGCTAAGATCATAAAGGCTATTGCTGGTATGATGATCGACATTAAAGACCAATCTAAACGCCCTATTAATCCTAGCCCTAGATTTACCGCTAAACAATCAACTAATACTAGTATAAGAGCAACCGGTAGATAATATTTTATCCCCGTGGAGAGATTAACAAATCGATTCATAAAGCCCCAAACGAGTAATGGAAATAAATTTAGACTCAGTAAGTCTAATGTTACGTATAGCAGAGAGGAAGACCAGCTTTTAATCATTGGTTCATACGTTTGTAGCGTATGACTAGATAGGAAACTGTTTAAGATTGGCGATGTCTCTTTCAACGCTAGACTCTCTTGAAAAGACGTTAGCACTGAAAGAAACGTAACTACTCCTATAAAAACAAGTAGAGTGCCTTTAAAAACCTTTTCAAATGGCTTGTATTGAGAAATAATGAAAAGCGAGAGCACGAAAATGATTCGTGAGACAGTTACGAGCGTTGTAAGAGTTGCTATTGTAGCGCCCTGTGTGGCTATCAGAAGTTTTTGAGCTTGAAGAAACAGGGTACTACTCCCTGATAAACATACTGATAGTAGAATGGCCGGGACAAAAATTAAGCTTATTATTGTTTGTGTACTACTTTTTGCCATGCCTTTCTAATCCTTTTTTAACTTTCGGTGATTTTTTCTTAAACGTTTACTATGCTATAAAGCACTTAATTTGAAATTTAAAATTTTACATGATAACGGCTTAGCAATTAAGACTCAAGGAAGTATGAAAAGCCAAATATTTTATCATGAATTGTCTTTAATCATCTCTTGTGAATAGGCTGATTCCATATTCTTCTCTACCTTCTCTCCAAAAAAGGAGCTTTGGAGTGTATTCCTTAAATCGCAAGAAATTCCTTTGTAAAATTGCTAGAAGGCTTGCCCATAGAATTGCATCGAGCATTCACCATGCCATTACCAACGGTATTGCCCCATTCCCTGGAAAATAGAAGTAAATCATCGACAAAAAAGACAGGGCTTGGATCCGCATTACTCAGAAACCAGTTAAGGTTAAGCCCGATATTAGCTTGGGAAGGTGGGGGAGATATTCATTTAAACTGCTAAGATTAATAAGCCCAAACTCACGGGACAAGGGGTTTACCTTAACGCAGGTTCGGGTTAGTCAAATTAGTCATGAAAAAGGTAGAGTCCTAAACATGTCATGCTTGTTGCTGATTGTAACAACGAATAAAATATTTGTTCATGCCAATATGGTTAGCTAGTTTTTCTAAAAAGAGAACGCCTACCTCACAATTCTAACACATAGTTGTCTAAGGGCTTTATTAACTCTTTTAGGATACATCGTCTTGCCTGATTCTTTGCCAAAAAGATGGTGCTTCTATGATAAATAAATCTTTCCTGAGCTCATTCATGGATATCTATATCCCTCTTTATAAAGAAGTTAATAAGATTTGAGTGGACAAGAGAAATTGGTAACTCTCTACAGAACTGAGTATCATTCCATAATGAGATTTCGAAAAATCCTTTTGTTGCGAATATGTCGAAAACATGACAGCTTGAGTTTAAGGACCCAATCAGGGAGGTGTTCTTATGACTGGCAAATCTTTTCATTACGCTGAACCAATGATACCGAGCGATAGTGAGGTTGAATTGGCTCGCAATTCTAGCCGTGTCCTAGCTGGCTTAAATCTCAAAAAGACTAAGACTATTGATATTTCTCTAGAAATAGGTAATCATCATCACAGTTCGGTGACTCTACCTCTTTCTGCCTTCAAACTGCTTGTGAATATTTTAACGCAAATGGCTGAGGGTAACGCGGTTACTCTGATTCCCGTACATGCGGAATTGACAACACAAGAGGCTGCTGATTTATTGAATGTGTCTCGTCCCTTCTTAATCCGTCTCTTGGAAGAAAAAAAAATTCCCTTCCGTAAGGTTGGAACACGAAGACGGGTACTATTCCAAGATCTCATGGATTATAAAGACAAAATCGATGCAGCTCGCCGCAAAACCTTAGATGAATTAGCCAATGAAGCACAAGCATTGGATATGAAATATTAATGGCTCAAATTATCGTCGTTTACGATTCTTCCGTCCTTTATACCCTGCTCCTCTTCGAGATCTTCTCATGCGTCTAGCATTCACAGACCTCTACCACGCTAAGTAGACTCAAGAAATTCATAAAGAATGGATACGCAATCTTTTAAAAAACCGCCCTGATTTGAAGGCAGAGCGCTTAGAGTCTGTTAGAGCAAGAATGAATTTGCATATGAGAGATGGTCTTATTGAGGGCTACGAAGAGTTAATTAGCGGCATCAAGCTTCCCGATCCCAATGATCGTCATGTCTTAGCCGCAGCAATTAAGGCTAATGCTCAGACAATTATAACGTATAATCTATCTGATTTTCCTTCATCAGCTCTCTCAAAGTATGAAATCGATGCCCAGCATCCCAATGAGTTTTTGCGACACTTATTGGACCTTGCGCCTGCTAAAGTCATAGCAACGGTGCAGGAAACTCGTAAAAGCCTTAAAAATCCCCCGAAGAGTTCAAACGAATATTTAGCCATTTTAGAACAGCAGTCTCTGCCACAAACATGTGCATATTTGAGGGAATATGAAAGACTTATCTGAACCAATCGGCATATGTGAGGCAATTAGAAGTAGGAAGTCTTATAAAGCCTACCTAGATAAAGACATAAGCTTAGACACTATCCAGCAAATATTGGATGACTCGGCATGAAAAGGCCGATCGTAACTTCTATGTCACGGCTAATATGTTCATGAATCTAGCTGCTCGTGCTAGGGAGATTTCTGAAGTAGAAGAAAAAACGGCAAATTTTGGATTTTGTATTCCAGAACTTAAAATTAGGTGCCAAAAAACTATCCATACAGACGTTTGAACGATTTACTCCCCTAATGGAGTATGAGAAGAGTTAAAAAAGATGGGGGCGGTTGGACTCGAACCAACGAAGACCGAAGTCGAGAGATTTACAGTCTCTTGCCATTGCCACTAGGCGACACCCCCTAAATGGTGCTGGCAGTAGGACTTGAACCCACAACCTATCGCTTACAAGGCGAGTGCTCTACCGTTGAGCTATGCCAGCATGAGGACTTACCGCACTAGTTTCAGTGGGTAAGCGTTGTTTATAGCAAAATGAGGACTTTTACATCAAGTGCTTTTCTCAAGATTCTCATTTTCATTCAATAATTCTGTAGGTAATGGTGGCTGCTCAGACTGCTCTGCGGCCTCGATATACTTGCCAAATGTGCGGGACATTAAGTCAACTTGCTTAGGTTGCGACAATAGCTTGGCTTTGAATGGGAGTGGTTTTTGTGCCGGTGGTTTGCCATAACAACAATGTTTGAACTTCTTTCCTGATCCACAAGGGCAAGGATCATTACGCCCAACTTTTTGATTCATTTTAAGCCTCTTATCAATCGATTGACTTCGCAATTACAAAGATAGTATTATATTCCTACAATTGAATTTTAACAATTTAAAACATGGAAATTTCTGTTGCACCCCCCCCCTGGACAGGCCTCGGAAAAAGGCTTGAAAGCGCTTTTAGAAAAGCAATTTTTGACTTCAATCTCTTGGAGGGAGTCCAGAAAATTGCAGTTGCCTTAAGTGGCGGAAAAGATAGTTTAACCCTGCTTTTCCTGCTAAAAGCCATTTCGGGAAAAGGATTTCAAAATTTAGACATCACGGCTATCCATGTTGATGGCGAATTTTCCTGCGGCGCCGGGATTAATATTTCTTTTTTAAAAAGCATCTGCGAAACACTCGGTGTCAATTTAATCACAAGAAATTCAACCCAAAAATTAGAAACCCTTGCCTGCTATAGCTGTTCAAGGGAACGTCGCAATTTAATTTTTGAAGCTGCAAAAAGCGTGAACGCCCATACCATCGCTTTCGGCCATCATAAGGATGACAGCGCTCAGACTCTTATGATGAACCTCTTAAATAAGGGAGAATTCGAAGGTAATTTGCCTAAAATAAAAATGCATCATTACGACGTGACGATTATTCGCCCACTCATTTATATTTCAGAAAAAGATATTAAGGAATTTGCTAAGCAATATGGCTTTGCGCGTATCACTTGCCGCTGCCCTGTGGGTCAAAACTCAATGAGAAGGCAGGTGGATAAACTCTTAGATGAGATAGAACTCCTGTACCCCAATGCTCGAGAAAATATTGCTCAAGCAGGACTTATTTACGGTTCTCAAAAAGCTGCCAAACTACCTAAATCGAGAAAAAACAATGAATAATCTACCAAGTCAACAAGAAAGCCGTGTAACTATCCAAGGGATCGAAATTGCACTCGGCTTCCCGGATGAGTTCCAATTTGAATGGATCGGACAGCATGACGTTCTTGACCAATTGCTAGCTGCGTGGTTAGTCATTGATCCTAATGATATCCCTTTAAACCCACGTCTCATAGGCAAACCAGGAGTGGGGAAAACAACATTAGCCTATGCAGCAGCTAAAAGAATCAATAAACCGGTTTACATTTATCAGTGCACAATGGACACGCGACCCGAAGACCTCCTTATCTCTCCTGTTGTCGATAGACATGGGGGCATCCGTTATGTGGCATCGTCCTTAGTCACAGCAATGATTCAAGGTGGCGTTTGTATACTAGATGAAGCCAATCGCATGAGTGAAAAATCTTGGGCCTCCCTAGCTCCTTTGCTCGATTCTCGTCGGTATATTGAGTCGATTGTCGCTGGATTGAAGGTAACGGCTCACCCTGAATTTCGGATTTGCGTCACGATGAACGATGATGCCTCGACCTTTGAAATTCCAGAATATATTCACAGTCGACTACAACCTCAGATCTACCTAGACTTTCCTGAAGCAGAAGAAGAAAGAAGGATCTTGAAAGAAAACCTGCCTTTTGCCGATGACTATATCATTGATTATGTGATTAGTTTTCTTCAGCGAGCCCATGGTAATAATGAAAATTATACGGTGAGGGATGGGATTAATATCACAAGATATGCAGCGAAAAGAATTTCAAGTCTTAAAAGTGGAAGAGATAACGTCGACAATCTTTTAAGAGAATCTATTTTAATGACGCTTGGAGACGAAGCTCTTAACTACATTCTATGAACGAGATTTTCACTCTTCAAAAAGATAATCTTTTTGTCGTTCCCATTATTCACTATAACATGGAAACGGCTGCTGAGGTTTGCCGTGTTTTTAAAGCAATCAGGCCATCCTGTATAGCTGTTGAGCTAGCCCAAACTATGGAGCCCCAACTGCTCCATGCGGCATCGCGTCTACCCGATCTTAGCGTTATTGTGGCCGAAAAAAGAAACCATGAATCTTTATATTATTTAGCGGAGCCCTGTGATGCCAGCTTTGAGGGTTTAAGACTAGCCCTAGAACATCAAATTCCTGCTCATTGTATCGACCTAGATGTTGACTACTATCCGGATTTAAATGTTACCCTCCCCGATCCCTACGCCATTTTTAAAATCGGATTAAAAGAATACTACCTTCACTATAGCAAGAGTACCCAAAAACAACGAGAGCAGAGAGCGATCGTTGATCGCAATCGAGAACTATTTATGGCTAAAAATCTAAAAGAGCTTTGCTTGCGTCATGATCGGGTTCTTTTTATCGGAGGCATGTTTCATATTGAAAGTATTTTGCAGTACATGGAGCAAAACGCCTTTCCTAAACTAACCCATGCCCGTCGAGATGAGGTCTTAGTGACATCGTTAACAGAGGCAGCATCACGAGAGGTCATGCAAGAATATGGCTGGCTTTCCCAACACTACGAAAAAGGCAGGAAGGAGTTTCTAAGCTCTTCAGAAAAAGATTTCCCTCTAAACAGACAAAAACTCATTTATCAGTTACTAAAGACAGCTGCCTATGAGTACAAGAAAACAACAGGAAATAATTTCCAGAGCTATCACCTTAGAAACACTCTTAGGTTTGCGAGAAATTATGCAGCTGTGACATCGCAATTGTTACCTAACTTTTTTCAATTGCTTAGTGCAGCCAAAGGCTGTGTTGATCATAACTACGCCTATGAGGTCTGGAAGCTTGCCACTACCTACCCCTTTTTGGAAAACGTTGAAGGGTTAGAGGAACTCCCCTTAACGATAGAAGAAATTTTTGGAGGGAGTAAAAAAATTCAATTTCATCTCAAGCAGCCCGGTCGAAAACAGATGTTGGAAAGCTTTCGAAAAAGAGATAAGTCCACCATTAAACTCTATCCACCAGGCCCTTTTACTATTTGCTCTTATCCACCTGAAGATTTAATCATTGAGCAATTTGGGGACTTTTTAAAAAAGAAAGGCACTCAACTCTTGGTGGAAGAAGCGTCAAAAACGGTTCCTTTTAGCTCAAGTATTGAGGATGGCATTGACACAAGAGAAACGATACGTCATTGGTCTGAAAAAAAGCTATATGTCAAAGTACAGGGTAAACCACCGGGAGGGGTAGGATCTGTCGTCGTTATTTTTGATGAAGATGCTCCCAAGGAGGGTGAACCCTACAATGAAAAGTTTCCCTGGTACACAACCTGGATAGGTGAACACAGCCAAGAGTCAGACATGGCCTTTTACGCCACGTCAATGCTTGATAAGGTAGTAGGCCCCGGTATTAGTCGGTGTGAATATGGAGGGTTTATGATGTCCTACCCCCCGCATCGATTAAGGGATGTTTGGACAGATCCTGATTATGTAGGGTGCGCGAATAAAGCAGAGCTATTATTGATTGCTGCGATTGACTATGCTCTGAAACCACTTGTTGTCTATGTTGCTAGCAAGCCTCCAAGAAGCTTTCTCAAAAGCTTTGCCCGTCGATATGGCAAAAAAATCGTTTACATCCCCATCGGACAATTATCCCCCGTCACTTTAAACCGCTTACGAGTTTTTCACGTTCTCGATGGAAAAGATCGAAGGGATATTGCTGGCGAATACATTTTCTAATCGATTAAAACAACCCTCTTGTTAATCCCGCTTTTTCCAGGAAATCGTCAACTGCTTCAGCAGCTTGATGAATAATATTTCCCCCATGTTCGATTAAAGCTGCAATAGAGTAACCATCTTGACGCACACGGTGATGATTTTGAATATGAGATTTAGGAATCATCTTATCTTTTTGTCCATGTCCAATAGCGACCGCCCCCCTCACCTTAGGCAAGTTAGCTGAGTTGTTAAAGTTCGCAATTTTAGGACCAATGAGTTTGATTAGGGGTGTAATTAATGGGAATTTGTCTTGAGAAACTCGAGTAAAGGAGGTAAATGAACGATCTAAAAAGAGGTGAATTCCTTCTCTTCTAGCAGCTAAATCGCTAGCAATTCCTCCGCCTAGTGAGTGTCCATGAACAAGAATATCCTCGTTTTGAAGTTTTTTCTCTTCTACCAAATACTGATAACAGGTTTCTGCTGCAAGTTTAGTATTATAGTCTGTTGGAGTACCTTTACTTTTTCCAACACCTGGATAATCAAATAACATGACATCAATTCCGCGCATGAGATAGGATACAGCTACGCTTTTGTAGGCTGGAAAACTCATATCACGTCCCGGACAGATTAAAGCAGCGGGTCGCGCACGGCTATTAGAATCAGCTGGATTCTCCTGCAACATTTTATTTGTTAAAGGAATGCGCTGTTGGCTATCTAATTCTAAACCCACTTTTTTTGCCCATTCAACACTATGGTCGCCATTTTTAATGGAGAGAAACCATCCTTCGGCACCATCCTGTTCAACTTCAAAATGTTCGCTTAGTTTTTCTTTAAAAGAATCCGCCTTAAGGTACATCGCATCAAGAGCTATTTTATTAGGAGACTGTAGTTTTAACGACTCCCCTCCAATATCTAATAACGCACTTTTTGCACGGTTAAGCCTCTTCTTATTCAGGTGAATAAAGCTGAAAATGGATGCCGCAGGGAAGATGAATATTTTAAAAGGACGAGTCACTGTTTCTAAGAAGAGATTCTTCAATCGACTTCTTCTCAAAATCTGTTGGGCCTCTTCCCCATAGTTATATATGGCTCTATAATTAATGTTTTTTATCATATAATAACGACCCTTTTATTATTCGGCCTATTATTATATAGAAACAAAAAGTTAATATCAATTTAATAAAATTTAGATTTTAACCTAATACTATCCATAATTTCCCGTCCTCCATCAAACCGACAGATACGTAAAATTTCTAAACGTAGCTTATCGCTTAACTCATGATCTTGGTTAGTTAGCTCTAAAGCAGGCTCATCAGGGTGTGTTCGGCGATAACCTTCGACTGAAACCATGAGATCCGCGATTTCTTTGTAGCACTCAATAAGCGTTTTCTCAGCATCAATCAGCTGATCTCTATTATTAATTTTTTGAAGTTCTATTAACAAACGTCGAGTTTTCTGTTTCCCTAGCTCCTTATAATCCTCGGGACATGAAGGGCCACATGATGCCAATAAAAGGAGAAAAAAAAGTAATATCCACATCTTTAAAAACACAGGTAAAAAGGTAATTTTAGCAAAAAAGAAGAAAAATACTTGAGAAAAAAAACATTTAAATGTAAAGTTATGCCTTCCTTAACAGATAAGGAACCATCTATATGCAAGATGGCTTTAAGGGCGTATAGCTCAGTTGGTAGAGCTCCTGTCTTACACACAGGCGGTCATAGGTTCGAGTCCTGTTGCGCCCAAAGTCCTTATTTAAGAGGATTAGCAAATCCATGTTAAGCTTTGGAATAACTCTATACTGAGTTAGACTTAGTGAATCAAAGCTATTTTGTTTTTGCGGGAGTAGTTCAATTGGTTAGAGCACCGGCCTGTCACGTCGGAAGTTGCGGGTTCAAGCCCCGTCTCCCGCGAATTTTTCGCAAGTTAATAAGACTCTAACCATTTCAGTTTTCTGCTTACTCGAAAACCTGTTCTTTGATCAACAATACTGAGCTTAGCGCGTCAATGATCGATATAAAGAGCTAGGATAAATCATGCATCTTTCACAGCAACCAGCAAAATCTATCTTACATCAAATCATTCTTTACTCATGGATGGCTTTAGGAGGATTTTTAGCGGCTTTCGCCATTGATGTTTTCCTAATTCCTAACCGCCTTATCGATGGCGGCATTGTGGGTGTGGCTATGATTTTCGGAAATATTTTTGGCAAAACATTCATTCCCTACCTCCTAACGCTTTTCAATTTGCCTTTTATTTACCTAGCCTACCGCTATATTGGAAAAGTTTTTGTTGCTCACATGCTATTTGCAGTCCTCTTTTTCTCCGCTTCGATGGTGATGATTGGACAATTCCCATGGGAATTCAAGGGCGATCCTCTCGAAGTTGTCGTTATCGGAGGTGCTATTCTGGGAATTGGTCTCGGCCTGATTATTCGCTATGGAGGTTGTTTAGACGGTACGGAAATCTTAGGGATTATTATTAATCGCAAGACAGGCTTTACAGTCGGTCAAGTTGTTTTAGTCTGTAATATTTTTATTTTTGGGGCTGCGGGTCTTGTGTTTAAGGACTGGCATCCACCCCTGCTCTCTCTGATCACTTATATTGTTGTCATCAAAATTATGGATACTGTAATCATTGGGCTTGATGAGACCAAGTCAGTTTTGATCATCTCTTCCAAGTCTAAACAAATCGCCGATGCAATTATTCATGAATTAGGCCTAGGGCTCACAATTATGTACGGCAGGGGCGGTTTTTCAGGCGATGAAAGAGAAATCCTTTATGTCATTGCTGAAAGACTACAACTAGCCGATTTAAAAGAGTTGATTAATAGAGAGGATCCGTCTGCCTTTATGGCCATCGAAAACCTTCACGAGGTTGCCAATGGTAATAAAGGGCAACCAGGACGTCGAAAAACGCGCATAGAGCAGATTATGAGCTCTATTTTTCAGACTAAAAAATAAAAAAAATAGTACCTTTTTTTCTCTTATCCGATTAAGTTAATGCTAACGCATATTTCTAATTAAACGAGTAAGAGAATGTCTAATTTTTCACCACTTAACGACCAGCAATTTAGCACAACAGACTCCTGGCGAGTTTTTCGCATTATTTCTGAATTTGTAGACGGCTTTGAAAACATGACCAAGATTGGTCCCTCTGTTTCTATTTTTGGATCGGCTAGACTACTACCCGACTCACACTACTATAACCTTGCCATAGAAGTGTCAGAAAGGATTGCTAAAAAAGGTTTTGCCATTATCACAGGGGGCGGCCCAGGAATTATGGAGGCAGCCAATAAGGGTGCACAAATGGCAAGAGGAGCCTCCTGCGGGCTTAGCGTTGATCTCCCCCATGAAACAGCCTCCAACTCATTTATCGATCCTAAATTTAACCTTCATTTTCGCTATTTTTTTATAAGAAAAGTGATGTTTATTCGCTACGCTCAAGGGTATGTGTTTCTCCCCGGCGGCTACGGAACGCTTGATGAAATGTTTGAAGCTCTAACATTAATCCAAACAAAAAAAATTCACCCATTTCCTATTTTTTTAATGGGAAAAGAGTACTGGACCGGATTGATGGACTGGATTAATGCCACTTTAATTGAAAGTTGCTGTATTTCTAAAGAGGATTTAAAGTTAATCCACATTACGGATGATCCTGAGGAGGTCGCTAATGGCATTGAAAGACATTTTCAAAGAGATCGTGCCGAAAAGAACTTTTAAGGCCACCTTATGGTATAGACTGCTGGGTATCTTTCCTCGTCTACGGCTGGCATCGCTCTTATGAGTGGCCTATTATCCTCAGGGTAACAAGTTTGTCTTTGAAAAATTCTCGTATTCTGTTTAGGGGGTCTTATACAGCAAAGAGCCCCAGCAGCAAGACCAATCATCAATAAAGCACATGGGATAATACCAAGAAAAACCGGCGCGGAACCTGAAATAAGAGCTATCCCCGCACAGCCAATGGCTGCAGCCAAAAGCAAAATTTCTAATGCTATGATAGTAATGGCGACGTGTTTTCTACATCGCTTGGGTTTATGAGCAATCGAAAGAATGGGAGGGGGAGGGACAAGATGAGCATGCTGAGCATAAGAAGAGATGGAAGCATTAGCCATAAAACCTCATAGATGGGTGGGTGCCTAAGGACACCCTAAATGTTAATTAATAAATGCACTTTGCTCTTGAATAAGTCAAGGCATTAACATTAATAAGAATATTTGGCTTAGATGAAGATAAGAAACCATCGTTAACCCCAATGATCACTGTATCATTAATAAGCCAATGATTATAGACACCCGCATCTAACCCAGATAATTTCCACAACGAACCATCTTCAAGGCAAATTTCTTGTGTGTAGTAGTTAATTGCCACAATCCAATGTGTGAATAAGCCATTATATAAAGGCCCCAAATAAAGGTTTGCTTTTACTGAAGTACCTGTTGTTTGCTCAGTTAAACAAAATTGATAGCTTGAAAACCATGAGTGATTTGGAGTAATAACCATTGAAAGCCCCGGTCCTCCATTAGCTAAAGCCATCTCCTGTTGTCTCAACCAATTCATCGCCGTTTTAGTATCAGAAGAGGCAATGAGCCACACAGATCGATCGTTGAGCTCAATAGAGTCTCCCAATGCCGAGATAGCTACAGGGTAATAGAAAGCTCCCGTATGTGTCGTATAATTTATTGAAGCCTGAGGTGTAACAAAATTAGCTGAAACATTAAATGAAGAAGCGTTTGGCAAGATTGAATTTTTCTTTTCTTCTTCCACCACTTCATCAATGGGTTCATTCTGAGAGGTTTCTTCTTGGGCACGTTCTTCTTGAATTTTTACCCACTCAGCAAGAACCATTGCTCTTGTTCCGGGTTTGACTCTCTCTAGCTCTTGCGCATCTTCAGCGTCTGCTGTGCTTACTGAAAAACAAGAAAGTGAGCAGCAAAGTAAGCCTAGCCAATAGGTGATTTTTCGCATTTTTCCTCCAAATTTAATTAATCCATTGCTTAACAGATATGCTCGCCCTCTCTTATCCATGCAAAGCAGATTGCTATATCGCATTAATCATTTAAGCATTGCTTAAGCATAACCAAAATGCTTAATTATTTTCTTTGGCTAACTTATCCTATTTAGCAGTTAAGATTTATTAAAGGAAAAATAAATTTAAAAAAAAGAGCAAAGACTTAGGCTCTATAAACCTGCTATGCAAGCCATTTACTAGATTCAGGTACGTATAATCGATTTGAAAGTCAGGTTTAAAGCCCTTTGCCTTTCAAATCGACATCTAGTGGATGGCTTCAAGTCATTGTGTACGGCAATCAGATATGCTTGCTCCTTGCAGGTCAAGCCATCTGAAAGCTATTACTACGGGAGGAGGTTCATTTGTACTAACGATTTCCTGACTAAAGCTGCTCGACAAGGGAATCTCCTTCTCTTTGTCGCTTTTCAAAATTATTGAAGATCGTCATCAAAAGTACACCCATCAGCTATCATAGAATCAACGTAGGTTAGATCAAAAGTCGCTTTATTGAAGTGTTCATCCTCTAACATGTAAAGATGGAAAGGAATCGTCGACTTTACGCCGCCGATGTGAAACTCCTTTAAAGCTCTTTTCCCAACAGCAATAGCTTCTTGTCTATCTTTACCCTTAACGATAAGCTTGCCAATCATTGAATCGTAATTAGGGGGAATCATGTAACCTGAATAGCAAGCACTATCGACACGAACATGAGGACCACCAGGTGGTAAGTAATACTCTAAACGTCCTGGAGAGGGAGCAAAATTTTGATTGGGATCTTCAGCATTGATACGAAACTGAACGACATGCCCATCAAAATGGACTTGCTTTTGCCTAATACTAAGCTTTTCCCCCATTGCAATGCGAATTTGCTCTTTAACCAAATCTAAACCTGTGAGTTCCTCTGTTACAGTATGCTCAACTTGGATGCGAGTATTAACTTCCATAAAATAAAAGTTAAAATCCTTATCTAGCAAAAATTCAACAGTACCTACAGAGTGGTAGTTGGCAGCCTTAATAATGTTAACAGCAGCCTGACCAATTTTTTGGCGAAGCCTTTCTGTTAACACAGGGCTTGGGGCCTCTTCAATGAGTTTTTGACGCCTTCTTTGAATGGTGCAATCCCTTTCGCCTAAGTGGATTACATTCCCATGCTTATCAGCGACAACCTGCACTTCAATGTGCCTTGGCGTGTGGATCATCTTTTCAAGATACACATCAGGATTACCAAAGCTAACCTCTGCTTCAGTTCGCGCAGCAGCAAAAAGCTTGGTGAATTCAGATTCATCAGTTGCTATGCGTATTCCTTTTCCTCCACCACCAGCGACAGCTTTGATAAAAATAGGATAGCCAATCTCACGAGCTACTTCTAAAGCTTCATTTAAATCAGAAACAACGCCATTTGAGCCAGGAATAACAGGTGCGCCAGCCTTCTTTGCAGTCGCTTTAGCTTTCGCTTTATCCCCTAGCAATGTAATCGAAGCTGGGGCAGGACCAATAAAGGTTAACCCACAGCTTTCACAAATTGAAGCAAAATTAGGGTTTTCGCTTAAAAAGCCATATCCTGGATGAATGGCATCAGCTCCTGTGACTTCACAGGCAGATAAGATACTAGGGATCCGAAGATAGGATTTATGCGAAGGAGGCTCTCCAATGCATATAGCCTCATCTGCATGTAAAACATGTAATGCTTCAGCGTCAGCTTGTGAATAAATAGCAACTGTTTGCAAGCCAAGATCATGGCAGGCTCTGATAATCCTTACAGCGATTTCCCCTCGATTCGCAATGAGTACTTTTTGCATAAATTTACGTAACTCTAAAAAGTTTGGTGCCAAATTCTACAGGATGGCCGCTTTCCACTAAAATCTCAGCAATAACACCTGTCACGTTAGCTTTAATTTCGTTCATTACCTTCATCGCTTCTATAATACAAACTACACTTCCCTTATCCACCTGATCACCCACTTTAACAAACGAAGGATCCTCGGGCGAAGGAGCCCCATAGAAAGTGCCAACCATTGGCGATGTAATGAATACCCCAGGTTTTTCAGCCTCTTCTTGAGGAGCTAATGATTGAGACATATCAGAAGTTCTAGGAAGAGAAACATTAGAAGGACGATTTAACCGAATTTGGGTGTTCATGCTATTAACATCTGTTAAGTCCTCTAAGCCTGTATAAGAGGGGTGACTATTAGAATCGCGTTCTAGCTGTAGTTCATAACTGCTATTTTTTAGCATTAACTTTTTCGTACCTGTCCGCTCCATTGCGGCCATTAATTCTTTAATATGTTTTAGCTCCACGATTATACCCTTTGAATGTATTCGTCTGTTTTAGTATCCACTTTTATAATGTCACCAACTTCAATGAATGGAGGTATCTCTACCTTGGCACCAGTTTCTAAGATGGCAACCTTAACAGTACCTTTCTCCTCTTTCTCAGATTTTTCCATATCCGTTTTTGAAACCATGAGCTCCAAGAATTGAGGAAGCTCTACAGCGAATATGGTATCTCCATAAAAGGATCCCTTTAGTTCGACACCTTCCTTTAAATAATCAACCTTATCACCGATAATCTCGGCAGGAACTAAAACTTGTTCTAAATTGCCGATATCTAGAAAGAGGTAATCTTTGCCCTCTAAATACAGAAATTCAAGCCGCCTTTCCACCATAGAAACGTCAGTGACAGTTTGGTCTGGCTTAAAATTCTTCTCGATGATTTGATTATTTGCTAGATCTCGTAACTTTGTCTTAATAAAAGGAGTGCCTTTAGGAACGGTTACTTTGACACAGGATTCAACACGATAAAGCTTCTGATTTAAAGAAATCGTCATTCCAGGGGCAATTTGCTTATTAGCTGCCATATTTTGTCTCACTTAAATAAAATTCAATTACGTAGGCCGTTAATACCCTCAGCCATGTTAGGAGTTTTAAATAGATAGGTCCCCGCCACAATCACATTAGCACCCGCATCTTTAGCAAGTTGAGCTGTTTCTGGATTAATACCCCCATCGACTTCAATATCAAAGGGAGGAAGATCTTGATTGCCCTTTGGTGTCACACCGCCTGCACAAACATTTAATTGGTTACAAAGATCACGCGTGAATTTTACTTTTTCTAATACCTCATGCATAAAGGTCTGACCACCAAATCCAGGATTCACAGTCATCAACAAGATCATGTCACATTTATCAAGGTATTTTGGGATCATTGACTCAGAAGTTTCTGGAGAAAAAGCAAGGCCCGCCTTTACATTGCATTTTCGAATATATTTTAAAGTTTCTTCCACCTCTTCGGTTGCTTCAAAATGAATGGTAATATTATCGGCCCCCGCCTCTACAAACCTTTCGATATAATCAAATGGATTATAAACCATTAAATGTACATCAAGGAATAAAGAAGTTGAACGGTTAATGGCGGCAACAACTTGAGGCCCCATCGTTAGGTTAGGAACAAAGTGTCCGTCCATAATATCGATATGGAGATAGTCGGCCCCTGCTTGCTCGACACGCTGTGCTTCGTCAGCCAGATGGCCAAAATCGCCAGCTAAGATGGACGCAGCAACTTTTGTATTAGTCATTTTTTTCATAAAAAGCTTACTTTTGGGGTTCAGATCCTGCTATATAAGGGGCAGGATTTGTGATGACTAAATAGTTTATATAACATATGATTATTGCTGCATTAGCTTTTTATTGATACCATAAAATGACTTTTTCCTTAAACAGTCCCGCCCTTATGAGGATGAATAAGTGAATCGTCCCTCTAATCAAGTTTTATCTTTATCGAAGACCTTCGCTACTGGCTTTGCAACCTTCTCAATGTTTTTTGGAGCCGGAAACGTTGTTTTCCCTCTTGCCGTCGGCCAGTACGCTAAAAACCAAAATATCTTTGCTATTTTAGGCCTTTTAGTCACAGCAGTGGGAGTGCCTTTCCTAGGCCTTCTGTCGATGACTCTTTATAACGGCAATTACAAAAAATTTTTTGAACGCATAGGTCGCACTCCAGGTTTTATTATTTCACTCATGATGATGAGTCTTATTGGTCCCTTAGGAGCTATTCCAAGATGCATTGCTCTCTCATACTCAACGGCAAAAATTTTCTTACCTCAGCTTTCTCTCCCTCTTTTTAGCTGCATCTCCTGCCTGCTGATTTTTTTATTTACATTCAAACGCAGCCGCATCATCGATGTCCTTGGCTATTTGCTGACGCCTCTTCTTTTAGTGTCTCTAGGTGTAATCATTATAAAAGGACTAATCAACACCTCTACCTTACCGCTGGTAACAATCCCCTCCATCGAAGTCTTTTTCAGGGGATTGCAGGAAGGATACCAGACAATGGATCTATTAGGAGCGTTTTTCTTCTCATCAGTGGTTGTCGCTGGATTTACTCAGCATGCCGATTTAACTGATCCTGCAAGTAGCAAAAAAATCATTAAGGCAGCTGGGCTTGCAAGCCTTATTGGAGCTGCGCTATTAGGACTTGTCTACGTCGGTTTTTCGTTTGTCGCGGCCTATCATAGTGAAACAATCAAGGACGTTCCTCAAGAGTTGCTGATTGGACAAGTTGCTCTTAACATTTTAGGTATACATCTTGGATTTATCGCTTGCATTGCCGTCGCTTTAGCATGCCTCACAACAGCTATTGCTCTTGCTACAGTATCGGCTGAATTTATTCACAAAGATCTAACATTTAATCGAGTCAATTATCACACCTCCCTAACCATCACTCTTGTAATCTCTTATTATGTTTCTACTCTAAACTTTACTGGCATCGCCAGCATGCTAGCACCGTTTCTTTATGTCCTTTATCCAGCTCTTATTGTTTTAAGTTTTTTAAATATTATCTACAAAATTTACCACTTCAAACCGGTAAAGATTCCTTTTTTCTCAACATTACTTTTAATAGCGATTATTTATTTACTAAACTGACATGATTCTTTTAGTTTAGATGCGAACGTTTCCGCGGCTGATTCGAGAGTTCTCTGAAAAAGAATCTGCCTATGAACATCAGTACAACGATAAATATAACCCATACAGACCGTTTCAGATGTCTTAATATAGCCTTGGGCTAACTCAGAACTATTGGAGTGAAGCTTATGAATGGATTTAGAAATGTCATCTAAAATGGAGCGAGTATGTGCAACCATCATAACAAAACAAAAATCTGGTTCTGTTTTCATCTTCATCGAGTAGTGATGGCCTTCTGGAACCCCATCATCAAGCCCTTCTAGAAGCATTTCAAAAAGATTTTTAAAAGCATGCGGCTCTAATACTGTCCTCATAATTACAGGGGCTAGCGAATAGAAAAAATTCTCCAACAAAATTTCACTATATTTAGCACCTTTACTAGACAATTGTGCACGAACCTCTGTTAGCAATTCATTTTGTTTTGCAATCATGCCCCCATTAAAGTCGCGAAATTCGCCAACCAATCGATTTAACTCATTGACAACAGCTTGACGAGCTCTATAAAGATCAATCGAATGATCTCCTCTAAGAAAGCTATCTTTCGGAAACTTGACTCTAAAAACAGTTGCTTCCTTAGGATATTTTTTACGAAGATAACCCACTGTTTTCGTACGATCATGGATATACTTAAGGAAGGTATCACCAGTTTTAAAAAGCTCCTGTAGCGGTTTTTGGTCCTTTTTAAGGAGACGAGCGATGATGATAGTAAAAAAGAGGTTACGGTCTGTTTGCTCGTCAAAAGAAATCGAAACTTGAGGAATATCGCGTAGGTATTTAATTTGATTGCTTAAAGTTAAAATATTACGCATGATTTCCTCCTCATTCCGAGGCATAAAAACAGGTAATGTTAGCCTCCCTACGTGATTTTTTAAATCATGAGGCAGACGAGATTTGAGCAATGCGATTTCATCAGATAAAAACTCCTTACCATCGTTCTTCTCAATTTCAACATAGAGAGTAATGATCTGTTCTGACCCCCTTCTGTTAATGAAAAAAGTTTCTTCAATGGCTTCTGCGCTGGGTATGTATTGTTTAATCGCTTTTAACACGTGTCTTTGATCAAAAACTTCTTTATCTCTTAAAAAATTGAGGCCAACAGCGATCCCTAGCACTGTTTTTTGACCGGCCGGGAAAGCAACATCAGCTTTAAAAACCTTGACAGCCACTTGCCTTTTACCGGGAGATGTTTTAAGCCAAGAAAGCAATTCTTTGCGGAAGAGGTAATGGCTACTTATAATACGGCTTAAGTGACGCACATCGCGCTGATGTTTAAAGTCGTCATGACAGATCACAAGCACATGTTGCATCTCTGAAAAAACATCTGTATCAAAAAATTTAGGAAGCCTTTTAACTAAAGAAGCAATATAACGCTGGACCATTGCAGTTTTTTGATCATGAGCGAGCCCCTTTACTTCTAAAATACGCCGCGCATAGTAAGCCGAGGAGACGCCTAAGCATAAGTCACTTTCAATAATAGGAAAATCTCTTAAAATTTTCTCTAACTCTTCTCTCTTATCAATCCTCACACCAACTTCACAAAGGGTGTAGGTTTCATTGTCGATCTCAGGCATTCTAAAATCGACAGCGTATACCATTGCCACATCTAATTTTTTCCCCGGAATCAGCCAGTTCACAATCAAATTAAAGAAAAAGTCAAACCCATTAGTACGACACTTAGACAGACAGAGAAAAAAAGCATTACTCGGAACGTCCTCACTAATAATAGCTCGCACAAGAGGTAGAAGCCCATGAAATTTCTTTTTCACATTTTCGTGAGCTCGCTCAGAATAAGCCCTAGCATCAAAAAAGTTTTCAGGCATCAACCTCTTCAAATTTCGACGAATCGCATCCACGTAAATAGCACTTTCCTCTTCCTTGCCCACGAACAGTGTAGTGATAGTAGGAAACTCGCTTTTATCAGACATTATACTCATAGATAGGTTTCTCATTCTTTAAGCATGATTGAGCTGAGATAAGAGTACTCATCCTATGTTCTTTATTGAAAGAAAGCACATGCAGCTCTAATGCGTTCTTTTCAGCTAGCTGGATAGAACGAGGGTGAAGCACCTTCGCACCTTGCGAGGTAATCTTTAATGCGTCTTGATAAGAAAGCTGAGGGTAATGTAACGCTTGGCAATTTAATTTTGGATCATCAGAGAATATTCCTGGAACATCTTTATAAAATTCGACTTTTGAATTAAACGCAACTCCTAATGCGACAGCAGTTGTATCGCCCCCTCCTCGACCAAGAGTTGTTATTTCTCCTCGATTGCTTACACCTTGAAAACCGGCAACAATGACAATCTTTCCTGCATCTAAAGAGGAGATCAATCGATGAGGTCTTACATCAACAATGCGCGCTTCTGTATGCTCGTCGGTTGTGATAATTCCTGACTGACTACCTGTAAAACTAACCGCCTCACGATTTTTTAAGGCCAATGCCATAGCTAATAAAGAAATACTAATTCTTTCCCCAACACTGACAAGCATATCATATTCTCGCCTAGGTGGGCTAGGATGTACTTTTTTTGCTAGACCTATAAGATCATCCGTGGTTTTTCCCATGGCGCTTACGACAATCACAATTCGCGGAAAACTTTGATGCTTTTTAATCACGATATCAGCGATTTGAGAAAAATGTTCTGGGGTTGCAACAGAAGCTCCCCCAAATTTCATAACCAGTGTCTTCATACTATCGGTTGAATAAGATTAACAGTTGCCTTGATTGACCCATTACAAAATGGACACGATAATCGTTTATTTTCATAGCAACTTTATTGTAACAGAAGCTATATATCCAAATTGTGATCTTTTCGTCAATCATCTTGAAATAGATTTATTTTAAAGAGAATAAACCTCCTCATCAAAGATTCATCCGCATAGAGAATTTAAAAAAGGAAATGACTTTATGGATATGACACTATCGCAGACAGAGATTATTTTCCGATTTATTGTTGCTGCTGCCTTAGGCGGCCTTATTGGCATTGAGCGGGAGCGAAGTAGCTGGTTTGCAGGATTGCGCACCCATATGTTAGTCTGTGTTGGCTCAACTCTAATTATGATTGTATCTCAGTACGGTTTTCTTGATATTCTTCATCAACCATCGGTTGTCCTAGACCCTTCACGAGTTGCCGCCCAAGTCGTCAGTGGCATTGGCTTCCTTGGAGCAGGAACCATTCTTTTCTGGAAAAACACGATTAAAGGCTTAACAACTGCTGCAAGCCTATGGGTGGTTGCTGCTATCGGTCTATCCATTGGAGGAGGTCTTTATTTTGCTGCCACATTCACAACCATTTTAAGCGTGGTTGTGCTCGCAGCTTTAAAGCCTTTAGAAAAACTCCTATTTAAAAGGAGAACAAAAATGATTCACCTCTATGTGAAAAGAAGGAATTTTTCTCATTTAATGGACCAGATTACAGAAAGTCTCAAACTCAGGTCTTCCATGCTAACGCTGCACACAATCGAGTCTAAGGAAGATGAGTATATAAAAATATCCTTTTTTGCGAGTGAGCAATTAGACGTGGTCAATACCATTAAAAATTTGCATGAGATGGATGAAATCGAAAGAGTAGAAATCAGCGAATAGGTTGCTATCAAAGGTGAAAACTTTTTATAAAAAAAAGGAATAAATTGCGATAAACTTATAACAAAACTAAGCGCGAAATCAAAAATAAACCCTATAATAAATGCTGTTTTAAAGGAGTTAACTTTAGAGTTGCAATTTTTCGTTTGGCTCTGTTAACCTTTTGGAATTAGTAAAAATGAGGAGAAACCTTTAAATGTCAAAACATTCAAACCATACCTGGGATGAAAACAACATAGTCGACGACGTGACTTTCCAGGAAAAAGATGCCGAGCTCTTTAGAAACCTTTTAGCTAACGCTGGCGAAGAAACTGCAACTGAAGACAAGCCGAGCATGACTCCTGGCTCGATTCTAAAAGGTCGCATCGTGGAAATAACCAAAGATCACGTTGTCGTTGATGTCGGCTTAAAATCAGAAGGCCTTGTGCCAATAGAAGAATTTTCGGACCCATCCATTCTCGTTTTAGACGGAGAAGTTGAAGTATTACTAGATCAACCAGAAGATGACAATGGTCAAATCGTTCTTTCTCGCGAGAAAGCAGAACGTCTTCGCCAATGGGAATACATTCTTGAGCATTGTGAGGAAGGCTCTATCGTTAAAGGTAAGGTCATTCGCAAGGTTAAAGGCGGCCTCATGGTCGACATTGGTATGGAAGCATTCCTACCCGGCTCACAAATTGACAACAAGAGAATTAAAAACCTCGATGAGTACCTCGACAAGACCTACGAATTCAAAATCCTTAAGATTAATGTCGAAAGGAAAAACGTTGTCGTTTCACGAAGAGAGCTCCTAGAGGCTGAAAGAATTTCTAAAAAAGCTGAGGTTCTTGAAAACATCCAGCCAGGTGACATCCGTGAAGGCGTTGTGAAAAACATTACTGACTTCGGCGTTTTCTTAGATTTAGATGGAATTGACGGCTTGTTGCACATCACAGACATGACATGGAAGAGAATCAAACACCCATCTGAAATGGTGCAGATAGGTCAAAAACTAGAAGTGATGATCTTAAGTGTCGACAAAGACAAAGGCCGCGTCGCTCTTGGCTTAAAACAAAAAGAACCAAATCCATGGGATCAGATCGAACAGAAATATGCTCCAGGAACAAAAGTGAGAGGCAAGATCGTTAACCTTCTTCCTTATGGTGCCTTCATTGAAATTGAACCGGGTATTGAAGGGCTGATTCACGTATCAGAGATGTCTTGGACTAAAAACGTAACTGATCCTAACGAAGTGGTTAACAAAGGTGATGACGTCACAGCGATCGTTCTTGCGATCCAAAAAGATGAAGGAAAAATTTCTCTTGGGATTAAGCAAACAGAACAAAACCCCTGGGACGACGTAGAAAAAAAATATCCTGTTGGGACTAATGTTAGAGCGGAAATTAAAAACCTAACAAACTATGGCGCTTTTGTAGAATTAGAGCCTGGAGTAGAAGGCTTAATCCACATTTCCGACCTTAGCTGGATCAAAAAAGTGTCTCATCCATCTGAAATCCTCAAAAAAGGTGATGTTGTAGATGCTGTTGTTCTTTCAGTCGACAAAGAGAGCAAAAAAATTACTCTTGGCATTAAACAGTTAGGAGAGAATCCGTGGGAGTCTATTGAAAAAACAATCCCTGTGGGCTCACTTGTGAAAGGCAAGGTCACTAAAATTACAGCCTTTGGAGCTTTTGTTGAGCTAGAAAGCGGTATTGAAGGTCTGATTCACGTTAATGAGCTGTCTGATCAAGCCTTCGGCAAAGTTGAAGACGTAGTAGCTAAAGGTGATGAGGTTACAGCCAAGGTGATCAAGCTAGATCCTGAACACAAGAAAATCGCTCTTTCATTAAAAGAGTATTTTATCGATCAAAATCAAGAAAATCGTGATGACATTGTGACCACACAAAGTTCAAAACGAAAAAAGAAAGATGTGGCTAAGTAGTCCTTTTATGTGGACCCTTCATTTGGGTCCACTTTCTTCCCCCCAATTATTTCCTAGCCTTATATTATTAATCCCTGCTAAGATAGCTTTAGACCAAGGACTATCCCTTCGTTAGCAAGTCTAACAGGAATAATTCTATCCCCGAGCCAGTTAAAACAAGCACTGCGAGTAAAACCGCTATTTTTATGCAAATTAGCGAAAAGGATTTGCCCTAAAGGCACCAAGCCTTTATCATTTTACTCAGCTGGCCTCCTATTTCCTATTATATTGCTCAGTGATTATGATTGAGGAAAAGGCGTAAGATATGTTCCTAGCTAGATCAAAACTTACAGAAGAGAAGCTTTTATTGGTTGGTATTTGGGTAGGTTCTAAATGCTGAACGCATTATAGTCATAAATCCCTGAATCAAGTTATATTATTTCTTGAGCTAAAAAGTTAAAGGCAATAACGAATGAATAAAGATCTTATAGCAATCTTTGAATATTTAGAGCGCGAAAAAGGCATTAAAAGAGACGTTGTGATCGGCGCAATTGAAGAATCTTTAGTTGCAGCTGCGCGAAAAAGTATTTCAGGGGCGTCAAATGTCACGGTTACCATTCACCCTAAAACAGGCAATATTGATGTCTATTGTGAAAAAGAAATCGTAGACGAAGTCGAAGTGCCTGCACAAGAAATTTCCTTAGAAGAGGCTAGGACCATTGATCCCGATTGCCAAATCGGTCAGTTTATCGACATTGTTGCTACTCCAAAGGATTTTGGACGTATTGCTGCGCAAAAAGCCCGTACCATTATTGCACAGAAGTTGCGCGGTGCCGAAAGAGATGTGATCTATGAAGAATATCGCCATCGAGTTAATGAGCTGATATCTGGTACAGTAAAGAGATTTATTCGCGGTTCTAATGTCGTTGTGGATCTAGGTAAAGTTGAGGCTATTATGCCTATGAAACAATACCCAAAAACGGAAAAATATCATGTGGGAGAAAAGGTATTAGCCCTCCTGCTAACCGTTAATGACACAGAAAATGGCGGCGCTGAAGTTGTGCTTTCAAGAAGCTCGCCTGAATTTGTACGGCAGTTGCTTGTTCAAGAAGTTCCTGAGCTCAACGATGGCACAGTCGTTATTGATAAAATTGTTCGAGATGCCGGCTATAGAACCAAACTAACCGTACGCTCACTTGACTCGAAGGTAGATCCTGTAGGCGCTTGTGTTGGGATGAGAGGCATGAGAGTAAAAAATGTTATGAGAGAATTGCATAACGAGAAAATTGACATTATTCCTTTTGCCCAAGACTCTGTTGAGCTCCTACAAAACGCACTTTCACCTATCGAGATACGTAAAATCAGCGTTAATAGTGATGATAATATCATTTCCATTGTCGTTGATGACCAGGATTTTGCAGCTGTTATCGGGAAAAGAGGAATGAACGCAAGGTTGAATGGACAATTGATCGGTTACGACTTAGAAGTGCAGCGTATGACTGACTATAATCGAGCGATGGCTATCCAAAGAACAGAACTAGCCTCTTTAGAAGATCCAACTTTGGATGAACCATTGAAGAACATTGAAGGCATTAACCATTTAATTTTTGAACATCTTGTTGCTGAAGGTTACACAACCCCAAGATCACTTTTAATGGCTTCAGCTGAAAAGTTAGCAGCTATCCCAGGGATTAGCTTAGAGACAGCTGATAAGATCTTGGAGCAAATTAGAAAGCAAAGGATATAACATTGGCAAAAAATTTAAAACTTAATATCAAAAACGCGCAAATCGCTCAAGCTATCAATTTGGATGGAATTAAATCTAAATTAGCAAAAAAGAAAGCTGGCGAAGAAACACCTGAGACGGGAGGACCTGAAAAAGCCTCTAAAGCTTCACTCAAGGAAGAGAGACAGCAAGGGCGCGCTGAAAAAAAAGTGACTGAAGAGCGTAGGGAAGAGATGGCAGTGCCAAGAAAGGCTCGTTCAAAGTCCGCTTTTGCAGAAGCTCAGCACCACGAGCCTGTTGAGATAGACGTTGAAGAAGAAGGAAGCGTTGCTGAGACTTCATCTGAGCAGCCTACAGACGTGATAACTCCCTCCCTTGAACAAGAGGCTGAATCAGAAACAAAAGAAGAAATTGAAGCCCCATTACCTGAAATCGAGATTACAAATAAAAAAGAAGAAAAATTGGAAGAGACACAGGCAGAGGAGGAGACTGAACCTACTATAGAACCAACCCCGCCCCCCCGGATCTCTCCAACACCCCCGCCACAACCGCCAAGGTTTGCGCCGCCTAAGGAAAAATTGGGGCCTACGGGTCGACATATTAAGGATTTATTACCTCCCCCACGACCTAAGCCAGTGGCTAGGGAAGAAACGAGAAAACCACAAGTAGCACCTCACACCGGTAAAGCCGTCCCCGAGAAACGTCTCGAAGACGATAGTCATAAAAAGCCTAAAGTGGTGGATAAGACTGAAGCGGAAGAAACAGAGGAATCTAAAGCGAAAAAGGGCCCTAAAGGAGGAGCTAAGTTTAAAGAGTTTAAAGACTTAAAACCCGCTAAAAAAGGAGAAAGCTCCCGGTTTGATGCCAGAGATCGACAAGGTCTACGAGCTACTGAAGAAGAGCACGAATGGAGAAAGAAAAGAGTTCATAAATTCTCTAAGCAATCTAAGGAAGAAACAACGATTCGCCCTTCAAGCTTAAAAATTCGGCTTCCAATTACTCTAAAAGACTTAGCAGCTGAGATGAAATTGAAAGCCTCTGAGTTAATTGGCAAACTCTTCCTTCAGGGAGTGATTGTGACTCTTAATGATATCTTGGAGGATGAAACAGCTGTTCAACTTCTAGGCCATGAGTTTGGCTGTGAAATCAGCATTGACCGTTCTGAGCAAGAAAGAATTCGGATTACGGATAAAACAATCAAGGAAGAAGTAGAGGCAAGTGATCCTGCTCAGTTGATCGTCAGACCCCCCATCGTTGCTTTCATGGGCCATGTCGATCACGGTAAAACTAGCCTTATTGATGCCATAAGGAAAAGCAACCGTGTGGCTGGTGAGGCAGGGGCGATTACTCAGCATATTGGTGCGTTTAAATGCCATACCAGTGTCGGTGACATCACTGTATTAGATACCCCAGGTCACGAAGCCTTTTCGGCAATGCGTGCGCGTGGAGCTGATGTGACTGATATTGTCGTCCTCGTTGTTGCTGGTGATGAAGGTATTCGTCAGCAAACAGTCGAAGCCATCCAACATGCCAAAGCCGCAAAGGTAACCATCGTTGTTGCGATTAACAAATCTGACAAGCCCAACTTTAACCCGGAGACAGTCTACCGACAACTCTCAGAGCATGAGTTACTCCCTGAGGCATGGGGTGGACAAACAATTACGATTAATTGCTCTGCTATGACCGGAGATGGCGTTCAGGAATTACTTGAAATGTTAGCTTTACAAGCCGAAGTGCTTGAATTAAAGGCAAATCCCTCTTTAAGAGCTAGAGGCACCGTCATTGAATCCGAGCTACATAAAGGCTTGGGTGCTGCTGCAACTGTTTTAGTGCAAAATGGTACATTGAAACTTGGTGACTCAGTGGTCTTCGAACACTACTTTGGTCGCATTAAAACCATGCGCGATGAGTTTGGTAAGCCTATGTCCGAAGCAGGGCCGTCAACACCGGTTGAAATCACTGGTCTATCAGGTCTTCCTGACGCCGGAGAAGAGTTCATAGCAGTAAAAAATGAAAAAGAAGCTCGCGAAATTTCCGAAGCACGTTTGATCGGTCGTCGCCAATTCAAGTTGCAACAGAAGAAGAAGCTCACGATCGATACCATGATGCAAGCTTCTGAAGCAAGTAAGAAGGTTTTAAACGTGATTTTAAGAGCTGACGTCCAAGGTTCTCTCGAAGCGTTGAAAGCTGCCTTGCAGAAAATTCATTCCGAAAAGGCTGATTTGAACATCATTTTTACAGGAGTAGGGGAAATCTCTGAATCCGATGTTCAGCTTGCTGCAGCTTCTAAAGCGGTCATTGTCGGCTTCCATACTCAGTTAGAATCTCATGCCGATTCGTTAGTCAAGGAACTAGGTGTCCAGGTACGCATCCACGATATCATCTACCATGCTATCGACGATGTCAAAATGCTGATGGCAGGACTTTTGGATAGGATTCCGCAAGAGACTGAAAAAGGCAAAGCGATTGTTAAAGCGACCTTCCGAGCCTCTCATGTTGGTGTGATTGCAGGTTGCCAAGTGACAGAAGGAAGCATTACTAGGAATAGCATGATGCGGCTAAGAAGAGATGGCAATGTGATTTGGACTGGCTCCATCTCTTCATTAAAGAGGGTCAAGGAAGATGTACGAGAAGTACAAAAAGGCCTAGAGTGTGGTATTCTGTTGTCAGGCTTTAATGACGTAAAGGAAAACGATATTCTAGAAGCCTACGAGATTACATACCTTACGCAAGAACTTTAATTCTGAGGCTGTTGATGTCAAAAAAACGTGTAGACCGATTAAACTCCTTATTAAAAGAGGTCATTTCTGATGTGATCCGAAAAGAGGTCAAAAACCCTCATGTTAATGAGTTTGTAACGGTAACACGTGTTGACATTACAGCTGATTTACATTATGCCAAAGTTTATATAAGCGTTATTGGGTCTGAGACTGAGAAGCAGGAAACCTTAGCAGCTTTAAATTCAGCTGCTGGTTTTATTGGGATTAACTCTTCCAAAAAAATCACGCTGAGGTACTTTCCTTCCCTCACATTTATTCTTGATGATAGCCTAGAAAAACAAATACGCATCGAAGAACTGCTTCATAAAATTTCAGATGAACGCAAGTCTCGGGAACATGAATCTGATCTCGACCCAAGCTAAACTATGTCGTCTCCCGAAGGGATCTTACTTATTAATAAACCTCAAGGTAAAACATCATTTAGCCTAGTTGGCGCATTAAGACGCATACTTAAGGTCAAAACCATTGGCCATGCTGGCACCTTAGACCCGTTGGCAACAGGAGTCATGGTTTTAATGGTAGGGAAGAAATACACACGACTCTCCTCTCAACTTCTTTGCCAAGAGAAAGAATACTTGGCTGAAATTTCTTTTGGGAAAACGACCGATTCTTATGATAGCGATGGGGAAGTAACAAGCTCCTCCCCTCTCGTCCCTATGCGTAAAGATGTTGAAGAAGCACTTCGGTCATTCCAAGGTGAGATTTTTCAAATACCACCTATGTTTTCAGCCAAAAAAGTTAACGGCCAAAAGCTATATGATCTGGCTCGCAAGGGAAAAATGATAGAAAGAGAGCCTGTTAAAGTGACCGTTGAGACGCGATTCATCGACTATTCTTATCCAAAACTCGTCCTTAAAGTTTGTTGTTCTAAGGGCACATATATAAGAAGTATAGCTCACGACCTCGGACAGAATCTAGGTTGTGGTGCATTTCTAAGTGGGCTAACAAGGCTTAGAAGTGGACCCTTTCTTTTAGAGGATTGTATTGACGGTAATCTTCTTTTTGACCATGATGCAACTGACTTTGCACGCTTAAAAGTTTACACGGCTTTAAAAAATGTCAGTTTACCACTCACTCCATAATGAAAACCTCACAAATCAATTAGCGGTTCTTACTGTTGGCAATTTCGATGGTGTGCATTTAGGGCATCAGACAATTTTGAAACGGGTAAAAGAGTTAGCCGATTTTCACCATTACTTACCAGCAGCTATCACCTTCAAAAACCATCCTTCTTCAATTTTTACTCCTAACCACCCACTACCACTGCTCACTTCCCCTGAACAAAAAATTAAACTCCTTAGACGATATGGTCTAGAGAGTATCTACATGCTTAATTTTGATAGCCAACTTGCTAGTCAAACTGCAGAAGAATTTTTAAGTCAAGTCATGCAAGCGCAACCCTTTCGCTATTTAATTCTAGGCTATGATGCGAAATTGGGCAAGGATCGACATGGTGATCATGAAGCCATTCAACAGTTGTCTAAAAAAATGCATTTTATAGTAGAGTACTTACCTCCATTTAAAGCCGAAGATGGAGAAATAATATCCAGCTCTTCTATTCGTAAATGTGTTCAGGAAAATGATTTATTGCGAGCAGAGAAGCTCTTAGGGCGGCCGTACTCTATTTATGCTCCAATTAGCTCTGGAGATGGAAGAGGAAGAACCATTGGTTTTCCCACAGCCAATATGGAAGTATGTACTTTATGCCATGCAGGATTTGGTGTTTACGCTGTCACTGTAATGATGGGAAATGAGAAAAAATCGGGCATTGCTAATTTAGGGTTTGCGCCAACGGTAAGAAATGACCACAAACCTCTTTTAGAGGTTCATCTCTTTGATACACGAGAAAACTTCTATGGACAATATGCAGAAGTCACTTTTCATGAGCTAATCCGTCCCGAAAAGCGTTTTGAATCGATTGACTTATTAAAAGCGCAAATTGAAAAAGATATAAAATATGCTAAAAAAATTTTAAACTATGAATCCTAAACTAATTCTTTTCCTTTTATCTTGCTGTCTTTCATTTCTTTTTGGAGAAGAAGGATGCCCCTTTTGCAATCCGTCAATCATTCAAGACCAGGAAGTATATCGAGGGCAATATTGGTCTATCCTTTTGGATTTTAAACCTGTTGTGAAAGGACATTTACTTATAGTCCCCATTGAACATCATGTGACCAGGCATGAAATTAGCAGAGAGGCGCACGATGAACTCTTTGAAATTGAAAAAAAGATTCACTGTGTCTTTCAAACGCGTTTCGGAAAAGACATTGAAGACTTCCAATATGAAAAAAATGGGCCTACTTTACAAAGTGTGCATCACTTCCATATTCACGTTCTGCCTATCAATAAAAATTTAAAGTCCACCTATGCAAAGGTAAAGCTGCTAACTCGATTACTCATCCTTCCTCCCAAAAAACTATCTATAGAAGAAAAAGAAAAAGAGAAGCTATTATACATAGACCGCTTTAAGAAATGTTAGAAGATAAATGTTGTTCTAGGGTAGTTCATTTGTAAGATAGACTGTTTTCCCTCAGGGATTTTACAACCGACAAGGTTAATCAACCTAAGATTGGCTTCATTTTTTACAAAAGCTTCAAGCGCTTTTTCTGTTAACTGGCTGTTTTTAGAAAAATTAGCTTCTTCAATAAAACGCGCATGATTAGCCAGTTCGATCACTGTTAAGTCAGTAAGTGAAGTTTTGGCAAGATTAATGCGGTTTAGTCTCGCTAACATTTGCGCAAGTTCAATAAAACCACTGTCAGAAATCAGCGGACAGTTCATGAGATTGATTTCATTTAGCTGTGGTGCTGCCTGTAAAATTAAAGAAAGCTCTCGATTACCGATCTGAGTACATGAAGCCAGATTGAGAGACTTTAAGTTACGCAAGCCCCTTAATTCTGACCAACCCATATAGGAAAGGTCAGTATTTTGCTCTAGGCTAAGAGCACTTATATCTTCAAAGAGGCGGACAAGGTGCCTAAAACGATCATCGTTTAGCCACTGGCATCTAGAGAGTTTCAGCTCTCTCACCTGCTTGGGAATGTTCTCAAGAAAGGGACTCATTTTCTCACTGCCACTTAAATCTAAGCTAATGAGACGAGGAAGATTCTTGAGGAGTTTAAGGAAAAATTCATCCATAGGCAACAAGCCCCCTAGCTTGAGATGAGTTACCCAAATATTGAATTTAAGAAACATGCGCCAAGTCTGGTCATTAAATACACTAAACTCACAGTTTAGCGAATCTTTATCTGCAAAACTTAAAATAATTCCTTGTTCTTGTTGGTTAAAGAAGTCAATGCAGCTTTCTTTCAAGTAGAGCCAATGCTTTCTATGGGATAGCAACAGGGTATCAACCAAATTGCGACTATTGATATATCTTTTTAAAGTGTTTTGGCATTCTTTTGATAAAGTTTCTAGTTCAAGAATATCAGCGACCTCTAGAATGGCTTTTATTTCTTCCTCTTCAAGTCTCCATATCTGATCCGCTTGCCCGGTATTAAAGTATCTTAAGATAAATGGAATTGTTTCGTACGGGATATCAGGGAAAGTGACACTGTTCTTTTTCCGGTCTCTACATTGCCTTAGAATAAGCATATTAAGATAATTGGATTGAGCAGAGAGCAAGAGAGAATTAACAGGATAGAGCTCTTTTTGTATTTTAATGGCAATATTTTTTGGACAGAGAGAATCCATTAACTCAGAATGGGAAAAGATGGCCTGTGCAACCTCCTTTAAAACATGGTTAGACAATCGGCCATAGAAAGCTTCCCTAGTGAGCCATTTTAATGCTCCCTCGAGGAAGGTAAGGTGATGATGAAGCCATGTTTCATCCTGAGTGGCTGCAACAAAAAAACGAATGAAGTGATGGGGCGTTTTGACAAGTAATTGAAGAAGGGATTCATCGTCAGAAATAGGCTCGATATTGGGAAGGTCTGGAGGAAAGAAAGCTGGCTGTCTCATCGCTTCACCCGGCGTTTTCTTCAAAATAGAGGCTTTTCCTATTTTGAAGCAACTGCTGCAACTCCCTCCTTAACTAAACGAAATCACAACGCAACGCAATACCCTAGCTTTAACTATGAGGTCGAGAAGCGACTTGTGATGGACATATCAATCAGTAGAGATCATATTCGAGCAGCCTTGATTCAATGCCTCCATTTAGCAAAACATGACGTCTTTTAGGAGCAAGACCAATCTCTTTCGACAAATCTAAGTTTCCTGTAAAAACAAAACCTCTGCCAGGCTTAGCAGACTTTTGCTTCATTAAGTCGCCAAGAGAGCGATATAAACCAACTAGAGAAGGATCTTCATTGAGGCGGTTACCATAGGGAGGATTGCAAATAATAAAATTAGGTGCCAATGATAACTCCGCTTCTCGAAAATCACCTTGTATGATTTGGATGTCCTTAAGCCAGTTCAAGGCTCGCAAGTTAGCTAAGCAAATACGAAAGGTATTCTTATTGACTTCTGTACCAAAAAAATGCTTAGGCTTTAAGGGTTTTTTTGCAGCATCTTTTTGATTTTTCAGTTTTAACCATGCCTGCTCAGAAAATTCTGGCATTTTCATAAAACCAAATTTTTTTCTGAAAAATTGTGCAGGCGTATTTGTTGATTTCATTGCTGCCTCGATCAACAAAGTTCCAGAACCGCAGCAAGGGTCGTAAATAATCTCATCCCCTTTAAAATCAGCTAGTGTCAATAGCGCCGCTGCAAGCGTTTCTTGGAGCGGAGCTTCACCGCTTTCTTGGCGATAACCTCGTTTATGCAGTGCTGGACCTGATGTATCGTAGCTTAAAATAGCCCTGTTTCCTTGCATAAATAGGTTAAGTTGAACATCAGGTTCATAAGGAGAAACATCAGGTCTTTTTCCCGTCTCTTCTCTCATTTTATCACAGATAGCGTCTTTTACTATCTGTGCGGCAAACAAGCTGCTTTTAAAAATTTTGGGGTCCACAGTAGCGTCAACAGCAAAATTTTGTGCTTTTTTGAAATAGTTTCTCCAGGAAAGTTCATGAACATTCTGATAGAGAGATTCGCGATTCGTACAGATAAACTTCTTAAGAGGGACTAAAACTCTGCTGGCTAAGCGAGAACAATAATTAATTTCATAAATCGCCTCAAAAGGAACCTGATTGACAAAAACCCCGCGATAAGTTTCCTTAACATCCGGATAACCTAGCTGAAGAAGTTCTTCTTTTAAAAGAGGTTCCAGGTGGGAGGCACACGAGACAAATAGCGTATAAGTCATGATCTTTTGTTATGTAAAAAGTTTATAATATCACCGTCTTGGACGACATAATCACGGCCTTCTGCTCGCATTTTACCGGCTTCTTTAGCCCCGGCTCTCCCATGATATTGAATCATATCCTCGTAGGCAATCACCTCAGCCCTCACAAAACCGTCTTGAATATCGGAATGAATCTTTCCCGCAGCCTCTGGGGCTTTTGTCCCCTTAGCAATCGTCCAGGCTCTTGTTTCAATCTCACCCGTTGTAAGGTAGGTAATTAAGCCTAACATATCGAAAGATGTTCTAATTAAACGGTTTAAACCAGCTTCCTTTAGGCCCATGCTCTCTAAAAATTGAATGCGATCCTCATCGTCTAATTGAGCAATCTCCTCCTCGATCTTTGCGCAAATAGTAATAACGCTATTGCCTTCATTAAGAGCATATTCCCTCACTCTTTGCACAAATTGATTTTCCATCGATGGGAGGTCATTATCGTCCACATTAGCAACATAAAGAACTTTCTTTGCGGTTAGAAAAGGATAGGGCTTGATGAGTTCGATCTCTTCTTGAGAAAGGTTTAAGGACCTTACAGGCTTCCCCTCGTTCAGGTGGTCTTGAATCTTTTTTAAGCAGGCCAGAACTGAAACGAGCTCTTTTTTACTCTTGGCCTGCTTTTCTAGTCTTGTGTAGACATTTTCGGCCATCTGCAGATCGGCATACTGTAGTTCTAAATTGATAACTTCAATATCTTTAATAGGATCAACTTTGCCAGCTACATGAATAATATCGGAAGATTCAAAACAGCGTACGACATGTACAATGGCATCTGTCTCTCTGATATTGGCTAGAAACTTATTTCCCAACCCTTCACCTTGAGAAGCACCAGCGACAAGACCTGCAATATCCACAAACTCCATCGTGGCATAGACAATTTTTTTGCTTTGGGAAAGGTCGCTTAAAGCTTTTAAACGTTCATCGAAGACTTCAACCACACCGACATTAGGATCAATGGTGCAAAACGGATAGTTAGAAGCTTCGGCTTTATTAGAAGTTAGAGCGTTAAAAAGAGTCGATTTTCCCACATTGGGTAAGCCAACGATTCCACAAGCAAGTCCAGGCATGATAACTCCATGAAAAATTCAAGTTATTTTAACCCATCCTCTTCTTTATGTCATCTACAAGTTTCCCTACTAACTTGATCGTGGTTTTGACTAATAGAAAGAGGGCGTAAACCTGAACCGCAACCATAAAAAGTGGAACAGAAAGAATCAAATGGATTGAAGCCACCACAATTCGCGATGCTTTTTTTCTTTCTCGTCGATGGTCACCTTGAATCATCAAATGGACATCATGGGATAGAAAAGATTGAGCATGAGCGCTTAAAAAATTGTATTTTTTCTTGGCCGATACCTGGTAGAGATCCCATTCCTTTTTCCATGAAAATCCTGCAAGTGGAACTAGGTCATTTTCTTGATAGAAAATTTTTACATTAGGTAAAACTGCTTGTCTAGAGACTCTCTTTTCCCATTCCCTGCCTTCAAATGGAAGCAAGGCTGTGGGAGAATAGGCAAAAGCGGCTTGAAGATACTTAGCAAAATGGGCTGAGATATGAAGAGTCAGTGTGCCACCAAGACTTTGACCAAATACTTTAGCCTTCTCGCTCTTGGTATTTGCTTTTAGCCATTGATGAATCTTGTTTTTGGCTAAATGAAAAGCATAAGCTCCTGGGGACGCTCCTATATTAATGTCACTTAGTAAGGAAAGAACAAACCCCTCATCACTTGGATAAGTAGTCCCCTTCATTAACAATAGAGGTGGAGCTGCGGCGTCTCCTGGGACTAAGCCAAAGGCCATCATAGGAGACCCCATCCATTTGGGAGTCAAAGGAATTTTTTGCACTTGATAGGAAACCATTCTCCATTCATCGTTGATCAATTGAGGAATTTTAATGGTTTCCCCATCCTCTAAGCCAAAATAGACTAGAAAAACTAAGATATTACCAACCAAAGCTTCCAAAGCAGGGTATTGAGCACCAGGAATGGCATCCATCTCCAAAAAAATATCATCAAACATACCCTGGCAGCACTGCCTAGCTTCAGCTAATAAAGCTTCGTTTTTAACAAATAACGCCTTTAATACCGAAAACTTAGCAAGTTTTCGATAATCACATTGCCCGTGAAATAAATGCTGGCAAAGTTCCTTAATTTCTGATTTTAGCTCTTCCTTAAAGGCAATTTTTATGGGGGGCTCCCAAAGCAGAAGGTTCGATTTGATCTCATCAACGGCGGCTGCCAACTTTTCTTTTGAGTATGAGCTTGATTTTAAGCTCTTTGGAATTAAACAGGAGAGCCGTCGCTGTAAAATCGTGTGCTGTTCTACCGAATATTCCTTCTGAAAAACTTGATTGATTTCATGACGAATCTGTTTCTTTGTTTTTCTCGAAGTGTGAAAGCAACAAAATAAACTCTTAAAGCAAACTAAACTAACCATAATAATCCTAATATTTAATTCTATTAAAATTCACCATTTTATTACTAATACAAAATTTTATTTACAACTTGACACCGTTTAAAACCGAAAGTTATACTTAAAATATAAAGGTGTATTAAAATATATATTAGTAGATAATTTATGGGTGAAAAAACCGAGAAAGCAACCCCTAAGAAATTAAGGGATGCGCGTAAAAAAGGCCAAGTTGCTAAATCCCAAGACTTGCCTGCAGCGTTTACTTTCATTGTATCTATCTGGGTCATCCTTGGGCTTAGCGTCACTCTTTATCATTACTTAGGCGATTTTCTTGTTACAGTCTTTAAAAAAATTCCCGAAGGAAATTTGGATATCGCCATCACTACTCTGTTTTATGAGGCTTTTCGCGTTATTTTTATGGCGAGCATCCCTGCGCTACTCATTGTTGCTTCTATCGGGGTGCTTATTACGTTTTTAACGATAGGTCCTGTTTTTACAACCGAAGTTTTTAAATTCGATATTAAGAAATTTAATCCCGTAGAGAATCTAAAGGCTAAATTTAAATTAAAAACTCTTGTAGAACTGTTAAAATCCTTATTAAAGGTTTTTGTTGCAGCTTACCTCATTTATGGAGTGATGTATAGCAGCCTTCCTGTCTTAATTACCGCTGTCTCCATGCCGATAAGTTCAGCGTTGCTTATCTTTTATAAGTTTTTAATGGAAGTGGTTATCAAAGTAGGACTTTTTTTCCTCGTCGTTGCCGTGTTTGACTTCGCTTATCAGAAGATGACCTTTGCCAAAGAAATGAAGATGGAAAAATTTGAGGTCAAACAAGAGTATAAAAACACCGAGGGAGATCCTCAGATCAAGGGTAAACGCAGGCAAATTGCTCAGGAGATAGCGTATGACCAAGGGCCCGCGGGTGGTATGAAAAAAGCATCTGCTGTAGTGACTAACCCTACTCACTTGGCAATTGCCATTGGCTATAGTACAGGAGTAGATGCTGCTCCCTATATTTTGGCCATGGGAAAGGATATCCTGGCGGAAAGAATGATAAAACTTGCTGAAGAACTCGGAATTCCAGTGGTAAGAAATATTAAATTAGCCCATAAATTATGGGATGAAGGGGAACTGTACGAATTCATACCAGAGGATAGTTATGAGGCTGTTGCTGAAATCCTGCGGTGGATCGCTTCCTTACAAACTGATTCTCCTTATGAATACTCAGAAAAATTTGACGAATAACTTTGCGGAGCACTAATAAACATGTTTCAAACGTTCAGAAAAGTTCTAGATGGTATTACAGCGAGGATAGGAGGAGAACGCTCTCTTGAAAATATTTCCAGATCTTCTGATGTTGCACTAGCTTTGCTGATCATTGCCATCCTAGCAATGATCATTATCCCCTTAAACCCCCATGTTATTGACTACTTGATCGCTCTAAACTTAACCGCGTCCGTTGCTCTCCTCATGGTCGCTCTTTATATCCCAAGTGCAATTCACCTGTCGATCTTCCCCTCCCTACTCTTGATAACAACACTGTACCGCCTAGGTTTGAATATCGCATCAACGCGACAGATCTTATTGCAGGCAAACGCCGGTGACATCATTTATCAATTCGGTAATTTCGTAGTTGGAGGAAACTTTGTTGTTGGTGGGGTTATCTTCTTAATCATTACCCTTGTCCAATTTATTGTGATCACAAAAGGTGCGGAGCGTGTTGCCGAAGTCGCTGCTCGCTTTACCCTTGACGCGATGCCTGGTAAGCAGATGAGTATCGATGCTGACTTAAGAGCGGGAATGATCGACTCAAATCAAGCTCGAGAAAAACGTCTGATGATCCAAAAAGAAAGCCAACTTTATGGTGCCATGGACGGTGCGATGAAGTTCGTTAAGGGTGACGCAATTGCCGGAATCGTTATCACTTTAATCAACATCGTTGGTGGTATTGCGATCGGTATGTACTTCAATGGCATGACCGCGATGGAATCTGCTCAGACCTACTCGCTCTTATCAATTGGTGATGGTCTGGTTTCTCAAATCCCAGCCCTCCTTATTTCCATTGCTGCGGGTATTGTCACAACGCGTGTTTCCTCAGAAAAAGGCGATACCAACCTTGGTAGCGAGATTTCAGGACAAATCCTAAAACAACCTAAAGCCCTATTGATCGCTGCGGGCTTCTTAATGGGTATGGGGTTATTACCTGGCTTCCCAACAGCGCCTTTTATGATCCTTGCCTCAGCTCTCGGTTTAATCGGCTATGCCCTCTGGTCAACAGCGGAAACAAGAATTGAAGGAGCTATGGGTGGGGGTGCTGGCGCAGGAACGATCGCCCCAGCAGGAGGAGATTCTTCAATCGACACGGGTGTTAAAGGACATAAGGTCATTAGCGGCGGTGGCATTGATAGTTATGCACTCACCCTACCCGTTGTTTTGGAATGTGGAAGAGCTATTAGCCAAGAAATCCAAAAAGCTCCTAAAGGTCAGGGGTTTATCGATCAAATGATTCCTAGAATGCGACAAGCCTTGTATGCAGATCTCGGTGTTCGATTCCCTGGAGTCCATGTCAGAACAGACTCCCCTATTTTAGATAAGGATGAATATTCTATCCATCTTAACGAAGTTCCTATCGTACGAGGCAAATTGCTCGAAGGTTTTGTGCTAACCAATGAGTCTGAGGAAAATCTAAGAAGGTATAATCTTCCCTTTACTTCGTATAAGAACTCGTTAGGCTTGCCATCCATGTGGGTAGAGGCTCGCTATAAAGAACTTTTAGAAAAGGCAGGGATTAAATATTGGAGTTCGCTAGAAGTCATCATTCTTCACCTCTCGTATTTCTTTAGGCATTATGCAAATGAATTTGTGGGCATCCAAGAAGTAAAGTCCATGCTTGAGTTTGTTGAAAAATCATTTCCTGATCTTGTTAAGGAAGTCACGCGCTTAATTCCCTTACAGAAAATGACGGATATCTTTAAGCGTCTAATTCAGGAGCAAGTTTCCATCAAAGACTTACGTACCATTCTTGAATCCTTAAGCGAATGGGCGCAGACAGAAAAAGACACGGTGCTTCTTACAGAATATGTTCGGTCCTCCTTAAAGCGCTACATAAGTTATAAATACTCCCTCGGTCAGTCCGTACTATCTGTGTATATTTTAGATCCAGAAATCGAAGATATGGTACGAGGAGCGATTAAACAGACATCCGCAGGGTCTTACCTAGCCTTAGACCCTGACTCGGTTCAATTAATTCTTCAGGGGGTAAGAACAACAGTAGCCCCACCTCCCCCAGGTGGTCAACCTCCCGTCATTTTAACTGCAATTGACGTAAGGCGGTTTGTGAGGAAGTTGATAGAAATGGAATTTACAGATATTTCCGTGGTCTCCTATCAAGAAATTGTTCCCGAAATCCGAATCCAACCCCTGGGAAGGATCCAGATTTCCTAAAATTTTTACTTAAAGTGAGGTCTTAAAATGGCAGACTTAAATCTACCACGTGGCCTTTCTACTGACTCAGTGAATGTGACCTTGCAAGCGATGAAAGAGGTTGCAAAAGATGAACAACAGGAACTACAAGCAGAACAGCTCTCCTCAAAGGAAGGATTTTTAAACGATCAGTCCGAAAAGGTGAATCCCTTCGCACGTGCCTTTAAAAAAGAAAAACCGCTAAAAGCTCAAAAAACACGTATCCAAAAGATGATGGAGTCTAAGGAGAAGGGCGAGAGGCTACTACCTATTCAGCAGTTGAAAGATATGGCTGATCAGTTCAACAGACGCAATCCGGAACTGAAGGCTAACGTCCTCCTGTTGCTTAGAGAATCGATTAAACCCGGCGACTCCAAAGAAGAAATTTTAAGAAAGCTTTTCGATTTCTACGCTGATGTTTCGCTGGCAGATGAGGCATTAGAGTATTTAATTGCCACCTCGGAAGGCGAGCTCGCCAGAAAGCTACAAGAGATCAAAGAGGATTTAAATGCTGAAAGAGGCCGAGAAATTGTTGCTGGTCGCAATATCAGTCTCCAAGCGCGTCAAGCTTCCGAAAAAGGGATAGGCACACCAACCAGCTTACGCGATATGTATCGTGATATCACCGGCAATCCTCGTGACTCGACGATCCTATTTGAAGAATTATCACAACAATACTCCTATAAGGATTTAAAAAAGGTCGTCGACTTTCTTCTCCATTCACTGGGGGCCGATATGAAGGCCAAAGGCCCTTCCATAGAAAGAGGCCAGCTCCATCGCTTATTTACTGAAACGAGATCGTTGCAAGCAATCTTAGGAGTTTACCGTTTTTTTAAGAACCGAATGCCTCTAGTACAAACCTTATTTGAAGAAAATCGCCTCGAAATGCCGGCAAGCCTCTCTTTTGAAACAATGACGAAAGAGTTTATGAGCCTTGCAGCAGAGCGCTACCCCACAGCCGATAAAGTGTTGCAAAGATCGTCACGACTTGGCCTCCAAGACACCTTGTCAAAAATCTACACCCTTAACCAGTTAAGGGATGCGGTTCGAGAAGTTTCAATGTCAAAAATTTATAAATCTTTGCAGCATAGAGATGATCTTTACCTTGCTATTCTCGAGGCCCTAGAGGACCTAGAGGATGAGTATGAAGATTTGCAAGAAAATGAAGAAGAGGATGGTGTAGAAACACAACAAAAATAAAACCTAAGGATTCCTATGGTTACAGATGCTTTTGGTTCACTTCTTGGAGAACTTGGAAAAATCATTAACATCCCATCGCTTTTACCCGATGAGAACAACTCCTGTTTGCTTCAATTCAAGGATGCTCCCCCTATTCAATTAGAGTTCGACCGAAGCGGCTTTTTTTTAATTATTGGTTGTGATTTAGGTGAAGTGCCTGCTGGGCGTTATCGAGAAAATGTTTTTAGAGAAGCACTTATCGCAAATGGCATGCCAGAGCCCCGACACGGTAATTTTGCCTATAGCAAACAGACTGATCATCTTATTTTATCGCTCAGCTTACCCACAAAGAATCTAACTGGAGATCAAGTTGCTGCGGCTCTCATCCCTTTTAAGGCAAAAGCTAAGCATTGGCAAGAATCGATTTCTAAAAATGATCTTCCCAGTAGGTATGGCCCTCTATCTTCCGCAAGAGGCGGTGGCATGTTTGGTCTAAAATAAAAGATTGACAGAGCAAGGGATTATGCTAGTATCCAAATATGGCAACCTACTCCCTTGCAAAGACCCCGTGCGGGTCCAATTGGCAGTCAGTTCAGATCAAACACCATCACGGAATTAATACCCCCTTATTTTCCCTTCGATCACATGTAAGTTCGGGCATTGGGGAGTACCTCGATTTACTCCCCTTGATTTCGTGGTGCGCAAGTATTGGATTTGATATCATTCAACTCCTCCCTATCAATGATACAGGTCTTGATCTAAGCCCTTATAACGCACTTTCAGCCAAAGCCTTACATCCTATTTTCTTAAGCCTACATGCTTTACCCAATATCCATCAATACCCTGAGTTAATCGCTAGATTGGCCGAGTTTCAAGAGCTTAACAAAGCACCTCGGCTGGACTATCTTAACGTCTTGCATAAAAAAGAATCTTTTCTTCACTACTATTTCGATCATGAGTTTGACGGCATCTATCATAGCGACCCTTATCAAACCTTCTTAGCGCAACACCCATGGGTTTTTTCCTATGCATTGTTTAAGTACTTTAAAACACGATATACTTGGAAAAACTGGCAGGATTGGCCAAAGGTTGATGACAAAAACCATGACCTAAGAAGCATTCATTTTCACATCTTTCTACAGTTTCTTTGCTTTTCACAAATGGCTAAGGTGAAGGAAGTTGCCATTGAAAATAAGGTTTATATTAAAGGAGATATTCCCATCTTAATCAGCCCGGATAGTGCTGACGTATGGTATGAACCTCATCTTTTTGATCTCAACCATGCAGCAGGAGCACCCCCGGATATGTACAATGCCGAGGGACAAAACTGGGGATTTCCTATTTATAATTACGAAGAACAGCGTAAAGACCACTTTGCTTGGTGGCAAGAAAGGTTAAGGGTTGCTTCCGAGTTCTATCATATCTACAGAATCGATCATATCGTGGGCTTTTACCGCATTTGGGCCGTTGAAAGGGGCAAGGCTGCCTTAGAAGGCAAATTCATTCCTAAAAACGAGAAGAATTGGATCCCACAAGGAGAAATGCTACTAACGATGATGCTAAATAGTGCACCCATGATGCTGCCTATAGGCGAAGATTTGGGCATGGTTTCTGACGACATTCATCTCTCATTAAAAAGGCTAGGTATCGCAGGAACTAAAATGATGCGGTGGGAACGTAAATGGAAAGAAGATGGTTCTTTTATTGATCCCAAGCAGTATGATCCTATCAGCATGACCACCGTCTCTACTCATGACTCGGATACTTTGCTTTTATGGTGGCAAAATAGTCCGGAGGAAGCTAAAGTCTTCGCCAAATTTATGCAATGGGAATACTCCCCTCACCTGAGTTTAGAACAATACAAAAGCATTCTTCGAGAAAGCCATCACTCCGGAAGCTTATTCCACATCAACCTGCTTCAGGAATATTTAATCCCTTTCGAAGAATTGAGCTGGCCCAACCCCTCTGATGATCGCATTAATATCCCCGGTGTTATTTCTGATCGCAATTGGACCTATCGTTACCGCCCCTATTTAGAGGATCTCCTACAACATCAAGGGCTTAAGCTCATGATGAAAGAATTAATCTCTTAAATTTTATTGTAATTGAAAACTGTTTAGCCATAGAATGGCTTTCGTTTAAATTACCTTTAGCGTCCGTCCAATGAAATGGTTCTTACAACTCATCCTTTTATTTACTCTTTTATCAGCTTCCCTGCCAGCCTCCAATTTACATGTCCTTTTTAATAGCTTGGATCCAAACTCTATTCCTCAACATCTTGCTTTTTACGAGCTATACCCGGAGTCTGGTGAAGGCGAGCAGGCTTTACAGCACGCATGGCAACTAATTTCTCAAAAAAACAAGCATTTTCAAACGGAAGTCCCACAGCTTTCCCCCTCTTTTATTCAAGGCCTCATTGATCTCATTTCAAAGGGTTATGAGGGAAAGATGAACATTTTGGATCATTCCCAGTTGCAATTGATTGCCGACATTGCCAGTACTCTCCCTAATCGAAAACTAGCCGGATATCAAGCTCGATCAGAAGATGAGGTCCGACGCCTCCCTCCTGAAGAAATCGATCTGGCAAGAGGATTGTTCTTAGCGCAGCTGGCCGAAAATCCCTCTTTGACATGGGAAGAGATTCTTAGTTATGAAGCCATGATCGATCTAATGGCGCTGCAGATTCTTACCCGCATCTCCATACAATCTCCTCCTGAAGTTAAAATTCGTGAGATGAATCGCTTTATTTTTGAAGAAATGGGTTTTCGCTTTCCCCCTCATTCTCTTTACGTCAAAGACATCGACCTTTATACCTTTCTTCCTTCTGTTTTAGACTCTAGAAAGGGCGTTTGCCTAGGTGTTTCCGTTCTTTATATCTGCTTAGCACAGCGACTAAACCTACACCTTGAAATGATCACGCCACCGGGCCATATTTATGTCCGCTACAGAGAAAATGACAAGATCATTAATATTGAGACCACAGCAAGAGGTATTCATATTGACTGTGAAGACTATCTAGGGATGGACACCCCTTATTTACAACTTAGAAATATCAAAGAAGTCATCGGTTTAACCTATTTTAACGAAGCCTCTGTTCACTTAAACCGACAGGATTATGCCAAGGCATTGAGCCGCTACAAAAAAGCCTCCCTCTACATCCCTGATGACCTTTTATTAAAGGAACTCACAGCATTTAGTTTGCTATTTTTAGGCGACATCGAGGAAGGGACAAGGATTCTACAAGAAACTTCAACTAATCCTGAAAGCCTTTATTTTGGCCATAAAGTCCTTGTCGAGGACTATTTGAATAAAAAAATTGATGTCAATGGCATTAAAGCCATTTTTATTTCTGTTGATGAAAATAGAGAATCTATTATTGCAAAAAAGGAAGAAATCGAAAACATCCTTGCGACATGGCCCTCATTTTCCTCGGGCTATTTTCATCTTGCCATTACATGGCTACAACTCCACCGCTATGGAGAAGCCTTAAAAGCCTTAGAGCAATTTCACTCTCGAGTGCCCCATGATAGTAAAGCTGAGTACTACCTCACGGTTTTGCATACATTACGCCTCAACTATCCACAGGCAAAAGAACATCTACAATGCCTGGAAAAGGCATTGCATAAAATAGGTAGAACTCCCAAAGCTCTCGTGGATTTAAAAAAAGATCTCTATCTAAAGTCTCCCTAGAGGAAGCTCTTGTGATAGGCACTCATAGGCTGTTGCCCTTCCTCTCAACAATCCTTCTTCTAATTTCCTTTTAAATTTAATTACCCTATACTTTTTTTATTTCTTTAGGAGGAATATGCAAAAGGAAATGTGTTTGGGCAAACAAACGGCTTATGTAGAGCATTATTCACCTGATTTGCTCTTTCCTGTGCCTCGTTCTTTAGCTAGACAAAAAACAGGGATTCAGGAACCCTACCCCTATCATGGAGAAGATATTTGGAATGGTTTTGAACTGTCTTGGCTTAACCCAAAAGGTAAGCCACAGATTGCCCTTGCCGAATTTGTCTTCCCCTGTCATTCTTCCTATATTGTTGAGTCCAAATCATTTAAACTTTATCTCAATTCATTTAACCAGACTGTCTTTCAAAGCTGTGAAGATGTCCTTTCAACTTTGAAAAAAGATTTATCTCAAACCGTCCAAGCGGAGATTAAAGTAACCCTTTTTCAACCATTCGAGAAAATAGGTCAGGAGTTAACGGAGTTTAAAGGCATCTGTCTAGACCATTTAGATATTAGCACTGATAGCTATCAAGTCAATCCTAGCTTTTTAATGGTAGAACAAGAACCTGCTCAAGAAACATTATATAGTCATTTGTTAAAATCTAATTGTATGGCAACGGGCCAACCCGATTGGGGATCGCTTTTGATCCGCTACAAGGGCAGGAAAATGAACCATGAAGGCCTACTAAAGTACATTATTTCCTACAGGAGACATATTGGTTTTGCCGAACATTGCGTGGAACAGATCTTTCAAGATATCATGCAAACTTGCTCTCCAGAATGTCTAACGGTCTATGCTCGTTACACACGTCGAGGAGGCTTAGATATCAACCCGTATCGATCGAATTTTGAAGAAGGGATAGAAAACCGGCAGCATTTTCGTCAGTAAGCCAACTTGGTAAAGAAAGACATAAAGTTTTGATCATAGAAAAAGCCAAATTTGCTATTCTTTTCTTTAGAGTAAAAATGGAGGATTTATGGCCCAGAACTTTACTGAAGCGGTTCAAAGTGCAATCCAAGAAGCTTTTAGAAATGCTCAAGACCGAAAGAATACTGAGGTGACAGAAAACCATCTTCTCCTCGCTTTTTTGTCTGATCCTCAAGGATATTTTATCTCTGTTCTAAGTAACTTAAAAGCTAATGTCGATCTTCTCCAAAGTGAGCTTGAGAGTCATCTCAAACATCTACCCACTTTCAGTGGTCCATCACAAGAGCCGCCTAACGCATCCAGGAATTTAGCTAGCCGCCTGGCTGATGCAGAGAGCATTGCTAAAAAGTGGAATGACTCATACATTAGTTCAGACCACCTTTTATTATCTTTCTGGAAGCATGGCGGAGAGCCTATTGCTAGTTGGAAAAGACAAACCAATATTAGTGACAAAGATTTGGAAGATCAAATTAAACGTATACGAGGTGATCGTCATATGGATTCTCCTAACGCAGAAGCAAGCTTGCAGGCATTGGAAAAATATACTAAGAATCTTACTCAGTTAGCGAGTGCTGGGAAACTTGATCCCGTCATCGGCAGAGACGAAGAAATCAGACGTACAATGCAAGTTCTCAGTCGACGGACAAAAAACAACCCTATGCTTATCGGTGACCCGGGAGTTGGTAAAACAGCTATCGCTGAAGGATTGGCTCAGAGAATTGTTCAAGGAGACGTGCCTGATACTCTTCGCAATAAACAACTGCTCACATTAGATATGGGTAGTTTAATCGCAGGCACGAAATATCGCGGCGAATTCGAAGAAAGACTGAAGGGCATTTTAACTGAAATTGAAAAAAATGAAGGGAAAATCATTCTCTTCATCGATGAAGTTCATACGTTAATCGGAGCTGGCGCTACGGAGGGAGCGATGGATGCAGCCAACTTACTAAAGCCTGCGCTTGCTCGAGGAACGTTACATTGCATTGGAGCGACCACTTTAAATGAGTATCAAAAACATATTGAAAAAGATGCCGCTTTGGAAAGACGCTTTCAAACTGTTTTAGTAGCCGAACCAAGTCTGGAAGACTCGATTGCTATCTTAAGAGGCTTAAGAGAAAGATATGAGATCTTTCACGGTGTAAGAATTACAGAATCGGCTATCCATGCGGCTGTCTTTCTTTCTAACCGCTATATCACGGAACGCCAGCTACCTGATAAGGCCATTGACTTAATTGATGAAGCCGCAAGCTTGATCCGCATGCAGCTAGGGAGTAGGCCTTTACCTATCGATCGTAAAGAGAGAGAACTTGCCGGGTTAATTGTAGAGCAAGAAGCTTTAAAGAGAGAAGATAGTGTTAGCTCAAAAGCCGAAGCCGAAAAACTCGAGGGAAGAATTGCTGAGATTAAAGAAGAATTAAACACCCTCAAACAGCAGTGGGATCAGGAAAAAAAGCTTATCGGAGCGATTAAAGAAAAGAAAAACCGTTTAGAACAAATGCGTTTTCAGGAAGAAGAAGCCGAGCGACGCTCTGACTATAACAAAGTCGCTGAACTGCGCTATAGCGAAATCCCCAAACTTCAAAAAGAAATAGAGTCCGCTGAAGCTGACCTTAACAAAAAAACTGATCGCCTTTTGCAGGAAGAGGTCGACGAAAATTTAATCGCTCATGTCGTGTCTAAGTGGACCGGAATTCCTGTTCACAAAATGTTAGAAGGTGAAGCTGAGAGGCTGCTTCATTTAGAAAAGGAAATTGAAAAAAGAGTGGTCGGCCAAGAAATGGCCATCACAGCTGTTTGTGAAGCGATTCGTCGATCACGGTCAGGCTTGAGCGATCCAGGGCGACCTGTCGGTGCTTTTCTCTTCTTAGGCCCGACTGGCGTTGGGAAAACAGAACTGACCAAGGCTCTTGCAGAGCAACTGTTTAATCAAGAAGAGGCTCTTATTCGCTTAGATATGTCTGAGTACATGGAAAAGCATAGTGTTTCTCGCTTAATCGGATCCCCTCCCGGATATGTCGGTTATGAGGAAGGAGGTCAATTAACAGAAGCATTGAGGCGAAGGCCCTATGCAGTAGTTCTTTTTGATGAGGTGGAGAAAGCGCACCATGATGTCTTTAACATTCTATTGCAAATTTTTGATGACGGCCGCATTACTGACAGTAAGGGGCGCACGGTTAATTGTAAAAATGCCTTATTCATTATGACATCAAACCTTGGCTCATCACAGATCCTAGAAAAAATTGCCCATGGCAAAACTCAACTGTCTAAAGATGTGATTATGGAGATTTTAGATCCCATTTTAAAAGAGCATTTTAGACCAGAGTTTTTAAATCGCTTAGATGACATCCTCCCCTTTCTGCCCTTACGAAGAGAAGATATGGAAAAAATCGTCGAAATCCAGCTGCAAAGAGTCCAGCATCTTCTGAAAAATCGAGATGTCACTCTTGTATGGACAGCTGAACTTCTCAAACATTTAGCTGAAGAAGGCTATGATCCTGGATTTGGCGCAAGACCTTTAAAAAGGCTGATTCAGCAAACCGTATTAAATAGGCTATCTGATGCTATTCTAAAAGGAGAAATCCCGAATGAAAGCACTGTAGAATTGCTGTACGATGGCAACAAACCTAGTTTTAAATTAATTTAAAGCCGAGGTTTGTTGATCTATAGGGACATGGGGGTGGTACTGCGATGGCTCCCCATGATACCTTCTAGTTTCTTCGGGTTTCTGCTGCTATCATACTTGAAGGTGAAATCCAGGTTTTAATGAAGGTGAGGAGATGGATTTAGTCCTTCTTGGCTTTTGTCAATTTTTCAAGTCTTGTTAAGATCTTATATTCCCTGAAACCCCACTACTTGTTTGATTTCTAGAAACATAATTTCTCGCCAATAGTAGCGACCACTTTGGAGCAAACATCGAGCCAACCGGTAAAATGTTTATCAAAACAAACTAGGTTCCAAAGGATATTCCCCATAAGTTTTGAAATTCAAAGACAAATAATGTGCTCATAGAAACTAAAAATGACCAGCCACGTACAACCGTATCACCAGCAATAATAACCGGGCCTAGCGCTGAGGGAGGCGTAAAGGCTTGGCCTAACGTCATTCCAGATAAACGAAAGCAATATGTACCAATACCAAGAAATAAAGCACTGAGATAGAGCAGAGGAAGAAATAGAATCGATGCCATCAATAATAGACATGCTCCAAACGCTAATAGTGAAGCCGAGTAGATTAATAATATAAGATGGCCATTCGTTTTAGCATTCACAGCTCCTAATACGCCAGCACCAATAAACCCTGTAGATATGATAGCATTGGTTATAGCAAGCTGAAACGTAAAGAACCCCGAATCTTCGTTTGCAACCTTAGCAATAACAAGAGGAATCGCAGTTGTACATGTTACGTAAGCAAGGTTATTGAGCAATCTGCTGATTGTCAAAGCTCGTACTTGGGGATTACGATATAGTATTTGAAATCCAAGAAAGTAATTTACTTTTTCATCTGGTAAGTCATCCATTGGCTTTTTTAATTTTTTTTTAATCATCAGCCAAGGAAGAATGCTAGCCAAATAGGTGCAACCATCAATAATAAAGCATGCCTTTACACTCAGACTTGCGATAATGATGCTTGCCAGAATAGGTGGTATAATTTGAAAAAAAGCTGTGCTGCTTTCTGTAAATGAAAAAAATGATAATTTGTGACGCTCAGGAATGACTTCGTTGAAGAAACGCAAATTATTAGGGTGGTCTATTCCATTTAATAGGAAAATTAAAAATATGGCAGGAAAACCTATAAAAAAAGGAATTACATCAAATGTTGCTAGGTAAAATACAATGAGAGAGCTAGTCAAAGGTCCAAAAATTCCGAGCGCTACAGGAGTCCATTTTTGTAAAATACCCCCGCCAAAAAAACCTATGCATCCGATACCTAAATAGTACATAAGCTGGATAGCTGATGAAGCAAGCCCTTCAGGACTTTCAACAAAAAAGCTCGATGAAAGAGCGATTAGCGTCATCCCAGCACCTGCGCTAGAAAGCGAGCTTACAGCGGCTAAAAAATAGAGAAATCTACGAGGCAATTCTTTTTGTTGCATATTATTTGCTACATTTGAGTAAACATCATCCAACGATTCTGCAGTTCTAAAGGTAATTTTTGAACCACTGAGAAACCAAGCTTTTCATCATAAAAACCCTTACCATGATTTTTAATTGAAAGCTCTTTAAATCCCTGCAGCAAATCAAATTCAACCCCTGGGATTAAAGAACTGATCATTTGAGCTAGATAATATGCATTTGCTCTTCCCAACATCTTGCTAGGATAGCGTTCTTCATAATTAGCAAGAGAATATTTAGGGTAATACCCGTCTAGTATTTTTTTTGGTATATTATACAGTGGGTACCATAAAAGCATGCCATCAATAATTCTAACAGGAAATGGCATAGGTCGTTTCCCTTGGATCGTTGTCATTAGACATTCGCCCAAAATGTCTTCTAAATTGATCCCAGTAACGATTGATTGAGCACCTACAGATTTAGCCACAGCTGTTAGAGATAACCGTATTGCAAGTGTACCTAATACCTCTAAGTCAGCGTCTGGAAATATTTTTTCGACGTCTTCTAACCAATCGCTTTCTCCTTTTCGACCCAATAATTGATTCACCGCAAGGGAATCAACAAATCTTAATTCTACGCCATGTCGGGTACAGAGGGCTTCAGCGCGTGAACGTCCTTTATCCCAATCAGGAATACCAAGCATCATAACAGCAATCATTTGTTCACGTTTAACTTTTCCCGATTCCAAGAAAGCTTCTATCAATGTATTGGAATCGCCCCCACCACTTATACCTAAGACAATCTTTGACACTGGGTTAATAGCAATTTCATTTTTTAAGAAATTAGAAACATTTCTTAACACGTATTCCTTGCACTGTTTTTCTGAAAATTCAAAATGTTCGAGCTCTTGAGAATCTTCGCTTGGAAATGTGTATTCAGCAACTGCATTTATAGAAGGTCGATGCTTGATATTTTTTTGACAAACACTTCGGTAATCAATATTTCTATCAGACGGACTAGAATAGACCTAAAAAGATTTTCAAATGTCCTTATAGGTTCATATTTTCCAACAATAACTGAAGTATTTTCATCTATCCTTCCATAGAAAGTAACATTTTGACTGAGTATTTTATTAATCCAACAAATCTCTTGCAAGGTTTGTTCTCTACTATAACTTAAACCGTAGTTTCCATGTGCTGTAACAAAGCATATATTCATATGGCAATAGTTTTGTTTAATATTTTCATAAAAAAACAATTTGATCTTTGGATTTATTTTAAATAACCTTCTAAAGGTCAAATTGTTAACAATCATCAATGATGGATTACCCTGAACATATCATTGTTGTTAAGCCACATACAATATCTACTTTGCTGTGACATAAATTTTTATCTTTATTTGGAAAGATAGACGGGCTCTGAGGAACTTCTAAAGTTTGCGATGTTGCTATATTTAACTGATTCCATTCTATTTCTGAATTGGAAATAAATATTAACCTAGCGCTATTTTCCATTTTCAACCCCCCTGTTGAGTCGTTTATAAAGGCTCACAATGCGAGATATGGATAAATTTCATATGAACATGAAAATCACTAATGAAATGTGGTAATTAACACAAAATGTTGTCAACTTTTTTTTCAATCCGTTCAAGCAAAAGACTATTGCAACTAAGATCAGAAAAAAGCATCTCCTACAAAAGCTTGTCTTTGGAACAAACTCGATAGCTTTTATTCAGTCAAATAACTCGACCGCATTTTACCTTTATTCTTGAGGCCTAGGGATTAGCAGTGCATAAAAGAGGCTGTTTGAAATTTAACAATCCACATCGACACTTGGTTTCTTTTATAAGGAATATCACTCAAACATCATTGATTGATTTTTTAAAATAGTTTTACAAAAGTAGATGGTGAGCTACTCATAGAAACCAGTAAATGACTAACTTGCAGGTTGATTTGTTGAATTGTTGTATTAGCGAAAGAGTAGAGAAAACAAACCGAGCATTGGGAGACGTTAAACTTTCCTTAACGGATCTACGGGTTTGATTTTAGGGATATCACCTTCAGAAGAATTCAAAACAATCTTCTTGATAACATCACGTATCCTTCCTTCTGAATCGATAACCTCGGCTCCCTTCTTTAAAGAAGCTGTACATAAACTCATAAAAAAATCCTTCGAAACGACTGTTTAACAAAACAGATTTACCACACAACTATTTTGATAAGCAGATAAATGTTTCATATCAATTTTTCGTTGTTGATTATTTGAGAATATTTAATATTTTTTAGTAATATCGAAATCACGTGGGAAATCGAATGTTATGAATCATGAATCAATAAATACCTTTTCAGAGGATCTAGCAGCTAGCACAACAAGCAAGTATGCCATGGCCTATATTTTGTAACCAACCGTGGTTATACCATGCAGCTAATAAGCTACTAGCTTTATCAGGAGAGAACCAATCGGTTTTTGACCCTCAAGGCTAAGCAATTTTCAATAAACACCTTGAAACAGGAGAAACATTCCTATTTCTTCAAAGGATTGGAACTCACTGATCTCAGATTACTCAATCAAAGATGTTTGTTCATCTTTAAATTTCAGTGAAGCGATGCATGTGATAGAACATCTTTTTTATGATAATATCCAAGATGACGAAAAGCAGCAATATGCTTGGCTCAGCCATTTTTTAGAAAAAATGGCAACGCAAACTTAAATTTGCCCGTTTCACAAAGCATTTCTCATCCATTTTTTCAAACAAGTTAATGACTTGATTTGCCAAATCCATAATCATGTTTTGTTAGATTTTTGTCGAAATATACGCTCAAAGCTTCTTCTAACGGTAATGGATCATAAAATTTAGCAAGCATGAAAGGACCAAACTGATCAAGAGTTTTATAAACATTAAATTTTTCGACTTCTTCGTTTTTACTAGAACAAATCTTCATCTAGGGCGTATAAAAATCCTCGAATATCAAGCAAAAAATAGACGTCGTTCTTTTGAAGGCAATCTTGCATATGGATTTGTTCTTGCAACACAAACTCATTCTTGAACAGGAAAATAGATACCTGTGTGTCTCCCCTAGATTAAGGGTTATTTAATTTTTAAAAATTAAATAAAATATTGGCAAAAAAAACCATTTAAGAATATGTTTCGCTTTCGCAAAAACAATAACATGTTTAAAGGTTATGGCATTCTTATATTTAAAAGGTTTTTAGCTGGCTTGGTTTTTTGTATGGTGGCTACATTAGTCACTTGGCGCGTTTACCATCATTTAAATAAAGCAGGCTTTAATCTTAAAAAAGAGCAAAGGGGACAAATCGCATGCGCTATATCAATTTTGTTAAGTGCTTCCATTAAGTTGGGATATTTTTATCAATACATTATGTCGCTTTAATTCCTGCTTGCGCATGAGACTCTTCTTGCTCTTCATTTTATGAGAATTACGATGGTGCATTTTTGACAAGGATGGCAAATTCGTCAGGAGCAATAATGGCTATTTATGAATCCGGAAAAAGCCAAGAATTAGTTGAGTACTGTTTTTCTTTAAAGAAAGACATAGAAAGGCATTGCAACATCCAAATAAGCATAGATGAAGCTATAGAACAAGCATTTTTGTCATTTGAAGAACAAGGATTCTCTTTTACAAGAGCAGAAGTGGATGAGTTAAAATTAGCTTTTAAAATGTATGAGCAAAAAATCTGGGAAACGCTGTTTTTTTAATGAGAAAGCAAAAAAGGATTGTTTTCTTGAGTTAATGCAAGGATGTCATGTCAACGTCAAAAAAGGTTCAAAAAAGCACGAAGTATATGAAGGAATGCCTACAGATCTAGTCGTTGGCGTGACAGGATTCCTATGCGGATTATTTGTTGCTTTCGTTCCTTTACCACCGATTCAAGCATATGGTGTAGGGATGATGACATTTTTTGGAGGAATTGCGGTTAATAGTATATGCCGTGAAAACGATGCTAGAAATCATCCTGAACTGGCAAATATTAAATTTTAAGTTATAAATAATTAAAACCTTTTTGATTTTCTTTTTGGGGTCTGTCAATTTTTCTCTGGAATTAGCCATTGGCTATAGCCTAACTGTTCTCCCATAAGAAATCGCTAAAAGAAAAATAGCGACCTCTCAACTTCTATTCGGCATGATCCCCATCTCTCCAAGGCTTTTCTAGCCTTGACCTTGCCCCTTTAAAAACAGCAAAGACTGATTTTTACCATACAGTTCTATGGATCTAAAAAAAAAATTTTTGCAAAATTTTTTTTGCCATTTTCACAGTAAAGTTTATTCTAAACAATTTTTTAACCTTCACATTTATTCAATTTTTTGTTGCTCAAATAGAAAAGCTTAGCTATAAAATATCAAATTTTAAATTGATATGTTTACGATGTTTAAGTTTTTGCTATTTCTTTTTTGTACGTTTTCATTAATGGCTGAAGAAGCTCATGTGGGCTATCGAGCCACTTTTTCATCAGAAAGTAATCCTTTTCCCCTTGCCGATTTAAATGGCGAACCAAGTGCCACCGTAGGTGGGTGTATTAACGTCATCACAGGAGACTATGTTGATTTCCAACAAGATTTAGTCGTTCCGGGAGTCATACCTCTTCCTGTTGAAAGGTCCTATTGCAGTTCAGATAAATCTAAAGGCAACCTTGCCTTTAGCTGGCACCTTAACCTTGGTGGAGTGATCGGATGGCTCAATGAAAATGAAACAAAATTAGGGTGGAAGGGAGCTTTTGGCAGGGAGCTACATTTTAGAAAGCGGATAAAGCTTGTTGGCAAAGAGATACTTTTTGGAAAGAAGAAGCAGGAGCCCTATGGCCTTAATAAAGCAATGTTGAGGCAAGGAATAGCAAATAACTCGACAGGCATTATTAGCGGCAAAACTCAAATTAGAAATTACCATGTTCATGAAGATAAGCCAAAGAAGTATAACTTTACTATCACCAATGGTGAGGGTACGCGATATATTTTTAAATATGATAAGAAGGCTGGATCTTACTATGATCTGACGACTGAGATCAGGCCTAACAATCTTCAAATCCAGTATAAGTATTTCCCTGGAACAGGATTTATTCATCGCGTTCATGTGGCGAGACCCGACAATTCTCGCATGCAGTCTTTAGATTTTGAATATATTGGCTATAAAAAAAATAAAAGAGATTCACAGATCACGATTTCCGCTCATGATGGTAGAAAAGTGACCTATATCCTGGAGCACTTTAAAAAAGCGAAGATAGGCAATTTTCGCCCAATGCCGTTTTACGTTAAAGAGGTAATAAGGCCTGAATCACCTAATGAAAGATACCAATATAAGACGATTAATGGCCATGAACGGGTAGTTTGGAAAGAACATTCTCCTAATGGCAACTTCACTAACGTTGCCTATTATACTACAGGGCAGTATGGCCCTGTTGAAATTGATTATACTCATCCATGGTTTTTACGCGTTCGAGAAATCCAAAGACCACTCGGCCCTGATGCAACTCCCCACACTGCTTTTCGTTTCGAGTATCATCTACCCACGAATGAAGAAGATATAGTTGTCGGTGGCACATGTGGGGTATACAATGCTCATGGATGCAAGACAGACTATTGCTGGGATGACCTCAAACGATTAAGGCAAATTAATCGTTATAACGCGCATGGTCATCTTTACCTCCAGGACAATCTCTTTTGGGGAAAAGATGTGCATTCTGGAGATTTGCAATCTCGTGTTTTTAACTGCAATGGAACTCCTCTGTTTTGTAGGAACTACACTTATGATGGCTTTGGCAACGTCATTCTTGATAAGTTGTATGGACAGCTGAGCGGGCAAAATGAAATTCCTCTTCTCATTGATGGAGAGGGCAACCCGATTGAGAATTTAACAGAACGTTATCAGAAAAGCTACACCTACTCCCAAGACAATAAAAACCTTTTACTATGCGAGGTGGAAGGTAGCAGAAAAAAGACCTATGTTTATTACCCCCATAATAACCAACTCGCCTCTGTCTTCACCTATAGCCATGACCATTTAGTCTTAAGAGAGTTCCATACTTATGATGAGGATGGCAATTTGCAGTCGACGACAACGGATAATGGCTGTACGACCAATCCCGATGATCTCACGGGCGTTACTTTCAAGAAAATCCGGCGCATTCAATCAACGAAGAACATGCCTTGGGGATTACCGGAGGTTGTCGAAGACTTTGGTGTTGATCTAACGACTCAACAGGAAATTTTAGAGAAGAAGATCCTAAACTGCTACAATCCGGCAGGAAAACTCGTCCAACAAAACCGCTATGATTGTCATGGCGATTACGTCTATTCGCTCTATTGGGAATATGATCATAAGTATCGACTCATCAAAGAAGTGAATGCTCTTGGTGAGTCGATTTGTAAAAGCTACGATGACCACGGAAATGTCATCTGGGAAAGTGGTCCTGATCCACGTGTATACAAAGAGTACGTTTATGATTATTCGAACCGTTTGATATGCAAAAGAGAAATTCACCCTGATGTCACTCTGGCAACTCACTACCGCTACAATTTGCTCAGCCAGAAAATAGAGGAAATTGATCCTTACGGCAATTCTACCTTATTTGAGTATGATGATTTTGGTCGGATGGTGCGAAAAATTTCTCCAACCATCAACCACTTTAGCGGGCAGCCTTCTAGACCTACTCTCTTTCAAGAATATGATGGCTTAGGCAACCCTTGCGCTGTGCGGAATGAGAATAACGATGTTACACGCACGCAGTATACAATTAGAGGAAAGCCTTTCCATATTGACTTTCCCGATGGCACTTTCGAGCGCTATAGCTATTACATTCATGGCCCATTGATGTTCAAAAGAGAACGCAATGGGTGCGCAACGATCTATGAGAGGGATTCTCTAGACCGTGTCATCGAAACACGTTTTTATGCCCCCGATGCCACTCTTTTATGGAAGACAAGTTGTCTCTATGATGCTTTCCATCTCTTGCAAGAAACGGATGCGATGGGGCATGTAACGGAGTATGCCTACGATCCTTGTGGGCGTAAAATTAGCACGAAAAAAGGCGATTATTTCGAAACATACGCATATGACTCCTTGGGAAGACTCGCCAAGCAATGTTCTTATTACAATAGCAGTGAAGCGGTGGTAAAATCATGGCGTTATGATTTCTTAGATAGGAAGATTGAAGAGAAGACGGAGGACTTAAATGGCCATGTTTCTGAGTTGATTACCTATCACTATGATCATTCAGGCCAATGTACCCACACGATTACCTATGGAAAAAATGGTCAGCCTCAGATTGATGAGCAAATATACAACACCCATGGGGTCGTTGCTAAACACATAGATCCGGTTGGTAAAATTAAACTCACGAGGATGATTTTTGATCATCGCAATTCTCTTGGTCAGTTTGTTTCAGCACGAGAAATAATTGACGCGCTGGGAAACGTGGCTCTGGTCGTTAATGATGCATTTGGCAACAAGTCGAGCGTTGAATTGCGCGATCCTATGGGTGAGCTCATCCAAGCCCAGGAATACTTCTATGATAACTGCGGCAAGGTCTGTAAGACAGTAGAAAAAGTGATTACTGCTCATCAGCCTCATCGAGAAGTTGTCACAATGTCTATTTACAATTCTATGAACCAAATAGTGGCTAATTATGAAGCTTTTGGTTCTAAAGATCAGAAGGTGACTCATTATCATTATAACCATGACGGTCAACTCATTTGCATTGAGAATCCTAGCGGTAAAAAGATCGATCATACCTATCACCCTGATGGCCTATTAGCAACCTATGTGTCGGATGACTTTGCTTATTACTATGAATATGATTTAAGTCAGCGGTTGATTAGCAGCTTTGATAAACTATCGCAAACAGGCTTTAGCCGTGTATATGATGAGCAGGATCGCTTAGTTGAAGAAAAACAGGGTCATCATTGTCTTCGCTATCAAAGAGATGGCTTAGATCGTGTAACGGCTTTAATTTTACCTGATGGCTCCTCTGTCCATTATCAATATGCCGGAGAGCTTTTAAAAAGTGTTTTTAAGACAACGGCTCTTGGAAAAGAGCTCTATCGCCACACCTATGATCAGTATGATTATTGTGGCCATGTTATCCAGGAAACGCTGATTAACCAAGCGGGTGAAAGGCAGCGCGAATTTGATGACAAACAGCGTCTTATTTTTGCAAAAACGGCCTTTCATGAAGAGTCGGTCCCTGAAAATGGTTACGATGCACATGATAACCTGCTTCTTGTTGAAGGTCATGATCCTCAAGGGAGTTTTAGGTGGAGTTATGGCTACGATGCGTTATCACAATTGACGGCCGAGGATAGCCATGCTACGCACACCTATCAATACGATTCTATCTACAATCGAACCTTCAAGGACAGCCATGAATACGTTCTAAATGACTTGAATCAGGTGTTACATGACGGTCTATTTAGCTATCAATATGATGATGATGGCAACTTGATTCGCAAGCAATCTGCTAAGGATGTCTATGAGTATGCTTACGACTCTCTTGGCAGGCTAGTTAAGAGCACGCATAACGCGCGTGTCACTTCTTATGTGTATGATAGTCTTAACAGGAGGCTCTCTAAAACAACTCGTGGACGGACTGTTTATTTCCTTCATGATCTCGAAAATGAGATTGGAGCGATTGAAAATGGTGTCCTTGTTCAATTTAGGGCTTTAGGTGTTGGTGAGGGAGCAGAGCTTGGAGCTGCTATTGCCTTTGAGTTGAATGGCGAGGTGTTTGCTCCGATCCATGGGTTTGCTGGTCAAGTCCTCGGCCTTGTCAATCGATTAGGCAAGGTAGTAGAAAGCTATCGCTATTCAGCCTTTGGTGAAGAGTTTATCTTTAATGCCAAGGGTCAAAAGTTAAAAGCTTCTTCTGTTAATAACCCCTGGCGTTTTTGCTCTAAGCGCATCGATCAAGAAACTGGGTTTATCTACTTTGGAAACCGTTACTATGATGCTTCATTGGGAAGATGGATCACTCCAGATCCTATTGGCCATGAGGATGGCCCTAACCTTTACGCCTATGTATCCAATTCTCCCCTCACACACTTCGACCTGTATGGACTATTTGAAGGTAGCATTACTTTTTGGGATGGCTTTGAATCGCAGTTTACCAACTATGACCAGTCTCGCATCGGTTTCACTTATCGTGTACCTGATAAGCTGGATCTCTCTATTGGTTTTGTCAATGGAGTATTGAATACGTATGATATGGCTGCGGAAACAAGAGGTTACCTTGCAGATTTAGTAAACTATAACATCCAAGGTGTTCATAATGCTACGCATGGTATATACTCAGATTTATATGAATGCTTCATGGGTTTAAGGGGGGTGGCAACAGAACCCGTCAGGCTAATTCATCAACAATGGGATGATTTTTTTAAGAATAACTCAGCGGATGCCATGTATTTGCAAATATGCCACAGTCAAGGGGCTATCCATGTCCGCAATGCCTTGATGAGCTACCCTGAAGAATTGCGCAAACGCATCCTTGTCGTCGCGATCGCCCCTGGAGCGTATATCCAGAAGGAGTATTGCGCTGACGTAATGCATTATAGGGCTGCAGCCTATAGAGATTTTATTCCTCGGCTTGATCGTTCCGGCATGCGCAAATGTAAGGATACGATCGTCACGCTGGAATCTCACAAAGACGCAGGTTTCTTTGATCATGGCATTATGAGCCCGACTTATCAAAAGGTTTTGAAAGCGCACATGGATAACTACGTACAAAGTGGAGGAAAAAGTATCTAATGAATATTAAATGGTTAATTTTATTGATAATAAGTGCGTTTATGCCTTTAAGTGCTAAGTTACCGCATTCCCGAGGAGAAGAGTTAGTTGATAAAACCCTTGCAAAGGGTGCAAAGATTATTAAAAAGAAATATGGCTTAAGGCCTGCGGGCTTAGGTGCATCCATGCCTGGTGGGCCAATTAGAAAACTGAATTTAGCTTTTCAAGTAAAGGGGCCTCTTTCGAAAGATGAGCTTAGGAGGCTT
>JBPQHD010000029.1:0-11198 GCA_051384485.1 Parachlamydiaceae bacterium
GGATGGATTTCTTTTTACAATAGTGAATATCCTCACTCGAAACTCGGATATCAAAGCCCCGATAAATTTGAAGAGCATTTTAAACAACAAACAGCGGCTTGATTCCTAATTTTTCTCTTGCCTTAACGGGGAGCATTACATTGCATAGAGCCAATCACCTGCAGCCAAGAATTGAAAAAACAACCAATAGCTAGACTAGCATTCAGAAAGTAGGAAGGAAAGCCGGTATAAAAACGATAGCCTAAATCGCAATCGCACCACATTTTTTTGCTATAGAGGCTGAAATACCTTGAATAAAGAAGATCCATGGCTACGCCCCATCGCCCAAAGTGCACTGATGATTTCTTGCTGCCAGATGGAACAATAGCCAGAGCTTGAATAACCATAGAAGAAACAGTGTCCCTAAACACTTGTTGTTTCAAACCTATTTCAGAGTCTTGAAAAGCCGCACTGTTACCATTTAAGATTCTTTAACCCGTGAATAACCAGCTTTAGCAAAAATGCTTTGATGATCAGTGGCTGCCCATTCGCCATAAAAAGAAAGTTGGTGGCTAGACAAATGGCTGTAGGTCGGCCGTTTTTTGCCCGAATTATCCCAAAAGTGACTGGTGTAATAATAAGTATAGGCAAAAAAGCTGTCGAGTTTTCCTGCTTCGCCCATGAAGGCTGTTAAATAGTGAAGGCCTTCATCATGAGCACAAAGGCTTGCCGAACAAAATGCAATGAGAACAACTAAACAACGTATGTAATGCCCCAATATTAAGATCAAATCTTGATATTCTTGTGCATCGTTCTTTTGAGCGAAGAAATACAAAATCTAATTGTTTATAGCAATCATATTGCTACCTAATTTGGCAGCTAAAGTTAGAAGTCCACTGATAGATAGCAAGTTTCTCTCATAATTTTTCCTTTTCATTTCTCACTAAACTGCTTAAAATGATTGAGATGTATATGAGCTGACAACATGAGAAAAATCTTAATCTATTCTGGACCCGGTGCTTTAAAAGCGGGTATCCAGCATCTTATGACAACATTAAATAAGGTTTTAAGAGATTCAATAGAAATTGAAACCATTGGCTATAAAGGACTTGTTGAAAACAACTGGGAAAAACAGACCTCTCTATTCATTTTACCGGGTGGAGCCGATGTACCTTACGTAAAATACCTAACGGGGATAGGCAATGCTAAGATACGTGCTTTTATTGAAAAAGGCGGAGCATTTTTAGGTATCTGCGCAGGAAGTTATTATGCGAGTAGCTTCGTTGAATTTGCGCTTGACTCACCTTTAGAAGTAAGAGGTAAGCGCGAACTAAGTTTTTTTCAAGGAGCAGTTAAAGGCCCTATTTTGAAACCTTATTCTTACTCCTCTCATGAAGGATCGCTAGCCTCTCCGATTATTTGGTCTTTCCCAGAACGTTTTAACCAAAATCAACAATTTGTCCTTTTTTATAGCGGAGGAGGTTATTTTGATCTCGCTGAAAATACCCCTTCTACGAATATATTAGCTACCTATGCTCTACAAGGTTTTTATCCTGCTATCATTGAATGTAAGGTAGGGAAAGGGACTGCCCTTTTAAGTGGCGTTCATTTTGAATACGACGCAAGTTTACTTAACCCGCAAGATCCCTTTTTATGTGACATTATCCCCACTCTTAGCGCGCACGAATCCGAACGCCTACAGTTGACTGCATATCTTCTGGAAAGACTTGGGATTGAATAAATTAATCTATGTGAAAAAAAAATTTAAAACCTATTGAAGATTATTTTTTTGATATGCTTAAATTCTCTAGATGGTGCAGAGCCCCTGAACACAACATCCTCTTTAGCAGAAAAGAAACAAATTTCTATGCAGCAATTTGTTAAGTTTATTTTGTTAAACGGAATTTTGCTTGCTGTCCGACTCAATACTTTTTCATTAGCTTCTCTTGAATACTGCAAACATCTTCAAGCTCTTTCATTTATAACATAACCGCTTATGGAGAACAGTATGTTAGCGATTACAAGGAATAATCCTTTCAAAAAAATAATTTGCCAAGTTTTAACAACCCCTAAGCCTCTACTTTTATCCAGTGGTATTAGACAACTTGAAAGCATTGCCAGTTATGGCAGTTTAACATTTAGCTCATTAGCCAGTATCATCCATATTGCTACGGTTATCTTTTCTATTGTAGCCGTTGCAACAGGCCCGATGTTTATTGCTGTTGTGCTGGCAGGTACAGCATTAGCTGGGACAGGAGTATTATTAGCCATAACTGCCGTTGCCTTAAGACAAACCAGCTTGTACAAGGGGAAAATTTCTCTTAATGGCCGAAACTTCCCGGGCATGCCACGGCTCAATAGTTTATCAAGTCAACACCCATCCGTGGTGCCTTCCATCAAGTTATCCTCAGCTACAATTCCCCTCAATCATGAAACTAAACGAAAAAAAAGCCCTCGTCTTGAACAACTTAACCAATCAAGCGTGAATCAGCTATTCAGTGAACTCGAAGCAAAAGATCGTAAAAACGCTAAGTTGAAAAAAGAAAATACAAGCCTACAACAAGAAATGCAGATTGTAAAAAACGAACGTAAGAAAGCACAGGATGAATGTACTCGCTTAGAAAACCAGATAACCTCATTAAATACACACATAGACGTACTGAGAAAATTAAATCTAGATGTTGGCTTAGAAAAGGGAAAATTGAAAGATCGAGTGAAAAAATTAGAACAAGAATTAGCTAATCGAGAAATGGACGCAGACTGGACGAAAGTGATGGACTCTGCTGATATGACCGATAAATCACCACCTAATTCGGGAAAAGAGGCCAAATCTTAAATCCACAGGGGATGGTTTTGCTGTTCCTACAAAATCATTCTCAATTTATTTTTGTCTTTCGCACATAAAGAAGGCAAAGCGGGGTTAAAGGGAACAGCTGCCCATTGAACAGCGGTTGGAAAGGAGTTTGGAAATGTATAAACAGTGAAAGTCCCGTTTGTTTTAATAGATGAAGGACCTGTATAAAGCTTCACTTCTCCCCTATCATCCTTAACGCACACACTAACGTACATATCTTGAGGACAAGTACTGTAAAATTTAAACACTCGCTGGCCATTCATTTGTTGTCCACCATCATAAGCTCGGAAACAGAAGGCCCTTCTTGGCTCTAAACTAACAGGTGCGCCTTCATTATAGGCTGGTAATAAGACATTTAATAAAACAAAGAGGATAAAAGACATCAACTACCTCAATCAATTATGAAACAGTTTACAGCCTTTTAATATAGATTCTTTATTTTAAAAAAGCCAATTCTGACAAATCCTGTTGACACAATTCTTATTTTTTTGATGATGCAATTATGCATTCAACCACAAACAATTTATTTCTCACACAGGCCGGGATCACTTACCCTATCATTTGCGGAGCCATGTATCCTTGTAGTAACCCCGAGCTCATCGCTGCTGTCAGCGAAGCTGGAGGACTAGGCATTGTACAACCGCTGTCCCTAACTTATGTCCATGGCTACTCGTTTAGAGAAGGTCTCAAGTATATTAAATCGCTAACGACAAAACCATTCGGTGTCAATATTATCGTTGAGCAATCCTCTCGCCTGTATGAAAAAAAAGCAAAAGAGTGGCTAGAAATTAGCTTGGAGGAAGGATGCCGCTTTTTTATTACAGCACTTGGTAATCCTGACTGGGTCGTTAAGCAGGTTCACCAAGCTCGAGGGTATGTTTATCACGATGTTACAGAAAAAAAGTGGGCTGAAAAAGCTTTGGATAAGGGTGTTAATGGCCTGATTTGCGTCAATAATCGAGCAGGGGGGCATGCTGGTGCTAAAACTCCTGCGGAGCTCCTTAATGAATTGAAAGAATTTAAAGTACCCTTAATTTGCGCTGGGGGCGTTGGAAGCGAGGAAGAATTCATAGAAGCCATACAGATGGGCTACTCAGGTGTGCAGATGGGGACACGTTTTATTGCTACTTTTGAATGCGCCGAAAAGGAGACTTATAAACAAGCGATTTTGCATGCAAACGAAAAGGATATTATTCTCACGGAAAAGGTGACAGGCATTCCTCTATCAGTCATCAAAACGCCCTTCGTTGAAGCAACAGGGACAAAAGCTAGTTGGTTAGCCAAGTGGCTTTTAAAGCACCGGTTTACAAAACGCCTTGTGAGGTTATGGTATAGTTTAAGATCGATCAGAAAATTTAAGAAAAACACCTTAGAGGGTCTCTCTTCTAAAAGCTATTGGCAGGCAGGTAAGAGTGTGCAGCACATCCATTCAATTGAATCTGCGAAAACCATTATCAAGCGGTTTGGCGATAGATGGATGCAAGTGCAGAAGAACCATTAGCCCTTAAGAAAAATCTTAGAAAAGGCATCTTTTTCATCACGATTGCCTTTTTATTCGCGGCAATGTTTGGAGTTTGCTGCAAACAGCCATTCATACCACTTCAGCGTTTTTGTTTAATTTTATTGCTGATGTGATGGGTCTTGCTCTTATTACAGTGACTCTATTTAACCACTTTGGTCGCGCTTTTTTGGTGTACTGACGAGTTTCCTCTATATTTCTCTCTTCACTATATTCCCCTTCTAAATGCAACTTTACTTTTCAATACAACACCTTTATTTATTCCTCTTTTCATTCGCTTCTTACTTGAAAAAACGCATTAAACCGCATGGCTATCTATGGCGTATACTTACATCAAACTCCTTGCCCCTCATGAAACCAGCTTCAAAGTTATTTTTCTATTTTTTATTAGCTACTTTTTTATAGCGTCCTTTTCTTCCCCTGGCCGTTCCCACTCTTTTTTTACAAGAAATGCTGTTGGCCATGCTAGCTGGTTTATGTCTTCTCCTTACTCACAGTGGTTTATTGTAAGAGCTTACCGGTATGCTGGGGCTTCTAAAATTGGCGTTTTTCAGTATTCTACAATTATTTGGGTAGGGATCATTGATTGGATCGTTTGGGAAGTTAAGACCCAATCAATTAGAATTCATTAGCGCGCTGATTGTTATCATCGCAGGTATAATGATCTTAAAATCTTCAAATACGTCATTTTCTTAATCTTTTATTAAAGAACATCGAGAATGATAAAGATATGACGTATTTCAATATTCATATCAGACCTAACCAGTTTTCAGCTGAGGAAAGCCCACAGAAGATTAAAAAACGACACAACGCTCTAGATACCCTTCTTAAAATCGAAAGAGTATTTAAAGAAAACCTTACGTGTGATCCAACGTCAAACCCTCTTACCTCTCAGCAAGATTTACTCGATCGAGCCAAACAAATTTGCGATCAGTATGTGGATAAGCAGAGCAAGCTTTCTTGGATCTGGCGAATAATTTTCAGCAAGAAAAAAGCACTAGAGGCTACTTTTGAAAGAATCGTAAGTCTTAGTACACCTCCTTTACCTGTGTCTGAAGAAGTAGCAGAACATGTCTTATCTTTTTTAAATGGAAATAAATTAGGGAGATATAGTCAAGTTAGTCATTGGGCAAATCGCCAAGCCGTAATGGCTCAGATTTCCCTGGCTCGCAAATATGGATATGAGGGGAATGATATCGATGAAGCCAAAAATTATATCTATGGCCTTCGCCAGGAAATTCATTTCCTTTCGAAAAAAGAATGGAAAATTGCTCCCCACACCATCTTTTCGCTTAAACCCTTAATTGTTTATAAAAGAAAGGAGTTACATTTTAAGCAAAGCTGGCAAAATTTAATGCAAATGAGTATCGATGACGTTGCTAAGCTTTACATCCAAGAATCATGTCCTGGATTATGCCGGGAGCTCTTACGTGCCAATCTATCAACCTCCGATCAATTTACTGATCAGGCCTCAGCAGATTTTGCGCTTATGATTGCCATTAGACGTCAAGATGCACAAGCGGCTCAGTTTTTTCTCTCGCATGGAGCTAACCCTGATTTTACTTTTGGTAATAAAATTTCCATGGTTTCTCTATCGATCAATCGGAAAGCGCCGGAGATTACTAAACTCCTATTAGAAGCTGGTGCTGATATTAGACAGACGAGTGTATCCGGCCATTCTTTATTTGAACAAATTTTAAGAACACCGGACAACGTTGAGCTGCTCAAGTGTTTGATCGAATATGGTTTTGATGTCAATCAACCTGTTAGAGATGGATTAACGGCCTTGCATGTAGCAGCAGAATTGGGCAACTTACAAATGGTAGAGCTACTTATCGAACATGGAGCGATCATAGACGTCACAAATAGTGAAGGAGACACACCATTATTACTCTCTATCGCTTCTCCTAAAATTGTAGAATTACTTCTTAGAAATGGTGCCAATGTCAACCATGCGAATGCGAAAGGAAGAACAGCGTTACATTATGCGATGATAGTTACTCTTCCCATTCTGGCAGATAAATTATCTCAAAGTGCCGAAATCTTAAAGAAATATGGGGCTAACCTAGACTTAAAAGATAAGGACGGATTAACTCTTAGCGAATATGGTAATCGAGCTTCAGGTTGAATTCCCCTTCCCCATAGTTAACAGAAAAGCCATTTTGCTACCCAAGCACTCATAATCTCATTTGAATAATAATCCTTGGAATAAAATCTACACCATTATCCTTCCTAGGATTTTAATTTAATTTTTTTCACACCATCAAATTAAATCAAATAATGGCAAATAACTCTTACTTTAATATTGCTCTAAATTCTCAAACTTTTTCAATCGTCGAATCCTCGACTAAGCTTAAAAAATGCCATAACGCAATTTTCACGCTGGAAAAAATTGAAAAAGCTTTAAAAGAAGATCTTAAATATTCTGCCCTTCCTGCAGGGCATTCCCCCCACCAAATGACAAGAGACGAATCTTTCCGACTCCTTCAAGCGAAAGCAACTGAAATTCATGATAGATATGTTCGAAAACAATCTAAATTATGCTGGCTTTGGCGAAAAACTTTTAGTAAGGAGAAACAAGTTGATGCCATTTATAAACGAATCATTAACTTAACACCACGTACTGAAAATGCGCTGCCTATCTTACATGACGACGCCATTTACGAAGTTTTCAAATTTTTACCGATCGATGTCCTACTGAATTTTGCCCAAGTGAATAAACATGCAAATGCACATGCGGATTTAGCATTGAAGGATATCGCTCGTAAATTTGGATATAAAGGTCAAAACAACATCCGAGCAAAAAAATATTTAAAAAATCTTTATATCGAACTTCAACATTCATTAAAACAAGCCTTGGAATATGATATTAACAACCACATCGTGCGGAATGATCAGGGAAAAATAGCGATCGAAGAGAGTCTTAACGGGTTGAGGCAATTACCTATTGATGATTTAGCTAAGTTATTTGCTAGCGATATCCCTTTAAAACGTCTAAAAAAAGCGATCGTGACACCTCCAATATCACCAGAAGAACCATTCAACGATCAAAGATCAGCAAATCTAGCCCTTTATATTGCCGTTAGAAATAGAGAATTTGAAGTTGTGCGATTTTTGCTGGCTCACGGAGCAAATGCCAACCTAAGCTTTTTTGATATCAGCCACTTAGTTAGTACTGAAGTTCATGAATCATTATTATCACTTTCCATTAAACAAAAAACACCTAGGATGACTCAGCTACTTCTTCATGCTAAAGCAAGCATAGGTTCAGATTTACTTCATGAAGCTGCTCGAATGCCGCATAACCAGAAAAACATTAAACTTTTATTAGAATATGGAGCCAATATCGATCAATTAGATGATGAAAATCATTCAGCTATTTTTATTGCCATTAAAAAGGGAAATCTAGCAAATGTGAAAGCATTCATTAAAGGAGGCATTGACCTTAACCATCAGAACGATTTTGGTGAATCACCTCTTCATCTGGCAATAAAGGATGGCACTCCTGAAATGATCAGATTATTGATTCAACACGGAGCCGATCCATATAAAAGATCGAAGATAGGAGGGGACTCCCCTTTTGTTGCTACCATCAAAAACAAAAATGTAGCTCAAGTGCAGGCTTTCACTGAAGGAGGGGTAGATCTTAACTATGCCAAAGAAGAATATGATCCATTAGCCCTGTGTATTGCTATAGATGAGGGTACGCCTGAGATCCTTAAATTGTTACTTCAACATGGAGCTGATCCACATAAGTCCAGTATAGGAATAAGCCCCTTTCTCTCAGTTATTAAGAAACATGATTTAGAAAAAGCACTGGCCTTCATAGAAGGTGGGGTTGACATTAACCGTATTTACGATGTTTATGGAACTCCTCTTCATTATGCTTTAGTTTACGGCACACCAGAGATAATCAAGTTATTGCTTCAGCATGGAGCAGATCCTCATCTATGCGATGAATGGGGAAACTCCCCTTTTATCCTTGCTATAAGAAGAAAGAATTTACAGAACGTGCTCACCTTTATTGAGGGAGGGGTGGATCTTAACTACCCCTATAGCCATATAAATAATCGAACAGCCTTGCATGTTGCAGCGCAATATGCCATCCCTTCTGAAATCATCAAGTTATTACTTCACCATGGAGCAAATCCTTATCAATGTGATAAATGGGGAAACTCGCCCTTTGTTCTTGCTATAAGAAATAAAAATTTAAAGGGTGTGCTAGCCTTCATTGAAGAAGAGGTGGATCTTAACTATCGCTTTAGCCGTATTAATAATCAAACAGCCCTACATGTTGCAGCAGAATATGCTACACCCGAGATCATCAAGCTTTTGCTTCAGTATGGAGCCGATCCCTATCAATGTGATAACCGACAAAACACTCCTCTTGTTACTAGTATCATGAATCTAAGCCTTAAAAATGTACTCGCCTTTATTGAAGGAGGATTTAATCTCAACTATATTGATCCATTTGGCAAAACAGCCTTATTTGCCGCGGCTAAGTATGGCAACTTCGAAATCGCACATTTACTGCTTCAGCATGGAGCAGATCCAAGGCACAGAGGTGCACTCGCACTGCTGAAACAACGCTTCGGTTTTAGCTTTGATAGCTCTGATGAAAGCTCTCGTATAGGATAAGGTCAGCACAGCCCGTTAAGGTGTGCAGCCAGATAATGATTTTAGAAAATTCTTTATTATAAATTAATAAAAGTATGTTATATTTTTCTTTATTTTGAATAACCTTTGCAAACCAATGGCTTATTTTGATATTACTTTTGGACGAAACAATTAATATTCTATCAATGAAGCCACCATCAAATTAAAAAAACGCCATAATGCTTTAGTGACTTTACAGAAGATTGAGACTGTTCTGCGAGAAAACCTTCAGTATTCCTCACGCATTTCTGATCCTTCTCACCCCTTTCATAACCCTTCAGAAATAGAGTCTTTCTACCTATTAAGAAAGAAAGCAACAGAGATTTATAGAGGCTATGACACTAAACAGTCCAAGCTATGCTGGCTCTGGCGAAAAATTTTTAGTAAAAAAAAGAGAGTTGAAGCTATTTATAACCGACTCATGAATTTAACTCCACCTACAGTGTCTGCTTTACCCCTTTCCAAAGACTGCAATTATGAAATATTAAATTCTTAGATCTCCCATCCTTGAAAGCCATGTCTGCTGTTAATAAAGATGCAAACACACTAGCGTCTCATCATATATTGTCAGTAGCAAAGAAATATGGCTATATAGGTGACGATATTAATGAAGCCAAGCAGCATTTACATCTCATTCATCAGGAACTCAAAATTTTATCTAAGAAAAAAAATAAAGATGCCAATCTGATCCCACTGTTAGATGCAATTGTTTATGGCAATACCACAAAGAGCATCAAAGTTACAGAGACTCTGAACCAACTGCATCATTTGACAATCGATGATATAGCCAACATTCTATCATCTGATAACTTCTTCAACAGCTATCCTCATTTACAAATGGCTATTTTAGCTAATGAGCATAGGGTAGAAGATCGATTCATAAATGTAGGACAAGCAAATAAAGCCCTGTCTGGTGCTGTTAAAAACAATAACCTTGAGTTTGTTAAATTCCTAGCCGTTCATGGTGCTGATGCCAATCAACTGAATAACATCGGTCTTTCTCTTCCAATGTTGGCACTCGAAGAAGGTAAGTTAGAAATTGCGATTGCTCTAATTGAATTGGGAGAAAATATTCAACTAAGCGTAGGTAATTATCATATTTTAGATTTTGCAACAGCTTATGGCTCTCCTGATATCATTGATTTAATCTGGAAATTGCATAGTGAGGAAAGTAACAATTGGCTGCTTACATATTCTTTTATGTTCCATGGCCAAAAACTTCAAACAGAAAATGTTCTTACATTGCTAAAGCATGGAGCTGACCCGAATGTAGCTCTCCGAGCAGCAATTCAGTCAAACCGTATAGAAATGAGCCGCAAATTAATTGAGCATGTAGCTGATGGGAATCAACGTGATCAACATGGTAGAACTCTAATGCATCTCGCAGTAAACGGACTTTTCTTTTTTAAGTTATTACTAAAAAATGAGGCTGATCTAGATATACAGGATAACGATGGTGTAACACCTGACAAGCTATTTGCGCTAAGATATCAAGAAGCTAAAAAAAGAATCAATTCACCAGATTTTTAAGATAATCTGTTCCTGATAAACACTCTCGTGCCGAATAAGCACCATCCACGTTAGGTATGCAGTCGGGTAATTATTTAAAAATATTCTTTATTAGAAATTAATAAAGTCGAGCTATAGGCTTCTCCTTTATTTTTAAATGAAGCGTGAAGCACTATGACTTACTATAATATTACTTTTGATCGTCAACATTATTATTCTATCCATGCCACACCAACCAAAGCAAGGAAGCGTCATAATGCTATCGACACCTTAGAAAAAATTGAAAAAGCTTTAAAAGAAAAGCTTAAATATTCCTCTACTTTTCCTGCAGGGCACCCCCTTCAAAAGATGAATAAAGCAGGGGCTTTCCGATTCCTTCAATTAGAAGCCAGTGAAATCTACCAAAGTTATGTTAAAAAACAGTCTAAGCTATGCTGGTTATGGCGAAAAATTTTTAGTAAGAAAAAGAAAGCTGATGCCATTTTTAACAGAATCGCCAAACTCACGCTCCCTACTAAAAAGGCGCTACCTATCCTACACAACGACGGCATTTCTGAGGTTTTTAAATTTTTACCAATCGATGATCTAAAAAGGCTAAGGGAAGTTAACGCGCATGCAAAAGCACATGCTGACTTAGCGTTGAAGGATACCGCTCGCAAATTTGGATATACGGGCAAAAAA
>JBPQHD010000003.1:0-4196 GCA_051384485.1 Parachlamydiaceae bacterium
ACTGCCTTTCAAACATTTTCTGAACGTAGCAATATTGAGCAAGGAACTAAAATCCCTTCATCATACAATATTCAATTTGACAATGTTAGTTTTGTTTATAACACAAAACATCAAGCTCTCGATCATGTCACATTCAACATCAAAGAAAATGAAAAAATTGGAGTGATAGGTTACTCAGGAGCAGGAAAGTCAACGTTAATAAAAATTCTTCGAGGTTTTTATAAAGCGACTTCTGGGAAAGTATACCTCGGTAATATTTGTTTGAATGAAATTGATCCCAAGTTTTTAGCTGAGAATATTTCCGAAGTATCTCAAACAATTCCTCTTTTTCATCGATCAATACGCGAAAATGTTGCTTATGGTTGCAGCGAAGTAGAAGACGATAAAATTTGGCAAATTTTAGAGCTTGCACAACTTTCTGACTATGTGAAGAAACTACCAAATGGCCTTGATACTATCATCGGAGTAAGAGGAAGTAGGTTGTCTGGTGGTGAAAAAGCAAGGCTAGCAATTGCTCGCGCTTTTTTAAAAAATTCAAAGATTATTATTTTAGACGAAGCTACAGCAGCTCTTGACTCGGAGTCGGAAGCACTTCTTCAAACAGGCCTTGAAGAGCTAATGTCGAACCGAACCGTCATAGCAATTGCTCATCGTCTAGCAACCCTTCGTGCAATGGATCGAATTTTAATGCTTGAAAAAGGACAGCTTGTTGCAGATGGCTGCCATGATGAGCTGATGCATATTAATTCATCTTATCAAAACTTATGGAATAAGCAGATTTTAATGTAAGCTTTTGCCAGCAACGACAAAAGTAAGTAGAGCCATTCAGAGACGATTTGTTAGCGCCATCAGCCTTGCTTGAGTTTTATGCAAGGCTTGTAAGCTTATATACAGACTCTGGCACCTTTCTAACTTGCATAGAGATTTTCCATAAAAATCCAGCTTGGCTTTAAAATAGAACTGAGTAAAAATAATTTTTTAGTTTTATCCAACAAGAAGGAGAAAAATATGACACAAACTCTAAATGATCAAAGCACGTCCATTGACTTAGCATTAAATGCAGCCATTCAAGGAATGAAAAAAGAAGACCTGGAAACAGCAAAATGTTCTCTTAATGAATTGACATCGCAAAAAAATGCATACACCCAAACACAAGCACATGTGGAGAATCAACAACAAAGATGGAATATGATCACTTATAAAAAAGGCAGAAAATCGTCTCTTTAAATCTACGAGGTGTATCATTTACCATCAATTTGGCTATCAACATTGCCTTGAGACTATGGTTCTTTTATCTATCCAAGAATTTGAGTCTAAAAACTCTCTAAACAAGGAAATGCTTAAAGCTAATTACAAAGCTTTTCTACATCAGCTTCAACCATCCATTCCAGAGAGTCATTCACTGGAATGTGAATTTGTTGATGATCTTGAAAAAAGTCAAAAGCTTGCCAAGTGCTTTAATATAAACCTTGAGCAAGAAGGAATAGATCAGCTAATCGGCAATGATTGTGCTGTAGAAAATCCCCTTTTTAAAATTCAAGAGCACTTAACTATTCTAGAAGAAGCAGATGCTTACCTACACTCTTTATTTACTTTAGCTGTTAATATCGTCTTTTGCGGAGGATCTTGCCATGCAGTAGGCGGTACAACATCTGGAGCAATAGGCGTTGTATGGGGAAATCCTGAAAAGAATTGGCAAGCATGTGATTATCTTGAATATTTTGTGCACGAACTAACTCATACTTTAATGTTTTTAGATGAATTAAGATTTTTGCACTATAAAAACCAAGAGATTATATATCATAAGGAGAATTTTTCGTTATCCGCAATTTTACAAGCAGAAAGACCTATTGACAGGGTTCTGCATAGTATAGTAGTAGCTACAGAAGTACTAATGTTAAGAGCTAAAAATTTTGTGGATCATTCTGAATGTCAAATTCACCCTCCAACTTCAAGCTTAATTGATAGCACTTTAAAATCTATTGATAGGCTTTTATGTCATCAAAATCGAGATAAGATTCTAACCATAAGATCTTTGGAGATAATTGAGACATGTCAGAATAGTATTTCTCAACATTGTGTTTTAGCATCTTAAAAATATGGAAACTAAAATTTCAGAGCACCCTTATTCCTTTTGTCTCAAGGATAGAAGTGTTTTTTATTGCCTTATTGCACTTATTGTTCAGCAATTGATCGTTGCGTCTTCCACTCTTTGGATTGTAAGATTATCTCACGACATTGTTGCTGGAGCTAATTTTTCCACCAATTTGTTCTTGTACCTTGCATCATTAATTCTGCCCTATCTCCCTGCTGCTGTTATGAGCGTTTTATTGGTCACTTGGGAACAAAGTACAGTAAAAAAATACATTTATCTTTTCATCTCGGCAAACACTCATCACACTAACCTATGGAGTGATAAGAAAAAGCGAGAAAAGTTTATTTCCACAGTGAACCATGAGGGTTCCCAAACCATCAACCAAGCCGTCAACTATTACTATGGTTTGTCTTCGTCAGGACTGAACATATTTTTAAATATTCTTACAATTGCCTTTCTAGTTGATTATCTATTTATTGTTTCTTACTTATTTAGCTTAGTTATGAGTTTTATTTTGATTAAAATACAAAATAAATCTCATAAAAAACTTGTTCAAAAGGCACAAAATAGTCGCATTGAGCTTGCAAAATCAATACTTTCATTTTGGGACAATGTTGTCCTAGGAAATGCCTACAATTTGAAGTTTTGGAAAAAAAACACAGACACTCGTATCGATCATGCGGTAAAAGACAATGTGTCTGCCTCAGCTTTTCGCGAATTAGTCTCTATTGGCATCTCAGTTGCAACCTTTCTACCGAGCCTTATTGTAGCTGCCTATGGAATGTATCGTCACTCAGGCGATACGATTGTTCTTGCTGCATTTCTTGTGATCATGCCGCGACTTTTTCTGATCTTAAGCTATACCTATAACTTACTTTACTTGGTCACGCAATTCGGGGCGATGAAAACAAGAGTGCAAACGATTCTTCATGTTGTCGAGAATCAAGAATCAAGCGGATTGAGTAGCTATGCACCAAGGATTGATTGGCCATCCCTTCAAGTCCAAGGAGGCGATCTCATAAACGGTCATCAGCTGTCTATTGATTCAATTAAGAACCTAATGCAAAAACCTGGGCGACTCACGGTCAGGGGAAAAAATGGGAGCGGTAAATCTTCTCTCCTTTTGGAAATTAAAAGGGTCTTTAAGGAAGACGCCTTCTATCTTCCTAGCCAAAACCATCTTCATTTTTCCTTCGGTGAAGTTGACAGGTCGACTGGAGAACTTTTAAAAGAACAACTGACAGAGATCTATAAACAGGTTGAATCTAAAATTATTCTTCTAGATGAATGGGATGCTAATTTGGATGGAACCAACCAGCACCGGCTTTCGCAACTCATTGATCAAATTGCTCAGACAAAATGCGTGGTCGAGGTAAGGCATAGATAATCAACCTTGAAGACTTAGTTGGATTGCATGGAACTTTAGTAAGTAAATGGGGATACTTAATTTTTCCATTGCACTGGTAAAGGATAGTGATTTCCAGATACTTCAAACTCCAAGGTTTAGAAAAAAACAACAAAGGAAAGCTTCAATGGCGAGACTATTGGTAAGCACAAAGTTTAGATAAAAAATTATTTTATAACTTTCTTTAAAAAATCGTTTCGAGAGGTAGTTGTAAGGGTACCTTAGAAAGAGGGTTGTTCTATTATTTTTCAAAAGCATCCCTCATTTACTTTTAAAATTCCTTTTTACCAATTAAGCATGCAGGCAGGGGGCAATGCTCAGATTGCTTTAAAAATGGCAAAAAGCTTATCACCAGATGGCGAAATCCAATTAGACTAAGTAACTGTTTAAGCATAAGACAAGAATATGGAAATGCTGCTAAGACCCCTTATGAGCTTGTAGGATAAGTCTTTCATTACAGGATAAGTAAAACAGGAGAGGTGAAAAAACTTTAGAAAGTAAGGAATATTCTATAACTTAAACCCTCTCATGAACTATCGATTTTAAAACGAATTAGAGATGAACCTTATTAGCATGATTTAATTAAGATTGACTTTTTTAACTTTGGTATTGATTAATAAGCAAACATATTGAGCTCAAGTTGTTTTGACCTAAGAATATATAGGAAGAAATTTGCCAGAAATAGAAGCACAAATA
>JBPQHD010000030.1:0-106006 GCA_051384485.1 Parachlamydiaceae bacterium
TCAAGATAAAGTAGAAGAGTTACTACACGAAAAAGTCCTTATTCAAACACGTCTAGCAGAGTTTTCTAACATCCTCGAAGAATATTCGGTATATTTTGAGCTTATTGCTAAAATAGTAACGAGAATGAATTTGGATAGCAATGGAGATTTTGAAAATAGTGATTTTAAAGGCTTTGTAAACGCTGTACTAGGATGAAAATCCTTAAGACTAGGAGTTAGTTCATCCTAGTCTTTTAGACAACCTTTTAAACATTCCTTTAATATTTTTCCTCTATTCTATATTTCTGATATTCTATTTTAACGCTTTTGACCCCGCCCCTTTGTTTAGTCCAGGATCAAATAGAAGTCCCAGTTAATGCTACATCATTTGCTATAAGTCCCATGAGCTCGCATGGGCTTTTCCCATTTAAACTACTGTGAGGCCTTGTTTCGTTGTATTCCCGTCGCCAATTTTCTATGATGTTCTCTGCATTTCTAAGATCTAGAAAAAGATTTTCATTCAAGCATTCATCTCTTAGCTTCCCATTAAAGCTTTCGATTGTACCATTTTGTTATGGTTTACCAGGCTGAATGTAGTTCCAACATATTTGCTTTTCAACTGACCAAGTCAGTATTGCATGGCTAGTAAATTCTGTGCCATTATCGCTCAATATTGTTCTGGTTTGCCATACATTTCAATCATCCTATCTAACCTCTCTTCTGACTCTCAGTCCACTTAACGAAGTATCCACAACAATTCCAAGACATAATCTCGAATAGTCATCTACTACTGTTAGCAACCGAATTTTTCTTTATACTGCTCCCCGTTACTAAAGCATCGCTTACAAAATCTAGTGACCATTTGTGATTCACTCTTGTTGTCTTTGTGATAACTGCTCTAATGCCAAAAGCTCTTTTCCTTCCTCCTCTTTTTAATACTTTTAGCCCTAGCTTTTGATAGATTCGATAAACTTTCTTATGATTAACTTTAAATCCTTTCTTTTTGAGTACCATATGGATTCTTCGATAACCAAACCGCTTCTTTTCTATAGCTATTGCTCTTATGCTATCACTTAGCTTGCCATCCTCAATCCTACGTTCTTTATAACGCACTGTTGCTCGATTCACCCCGACAAGCAGACATGCCCTTCTTTCACTAATTCCATGCAATTGAATTGCATTGGAGCATGCTTTCTTCGCTTGTGGGGTTACCACTTTTTTTGTTAGCACGTCCTTAAGTGCTACTATGTCAAGCGCTTGTTCTGCAACCAAACGTTTTAATTTACTATTTTCTGTTTCAAGAGAAGGATTTTTATAATTTGTTCTTCTGGAAATCTTGATTTTTTCATTGTTCGTGCCTTTAAAGTTATAAATTTTACACGAACTTCTATTTTTAATTGGATTAATTTAAGGGGATCAGGTCAGCATAAAACTGGGCCACAATTAGCGCAAGAATATAGGGTAGGGCATGTAAAGATATATAACATAGTAAAAGAAAAATTTGGACCCATATTTATAACTTGAATTTGTGTTTATAAAAATTTTTCATATTTTAAAATGGTAAATTTTTACAATCAACAAAGGCCGGTATATGTCTTATATTTTGTCAAACTTGCTAAAAACATTTATAATTACTCTTATAATTTATTTATCGGGAGGGGGAGGGCGATTAAGATGGTGGTTTGCTATCGTTCTTTTTGCAGGTCTTTGTTTAATCGATGTCGTATTTTCGAAGCTTGAGGCTAAGGATTTTCTTACCAACGAGTTTATGTTACCTGGAATAGAAATCAATCTTTGCCCTCCAAATGCTGAAGAAGAAATACAATTCCTTTCAAAATGGATCCCTATTAATTGCTCCTCTTTACCTTTTTGAGGTTTGTTAAAAGGATAAAATTCTACAAACTCATACTTCATCACATAACTCCTTGTTGCCTTTTGTTAGCCTTGTTTAAAAGTCTTTCCTGAAACACTCCTTCTTTCTGACTAAAAGAGAAGTCTTTTTGAGTAAGAATGTCTGTGCAGTATTTCTCAGTTATATTTAAATCAATCCAACCGTATTCAAATTGAATCTTTTCGGCATACTTTTTGTTATTTAAAATTCTTTCCGGTTCATCAGCATCGTCATTTTTCAATGCATTCTGCATTCACTTTGTTGGTTCATTAGCGCTTCTTTGCATCATCAACAAAAGATGGCTTACGATGTAGGTTGCTTCGTAGGATCGAAGCCATATACGAAAATCATTTTCGGTAATAGGTATGTTATTGGAAGAACAATACGTAACTAAAGCCTCGATGTCTTCTTCTTTCACTTTGTGTTTTTGTCTAAAAGGGGGCGGGCAATTTGCGAGCGATTTCTTTTTCTTGTTCGCTTCTTGTTCGTGGTTGGTCGGCGATTGAAGACATTAATCATTCCTGTATAGTAATCTTTTAAAAGAGGTTCTTTATGAATAAAAAATCCAATCGCCTGAAAGATGCGATTCTCGAAACAGCTAATGTCATGCTTAATGGTGGCATGATTGCCAAGAAAAGCTATGAAAAAATAACGATGCGTTATCTCAAGAAAGAAAGTATTCCTAAAATGTCATCAATGACAAGTAGGGAAGGGAAATTAAAGAATTAAGAGAAAAAGCACATCTTAGTCAGGCTGCATTTGCAAGCCATCTTAACTTACAGTTGGGTATATATCGCAACTAGAGAAAGGAATGAAGGAACCTACAGGGGCTGTTTTGGCTTTACTTAATGTGATCAAGCGTAAGGGAATGGATGCTATTCGTTAATGTGATTCTTTAAGGATATCCCCAAAATATCTTTCACCAGCCAGAACAAGTTTTCCTTGTCCTCCACCCAAAACACCAGAGTATCGTCAAGGAAGAAGTCATCAGGACTTTTTGATACGGCTTAGCCATTATTTTGAGACAAAGCAGTCTCTTATTGATAAGATCAAAAGCCAACTTGAAGTGCACTACCGCGTTTTCCCGCGAACGTTAGTTTCATTGGAGGAGGACCTCAAACTTCCTCATCGTCAGGCAACTTCTCTTGTCAAAATCATTTGATCTCTCCATGATGAACAAATATGGATATTATTTTAGTATTTAACGCAGGATCGACTTCTTTAAAATTTTCTCTATTCCCTTTAGAAAAAAGTAGCTCTGCGATCATTCCTCTAACCCCTTCACTTAAGGGGTTAATTGAGGAAAAAGAAAATGGTTATTTACTTACTTTGGAAAGAACAGAAGGTAAAGAGACCATTTTTTTAGAGGCAGGTCACTTGCATGAGGTTGTCACAAGGCTGCATGCTCATTTCCCACAGCTATCGATCGCGGCGGTAGGCCATCGGATTGTGCATGGCGGAGAGGAGTTTACTCAGCCAACGTTGCTAGGCCCTCGTGAGCTAGAGAGGCTAAAAGCCATTTCTTTTCTTGCTCCTTTGCATAATCCAAAAAATCTTGAGGGGATCAGAATTGCTATGGAGCTTTTTCCAAGTGTTCCCCAAGTCGCGGTTTTTGATACAGCTTTTCATAGCCAGATTTCCTTGATTAATAAGATTTATCCAATCCCTTATCAATACTTTGAAAAAGGAATAAAAAGGTATGGCTTTCATGGAATCAATCATCAGTATTGCATGGAAAAATTGGTTACTTTCATTGAAGAAGACTTTTCAAAGAAAAAGCTGATCACTTGTCATCTTGGGGGCGGCGCATCTTTAGCAGCGATTTATGGAGGGCGTAGCGTTGATACGACAATGGGGTTTACACCTTTAGAAGGACTGATGATGTCAACGCGGTCGGGGAGTATTGATCCAGGCATTTTGTTATTCTTGTTGGAGGATCAAAAGTTGCAACCTCATGAACTTAATGATCTTTTGAATAAGCAATCTGGTTTAAAAGGGATTTGTGCATTTTCAGATATTCGTCAGGTGTTGGAAGCAAGGCAGCAAGGGGATGATAAGGCTGCTTTAGCGATCGATCTATACCTACATTCTCTGATTAAAAATATTGCTGCCATGGCCACCTCTCTTGGGGGGATTGATCTTTTGGTCTTTTCCGGGGGCATTGGAGAGAACGTCGCTGAAATTCGTGAGCGCGCCTGTGAGGGGCTGGCATGGTTAGGTATTGAAATAGATAAGCATGCCAATGCCCATTGCAAAAATGACCAAAAAATTTCTTCTCAAAAGTCTAAAGTAGGGGTGTACCGCATTCATGCTAATGAAGAGTGGCTGATCGCTAAAGAAACATTTTCTTTAGCCATTGCGAAACATTAAGCTGGATCCTTTAAGAGGGGGCCAAACCTTAAATCATCTCATTTATGAACTCGCTGTTTATCTAATCAGAGCGATATTTGCAAAGTAGCTGTACATGCATGCGATATGAGTCGACGAAGTGCCTTGCAAAGAAATGTACAGAAGCAGGCTAGAGTTTTTTGCCAATAGGATGACTTGCTCAATATCAAATCAATGCTAACCAAACATGCAAATGCACCCTGTGATTTGCTAAAACCAAAAAAATAACTTGCGTTTAGCTAATCAAGTATATTTTTTTTAATGAGCAGTTGATGCCGCGCATTTTTTTGTCTTATAGCCGCTCGTGGTGGGGAGGATTGAGAACAATTACAAGATGTCTTTCTCATAACCGTGTATCCGAGCAGTTCGTTGTTTTAAATGATGACGTTTTTCTAGCGTTCTTGAAGTCTAGAGGGTGCCTCAAAAGGGAGGACGATTAGGGAAAAACTTTAGAAAGAAAACAAAAAATATTTTCACTTTTAAAAAAAGTTTTTGCTAAGATCGTTCGCAACTATAAAGGAGAAAAAAGAATGAACTATTTTTATTGGTTGATTGGTGCCTTCTATTTTTTAAGTCCATGTATCGTGCACGGGAATGAGAAAATAGTTGAGCAACTTTCTGATGATGGCTACGTTGCCCATCAGCTTGCTGATTTAGATGATAGCGCTATCTTATCACCTCTTGCAAAGGGTCCCCTCTTAACATCATGTTGTTGGGCTGCCTCAATATTGCAAGTAGATAGTGATCCATTTTTTGTCAAACTGGTTCCTTTGAATGAACTTGAAGAAAAGCTTCACCACATTCAGGCGACAGAAAATTTGCCTGGGTCTCCATTTGACTGTCAGTCTCACGCATGGACGAGGCAAGATTGTAGGGATTTAGCGGCTTATCTATTGCGTTCAGATTATGACGTTCTCAAAGCAGAAGGTTACAATTTTTCATTAACAGGTCCTTGGCACACAACCGAAGTCCTGAAAGAAAAGTTATCCCCGGATCTAGAAAACCTTACTGGATACGTTAATGGATTGGACAATCCATCGGTGATGGAGGCAACAATGAGCACGAATCATCCTACATCGACCTATGGGGTGATTTTTATTGGAATACCTTCCTAGATATTAAATATGGCGGATCGAAATCTACAGAAGATAGAGAAATTTTCCTAATAAGAAATAAGCTTTCCATTGGGAGGCTCATTTCTTAATCCTCTAACCAATGTCGAGGGCCTCTATTTCACTGATTTCGATCTTGCCGCAAGTTTTCTCTCTACCAAAAGAAGGGACTGCTTTCACTCCACCTCTGAATTATTTCTAAATGGGCTGTCGACTTATAAAAACTTGCGTTGTCTATCATTCATGGCTTATTCGAGTCTCAATTTTAAACAAAATCTTTTCAATCCAAATATTACATACATCGTTAATGCTTGTTTCGTGTGTAGCGAGTAAAGCTAGGTACTTGCTTGATTTTATCTGGTACCAAGTTTCTCTAAATATTGCATGCAGCAACTGTTCCATCAAATCTCCTTCTATCGCTTTAGTATTTCCTTGCAAATAGTCATTGATCCCATTTTCATCCACTAGAGTGTTTTTCCTGTAGATACTTACTAAATACACAAGTGCACAACCCTAATAGCATCATCATAATGCTAATTTTAAAAAAATATCTTGCATATAGGTGTGTAGTTATATATATTTTTTTAAAATTAGCAGTTGAAACTGCCATTATTCACTTATAATTAAAAGGATAGATATGCAGTACTTATCTTTACTAAGCGTAGTTCTCGGTCTTGTCATTGCTCCTTGTATCGTAGAGGGGAGTGAGCAAAAGATCACGAAATGCCATTCTGAGGGTAACTCTACTTTCAAGCAGCTAGCTGCTTTAAGCGATGATGTTTTCCTGTCATTTTTTAAACTTAGAGGGGCCTCAAAAGGAGGTGAGGATTGGAGCTAAACTATTAGAGAAAGACGAATGCTTTTAAACAATTTTTAACATTATTGATCCCAACTGCTAAAGGAAATAAGGAATGCGTAGTTTTCATTGGTTGGTTGGGGTCTTCTATTTTGTGTTTATTCCATTTTATCCTACATTAGGAGTGATCAAAAAGCAGGTCAGCGCATACAAACTATGGCCATACCTTTAAGAAGCACTACCCATTTTTTTTGAAAAAGCTTTTGTTTAATTATTAAATTTTGCTAACCTATTAGCAATAGGTTTTAAAATGAAATTGTTTCACAGCCTCCCTAATTATTTTTGTGTCTTTTGGCGGAAGTAACCGCCATTCCATACCATTGCCCACCATCATTTCTTTTTTTTGTAGAGATTCAAAAATAAATTAGGTTGTTTATGCATATTTTCCATCGTTTTTCCAAAGAATTGGGAGCAATCCTGCTTGTTACAGGCTGCTGTATTGGAGCTGGGATGTTGGGTTTGCCTCTTGTTTCCTTAGAATCAGGTTTCCTTCCCTCTTTAGCTATGTTCTTTATTAGCTGGGCATTTATGGCGGCAACAGGCTTGCTCGTCTTAGAGGTAAATGTGCGCTGTGGCGAGGGTACCAACTTAATGAGTATGGCAGAACAGGTTCTGGGCAAACCTGCTAAGTATGGTGTGGCCATTCTATTTGCCTTTCTATTCTATTGCCTTATCTTGGCGTATATCTGCGGCACGGGGGCATTAATGGAAGAAATTTTTTTTATTCCACGAGTGTTAGGTAGCATTCTAGCCATTGTTCTGTTTGGAGCTGTGATTTATCAGGGCACCAAGCAAGTTGACGTTCTCAATCGCATTTTTATTTTAGGATTAGGGGGGGGCTATCTTTTTCTCATTGCATTAGGATTGCCGGCGATTTCAAACAGACATCTTAGCCATGTAGATTGGAAGTTTGCTTTACCTATTTTACCATCAATGATCATCTCCTTTGGCTATCACAACTTAATCCCTAGCCTCAATAGCTACCTAAGGGGGAACATCAAGTCTTTAAAAATCGCTATTCTCTTGGGTAGCTTTATTCCACTCTTGGTTTATCTCATATGGGAACTCGTTTTTCTAGGCACAGTGCCCTTTAATAGTGACAATGTCCAGGCTATTAAGATGGGATGCATGGTCACGGATTTGTTCCAGAACGGTGGCGACTCTCAATTTGCTCTTTATGCGATGCGTGTTTTTTCCTTTTTTGCCATTGTGACTTCTCTTCTAACCGTCGCGATGAGTTTTGTCGATTTTTTAATCGATGGCATGCGTTTAAAACCCGCTCATTCAAGCCGGGCAGTAGGTTGCCTTTTCGTCTTGTTACCTCCTTTGTTTTTCTCTTTTCTTTATCCAAAAATCTTTCTAACGGCGTTAAATTATGCTGGCGCGTTCGGGGCTGTGATTTTGTTTGGTATGTTGCCTGTCATGATGGTCTGGAAGGGGCGCTACTATGATCGTTCACATGAACAAGAGCAGCTTCCAGGGGGCAAATCGATGTTGATTGTTTTAGGCCTTTTCGCTCTATTTATCTTTGCGATGCAACTTAAAATTGAGTGGGGTGCCTAATATGAATCGCTTTATTGGAGGGATCCTTCTTGTGGCCGGCACAACCATAGGAGCTGGCATGTTAGCTCTTCCTGTGGTCACTGGATTTGCGGGCTTGATCCCATCGACGGTTTTGTTTTTACTTTTTTGGGCATACATGACCTACACGGCACTATTGACGTTAGAGGTGAACTTATGGATGGAGAATAGAGCCGCCAACATGATTACGATGGCACGTGCAACTTTAGGAACACCAGGTTACATAGCAAGCTGGCTGGTCTACCTTTTTTTATTGTATGCCTTGACAACAGCTTACTTAGCGGGTTGTGGCCCCATCGTTGTTGACTTTATCCATAGCGTATTCGGTATCACGTTGCCAAGCAATTTAGGGGCTTTGCCTTTATTGCTTATCTTCATTTACCTCATTTATCAGGGAATAAGGTCTGTTGATTACTTGAACCGCTTTTTAATGATCTGCCTGGCAGTTTCCTATTTACTGATGGTCACTTTATCCTACCCATACATTGAGACAAGGCTTATTGGGCATCTGGATCCCTCTAAGTTATTGGCAGGCGTGTCAGTCGTCGCTGCTTCCTTTGGCTTCCATATCATCATACCTAGCCTATCCGCCTACCTTGACCATGATGTAAGAAAACTCAAGAAAGTGATTGTTATTGGCAGTTTAATCCCTTTGGTTGTTTATTTGGTTTGGGAATTTGTTGTTTTAGGGATTGTGCCGCTTTCCTTGCTAAGCGAGGGTTTTAAAAAGGGAGCTAACGGGGCGCAGATTCTTTCAGATCTTCTGGAACATTCGCAGTTAGCTCTGACGGCAAGATTTTTAGCTTTTTTTGCCATCATGACCTCTTTTCTTGGCGTTTCTTTGAGTTTGGCTGACTTTCTAGCCGATGGTTTCAAAATCAAAAAGACGCCTTTAGGAAAAGGCATTATTTGCTCACTCACCTTTGGGCCCCCCATTGCCTTTGCTTTCAGTAATCCCAGAGCCTTTTTAGTGGCTTTAGATTACGCGGGGACCTTCGGAGTAATTCTTTTACTTGGGCTTATGCCAGGATTGATGGTGCTATGTGGTCGTGAGCGTTTTAAGGATCAATCGCGTTTTCAAGCACCAGGTGGCCAACTTTTACTTATGATTTCAATTCTGCTATCTCTTATGCTTATTTTACTAGAAGTGATGATCAAATTTAATCTTATCAATGTAGCAACGTGACTATGGAAAAAAAACGAATTTTAACGGGTGATCGCCCAACCGGTCTTCTCCATCTTGGCCATTACGTCGGTTCAATAAAAAACCGTGTGGTTTTGCAGGATCAATATGAATGTTTTTTTATCATTTCAGACCTTCATATCCTAACAACAAAGCCAGCTAAAGAAGATATTTTAAAAGTAAGGCAAAATATTTATGAGATGGTTCTCGACTACCTTGCTTGTGGGATTGATCCTCAAAAGTCAACCATTTATCTCCAATCTGCTTGTCCTGCTGTTTACGAAATGAACCTGATTTTCGAAATGCTTATTTCCTTGAATCGCCTTTCAGGATTGCCTAGCATCAAAGAAATGGCAAAAAATGCACATATGGATCCAGACGCTGTGCCGTTCGGCCTTGTCGGTTACCCTGTCTTGATGTCAGCAGACATTTTAATGGCGAAAGCAAATGTGGTTCCGGTAGGTAAAGATAATGAAGCTCATATCGAGTTGTGCCGTGACATTGCCCGAAAATTCAATCAGCTCTACGGAGAAGTTTTCCCTCAGCCAGAGGTTATGCTCAGCTCTTTCCCAACGCTAGTTGGAACGGATGGTAAAGGTAAAATGAGTAAGTCGGCAAATAATGCGATCTACTTGTCCGATGATGAGAAAACGGTTGAAAAGAAAGTCAAATCGATGTACACAGATCCGCAACGTATTCATGCTCATATACCTGGATCCGTTGAAGGGAATCCGGTTTTCATTTATCATGATATTTTCAATGAGAATAAAGCAGAAGTTGAGGATCTAAAGAAACGTTACCGTGAGGGAAAGGTAGGCGATGTAGAGGTTAAAGGTTTACTCGCCGCTGCTCTTAATCGTTTCTTAGCGCCAATACGTGAAAAGAGAAAAAGGTATGCCGAAGAAAAGGGGCTGGTTGAAAAAATTATTTTTGAAGGGACCAAAAAGATGATGGAAATTTCCAACCAGACGGCAAAAGAAATGAAGAGTGCCATGGGATTAAGCGGGACTTGGAATAAAATTTCTAGAATAGCAAGAGATGTTTAAATTAAAGAGCAGTCTGACACCGCAAGGAGACCAGCCTAAAGCGATCGACGCCCTCTCTGAGAGGGTTCTTGCCGGGAAAAAAGCGCAAGTTTTGCTAGGGATCACCGGTTCTGGCAAAACTTTCACCATGGCTAATGTCATTCAAAAAGTGCAAAAACCAACCCTTGTGATTGCCCATAACAAAACGCTAGCAGCTCAGCTGTACCAAGAATTCAAATCGTTTTTTCCCGATAATGCGGTTGAGTATTTTGTCTCGTACTATGATTACTATCAACCTGAGGCTTATATTGCGCGTACCGACACCTACATTGAAAAGGACTTAGCGATTAACGATCGCATTGACAAGATGAGATTGAGTGCGACACGTTCATTGCTAGAACGTGATGATGTGTTGATTGTAGCTTCAGTTTCTTGTATCTATGGCTTAGGTTCTCCTGAATACTATCGTGGAATGAATTTAACCCTTCATGTGGGTGATGAACGTAGACGCGATGATGTGCTCATTCATTTAGTGGAGATGCAGTATAAACGCAATGATTTTGATTTTTCTCGCGCCACCTTTAGAGTACGTGGGGATGTCCTAGAAATTTTCCCGGCATATGAAGAGGATTTGGCAATTCGGGTCGAATTTTTTGGGGATGAAATTGAGCGTATTTCTGAAATCGATCCGTTGACAGCTAAGGTGAGGCAACGTTTAGAATCGATTACCATCTATCCTAGTTCTCACCACGTCACGCCCGAAGAGGTTCGTCTTCATGCGATTGAGACAATTAAAACAGAGCTTGCTTCTCGTGTTGAGTTTTTCGAAAAAGAAAAACGGTATATCGAAACACAAAGAATTCAGCAGCGAACTCAATATGATCTCGAAATGATTAAAGAGATTGGTTTTTGCAAAGGGATTGAAAACTATTCACGTCACTTTAGTCTTAGAGCACCGGGTGATCCGCCACCGTGTCTCATTGACTATTTTCCCAAAAACTTTCTAACGATCATCGATGAATCTCACCAGACGATTCCTCAGTTGCGTGCCATGTATAATGGTGATCGCGCGAGAAAAGATGCTTTAGTTGAATTTGGTTTTAGGCTGCCCTCTGCTTATGATAATAGGCCACTTCGTTTTGAAGAAACCTATGAGCGTCTCAATCAGGTTGTCTATGTTTCGGCAACTCCAGGTGCTTGGGAAGTGCATGAATCCGGTGGAGAAGTAATTGAGCAAGTGATTCGCCCAACAGGCCTTTTGGATCCAATGATTGAATTAAGACCTGCTTTTAATCAGGTGGATGATTGCCTAGAAGAAATTCGCAAAACGGTTCAAACAGGGGCGCGCGTCCTCGTCACGACGCTAACAAAAAGATTAGCAGAAGAGCTAACAAACTACCTACTTGAATTAGATGTCAAAGCCAAATACCTTCACTCAGATATCGACACATTGGAAAGAATGCAGATTATCCAAGATCTAAGGTCAGGGGGATTTGATGTTTTAGTTGGCATAAACTTGTTGAGAGAAGGATTAGATATTCCTGAAGTTGCGTTGGTCGCTATTTTAGATGCGGATAAAGAGGGATTTTTACGAAGCGAAACCTCTTTAATCCAAACCTGTGGAAGAGCAGCAAGAAATTCAGAAGGCCGCGTGATTATGTATGCCGATCATCGAACAAAAGCCATCCAATACACTCTAGAAGTGACTGAGCAGCGACGACTGTTGCAGCAGCGTTACAACCAAGAGCATGGCATTACACCTAAGACGGTTAAAAGAGAAATTTCACCCCTTGTTGAGGAAGAAAATGAAGAGCTTACAGCGCCTACCAAAGATGAATTTAAGCTTTTGGGGGAAAAAGAACATTTCTCCGTTGACGAGATCGAGAAAAAGATCAGATTCTATGAAAGACAGATGAAGGAAGCGGCTAAAAAAATGGACTTCGAAGAAGCGGCCAAGTTTCGCGATCTGATGAGGCAATTCCAACAGATGGAAATGAAATTTTCCTAACTTCTCCTTTGTAAGAGATAGCTTCTAGATAGCAAAGGCTTAATCTAAGCTGCAGCATGACTAAGCAGACAAGGGGAAAAAAGGTTAAAAGAACTCTTCGGGTCTATTTTAGCTTTTTTGATGCTTTATTCAAACAATGGTAGTGAAGCAGCGGCCAGGCGTGACCTTGGCCTTTAAAAATTTTTGATAAAACAAGCCTTAAGCAGATTCAAGGGCAGAGCCAAAATCAAAAACGGTTAGTACCATTCGACTTCCTTCATTTTTTTGAGGTGACATGGCGGTTATCTTGTGCCGCATTCCTTTGTTACCAAATAAAATGCCATCACCATAAGTAGGAGAAATTTTCCATATGGGAAAGCTAGGATCGTTTTTGGCCTCTCCTTTTGTAGCATCGGAAAGATCATCTAATTTTTTCCTTGCTTTGTCATCTAATCTAGCTAATTCAAAAACTCGTGCAGCTGTATAAAGTAAATCACCTCCGCTCCAGCCTTTTTCAATGTCATTAGGATCACTTAGGAGAATAACAAAAGAATATTCAGCCTCTGAAGCCCAGCCATCGTTATGCCATATTAGCGGTTCGTCGGCACCGTGGGTCACATGGTACTCAACCGCATAACAAGCAAGATGACGCGTGGTGTTCTCCCAATTTAATTCTTTAGCTAATCGTTCCATCGCTAGAAGGACAATTTTTTTGATGTCTGAAGATAGCTGAGTATACCTCGGGCTAGTGATTAGGTTTTCTTGGACTGTTCCTTCTTTAAATTTTACTTCGAAATGGTTAACAGCGGGAGCAATATAAAAGTCCCTTCTTCCCCCTTTGCGTTGAGCAATAGATGTGACAACCTTTGATGCTCGGATAGCTTTTGAAAATTCTCTGCATTCTTCTTGAGTGAATACACTAGACACCTTACAAAGGTGGGTAATTCGATGGCATATTGAGGATGGGGAAGGGAACCCATCGGGCAAGTTGACACCCCGGTAGAAGTAACTTTCAGAAAAATCTCGAATACAAGGAAACATTCTATCCCCTCTTAAGGTTTAAAAAACTTATCATTATATAAAAGGAAAAATCTTAAGTACAAGAAAGGAATACTCAGGACCTGTAAGGAAATAAAAATGATTTAATTTCTAGGAGGACAAAGTCCGTAGAATCTTCTTCTTGGAGAAGGCTAAGTTAAAGTCATAACGGATCATAGAGTTTAAACAGACTGCTGAGAAAAAGTTGAAAAGCAGATATCCGCTTCGGACGATCTTTTGATTAGCTGTTGATGGGCCCACGAATCGTTAGGATGCCTATCATGGGCTACAGAGCATCGTCATATTAGGATGGCTTTTGAGTAAGGGGTGTAAAACCTCGTCATTTTGCTTCAGATCTTCTCGAATTAAATACCTCATCTGCTCGTTCTTTCGATGCGGACATGAACGTCGATAAGCTCAGAGACAATGTAGGTCTTATAATTACTTTGAGGAGTTTCTTTAAGATTGACAATATGGCCGGCAATAACCGAGAATGATAATGGAAAAAATCCTCTTATAAGTAGGTCAACGCTATAACCATTAAAATTTTCATAAACCTCCTCTTTAAGTAAGGATACTTGCTTAAAAAAATATGAGAAAGAGTTGACAAGTCTGATAAAATTAAAATTTTGATAAAGCCTTTTTATGTCAGCTAAAAAATTTAAGGTTGATAGCTTTAGTTTAAACAATGAGGTTATGCATGCTAGGAAGCACCACATTGTTTTTTATTTCCTTAATTTAAAAAAATAAAAGGCTCAACGGTAACGTGATCGTTATTTAGATAAAAAGCGATCCGTTTTGAGATGATTGCTTTTTAGCTTGTTATAAGATCTCTCCAAGAAAAAAATTTCAAACCATCTAGGAAACCTGTATAGCGGTGTACTCAAAAATCCTCTTTTTGGTTAGATCCTGCTGTTTCTTCTCTTTTTGCATATTTTTTTTCTAGAAAGTCATGAGAGGTAGAGAGTCTCTATACTTGCAAAAAGAATTTGTGCTGCTAAAAAATGAGGCATGCATTTAAAAAAGAAAAAAATGCGAAGCAATTTTTATAACCATTGAAAAAAATATAGAAAGCTATTTTCCTCTCTGAAAACTGCGACAAATTGTGAACTTTTAAAGGATCTGCAGAGATGTGAAAAGGGAAAAAAACTTTAATTCTTGTATCCCATTCTACTGGGTTTATAGATCAGCCATGGCCTTGTAGTAACCAATGAGATGCTTCATGCTCTCCTGTATCTTCATTGACAAGGTATCGGGGTTGTTCCTGTATAATATCCGAGGAAAATTAATGCGGCTTTTACTCTCTGTAAAAACAATGTCTTGCGCCAGTGTCATCTACTTTTATTCTCTATCGCGACAATGCCAGCGTCAGTAATTCGTCCTACTCTTCTTATGAGGTAGAAAAAAGGTCCTCGCAGTATTAAAAATTGATTTTCTGAAATAAGCATTTGCTAATACTGGAAGGTCAAAATGATGAAGGGAGATATTTTTTTAACACAATTATTCCCTAGTGAATCTATAACAATCGATCGCAAAACCACTCCCAATATCTTTTCTTTTTATTTAGATGTAAAGTTTATTGTCAGTTTGTTTATTTGCAAACTACATTAATTAAATGTTATAATTTTAAATTAATAATTCATTATTTCTATCAGGATGAGACAATGGGCCCCAATTATCAAGACCCCTTTCTTGAGACCAATCAAAGAGCCTACTTTCCAGAAATTAGGGTAGTCAAGCATTATCCTCCAACAGCACCAGACTCAGAATTAAAGGAGAAATTAAGGAGAGCAAGCGTTATTATAATTGGAGAAACTCATGGAAGCAGATTAGGATTGATTAGCGCGCTTATCACTGACATTGCTCTTGGGCATGAAGGAACGCTAGCTCTTTTAGTAGAAGGAGAGGCGGCCCACCAGCAGTATTTACATAAAGATCTCCTCAATCAAAAAAAAGACAAGATAACAATTTTGTGTTGGGATACATCCTCTGAAAAAGAGGTGCTCCATATGTTTTTTTCACAAATCATTGAACCAATTAATCTGGGCCTAAGCCAAAGTTTACAAGATTACCTAAAAGACCCTTCCCCTAAAAATTTAAGCGCGATGGGCATCTTAGTAATAAATCTGCAGAAAAAATTAGTAAACCTGTATGAAACTACAAGTATTTCAAAGTCCTTTCCTGATTTTGAAAAAAGCTTAGAAGAATTGGATATGTTGAAAAAGCGCATTTTGAACTTTATAGAGCAACTTTCAACAACAACAGAATTGTCTTTTCTCAAGGTTATTTTTTCGTATTATCAAACGCTTGGCCATTTGGCAGATCGTTTGGCTCTCCTATCCACAAAAGCAAGAAATGAGACCATGGTGGAGGGTATCTTAGAAGAGATAAAGACCCATGAAAAAGTCATTGTAGTGGCAGGAAGGCTTCATCTAAGCGTTGAAGAGTCTCCTGATATGAAAGGCAAGCATGAGGTGGAAGAGGGCCTTAGAGCTCTTAAACGTTTGAAGGATCCATTCAACTCAGCAGAGTATGTAATATTGGAAGCTCCTTTACCAGAAGATATTCTCCCTCTAACAGCCCCTCTTCCTGATCATCTTCGCGACGATAGTAAAAAAGAATCCAAAGAAGAATTAAAACAACTAAATGAAAAATCAAAACAGTCACTTGAACCGCTCGAAGCAAAAAGACTCGATTTTAAAGGGGGCATAAAACAGATCAGAAAAGCAGATTGGGATTCTCTTAGCAAAATATTTAGTAAACTATTCTCTGCCATTTGGAAGGACATGAAGGAGAGGGGGGTGACAACAAATCGGGATGCTGTCGCTTTTTTCGAGCTTAATACCACAACATTGGGAAGATTAATGGATTTGAAAGAGGAATCGCCTTCTAATCAGGGAGAATGCATAGCCTCATAACCTACTGCGCTCAACAGAAAAGCTAAGGAGTTTCTACTTTATTTTAACGCCAATTTAAACGTAAGCCTGCTTTCTTTTTGCTATATTTAAGATTTATTGAAAAAGGCTTTCTTTCTGTTAGAAATTTTGTTTTTCTCCAAACAACGCTAATAAAAAAAGCCTAACAATGGATGAGCTTGCGATTGTCGAATTGTTTTGACTAGTTGACGATTTCTATCAAAGACTTCAAAAAATGTGCTCTCAAATTAATGTCATTAATGGATAAATTGATGTTGTAAAAAAGGGCTATTACTGAATGCGTTAACAAACTTTTAAAAGGTAGCTGTTAGATAGAGCATTATCGCTATCGAAGCCTTTGGAATTTCTGAGTAACTTCATAGTAGGATTGGCTAATTGTTGCCCGAGCCTTAATAAACCCCACGCAGTTCTTCTCCTATAAAGAAAAAACAGAAGTAAGCCTTTTAAGCCTATGCTTCAGTGAACTTGGCATTAAATTGAGATTATTTAAAATAAAATGAATAAAAAGGCTAACACAGTCAGCAAAGATCAAGCCGTTCTAAGCAATCTTTATCTTTATTATGCATTTAAGAGAAAAGGATACCCCTCCTCTTTAGTGCGAGACATTCCCTGGATTGGAAATGGGACGTACCTCGTGTAGTCATGTTTAAATGGCTCAAGTTGCTTTCGCAAATTTTCAAACCGCTTCTCGCCTTCATAGAAGAGCGCAAATAATTCTTTTAAATTTTGTTTATTTTCAACCGATGATAAATCAGGGTAATGGGTTTGACAAAGCTTCGCCCATAATGGATCGCTTTTGCTTATTTGCTGCCACTTTCGGCAAGCTTGTCCAGCGTTACAAAGATCGCGAGGGGGGAGAAAAGAAAAAATTTTTTGTATCACTTCATCCGTGAACCTTGGATCAAAAAGGCCTTGCTTACGAGAATTTGAAGAGGAGTCACTATCGGGGCTTGTTATCAGTCCATAATAATTAAATGAGGGAAAACAGCTAAACATATAAAACTCCCAAAATCTAAATTATATAATTATTATTCTTTATTTTTCTTTTTTACGTCAAACTTTTAAACGGCATCTCCCTCCTTCTTTCAATGTAGACATGAGCGTTAATCAAATCGGAGACAATGTGTGTCTTATAATTACTTTGAGGAAGTTTCTTTAAGATTGACAATATGGCCGTCAATAACGGAAAATGTTACTGGAAAAATCCTCTTATAATTAGGTCAACGGTATAGCCATTAAAATTTTCATAAGTCTCCTCTTTAAGTAAAGATACTTGCTTAAAACACAATATGAGAAAGAGTTGACAAGTCTGATAAAATTAAAATTTTGATAAAGCCTTTTTATGTCAGCTAAAAAATTTAAGGTTGATAGCTTTAGTTTAAACAATGAGGTTATGCATGCTAAGAAGCATCACAGTGTTTTTTATTTCCTTTTTTATTCGGGCGGCACTTTGGTTTCGCTACCGGATTAAAGTAAAAGGGTTAGAGCATCTAAATGCCCAAACGTTAAATCGCCCTGGAGGGATTTTATTTCTTCCTAACCATCCCGCTATTTTTGTTGATCCCTGTGCGATTGCCTTGGCCATTTTGCCTAAGTTTCAGATCAGACCGATGATCGTTGAGTACATGTATTATTACCCGGTAGTTAATCGTGTGATGCGCTTTATGAACGCATTACCTATTCCTGATTTTGATATTTCCAGCAACAGCCTAAAACGAAAAAAAAGCGAAAAAGTGATTCAGAGTGTGATAGAAGGGCTACACCACAAGGAAAATTTTTTGATCTATCCTGCCGGGCGCATCAAAGCATCTGCTTACGAGTCGATCGGCGGGGCTTCGGGTGTTCACCGTATTTTGAGTGAAGCTCCAGAGGTGAATGTTGTCTTAGTGAGGATCAAAGGCTTGTGGGGAAGCAAATTTTCTAGGGCGCAGTCGGTATCAAAACCGCTCATGTTTCCGACGATTTGGTGGGGCATAAAACAGGTTTTTAAAAATCTTATTTTTTTTACCCCAAGAAGGGAGATCACGATTGAACTTGTTCCAGCACCCGCAGACTTTCCCTATCAAAGCTCGCGCCTTGAGCTAAACCAGTATCTAGAAAAATGGTATAACTTGCCCGATGGCTTAACCTCACAAATTGGTCAGTATCCGGGTGACTCGCTTGTTCTTGTGCCTTATAGTTTTTGGAACCGGGAAATTCCGATGGCCCATCCTATTAAACCTGATCAGCCAAGCCGTAAAGAAGACGTTTCTAAAATTCCAAAGGGGATTAAAGAAAAAATTATTGCTAAGATAGCCTTAATGACAGATCGTGTTCCATCGACGATCACGCCTGAATTATCGATTAGTAATGACTTAGGGCTAGATTCTTTAGACACAGCTGAATTGGCTGTTTACCTTCATGAGCAATTCGACATTCCCTCGGTTCCCGTTAACGAGCTAACAACCGTTGGAAGAGTGATGGGTATTGCAGCCAAGCAAATTGTTTGTAAAGAACCTGTCAAAGACGATGTTCATGACCTATCTAAGTGGTATAAGCCTCTTCCCCATGTTAAAACTAACATGGCAGAAGGTGAGACGATCCCTGAAGTTTTCCTTAATATCAGCGACAGACTAAAAGATCAAGTGATCTGTGGTGACGGGAGGTTAGGTATCTTAACGTATAAAGATCTAAGGCTCCGATCAATTATTTTAGCTTCCTATCTAAAAAAGCTTCCCGGTGAACATATAGGTATCTTATTACCTGCAAGTGTGGGGGCGATCGTGTGCATTTTGGCCTGTCAACTAGCGGGTAAGATTCCTGTGATGGTCAATTGGACTGTAGGCCCTCGTCACTTAGAAACTGTGGTGAAGCTTTCGGGTGTTCAAACAGTGCTTTCATCCTGGTCTTTTATTGACCGCTTAGAAGGTGTGGAGCTCTCACCCATTGAGGATTCTCTTGTGATGCTTGAAGACTTGAGAAGGGAGTTTGGCTTAAAAGAAAAACTAAAGGCTTTTTTCCTATCTAAAAAGAGCACAAGTTCCATATTAAAGGCCCTGAATCCTAGGGGAGCTACCCCTGAGTCAGAAGCTGTTCTTCTGTTTACAAGTGGTACCGAGAATATGCCCAAAGGGGTTCCCTTAACCTATCGCAATATTCTTGAAAATCAACGGGCTGCCCTTCAGGATATCGATCTCTTTTCTGATGATATCTTGTTTGGCATTTTACCACCTTTCCATACGTTTGGATTTTCGATTAGTTGTATCCTACCTATCCTAGCAGGTATCAGGGTCGCTTTTTATCCAGATCCTACAGATGGTAAAGGGTTGGCTGATGGATTTGCTAAATGGCGAATCACTATCATGTGTGGAGCGCCCACCTTTATCAAAGGCTTGTTAAAGGTAGCGACCAAAGAACAGCTAAAGACGATGCGCTTTTGTGTGAGCGGAGCAGAAAAAGCGCCTCCTGAACTTTTTGATATGCTAAGAAGTTTTAACAAAGATGACTGTGTGATAGAAGGTTATGGGATCACAGAATGTTCACCTATCCTGACAATGAATCGCATGGATCGCAAGAAAAAAGGTGTTGGACAACCAATCCATAATGTGGAAATCTGTATTATTAACCCGGAGACGCATGAAATTTTAGGCCCTAACACTCAAGGCCTTATCCTTGCTAGAGGTCCAAATGTCTTCCATGCATATTTAAATCCTGGTATAGAACCTCCTTTTATAGAGGTAAACGGCAAGACCTGGTATCGAACAGGCGATTTAGGTGAGATGGATGAAGAGGGTTTCATCACTATTTCAGGCCGCCTAAAGCGTTTTATTAAGATTGGACCTGAAATGGTCAGCCTATCAGCGATTGAGGATGCTTTATTGCAAATGGCACCGGAGAAGGGGTGGCCCACTTCCCAGGAAGGTCCTACAATGGCTATTTGCGCAAAAGAGCAAGAAGGGGAAAAACCCAAGATCTTCTTGTTTACGCGGTTTCCTCTATCTCTTGAAGAGGTGAATAGTGCAATGAAAAATGCCGGATATAGTAATTTAATTAAGATATCGGCAGTACAACAAATCGATGATATTCCTTTGATGGGAACGGGTAAAATTAATTACCGTGCTTTAGAATCGCGTTATATTTATTAATGAAGTGAGCTATGGAAAACAAAACATTGCCAATTACGTTATTTAACACTGCATCAAGAGAAAAGGAACTGTTTAAGCCCATTTCCGGCAATCGGGTAAAAATCTATACTTGCGGCCCTACTGTGTATAACTATGCTCACATTGGAAACTTTAGAGCTTATGTTTTTGAGGATTTGCTAAGACGAACGTTAAAGCTCTTTGGTTATCAAGTCACACAGGTCATGAATTTGACTGATGTTGATGATAAGACCATCAAGGGGGCTATTGCTCAAAATGTTTCTTTAGAGGATTACACCAAAGTGTATAAAGAGGCTTTTTTTAATGATCTAAAGACATTGAATGTAGAAAAAGTTGAATATTATCCTGCTGCAACGGACTACATACCAGAAATGATTGAAATGATTCAGGGGTTACTGGATAAAGAGGTTGCTTACAGGGGCGGAGATGGCAGTGTTTACTTTGCTATTCAAAAATTTCCACGGTATGGTTGCCTTTCTCATCTTCACCTTGAAGATCTTCAAGCAGGCGCTTCTGAACGAGTCGCTAGTGATGAATATGAGAAAGAATCAGTTGCAGACTTCGTGTTGTGGAAGGCTTACGATCCCGAGCGTGACGGGGCAATTTACTGGGAAAGTCCTTTTGGTAAGGGGCGGCCAGGTTGGCATTTAGAGTGTTCAACGATGGCCATGCGTCTTCTTGGTGATACTCTAGATATCCACGCTGGTGGGATAGATAATATGTTTCCACATCATGAAAATGAGATTGCCCAGTCTGAAGCTTACTCAGGTAAACGATTTGTGAAGTTGTGGATGCATTGCGATCATCTAGTCGTTGATGGCAAAAAGATGTCTAAAAGCTTAGGTAATGTTTATCGTTTAAAAGATTTGCTTAACAAGGGTTATAGCGGTTTACACATTCGCTACATGTTAATTCAGACTCACTATAAAACGCCGCTTAATTTCACCTTTACCGGACTGGATGCTGTTAGAAGCTCGTTGAGTAGGCTTCAGGATTTTATTTTTAGGTTGCAGAGGATTACTGAACCGGCTGTTGGTGGTTATGTATTGCCTGTTTTAGAAAAAGCTAAAAAGGAATTTATTGATGCACTTGCTGACGATCTTAATACATCTTGTGCGCTTGCAGTGCTATTTGATGTAGTAAGAGAAGTGAATTCACTGTGCGATCAAAATAAGGTAAGTCCAAGCGATGCAGAACAAACACTTAACCTTCTTAAGCAATTTAATGAAGTTTTAGGTATCTTATCTTTTGAGCAGGAAGAGTTAGGAGTCCCCAAAGAAATACAGACTCTTTTTGACAAACGCTTGCAGGCAAGAAAAGAAAAAAATTTTTCTTTAGCCGATGCATTAAGAGATCAAATTTTAGCATCCGGCTATTTAATAGAAGATGCTCCTACAGGGGCACGTTTAAAAAAGAAATAGAGTTATGCAAGCACGAACAAAAGAAGAAAAATTTTTAATTGCTGCCTATGAGTCTGCTCTTGCATCTGGTGATGAAGACAACGAAGTGAACCGTTACACGGTGGGTCAGCAAATCGGTTTGCACCCTAAGGGGATTGATACGATTTGTAACCAGCTAGCGCAAGCTAACTTTATCAAAAAGCGCGGACCCGAAGACATTATTGTGACACAAAACGGAAGATCATTGATTAAACAAATTTTGGAGGACGCATGACGATTGCTAATACCGTATCACCTTATATTTCACAGCCATCACCAATGGTTGCTCTCAACAATGCAGAACACAACTTTAATATTGCTTTAAGGCTTTTAGAAGAAGGTCGTTTTGGCCCACTGAAAAGAGCAACCAGACATTTAAGAGATAGGGTAAGGCAACAAATTAGAAATTTGCCCTTAAATCAAGTAGATGCATTAGAGCCTTTAAAACCATCTGACAGATAATTTGATGCTTATGAATATCATCAGGTCGTTAGTGTTATTGTTTGTTGCTTTAAGTTTTCATGGATGTGGTACGCACTGCTACACCCCACAAGAAATTCCGGAACCTTTGCCGCCTATCCTGTTGCCGGAAAGAATCAAAGTGGCTCTTGTTCTGGGGAGCGGCGGTGTTAGAGGAATGGCACATATTGGTGTCTTAGAAGAGTTAGAAGCTGCAAATATTCCTATCGATCTGATAGTTGGTTGTAGTGCTGGTAGCATGGTTGGTGCACTTTATGCTGATAATCCCTGCATTGAAGAAATTAAAAATGCGGTCTGGCATGTTCGCTCCAGTTCCATGTTAAACTTCAGCTTATGGCGTTGTCGCTATGGGTTATCGCAAGATATTTCGATGAAGACAGCATTAAAGACGGCACTTACTGCTCAAACATTTGAAGAGCTAAAAATACCTCTGATTGTCGTTGCGACGGACCTTTATTCCGGTGAACTCGTGCCTATTGGTGCAGGCGACCTTGTTAAGGCAGTACAGGCATCATGCTCGATCCCCTTCGTGTTTGTCCCTTGCGAGCATATGGGGAGAATTTTGGTAGATGGCGGTACTATTAACCCTGTTCCTGTCAAAATTGCTAAGGACCTAGGTGCAGAATTAATTATTGCTGTGGATCTTTCCGAGTTGCTACAGCATAGCTTTCCCTCTAACTTGTTCCAAATCGTATCGAGAAGTGCTGAGATTGCATTTATTTGGCAAAATGATGCGTGTACGCAGGATGCAGATGTCATCATCAGGCCTAAAACATGTGCTGTAGGTACTTTTAACGATGGGATGAAATGCCAACTTTATCAAGCGGGCAAAGAGGCAGCAAGAACGGCTATCGGTCGTATTAAAGAATTGCTAGCTAATTTAGAAGATCGAGAAAGTAGAGGTGTTCGCCTAGTGCATATTAATGCTTACACACCTAAAATCTATCACGAAAAAGACCCTCCAACCAACGTTCAATTTTCAGAAGAAGTGTATAGGATTCCAGAAGGCGGAGACTTTTAGAGAAGGCAAAGCCGATGGCTTTGCCAATCAAGTTTTTATCCCTCTTTAGTCTGAGGTTTCATCCAAGGAAAGTAAAGAACATCTCGAATGGAATGAGAGTTGGAAAAGATCATCACAAGACGATCGATACCAATGCCAACTCCACCTGTCGGAGGCATTCCTTGGCAGATTGCTTCAAGAAACTCTTCATCAAGTGGACTTGCCTCTTCGTCTCCAGCATCTCTTCGCTCAGCCTGCTTTTCTAAAAGCTCTCTTTGCAGTTGTGGGTCATTAAGTTCTGAATAGGCATTGCAAATTTCGCTTCCCAAAATAAAGCTTTCAAAGCGCTCAACGATGCCTTGCTCTTTCTCTGCAGGATTGCGATGTAATTTGCATAACGGTGTTGTTTCAATCGGATGATCAATGATATGATGAGGTTGGATGAGATAAGGCTCTGCCATTACCTCGAATAAAGCAGCGATGAGAAGGCCTCGCGAAAGCGTTTTTAGTTTTTCTAGGTCCACGTGTCCACTACCTTCAAGAAGCTGTCTGATCTCTTGGTCGCTTAGGTGGTCTACGTCCAGATTGGCAAACTTTAAAATGGCTTCTTTCATGGTCAGTCGTGGCCAAGGAGCTTTCATATCTAAAATGACTTCTTCGTTAGTTTCCGGTGACAAGATCTTAATTTTTGTGTCTCCACCGGTTAGTTTTTTGGCAATCATTTCAAATAGGTTTTCGACAAGACGCATCATGTCTTGATAGTCGAAATAGGCTGCATAAGCCTCGATCATCGTGAATTCAGGATTATGGGTGCGGTCAATCCCTTCATTTCTAAAGACTTTGCCTATTTCAAAAATCCGGTTCATTCCACCAACAATCAGTTTCTTGAGTGGGATTTCTAAAGAAATTCTTAAGAACATGTCTTGATCTAGGGCATTAAGCTTTGTTAAAAAAGGCCGAGCTTCCGCACCTCCATAAATGCTTTGAAGCACGGGGGTTTCAACTTCTATAAATTGCTGCGCATACATATAGGAACGGATCCACTCCAATATTTTGCTGCGTAGTAGAAACGTCTTCTGCACATCGTGGTTAGAAATAAGATCTAGCCAGCGCTTGCGGTATCTTAATTCTTTGTCAGCTAACCCAGCATGTTTATCTGCAAGAGGTAAGAGTGTCTTTGTAAGAAGCGTCAACTCTTTGACAAAAAGAGTCAGTTCTCCTTTATGGGTGCGGAAGATATGACCCTTCACTCCGATAATGTCACCGAGGTCGAGTTTTTTTTCGATGAATTTGTAAGGAGAGAGCTCTTCATTACCTGTAAAACTATTGACTTTCGTAGCATCGCGATTAAACATCAGTTGGGTACGGCCTGTGGAATCTTGAAGGTGAGCAAAAGCATTTTTTCCCATGCCTCTATAAAGAACAAGTCTACCTGCTAAAACAACTTCCTCTGTTTTTCCCTCTGCTGCACCTTCGCTTGTTCCAATGCTGTCATCTTGATATTTTTGATGAAGGGATTCCGAAGTAGTTGACGGAGCAAAATGGTGAGGGTAGGGATCTATGCCTAATTCTCGTATTTCTTCCAGTTTTTTCGATCGAGTAATAAACTCATCTTGTTGATGATAATCAGGTTTTGCAATCATGAATTAAAAAAAGTTAAGGATTATTGGAATGGTTTTCATTGACTCTATAGCTTCGTACATAATCGAGGCGAGCATAGCAATAAAAAGTCGTTACAACTAAAAGAATAATATAGAGAGCCCAATTCAAAATAAACCATTTTGTTTCGCGCTTTGCGTTCAAAAATTGTTCAAACCATTGCATCATGTAAAAACCTTTTTGATTTTTACTTTAACTGATGATTTATTTTTGCCATATGTTCAAATCACTGTCCCAACAAGATCGTAGTCAGAAATATCAGTGATTTTCACCTTGTAGATTTCTCCGAAAGCCTTGACTTTGCGTCCATCATTGATCAAAACTTGCCCATCAATGTCAGGACACTGGCCTTGATGTCTTCCTACCATTAGCAAATTGGTTTCTGGGTGATAGCCCTCTACGATGACGGGAATCACTTTGCCCTTGTAGCGATGATAAAGCTCTTTCAAAACTTTTTGCTGAACCATCATCAACTTCTTATAGCGCTGTTCTTTTGTTTCCTCATCAATTTGGTTAGGGAGATCATAAGCATGAGACCCTGGTTCTCTTGAAAATTTAAAAATACCCACGTTATCGAGTGGATATTCTTGTAGGAATGTGGCTAGCTCTTCAAATTGCTCTTCTGTTTCGCCAGGGAAGCCAACGATGAGGCTGGTTCTAATAGAGACATCAGGGAGCTCTTTCTTTAACTTTGTGATCGTTGAGATAATCTGTTCTCTTGATGTTGCCCGATGCATCGACTTTAAAATGGTATTACTGACATGCTGGATTGGCATGTCGAGATAAGGGCAAATTCTTGGGTCACTTTTCATTAAGGCGATCAATTCATCTGTAATTTCGTCTGGGTAAAGATAGAGTAGCCTTAGCCAAAATGGCTTATCAACAGTGAGGAGTTCTTTTAATAAGTCCACTAAGCCATCGACTTTCTTAGCACCGCGATCTTTTGCATAATCTCCAAGATCTTGGGCAATCAGGATAATCTCTTTTACGCCTTGATTTAAAAGGAGATTGAATTCCTTGAGCACCTGTTCTTTGGTTTTACTTTTTAAAGGACCCTTAATCTCCGGGATAATGCAATAAGCGCAGCGCTTGCGACAGCCTTCTGCAATTTTTAAGTAAGCATAATGCTTAGGCGTGGAGATTTTTCTGGGGACCTCGCCAACTTCAAGGTAGCTTCGAGCATTCGTGATTTTACTTGCGCTATCTTTAGATTGAACCGCTTCTAGAATGCCTTCAAGGTCTCCTGAGCCAAGTAAGTAATCGATATTGGGATATTGCGCTTTTAATGTTTCGCTATGTGTTTGGACCATGCAGCCTGTAACAATTAAGCGTGCTGCTTTCTTGCGTTCTTTCAAAGCAAGATCGACTGTCTCTAAAGATTCATTGCGTGAAGCTTCCAAGAATCCACATGTATTGATCACAATGTAATCAGCTTCTGGCAGCTCTTCTGCTACTTCATAACCGGCTCGTAAAAGAATTCCTAGCATCACCTCGCTATCAACCAGATTCCTCGGACAGCCAAGACTAATAAAATGGATTTTGTTTCCCAAAAATTGAAAGTTAGGTGCTTTGGATGTTTCATCAACTCTAACAGATGGCTGAGGTGCCTTAGCTTTTTTATTTTGTCCGGCAATAGGTAGCATATTAGATGTCTTTAACTTAAATTTATTTGGAAATAGTTTATCAAAAAAACAGTTTTAAACCTAATAGATTCTTTTTTATCAATGACTAGAAGAAGGTAGAGCTTGGACTTACATCAATAAAAAACTGTGAGAGGCGATGATTGATCAGGTGGCTTTTTAAGATTTTGGCCATGACCTTGATGGCAGGTCCTCGGATAAAGAATTGAAAACGATATTGATTTTTAATTTTAGCATGGCCTGAAGGAAACACAGGCGTCAACTCGTATTGAGAGGGCATGAGCGTTATTAACTGTTGGCGCAGTTCATTTAGTTCACTTTTTGCTCGATTCTCATCTTCACTACTAAGACGAATTTTAACCATATGAGAAAAGGGGGGGTAGGCGAATAGCTTTCTTATCTCCATTTCTTCGGCATAAAAACCCTTATAATCTTGGTTTGAAGCATGGAGAATCGTACTATTATCAGGAATGAGCGTTTGTAAAATGACTTTTCCGCTTAATACCCCTCTGCCTGATCTGCCGGCAACCTGTGTGATAAGCTGAAAGGTAATCTCGGAGGCTCTGAAGTCTGGGATGGATAGGCTGCTATCACAATTGAGAACACCAACAAGAGTCACTTCAGGAAAGTGGAGGCCTTTGGCCACCATCTGTGTGCCGATTAAGACATCAGCTTTACCAGTTTTAAACTCTTTAAAAATTTTTTGATGGCTTCCTTTTGTTTTTGTCGTGTCTCGATCAAGCCTTGTTGTAATGATTTCTGGGAAAATTGCATGTAGGGCTCTTTCGACTTGCTCGGTACCTACACCCTTGAATTTCATGGGCGCTAATGCTTGGCATTTGGGGCAGGTTGTTGGGAGAGGCGTTTGAATAAACCCGCAGAGATGGCAGGCAAGATGATCTTCTTTATAATGATAGGTCATAGCTAGGTCGCAATCAGAGCATTTAAGTGCTTCGCCACAAGATGGACAGCAAAGCGATGTGTGGTATCCGCGTCGGTTGAGAAAAAGGATCGTTTGTTCTCCTTTCTTCCAGTTTTTTTCAATCGCATTGAGTAGATGCTCTGAGAAGAGCGTAAACCCTTTAGCCTTCTCCCATTCATGGCGCATATCAACGATGGAAACATCCGGCAATTCGGCTTTTAATGTTCGGCTTTTTAAGATGCTAAGAGTGTACTTGCCTCTCTCTGCATTATAATAGGTTTCCAGGCTAGGAGTGGCACTCCCTAAAACCACCGTTGCTTTAGCTAAAGAACCTCGCATAACGGCCACGTCCCGAGCATGGTAGCTGGGCATCAGATCAGATTGCTTGTAGGATAGGTCATGCTCTTCGTCGACAATGATCAAGCCTAAGTTTTTGACAGGGCTAAAAATGGATGAGCGAGCACCAATGACAATACGTGCTTCTCCCTTAGCGATTTTGTTCCACTCATCAAAGCGTTCGCCTTGGCTTAAACGACAATGCAGGATAGCAATGTTTTGGCTAAAACGGCTTTTAAAGCGTTCAATGGTTTGGGAGGTTAAGGAGATTTCCGGGACGAGTAAAATAGAGCCAAGCCCTAATTCAAGAGCATGGTTGATGGCTTGCATATAGACTTCCGTTTTACCACTACCTGTGATCCCCCATAGCAGGTGGGTTTCGAAACGCTGCTCGGTTAAACTTACATTAATCTTTTTTAAGGCTTCTGCTTGTTCGTCAGTTAGCTGCTTAGGTTTGGTGGGGAAGAACTCAGCATTGCTTAAGGGTGAACGTTCTATGGCCAATTTCTCTAGTTTTAATAGGCCCTTTTCAGCAAGACTTTGAACGGCTGAACGGCTGTTGATCTTTTTGAGAAGATCGGATAACCACATTCCCTTGGAGGTTTTAAGGAAAATGTCAAGGATTTCTGCTTGAACAGGCATTTTGGTTCTAAGTTTGGCACTGATATTGGTTAATTCTTCAAGTGTCTTCCCTCGACTCACATAAAACTGTTCTTTAGTTTGAGCTTTACCTCGAATGCTAGATGGAACGATTGTTTTGAGCACGCGTTCTAGTGAAGTGCAATAGTGCTCTGACATCCATAAGCTTAACGCCATTAAATCTTCAGAAAGAGGGAGCTCTTGAACAGGCTCAATGATTGCTTTTAAAGAAGTGAACGTGCTGGTGTCTTTCACTTCAATAACGGCACCATACTTAATCTGCTTCTTTAGGGGAACCTTGACTAGGCTTCCCTTAAAGATGCGACCTTGTAGCCCTTCTGGAATAAGATAATCTAGGGGTTTACCAACCGTTACATCAAGAATGATTGAAGCAATAGACATACCTAACTACTTAACATAAGGAAAGAAGCTCGCGCCAAAGACCAGCTTTCTTAAGAGGGCTGTTAAAATATACTGAGGGTTCTTCCATCAGACAAATAGGGATCTTCCCGTCCTTTGAGATGACATTCAGCTTCTCGGAAAGCTTGATTGAGTCTTTAGTCGTTAACAGAAATCGAAGGTTTTCATTGGCTGATTTAGGTATGTCATTATCTATCAGTAGCTTGACATCAATGTCCCGTAGGGAGAGGCTTTCTGCAATATTTCTGAGAAAAACCTTTTCTTTTTCGTTCTTTGTAAATATGGCAATAGCAACCATCGGTTGTTTTTGCATCCATGCTGATGCCGTTGCTTTTGCAAGGTCATCTTTAGGAGGGGCTTTGTGTAACTTAACGTGGGGCAGTTCCTTGCTAAAAATGTTGGCAATGTCGGTGTAGTCTTTTTCTATGTTTTTGATGATCGGCGCTTCTTTCCTAGCGATCTGCGGTTCTTTCGCACCTTCTAATGGAGCCGTTTCTTTCACCTCCTGTGAGCGAGGAGGGGGGGGGGCTTTGGGTAAAATTTTTGGTGCAGGGTTACTAAGAGGTGGGGGGGGGATAGGTGAGGACGAGGGGGCTAAACCAGCCATCTCTCTTTTTTTAGGAAATGAATGATTATCGTAGAGGTAGAGTTCTGTGAGGCTGATTAGTTGGAGTAACTCTTCTTTCACAAAGTAAGCTCAGACATTTTATCGTTGATATTTTTGGCTAGTTGAGAAAAGCCTCTTTTTGTGTATTCACCAAGGAGGAAATGTTCTAAAGAAGTGTGCCCTTCTGGGCAATTTTCTTTAAAAAATTGCACAATCACACGTTTACCATAAATATTTCGTAATGCCTGCTGGTTTTTTAACAAGAAGAAAAGCACATTGGCATTATTTCTAAATAGCTTAAGAAGAGGAAAAAGATGCTTTTTTAACTTTCTGAAGGATTTTAAAGCCTGTATAACATGTAGTTCTATCATATCCTCAACATATACAGAAGAATTGTCTTTTTCTGATGCCTTTAGTAGGTGAAGAGCCTTCTTAGACTCCTTGAGAGATTTATCGAGAACATTTTGAATCTCTTTTACCTCCCTACTTTCTCCGCTCAATTGTACATATTGATGAATTAATGTTGTAAGCTTATTTAAACTGCCTTCGGCATGAGTCCAAGGGAAAATTTGTCCATGGTTGTGTGAGTAGCCGCTTAATCCTGTAAGGGAATGCACAAGTTCGCAATGGTTTTCCCCATTTTTTTGCTTGTACAGGGCAATCAGGGGTTCAAGGCGCCTTGCCTCTTCTGAGGCCTTGATAAACTCTGACAAAATAAACTGAAAAACAAGGTGCGAATCTTGTAAATATGGAGGATGGTGGGGTTCGTTGAGCAAAGGAAATCCCTCACTTTAAGGTTTGTAAGAAAAGAGCGCAACCAATGTTGCGCTCTAAAATTTTACCAATTAGAACCAGGTTTCTTTTGCGTTGGGTTTTGTTGCTGAGGTTGTTTTTGTGGTTGGTTCTTTTGGCCTGGATTAGCAGGACCTTTCTGTGTTTGATGCTTTTTGTCCATTCTGCCCTCCTTAAAGGTTGATTGGTTGGACAAATTCCTTCTATTAATTCTAATAAATAGTTGTCAATAGTTTTCGAATATTACTCATTAAAAAAAGTTAATTGAAATTCTTGAGCAGTATATTTACCTTTTGGTTGCACTGTTTTTTTATAAACAGGGGGTTCAAAAGGGGATACACTCCTGGATCCTTCTTCAAGATGAAATAAAATCTCTTTCGCTCTTGAAATGACCCAATGAGGAAGGCCGGCTAACCTTGCAACATGAATACCATAACTGCGATCAGCTTTACCAGGAATAATTTTTCGTAAAAAAAGGACTTGATCCCCGCTTTCGTGAACGGCGACAGAATAATTGTGGACACCCGACATTTTTTCTTCGAGCTTGGTAAGCTCGAAATAATGGGTGGCAAAAAGAGTTTTCGCTTTTTTCCCTTCTATGGAAAGAAGGAACTCGGCGATAGACCATGCTAATGAAATGCCATCGTAGGTACTGGTGCCTCGACCAATTTCATCTAGGATCACCAATGATCGCGATGTAGCGTTGTTTAAAATATTGGCAGTTTCAGTCATCTCTACCATAAAGGTTGATTGGCCCCTTGCCAAATCATCGCTAGCTCCTATCCGCGTAAATAGCTTATCGATAATACCAAGGTGAGCAAACTTAGCGGGGACGTAAGAGCCAATCTGTGCCATGATGGCAATCAGTGCGACCTGACGGATATATGTCGATTTGCCGGCCATATTTGGACCAGTAATTAACATCATACGATGACTATCCGTATTTAAAAAGGTATCGTTTGAGACAAACTTTTCTCTCAGATTCATGCTTTCGATAATGGCATGGCGCCCATCTCTGATCTCAAGGGTTGAACTATTGTCGACGATTGGTTTGCAATAATTATTGTCTCTTGCCACCTTAGTAAGAGATAATAAGAAATCGAGAAGTGCGATGGCCTGAGCGCTCGATAGAATTTCTTGAGAGAATTGGGCGACAAAGTTGAGGAGTTCTTGGAATAAAGCTTGCTCTAACTGAGCGATTTTTTCTTCGCTGCGCAGCACCTTTTCTTCGTAGCTTTTTAATTCTGGGGTAATAAAGCGCTCTGCATTCGTTAATGTTTGGCGTCGTACAAAATTGTCGGGGACTCGCTCTGTTTGTCCTTTGCTCACTTCAATATAAAAACCTGAAACCCTTGTATAACCAACTTTTAAGGTTTTGATGCCGGATACTTCTCTTAGTTGGGTTTGGTAGCGATTCATCCATAGCTTGCTATCCTGACTAATGGCTCGTAATTCATCTAATTCTTGGCAGTACCCCTCTCTAAATAAATTGCCATCAGAAATGCGTAAAGGTACTTCATCGTTTAAGGCGTGGCAAATTTTTTCAATGAGAGAGGGGGATGCTTTAATTTTGTTAGTCTCTTCTTGAATGAGTTCGTGATCAAAGCTAACTAAAAGGTTTTTGACATAAGCAAGAGGTTCTAAAGAAACTTTAAGAGCAATAAGGTCTCTTGGGGTTGCGTGCCCTGTGTTGATACGCATGATCAGACGTTCTAAATCTTTGACCGTTTCTAAAGAAGAGCGAATTTTTTCCGAAGTCTCATAGTGGTTAAGGAATTGCTCGATCGCAGTATGCCGCTGTTCTATTTTCTGAACATCCAGCAATGGTTGAACCAGTAATCGCCTTAATGCCCGACCTCCCATTGGCGTCATTGTTTGGTCTAAAAGAGCAACAAGTGTGTTTTTATTACTACGAGCTTGCTGGGTATGAATAATTTCAAGGTTGCTAAGGGTTGCTCGATCAAGCTCCATAAACTGTTGAGAGGAATAAGGTTGTATGGTTGTGAAATGCTTAATACATTGGCATAGAGTATCTTTAAGAAAAGTCAACAGAGCTCCTGCTGCGTTAATAGCAGCCACCATCGATTTAAGTCCAAAACCATCTAAACCGAGTACTTTAAAATGATCGGCTAGGAAATCATAACAAAGTTTATGTTCAAAATGCCACTCGGGGATTGTATGGATAAGACAGCCTAAACCAAGTTTAATTTCTTCAACAATGGGTGAATATTTTTGTTGAAATTTTTGAGAAATAAGGATTTCTCGAGGTCGTAGGCGATACAGTTCGCTTAAAAGCAGTTTACTATCATCAAATTCAATGACGTAGCATTCGCCTGTTGTTAAGTCAGCAACAGAAAGACCAAATAAGTTGCCTACTTGGTGAATGCTTGCAAAAAAATTGTTGTCCTTTTCAGAAAGATAAGCGGAGCTAAAATTAGTAGCTGGGGTGATAAAGCGTTTCACTTCTCTACTGACAAGTCCTTTGCCAGAAGGACTCTCTGTTTGCTCGGCAACGGCAACTTTATAACCCTTTGAAACTAAGCGGTCGATATAGGTTTCAGCAGTATGATAAGGGACGCCACTCATAGGGATATCTTGCCGTTTGGTTAGTGTGAGATCGAGCTCCTTGGCAATCAATACGGCATCATCATAGAACGCTTCGTAGAAGTCACCCAATCGAAAAAATAAAACGGCGTCCTTCGCAATAGCTTTGCATTCATGCCACTGAGACATCATGGGAGTGATTTTGGCTTTGGGTTCTTGTGAATCGCTCATAATGATTTTAAAATTTAGGTGTTTAAGGCGTTAGTGGATTCTTTTAAAACGAGATTTTTTATATCACAGCTTTTGGAAAAAGTAAATGCTCAAAAAAAACAGTATTGGAGTTTTTTTACATTAAAAATTGAAAAAGATAGTTGATTTTTTGTTATTAGATGAAATTAATTAGCAACAGACATCTATGCGCATGGCTAATTTGTTTTTAGAAACGTTGATTTAATCTAGTTGTAAAAACAAATTAGAAATTTTTAAAAAAATAGTTTGACAGCTATTTTTGGACCTGCATGATTCGGGGAATAGAAGAACAGCTTTAGAAATAAGCCCGACCTAACAATTACCATCATTAATATCATGGCAATTGCCCTGATAGAAAGCGATAACGACTGCAACTCACCAGCCATAGAGATGAACATCCGTTGATTGCAGCAAAAATCCTTTTTCGCTGCGTATAACGAGCAATCAATCTTATGCGAAGAGTTAGGGGGGCGGATAAGAAAATAATCGGGTTGCCTATTCGTCCCAAATTGTACTTGGTAGTTGACTTAAAGAGATGAGCAAGTCGGACACTTCACCTGGCTTAAGATTTTTGTGGTAAGTTTGGTTTAAACTGTCCGATTGGATAAGCAGCTAAAAAGTAGGGTGGACAATAAGTGGATCCTCTTTTAACAAAAAGGAAAACCTATGAAGAATTACATGTTAGTAGCAGCTGCTATTTCCGTTATTGGCACAGGTACACTTTTTGCCGATTATTATCAGCAAGGAAGTGGTTATTACTATCCTTCGCATAATGAAAGTAATTTTAGAACGCAGGAATTTGATCATCCTCCTCACCATTTCAATCCAAACAACTATGGGACCCAACCATCTAGCTATCAAAGCCGTCCTCAGAATTCTTCGTCTCAGCCCTCTTTTTCGCAAGGAAGTGCCGTGCAGCAATCCTATCCTTCACAACAACAACCTCAAGGAAGTACTCCAGGGCCAATGCAATACCACCAGCAAGGTAGCCAAAGCTACTTGCAAAAAAAAACACGGAACAATCAAGAGGTTGTTCGTAGCAATAACAATGACAAGTTTACAACAGATGATGATAGAAGGTTAGGCTTTCAAATTAGACAACAAATAGCTGAAAAATTTCCTCAGGCGGATCTTAATGTTATTACTATCTATATTGACGATGGTAGTGTAAGGCTTTTAGGAAAAGTGAGGAGCGAACAGCTAAGAGTAGACCTTAGCAACTTAATCAAAGAGTTAAAAGGTGTGAAGAGTGTCACTAATAAGCTTGAAGTTCATGGACAAAGTGGTAGGAGTTCTCGAGCTGCTAGTGAAACAAATACGAAGTACACTCATTCTCAACAGAAAAACGCCTACCGTCATTCAACTAGCAAGCGGGAAAACATTCAAGCGCTTTCAAACAACGTCTCAAGTCAAGATAGCTTATTGGAGGAAAAAATCCGTCAATCGATTGCTAGTGACCATTCGCTATCACCACAAGCGAAAAGCATCGGCGTTTTAGTGAGTTCCAGAAGCATTACTTTAAATGGAACTGTAAAGAGCGAAATTGAGAAGAGCCGTATTGCGGCTAAAGTAAGAGGGATGGGCGAGGGTAGAACCATCAATAATATGTTAGAAATCAATAAGACACGCTAGTAGTCTTCATCTATCCATGAGCAGCTTTAAGAGCTGCTCATTGAGCATCTAAAATCAACATTTTTAAACTGCTTAGAAATAGATAGTTAGTCAAATTTCCTTCGAGCGTTTGACGATGCCTTGTTTGACCAATTCTTGCCTAAAAGCGAAATTAAGGCTGTCTTCCTTCACTTTTTCTTCTCTTTGTTGATTATCTTGCTCTTCTTGTTCTATTTGCTTGTGCCTTTTTATCGCCTTTTCTTCACTTACTTTATCCTCCTTCTCTTGTTGAGAAAGGAGAATTGTAAAGATTTTAATATAGCGATTCACTTTAGGTTTTTCGAGAGTCGCGCGGTTTTGAGGCTTAATAGGACCGTTCATAGTGGTCGCTCTACTGGATGGCTTGTTCTTATCCTTAGGTTCTTTTTCTCTTTCATTGGCCCGGAGTAATGCATAGGAATCGATGAGAGCATTAACGGCTCTACTGAGCTCTTCTGCTTCTTTTTCCGTTAAAGATTGAAATTTGTAATTGGAGAGGTAGACAATTTCTCCTTCGGCTTTTTTATAGGCAATTTGTGTAATTTTGTGTTTCTGCATGAATTTCAAGAACTCAGCATCCACCTTGATCGTGGAGTTTGATATATTCAGGATTGCAAAGTGACAGCTTATTCTTGGATCGGAGGTCTTCCTCAACATGATTGCTCTTTTTCCAAAAGCACCAATCGCTACAATTTGTTCATTCTCAGTTAGTTTTTCATTAACTGGAGGAAATTGAGGGAAATAGGAAGGCACAGTCGAATTAATATTTATAGGCATAAAAACACCAAATTCTAACTATTTCTTCCTTTTTATTATAATTTATAGAGATTTTATCATCAAAAATTACCTTCTGACTATCAAACTTTTTAAGGAACTAGTTAACGATCCTAGTAGACCAGAGGTCCGGCCGTTCAGTTTATTTAGCTCTTTTTCACAATCACCCATTCGCATTTTAAAAACTTGTTCAGGAATAACTTTACTTTCGACATTATTCTTATCAAATTCTAACTCCTCTATAAAACCTAGCCCTGCCGGATTCGGTTTGTAAAAAGAAAGAACGAGATCCGTGACCTCACGTTCTGCAAATCTTTTTTGCCACAAAGAATGAACAAAAATATCTGTTATCTTATCATTCTTGCTATACGCAACACAGAACCTATGCTCATTTTTAATCCTTTTAAACTCTTCAGCTGTACAAGTGGGTGGGATATACGCGATGATAGCGGCTGAAAAGTCTGGCTTGTCCTCTTGTAGATTTTTAATTCCATCTTTACCGCTAAGAATTTTTACGTCCTTAATATAGCAATAAATCATATCCACATTTTCTGAAACTTCGACGACGAGTTTTAGAGTTGGGTCTAGCTTTTGCGTTGGACTTATCGTCATATAAAACTCCTTTTATTAAATTAATTAAAAATTAAGGTTTGAACACTTTTATCTCATCTGATTTTGTCTAGGGTAACTTTAGTGCAAACAAAAAAATTACCATTAAGTAAAGTTCAAGAATGCACCTGCACCGTGGTGCTACACTAACTTCCAAATATCCAGCTTTTTACCTTATCTACTGTGCTAGGAGGTTCTGCATAGGCATTGTTGCCGTTCAATTTATTTAGTAGCCTCCCACACTTAACGATGTGTTTTCCTTCCTCTTCCTGTAAAAAGGCTTGGCATTCAACAGGCATATCATTAGTGGGTCCGTTCTCTTCTTCTTCACCACATTTTGGCGTAATGAATTGATCTATATTGTTTATTTGAAATCTCTCAAACCAACACTGGGAAACACGCACAGTTGTGATTCTGCCCCTCACGACCTCCGCGACACTGAGAGCGTGACGATCTTTAATTCTTTTGAAGTCCATAGGGGAACAGTTAGGTGGAATAGATTCAAGAATACCAACTGATAAGGTTTTTTGATCAAAAGGCAAGTCTTCGACAAGCGTTTTTATACCTTCAACATAACAGTAGACGATTTCCTTATTACCATCGTGTGTGGCAAGTCTTTGTGTTGAACTTATCGTCATATAAAACTCCTTTTATTAAATTAAATTCACAAGAACTAGACAGAAGCGGGATAACCTGCTTTGTCTAAACGGATTTTATGCAGGGTGATTTTTAGTGCAAACAAAATTTTAAAAAAATTTTTTTACAAAGAGTTAGGATCGAAGAAGGAAAGACAACCCTATTGAGTTAATGTAATCGCTATTAGATCGTCTTCAAGTTCAATTTTTGCTGCTTCTATTTGTCTGGGTAACGTTGCTGCTGGCAGCATGACATGAGAGACCAATTCAGTTTGTAAACGGAGGTCAAAAGAGTCATTAGAGTCTGTCATTGCGGTCACCATTTGGAAAGAATGAATACTAAAAATACTGTCTTTAAGGTAAATCCAGGTTCGATCAGGATCAGTGTGAGAGAAAGGAATTTTAATGATGACCTCATTTTTAGTTGTAATGATTGTGCTGGCTACCTCATTGGCATCATCTACGTTCGCCGGTTGGTAAGTGGAAGGCGTCAACGTGCAAGTATAAGTGCCATCTGGCTGCTTTTGAAGCCGAAATGTGAGTTGTCCATCTCGTTTTTGTGAATTTAAAGCCAAGGTTTGAGCAATTAGTTCATACTGCTGGGGAGTTTGTACAAAGTGAGGGCGATCTAAGCGTAATTTTGCAATCGTATGCGCGAGGCGGTCATTCTTCCTTTCCTTCGCAAGCAAATAATGGGTGGCTAAATACGTCCCCGTCCTACCCACTCCTGCAGAGCAATGGACAAGGAAAGGGCGATCATTAGGCTGTTGTTGATTAATCAATTGAATCATGGCATACAGGTCCTCAGCACTAATCACTCCAAAGTCAGGCCATCCAGGAAGTTGGTAATGACGAATAGACTTAGAGTGTTGTGCAAATTGAACATCAAAAGTTCGACAAAAGAGTTTTTTACCGGAGGGTAATGGATTCATTTCTTCAGAAGTTAACCGGAGGGAATGATTCTCGCTAGTGATTTCTTTTTGCTGTTTATTAGGCCAATAACGATAGCCTTTGGGAGACCTGGTATTAGTTAGCATAATAATATGACTTATATCATGTTCAAAAACCATGTACCAGAATGCTAGAGCTGTATTTGCCATCGGGCCTTGGGCTGCAATAGCCTTCTTGCCTCGAACCCAAGAGGCGTTAATATAGGTATTGTTTAAAAAAGGCTGAGGGGATAGATGTACCCTTGTGTGTTCCCATGGCAAGATATTGTGATACCGATTTTGTTCAAGGAAGTGATGGCGTGTTTGCTTGTAGGGCAAACAGGCCTCTATTTTCTCTAAACTTGCATCCTGCCTGAGCAGCTCAAATTCTCTCCTTAAAAGATCGCTGCTCTTTAGAAGGTCATGATCATCAAGATATGGAGGAGCCTTGAATTTTTTTAAAAATTGATGTTTAGAGGGGGACTGTGAGATTTGTTCTTGTGGCGGTTTGATTTGTGCTTTATAAGCCCCAATTGGGGCGATTTGTTTTTTCTTAAGCTGCGCAAGTAATTCTCTTTTTTGTTGAGCGGAGTAAAGATAGAAAAATAGAGCCCCACCAATACCTACGGTTAAGATACCAACAGCCACAGCTTGAATAATAAGCGTTCTTTTCTTCCCGATAGGATATTTTTTTCCTCGGTAGTGCAGAGTCAAGGGCGAGTGCAGATGTTGGCAGCAGTTCATCATTGATGGAGATCCTTGGTTATTTTTTTCTAAGATATTATTTTTTTATTAAAACTAAAGAAAATTTTAAACTTTTCTAAAAGAATACCTTAAGTATTAGAAATTAACTGAGAGATTGACTTAAACAAAATTTAGAAAATATAATTTGATTAAAGGGATTTTCTCTTTGTCTCAATACCTCACTCCTAAATAAAAGGGGGTTCTATGTATTGGATAAAAAAGCATCTTGTCTCTTTAGGCCTCTTTGTCGGACTCGCTTTTGCGTCACTAACGATGGTATCGGCTAGCGCCTCTTCCCCAAACCAAGACCAACTCATTGCTCGTGGTGGACACGGCGGCGGTCATGGAGGCGGTGGGCATCATGGCGGCTGGGGCCATCACGGGGACTGGGACAGACATCATGGTGACTGGGACGGACATCATCATTGGAATGGTGATCGAGGTCGATATGATGGTTGGGGTGGTGGTGTTTATTTTGGCGATTATCCTTCCTACTACTATGGTGGTTACCCCTATGAGTACTATTATGACTCATCTTATCCCTATGACCCCTATTATCCTTACTACAATGGCTATTATTAAGCAAATTGGGCCGCTTCGTCAGCATTTTACGAAGCGGTTTTTCTGATTTCACGATAAATCTCTTCCGCAGAACGTTCTTTAAAACCTAGGATGAGTTGCCTTTCTCGTTCTCGCCATCCGGGATGATCGATCTGATAGAAAAAGGTATTTAGCCGGCCGTGGATGGCATCTTCCAAATAATAGTAGGAATGAATGGTCGTTAAAATTATTTTCCACTCAGCAAATAAATTCCCATTGATCACCTTAGCGATTTTTTCTGCTAAAAGCTCTGGTTGCGCAGAGGGAATCTGTTGAAGAAGTGTCAAATAGTCGACCACACAGTTTAATTTGTAGTGTTGAGCCATTTTCAAAAGAGCCTCGAGGGTTTCTTGTTTGTGTTTGCGAGGTTCATAAAAAGGAATTTGTTGACGGCTAATCACTTCACTTAGAGATAGATCACCTGTACACCCAACGGGGGATTGACTGTTGTTTAACAGCGGTAAGAATTCTCGGAACGGAATAGGTAAATCTTCGTGTAAATAGAGATTTTTTCCTAAGGCCTTGATGTCGATCACTTGCTTAATTTCTGCACCTTGCAAATAGTGTAGATGAGCAATTCCGGTCTTGGCAAGTTCTTCTAAGTTAATGGATTCCTTTTCCATTTGTGTGAGAGGTGAAAGATAAAGGTGAATATCCCCCTGCTCTTGCAACCGACATATTAAATAAAGGTAAGTGAGCTTAGCTTCAGATAACTGAGTAATATAACTGACATAAAAATGAGAGGGTAGTTGATCAGAAAAAGAAGAGCATGAGAGGTGATCCTTTAGAAAAATACCTTCTTCAAAAGGGGATAGCCCCATACTAAACCAATGGAGCTTTAAGGCTGCATCCATCCCTTGAAAGTTGCCTGTTTCTGAAAAATAGAGGGACTTTCCTTTTAAGAGTGGATTTTCAAACGTGTTTAAAGCGAGGGAAATGTGAATAATGCTATCACATTCTTTTAGCTCTTCATAAAATCGTACTCCTTTTTTTTGCAAGTGAGCAAGCTGTTTTGCTTGGCTCAATTGCTCTTCTAACTCTTGGCAAAGTTTTAAAAGGGCCTCGCTTGCCAATGGAGAGCTTTCTTCTAGCTGCTTGGCATCTTCTTTCTGTTGGGCCAGCTCATGTTCGAGTGTTTTAACCGCTGCTGGGTAAGAAGGCAGCTCACGCCCTTCTACAATGGCTTCAATCAGATAAAAAGGATCAAAAAATGAAAAAACTTCGTGATGGGTAGGTAATTCAGGCAGCTCTCTTTGGTAGGTATAAGCCAATTTGATGATAAAGTGGGGGTATAACTTCGCAAGGAGATGAGCAAGTTTATTTAAGGCGATATAATCGCCAATGCCGTCAGAAGAAATGGTTGTAATTACAAAGATTTCTTTAGCTGCTGCGGGGGATTTTGATCGATAGAAGGGATTTAAAAGTTTTCGAAAGGTAAACAATAATATCTTCTCTTCTGTTTCTTCTCGAATAGCGTAAGGAAGGTTAGCTAGTTCTTTTTGGATAGATTGTAATTCGGATAAATAGAGAGGGTTTAATTTTTCCTGAATAAAGGAATCGTGCAGGATTTTTTCTAAATAGCCCATTTTATTCCTTAAAGCTTTATTAGTGAAAAGTAATCCATTTGAAGATTCTAAAAAACTGTTTAGGTATTGAGGGCCTCCATTTTAGGCTCCCAGAGAGCTTTTGTTATATTAACGAGGAGATAGAAGATAGGGGTGTTAAACATGCTAAAAAAAGCTTTGTAGCAGTAGGAGAAGCACATAATAGGGAGAACTTGTTCAAAACTCATCTCCAGGCCCCAGTATAGGTAGATGATATCGATCATGAGAGTATCGACTAATTGCGAAGTGAGAGTAGAGCCATTATTTCTTAGCCAGAGGTGGTGGGGGCCCGTCCAACGCTTAATCAAGGCATAAAGCTGTACATCGACGACTTGTGCTGAGACAAAAGATACAAGAGATGAGAAAGTTCTAAGCCCACTCAGACCAAGGACAGCTTGGAAGGCAGTCTGCTCCTGTTCTGAAATAGCAGGCAGCTGAAGTGCGACATAGATAATACCAAAACTGAGAACATTCAGGGCAAAAGCGGTGTAAATCATTGACTTAGCTTTCTTTTCTCCAAAAAGTTCTGTTGCAAGATCGCTAAGTAAGAAGGTGAGTGGATAGGTGATAAGGCCCGCAGGAATAGCAAAAGCTTCAAACAAGGGAAGACGCACCATTTTTGCTGAAATGATGTTAGAAATGACGACAATCACACAAAAAGCAGCACTTATCACTTGGTAAAGAGATTGTCGAGATGAAAAAAACATTGTTACCTCAATGCTTGATGAACGAATTGACAGAGACGGTTCCATTGGTCTTTTTGATTCAACTTGCCTTCTTCATCAAAAGCTTGGTGACAGGAAGCAAGTGAAAACTCTTCTGTTTGGACTTGACCTCCCATCGTTTGGATTACCTCTCTTAAATGGCGTAACCCTCGCGCGCCGCCTCCTTTTCCAGGAGAAGCGCTCATCAAAACAAATTTTTTCCCAAAATAAGCTTCTCTTGAAGGCTGTCCCTGTTCATTGCGCGAGGCCCAGTCTAAAGCATTTTTCAGGATAGCAGAAAAAGAGCCATTATAATTAGGAGAAGCGATAAAAATAATTTGATGATCTTTCATCAACCTGAAAAGTTTTTTGGCGTTTTCAGGCATCCCTTCCCTAACTTCAAGATCGGCATCATAAAAAGGAATGGGGAGGTCCCTTAAATCGACGACGGTGACGTTGGCTTGTTGCCGAGTCGCAATTTTAGTAACCGCAGCAATCAATTTTTTGTTGCAGGAATCTTCCCTAGTACTTCCAGCGAAGGCGAGTACGTTAATTTCACCGTGGAGAGAGCAGATAGACATAATGCTGAGTAGTAGATATTTAAACACTTTTAAGCCCTTGTTGTGACGAGATAAAAAAGAAGTATACCTTTTTAAGATTTTTTGACTATTTGTTTTAGATGGGAGAACTGTTCCAGACTTTATTTGTTTTTTTTTTTTGTTTTTTTTCTTTATTATATCTTTAATTTAATTGTTTAACTTAGTTGTATCTTTAAAATAAAACCGGGGGTTAGATAATGAAGGCCAGAGGGTATGATGATAAAGTGCGTAACTTTCAGAATTCTCTTTATCAAAACTTAAAGAGACACCATGAGATTGGTCGATTTGCTGCTCTTCCAATCGCTGTGATGGACGTAACGGCAATGATAGGAGGCATCTCGCTTGAGCTTATCTCCAACCTTGCTCTAGTTCCAATTAATGTTGTTGGCTCTTGCTGTAACAAAAAGTATAGTTTCAAAGATGCGCGCACTTGTTTAACGCAGGCTGCGAAAATTCTTCCTGTTGGACTTGTGTTGGTGGGAATTTCTCCTGTTTTAATCGCATGTCAGACACTAAATATTTTAACCCATCCTCGCAGTGTTAAACCGACCATTGATAGTGTGCAAGGGGCCCTTACAGCACTGGCTGTTGCGATCACCGGTGGTTCTGTGTATGGCTAGGAAATTTAATCGGACGTGTAAAACTAAGTTTGCATCATTATTTTATCGAGATGATTCATTAGGATTGTTTAATTTAGGTTTAAAATGAAAGCTTCAATTGTTGATAAAGCTCAATATGCGATTTTTAACGGTCTATACAAGGGCATAAATAAATACCCCAAGGCAGGACGATTTGCAGCGCTCCCGGTTGCTGTGTTAGAGATAAGTATGTTTATAGGCTCAGTTCCTTTACGGATGATTGAAAACCTGGCTTTAGTGCCAATTAATGCAGTTGGACGTTGTTTTAACAACAAAAAATTTTCTTTAAAAGATATGGGTAGCTCCCTTAGGAAAGGGGTCATCGCTATTCCTGTTGGAGTTTTGGCATTATCTACTTCACCTGCTTTTGTGGCCCTTCAAACGTTGAATATTTTAATAAGCCCTCATCGTGCTACATCTCTAATAGGGGAGATAGACACTTTCGTAACAAATCCGGGACACTGGTATAGCAAAAATCTGCAATGCAATGACATTTGACTCTAGTGAACTCTTCCTCAAGTTTTTATAGCGTTTTGCCGTTTTAGCTAGAATGATCTCCCACTCAGGGAGGGGGTGCTAGTGTAGCTGTAAAATCTCATAAGGTGTTAGTGGGGGAAGCTGCTTTAACAAGAGGCTCTAAGGCCACAAAAGAGTTTGTCTGAGCAAGAGCTTGTCCAATATCTAACGACATTTTTTTATCAAAATTCTAAGTTTTAATAGCAGCCTTTACATACACTTGTCAAAGGCTGATAGCAAAAGTGATACTAAATACTTTTTTCGTCCACCCTCATCCATGAGCATCCAGGGTAGGGATAAGGTTTCCCAAAAACGTTTTCGTATTGGTCTTGGGTGTATTTTTCGAAAATTTCATTCATACCAATCACCTCCCACTCCATGCGATCCCCGTAAGGTTCGTCACCCGGTTCCCATAACATCCGAATATAGGCAAAAAGTTTAGTGATCAAATTAGCGGTACGTACTTGACGATCGCTTATCTCATAGATTTGGTTCAGTTTGGCAGCAATTTTTTTCCCTGCAGCTCTTTCAACCTGGTCAAAATGAGGGTTGGCTTCTCTCAAAGCCAACGTTTTAGAGACCAAACTGTTAATCTTTAGTTCTCCCTGATAGCCTCTTACTGTCATTCTTCGTGCTCCCCAAAAAGAAAGTTTAGGGGAAGCCGCTTTAACAAGAGGCTCTAAGGCCACAAAAGAGTTTGTCTGAGCAAGAGCTTGTCCAATATCTAATACCATCTTTTCACACCTTCTCTGGTCTACTGCATGACGCAGTAAGTTGTTTAAAAGCTTTAGCTTTTTTTGTAAAACTTTTCGTTTTCACTGCTATCCATTCAAAAGCTACATTTTTTAGATGAACATCAATTAGCTTTAATCGGTCTCTTGAGTAAGAAAAACAATTATGCGCTCCTGGAACACCCTTAGTAATGTATAGGAAAGACTTTTCCCCAAATATGTTGAAACCTAATGCAGGTCCTAGGGTCTCATCCTGTTTAGCTTGATTGATTAATTTTTGAACCCTCCAAGCCGGTTTTTTCCAAATCATTGAACGTTCCCCAAAAAGTACTTTTGATTTATCCGTCAAGGGTTCAACTTTAACTCCCTGAGGTCCTGTATGATGAATCATTTTTACAAACGGCTTACCTTCTTCATCAATCCCTTCTACAATGAGCTGTGCATGGTTGCCTTTAGATAAACATGAGCAGTGGCCAACCGATCCTCCGTACGCCACAAGAGTGACTGCCCATTGAAAGGGACTAATAGATACTCGAGGATCGATTCGACTGCGGCTTTCTAAGGGTCTTACACGCAGCAATTTTAAGTCAATTGTTCTAGGATCTAATGTCGACTGTTGATAATGAATTCCAATTTGCTTTTCAGATAAAGCTGAAATTAAAAAACGTTGAGAATGCCGACGTGGGTTTTTAAAAATGCCCACGGTATTTTGCGATGCAAGGCTCGTGACCGAAGCTGGATCAAAAGGGTAGCAAAAACTCTCGTTAGCTGGTTCATCTATGAATCTCCAAAAAATACTCTTATCTGTTTCAAGAAGCAACAGATGGACCTTATACCCGAGTAGCATTATTTCGTGGCATTGATGAGGATGAGCAAAATCTAAATCGTTGTTTTTGATAATAGGGAGCGTTTTTATCAGCTTTAAAGAGCGGTCCTTCGTCGTCATGGCAGGGTTATGATCCAATCCGCCCCATCCTTCGTCTGCACCTGTTTGTTGATCAACAACATGATACATAAATGCGTGGCCTTTTAGATGCAAGCTGATGACCTTGTTAAAGATATTCCAAGTATGTAGTCGAATAAGTGGTGTTCTACGATGTACATGGGGATTACTTAAATGAACGTTGGATGATGGGAGGGCTAAGGAACCCTCTGTAGAAATTGTCATAAATTACCCCCTTTATTTTTTAATATTTTTTATTACAAACATCAATCACCTTGTCCGTGGCCTTTTTTAATGAATCTGCAGAAGTGTCGTAGGTGCAGTCAATAAGAGGTGATATCACATGTTCAGCCGATTTCTCACATGCCTCCGTACTTGCTGTTGCCGCACAACCGACAAGAGGGATTAAATAGGATGGAAGTTTTAATGCTTTACGTTTTTGTAGCGAAGAGCAAGCTAAGGGAACTCCTGTACTTATAGACTCAGTGCAAGCTTGAGTAAGTATTGGTTTGATCGCCTTTTTAATATCAGCATTGATGCTATCGATACGTTGGTTTTTCTGTTCTTTTACTTTTTCCACAGTTTCACATGAAGCGCTAGCTTTCTTTCTTGTTAGAACTGGTGAAGTTTCTGGTGATGAAAATGGAGAAGCACAAGGGGTTCCCATTAATGAATTGGAAGGTGAGCTAACTGATATAATATAATTCCTTTAAAAAAGTTTAATAAAATTCTATAAAAAACAAATTTCAGCTGAATTTTGATCGGATATTATTTTTGCCATAAAATTAAATCAACAATTAAATAATTTTTATTATTAAAATAATATTTAATTTTACCTAGAAGCTCTAGAGGGAAGAAAAAAAATTTTCTTTTAGGTGCATTTAGTGCTTTGTTTTTTTTCTTTTTATTCACCATTAACTGGTTATGGTAGGAAGAAAAAATTTTTTGGCAACCTTTCTGTAGGTCGATAAAGCGATAAGGGACTCGATTAGCGCACTAAGGAGAAATCACCTGCACTGATACAATGGCTTTTTGGGGGATAGAGCCATGGTAAAGATGATAGTATTGACGATGGCCACCCGGATTGACTTCCAAAACTAAGTTACCTAGTAAAAGCTCTGTCTTTAATTTGAGAATAATATAAGAAGGTGTATCAGCCCAAAACTTGTGAATTATTTTTCCTAGTTGCTCTTCAGTTGCTAGATGAATAAATTTTCCATCCTCTTTTGCGAGATGAACAGTGTTTTTTTCTTGGCTAAGCGCCCAGTTCTCTAAAGAAATGATTTTGTAAAGATACGTTGGAGCACCTACGCATTTATTTTTTTGATGAGTTTGAAACCAGTAGTAGTAAGCGATTAAATGACCTGATAGGGGAATCGTTGCAATTAAAAAACCAACGCAAAGAAAAATCTTCAGGCCGGTTACCTGAGTTCCCAAGCTGATCCATAATCCCATTAACATCGCAATTAACCCTAGTGTAAGCGCTTTTGATAAAGCATGAGTGCGGCAAAGCACATCAGGCATGCTTACAACACCCAAACTACCAATAAAGATAAACACTGAGCCGAAGGAAAGAAAGAAAAAGCTAAGTAAACTATTCCAACTCATCGTGAATTTCCTCCCTCTCCGTTCTAAATAAATAATCAACCAGAGCCACTGTTGTGACAAAGCCTAGCAAACAAAAGATAAGAATCAGCTCGAGAAAGTAGGCAGTGCGTTGCTCAATAGAAAAAATGACAATAATTCCAATAATGGCAACTGCGACGGTATCAAAAGCTATGATGCGATTTAATAAACTAGGGCCCAAGATTAAACGAGTTAATCCAAGCAGTAGAGACAATGTCATCATGGCATAAAAGATAGTGAAAGGCATTTAACACCTGGTAAATTCTAATAGAGGGATTTCTAAATCATTTTTAATGGAATGTCTGACTTCTTCTCCTGAATCCGCCGAAAGAACGTGGATTAAAAGGGAGGAGTGATCTGAGGCTAATTGGACAGTGACGGTCCCTGGCGTTAAGGTAATGCACTGATTTAAAATCAAAACTTCAACCTTTGTTAATTGCGAAATATCGTAATGGATAAAGCGAGGAATCAACTCCTTTTTAGGTTTGAATAAAACGATTTTAGCTACAGAAAAATTGGCCTTTATAAATTCGATGAAAAACTTTTTGCTAAACTTAAAGAAAGCAAACGTTCGTTTGATATAACACTCATTACCCTGGATATTAGGGAAAAAACTCAAGATAATAAATCCTAGCGCATAGCCTATCAGTAAACGCCACAAGGTAATACTTCCTAGCATTAACCATACAAAGGCTAAAGCTAGATTGATTAAAAAAGGCTTCATCTTTAATCTCCCAGCCCTATTTTTGAGTGAGCGAATACTTGCTCAATATAAGCTTGTTTATTCATTAATTGAGCGATGGCTTGTTCGGTAATAGTAAAGGAATACTCCATCCCAAAGCCTAAGCCTAAGGAACATACAATCAATCCTAAGCCAGCAATGACTTCGAATTTCAGTGATGGCAAGTAAGTGCCAGGCGTAAGGGGGTTGCCCTCTCCCCAGAAAGCACTAATCCAGATTTTAAGCATGCTAAATAAGGTCATCCAACTTGTAAGGACCGCAATAGTAACAGCCAGGGTTTGTTTAGCCGCTAGCCCTTCTGCTATAATGAGGTATTTCCCCCAAAAACCGCTTAGGGGTGGAAGTCCGGCAAGAGATAGAGCTTGAAGAAGGAAGAAGACACCTGCCCAGGGTAGATGGCGAAGAGCGCCGCCCATGCGTTGCAGAACATCCGTTTTAAAGTATTGACCAGCAATCCCTGCATAAAGAAAAAGAGAGGTTTTTACCCACATGTTATGAAGGGTAAAAAGAAGGGCTGCAGTTAAAGAAAGGGGTGTAAACATTCCAACCGCCCAAACAATATAACCAACCTGGCTGATAATGTGGTAGGAGAGTATTTCTTTAATCGTCGACTTTGAAATGGCCCCAAGAACACCTAACAACATGGTGGGAATCGCTAGAATGACCATCCACTCTTTGACGACAGGTATTCCCTGAGGTAGGATGGTCAAGAATAACCTCAAAAGGACATAAATACCTATTTTACTCAGGATGCCTCCAAATAATGCATTAATGGAGTAGGGCAAGATAGGGTAGCTGTCGGGGAGCCAGAAGTAGAGAGGAAAGATGCCTATTTTTAAACCAACCACACAAAACATCAACATTGCAAAGGCCCATGTAAGAGCGCTGTCTCCCTGTTTCATAAAAAAAGAGGCAAGAGCGGCCATGTTAAGATTGCCAGTGTAACCATAGACCATGGCGGCACCCCAGAGAAACATGAAGCTACCGGCAAGATTAATCAAAACATAGGACAATAGATTGGTTACTTTTTTACCCTGTGCCTCAAGACTTAAGATCCCGTAAGACGAGGCTAGCATCATTTCAAAAGCAACAAAGAGGTTAAAGAAATCTCCGGTAATTAAGACAAGATTGGTTCCTGCCTGTAAAAAGAAAATCAAGGGAAGACGAAAATAGGGTTCTTGTAGCTCATTGACTTCAAACACACTATAAAGCAAGGCAGTGAAATAGACGAGCAAAGAGGCAAAGAGCATCATGGAGGAAAATAGATCGATCACGAGAACAATACCGTAAGGAGGCTGCCATCCTCCCATCATGCTAATTAACATTTTGCCATCAAAGCAGCGATAAAATGCATAACCACTCAACACCAGCTGCATCAACGTGGAAGTAATAGCCGCTTTTTTACGCCATGGTGAAGGATTGCTCATAAATAGGAGTATAAGAGCTGTCATGAGAGGGATTAAGAGAAAGGAAATAACGATCATTTCATCCTCTCATAGATTTCAAATAAATCTTCATGTTTTGTTTGACGAAAGAGGCGATAGCATAGAATCACCAGGTGAGCGATAAAGGCAAACCCGATCACAATGGCCGTTAAAATTAAGGCGTGGGGGACAGGGTCGACATAACCAAGCGCAGGATTTTGATCGACAATGGGAGGAGCGATATGATCAGGATTTCTCGCCGTTGAAAGCAAAAGCAAGTTGACGGCATTAGAAAAAAGTAAAAATCCAATCAGCATTTGAGATAAGCGATGTTGCAAAATAAGGTATGTCCCGCACGCGGTCATCATGCCGATCACCAAAGATGTTAAGTCCACTCCGAATCCTCCTCTCGCCGTCGCTCGATGGAAACAAAATTTCTAAAGAAGAACACCATTTTAATACTCATACCAACAACAATTAGAAAAATGCCAGTGTCAAAAATCAAGGGGGTATTAATAGACAAACGACCGATCACAGGCAGTTTTAAATCAATGTAGTAGTGAGAGAGGAAAGCGCCTTTAAACAGTCCTAAAAGACCTACTATAATGGCTAAAAATAATCCAAAAAAGGTTAGCCGTAAAGGATCCACGTGAATGAAATAATTGCGTTTGGGATTTGGCGTTACAATCCCGATTAAAATAACGGCGACGCCGCTGCACAAGCCTCCTACAAACCCACCACCAGGCTGATCATGGCCTCTGACGAGAAGGTAAATAGCAAAAACGTTCACAACAAAAAACACGAAAGGAAGGACGTTTTTTAATATTTCTGAAGGAATTGAATCCATTTCTCTTCCTGAAAAATCGTAATAGTAGGGAGGTTTTCTCGTAAGCAAACCGATTGAACCAATGCATGCAATAATTAAAACAGTGATTTCGACTAAAGTATCAAGGCCTCTAAAATCGATAAGGATTGTATTGACGGCATTGGTTCCATGAGCAAGTGGAAGGCTGTTTTGCAAGAAGAAGGTTTTCAACTGTTCCGGCCTTGGAAAAGCATTAAAAAGATAGCTAATCAAAAAGGCAAGGGTGCCCATCCCTAAGGAGAGGGCAATTTTAACAATTTGGCGGCTCGTCCTTTCGGGTGGTGTCTCCTCAACATTGTTGATCGCTTTTAAAAACACAAGAATTAAAAAAAGGGTGACTACTTCAACAAAGACTTGAGTCATAGCCAAATCGGGAGCTTCATAGAGAACGAAATATAATGTAAGGGCAACCCCTGAGATCGAAAGGGTGATGAGCTGAGAGAGCGTGTGTTTAAAAAAGATAACACATAGGCTAAAGACGATCACAGAGGAGCCGGCAAGAGCTCTTACAGGTGTGTTAGGGCCAAATATCATCAAAGGTTGTTCTTTTACTAAAGGAAATAGCTGCCAGCTAGTTAAAGCAAGCAGCAAGGTAAAAAACCAAATTAAGTGGGTATCAGGTCGTTTCGAATGAACAAGATCGGTAATCACCTGACTTAGTTTTTGGAAAAAACGCACGATCTTTTCATAGAGAGCATCGAGGTAGAAAGTATCAGGCAACCTCATCCAGTACCAACTCGTCTTTTCAATGAAGATAAATAGAAGAGTTCCTAAAGCAAAGATGCTAAGACTCATTAGTAACTCGACAGAGATGCCATGCCAGAGTTGAATGGATGGAGCAACAGCTGAATGCAAACCTGAGACATAGAAATAGTTGACTAATTGATTAAGAGCTGTGGGCCATACACCAAATACAAAAGCGGCCGCGCTTAAAATGGCTGGAGGTATCTGAATGGCTAAACGTGGAGGGTGAAAAACATAGGCTAGTTTTTTGCGTGGTCGGACACATAAATAATAAAAAAGGCGGATGGAAAAGGCCACTTTAAACAGAAGGGCTGTAAAAAGAATGACAAGGATGACCCATCCCCCTGAATGGATTTGGACTAGCTCAATGACTTCAGCCAACATCACCTCTTTGCTCAAAAAACCTATCGTCCCCGGTAAGCCAGCCATGGCGGCCGTAGAAATAAAAAATAGAAGCGTTGTGAAGGGCAACAGATCTAGAAGGCCTCCAAGTCTTCTGATATCCCTGATACCTGTACTATGTTGCACAATGCCTACAAGCATAAACAGACTGCCTTTATAAAGAGCGTGCGTAAGAATATGCACAAAGTCATACTGCACTCCGGATTCGCTGCCCATTCCGTAAAAGCCAATAAAAAAACCCAACTGGCTCACTGTGGCATAAGCAAGGATCGCTTTTAGGTCATGTGCTAAAAGAGAAAGAATAGCTCCGATTAACATCGTTAAAAAGCAGACCGAAGAAACAGTTGGAAACCAGATCGCATTAGTGACAAAGAGAGGGTACATCCTAGCAACTAAAAAGATGCCTAACTTTACCATTGTCGCTGCGTGTAGATAAGCACTAACAGGTGTGGGGGCGACCATGGCTTTGGGAAGCCAAAAATAGAAAGGAAATTGCGCCGATTTACCAAAAATGCCGATCAAAAAGCAGAGGATAATGATCGCGGAGGGCCAAAAATTCTGTTTAAAAAGCTCAACGTTTTGGACGATTAACATCCAATCATAGGTCCCATACATTTGACCGATGAGAATGATACCGACTAGTAAACCTAAACTAGTTAAAGAAGTAATCAACAGAGTGGTTTTAGCACTATTATCCACTTTTTTTTCTTCATAGTAATAGCCGATGAGTAGGAAGGAGGCTAATCCGGTTAATTCCCAAAACAGAAACAAAACGATGAGATTAATGGAGAAGACTGCTCCTATCATAGCCCCCATGAAAAAATTTAAACAGCAGTAGAAGCGTCCCAGGGCTCGTTCGTGAGAGGGCATGTAAAACTGGGCATAGAGGTTAACTAAAACGCCCATAACGGTGATCAATAGACCGAAAAAAAGCGATAAACCGTCTGTAATAAACGACAGATTAATACCTAAAGAAGGAATCCATGGAATAGAAAAAGGGGTGGGAACATTCCATAGAGATGTTTCACCGGCCAGAATAATAAGGCCAAATGTAATGAAAGCAATGAACGCGGAAAAATAACCTTGATACTCTCGAAAGTGGCGAGAGGTGTTGATGTAGAAGAAAAGAGGCGAACATAAAATGGGAAAGAGGATGGCGCTGAGAACGTAAAATTGCATGAAACTCTTTTCTTTACTCTTTTGAAATCTACTCTATAAATCTTTTTGCTTTCTGTGGCAACCTATTGTCGTGATAGGAATGTGTGGATTTCCGGCTAGTATTTGAGTAAAATAAGGTAAGTAAAGGTCATTTAGGTTAGTCATTTTTATTTCACGCACAAAATGTAATAATTATAAAGCCCCTCATTTCAGTAAGTTTTCATTTTATAAGTTAGATTTATTATAATTATATTCGTGAATTAAATGATTGTTTTATTAGCTAAAATTATTAATTAATGGTTGCTATATGAGAATTATATTAAATATTCCCCCAGGTTATGAAAAATATGACAGGTTAGATAAAACTAAAGAGGGTGTTCGTTATCATGCTTATAGGCAGAAAACGAATCACCTATCTCGTCTAGTCTTCAAAACGATCCTTGTCATCGGACTATCAGGAGGAATTGCCCTTTGTTCTAAAAGAGTTCGACACTGGGTTGGGCAAGCATGGTATCAGGGTGACGTGGTGTATAAAGTAGCCAATCGAGCCCTAGGAATGCAGGCTTCGACATCCAAGGGGGAATTACGTGAAATTGCAAAGGTGAGAGAAAGCATTGACTTGCCTGAAGTCCCCGAGGAAGCAATTGACAAACTCAACAAAAAGGATCTAATCATTTTAGGAGAGTTATTCAGCGAATTAGATTCTATTCTAGAGCAAGATTTTAATCTCCATGAAGAGGAAGTTTTTTCTCATCAACACTTTCAAAAAGATCATGTGCTTGATGGACGCTTTCTTCTTTTCGGTGTAGCAAGCTCATCTATTCTCCTTGCTCCTCACCTCGATGTAAGCAACGGAAAGTGGGGCTTAGGCAGGGGGGATTCTGCAAGGGAGCTGTCTATCTTAAACGATGAACAAATTAGTAGTTTGCTTCTAAGCTATTTCATGACTCGCTTTGATCGAGATGTACCGTATCGAATTATTGTAGAAAAAGACCAAAATCTTCCTTTCACAACAAGGATCTCTGTTATCAATGGCTCTTTAATGGCTTTTGGTGAATGCCAAGCGATTATTGATGGGGATAATTGTGAGAACCTGATCCCTGAGAATTTTGATCTTCAGGCTTTAAAAACTAAGGTGAGTCAATTAAAACTTGAAGAACGATTCTTATTAAATCATGTTTTTCAAGATATCGATGCTCTATGCGGGCGTCAGAAGCGAACGCGCGATCTCCTGCTAAAGGTAGCTCAAGCGCAGGTGGATAAGTGGGCTAAAGGAGATAACATTCAATTTGAAACAGATGGACTTGGATCTTTTTCACTTTCAGTTGCTTGTAGATCCTCTGATACTGAAGGTTGGAAGATTGGCTCGTATGATCAAGAAATGACCACACTGGATGCTAGAGACATTAACCTGTTGTGTACTCTTTATGCGTTGTCAGAGTTAGAAGAGCCACCGCTTCAAAGCCCTGCAGAGCTTATAAAAGATGAAGAACCATTTGTGTCGGGATTTAGCTTTTCGATCCTGTAGAAAAATAGGATTAACAACTTAATGAGAGAAATCTATGCGAGTAGAAAGCGACATCAGTCATTATGCGCGAGCTGATCAATTGGAGATGAATTGATGGCCTTTCAATTTAATGTTTCTGGTGATAAGACATTCTCATATGAGCATTTCACTCAAGTAAAATATGAAAGCGAGTTTGTTCGATTTCATGTTAATCCGGGTGAAGGAAGTATTGAGCTAGGCGTCGCTTGTCGACCTCAATTCGCATTTACCGATTCAGGTAATTCTATCAAATGGTTTTTAGGAGTAAACGACGACCAAAAGAAAAATGAGTTGCGCTCCCTCAATGCTAAACAAATCAATGCTCTTTTACTTAACCACTTTATGTATCGTTACTTGGATGCAGGCATTCCGTACGAAATAGAAGGCGGTGTCAGTCTACAACACTGTTTTGCAAATGATGTTTTAATTATTGTGAAGGGGCTAAATGAGTATCATGGTCGCGATCGAGAAGTAAAAAAAATAATTTAGAGAAATTAGGCAAATCGTAAGAGGTGTCCCTTGATTTATATGACAAAGGGAAAGAGCTAAGCCCTACAAGGAGGGTATATAGGGTTAGAAATAACCTAAGAAAGTATTGAGTGGCTCCCTAAAGGGCCTGCAGCTTCTTGGGAGGCCATGATAAGACAGAATTATCCTCATTAGAACGAGAAGAAATAAACCTCCATGAAGAGTAAGAGGGTGGTGTTACTCTATCTTGACATCGTGTATTCTTCATGCACATGGAGGCGGTTCTTTGCTCGCCTAATCGTAGACTTAATATCAGCGGGAATTGCTTCGATCGAATCAACGTAGTCTCTTAAATTTCTAAGAACTTGTTGTGATCGCTTGGTGTCAATTTCAGAGGCAAGCTCGGCCGTATCGGCGAGAAGCGTCACTTGATTTTGCATCACTTCAATCACCCCTCCGGAAATGGCAAACAACCACTTTTGATGATTCTCATCCATAATGGCCACCTTCCCAATGATCAGAGAAGCGATCAAGGGGACGTGATTTGTTAATATTTCAAAATACCCTTCACTACCAGGGGCGATTAAGGAGTGAACCATGCCTGTAAAGCGAATTTTTTCAGGTGTGGCGATAAAAAGATGAAACATTACTGGCCACCCTTGGCTAGCATCTTCGCTTTTTCGTAGACGTCTTCAATTGGCCCTACCATATAAAAGGCTTGCTCAGGGATCTCATCCATTTCACCATCCACAATCTTCTTGAATCCCGCGATCGTTTGGCTTCTTGTGACATATTTCCCAGGTTTTCCTGTAAAAGTTTCAGCGACAAAGAGAGGTTGTGAAAGAAAGTTTCTAATTTTACGAGCGCGGGCAACCGTCAATTTGTCTTCTTCGGACAGCTCATCAATGCCTAAGATAGCAATAATGTCTTGGAGGTCTTTATAACGCTGTAAAATTTTTTGCACCTCTCGTGCAATTCCATAATGTTCCTCACCTATCACATGAGGATCTAAAATACGAGATGTTGTCGTCAAGGGGTCGACAGCTGGGTAAATGCCTAATTCCGCAATCTGCCTAGAGAGAGTTGTTGCTGCATCAAGGTGGGTAAAAAGGCTGGCAGGTGCTGGGTCGGTATAGTCATCGGCGGGAACATAGATTGCTTGAATAGAGGTGATAGACCCCGACTTAGTGGAAGTGATTCTTTCCTGGAGTGAGCCAATTTCTGTTCCTAAAGTCGGTTGGTAACCCACAGCTGAGGGCATGCGACCAAGTAGAGCAGAGACTTCCGCCCCTGCTTGTACGAATCGAAAGATATTATCAACAAAGAAAAGAACATCCTGGTGCTTTTGATCCCGGAAATATTCGGCCATTGTCAGACCTGTTAAAGCAACACGTAAACGAGCTCCTGGTGGTTCATTCATTTGACCAAAGACAAGACAGGTATTAGCTAAGACGCCTGACTCCTTCATTTCGAGCCAAAGGTCGTTTCCCTCTCTTGTTCGTTCTCCTACACCGCAAAAGACGGAAAATCCACCATGCTGTGCTGAAATATTGCGGATCAACTCCATCACGATCACGGACTTTCCGACGCCAGCTCCCCCAAAAAGACCCACTTTGCCACCCTTAGGGAAGGGACCTATCAAATCGATGACTTTAATGCCTGTTTCAAAAATAGCAATTTGTGTAGCCTGGTCATCGAAGGCTGGTGGTTGACGGTGAATGGGGGCAGAATGCTCTGAGCTAACCTCGCCTAAATGATCGATCGGATTGCCGAGAAGGTTAAACATTCTTCCAAGGGTTTTTTGGCCAACAGGTACCGTAATAGGCGACCCAGTATCAATGGCATCCATGCCTCTAACAAGACCATCTGTTGAAGAAAGCGCGATGCATCGAACCTTATTGTCGCCGATATCCATGGCTACTTCAGCTGTTACATTAATATGGCGTGACTCATCCTGAATTTGAATGGCGCTTAAGATGTTGGGGAGAGCATCGGGTGGAAATTCAATATCTAAAGTAGGTCCAATGATTTGAATGATTTTGCCAATTGCCATGGTTAATCCTTGTTTATGCCTAAAGAGCCAGAACTAATCTCGATCATTTCTCGAGTGATATTTTGTTGCCGGGTTTTATTTTTAATAAGGGTTAGTTGATTAATCATATCTTTTGAGTTTTTGCTTGCTGTTTGCATAGCAATAATACGAGCCGCAAGTTCAGATGCATAGGCTTCGTAAAGAGCCGTTTCAATCCGAGTAAAGCAATATCTTGGTAAGATGGCCGAAAGAATCTTTAGGGGACTAGGTTCAAAAAGATAGTGAAAAGCTTCTTGCTGCATTGCCGTATCGACTTCTTGAATGTGGTTAGGGCCGATGTTTAAAAATTTCTCCACTACAATTTTGCGTTTCATAACTGAAATGTAATGGGAATAGACTAACCAGATTTCATCTAAAGCCCCTGAGCAGAACCAGTGAACAAGATGGTCTGAGAAATGCTTAATTTTTTGTAAATCACGGTGTTCGACAAGATGAGTTCTTTCTTCTCGAATAACCCAGTCCTTACGACGGTAGTAGTCGATCGCCTTGCGCCCAAGCAAGATAAGCTCAATTTGTTCTTTTTCGTACTTTTTCAAAAACCGATCGGCAGCAGAAAAAATATGAGCATTGTAGGAGCCTGAGAGGCCTTTTTCTGAAGAAAAGATCACAAGGCCTGTTTTTTTTACCTGCTTTCTCGGTTCGAATAGGGGGTGGGAAACTCCGGTCGCGGATACTTGTTCTAAGATATTTTTCAGTTTAGTGATATAGGGCCTTGATTGCTCTGCTTGAATCTGAGCGTATTTGAGCCGAGCGGCAGCAACCCTTTCCATTGTATCTGTGATTTTCTTGATATTTTCTACAGACCTCAGTCTTTGGCGAATATCTCTTAAGTTGCTCATTGAAACTTTTCTTTAAAACGAGTTTGAAACTGTTCTAGGGCTTGATCTAATTCGGTCATGGTTCTTTCATCTAATTTTTTCGAAGTCGCGATCGTTTCAGGGATCCGTGGGTGTTTTGATTGAATGAATTCAAAAAAAACTTTTTCAAATTCTTTTATTTTTTCGAGAGGTATTTGATCAAGGTAACCCCTTGTTCCGGCATAGATAATCATCACTTCATTTTCTAAAGGATAGGGTGAGAACTTATCCTGTTTTAAAACTTCGACCATTGCAGCGCCTCTTTTAAGCTGTGCTTGTGTGTTTTCATCGAGCTCAGAACCAAACTGTGTGAAAGCAGCTAACTCTCGGTACTGCGCTAAGTCTAGGCGTAGACTGCCGGCTATTTTCTTCATCGCATGCGTTTGTGCTTTCCCTCCCACTCGTGAAGCAGATATCCCCACGTTGATGGCAGGCCTAATACCCGCATAAAAAAGATCAGGCTCCAGGTAGATCTGCCCGTCAGTAATGGAAATGACATTCGTTGGGATGTATGTTGTAACATCATTGGCCTGGGTTTCAATCACAGGGATAGCCGTTAACGAACCGCCCCCTTTTTCATCATTTAGCTTAGCAGCTCGCTCAAGGAGTCTTGAGTGAATGTAAAAAATATCTCCCGGATAAGCTTCTCTTCCTGGAGGTCTTCTTAAGAGTAAGGACAACTGTCGGTAGGCTTGTGCATGCTTAGAAAGATCATCATAAAAACAAACCGCATGCTTGCCTTGGTACATAAAATGTTCTCCTATAGCAGTGGCGGCATAAGGAGCAATAAACTGAAGCGATGCTGGATCGGAAGAAGAGGCCACAATGAAAATAGTGTATTCCATAGCACCATGCTCTTCTAACATGGAAACCACACGTGAAATTGTAGACGCTTTTTGTCCAATAGCTACATAGATACAAATCATACCTTTATTTTTTTGATTAATGATTGTATCTAAAATAAGTGTTGATTTGCCTGTTTGTCGGTCACCAATAATCAGCTCACGCTGTCCTCTGCCGATAGGGATCATGGCGTCAATGGCTTTAATGCCTGTTTGCAGGGGCTCACTCACGGGTTTTCTTTCAACGACACTCGGTGCGGGAAACTCAATGGGCCGGTTCAAATCTGTGACAATGGGTCCTTTGCCATCAATAGGTTGACCAAGGGGATTAATGACTCTTCCTAAAAATAGTTCACCTACTGGGACTGAAGAAATTTTCCCTGTGCGTTTGACGATATCGCCTTCCTTAATCCCTTCTTCTGAGCCAAAAAGGACAATGCCAACGTTATCTGCTTCTAAATTAAGCACCATCCCAACTGTGCCATTTGGAAATTCAACAATTTCAGACATCATGACATCATTAAGCCCCCAAACACGAGCAATTCCATCACCGATCTGGAGGACATAGCCTATCGACTCTAGTTTTAAAGGTTCATTAAATTGTTGAATTTCTTTTTCGATCGCCCATGTAACTTCTTCCGGATGTAACGTCATTGGCTTTTTTCAACCTCAATAGATAAAAGATCTTTTTTTAACTCTTTAATTTTACTTCTTATACTAAAGTCGATTGTTTTGCTATCAATACTTAAAGTTCCTCCCCCTATGAGCTGAGGGTTGACTTCCGTATCCAGTCGAATGGGTTTTTGATAAAGAGAGCTTAATTTCTGAAGCAGCTGTTCTTTGATGGTCGGTGCCAAAGGTGTAGCGGTGACCAATTTCGCTTGAGTAATGCCATATTTCTTATAGATCACTTTTTTGAAGGCCTCTACGATTTCAGACAGAAGGAAAAGGCGTTTTTTCTTCAATAGGATGAGCATAGAAGATCCTAGGGGCGGTTTTACCTGTTGCTGTTGGAAAACTTTTTCGAGAACTTGCCGTTTATTTTCCTGGCGAAACTGTGGCGAAGCAAAGAAGGCTTTGATAGGGGGGTGATTTAAAATGATTGTCCAGAGAGTCAGCTGTTGTAACAAGCCTTCTGCCTCGTCTTGATTGTCTGCAAGTTTTAAGAATGCGTTGGCATATTTTAAAGCGACGGATGGTAATCTCACTTTAGCTCCAGTTGGCTAACAAAGTCATTGATAAGCTCTTTTTGGTTATTTTGATCAAGGCTTAACGGAACAATTTTTTTTGTCGCTTCAATGGTTAGGTGGACAATATCGTCTCTCAGCTGCTTTTTTGCTTTAATTAATTCATTACTAACGTCTTCTTGAGCTTTTTGCAGGATCTTTTTGGCATGGGTATGAGCGTTTTGTTCTATTTCAAATGCAAGCGCATGCCCCTTTTCTTTGGCTTCATGGAGGGTTGATTGAACTTGGCCATTTAATTCATCCAGCTTGTTTTGGTAATGTTCTTTTAATCGTTGAATGGCTTGTTTTTCTTCTTCAATTGCTTTGAACTCTCCTTTAATCCTTTCTTTTCTATCATTTAGAACCCTAAGAAATGGCTGCCAACCATATCGATTAAGGATCCAATACATAATTAAAAAGGATAGAATCTGGCTAATAATCTGTCCTATTTCTATTCTCATTTTTAACCCATTCTGCCAAGCGAAATAAAAAAGACGATTAAGGCATAAATAGTGAGTGCTTCAATAAGAGCTGCACCAATAATCATATTAGTCATAATTTTTCCTGAAGCTTCGGGTTGACGTCCAATCGCCTCCATGGCAGCGGCAACCGCCATGCCAAGTCCGATACTCGAACCAAAAGCTGCAATTCCTAGGGCAATAGGTGCTGATAGGGCAAGAGTTGATCCAATATCCATAGGTTCTCCTTAAATTAAAATTTTCCGTGCTTTTCTTCATGTGGTAAAGAAAGCAAAATGTAAATAGTACTTAACAGGGTAAAAACTAAAGCTTGCATAAGGCCGGTGAGCAAGGCGAGAAAGAAGAAGGGGATTTGTACCGGTAAGCCAGCTGCGATATCAACGGAAGAGAGTAAGTAAACACCAAAAAGAGCTGCCGCACCAATTAAAATATCTTCACCGACAACATTGCCAAATAAGCGAAGGGCTAAGGTGAGGGGACGGGTCATTTGGGTGAGGAGTTCTATTGGAAAAAGGAGAGGCACTAATAACCAGTCTAAAAGATTTTTGGGTGATCCTGCCATATGATAAAGAAAGCCCCAGAATCCCCAGGTTTTAAAATTCAAATATTGGACAAGACCAAATACAACAAGGGACAGAGCAATCGTAATATTGAAGTTAGCTGTGGGTGGTTTCATGAAGGGAACGATGGCTAGCCAATTCATAACCAGAATATAAAGGAACAAGGTCCCTAAAAATGGTACAAATCTTTCGCCTTGTGGACCTAAAACGCTGATAATAAATTTCCTTAAAAGATCGACTAAACTCTCAACAGCATTTTGTAAGCCGGAAGGAATTTCTTCCGTGTGGCGAGATGCTTTATAAAATAGATAGGAAAGTAGAGTGGCTATGAGTAGGGAAAAGAAAAAGGTTGCCCAGTCATGGAGGAAAGCGGTTAAAGAACTTTGAAAAAAGTCATCTAAAAGTGTGAAGAGATTAGGGACCTCTGGGACATCAGCGTCTAGGAGAGCATAAAGACGACACGAGCTAAAGAAAGCGATGAGCCATAAATTCGTTTTCCAAAAAAAAGAGGTTGTCCGTCTTAGGAAAAGAGCTGCTAACAGAGGGGCAGGCCCTAATAACAGAAAGCTAATCGATAAATACTCATTGGTTAAAAGTTGATAGCCAACGAAATAGAGAAGGGGAAATTTCAATCCTAGATAAAGGAGAGTTTTGCTTATATTTCCTTCGTTTAATAAGGTTGCTTGGGCTAAAAGAGCGAGAAGATAAAGATTAATTGAAGCCCATAGTCCGCCAAGCATAAAGCTAATACTTTCGCTTAGGGAAAAAAAGTGCAGCATGCAGAGAAAACTGACACAAAGGCCAAAAAGAGTTAATTTTAATGTGCTAGTCACAAATTCAAATGTCATCACCGAACCTTTTGAGAAGTCGATACATTTCTCGAAAACCAGCGATAAATCCTAGGATAATCAGGCTGTACATCAAATAGGGCGAAGAATTGAGCTTGTCATCGAGCCATTTTCCAATTAGCCAGCCTAAAACAGGGGGGATAGAGAGCACAAAAGGAATGGTCATAAAAATCCCAACCTGTTTCATCGATCGTCAATCTTTTTTTGATCTTTCTTTACATGTACATGGGGTAGTTATTGCTGTCAAGCAGGACATGGAAAACATGACGGGTGAGTAATTAAAAATGCAGCTCACGGAAGGTGAGCTGCATCAAACAAATAGGAGCAGCAAATTTTTTACCTTTTAGAATAAAAATTTCTAAGTGGAAAATTAATATCACTCGTTATTGTTTTATAATTTAATAATTAGCATTTTAATTAATTAATTAACAATTAATATTGGGCAATTTGAAAAATAAATTTTATGTTCGACGTTTCTCTAAATTCTTGCATTGATATAAAAAACTCCTTCTCATAGATTTTAATTTGCTGATCTACTATCAGCGATTTTAAAATTGAACATGGTGGGTGCGAATGATGGTATTAAAAAAAATGCACTATTTCTGGGCTTTTTTGGGGTTATTTTTATTCTCTTACAGTCTTAGCTATGCCCTTTGTGATTTTCAGGTAGAAGGCAGAGTTGCCTGCTATCTTCCGGCATCCAAAAAGGTGCGGCACATTTATGGAGATGCTTGGGCAAACTATCAAATAGCGGTCCTTAAAAACATAACCCCCCAATGGCAGCTATGGAGTGGGGCAAGTTTTTTGCCTAAAAAAGGTCATTCTTATGGCTGTTGCCATAGCCCTACTCGTCTTCGCTTGATTCCTATTAATTTTGGGGCTAAGTACTTTATCCCTGTTTGCGGCAATATCAAAGGCTACATTGGAGGTGCTATTTGCTATAGTATCCTACGCATAAAAGATGATGCATATGATGTACATAGACATACCAGAAAACGAGCTTGGGGAGGGCTCACGCAGGTAGGCTTAACTTATGATCTTTGGGAACGAGGAGCTCTTGATTTGTTTATCGATTATTATTTCCAGCAATTCCATTTTAAAACGAAAAATGATACTCGCCGCTATGTTAAACGGAGCTCCTTGAACATGAATGGCCTTCAAGTAGGGCTGGGATTAGGATTAAAATTTTAAGCTAGACATGGAGTCAATTGTGGCAAATAGAAATATTATATCTTTTCTTTTCTTTTTTTGGTCAATTGCCATTAATAGCTTGATGGCTGTTCCAGTCATAACAAGCATTAGCGATCACTCAGGGCCTGCAGAAGGTGGGACGCCTGTAACTATTACAGGGAGTGGTTTTACCGGGGTATTTGAAGTTTACTTTGATAGTGAATTGACCTTTGGTTATACAATTGTTTCTGATAATGTAATCACAGCTACTTCTCCCCCTCACGCACCGCAAACTGTGTTTATTAGACTAAGAAATGATGATGGGTTTTCGGAAGAGGTGCCTGCTGCTTATTTCGTCTATCAAGGCAATGCTCAGATCAATATTAATTTAAGAGATTCTGGGGTTGGCGGGCAGGTAGCCTTTATTGATACTCTGTCAGATTCTGTTTTAGGAACTTCTAGCACTGTTAACATGCCTTCTACGATCATCAATATGCCGGATTGGACGTATACGATGCCAGTATCTCAGCAAGATGACTATATTGCTTTCATTAGGCAAACAAATTTTTCTACCTATACACAGTCTGCTGTTGGCTCTAGCCCAATTGCTGCTGCTGTTTCTCCAGATGGTTTGAAAATTTATGTTGTTAACCAGGACAGCAACGATGTGACTCCGATAGATGCTACCAACCAATTCACCAATGATCCTATCAGCGTTGGGGAAAATCCAGTTGCTGTTGCATTTACTCCAGATAGTTCGAAAGCGTTTGTAGCTAATCAAGGTGCCTTACTTGCAGGTAGTGTATCAGTGATTAATGCGTTAACGGATAGCGTTATCACCACGATTGACATGCCGGGTAATCCTGTCGCTATAGCACTTACACCCGATGGTTCTAAAGCCTACGTAGTTAATAATGCGGTAGGGGCAGGAAGTGTTTCTATCATTGACGTAGCAACAAATTCAATGATAGGCTCAATTAATATTCAAAATGCCCCTGCTGGCATTTCTGTTGCGAACAATGGAAGAGCTTACGTTAATAACGTTGGATCTAATAGCGTTTCAGTGATTGATACTATTAATGATGTTCTGATTGCTCATCTTGCTATGAATGAGGCTCCAATTTCGCTCGCCGTTACACCAAACGGATCTAAAATTTACGTTGGTACGTTATCTCCAGGCGCCATTCATTTTATTGATGCATTTACTTTGATCCACAACACCATCTTTAATGAGCCTTCACAAGGATATTTGGCTGCTGCTGTCACTCCCGATGGTCAGAAGGTTTATTTTTCTGATTACTCTGGTAAACGAGCCGTTGTTATTGACACAAGTTCGAACGCAGTCACGACAATTGATCTTGGTAACCAGCCACTCTCTATTGCCATCCCTCCCGATCCAGCCCCTTTAGCGCGTTTTAATGCCACTTTAGCTAATGCAGGCCAACCAAGCCAGTTTGATGCGTCCGCTTCCTCGGCACCAATTGGAGGGATCGCTAATTACTTTTGGGATTTCGGTGATGGCACCACACAAAGTACTGCTCAACCAGTGATTACGCATACCTACGCTCAACCCGGTAACTATCACGTTAGTTTAGCCGTAACGAGTGCGGGAGGAACTTCTACAGCATCTATTTTGCGCTACACTTCCAATTTGATGACAGGATTTAACGCAACTAACACGTCTTCATTGCTAAACTTTGGAAAGCCATCAGCCTTTACGAGCCAAGGGGTATCCATCGGATCAGGCACTGATGCGGTGCCCTTAAATCTAGTAGGTAGGAGGATGAAAAATAAGTTTGCTACACAAACGGATTATATTCACGCGCTGACATGGGATCCTCCTATTGGTTTTACACCTGCTGTTTACTTAATCTACCGTAATGATCTCACACAACAACCAATAGGGAATGTTTTCCCAAATGAAAAATTGGAATACAAAGATCATAATCGAAGAAAAAGGGAAACGGATACCTATTATGTTGTGGCTGTTAGCTTGGCCGGACAGCGTTCTTTACCAGCCGAAGTTACAATTAGATAGCATGAAAAACGATTGCAATCCAATCACATGGCTTGCAATCGTGTGCTTATAACATAAGCCCATGACTTGTATGGTCATTAATTGAAAGATACTCCTTTTTGCTAAGGAGTGCTACTTTGCTTTTTTTTAAATCTATTCCTTAAGTTTCCTAGCGTTAGCTAAAAGAAACCATCGGAAATCTTACTCTAGAATTAAAACAATGAATGGGATCTTTGAAGAGGAAAAGGAGAGAATCGAGTTTACAGACAGACTTGGAAGTCCTCCCCTAGACTTCGCGATCACTATGGGCTTGTTATCAATGAAAAGCGGATCTACAGGCCCATGAAAGAGAATTCTTTTTTGATAAAAGACCAGGATACGTTTAAAAGCTTCAAGGATGCCTAAAGCTTAAGGCTCGATCTTGATAGGCCTTACCAATATTGGGGTATAGGGATGACTAAAGTCTGGGTAGAAAATTTTGGCGGGGCCTACATCGTGCTTGTTGTGGACTGGTTTACAAAGCAGATCGTCGGCTCTTTCTCAGGAGGATACTTTAGAAACCAGGAATAGTTACAGGCTTAGAAAAAGGCATTAAGTTGAAACTGCCAACAGGGGTTTAAAACTGATATTAGATAATGGCTGCAAGCCGACTTCAAAAGCATTTCAGAAGGCTTGTAAGCTTTTGGATATTGAGCAGATATACACTAGCCACTCTAATCCAAAGGGAAATGCTAACGCCCTTAAAGAGGAGTGTTTGTGGCGATGGGAGTGGACTAGCTTAAGAGCAGTTGCAGGAAGCCTTGAGTGGATGGATTTCTTTTACAATAGGGAATATACCCTCACTCGAAACTCGGATATCAAAGCCGATAATTTGAAGAGCATTTTAAACAAACAGAGGCTTGATTCCTAATTTCTCTCTTGCCTTAACGAGGAGCGTTACACTGTAATAAAAATTTTGAATTAAATTGATTCGATCAGGTAAAGTAATTTGCTCACAGCGAATCAGAGTCAAAGCTAATTCTCAATATTTAACGTCCATGTTGGCTGCTGAAGCTGAAAATTCTAAAAATGAATACATCCAACCGCATCATTAACGAAACACGTCTGAATTCGCAAGTAGGTGTGATGACTTGTAATCAATGCAATATATCCAGGGATGGAAGGTGCGATCATCGAGTTAAAAAGAGCCATGGCATGTGGGTTGTTGAATAAAGTAGGCGACCAAGACGTTGCGTTACACCAGCTCAAACGTAATTGGTCTGTTGGTGGGGCATAGATAAATTTAAATAAACACCAGTCGTCGAAACATGGTGATTTGTGTATTTATAAAGGATAAACAATGGACATATTACTAATACAATGGGGGAAGGCGTTCTCTTTTTTTCTTTTTATACTAGCGGCATTTATTTTTTCCTTCATAACTCGAATTATTATCTTTAGAGAATTGGACTATTACGAAATCAAGTATACCAAACAAACAAAACAAAGGACGCTATGGCTAATTTTTATAAATCTGGTTGCTGTAAGCTTTTGGCTTCAGGTATTACAGCGGTTACTCTCACGACTGTAACAGTTGCTCCCCCCCTTAATGGCTACTTGGGTAAATCTTGACCTAGCAACCATCAATTTCGGAATCCGAGTTGAGAAGGTTTTAGAGAAAGTAAAAAAGGCGATCGACAAAGGTGAAACCAATAAAATTGTAGGCTACATGTTTGACTTTAAGAGTGAAGTTGAGCAATACACAGGCAAAAAGATTGATATTGATAAGCAGATAGACCAATATCAAAAAGACGCCAAGGCTAACGGCCAAAAGATTGATGACAAGTACATCAAGCAAATCAAGAAAGACTTCAAAAAAGAAGACAAGAAGCGCAAACACCGTGCTGTTTGGTTCGCTCAATGCGCAGAATTTAACATCCCTTACACTACAATCGAAGCTGATTATCATTTCGAAATGAATGGCATGATGGCAAAAGCTCAGAAATATGAGCAGCAAGAAGACGTGCCAGCTAAAATTATGGTTGGTGTAACAGTTGGTTTATGTGGCCTATTTCTGGTGTTTGTCCCTATTCCAATATGTCAAACGGCTGGGTTCTGGTTGATTAACACAGGATTCGGAATTCTGGCCTCTGATGCGTTGGATAAATACGACGCTTACGATAGAGAAAACCGCAAGAAATAAAATTGGGCGGATTATTGTTCGCACTGAATTAACTATTATTGCATATAGGTTAATGCCATGAATGACGAAAAGATTCTAGAGGAACTAGAAAAAATTTTTGACAAATCACGCCAGATAAAATTATATGTTGGCGAGCAAAAAGAAAGATTATGCAATGCACGACCTAACGAAACCGAAAGTTCTCTGGTTTTGAATTATCTTCACAAACATTAGGATGATTAACTGTTACACCACCGTCCAGCACTGTGACAATGACTCATAATAAGAAATGGTAACGACAGCTCAAACTTGCAATAATTCAAAAATATTTCTTTAATGCGCAGATTTCCTATCATCCAGACAGAGGTGTTTAGGAAGCACGTGAAAAAAGGTAAAGTATTTATGCTACCTATCTCTATGGGGCTATAGACCAGATTGTAAGAGAAATTTGACTCAAAAATAATTTTTTTTCATTGGAATAATTCATCAGTCGTTTTGATGCTTCAAATCATAATTTTTTGTGTTAGTGATTCGTTCGTTAAGGATGATTTTCCTATGAATTCAAATTATGTATAAAACAAAGCAAATTAATTGTTTGCCGAAATTTGTAACTTTTTAAGTTGACGAATTTCCTAACTTACCATTTGTGAGACATGTGAATGTATGTATTATTATTTAATTTGCTAAAAACCATTTCCATAGCTGGAATTATCTACTTCGTTGGAGTAGATTAAAAGCTTGGATTATATTGTTTTGTCCCTAGGGCTTATGTTCATAGATATTGTTTTTCCCAAATTAGAAAGCTAGTGATAACCTATTTAATGAATTAAGGATAATGTAGAAACCAGGAATGGTTGCAGGCTTTAGAAAAAGGCATTAAGTTGAAACTGCCAACAGGGGGGTAAAACTGATATTAGATAATGACTGCAAATCGACTTCAAAAGCATTTCAGAAGGCTTGTAAGCTTTTGGATATTGAGCAGATATACAACTAGCCACTCTAATCCAAAAGGAAATGCTCACGCCCTTAAAGAGGAGTGTTTGTGGCGATGGGAGTGGACTAGCTTAAGCGCAGTTGCAGGAAGCCTTGAGTGGATGGATTTCTTTTTCCAAAGCACGAGTTTAAAAAAACAAACGTTAAATAAAGTGGTTGATCGGTTGAATGATCATTTTGGGAAAAACGCTCTATTTTATGGAGCCATGGGAACACAAAACTCTTGGTTGGCAAGATTTGATAAAAGTTCTCGCGTCAACTTAAGTAAGATCAAAAGTTTGCCTATTGTTTTAGCAAAATGAAGATGCGACGGAATAAAATCAATAATCAGCAGACTCTTTGAATTTAATATCTTCATAGGCAACTCACCATTCGTAGCCTAGACAATTTTTTTTTACAGTCGAAATTCGAGAGTTACCGGTTCCCTTTATGATGTGATACAGGGTCCTTCTGTTTATGCCAATAGTCTTAGCGAAATCTTCCCGTTTTATTTTGTTTTTAAATAGATAATAGTCTAAATCCACTCGGATCCTTATTTTTTATTAGTTTTACCCCTGTAGAACAAGCGACTGCCCTAGCGATTCTTTTAAGTCTAAATCATGATAGGTTAACGATATTTGCAGGACAACAGGACAGCGTATTAACGAATGACAGCGCCTTTATCTTATATATCAGCTTTAGCAAGCAATCTTTTCTGGATCAATTTCAATAGGAGTTTCATTATTTTCTGCATTCGCTAAATTCTTGGGACTAATTTCTAAATATAGTTTTCTGAAAGCTTCGTCAGCGACTTTTAAGTGATTAAAGATATATAAGCGTAAACATACTTCTGTGCCTGGGTTCATTTTTGATTTTTCCTTTTCCCATTTTAAAACAGCTGCGTGAGTAACACCAAATAATTGAGCAAATTCACGGGTGGACATTCTCAAATAATCAATAATAAATCGAAGTTCACCACCGCTTAGAGGGGCAGTTTTTGTAGCTAACATATAGAGAACTGCTTTTTGAAAACGTTCTAAATCAATATCTAAAACCCATTCCCTGAACATTTTTTTCATGGGGACATTTATGAGACGGATAGGGAACCCTAAGCCCTCCCATACAAATGTATCTTTTTTAGATTCTTTTTTCATAATTTCCCTATATTTTTTCAATATACATAACAGTAATAATGAGCATATTATTTTTATCAAAGGCAACTATAACACGAACGTCTAACTCATCTCTTATGGTCTTTCCTCGAATAGCATATCTCCAGGTATTATTGGTAATGTCAAAACTAGATTTCCTTTTCTCTTCATACCCTGTCTCTAGGATGTGTAGAGTCTCTGGTAAAGTAATCATACGTTCATTCTGTCTAATGAATGCGTGGGCAGTGACGAAATAATTACCGCTTTGTATGCATTCCTTAATTTTGCACAAAACATTTTTAATTTTTTCTGGTTTTTTTCTAATCGCCACAAATAACCACTACCATTAAGTTTATGGTAACAGAGTTTCCGGTTTTTTGCAAAAAAAGTCATCCGAGATGCTGTTTATTTAATAATATTATTGTTTGAAAACAAGGCCTGCAACTCGTTTAATTTTATCGATATCAACGATAAAGTTAGATAAGTCTGAAGAGGCAGCAATTTTTTCATTAGGGATAATAAAACCTTTTTCTAGAATAGTTCCATCATAAGATTCTAAGAAAAGAATTTTAAAAAAGTGAGTCAGGACAGCAACCTCATTCTCTCCTATTACTCGGTATTTTACATACTTATTCACATCAGTATCCGTATAGGGAAGATAGAGAGGAACTGTAATCACATGAACATAAGGGAAAGATTGGGTATAACCTCGTGCTTCTTTTTCCGGTTTAAGCCAAATAGCTCTATTCATTGATGGTATTTGGGGGCAAACATGGGACATACAGAAAGTCTCACACATATCAAAATGAGAATTTGTATGGTTTGCCACAGGGGCTAAATGACCACGATGAAATCCACTTTTGATGAAGTCTTTGGAGCGTATAATTGGCTCAATGCCCAAATCTTCGATGAATTTATGTGTTACGCGATCAACGTTTTTTCTAGACAATCGCTAGTAAGAATCTCATAAACCCAAGTCGCATGTTTTTTTGGCCATCGTAGCAGATTGTATATGAATTTTTATTCAATAAAGGAGGGGGGGAGTGGTTGATAGTTGCGGGTTGCTGTAATTTCATTTCCATGAAGAGTTAATGAGGGATGGGAGCATCCAGGAAAGAATAAAAGGGCAGTAGCCAATAATGCGAGTCGATGCATAAATCGTAAATCAAGACCCTAATCTTCGTAAAGATAAAGGAGAAGCATAGCTTTACCTAGTTATCCTCGTTTCTTCATTTATACACTAGCCACTCTAATCCAAAAGGAAATGCTGACGCCCTTAAAGAGGAGTGTTTGTGGCGATGGGAATGGACTAGCTTAAGAGCAGTTGCAGGAAGCCTTGAGTGGATGGATTTCTTTTACAATAGGGAATATACCCTCGATCGAAACTCGGATATCAAAGCCGATAAATTTGAAGAGCATTTTAAACAAACAGCGGCTTGATTCCTAATTTCTCTCTTGCCTTAACGGGGAGCATTACACTTGTTTTGCTGATGTTTTTAATATTAAAATCTGTTACATTAATTATTTATTTTGCAGGATTATTTATTTAAACAATGGTTAGCATGACTAATGTATCAAAATTTGTAAAAGAATATGTTCCTCTATGTGTTTGCACCTTGGGTATAGCTATTCTTGGCTATCTCGGATATCATGCTGTTCGCTGGATAATTAATAAATGTCAAAAAACTGAAAAAGTTGACCAAGTTGCACAAAAGAACCTAGGTGTTTCACTAGAAAGAAATTCTTCTACCCCGAGCAACACTCTACCTGAGAATAACCCCTTATCTAAAATATCCCATTCTATTCCATTAATAAGTGAGGAAGCTTCAGAAGAAGAAATTCCCTTAAGGGAGGTATCTGAAGATCAAAAAAAATTGGCTGCAGTAAAAATCCAAAATGCATATCGAGGACATGTAGCACGCTTGGCACTCAAGAAACTACAAATTGAAAAACTGGAAAAAGAAAAATCCAAAGCTGCTGTAAGAATTCAAAGTATTTGGAGAGGCTATTCCACAAGATTTAAAGCAGAAAAAGCAGGAAAAATTGCAACTCATGATCATGTCCGTTTAGGCCCTGCTGAACCCTCAGTTTCCTATAAAAAAAGAGCGGGACTTCACTCTTGCGGGAATAAGTATGATGGGCTTGTAAGTGTTAAAATGGCTTTGCGAAAAAAGACAGCACAAGTGCCTTTTTTCTTTGGATTTACAGATCGTCAGATTCTTTCACTTCTGAGCGATTCCACTCTAGATCTATGGTGTAAAGTGGGAAAAGCAGCGAAAGGTTCCTCTTTTGCTTTACGGGGGATTGATTTTTTACTCAGTCAACTCCAATCAAGTATTAGAACAGATATTTTGAATGGAGAATTTCCTTTCTCCGCTTTACAAATAGAGGCTTTAGCTATTTGCGAGAATAAAAAATTGATTGTTCGGAGTTCTTCAAACGAAGACACTCTAGCTGTGATTAACGCTGGCGGTAATGCGAGTGTCGGGGGGATCAGTCCAGAAGTCGAGGCAATCAAAGAAGCAGTAGCAGAGGTCGTCTCATCTTATTTCAGCTATCCTTCATTGAAAAATCGTTCTGCTTTTGAAGATCCTTTTAAAGACCTTCCTCTTTGCAGCGTACTTGTAATGGAACAAATTGACGATAGCAGTGAAGATGAGCCTGTTGTTAGTGGTGTTATGATGACTCATAAGCCATCTTGGATCTCGGGAAATGAAAGCACAATTCCTCATATTGCCGCTTCTTGGGGATTTGGGCAGGGGGTAGTTTCAGGAAAAGTACCGAGCGATGAATGGGTTCTAACAGATGGAGTGACCTATGCTACAATTCGGAATAAATCGCATAGACTGGTGATCGGTCAGGGTGGGAATGTGTCGGAGAGAGCGAATCCAGTTTCGCTTCGGAAACGCCCTGTTCTTAATGAGCAGCAGATCCTTCAGCTTCGCATCGCAGCTCAAGAGATAGAAGAGTTCTTTAAAAAACCTATGGATGTGGAGTTTGTCTTTCAGAAAGAGCGACTTTACATTGTTCAGGCAAGACCTATTCAAACTCAAGAGATAAAAAGTCCTACTTTTATTGACTCAAGTGTGATTCCAGGACATATTCCACGTTTTTGTGCAAAAACAATTCTGCCAGGGTTAGGAGAGGTGATTTCTGTAGCTCCTGATCAAATCCTCTTTGAGTCTGATCTTGAGCATGCTGAACTATCGTATAACCCTTCCACCCATAGAGCTGTAATTCTGTTCAAAGAGCCTGAAAGCGCTAACACGCATGCAGAAGTTAATTTAGCCAGTCAATCTCCTCCTGTTCTTTGTTTTGTGCTTTCTAAGGAAGAGTGGATGAGGTGCCGAGATATGTTAAACCCATCCTGGTCTTCTCAAAGGAAAGACTCAGTAAAGATTTGTCCTCAAACAGGTCTTTTAGTCATAACTGGAATGGATCTACCCATCCGAAAAGGCCTTGTTGTTCATCCAGCTCAGTTTCCGATCAGTGTGGCTTCTGCAGGGCAAGGACTTCAGGGTAGTTCATCTCACGCCAAAATAGTTCGATTGAGGGAATTGATCACGACGACCTCAGAACAGATCGAAAGCCATTTGCCTGAAGCTGAGAAAACCCTGGACGATTGTTTTGTAGAAATACTTTCTCGCTCTACGTGCCTTGGAAGTTTTAGAGAAACGGCAGAAAAACTTCAGGTATGTACTACCAAAATATTTCGGGCTATGCAGCAAGCAGCGGTTGAACGTAAACCCACCCTAGTTTCTTTCCATGCCACAGCCTTAAGACAAGTGTTGGGACAGGTAGCTCCTCAAATCATAGGGGCGCATAGTTTATCAGGATTAGAGGCCGCAACAAATATAGCGCCTCAGATTGAGGATTTCTTAAGGGAATTCCAACATCAAAAAACACTCTGTGAGTTGGCTATGGTGGGAAGAAAGGCTTTTGATGAATCTATACAAACCAAGTGGATTGCCTTTTTAAGGGAACATAGCGCTGCAACATCTGAAGCTACATGGGGTACTCTTCTTTCTCAAGTGAAGAAATTTGATGCAATGGATCAAATGTCTTTATGGTTTTCTTTTCATCTTAAAGGGGCAGAGCTGCCTCAGATTGATGCATTGATCGAGCAAAATAGGGCTATGGAGGGATTCTTTAGTTCTTGTGCAGATTTTATAGAGAAGCTACGTCTTTTAAGTGAAGCCACAGTGCGTGCTGAAACGGTGCATGAATTGGATAAGGCTTGGAAAGGCTTGGAAGCTGTATCTAAAGCTGTCCTCTCATTTTGTGCCGAATGTCCAAAGCAAAACCTTCTTCAAACTCTGCAAATCTCTCATTTGCTCTATGAACTCATTCAATTATGGGATCTCAATATAAAAACAGCCCAAACTTCTAAGATAGATCCACAGATTTCTGATAGCAAAGCCATGCGAGATCGAATTTTTGCATTTGCCGAATTTGGTAAAATGCTTGTTTCAAAGGATCTAGTGAATGTGTCTGGGAACCATAAACACGAACTAATGCGGGTATTCAGAGAGGTTTTTTATGATTCTGCAAGAGGTTCTAGGCAATTTTTTTTACAGCATTGGCTAGTTCCTAGAGGAGTTGTAAATGTCCCTATTCGTACGAATGACCAACGTCTTACAGTCATTCATCAAAATTTATTGAAGGCAATCGGACCTAATTTTTCTGATATCGCTCCCATTCTCCCTTCTGCGCTCGCATCAGCAGTTGAGACTTTTCGAGCAACACATTCCGATATTACTAAGAGATTCGGAGAACACAAAGGCATTTTTGCGATGATGACAGATAGAAGTGCCTCAGTGGTTATCAATATTCCGCTTAACTATCATAGCTTTGTATTGACGATACGGCAAAATACAGGGAGTGAAAAGTTAGAGTTCACTGCAGAATGGAGGGGATCGGACAACTGGCAGGGTGCTCATTTATCATTTTTTGAGGCATTGGCTGATCTAAGTGATCTTACTGTGCAAAGCTCTTTTACCGTAGATTCTGATTTGAGAATAGTTTTTGCAGTTTGTGGTAAATCGCAGATTGAGATGTTAAGTAAAGCTATTTTCCATGTGAATATAGGCACTCTCTATTACCAGGATTATTTTGGTACTTTGGCTATTTTGCTTCATCTGAGAAAGTTAGAAGGGAAAACGTGGCAAGACAAAAAGCTAGAACGCAGAGAAACGGAGGAGGGGATTTTAGATCACATCTGGAAGAGGTTTGAGGAGACTGGAGAGATAAATGCAGTTTTTCAGAGGGCTTTAGAAGATCATGCCGATGTAACTTATTTGGAAAAGAGAAGGTTATTACCCAAAGTAATAGAACAAATGTCATCAGAACTAGAAGGACGAGTCGCCGGTAAAAAATATCTTGAACTTTTTGCAGATTCTGTTCTCGCATCTCTTCCATTAGAACGCAGAAAAGAGCTTTTTTGGAGCAACCTTATAGGACCTCAGCTTGTCATTTTTACAGTCGCTTTTCCCGATGAATTAAAAGGGGAAATGTTGGCACGTCTACAGGAGGAGGCTCCAGAAAAATTTGAAAAGTATTGTTTAAAAGATTCCTTTGCCAAAAGTAATTTGAAGGAATTTCAAGACCTTGCAGATAAAAAGGATTAAATCGTTTCCAAATAGAGGAAAAGAAGTTGGTAAAAAAGCGTTTCCTCCACAAGGACGGTACTTTTGGATGCTCCAATAATGCTCCGGTTGAACGCAATCCCTCATCAAACTTTGCCTTGAATAAAATTTCCCTAACTCCCAAAAATGATTGCTCTTACACGTTTTGAGTTGTTGTGAAGTATGGCAGCTTGGAAGAGTGCTAATCCATTGGTCATAGGTTCGATCCTTCATCTGGAGATTTTAAGACTTAGGCAGCCATGACGAGAGTCGTGTCTGCCATTTTCATTTTATACTATACAAATGCAACACTTTTATCGATAACTTAAAAGTTCTAGCCAATACTTTATTTCTTGATTGGTTGTAAAGCGATTTTTGCTTCACCGTAAATTCACCAAAATCATCAAACGATCCTCTTTGTTGATGGTAGGTAAGAAAAAGCGAGATCCTTTCTCTTCATTCGCATTTGAGCTTCCAAAAAGCCCTGAACTAACGATTAGTAGACCTGAAAAAGGCTTAATTACCTCAATCTTTTCAGAGACCCCAACTTTTTAGCATGTCTAAGGTAGAAGTGAACGAGAAACAACCGACGTAATGGCATTTGTTACATAGCAAAGTGCGCGCTATAATCGCGCGGCTTTACCTATTTGCTAAATCGCTTTAAATAAACTCATCCAGTAGGGAGCCTTGGCGTACATGGCATTCACTTCATTCTCGCTTACCTCGATGCAACCCTCTTTCTTTTTTAGCCGATTTCTTAGGTTTAGGCGAGGGCCGTGTACGGGATTTTTGAGGATGCCTTCTTTCTTCCTCGGGTTTGAAAGATTCAAGGTATGCCTTAATGAATGGCATTTCCCTTAGGTAATTCCCTGTAAATGTGTAGGAGCTTGGTGCTGAATCGAACTGTTCTTTAGTCGGTAAAAAATCGTTCTCGACGTTGAACTGTTTTGGATATTCATACAGAGGAAGAGCTAACGATCCTGGATCTACCCATTCAGCGTGAAGACCGAATTCCGTAACCGTGTTTTCAGTTTGTTCTACCGCAGCTAAAAAAGCAAATCTTTGCCCCTCTACTTCTTTTTCTAAAAAGAGATAGCGAAAATTACCACCTTTAGATGGAATAACCCTCGCTTTCAAAGAACCATATAAGGGACTATCGATGATGTCTTGTTTTTCACATTTATCAAAGGCAGGTAAATCTTTCTCATTCCGAAAGGTATTTTTAGAAGGGTTTTGGGGTAGATCGGCATGTCCTAACACAATCTCTTCAATCTCGCTATTATCCTGAAAGCTGGAGGCCCCTAGATCAGTGTAATCGCTCTCTTCATGCTGATTTCCATCCACCTCTTTAAGAATGGGTAACACCTTTCGCCCTTCTGAGTTTATCTCGGCACGACGCTCAACGTCATGTTCACTCCAAGCAACGACGTATTTTAGGAATTTCTCTCCAGGAACAGGTGACAAAGCGTTGAACTTTTTCTTCTGAAGAGTGTGCTGATGTACTTTATACATTTGAAAATTTACATCAATAGGAACTGCAGTTCCAGTTTCTCCTCGCTCAGACTTGCCAATCCAGTTCTTGAAGCACTTATCTACTCTTCTCCAAACTCCTTGAGACTGACTGAGCCAAAATAACCTGGGATAAAATTTTCCGTTTAGCTCAACCCAAGCAAAAATGAGGGGCCTACCCTGAAAAGGGTCTTTCAATTTAAAAGTTTGTGTAAAATGGTAGATAACCTCATTGTAAGAAAAACGCTCAAGAATCGACAAACCAAGTCTATGCATAGATAAAAGCAGTCCCTCTCCACGCTCTAAGTCTTTTGGAGGGTTCCCTTTACTGCAAACAATATCTTCTAAATTCGAAATAGGGTGTCCCTGAAACATCTTAAGATATGCTATGATGCGATGATCGTACACTTTTCGTGATTTTGAGGCATAATCAAGTGCTTTTTGATTATTTGGCCCTGGCTTTTCAAGGTGTCTAAGATCCAAGCGAACTAAAGCTCTTACTCCTTCAAGGTTGCCAGCGCGTAAAAAGGAGTGGATATATCCTCTCTCTCTCTTGTTAGTAAATTCAAGTATTTTATCTCGAATAAAGTCCACTTTTTCACAAATTTCTGAATCCGGATTAGGAACATATATAAGCCTAAACGCATGATTCCTCAAAAGGTTAGCTACAGGAATAACATTACTTCCATCAATGAATGCGAAATTATTTTTCACAATTGTGAGAATGTCGTTCAAAAGATTTCTATCCATCCTATTATTTGAAAACAGTGTTTTGAAAAATTCTAAAGTGTTGTTTAGGTAACTTCTATCTTTTAATTCTAACATCGGGTAACCTATAAAAAATTTTTTAAACGGTAGGTTATCAGCTTCTGTTCCATTTTTCAACTATAAAAGCTTTGGGATTGGGTTGAACTAGGGGGCAATCTCTCGATAATCGTTTATAAAAATACCTGTGTCTCGTTTTTTTTTATTGACATTGATCTACAGAATAGATGGAGATACAATTTCTATAAAAAACTAGAATGATGACATTTTCCACTAATAAAAATGTCCGCTGCTTTAATCACGGAACAAATCGCTATGTGCATTTTACAATAGGGCAATTAGCTCGTTCTAATAGGCTCAGTCTTCCTTTCTTTGAAAGCAAGGGATTCCTGCAGGTTTTCCTTCACCGCTGATGACTACCAAAAAGTATCATCTCTTCTAATAGGCCTCTGTGTCATCTAAACCATCCTCTATTAGTGCATCCTATAGTTCAACCCCTGTATTCTTTTCTGAATCCTTAATAGATACTTGAAATTCTCTCGCTATTTTCGCTTTTTCAACAGATAAACCTTTTTCCACTATTCCGGAAACAAATTTGCTAATATGCCCCTTTGGTAGGTATAAGTGCCAATCCCTAGCTAAATTTTCGGGAAGTGGAAGAGTGATCGGTATTTTCTTCGTAACGTCACATTATGAGATAAATAGAAATGATTGATTTTTTAAACAACCAATCGATCAGGATAAGGGAAGTCAACATCAGGGTGGGATTCGTTAAATTTAAGGACTGCTGATCGAGAAGGTAAATAAATGGCGGTTGAATGAGGGGTGAAAACAAACATATTACCAGTGGTTCTGAAGAACCCTCGATCGAGTAGGCGAGTAGCAATAGCCAATGGATCGCCCTATTGTATATTTTTTCCTTTATTTAGGGGGGTGGAATATTAAAACTCGATCAATAGGAAATAATAAAAGAGTGAGAATGATATTAAGAATAACAGATGAGAGTTGACTGCCTCTAGAGCTAAAAAAGGACAGTGAGCCAATGAGAATCACTAATCCGGCGAATGCAAATGTTAAAATCACTGCACTAACTGCCATCTTAAACCCGATTGGTAATCCATACAAAAACATAACTAAAACAACAGTAGCAATCCCTTGGGCGATTTCACCGATGGAAACAAGGTTCGATTTAGAAATAGCAACAAGTAATAAAGAAGGTATCTTGGCTTTGCCAAAAATGTTTCTAGTTCTCCGGTTTCAATCAAAGCGCCCAGTTGCAATAATCCGCCTCCAACAACATTTAAAAATCCCCAACTAGTCATCACCATACCCGTGGATACAAGGTATTCTTTAGTGGCAAAATGATCTCCTCCGCTTAGGGTAGCAAGCAAATAAATCCCATACAGATAAATGCTATTATTTAAGATGATGGCTAAAAGAGAGGAAAAAAATTCGATAGGTTTCTTCATTTGCGCTGACCATTGATTTTTTAAAGCTAAATAAAATAGCCCTAGCATCCTATCCTCCAAAATGATGATAATGTCGACGTGAGCAACTTCTTAATAGCCATTGAATAAATGTTACATGATAAAACTCACCTCGCAAAGAGAAGTAGCAGGGCTGAAAAATAAGATCTGAAAAAGGGGTATTGATAAACAGTTTCTGCCAAAATGGGGAAATGTCCGAAAGAGGTGCCAGAACCCCACCAAAAATTAAAAATACTCTTTTCTAGAAAACCGAGATTTTTTCTTCCAAAAGCCTTTGGAAAGATTGTGGACTTCTAATGCAAATTCGCTCATCTATTCTCTCTTTAAATTTCAGCGCGAAAACCAAAAATGAGAATACACAATTAGCGAATTATTATTTATAGAAGAAGTTGAGCATCAATTGAATTGGGAAAACGTACCGTGAAAAGCATGAAAAACTAACTAAGAATATCCTTGATCAGTGAGGATTTTATTGTCTCATTAGGTATCATTTCCGCGACTTCCAAGGCTTTGCCGATGTTATTCTTTTTTTCAAGCCAAGCTCTTGAAATAGCTTCTAAGGCTAATGATTGCATTGCCTTATCAGAAATCATCACCGCTGTGTCTGATGCTTGACTAAGATTGCCTTTTTCAATCCATTTTCGGGACGTCGTATCAAGGACTAAAGATTTTAACTGTGTATCAGGTAACATGGCAACGATCTCAGGTACTTGGTTGAGGTCGATCATTTCAAGTGCTTTGCTTAAATTGCCTTCCTCTAGCCAACTTTTTGTGACGAATAAACGAAGCTCCTCTTTATTCTGATACAACAAAGCTGTTATCAATGACTTTCCTAAGTCACCGCGTTGCAAGAAAGCATTGGAAATTTCATCCAGCAAGTAGTATCTATATAGACGATTATAGCCAAAACCTGTTGAAGGTATGGCGGTTGCAGCTTCTAAAGCTTTATCTAGATAACCTAGTTTTATTAAGCTTTCTGCCGTGGTTTTTAATGTCAACGATCTTCGTTTATCTTTAGATTGTCCAGGGGGCATGGCTTTCGCCTTATCGACTTTTCTATAAATTCTAGCTAGCACGAAGGTATCATCAAAAAATTTAGGAGAGCTCACTCCTAACTGCTGCAAATACTTTAATTCGTAAGAATCGAGCTCTTTTAAGATATTAATCATCTCTTCTTTTAATTCATGGATGGGCACTTTAATCTGCTTCAGATTGACAATTTCCAGTAGCATCTTGTCTTTGCCGATGTTAAAAAGTTGTTCTCTCTGGATTTTGTAACTATCAATCAAATGATTGCCTAGAACCCTTGCAAAGTTTTTAATATCAGAAAACTCTCGACGTTGTATCACACTTAATACAGCCGTATTCCAGAAGGAGTTTACGCGAAGTGCGGACTGAAGATTATTCTCATTTAATTCAGAGAGCACTTTGTGAAAAATCTCTACGGGTAGCGTTTCATTGAAATTAACCTTTTCGTTTTTGGCTACTTCCCCTGGGTTTATATTTAGATCTTGCTTAGAGGGGTTTAAAGGATTCATTTAAAAACCTCTTTTTAATTAATTATAATACGAGTGAATAATTAACTAAATTTTGATCCTACATTTAATAGTGATGGTCCTTTAATCATTTAATGTTTTTCCGAACTGAAAACCAAGGCATTGATTAGAATTTGATAATCAAAGTGAGGGAAAAGACCTTATGGATAGCGAGAGATAGGGAGAGAAAGTTAAAACATGCTGAAAAGGGGAATAACGAAGGCTTAAAAATTATTTAATTCTAAACAAGAATTTATAATAGGTTTCTTCCTCTGAAAATTCATCCGGTGAAAAGGTTGAGCAGCTTGTATCTCCTTCAACTAATTCGCCGAGATTATCGCCCTTGATGAAAAAAACAAACTGTTTAGGCGGATCGACGAGTTTTTTATACCATTTTGGATCAACGATAACATGAACAGAGCTATCGCCAGCTTTATAACGTAGCAAAGTAAATCTACGGCTTTCAAAGATTTTTTTTACCTCCTTAGCGGGTACATCATGTGTTAGATAGTTAAATACCACAACCTCGCGCGCCTTTTTAGCCTTTGGCTCCCCCTTGTTGTGATCCTTTTTTGATATGTAGGTGGCAATGAGGTATTCGCCCCTAGTGCCTGTTGGCGTTGCAAACCCATAAAAAGACTGGGCTGGCCTATTAAAATAGGAAGGCGGTGATATAGCCATCAGACTCCTCTTTTTTTTTAATTTGTAATCAATTTAATTTTTTTATGGAACCTTACATGCTGGTGCACACCATTTTTTTTACCTTTCAGTTGATGATTTTGCTTTAAATACCAAGCTCAATTCATAGCGTTGCATGAGATAATGCAAGGTTAAAATCAGCTTTGAATGGTTGGGGAAGTTATACTTGAGTATAGCTGGATTAATCCACATATGGCCTTAGAAGGACTTTCCTTTCACTCACACTAGGGATGGGGAGGAATGGCTAAATTGTAATTACTGCTTTTTCAGGCCCATAATACCAAAAATGCGACATATGTCTGGTGTGTCATTTAGGGTATATGACCCAAATACTCCTTTTCCTCTAGATCTTTTTATTGCACTGTATTTAATGAAAAGGGTCTTATATTTAACATTAAGTTCTTAGATTGCCGTAAATACTTAAATAGTCGACAAAGGCTTTCCCTCTTATGAGAAAAAGAGATTATTTAAAAGTTGATGATCACTTTCAGCGCCTTTTCTTTAGCCGCATTTTTAAAGACTCGATATGCCTCTAAAATATCCTGGAAAGAAAAATGATGGGTAATGAGCTGCTGAGGAGTAAGTTTTCCTGCTTCAAACACCTGTAAGAGAGTAGGAATGGAGGAGGTGTCTACAAGTGCCGTGGAGAGAGTAATATTATGCGACCATAATCTTTCTAGATGAAAGGGGACTTCTTTACCATGAACCCCCATGTTAGCAATATGTCCGCCCGGAGCGACGATTGCTTGGCAAAGCTCAAAGGTATCCGGAACACCAACCGCTTCAATAGCTAGATCAACACCTAAGTGGTCAGTGCTTTTAAAAACTTCGTCAATGACATCTGCTTGACCTTGGTTTTCAATCACCCTAGTGGCACCTAATTTTTGAGCAACTTCTAATCGATAAGGATCTTTATCAATGACGATAATGTCAGTAGGTGAGAAAAGCTTAGCCGTCAGTAAAGCTGCTAATCCCACAGGGCCTGCTCCAACAATAGCGACACGGTCACCAAGCTTGATTTTTCCCCTTAGAACTCCGGTCTCATAGCCCGTAGGTAGGATGTCACTAAATAGGCAAAGATTTTCTTCCTTTTGCGTGTGCCTAGGCAAATGATGAAGACTTGTGTCTGCAAAGGGGATGCGGACATATTCAGCCTGCGTGCCATCAATCGTGTTTCCAAGTTGCCACCCACCACTTTTACAGTGAGAATACATCTGCTTTCTACAGAAAGAACAGATCCCACATGAGCTGATGCAAGAAATCAAGACCCTATCACCAACTTCAAAGTGACAAACGCTGTCACCTTTCGTTTCAATAATACCGATTCCTTCGTGACCTAACGTTCTTCCTGCCCCAACGGTTGGTACATCTCCTTTTAAAATGTGTAAATCTGTTCCACAAATAGTGGTGCTCACCATCTTGACAATGCAGTCAGTTGATTGGAAGATCTCCGGTTTAGCTTTGTCAATGACATTGATAAGATCGTTTCCTTGATAGACCAAAGCTTTCATCCTTACCTCCTAGTTAATAGCGAAGAACGTCAATAGGAATTAAAAGACACACTGTCACAATCATCACTAAGGACAGACAAAACATGTGATGACCCCAAAGTTGATCATTTTTGCTTTTAAACCCCACGATTGCAAACATCAGCCAAATGCTACCTACCACTAAAGTACTCATCAGGTAGACATAGCCAGTGTATTTAAAAAAAGTGAGAAGTAAGGCAGCAATGATAAAAAAAATGATGTAGATAAGCATATGTACTTTTGTGCGCCACATGCCCTTCATGACGGGTAGTACGGGAATTTTTGCCGCGGTGTAATCGTCAAAATGAGAAAGCGCAATAGCAAAAAAATGAGGCATTTGCCAAAGCACAAGCATCGCAAAAAGAATCAACGCTCCAAGGTCAAAAGAATTACTCACTGCGCAGTACCCAACAACAGGTGGTACAGCCCCCGAAATACTTCCTATTGCTGTTCCGTAGATCGTTCGGCTTTTCCATAGGCTGTAAAGAAAGACATAAACAACAAATCCTATCATAGCGAGAAAAACAGTGAGTAAGTTAGTCGACAATAAAAGGATCAAAAGCCCTACCATACATAAAAGACAAGCAAAAATGGCTGCTTGAAAAGGAGCAATAAGCCCTCTCGCTAGTAGACGGTCTTTTGTCCTTTTCATTTTTTGGTCAAGTTCTCGGTCGATTAAGTTATTAAACACACAAGCAGAACCGATGACAAAGCCTAAGCCAAGTAGAGTATTGATAAAAAGCAAGAAATCAAAAGAGCCCTTAGAGGCTAATAAAAATCCTGCTGCTACCGTAATTAAATTTCCAAGGATAATGCCTGGTTTTAGGAGAAGGTAATATTTAGCCATGATGAATATCCATAGGCATGTCGGGCATCATTCGGGCGTTTAAATCATTCATAATCCATAAGGAACCAATGGAAATGATTAAAAGAACACCGAGCATGGAATAAAAAGTCATTGTCTCCCATTTTGGGGCATCTTCTTGGCCAACATGAAGAAAAAACCATAGTTGCAAGGAACCTTGGATAAGAGCGAGAATCACGATAGAAAAGATAGACGTTATAGGATCTAAAGGCCGATAAACGACCAAAGAAAAAGAGATCAAAGTGAGGATAAGTGAAGAAAGAAATCCAACGACATACGATCGGTAAGAACCATGCCAGGCTTTTTTTGCCTCTGCTAAAGTGATCTCTTCGCTCATAAAAGAACCCCCATTAAGTAGACAAAAGTAAAAATAAAAATCCATATTACATCTAAAAAGTGCCAAAACATGCTAAAGATGACGAGTCTTCTAAACGTCGATAATGTGATGTTGTAATAGAGCAATTGCCCAACCATGACAACGATCCACAGAAGGCCGATTGAAACATGCAGACCATGAGTGCCCACTAAGGTAAAAAATGCAGATAGAAAACCGCTTCTTTGCCAGCTGTTTCCTTCTCGAACAAAATCGGCAAATTCTTTTAACTCTAAGCTTAGAAATGTAGCTCCCAATAGAAAGGTGATCCCAAGCCAGACAATGCTTTGATAGGTTTTATCCCTTACAGCAGCTAAAACAGCTAAACCACAGGTGACACTGCTAGTCAATAGAACCATTGTTTCTAAAAAAGCAAGAGGGAGGCTGAATAGATCTCGTGATGAAGGGCCACCAAATGTGTTGGGATGTAAAACCGCATAAGTTGTAAAAAGGGTGGCAAATAAAATACAATCGGTCATGAGGTACATCCAAAAACCTAAAACGGTTTTGGAGTAGGTGTCCTGATGCGGGTCTGGAGTGCTTGTATCGGGATGAGGATCTGGTGCGTGGTGAACGGTAAGAGTATTAATCATGAAACCTCACTTCCTTTCATTCGGGCAGCTTCTAGGCGAGCAACCTCTTCTGCCTTAATAATGATAAATTGTTCCTCGCTAGAAAGGCGAGTAATAACGCAGATAATAATGCTGGCAAAGCTGATCGCGGCAAGCCAAAAGATATGCCAAGTCATGGCAAAGCCAAAGATGAGGCTGAGCATTCCGATATAAAGCCCCATCGCTGTATTCTTTGGCAGGTGAATATCCTCATATTTTGTTGAAGGCTGAGGCGCTTCTCCTCGTTTGATGGCCCAGTGAGGATCGATCTGATCGACGACCGGTGTAACAGCAAAATTGTAAATCGGTGGAGGAGAAGAGGTTGCCCACTCTAGTGTACGACCATTCCAAGGGTCTCCCGTAAAGTCGCGATTAACTTTTCTATCTTTGATGCTTTTAAACAGCCCAAACACTTGGATGCAAACGCCACACAGAATGATGGCAGCCCCACAGGCAACTAAAACGAAAATAGGATGCCAGCCCGTTGCCGCTTCATAGTGGTCAAGTCTTCTTGTGGCCCCCATGAAACCGAGCATGTAAAGAGGCATAAAGGCAAGTAAAAAACCTGAAAACCAGCACCAGAAAGCATAACGGTTTAGACGTTCACTAAGAAAAAAGCCTGTAAATTTAGGAAACCAATAAGTAAAACCACAGAAAAACCCAAAGAGCATGCCGCCAATCACCATCCCATGGAAATGAGCAATTAGAAATAAACTGTTATGGACCTGATAATCAACGGGAGGCGCTGATAGCAGTATTCCTGTCATTCCTCCGACACTAAAGTTGAGTACAAAAGCAAAAAACCACAGCATAGGGGAATCAAAGTGGACTCGACCCCTAAACTTAGTGAATAGCCAGTTAAAAATTTTAACCCCTGTCGGAATCGCAATGAGCATGGTCATAATGCCAAAAAAAGCATTTACTTTGGGGCTTGACCCCATCGTGAAAAAGTGATGGAGCCAGACAATAAAGGAGAGAAAAGTGATCAGGATGAGGGCCCAAACCATCGAGACATAGCCAAACAATCTTTTTTCAGAGAACGTTGGAACAACTTCTGAGAAGATACCAAATGCTGGCATAATCAAAATGTAGACTTCAGGGTGACCCCATGCCCAAATGAGGTTAATATACATCATAAAGTTGCCGCCGCCATCGACAGTAAAAAAATGCATACCGAGATAGCGGTCTAAAGCGAGCATGAACAATGTTGCCGTTAAGATAGGGAATGCAAAAATGACAAGAACCATCGAACAAAGTGCGCTCCAAACAAAAATAGGCATTTTCATTAGGGTCATGCCGGGGCATCGCATCTTTAAAATGGTCACTAAGAAGTTAACTCCTGATAAGGTGGATCCGATACCAGCAATTTGCACCACCCATATCCAGTAGTCAACTCCTTCACCAGGACTATACTCAATTCCCGAAAGGGGTGCGTAAGCTAACCAGCCTGTCGCAGAAAATTTTCCAACAGCAAGCGAAACTAAGGTTAGAAGCCCACCAGCTGTAAACAGCCAAAAGCTCATAGCGTTAAGAAAAGGGAATGCCACATCCCTTGCTCCAATTTGTAATGGCACTACTAAATTCAAAAGGCCAATGACAATGCCCATTCCAACAAAGAAAATCATTGTCGTGCCATGGGCTGAGAAAACTTCTTGGAAATGTTCTGCAGAAATGAAGCCGTGGTATTGACCAACAGAAGTTGCTTGCTGCAAGCGCATTATTAAAGCGTCTGTAAATCCTTTGAAAAACATCAGTAAGGAGACGATAATATACATGATGCCAATACGTTTTGGGTCAACAGTGGTTAGCCATTCATCCCACAGCCATCGCCATTTTTTGAAATAGGTAATTAATCCAAACAGAGCGAACCCTGAAAGAATCATCATGATAACAGCAAAGTTTTGGCTGCCTTCATGCTTAAAAGCTTCTAGTGTTAATCTACCAAACATAAGTTCACTCATTTCTTGGGTGCATGTATTTCATGACGATTTGATTAAATAATTGATCATCAGTTAATTTAAAATACCGAACAGGGTTATCTTCAGTCGGTTTGACAAGCCTTTCAAATTGCTGGCGATCTAAGTCGATGATAGCCATTTGCTTAGCGTGATTAAGCCAGTCCTCATATTCTTTTTGAGAAGAAGCTCTAACCATAAAATTCATTTTTGAAAAACCTTTACCGCTAATGTTAGCAGATGAGCCTCTAAAGTCACCTGTTTCATTAGCGATTAAATGCAATAGCGTTTTCATTGCAGGCATCGCATAAATTTGTCCACCTAAATGAGGAATCCAAAAGGAATTCATGGGAGCATCTGCTGTAATTTCAAAACGGATAGGTACATCTTTCGGAATTTGAATAAAATTAATGGTGGCAAGTTTCTCCTCTGGATAAATAAATAGCCATTTCCACTGCAGAGCTACCACTTGGATTGTTAAGGGCTTTTTCTCGCTTCCCAGCGGCTTGTAAGGATCTAACTCATAGGTTTTGACCCAAGTTAAAACAGCAATAAGCAAAGTGAACACTAAAGGAATGCCCCACCAGATATACTCAGCAAGTCGATTGTCGATAAGATCAGGGTCATACTTCGCCTTACCTCCATTTGCTCGATAGCGCCATGAGAAAATAAAAGTTAAAAGATAAACGGGGATGATAACGAGCAGCATAATGGCTTGAATAACCAGTAGGAGGTTGCGTTCTTCTAATCCAATCCAACCGGCAGGAAACAAAATAGCAATGTTTTCTTTGAATTCTAAAATCGTTAATGGCTGCATCAATAAGAAAAGGAATAGGATGATTGCTGAGACAATCAACATGGAAGCTAAGAAGTTTTTCCCTCTCTTCATGATTTCGCTACCTTTGTTTTTTTGTTTAAAAATAGAAGAATCTCCCGGAATGTCAAGCAGTTTTTTTAATCAGATCAGCTAATAGGTTGTCGTGTGAGCTTAAATGCATGTTGGCTAAGGCTTGGGGCACTTTGAACCATTTTAAGCAAAGGGCTTGAAAACGTTAGGTTTAAAAAGAAATGATGGAGATTTTTGCCCAAAAAACTTGCTTGGTAGGATGTTTTTTTCAAAGGGCTTTAAAAATGGCACTTTTAGAGATGATGGCATGTTCAGCTGCAAGGCATTCTCCAAAAAGTCCACTTCCCCTCGCTAGTGGGATTGTAAGTGCAGCGTTGCCGATAAAAAAGCCATCAGGCTAAAGAGGTGTTTTTTATGCCAAAAGCGGACATCTGGCTTGTTTTTCATCTCATTTTTTGTAAAAGAGAGGTGAGGGATCTTGATTCTTTCGAGCCACCCATTGGCTGTCGTGGGACTAAAAAAATATTCGAAGGCAAGACAACCCCTATGGACAAGCGAATTTTTGACAGGACAAACGTCCAGATAACAGCCTTTAAAAGAGAATATTCTAAGTTCCCTTAATGGAAACCCATGTTAGATGAACCTTGCAGCCAGAATAATAAGGATTAAAGTTCCTTTCTGACCAACTAGGAATGCATCCTGTAGCGATCATTATTTGCTCTGCTTCTATGATTTCTCCTAAAAATAATTGAATTTGATAATACTTACCGGTGACTGATTTTGGCTTAAAAGATATCACTTGTGCTCTTGTTTTTATTTTTGACCCTTTATAAAGAGCAAATTTTGCAAGGAGGAGGGGCAAGGGTGAGGGGATAAAGGCCTCCAGCTAAAGCAGGTAACTGAGCACGGGTGATTCTTTTAGTTGTAGACAAACTCATCGATGAAACTTCGGTAGGGTGAATTTGTCATCGTCATAAGATGGGAAGGCTTTCGGGCAAATTCCCCGCAAACCTTATGAAAGGGTAGCTCCCGCTCTCCATGATAAGGGCTGACATGCCAAGCTTTGCTAATCTAATAATCACCGATAACCCTGCTACCCCTCCTCCTATCATAGCTACCTTCTCTATTAGGAGTTTTTTGCATCAATTTTGAGTAGCCAGCGAAAGGGCCAATGCCATGTTAATGAATACTTATGCGGAGGAATGCCTGCTTGTTGCAGATAGGAAAGCCAATCTGCTTTTTTAAAGGATCGTTTAATAGAGAGAGGACCATCATGAATGACAAGACGGTTAGCAAAGAAAAATTTGGCTAGCAAAGAAAAACCGGCATAGGCGAACCAGTTGCGATGAAGGTCATTAATAAGGATACATTTGCTCGCTATGACGTAGGCTTTTTTTAAAAAGTCTACGATTTCCCCATCATCCATGTGATGGCAAACTAATGTGGTTGTTAAAATATCGAAGCTATTTGGTGCAAATTCAAGTTGAGGGGATGAAACCTGAACAAACTGGACATTCGATCGGTTTAAGGCTTGGCTCTTAGCGTAGGCAATAGCAGAAGAAGATAGGTCAATTCCTAAAACATTTGCATGGGGAAACATTTCTCCAAGCTTTGCGGTGAAATGTCCTCCTCCGCAACCAACTTCCAAGATACTCTGAGGAGTTTCAAGCTGAGAAAAAGCATCTAGAGTGATACGATCGCCTCCTAGCCACTTGCCAATTTTTGAAAGCTGGTGTAAGCAGTCTTGATATTCATCCTCACGATACACAGAAGGACCTAAATCCAATAATTCAAGCTGCGCCGAGCGCTTGTTAAAAATCATCGTGAGCCTTCTCTGATCTTTTCTTGCTGAAATGAAAAAGGAGGAACAGATGTAGGGATTGCTAGGACGGATGCTTGCATGCTACAAACCTTCTAGGTTAGAAGATGGGGAATTGTTTTTTAATTCAAAAATTAACTACTAGACTATTTAGCCAGGGATATCTAATCAAGCACTTTTGCAAGAAACTTCTTTAGCTCGAAGCCAATAATTTTCAATTAATTCAAAGGGTTGTTCTTTTAAATGGGAGTATCCATCTTCTTTAGCTAAAGCAACGACTGTATCGTAACGTTTTTGGAACTTGTGAATGGATTTTAACAAAGTTTCATGGGGATCAAATTCGCAAAAGGTGGTCAGACTGATGGCTGCTTGCAGTAAATCACCAAGTTCTTCTTGTAGGTGGGTGCGATCTTGATTTTGCCAAGCCTCTTTAACTTCAACACATTCACTCTTAATTTGATCGATGAGCTGATCGATATGCTCCCAATAAAAACCGAATTCTTTTGCCTTCGTTTCTTGTTCCTCTACTCGTTTTAATAGACAATGATCTTTGTTTTGCCGTGCCATAAGCTACCTCTTTTTTTGCTATTTTTAGCCTATCAACGTTTAAGTTGCCTAGAAAAAAATAAAACCTTAGGTGAGGGGCCGATTTATAAGTTTCTAAAATTCAAATATTTGTTTAATTGTTATAATAGTTAAGAAGAGATTTTAGTTTAAAAATAAAGGATGTGATAAAAGCAAATTTGGGGGGAAAATCATGAAGCAGGTTTTTACCGTCAGTGAATTTTTAAAGGAAATTAGAGCATGTTCCAACGAAAAGGCACTGAGTACTTATGTTGGAGATCACTGGGAGTCTCTTTCGACTCAAGAGTACACAACGCAGATCAGGTATCTAGCCTTAGCTCTTCTAAAGCTAGGAGTAAAGAAAGGGGATCGAGTGGGAATCATTGCCCAACCCTCTGCAAGATGGGCGATTGCAGATCTGGCGATCATGGTTATTGGTGCCGTCTCTGTCCCTCTATTTGCGAATATTTCTGAAGAAAATTTTTATTATGAACTGCGTCAGACAGAAGTCCGTATTGTTTTCGTTGGCGGACAAGAACAGTGGCAAAGATATGAAGAGAGCAAGGATTTATTTAAGTTGGCGATTGGTTTAGAAGATGCGCCCGACCATTCTCAAAAAATTTTATCTTTTGAATCAGTTCTAGAAAATGGTAAGGAACTAGATGCCGCCTTACCGGACCTATACGAACGGGTGGCAAGCTCAATCCGTCCGGAGGATCTCGCTACAATCATTTACACAAGTGGGAGTACTGGAGTTCCAAAAGGAGCTGAACACACTCACAGCAGCCTATTTAGCTTACTTTACGTGGATTTATTTCAGTGGGATCGTGTGAATGACCGATACCTAAGCATTCTCCCACTGGCTCATGTTTTTGGCCGAGTCCTTAACCTGATCACTCTTTATTGGGGGATAAGCACTTACTATTACAACGACTATAAAAATTTAGGGAATGCTTGCCAAGAGCTACACCCCACGATCCTTGTCGTCGTCCCTCGGATTTTAGAAAAGGTGTATGCCAAAATGGTTGCGACCATTCAGGAAGCTGATTTAATGAAGCGAGCGATTGGTCAATGGGCCTTTGATTTAGCTAACCAGGAGCAAGAGAGCTTTTGGAAGCATTTGTTTCACCCCATTGCTGAAAAGTTGGTTTATTCCTCCCTTCTCGAGGCCCTGGGAGGAAAACTTAGGGTTGTTTTAAGTGGGGGTGCGGCTTTAAACCCCCAGCTTTGCCATTTCTTTAGGGATATTGGAGTTCCCATCTATGAGGGATGGGGGCTTACTGAAGCTTGTCCCCTGACAGTGAACCTTCCAAATCAAGTTAAGATAGGGTCGATTGGCCTTCCTATCCCTTCTATTGAAGTGAAACTGAACAAGGAAGGAGAAATTCTAATAAAGGGGCCTAATGTAATGAGAGGGTATTATAAGAATCCGGGAGCAACAGCTGAAGCGATCGATGCAGAAGGTTGGTTTCATACCGGCGATCAGGGACAAATTGATGACAATGGATTCGTATCTATTGTTGGACGCAGTAAAGAATTATATAAAACCTCTACAGGTGAAATGATCGCACCCATTCCCATCGAGCAGGCTCTATGCAAAGCTCCATTTATCGATATGGCTCTTATTTTAGCAGATAAAAGGAAATTCGTTGCTGCTCTTTTATTTCCTAATTTTGAGATCCTTCGAGTTTTGAAAGAAAACCAAAATCAATCCCATCTCTCCGACGATGAGTTTTTAAAAAGTATCTACATTAAAGATGAGATGGAAAAGCTGCTGAACAAGATCAATGGTCATCTTAACCATTGGGAACAAGTACACGCCTATCGATTTATTGCTCAACCCTTGAGCATTGAGGCAGGAGAGCTGACTCCCTCAATGAAGATACGTCGTGAGGTCATCGAGAAAAAATTTGCCTATCTTATTGATGCTATGTTTGAAGAGGATAACAATTCATGATGGAACGCATTGCCATTATCTCTGGGATAAGAACGCCTTTTTGTAAGGGAAATGGTGTTTTTAAAGATTATGAAGCGGATGAGCTCGGGGCTGCTGCGATTAGGGAGCTAGCGGTCCGATCTAATTTTCCAATTGACCTTATTGACGAAGTCATTATGGGTAACGTTCTGCAGCCTTCTCACGCAACGAATATTGCGCGTGTAGCAGCAGTTAAAGCAGGCCTTCCTGAAAGGATCCCAGCTTACACAGTGAATAGAAATTGCGCATCGGGCATGGAGGCAATCACTAGTGGGGCAGATAAGATTCGTCTTGGCCAAGCTGAAGTGATTCTAGCGGGCGGGATGGAGTCCATGAGCAATGTCCCTATTCTATTTTCTAAATCAATGAAAGACTTTCTAATGCGTCTGCAGAAAGCAAAATCCTTTACCGAGAAGCTTCGCATTTTGTCCTCTTTTCGTCTCAGCTTTCTGAAACCGCATGTTCCTGAAATTGCTGACCCACTTTGCGGTCTTACCATGGGACAAACAGCTGAAAATTTATCAAGAGATTTTAAAATCACACGTGAAGCACAGGATGAGTTTGCCCTAAGAAGCCAGTTACGTGCTTCTGAAGCGATACAAGACGGCCGTTTTAATAATGAGGTGATTCCTCTGCCTATCCCACCGCAGTACACAAAGATGCAAGTCGTAGATGAGGGACCAAGAAGCAATCAAACCCTAGAGGCTTTGGCCAAGCTAAAACCGGTATTTGATCCTGTTACAGGCAGTGTCACTGCAGGAAACTCAAGCCCGATTACCGATGGGGCCGCTTGCGTGATCCTTATGAAAGAAGAAAAAGCGAAGGCTCTTGGGCTAAAGCCTCTTGGTTATCTTAAAGAGTATGCTTCTGCTGCTCTCGATCCATCAAGGATGGGGCTAGGGCCTGTGTATGCTACCTCAAAATTGTTAAGTAAAACGAATCATCGATTGGAAGACTTTGATTTAATGGAAATTAACGAAGCTTTTGCAGCACAAATCTTAGCTGTATTAAAAGCTTTTGAATCGGATCAATTTGCTAGAGAAAAACTAGGTAGAGAGAAGGCATTAGGAAAAATAGACATCGAAAAGCTAAATGTGAATGGGGGAGCGATCGCTTTAGGTCATCCTCTAGGAGCTTCTGGAGCACGATTGATTCTTACATTGCTTTTGGAGCTAAGAAGAAGAGGTAAGCAGCTAGGCTTAGCTACCCTTTGTGTAGGTGGGGGCCAGGGTGAAGCTTGTATTGTGGAGGTGGAATAATGAGCCAGGCATTTGAGCTAAAACTCTTACCAAATGGAGTTGCTGAAATTATCTTCGATGCAAAAAATGAGAAAGTCAATACCTTTTCAGTTCCTATTCTTGAAGAGCTAGAGGCGATCTTGGATTCTATCGCAACCCATCAAGAAATTAAGTTGCTTGTGTTCAAAAGTGGTAAAGAAGACGTTTTTATCGCTGGTGCAGATTTACATCGTTTCGAAGCGGCCTTTGACGATGCTACTATTGCCGAGAAGATGATTCGCACAGGTCACCGCGTATTCTTAAAATTGCAGAATCTCCCGTTTCCTTCATTGGCAGTGATTCAAGGAGCTTGTCTTGGTGGAGGGCTCGAGTGCGCTCTAAGTTGTTCTTACAGAATGGTTTCTGACCACCCAAAAACACAACTAGCTTTTCCCGAAGTAACTTTAGGCATCTATCCCGGGTGGGGTGGGACTCAGAGGCTTCCTCGTCTTGTAGGATTAGAGAATGGCTTAAACATGATCTTGTCCGGGAAATCTGTTAATGCGAAGGCCGCGTGGAAAATGGGACTTGCTGATCACATTGTTCCTTGGCAGTTTCTTGACGAGAAAACAAATGCATTTATTGAGCAATTGCTCACTCATCAAGGACAGTCAAAAATATTGCAGAAAAGAAGTAAGACAACCTTTCGCAGACGTCTTTTAGAATCTAATGGCCTAGGGCGCAAAATGGTGTATCGACTCTCTGAAAAAGAAATTTATATTAAGACTAAAGGTCGCTATAAAGCCCCCTTAATCGCCCTGCGCCTTATCGAAGAAACATTTACACTCCCTTTAGATGAGGGGTTAAAGAAGGAAGCTGACGTTTTTATCCAAAACATTCCGGGTGGTTTTTCCCAGGCTAAATCCTTTATTCCCCTCTTTTTCACTCGAGAAGCTTTAAAAAAAGATGCCGGTGTCATTGTTCCCATTGAGCCAAAGGCTATTAAAGAAGCGGCGGTATTGGGAGCTGGAACAATGGGAGCTACGTTAGGGTGGCTTCTGACAAATCATGGCACTCTGACCCGCTTAAAAGATATCTCTTGGGAGTTGATAGGTAAGGGGTATGGGACGGTAAAGGCCATTTATAATAAAGGTGTTAAGAATAAGAAAATACCCCCTTATGAAGCTGATCGCAAATTTGATCTATTAAGCGGTACGATTGACTATTCAGGTTTTAAGAATCTGGATTTTATTTTGGAAGCCGTAACAGAAAATTTAGACCTTAAAAAGAAAATTTTTAGCGAAGTCGAGGCTGTTGTTTCGGAAACAGCTCTTATTGCCTCCAACACCTCGTCTTTAACCATTCGCGAGATGGCGGAAGGCATGCAACATCCAGAGCGTTTTGTGGGGATGCATTTTTTTAATCCACCTAATAAAATGCCTTTAGTCGAAGTTGTTGCAGGACCTAAGACATCCCCTGAGGCTTTGGCTTCAGTGGTTGATTTGTCTAAGAAGTTGGGTAAAACGCCGATTGTTGTAGGGGACTGCCCTGGCTTTTTAGTGAATAGAATTTTCATGCAAGGAGCCAATGAGGTTTTATATCTTTTGCAAGAAGGCGCAAGTCAAGAAGTCATCGCAAAAAAATTGCTCGATTTTGGTATGCCAATGGATCCATTTGTGCTAGCCGATGAGGTTGGAAATGATGTGGCCTATAAAGTGAATAAGACCTTTGAAAAAGCCTATGGCGACCGTATGAAAGGTCCTCATCTTTTAGAGCTTATCTATGAGGCAAGGCTTTTTGGTAGGAAAGATGGGAAAGGTTTTTATCTTTATAAAGGAGATAAAAAACGCCATAATCCCGAAATTGCTAAATTAAATGCCTCAATTGCTAAGTCGAATGATAGACCAAAAGAAGAGGAGATCATTCCTCGCTTTACTCTTGTGATGGTTAACGAAGCAGCTCACTGCTTACGAGAGGGCATTATCAACAATCCGGCTTATTTGGATATGGCCCTCATCATGGGGATTGGTTTTCCTCCTTATCGGGGAGGGCTTTTAAGGTACGCAGATGAGCTAGGAATTGATAAGATTGTGAGTCAGTTACAAAGCTTTAGCAAGCATGGAGCAAGGTTTCAACCGGCACAACTCCTCCTTGAAATGAAGGAGAAGAGGGCAAAGTTTTATTCTTAATTTTAAGAAGGCTTAAGTGATGACTTAAGCCTTCTTCGCTAGATCACATTTAATTTAACATCAATGTTATTGCGGGTGGCATGAGAATAGGGGCACACAAAATGAGCTTTTTCCATCATCTCTTGAGCGATATTTTTATCTATTCCCGGTAATGAAACACTCAATGAAACCTCCAAACCAAAGCCTCCATCGGATCTTGGACCGATTCCAACAGTTGCTGTAACAGTGGCATCATCAGGTAATTTGTGCTTGTTCTGGCTGGCAACGAATCTTAAAGCGCTCAGAAAGCAGGCGGCATACCCTGTTGCAAATAGCTGTTCTGGATTATTCCCTGGCCCACCTTTGCCTCCTAACTCCTTTGGCGTAGCCATTTGAACGGTTAAGCTGCCATCTTCTGTTTCTGAACGCCCATCTCTTCCCCCTGTAGCGGTGGCGCTTGTGTGGTAAAGTATTTTTAAAGACATTGTTCCTCCTGTTTCTTTTTATTTGTAACAGGCGGGATGAGCTGATAGCAAACTTTTTTTAATGCCATAGGAAAGGGGGGAGAGCAAGGAGGTCTTAATAAAGCTTCCCTAGACCTGTCTAAGACTGGCTATTTTTTAAAGTAATCTTAAGAGCTTGTTCCGAGCACTTACTTACTCCTTCTGGCAAACTCCAGTTTCGTAGAGCCTTTATTACTCTTAATATGTCCGCATGTTGAGCAGAAGGTGCAAACGATAGAGCTTCTAGGTGTAGCTCATGATTTTGCCTGTTATAAGGTAGGGAAGAAAGAATCCAATTGATTGTAAGGATGGCGATTTTTCGATTAATATCGTGAGCGTATCCCTCAGGTTTTGGATAAATACCGCTCTTCTTTGTTAGTGTCACTTTATATTCAGCAGTACTAAAAATTTGAATGGAATAATGAAGATGCTCATAGCCATCCTCTTTTTGCTTGATATCTCTAATAATGAACTTTTGTTTTCCCTTTGAAATTTCTGTATTGTCATGAAAATGCGGGAAAGTTTCTTCAATAAGGGATTTAATAGCGCTAAGTTGATTGACCGTCAATAATTTGAAAATTTCATAAGCTGGAACTAAACTTTTAATAAACTCTTCGATAAGAAGGTGTTCATATAAATCCCGATCGCTTTCCCTTAAGGCCTTGTAATCACTTCTAAAGCGATTCATGCGATCTTTGACCAACGGCCAGTTTAATGGTCATGCTAGCGATATGGGCATCGAAAAGCTCTTTAATTTTTGCCCAGTGAAGAATCGTATGTTTTGCAAGAGACTTTTTTATAAGCTTTTGAAATTCCCGGGATTTTTTATCCTCTAAGGTGAGTTTGCGTAGAATATGAACTTGATCAGAAATTTCAATGGGTAAGCTTCTGCTTTCTGAGCTAAGATTAAATCCCTGACGGAAATTATCTTTAGCAAATCCACATTGATAGATTTTGAAAAGAAGTTTTGAAAATACATTAAATTGATCATCTTGTTCACCTGCTTGAAAGACAGTCACATCATTAATAAAAATGGTATGGTTAACAGTCGCCACGCCATCATTTTCTGGGGCAATGCAGCGAGGGATATTTAAGGGAGGAACGAGAGGTAGCTGGGTTAAGCTTTTTTGTCTTAAAAAGGTACTCGGAATTTCTTGTTTCCTTGGAGATTTTAAAAAGTTAAATTTAACTTTCTTATCTTTTTCATTACCCTTATTATTACTTTGGCTCTCAATTGTAATTACTTGTTTAACTATGTCAGTATAAGAAATATTAAAAGTATTAAAATTCATTGAAATCCTATTCATTATTAAAAGTAACGAAATATTTTATTTTAAAATAATAAATAAAATCAATGTGTTTATTAGTCTGCTTTTAAAACTTTTATTATAGCCCTAATGTTGTTGAGATCTAAGTGACTTTTACTAAGAAGAACGTAAGTTCGCTCTTCCTTAGGGCGATATCTTAACCAGTAGTCCTTTTTTTGCTCTAATTTAAAGATTTTTTTAACGAGTTGAAAAGTAATTTCAGCAATAAAAGCAGTTACTGTGTTCAGTCCTTGAATCACCTGAAAAGAAGAAGTAGGAACGACACCATAGGTAAGAAACTGACACTCCTCATGTCCTAAGGTCTCTAATAGAGAGGCCATGATAAATTCGGACATGAAGGGAATTTCGATAGGTTTGCTGATGAGGTACTTAAGTAACCATCCCTTTTTTAATTCCAAACGTGAAAGCAAAGCCATACCAACAACTTCATCTTGCTTGGAGAGATAAAACCAGCGTTTTCCTATTCGATGTTCAAAAAAATCTAAATGCCCGAGATGAACCTGAGGTCCTTTACGTGCGTTTCTCCAATGTTGTCCTAGCTCAAGGATTTTATTTTCTATCACGGGGTCATAGATGGTATATTCCTCAAAAACAAGTCCATGCTTTTCAGCTTGATTAATGCGGTACATCAGACGTTTGCTTTTTCTAAAAGAGGAAGGGTTGAAAATGAGTTCTTCGCAAACCTTCATGGCTGTTTTACAAAATTTTCGACCACACCCTTGTGCAAAACTTTCACTGACAATCATATAAATAATATCTAACCGATTGCGATCGCAGTAATGATGAAAAGCTTCAACAAGAAGAGGGATGTCTTTGGACTGACAAATGGGGTCTCCGAAGACGATCGCTGTGTTAGCTTCGACCCGATAAGCAATGAGACCATCAGATTGGGGGACTTGAAAAAGATGACAAGGGTAATCGAGCATTGCCTCTGAACTTGCCATTCCCCATTGAATAAATTTTTGGATTGTTTCTTCACTCATTTCACTTGAGCTGATGGAAGGCATGTTTCAATCCTTAATTAGTTTAATTTTTTTATTATCATAAACCAATTAAATGATGTTTAAATTTATTTAATTAATATAATTTTTTATTATTTTATTGTTTTTATTATAAATAACACCAACAACGACTTAACAATCATCGATCGAGTAGTTCTGCAAATGTTAGAAATCACCATGTGCTGGCTAACTTCTCTTTTTGCGGGTTGTAATTGTGTGGTAGGAAACTCCCTTGAAGAAAGGGAGTGAAGATAGGTCGTTTATCTTGCTTGGGTATTTAACCGAGTTGCAATCGCTTGATAATCGTAATTTTGCTTTAGCTTACGTTGGCTGGAGGGATGCTTCATGATGCCTTCAAAGAAAGTATTGATGTGATTCTGTAAGGCATTGGCAATGGTGGTTACTGCACCTGGATCAATGGGATCTTTATGAGCGCTGTATTCAATTGTTACTTTTGTCACCAGGTTTTTAATTTTTTTATGGCCACTTGACTTGTTTTCGTGTTGCCAAGAAGAATCCTTGAATAAGCTCTGAAGTCTCCTTAATGGCATCTTATATTTGCCACTATTATCATTATTTGGACCTCGATAATCGTTTAAAAATTCTGCGATTCCTTCTATTCCAGTACGAGCATCTTGTAACATTTTTGCTGTAATCGGCATGACTTTCCTCCTTTCTAGAGAAGCATTTAACTTAAGTTTATGAAAATAAACGTTTCTATTTTTTTGTCAATCCTTTTGAGGAAGCCATTAACCGATTGCTTAGAAAACCAGGGTTTCGATGATGGTGGCTATAAAAGAATAGCCCATCATCGAGGTATTTAGATATTAATTTAACACGAAGTGAATGGAGCCTTTGTTTTGACAAAGACCACTTTGCTTGGCTTCTATTTTAGCTAACTCTTCTCGTAGAAAATCTAATCGTTGTCGATCCCCTGTAATAATATTTTCTAGCTCCTTTTCATAGGCTGGCCAATCGAGTTTGCACTGCTTTAAATTGTCAATACATATCACTGTGTTTGCAATCGCTCGTCTCAGTAGACGGGGATTTTGGTTACGGTAATGTGCCTGATATTCTCCATGCTGACAATGGGAAACGACAAGGAGGCCCTCTTTAATGGTTAGTATTTCTTCCCTTTTAGGGCGAGCTAGCCCGGAAAATACTTCGTATACATTATCCTTGTTTTTCCTAGCATGAGCAGGAATATTAGGTCGATGCTCTCTTTTTTTTCTTTGTTTTTCAGGACCGATGGGTAGATCTTTCAAGGTTTTTTGATCAAAGGCAAATTGGTACTGCTCCCACCCCTGTGCTCTGCTTGAACAACCAGACCTTCTTTCCTGTGAATCGGCTACATAAATAGGATTTGCATAAGAGCCTTCATGGGCAGTAGGAGTGACGTGCGTAGATGCGTAAACGGCTTTAGCTGCTAAATTGGAGAGGATTGCTTCAATGCATCTTTTTCTTAGATGATCATGTGAACGTTTGTCACAGTACTCAGGGAGTCGATTAAGAAGATCATAATCTTTTTTCAAGGCTAGAATCACTGCTGTTGCTTCCGTTGAATTTTCGGGAAGAGATTCAAGGAGTTGTAAATCATCGTTTATACGAGTGATTAATGATTTTTTTTGCCGTGTGTTAAATTCGGAAGGAAGTTGTGTTTGAGGAGAGCTCGAGATTTGGGGAACAGTAGCATTAACGAAGCTGGGGAAATCGGTAGGGACGTTCATTGTATTTCCTTTTTAGTGATATTCATGTTTTATCTAAGAGATTATCCGTTAAAGACGTGTCATCTTGCTAATTAAGTTGGCTGCGCTGGTTTGTTGAGTATGTAGTCAAGAGCTCCTTTGTTTGTAGGGATTGCTTTTTTTCTTTGTGCTCGCCTTAATGATTTTAAACGACTCAGCAGCTTACGATCATTTTGAATTGCATTGTCATACTGTTTTTCGTAGTGGGAACATTTTGTTTTTTCAAGTAGCAATCTTTCCAGGCACGTTGTGACTTGTTGAATCACTTTTTCTAATTTTTCTGAAGTGTAGGATTTAGGAAGACGTTCATGTCGGCTATGACCATGGGTAATGACAGCTGATCCCTCTCTTATTCTGAGCGCTGCTGTACTACTTGGGAGACTCACTCTTGAAAAAACTTCATAAGAGTGATCAGGATTTCGACGAGCAAGGGGAGGTGCTTTTTGTGAACGTCCATCAGGTCCTTTGAATCTTCCGAGGCGATCACGCTTCAGGGGTGACAAGGATTGATCAAAGCCTCCTAAAAGGTGTCGGGGAATGCATGCATCATATTCGCCTGGTCGTCTTCTTGTAGCGACAACTGGTTGAGTGTAAAAAGGAGTGTCAGGTATGTGAATAGGGGACTCAGCCGACCCCTCATACTGAGAGATATGTAGGTTGATGGATCGAGAATCTGTTCTAGGTTCTTCTAAAACGGCAGTAGGGGTACCTTGGTCAGGAGATTCATTGATGTGCTGGGAGAGCAGTTCAATGCATTTTTCCTTTAGGTAGCGATGGATTTGTTCATTGGGAAAGTGGGTAAAACTGGTTAGTAGTCGATAGTCTTTCCTAAGGGATTCGAGCAATTGATGCTTAGAGGCAGGTGGAGATTGATGCAAGATTTTAAGATTATAATTTAAGCAGCGAACTAAGGCTATTTTTTGGCTAAGATCAAGATCTTCTGCGTGTGGAGAATGGCAATGTTCGTACACACCATCAGGCTGGATACAAGGCGCATTAGCACGCCAAAACTCTGTTGTTTTCTCTTGAGAGGAGGATGTAACCCGACGACTTTCGGGCCTTGGAGCCGAAGTCCAATGAATCATTATATTTTGAGAAATACTTGAAGTCATATCTATCCTATTAGTTTTGTTTATCTTTATGACTAGTTATTAGAGGGCCAATCGTTGTCGTTGCTCGCTGGCTTTTACGATAGGATGGCTAGTTTGAAGAAATAATTTAAAACTCATGTTTAAATATTATAAAAATGAATAAAATTATATTTTTTAGTTTCTTAAAATTAAATGATTTTTTTTCTTATAAAAAAGTTTTAACCATTCAATATAAAACTAACGGCAGACTTGTTTACCTTTTTGATGGTCTGCTCGTAAATGGTTTCCAGGCGTTTTAACCTCATTAGATCTTGTTCCATAAGATGATCCATTCTTTCCGACGTTACCTTCAGGGCTGTAGGATCTTTTTGAAAGTTGAGAAGTTGGATGCATGAACGTAATTCTTGAATGGCAGAAGCCAGAACGGCGCTTTTCCTCTCGTTCGTTACATTCTTGGACAGATATTGTTCGAACTCCTTACCGTACAGAGGGTGAGTATGTGCGCAGTAGACGATATTTTGCTCTTTGAAGAAACCCGCTTGTCCTGGTCGTTTCCAAGCTCGGAAGATTTCTATAATTTTTACTTGAGCAGGGGGTGAAGGATGGCGGCTTACTTCTAGTTTTTGAAATGCATTAGCTAGGGCAAAAGAGAACCCAGCAGAATGAGGAGGGGATGGTTTGGGGAGAATGTATGGATAACGTTTTTCTGTAGGTGTAGTCATTTTATTCTCTGAGTTTAAGGGTTTTCAGACATAACAAGTCAATTTCGCCAAAAACGTATGAATAAGTTCTCTGATCGGCATACTTATTTTAAGTATTATGAATATTGATGAAAATAGGCTGTTTTTAAATAGCTCTTAAATGATCACTTGCTTTAGAGCTCAATGATGTGTTTTAAAGCGATCTTGTCAGCAATCTGGGCCTCAATACGGATTGGTTAACGTTTGCCCTCAACATTTAACAACTCCTCCAAGCTTTTTCTTTATTAGGTTTTTATGGTGAATTTATTCTAACATTTTAATATGTATCGAACAGGTATGGGCGAATATCAAAAAGAAAGTGCAGGGAGTATTGGAGAGAATCAAGGGAATTAAATTGGCGGACGCGATCGATTCCGCTTTCACAGAATTATCAACCTAAAACCGACATTGATGATTTAAATCAATATATGCTCCTTCAAATGACGTATTTGCCAAGTATGTGGATAGTGTGGAACTGCTTTTTCAACCAGATGCTACTGTTGTTCGATCAATTGTGGTGGATGATACTTTTAATTATATTTTATCAGCTCGTTTTAGCGATACTAATGTTCACAACCGTGTTGTTCAGATCTTAAAACTTTCTAGAGAACAGTCATTACCTCATCTTTGATGCCTATTTGAAGAGATCGGCATGAGTTCCAGTTCTTTCAAAAATGATCTCTTCATCGGTTTTGAGATAGACAAGAATCCAGTCAGGCTCAATATGGCATTCCCATCTGCCCTTAAAATTCCCAACGAGCCTATGGTTTCTGTATCTTGCATCGAGAGGTTTTTCGTCGGCAAGCTTTTCGGCTACTTCGAGGAATTTTTTTAGATCCTTTCCTCGCTTTTCTTGCTGCTTCAATTCTTTTTTGAATTGGTTGCGATAGGAAATTTTGAGCATTTATTTGAGACCAAGCGTGCTAACAAAGTCGTTGAAGTCTTTGCAACGCACGAGCCCTTTTCCTTCATCGGTTTTCTTAAAAGCCCTTAAAGTTTCATCGTTTGGTTCATTATCGCTGAGTAAGTGATCTCTAAGACAACTGAGGACTAGATCTTTAAGAGTAACTCCCATAAATGCTGCCATTGCTTTAAGCCTTTTATGTTCCTCAAAGGGCATATCTATGGTCATCCTTGCATGTTCATGATGATGTTGCTGATGAGCAGTCATACCTTACCTCCTTTCTTGTAATTTAACACATTTGTGCTTTTCTGTAAATGTAAGGAATTGCTCTCTAAGATAAATTTTCATTGGCACATAGGGCGAGTCTCTTTGAATATTTGAAATTGAACTAAACTTGGATACAGACTCTTCGCCTGTATCCCATTTTACAGACTAAGCTTGAATAAAGTAGCCGTGCCCATTGACTTCATTAAGTTTGAAGATATGGCCTTCATCAATGAGGGCTTGAATGATACGATGCAACCAAAGTTGCTTTTCTTCTTCTTTAGAAATAAACGCTTGAGCAGAAGGGAGGCCAAGACTACTGGATGCTTTAAAAGGATCTTTGTTTGTATCTAAAACAAAATAGCGCTTACCCTTGGCTGAGGCTTGATCGGAACTATTTTGAATAAGTTTATTCATTTCGCTGATAAGATCCTCTGCGACTGTTCTTAAAGTCACAGTTTGCTTTTCCCATTTAAGTCCAAACCTCGAGGTTTCATCAACGCCAACAATTACACTAATTTGACCCTCTTCGTTTAAGTCTAAACCCAAAGAGTCTAAGTCAACTTGTATAGGCTCTTTACCCGTTATAACACTATTGTGAGTATAAAGAGTGCGCAATTGGTTATCATCCCCAAGTTCTTTTAAACGACGGTTTTTAGCTTCTCTTGCTTGTTCCTCAGAGATGGCAATACCTTGTTTGCGGGCTTCTTCAATTACAATATGCATCTGTTCTTCTGATACACAAGCTATTAAGCCTCGGCTTCCGTTTCCTAAAAAACCCGTTGAACCTATAAAGCCTTCAATACTGCTTTTCATATGCTCTACATCAATGAGAGCAATTCTTCTAAGCCCGTGAAAATCAGTAGCTTCGGTGATAATAGGAATATTTCGCCAAGTAACATCATTAAAACCTGTTTTTGCTACGAATATGGCAAGTTGGCGTGCTGTTTCATTTAATTCTGTAGAATATTTATGATAAAGTTCTTCATGCGCACTTTCATTAGGATCAAAGTCAAGGCTCCCTTCCGCAATAAAAGCGTATTCATTTCCATCAGCTTCCACAGTAAATTTCTTTGCGCGGTCCGATCAAACGGAGTGTCAGAATGTCAAATTTAGCAACTCATCAGAAAGTCATAAAAAACAAGCTAGGAGTTTTAAAGCTTGCTGAAACACATTGGAAATGTATCTTAAAGCCTGTAAGATGATGGGTTATTCCAGGGGTAGTTTTTATAGATACAAGGAACTTTATGAAACTGGAGGAGAATTAGCTCTCCAAGATATGACCCGTAAAAAAACCTTGTTTGAAGAACAGGTTGGATGAATCTATCGAAAAAGCTATCGTAGACTTTGCCCCTTGAAAAGCCTGCTTATGGCCAGTTGAGAGTTTGTAATAAACTCAAAAAGCAAGGGATTTTTATTTCTCCAGGTGGCATTCGCTCCGTCTGGTTAAGATACCATCTTGAGACCTTTCAAAAGCGCCTTAAAGCCTTGGAAGTAAAGAAGGCGCAAGAGAGTATGATTCTGACCGAGGATCAGCTCAAGGCTTTAGAAAGAGCTAAAGAAGAAGAGCAAGCCCATGGTGAAATTGAAACAGAGCATCGAGGTTACCTTTTAGCACAGGATGCATATTATGTAGGTACGATCAAGGGCGTCGGTCGCATTTATCAACAAACAGTGATTGACACTTATTCTAAAGTAGCTTTTGTTAAGCTCTATGATAGGAAAAATGCATTAGTAGCTGCGGATATGCTTAACGATAAGGTGATCCCTTGGTTCGAGGAACAAGGTGTTCGAGTATTAAGGATTCTGACTGATCGAGGCACAGAGTACTGTGGAGCACGAGAACATCATGAGTATGAGCTATATCTAGCCATAGAGGATATTGATCATTCTCGAACAAAGGCAAAGCATCCCCAAACTAATGGAATTTGCGAAAGATTCCACCAGACTATTCAAAATGAGTTTTATGCCACGGCTTTTAGGAAAAAAGTTTTTAACAATATAGAGGAGTTGCAAGAAGATGTAGATAAATGGATAAATGAGTACAATAGCGATAGAACCTATACAGGAAAATACTGTTTTGGCAAAGCGCCTTTACAAACCTTTATGGATTCGAAACATCTTGCGCAAGAAAAGATGTTGGATAAGTTATAACTGACAGATTCAACACCTGCCAGGTAACTCATGTTTGTCAGATCAAGTACTGGCTAAGCCAAATAAGTTCTCTGATCGGCATGCTTATTTTAAAGTATTATGAATATTGGTGAAAATAGGCTGTTTTTAAATAGCTCTTAAATGATCACTTGCTTTAGAGCTCAATGATGTGTTTTAAAGCGATCTTGTCAGCAATCTGGGCCTCAATACGGATTGGTTAACGTTTGCTCTCAACATTTAACAAATCTTTTAAGCTTTTCCTTTATTAGTTTTTTATAGTGAATTTATTCTAACATTTTAATATAATACTTGAACCCTAGTAACTTAGGCGCGTGAGTTTTAGTAAACTGCTGATATTCGCTCAAGTTTTTCTTCCTGGTGCCTAAGATGCCTATATAGGGGTTAAATAAAGCAAAGAAAAAAGTTGATGCACAGGTAGGCAAGCTCAAAAAATTTTAAAGTAAGTTTAGCAACTTAAGGGAGCTTTGATGTCAAATTCGCTTCATATACATCCTGATTCTTCAAAAGGTTATTTTTCTCGGATCCATCAAGGTTTTAATCCAAATAACTCCTCATTTTCCAAAGGGAAGGAGAAGGCAGATTCGAGTGATTCCGAGGCAGAGGAAGTGAAAGAAAGTGAGAGTTCTCCTGTCTACTATCCTTATCCCGACGACTCCGACTCTGATACTGAAGATAACTTCGAAAATCCTTTATATGGTTCATCTAGCACTGAATTTTTGCATCCAATATTTGGCTCAGGGTCTTGCTGGGTTGACACGAGCTCGACTTCGAAAGTTGAGGGAAAGTCATTTTGCTCTTCAACCCCTAAGCAACGAATGTTTATGATTAGCGACCGCCTTGGCTTTGATCATGATCGTGAATTTTCACGTCGGACCCTTATAGAAGAGCACTTTCTCCCAGTTGAGGAAATGAACTTAATTAATCCTACCAAACGACGTTTCTTTACCAAGGAAGATGCTAACATTTTCTCTGGCCGAAAGGTAGTCATCATTATTCACGGCTTTACTGTAACATTTACAGATGCGTTAATCATGGTTGGAAATACAGCGCGTAAAGTAAAAAGTAGTTATGATACTATTATTGGCTACACCTACCCTGCTTATGATAATATCACAAAATATCCGAAAGCGAAAAAGAATGGGGTGTGGGCAGCCGAGAAGCGATTGTCGCGAATACTGCGGTTTATAAGTGAGGAAAAACCTAAAGGTATAGATATTATTGCTCATAGCTTAGGAACGATAGTGGCTATGCATGCATTAAATCAGTCAATAAGTCCACGAATTAATCATCTCTTTCTTCTCGGAGGTGCTGTTAAAGAAAAAAGCTTCTTTAAGAAGGCTTCCCCCTTAGAGAAGGCACTAACTAATGCAAAAACCATCTACGCGCTTTATTCTTGTAAAGACAAGGTGTTGCCATGGCTGAGTCTTTACCTTTCGCCACGTCCAGCGGGACGTCCTGGTAAAGAGATTAAAAATGCCGTTTTTGCAGAAAACGTTTGTTTGGTTAATGCTTCGCTCGTCATACAAGGCCATAGTTGCTACTTTGAAAGAAAAGAGGTTTTTAAATTTTTCAAGCTTGTAGCTCAAGAAACGATTTTCAAAGGTAACACTTTTTGGCTAGAACTTCATGGGTTGAAGAGCAGCTCGGGAGTAGAAGGTTGTTCCTTTGGGTTAACGGAGGCTGTTAAGGACGGGATGTCCAATAGGAAAAAATATCTTAAATTTAAGTTAAAATGGTGGTAGGATAGTGAGTGAACTGCAGTTTATGTGTCTACTAATGAATGATTTACCTAAAGGTTTGTAAAAGGCCCACTCCACAATTCACCATCCACAAAAATTTGGTGGATGGTGAAGGAATACCTTTTTGAAACCTTGTGACAGGGAGCCTCTATTTCACTCGTCGTAATGCTCCCCGTTAAGGCAAGAGAAAAATTAGGAATCAAGCCGCTGTTTGTTGTTTAAAATGCTCTTCAAATTTATCGGGGCTTTGATATCCGAGTTTCGAGTGAGGATATTCACTATTGTAAAAAGAAATCCATCCACTCAAGGCTTCCTGCAGCTGCTCTAAGCTAGTCCACTCCCATAGCCACAAGCACTCCTCTTTAAGAGCGCGCATCATCCGTTCGGTGTCAGCATTTCCCTTTGGATTAGAATAGCTAGTGTATCTGCTCAATATCCAAAAGCTTACAAGCCTTCTGAAATGCTTTTGAAGTGGGTTGACAACCATTATCTGATATCAGTTTTAAACCCTTTCCTATACTCCCTGTTGGCAGTTTCAACTTAATACCTTCTTCTAAAGCCTGTAACCATTCCTGGTTTCTGCAGCATCCTCCTGAGAAAGAGCCAACAATTTGCTTTGTAAACCAGTCCACAACAAGCACGATATAGGCCCAGCCAAAATTTTCTACCCAGACTTTAGTCATATCTATACCCCAGTATTGACAAGGCCTATCAGATCGAGGCTTAAGCTTTAAGCGTCCTTGAAGCTTTTAAACGTGTTCTGTCTTTTATCAACAAAGTATTCTCTTTCATGAGTCTGTAGATCCGTTTTTCATTGATAACAAGTCCATAATGATAGCGAAGTCTAGCCCAAACACGTCTATAGCCCCAAAAGGGGTGCTCGCCTTTAATTTTATCTAGTAAGGGGAGAATTTCCAGGTCTGCCTGTAACCTCGATTCTCCCCTTTTCCTCTTCAAAGATCCCATTCGTTTTTTTTAATTCTAGAGTAAGATCTCCGATGGTTTCTTTCAGCTTTTGATTTTGCTTCCTTAGACGTTCCTCCCGGCTATTTATTTGCCTAGCTTCAAACGCTTTATGGCTATTTTGTAAGAATTGATCTTTC
>JBPQHD010000031.1:0-15867 GCA_051384485.1 Parachlamydiaceae bacterium
TTCGGGGCTTAGTCCTTTCAAACTGGTATGGGGACGATACCCGTTATAATCTTCACGCCATTTTTCAATAATGCTACGAGCATTTCTAATGCTTAAAAACCAATTTTCGTTTAAGCATTCATCTCGACGTTTCCCATTGAAACTTTCAATATAACCATTTTGCATCGGCTTACCTGGTTGAATATACTTCCAGCTAATTTTGTTATCCCATGACCACTTCAAAATGGCATTGCTTGTAAATTCTGTCCCATTATCACTTAATATGCATTCCGGCTTTCCTCTTATCTCCATTAGTTCAGATAGCTCTCGAGCAACACGTACTCCGTTAATTGATGTATCTACCACCATTTTAAGATTTTCCCTTGTAAAATCATCCACAATAGTTAGAATCCTAAGCCCTTTCCCGTTAGCCAAGGCATCTGAAACAAAATCAAGAGACCATCTTTGATTTGGTTTACAAAGCACTTCAGGTACTATCCTGGATCCTAAAGCTCTCTTTCTTCCTCCTCGCCTCTTGACTTTGAGACCGGCTTCTTTGTACAGCCGGTATACCTTCTTATGATTAATTTTTAACCCTTCTCTCTTTAGCAAGATACAAATTCTGCGATAGCCAAATCTTCTTCTTTCATGCGCAATCGAAATAATTTTAGCCTTTATTCCTGTGTCATTTTTCATTTTGTGCTTATAGCGCCCTACAGATCTATCAAAAGAGAGCAAACGACAAGCCCGCCTTTGACTTATGCCATGATTGACTATAAAGTCATTCATGGCTTTTCTCTTTGCCTGCGGGCTTACCACTTTTTTGACAAAAGGTCCTTTAAAGCCACATTATCAAGTGCATAATCAGCCACTAGTCTTTTTAATTTCCTATTTTCTTCTTCCAAGGCTTTTAATCTTTGTGCTTCAGAGACACTCAGCCCACCAAATTTCGCTTTCCAAGAATAGTAGGTGGCAGGAGCTACGCTGTATTTGCGGCAGACATCAGCCACCGTTGAACCTGCTTCAACTTCTTTTAGTATTTGAATGATTTGTTCCTCTGAGAATCTTTTTTTCATTATTCGTACCTTAAATTTGTTAAATTTTAGCACGAATCTCTATTTCTTCTCGGATGGTTTTTACGGGGCAAGGTCAATAAGAGAGATTTCTGAAAAGAATGCTAACGCATCATGGCACCATTAGCTGTTTCATATCTCTCGAAGCCATAGTTTTCTTCGGTAAAATTCCATTCAGGAAAAATAATTTGTGCTGCTTTTAGAGGTATAGGCTTATAATATTTGACTATATTGAAAAGGATAAACTCGTCTACAGTTCCGTAAACATTAATCTTTGGTGTTACGTAATCTTTGACGGCAACAAAAGTTAATCCTGAATTTTGTGGACACATCTTAATCGCAACTAATTTATAGTAAAAATACTCCTCAGGAAGATTTGTAGCCATTGAATGAATAGCTTCGCACTTTTCTTCGTAAGTCATTGGGGCATGTATTTCAACTGGAAAATCCATATTTCACATCCATAATTTTTAAATTAATGTTTATATATTAAATTAAATTTTTGTTCATGAAAATTTGTGATCTTTTTAAGATGGCAAAATTCTAAACTTAACTTGGAAACATCATATGCCTATGTCTAATCTTATGATTAATTTGCTAAAAACTTCTTGCACAGGACTATTACTGTATTTTGTTACAGGGAGAATAAAAACCTGGATTCTAATTGTGTTATTTATAGGGCTCATGCTTATAGATTTTATTTTTTCCAAGTTAGAAGCTGATGATACACTATTTAACGATGTATTTATTTCGAATGTTTTAATTGATGTACGACCTAACCCTCAAGAAGAAATATCAATTCTATCAAAAATGCTGTCTAAAATTGAATGCTTAACGGCTCAAGAAAGAACTTATTATGAAAAGAAAGTAGCCATGCATCGTTCTAATGCCGAAAGAACATGGAACAATGCTAAAAATAAATGTTGGTATTTGCCAAATATTCAAAAACGCAAAGCTGCTCAAAATGCATTTAACGCCATTATGGCTTCTTTCGGAGGAGCAACTCCAATGAGCAAGCTAGTACTAGCTTTACTTTCGTTATTAACTAATTACGGATTAGATTGCATTGAAGAATGGCATTATATTGAAGATCAGTTAAATTGGTGTCAGTATCATTGCGAAATGGTTGAGTTTTATTTAACAGTTTTGGAGAAAGGTTAATCTTTTTTTGATTTTTCAAACCTGTTATAAGGTATGTATGCAAATTACATACATACCTATTTCTAAACTAAAGCCTAACGAAAAAAATCCACGAAAAATCGTAAAAGAACAGTTCGAAAAGTTATGTAAAAATATCCAGGATGATCCTGAATTTTTTGCTATGCGACCTTGCTTAGTAAATGAGACAGAAGATGGCTTAATAGTATATGCAGGCAATCAGAGGCTTCAAGCAGCCAAGAAATTAAAGCTTAAAGAAGTTCCATGCATCGTAACTAACGATGTCCCCGAATATTTAATAAAAAGGCGTGTTGTTTTAGACAATTTGCATCATGGCGAACATGACTTTGATATGTTAGCTGCGTTGTATGACCCTGAGGAATTAATCGACTTAGGAATGTTAGATAAAGAGCTAGGATTAGATATTGAAAATATAGATGAGCAATCTAACTCTGAAAAAAAGAAAAAGTTAAAGATGTGTCCTCAGTGTGGGCATGAGTTTTGACATGGGAAAGTACAAAAAAAGGCACGAATGGCTCGTAAACCAACAGGAAAACCGACAGGAAGACCACCAAAAGATTACAATAGACAAGTGTTTGAGGGACTATGCCAAATCCAATGCACAATCAATGAAATAGAGTCTGTTTTACATGCCGATCAGCGTTCAATAGATAATTGGTGTAAACGTGAATATGGGGAAGATTTTTCCACCATATATAAAAGATTTTCTGAAGGCGGAAAAGCCTCTCTAAGACGTATGCAGTTAAACCTTGCCAAGACGAATGCTTCTATGTGTATATGGCTTGGGAAGCAATACTTAGGACAAAAAGATCCTGATAACAAAGATCAGTCCTTAGATCCGGAAACTGTTGGAAAATTTAACGCTATTATGAATCAGATAGACTCTTTGCAATCTTCACGTAAAATTGAAGAAAGCAGTAAAAGGGCTGACAAAAAATCATAGTGTGTAATGGGTGCTGTCATTGCTTGTTGAGGAAGATTTTCTATAGTTTTGATCATCTGATCAAGCATTTCTAGCATTTCTGATTTGTTAGGTTTTTTAACGTTTATCTCAGATTGATTGTCGGATTTTTCAGAATCAGTTTGTTCCTTTACCTTCAATTCGATTTCATTCCCATCATCATCTAAACGGATAAAGTTTTTAAAATCTTTTGCAAAAACACGATATTCATCTCTACCGCCGTCAACTGCAATCTCGCCACATTTGCATTCCACATAGTCATAGCGGTGAAAGCTTTCGATCACAGATTCACAAAGTTTGCATTTAGCTCTGTTTTTCATTTACTTTCCTTCTAATAGTTTGGATAAATAAATGTCTGACAATTTTGCCACCCGTTACACATCCGCAAAGAAAACAAAAAATACTAACCAATAATAGTTTCACAAGTTTAAACTTTTTTTTTTACAATAATTCTTATTATGCAAGAACCTTTCGCGCCAAAGCAACTAGAATATATCCTCAATAGTACAAAACATTGGAATTTAGCTCATGGATCTGTCCGATCTGGCAAGACGGTAGGAACGCTTTTCCGTTTCATGCAAGCTGCTAAAAACTGCCCAGATAGCCAAATCTTTATGGTAGGACATACCAGTGAGACGATTTACCAGAATGCTGTCAGGTTGTTAATGGAAAGCGAGCAGCTTGCTGTCTTTCGTCCATTTTGCACATGGCAGCCTGGCAGAAGACAGCTAAAGTTCCTGGATAAAACGATTCAATGTCTAGGAGCTAAAGATGAAGGAGCTATAGGGCAATTCCAAGGTAAAACAATGAGCCTGGTTTACTGTGATGAAATGACGCTTTACCCTGACTCCATCATTGATATGATCGATACTCGTCTTTCAAATTCTTATAGCATGGGTTTTGCATCAATGAACCCATCTCACCCTAATCACAAATGCAAGCAATGGATTGATCTGGCTGAAGCAGGTGATAAGAATTATTATTCTTTGCTTTTTACGTTAGATGATAACCCTTATGTAGATGAAGACTATAAAATTAGAATACGCAATAGTCTTAGCGGGTTGTTTTATAAGCGTAATTACCTAGGGTTATGGTGTTTAGCTGAAGGTGCAATTTTTGATTTTTTTGATCGCAAAATGCACATTTTGGATTATCCTCCCGCAGCCGCAGAGTATTTTATTGCTGCTATTGATTATGGAAGCGTTAACGCTTTTGCTTGCTTACTTATTGGAGTAAGCACAGGTAGATATACCCAGACTGGAAAAAGAGTTTGGGTAGAAAAAGAGTACTACTGGGATTCTAAAAAGATGGGGCGCCAGAAAACTAATGCGGAATATGCCGATGATGTATGCGATTTCTTGGAGCCCTATGGGGTTAGAAACATTTACATTGATCCTAGCGCTCAAGCTTTTCAAATAGAGCTTCAAAGACGTGGATTGCATGTAGTTCATGCCAATAACAACGTAGAAAATGGCATTCAGATGATGACAAGCGAGATGAAGAAAGGAAATCTCTACAATGGCGTGTCAGTGCCGTGGATTAAAAATGCTAGCTATGATTTGCCCTTAATTACAGGGCCATCCGCAGCACTAAACTTAAATGGATATTCCTCTATTTTTGCAGGAGTGATTATCCAATGGGGTGTAGTGAATGCGTCTGGAACATTTTTTCAAAACGCTGATTCAGGAACAGTTACTTTTAGCACTCCTTTCCCATTAACAGCAGTGGGTGTTTTTACTCAGCCTTGTTGGACTGTGCCTATACCACCTACAAGCAATGCGACAATCGCAATTGACTCATCAACGCTTACAAATATTTCATTTAGCTGGAATTTTGTCACGGGATCAGGAAGTACATATAACAAGTTTTTCTGGTGGGCGATAGGTTTTTAATGGCTAAAATTATTGTAGGTCCATTCAATAAAGGCTTAAAGAACGATGTTACACCGTTTAATATCGATAATGATTCCTTTCCTACATTGATCAATGCATTTCAATGGCGTGGAAGAGTTAAAAGAAAGCGAGGAACCTCTCTTTTAGGAAGGCTAAGAAGCTTTTTTGACTCTGAAAGCGTTTCCTATAATCCTTCAAGCTTAAGCATTACTTTAAATGGATCAGGAGAAGGTAACCTAATAACAGGGTATGGACTTACCTCCAATTCTACCATTTCCCCAGGTAGTGTTACGATTGTCGATACAGTTAATTCAATCACTTACACTGATCCATCGATGGATGGAACACTATCGCCATCAGGAACAATAAATTATGCTACAGGCGATGTTATCATAGCTGATGCCGCTAATAATCTTATTTCAGCGCAATTTAACTATTATCCAAATTTGCCAGTAATGGGTAGCAGGGATTTGATTCTGCAACCTACGGCTTTTCCTGGGAACATTAGCTTTAATACCCGCAAAGCATTTAACGTTTTAACTGCGTATCCTTACCCAATTTACAATATTAGCTTCTATAAAAACCTACCCACTGGCACGTATGCTTCTTATGTTCAAAAAACTAACTGGGGACCGGTTAGCTGGAATGGTCAAGATTATCAACAGTTTTGGACTGTAAACTATCAAGGGGCATTCTGGGCAACGAATGGAATTTCAGTTCCTTTTTCTATAACCAATGTTGGAATGCAATATCAGCCCGTAGACACAACAACATGGATAAGTGCAACATCTATGAGTTTTACCGTAGATAATTGCCCATTAGTCGTAGGCGATTTCGTTTATGCCAATGAATTTATAGCTGATGGTGGGGCAGCTAACTCATCTAGTCTAAATTTTCAAACTGGTTTTGTCACAGCAGTTACGACAGGTGGAATTATTTCCACAGTAACGGTCACTTTTCCAAATGCTGCTATTGCTAATGACACCTATACAGGGGGTATTTTACAGTACCTAACTAATTCTTCAGACTCTACAAAAGACTGTATTAGATGGTATGATGGCGATCCTACGGATGGTGTTGTTGAATCACCATCATTTCAACCTGGAAGAGGATGGGTTAACTTTTGTCCTCCTTTATCTCAATTTGCTTTTTCTATCGCTGATCTTCCAGCAGCGCAATATTATCTTGTAAGCGCTAGAATGATTGTATCCTTTAAAGATCGGTTATTATTCCTAGGGCCAGTCGTTCAAACTTCAGCATCTAATAGTCAGGTTTATTTGCCTGATACGATTATTTATAGCCAAAATGGCACTCCTTACTATACCTGTTCTTTTCAAGGAGACCCTCTTTCTACAACAAGCAATACATCCTTACTTCTCCCAGAAAAGCAAACAGCCACACCTGGAGCATTTTGGGGAGATCAAACAGGATTTGGTGGATGGATTTCAGCGGGTATCGATGAAGCTATTAATACGGTTGGCTCAAACGAAGATGTGTTAATCGTCGGCTTTGATAGAAGCAATGCACGACTTGTTTACACAGGAAATGACTTAATCCCATTCAATTTCTTTACTATCAACTCTGAGCTTGGGTCAGGAAGTGCCTTTTCTACCATCAATATGGATCAAGGCGTCGTTACTCGAGGTTCAAGAGGCTTTATTATTACAAGCCAAACCCAATCTCAAAGAATAGACTTGGACATACCTGATGAAATATTCCAAATGAAAATAACGAATAATGGCTCAGAAAGGGTATGCGCACAAAGAGATTTTGTTAATGAATGGGTCTATTTTACATATCCATACAAATCCATCAATTATCGGTTTCCTACTCAAACCTTAATGTATAACTACCGAGATAACTCTTGGGCAATTTTTAGAGAAAGCTATACCACTTATGGACTGTTTAGAAAGCAAACTGGCTTTACATGGCAAACAGTAGGTCAGGTTTATAAATCTTGGAGTGCATGGAATGATCCTTGGAATGCGGGTGAGTCTAATTTGTTACAACCTGATGTAGTGGGAGGGAACCAACAAGGATTTCTTATCATTAAAGATGAGGGCACCAGTGAATCAATCTCTCTTTATATTAAAAGCATTGCTGGCAATGTTGTTACTTCTCCTGATCATTGTTTATCAAATGGCGACTACATTTTAATCACTGGATGTTTAGGAGATGTTGGCACTCAAGTTAATGGAAAGGTTTTTTCTGTATTTCAATGCACGCAGAATACTTTTCAATTGAATCCACCAATTAGTGCAGGAAGTTATCTAGGAAGCGGTGAAATTACTCGTTACTATAGACCATTTATTCAAACAAAACAATTTCCAGTCGCTTGGGAAATGGCTAGAAAAACGAGGATTGGCGTCCAACAATATTTATTTACAACCACTCAAAGGTCTCAAATCCAACTGCTCATTTATTTGAGTCAAAACGCAAATAGTGCCTATAACGAAGGCTTTATATATCCAGATAATCGCACTGACAATCATAGCTTAATTTACAGCTCTATTCTTTATACGTGTCCAGAAAGCACGAATTTAGGCTTAACGCCAGCTAATATTAATCTGCAAATGGTAACAGCTGAACAACAAGCCCAAACTTGGCACCGAATGAATACTTCATTAATCGGGGATACAGTTCAAATTGGATTTACCTTATCTGATGAGCAAATGAGAGACCCAACGCTTGTTAATCAAACAGCAGAGATAGAGCTCCATGGTTTTATTTTAGATGTACAACCAAGTCAGTTACTAGCATGAGTACTAATGTTGTTAATCAAACGCCATTTTTAAGGACTACTAGAGAGTTTCCACTGGATCTTTACCAATTATGCGTAGAGGTAAATAGAAGCTATGTAGATATAGCAAACAATGTAAATGCACGTACGATAGGCGTATTCCCAGCAAATAAATCAGCTATTACTGGAGAATCTTGGTTTTTAACACCTTCAAGACAACAAACTCTCAGACAAGTTTATCCTATAAGTAGCACATCAGCAATTAATCACAACTTAAACGTTGGGAGTATTACTTCTTTTGTGCGTATGTTCGGCACGTTTACAGATGGCACTAATTATTATGGGCTAATTTCAGGTAGTAACAGCGCAATTCCAGGACAAATAAGCTTTTATATTACTCCTACTCAAATAGTGTTTAATGTTGGAACAGGAGCCCCAGCATTAACGAGTGGAATTGTTGTCTTAGAGTGGTTAACAAATGTATAATGTAAATAAATTTTTTACTGGCGAGGTTTAATTATGTCTTCGATTACAGGTTATAACGCTTTAGCGGGAGCAACTGGATTAAATCCGAGTCAAACTAATACAGGATTTTACAAGCAAAAAATTCCAGATGGGTATTCAAGAGCTTCTATGCAACAATTCACTCCTGAACAAATGCAATTGTTTCAGTCATTATTTACCCATGTACAGCCAGATAGCTACTTATCTAAATTAGCTGGGGGTGATCAAAGCTTTTTTAATCAGTTAGAGGCACCAGCATTAAGACAATTTAATGAGCTTCAAGGCAACATTGCATCCCGGTTTAGTGGAATGGGATCAGGAGCTAGACAAAGTAGCGGATTTAGAAATGCGATGACAGCTGCTTCCTCAAATTTTGCACAAGACTTGGCATCTAGAAGACAATCATTACAAAGACAAGCATTATTGGACTTATTGGGCTTAAGTGAATCTTTATTGCAACAAAGGCCATATGAGCAGTTTTTAGTAAAAAAACCAAATGTCTGGGGGGATATTGCTGGAAAACTTGCCGGAGCTATTCCTGGAGCTATAACAGGATTTATGACTGGAGGACCTGCGGGTGCGGCGACAGGAGCATTATCCAGTATGTTTAATGCAGGAGGCTATAATGCTCTTCCAGGCTTAGAAGATCAATTTAGAACAGGTCAAGCTTACTTATAGGTATAAAGATGGTTCAAATTTTAGAAGATAGAACACCTACCTTTGCACAAAGTATTTTAGGTGGATTGGCTGAAGGAATCCCATCTGCAATTCAACAATATCAACAACAAAGACAGATGGCCGAACAATTACAACAAGAAAATCAAGCGGCTAAAAGACTAGGAATTGACTTGAGTGGAATTCAGAATCCGAGATTGAGAGAACAAGCTTTTTTAGAAAATTTACGCGGAAGACAGAGTGAAAGGTTAGCTGATCAAAATTTCAGAAACCAACTGGAATTAGAAAGGTATAAAGGTGGCTTATCTGCGGAGAAATTGGCAGGACAACAACAAGAAAAGTTAGCACCTTATTATTCAGCACTAAATACGATTAATAGAATGCGTGAGTTAAGAAATACTGGAAAACTTGGTCTACTATCTAGCTATTCGCCTTTGCCATCAACGAGAGAAGCTGCAGGGGAATACTCTCAACTCGGAAAATCATTAATTCAGCTATCTACAAGTATTCCAATACGAAACAGACAAGAGTTTGAAACTTTAGCTGAGAATTTATATGACCCAAACATCACTGATGCAACAGCTAAAGGAATCCTAAATGCGATGGAGAAAATCATTAGAGATAGCCTTGGGCAAAGCGAAGTTTCTAATGAATCTACAAATCAAGTTTATGCACCTGGAATCATGAAACATCCAGAAAATAAACCATCTTTAAAATCATTCATGAGAAGAAAATGAGAAAGCAGTCATTTGACTATCAAGGAGCAAGAAATGCTGGTTATTCGGATGAAGAAATTTCATCTTTTCTAACTGAACAATACCCTGATTTTGACTATCAAGGAGCAACTCAAGCTGGCTATTCTCCTCAAGAAATCAATGAATATTTATCAAATTATCAGCCAGAACGATCAACTGGAGAAAAAGCGGGGAGAATTGCTACTCAGTATGGCATAGGTTTAGCTGAAAATGCTTTGCTTCCTTATGAACTAGGTGTAGCTCCATTATCTTCAAAAGAAGCTCAGCAGGTTCCTTATAGAGAAAACCTTGGTGAAGATATTGAAAATCTGCTTTTACAAAAGCAGTATGGTGATTGGACTTCTGAAGATGAAGCCTTTCTTCAAAATTTAATGGGTCAAATGCAAGACCCTTCAAAATCTGAGCCATTCTTACAAACTGCAGACTTGGGAGTAAGAGGATTAGCAGAAAAAGCTACAGGATTAGATCTTCACCCAAAAGGAATAGCAGAAAAGGCAGCTAATTGGGCTGGTTTTTTAAAGAATCCAAAAAACTTATTAAATATAGGGCGTAGCTCTAAAGATTTTATGAAGGCTATAGCACCTAGTGGCTCAGATGCATTAAGAGCTCTTGGTGCAGGAACTGCATTAGAAATGGCTGAAGAAGGGGAATATGGCCCTATTGGAACTATGGCTGCTGCTATCGTTGGCGATCTTGCTGGGGGTGGATTGGCATCAGGAATTAAGGGAGCAAAAAACTTAATTACTAAGCCGAAAGAAACTTTAGCAAATGTAACAGCGGCATTTACTTCTAGTGAAAAAAGAGCTCTTCAGCAAGACATTATCAAAGACTTTAGAGAGGCCGGCATTCAAGCTGACTTAGGAACATTAACTGACAACAACCTTATCAAATGGACACAATCCAGGCTTGCTCAATCGGGTCTAACGGGAAAAGCATTAGATGGATTTAGGAAGGAACTTACAGATCAGATCAAAAGGGAATACAATTCACTTGCACAAAGCCTAGGTGAAGCAAAGTTTCTAAATTCTTATGAAGCTGGCGAAGTGACTAAAAACGCCTTAAAAAATATTAGAGAGAAAGATCTTAACGAGATTAGGAAATTATACGAAGATGCTAATAAATCACTTAAGGAAAATGCATTTGTAGATACAGCCAGAATTGCAAAATCAATTGAAAATATAGAGAAGCAATTAAAGCCAGGACAAGTTAAGTCAAAAGAACAAAGATCTGTTTTAGACGTTCTAGATAAGTTAAAAAGAGATATTTATGACACTTCCGGTGAGCGAATGTTTGCTCGCGTGCAAGACTTAATGAATAATAAGCTTGGGATTCAGGATGTTATTAATTATGAAATCCAGGGAGGCGCAAAGCAATTACTTAAAAACGTTGTAGCTGAGCTTGATCGAGCCATTATTTCTCATGGAAGAAGCAATCCTACCTTTGCAAAAAATTACATCAAGGCTAATCGTTCTTTTTCTGAGCATGCTAAAACTTTTAGAAATCCAAAGATAGATGCTCTTTTACGAGATTCTGACCCAGATAAAATCCTTTCGGATATGAGTACTGTATTCGGCACGAGAAAGCTGCAAAAAGCATTGTCTTCCTCACCTGAAGGAAGGGAACTGTTTAATAGCCTAAAAAGACTTAAGTTTGATCAATTAATAGGAAACAACCTTGTAGATAGCACAACCCAACAAGTTAAATTAGGAACTTTCTCTAAGTTATTAGAAAAGGGTAAAAATAGGCAGTTAGTAAAAGAGCTTCTTGGATCAACAGGTCTAAAAAGACTAGAAAAATTACAAAAAAATGCTGGTCGACTTGCTGATGCAGCCCAAAAATTTTACAATGCATCGCAATCGGGAGTAGTTTCAGCAGATGCAGCAGTAATTTCTAAAGGTTTATCTGATATAGCGCATTTACTAACCGGTAATCCTTGGCCTTTATTAAAATTAACAGGAGGAATAGCGGCAGCTAGAAAACTATCTCAATTATTGGCTGATCCAGAATTTTTAAAGCTTGTAGAGGATGTGATTCTTGCGTCAGAAAAGAAAAGTCAAAGAGAGTTCATCAATGCAGTGGAGAAGCTAAGGCCGTATATCTTATCTGCTATTCAGGATCAGAATTTCTCCGACAGCTAACTGTGTCAAAATAAAGTGCTAATGCAAAAATGGTTAACCAAATCATAATGCCTTATTACATTTAAATTATTATTTTAAAGTCTTAAGTCGTTGCCTTTATATTTTAATCCCGTATCAATGAGTATGTCTAAAGTTTTACTTATTGATTTATTCATAGTCTTTGCCAACTTTGCAACGTTATAATGCCGCTCTTTTGAAGTTCGATAAGCAATTTTTCCTTTGTAAAGGTCTTTTTTTATAGGCTCTGGAACCTTCTCTCCATTTTTTAAATATAAAATGATTGCACCTTCAATTGCTTCTTTAATTAGCTCCATGCCTTCTTCTACAGTTTCAGCATCCGTGCAAATCCCAGGCAGTTCATTAACACGTATAATATAATAATGCTTATCATTATATGATTCTTGTTCTATGGTGTATGACCAAGGAAGATTCAAGTAATATTGGATTTGTTTTTTAGTAACCATGATCTTTTAATACCTCCTGAAGCATTTCTAATTGATATAGCAAAAGTTCAGAACGCTTCTTTAATGATATATTTCTAGAGTAAGCTTTTTTTCTAAAAATGTGATGAGACCCTTTGATTTCTAAGCTAAATCCAAGACGGAAAAGAATTTTTTCTGCTTCACTATAAGTGACGCTTTCACCATTTACTATTTTTTTAATTAGCTTCTCTAATTTGCTCATGACTTTATGATATCATAAGTGATATCGCTTTGCAATCTAATGTTTATTAACTTTCATTATCTCTACAAATTTTCGAATCAATTCGGCTGTTTGTTTGGGAATAGACAAATCTTTTTCAGCGCAAACAATCTTAAATTTCTTAAACAACACTTCAGGAATTCGTATTCTCACTATTCTTTCTTTCATTACTAAATTCGTCCATTTATTTATCACAATGTGTAATTTTACACAGGTTTGTTTTTAAATAATACTATTTTTGTTTACCAAAATCTATAGCCACTTAAAATTTTAATTTACTTATGGAGGTAAACATGTCATATCAGCCTGGTGCCAATTTATATAGTATAGCATTTGGTAATCGACCGGAATCAGTTGAGGTGCCTCATTATGATGAAAGAGCACCCTTTCTAACAGATGTCAGTTTCCCAATTGGAAAAATTTGGATTTGGAGAAACAATGGCGCTTATATTCTAGTTTCTCAATCTTCTATTGGTGGAGTGCTTGTTTCTAATTGGCAACCAATTACCTCTGTCTCTGGAGCTATTAGTGCAGATTCAGTAACTGCTACAAATGGTGATATCACTGCGGATAATGGAAATCTAATGCTTTCATCTGCGGGAAATAAAATAGAAATTGCGACTGGCACCAATGCTTCTGTTGGAGTTTCTTCTGCTATGGTTGCTGGTACGATTACTGTTAATACATCTGCTGTAACAGCTAACTCTTTAATCTTTTTAACAGCTAAAACACCTGGCGGAACTCAAGGTGAGCTATCAGTTGGTACTATTACACCAGGAACATCTTTTGTCATAAACTCATCAAGCAATACCGATACATCAACTGTCCAATGGTGGATTGTAAATTGATGCTAAAAAATGTGTCTAAAATGAAGTTTAAGATAGAGGATAAAGACTTCCAATTCATCTGGGATTACGATTCATCATTTGATGAAATTCAATTAGCGCTTTATCACTTTCTTAGCCGCATGAAAGCGTTAGATGAGATAAATAAAAAAAAGGATAACCTTGGTAGCTAAGAACACAACATTAATTCAGTCATTATATGCAAGAGGCCCTGGGACTACAGCTTCAGATCCTTTCATTACTATATTTTCAGAAAGAGACCCCACTCCGACTGATATAAATTACCCCATTCAAAAAAGATGGGTAAATATTCCTGAAGCAAAGGAATGGATGCTCATTAGTTTTACTTATGATCAGTCTACAGGAAGAAATTTAGCTAACTGGTTAATTCTTAGTAACCAAGGCTCTGGTTCTATAACTTTAACTGGAGATACGGGCGATGTCGTAAACCCGTTAAATGGCAATATTGACGTTGTCGGAGATGGGACATATATTACCACGGATGGTGATGATTCTTCCCATACTCTTTCTATTTCCTTAATCCAAGGATCAGTCGTTGAAGGGGTTACATTACAAAGCGGCACTTCTCCGGTTGTTCCGGCTGCAAATGGCTTGGTCACCTTTAATGGAAGTTCTGTGGGTGCTGGAACGAATCCAGTAAGAACCAATGGTACAGATGCCAATACCATTGACCTTCAAGTGCAAATTTCACAAGCTGTCGCCTCATCAAATGCCAATCATGTTGGATTAGCAGCATTTAATTCAGATCAATTTTCAGTGGATGAAAATGGCTTTGTAACTCTTGCTGGTGGAACAACACCTTCAGTATTAACGATGTCGGACGATGTAAATACTATTGTCTCTCCATCGGGAACTGGAAATATTCAGTTAGTTGGACATATAAATGAACAAGGATCTACTAAGTTTTCAACTATCGATGCTGGAACAAACCTTCTCAACATTAATCCTATGTCCTCAGCCAGATGGATTGTTGATCCTTTAGGATTTAATGGCACTCATACAACATTGACTAGCGCTTTAGCTTCTGCCACCTCTGGTGACACAATTTTTATTGTTGCAGGGGCTACTTTAACAGAAAATGTAACACTCAAAGCTGGCGTAAATATAACAGCCTTAACAGGTGACCAAATTACTCCTAATGTAACCATTATTGGAAATTGTACGGCTTCTTTTGCTGGCACTTGTACTATTTCGAACATAAGACTACAAACAAACTCTGCGGCTTGTTTAACAGTTTCTGGATCTAGCGCAACAACTGTAAATTTATACAATGTCTACATAAACGCAACTAACGCAACTGCCATTTCATTTTCGTCTTCAAGCTCAAGTTCAACCATAAGAATGGTAAACTGTTTGGGAAATATCGGTGCAACAGGCATTGCATTATTTTCGCAAAGCAGTGCAGGAACTCTAGGAATAAATTATTGTAACTTCGCAAACACTGGAGGGAGTTCCACCGCTAGTACAATCTCGGCGGGTATGCTAATAGCTTTTGCATCATCATTTTCTAACCCTATAACTTCATCGGGAACTTCTACAGTTGCCTTGCAATTTATAGATATCGGGACAAGCGCTCAAAACGTTACTTCTTTTACGAATGGTGGCTCTGGAAATGCCACTACTATTCGATGCCGATTCGTTTCCGGGTCTGCTTCTGCTGTATCAACATCAACTGTTCTTACATCATCACTTTGTGCCTTTATTTCTAGCAATACCAATTCAATTACTGGCTCTGGGACCATTATTTATTCCAATCTTTCTTTTACCGGGAGAATGAACGTTTCCTCTCAAATTGGCCAAAATACAGCTTCTGGAGGTATTTCATTTGATGGTGGAATAAACGTATTAAACCATTATGAGGAAGGAACATTTACTCCAACTTTAATAGGACAAACAACTGCAGGCACAACAACTTATACTGCGCAGAATGGGTACTACACTCGAATAGGAAATCAAGTGACAATTTGGGGAAGCGTCCAAGGTAGTGCAGCTACTGGTACAGGAAATGCATTGCTTGGGGGATTTCCTTTTACAATTAAAAACCAAACAAATGGAGCTCCTGTAGGAACATTTATTCACGCAAATAGCAGCTCATGGACATATCCAACAAATACTACTCAAGCCAACGTTTCAGGCATATTTAACTCAACAACCGCGAACATCTATTGCTCAGGATCCGGAGGTGCTGTTGGTTTGCTACAAATGGCTAATAGCACGTTCACCATGTTTTTTACTTTAACTTATCAGATTTAATGTATATTCCTGACCTTGCCCCGTAATTACATCCATAGCCAAATAGAAATTCAAGCAATTAATTTCTTATTATTTTCTTGTAAATTTCTAGCAAATTGTTCGGGGCTTAGTCCTTTCAAACTGGTATGGGGACGATACCCGTTATAATCT
>JBPQHD010000032.1:0-46502 GCA_051384485.1 Parachlamydiaceae bacterium
CGCTCATAGGATAAAAATTTTTTATGAAAATCAAATTTTAACTCAAATTGTAAAAAATGTCACTTTATAATCTATTAATAATAAATCAGATGAGCAACCATGCTGGAATTCTGACTAACAAACCGTGAGCTCAATCCAGATAAGACTCTCTCATGTAACAGGTAGGCTAAAAACCTAGCCTACCATAATAAATAAGTTAATAACGAACAATCACTCGTTCTTCTTGATCGTCAAACTTTAAATCTTGATCAGCTTCATGAAATTCTTCTTCCAATTCATCGTAGCTATGATGGCTATCAATTTGTTCTGCCATTTCTTCTAAGGTAGGTTCTGCTTCTTCATCTTCTACTGAAGATGCTCTACTTTTCGTTTGACTATGAGGTTTAGCATCGAGTTTTTCTTTGCCTTTTCGATAAAAATTTTTAATACCTTGTTTCAGTTTATCTGTAAGTTTTGATGATATTCCATAAAGTGAACGATTTTTCTTATGAGCTTCTAGCTGACGGATCACGTCTGGATCATTAGAAAAATTTTTCACAAATACTCTAAATATGGTTGTGCTTGCATCATCGTTCTTTTTTATAAATTTCATTTTTACGATGATCTTGGCAAGGACTTCGCAATACTCTTTGTACATCCGTAAGTAAGATTGAACCTCAGCTAAATTCTTCTCTAAGATAATTAATTTAGCTTCTAAGGTGGGTACGTCCAAATTACTTTGCTGAGCTAGATAATCAATTGCTTCCTCCTCGCTAGTCTTTTTTTCAGTTAAATCATCAATTTCTTTTTGATATTGAGCAATTAACGATTTCACAATAGTTGCTTGACTATCTAGATTTTTTAACTCTTGATCAATTTCTTCTACTCTCAATTTGTTGCTAGCTTGATCCTTATTCTTAATAATCAAATTAACACGAGCATCGCGATCTTGCTTCACTCCCCACCAACCTGGCCTATATTCGGCTTGGTATTGGCCCTTATCTAAAGATGAATGCTTGAATGAAAATCTTTTTCTAGACCTTAGAAATGCAGAGAACATCATAGAAAATTGGCGACGGGAATACAATGAAACAAGGCCTCACAGTAGTTTAGATGGGAAAAAGCCCATGTGAGCTTATGGGACTTATAGCAAATGATGTAGCATTAACTGGGACTTCTATTTGATCCTGGACTAAACAAAGGGGCAGGGTCAACTGCTTTCCCTCATCTTGCGACAAATTTCAGAGATGGCTGTGCCAGTTTCAGCTTGCTTAAAGTAAATGCTATTTCATTGGGTACATTTGCTTTTCTCCAGGCCTTCTCCATTTTAAATGATTGATTCTATACCATTTCATTTAGAATAGTCCAGATTTTTGGGAACGGGGTCACATGGAGAGATCAAATGATTTTGACAAGAGAAGTTGCCTGACGATGAGGAACTTTGAGGTCCTCCTCCAATGAAACTAACGTTCGCGGGAAAACACGGTAGTGCACTTCAAGTTGGCTTTTGATCTTATCAATAAGAGACTGTTTTGTCTCAAAATAATGGCTAAGCCGTATCAAAAAGTCCTGATGACTTCTTCCTTGACGATACTCTGGTGTTTTGGGTGGAAAAAGCAGATAATGCATATTACTTTCGCGATAATCAAAAAGAAAGGAGGTATGGTGCAAAAAGCGATCCTTGCGGAAGTACTGAGCATTTCCGCCAAACTTCTTCTCCCCAATCGTATAGTCATTTTCTCGAACAGAAAAAGGAAAGGATGAAAAAATAGGGCGATAAAACTGATGAGTCCACTCTAAAACTTTTTCTGGATAGCTAGTACCATTTAAAATGAAAGTTACAAACAGTGTCTGCTCATCGATAAAGACAGTTCCACCTCCACTAAATCGTCGGATCACAGGAACTGGATTTTGTTGATAAACAAGAGAATTCACCACTAAATCAGGTTTAGCCGAAACACCCATTACGATGGCAGGAGGAGAACCTGCATTCACGAGACACCAATTTTCCTTCCCCGTCCGTAAAAGTGCCTCTTCAATCTTCAGCTGATTAAGGATAGACACTTCGTTTAACGAAAGAAAATTTATGTGCATGTCTCGTCAAAAGAGTAGGCCTTTTTCTTTAACGCAATCATCAAGACAGAAAGGTCCGCTGGCGACACGCCGGAAATACGTGCTGCTTGCCCTAAAGTTTCAGGTAGATGTCTGCTAAGCTTTTGCTTAGCTTCATTGCGCAATCCGAGAACTGAGTTGAAATCAAAATTCCTAGGAACACGGATGTTTTCAATATGTGACAATTTCTCAACCTCGCCAAGCTGACGATCTATATAGCCCGCATATTTTAAAGAAAGTTCGATTTGTAAGTTAATATCTTTACCGTAACAGCGCACGCTCTCGGGATAATCTCTCTTTAAGGCCTCATAAGAAACCTCTGGACGACAAAGCAGCTGAGCTAAACTATAATTCTTACCGTTGACTTGCTTAAACGTTTTCCCTAAAGCTTTAACTTCCTGCTCGATCGCTTCTTTTTTCTTTTTTAAAGCAGCGTAACGATGAGAGTCAATCAATCCTATCCGGTAGCCATACTCCCTTAACCTTAAATCGGCATTGTCTTGTCTTAGCAGCAAGCGATGCTCAGCACGACTTGTAAACATGCGGTAGGGCTCATCTAGTCCTTTTGTGACAAGATCATCGATCATCACCCCGATATAAGCTTCCGAACGTTTTAATATCAATGCAGATTTACCCATTACTTGGTTAGCAGCATTAATTCCTGCCATTAATCCTTGCGCAGCGGCTTCCTCATAGCCGGAAGTCCCATTAATTTGACCAGCAAGGAACAAACCGCCAATGACCCGTGACTCTAAGGAAGCACTCATCTGACCGCATAAAACATAGTCATATTCAATAGCATAGGCAGGCCTCATAATCTCAGCGTTCCTCAAGGCAGGAATACTTTTAATAAACTGCAGCTGAACATCAAAGGGAAGGGAAGACGATACACCATTTACATAAACTTCTTGAGTATGTAGGCCTTCGGGTTCTAGAAAAATTTGGTGCCTCTCCTTATCGCTAAAGCGGACCACCTTATCTTCAATCGAAGGGCAATAGCGAGGCCCCACACCCTGTATTTTTCCCGAATACATGGGGGAGCGATGGATATTGTCTAAAATAATTTTTTTAGTCTCTTCCGTTGTGTAGGTGATATGGCAAGCAATTTGGGGCAGTCTAGGGATTTCCTCGCTATCGAAAGAAAACTTAATTCCCTCTTCGCCAGGCTGTTCATCCGTTAGAGAATAGTCGATGGAGCGTTTATTAATTCTAGGAGGTGTGCCTGTTTTCAACCGGCCAAGCTTAAAACCAAAAGACTCTAGGCTCTTCGAAAGGCCTGTTGATGGCTGATCGCCAGCTCGCCCACCATCATAATTTGTTTCACCAATATGCAGCAGGCCTCTTAAAAAAGTACCTGATGAGAGAATCAATGTCTTTGTTGAGTAGACGATGCCTTCTTTTGTAATCACTCCCTGGATATGGCAGTCTTTAACGATCAGCTCTTCAATCGTGCCTTGCTTGATCTCTAGATTTGCTATTTTTTCAAGACGATGCTTCATTTCAAACTGATACGCTACCTTATCAGCCTGAGCACGTGGAGCCCACACAGCAGGTCCGCGCGTCGCATTAAGCATGCGAAATTGGATGCCTGTGCAGTCAATCACCTTGCCCATTTCACCGCCAAGAGCATCGATCTCACGCACCATGTGTCCCTTCCCGATACCACCTACCGCTGGGTTACAGCTCATTTTTGCAATAGTATCTAAGTTCATGGTGAGTAGAAGGGTTTTACACCCCATGCGAGCAGCTGCAGCTGCGGCTTCACAGCCAGCATGCCCACCACCCATGACAATCACATCGTATTCTTCAGGGTAATTCCACATAAATTTATTTATATTTGTAGGTAGGAAAAAGAGAGCATATAAAGACAACTTAAAACTTATATTGCTTTAGAAAAACGAATATAAGTTTTAAGAAAAACGGTTACTTAACCTATTTTGTTTTATGACGATCGCGTCTACTTCTCTTTTTACGTTTATGCTTAGCGATCTTATATTTTCTTTTTTTCTTTACTGAAGACATGCTAGCTCCATCCCAAAGTTACCTTCATTGTAATAAGCAGAGAGTGTATCTGAGAGAAGATAAAATGTAAAGGTCTTCTTAAACGTTGATAAGCGATCATCAAAAGGTGAGCTCTGAAGCTGTTTTTTACCTTTAAATGCTTTAGAAACAAGCAGCTTTTTCTCCAACAATGTATGAGAGGGGCTAGCTTCTCGCATGGTTGGAGCCATCGAATATAAAATTTACTGTTACAACCATTTGTTCATCTCTAAGCATTTTAAAATGCTTTGACGCTTAAAGCCATCCATCATCACGGATGAAACAAGACAAACCTATTGCGAAAAAATTAATTTACGCGTCTACTTTTAAAGATGGTTCATATAGACATAAAGAAGATCAAGAGCAAGAAAGCCTACTTGTTCTTTGAAACAAGAGGCTCAATTTCAATAGCGTTTTCTTTGGAATGCATTGCCAATATTAAGTTCTGATCGGTATTTAGCAATGGTCCTTCGAGCACAAGATATACCCCTCATTCGAATCAACTTTGAAATTGCCTGATCAGAGAGGGGTTTGCTTTTATCTTCACTTTTAACAATTTCCCACAGAACTTCCTTTACGGTAGTTGCAGAAATATCCTCTCCATCTTCTGAGAGATAGGCGTTAGAAAAGAAATACCTTATCGGTAATAAGCCTTTCGGGGTATCGATGTACTTATTAGCCACTGCGCGAGCAATCGTTGATTCATGCAAGTCAAGCTCACTAGCTAACACTTTCATTGTTAGAGGGTTAAGTTTTCCATCAGGGTTTAAAAAGAAATCTTTTTGACGCTCTGCCAAAGCCTCGGCTATTCTTCGAATCGTTTCGTTCCTTTGATGAATATTTTTCATTAGCCATCTAGCAGAGAGGATTTTCAATTTAATAAACTGCTTCGTTTCAAGTGGGATATGAGGATCATCTAACAAATGTAAGTATTTTGAATTTAACCTTAAAGTATGGGTAAATTCATCATGCACCTGAATGGTTAGATGGTCTCCTTCTTGAGCAATTTTAGCGTCGGGAGTGATATATGGGGTAATCTCCTTCGTATAAGCCATCCCCGGTTGAAGGTCTAGTTTTGTAATGTCCTTATCAATTGCTTCACGAATGATAGCAGCGGGGCACTGTAGCCCTTTCTGAATAGCTGGAATACGGTTGTGTATAAGATCTTCAAAATAGGTAGACACAATTGTATAGGCCAAAGAATGTTCCTTATTCTGTCTTGCCAATTGAAGCAATAAAGATTCTTGCAAATTCCTAGCTCCAACGCCGATAGGATCGAATGTTTGAATCTTCGTCAAGATTTCTAGCAACCTAAATTCTTCAAAATCAAATAACAAGGCGATTTCAGAAAGTGAGTTCTGTAAAAACCCTTTCTCATCTAAATACCCTATTATGGCTTCCGCCATCGCCATTTCATTGACATCAAACACTTCCTGCGCTTGCTGCATCAAGTGATCAAATAAAGAAGGTTTTCCTTGTATGGAGCCCTCAATAAAGCTTTTCTTTTTTTCTTCATCCTGACTTTTAATATATGGTGCCCCGCTTTCATCGAAATGATCGCGAAAATCCTCATCAAGCTGCCTTAAGATCTCAAGATTATTCTCATCGAATTCCATCTCCTCTTCGCTCACTTCCTCGGCCCCCTCCCAATCCTCTACCTCACCAGAAGGCTCTCCAGTCTCTTCGCTATACTCCAATAGTGGGTTTTGTTCGATTTCAACATCTATCAACGTAGAAAGCTCCTGAACGGGCAACTGAAGAAAATGAATCGCTTGTTGCATTTCAGGAGTCATCATCAAACGCTGAGTTTGTTTTAAACTCTGTTCCTGAGTTAGGTTTTGACTGAGTGAAATGGGATAGGACATATAAAAACCCTCCTAATAGGAAGTTTTTCACTAGAGGACCCCAAGAGGCGTTCCCCCCCTTCTGCTCTCATTCTACACTATTTATAATGACAAGAAAAAAAAATAATCATTATTCTAAAAAAAAATTAGCAGAAGAAAAAAAGAACACTAATTACGTTCTATTATATAATGATTATAAATGATTAAGCTTTTATGAATCAGATTAAAGAGTCTTCAATAGACCTGCCCATGATTTTACTGGCATTCGACGATGCCCAACTCATTGCAGCACTGGAAGATGCTGTTGATAAAAAAAATTGTCAGATAGTCAAGATCGGCACACCCGAGGCGCTTCAATACCTTAATTTATCATTAGCATCATTTTTATTTTACGAACCTCACTATCAACAACTAGCGGAGGAGTGTAGAAGACGATATCCTCAAATCGAGACATTTGCGCTGGAAAATAAAGGTTTTATTCCTCATTCACTTTTGGGAAAAATCGCCGCTTTGATAGAAGAAAAAAAACATCTTGAAAAGCGCAACCAAGAACTCTCATCATCCCTATTGATGCACACAGCTAAACTATCCAATGTCCTTCTTCAACTTAAGCAGGAACAAAGAATAAGTGAACGCATTCAGAAAAAGTTACTAACCCCTAAAGCCCCCTCTCTCGTTGGCTGTGACATTTCCCTTCACACCACTTGTCTTAGTGAAGGTGGTGGTGATTTTTTTGATTTCTTCAAACCAACTGAACATATCTTAGATTTTGTAATAGGTGACGTGATAGGCAAGGGCCTACTAGCAACTCTCGTCTCTCTTACCTGCAAATCTAAAATTGCACATTATGCGGACAAGCAATTTCATCCTTTATATTACAGCAAAATTACAGGATGGCAAAAAGAAATATCCCCCCTACCCTTCATCATCACTAACACAAGTAAAGTTCTTTACCCTCTTCTCTTGGAAATCGACCATTTCGTAAGCCTGATTTATGGACGCTTTAATCTTTATAAACGTGTGTTTTCCTTCATCAACTGTGGCTATGCTTCTTTCTTTTTATATGAGAATAAAATAAAGAAAGCTCGCATGATCCATATAAAAAACTTGCCTATTGGCATCGAAGAGAGCACAAGCTATCAGGTAACAGAGCTTTATTTTGGTGAGGATGACTGCTTTATCTTCTTCTCCGATAGCCTATTAAAAGCTAAACTAAAAAATGAAAACATAAGCTGTCCAGTGTTTCTTCAAAATTTGATCGAAGCCAACATTCAACTAGACGCACATCAGCTCAGAGATACCATTTTTCATGAAATCATCAATCAAATGCATGATGAGCAGTTAAATGATGATTTTTCTATTTTTGTTGTCAAAATTAATCAACTGCATGTCGAACACCTTAATCATCGTTTTTCTAAATTTAATAGTGTGATCTCGCAATTGCAAGCTGTCAGACAGCTCATTAAAGAATCTTGCCTTAAAGCACCTGGAGATGCTCAGTTACTAGCGAAAGAATTAGAACTTGTCACCGATGAAGCGTTTAGCAACATTGTCAAGCATGGCTATAAAGGACAACCAGGGAGAGCTATTTATATTCTAGTCGATTATCAAAAAGATGGCATCGCCATTGAGCTATCGGATCAAGGCGAATCATTCGATCCTGCTGAGGTTCCACCCCCTAACCTTTATGGCGATAACGATACTGGATACGGTTGGTTTTTGATTAAGCAGCTCGTTGATCAAATCCATTATATGCCAAAGTCAACCCCTGCAGGTTGGAATCGGTTGCGTTTATTTAAAAAATACTTTAGCCAGGAAGGACGTATGGAGATTACCCATCAATTAGACAAAGACACGTTAATTATCAATCTAGAAAGCGAAAACTTAGATTCTCGTTCCAACTTAGAATTTAAGGATAAGGTCATGCCATTGATCCTAGCGAGTGAGCAGAGCAACGTCATTATTAACTTAGAGAAAGTAGAATTTATCGACAGCTCAGGACTAGGCGCCCTACTATCCCTATCTCGTCAGATGAAGACCAAGGGGGGAAAATTAAAATTAGTGGCTATTAATCCTCCTGTATGGGCTATTTTTGAACTTGTTTCTATGCATAAGGTTTTTTCTATTTACCCAACTTTGGAACAAGCGCTAGAAAGTGAATAATTTTTTCCTTGAAACTTAACTAGGTAAGTTACACTTTAAATCTAACAATGTCCTTGTTTCTTCAACCTCCATAAAAACGGCTGTTATGAACAATCTAAAGTCTTGTCTTTTAGGAATTTCGGTTGATCACTTAAGTAGGGAGGATCTTGTTAAACACTACACAGAGCTTTTTGATCACTATCAGTCCTCTCATCAACCAAAATATGTTGCATCCGTCAACAATTTATTCTTTAGTCATTTGCATGGCTGGGCCTTAAACACTCCTCACCACAAAGAACTATTACGCATCATTCGCAATGCGGATCTAGTGGTTGTCGGCAGTTCCTTTCTATGTCACCTATCTCTGCTTCTCGGCTCTCCTATTCAAGAACCTATCCCCTCAGAGGAACTGTTTCAAAGTGCATGCGAATGGCTTAGTGAAATTAATGGCTCTCTATACGTTTTAGGTGGGCATGAACAGACTAACCAATCTACCTATTCTCATATCAGGACTTATTATCCAAATGTTCATTTTGTAGGCAGCTCTTCTCCCCTCATCTTAACCAAGGGAAACCGCATTGATGAATCCCAAGAAAGAGACGATCTAATTATTGAACAAATCAATGAAGCCCAACCAACTGTCTTGCTGTTACAATTAGGCCACCCAAAGCAAGAAGTTTGGTTTGAAAGGATAAGAGCTAAATTAAAAGTTCCACTTGTTATAGGTATTGGGGGCGGAATCGAGCGCTATCTAGCCTTAGATCATACTTTATTATTTTGGGAAGAATTCCCCCATCATAAGGCAAAGCCCACAAAGTGGAAAGCCTGGACTCAAGCCTTTAGGTATTTTCCAGACCATCTGAAGTATGGTTTTTGGCTACCCCCTCTACTCCTATACAATACCATTAGCAGAGTCATGGGGGCCATCCATCATCCAAGAAAAAAGGAGCCCATTAAGCGTTACCTTTTCTTATCCTCTCAAAAAAGTTTGGTAGTCATTCCCTTTCCGGTCACCGTGGATAAAGAAGATCAGCAAGAAATTTATCACTTTGTTGAAGAGTCAATCGAACAGGATTACTTAGTTCTAGACTTAAGTCGGCTTAAGCATATCGATCCTCACGGGATTGGCCTTATCATGAGAATTCGCAAGTGGGCAGAAGTATTAGGCAAAAAAATGTTTATTCTAAACATCCCCAAAGATATTCGCCTCCTCTTTCAATTACAGGGCGTATGGAACTATTTTGATATTTTAGAAGCAAGAGATGCTAAAGATATTATTTATAATCTTACCGATGTGGGCAAAGGCCCCCTATCCAATCTCGAATTCTATCAATCTGTCTACCAAAATAAGAATGAAGTGATTCTCAGCTTTTTCGGCGACTTTATTCTTGTAGAAAGCCAACAACAACTTCTTCACAAGCTCATTCCGATTCTTGCCCAGAAAAACTGTACCATTGATCTCACCTACTGCACGTTCGTCGATAATCGAAGCATCGGTTTCTTATTAAAATTACGCCATTTTCAAGAACAGCATGGAAGATTGCTTAAAATCAGTGGGGTTAACTCCACGATCAGCAATCAATTTAAATTAGCCCGTGTGAAGTTTGAAACAGCCCTTGCCTAAATTAAAAAGGCCGCTGAAAGGGGGAAAAAGTATTACAAACAACCTGGTTTGTAAACGTGGGCCCACTATCTTAAAAAAGTAACTTTAATAAGAACTCGCAAGCCCCTAAATAGTATATCGTTGATGTAAATTTTTTTTCGTTATCCCATTCAGCAGCAAAAAAAGATTATATTTGCTTATGATTAAACATTCAATTAACCATTGAATTAGTAATTAACTATTTCAACCTTTGGATATTTCCCATTATAATTTTCACATTTTAAAATTAAAAGAGCTTTTACTATTTTATTTTCCTGGCTAATGAGAGGGAAGACACCTAAATCATCTATCCTTTCAAAATAGGGCTGCATTTTTGCCTGGTAGTGTTCTACCTCACATTTTAACCCCCTTGCAGCATCTTTGCCAGATTCGATGACAAGGAAATAGCCATTCTTGCCTCTTTCTTTTTGGCCCATCTGCGGCCAAAACGAGAATTGATTTTTTCTTACCCCATTTAGGTTAAAGAAATAGGCGCGCTTTTGAGAAGAATTATAAAAACTAGCAATACTTGTTGTTTGGTAAGAGCTCGCAAACAAGAAATCTTGATGGTCTTGGTAACCTACCTGCCTTAGGATAGGGCCAATCTTTTCCCAGCCAATATTATGGCGAAAAGTGATCTGTTGCATCGATGAAGGTAAAACAGCCATCAGCGTTGGAAGAGCTAAAGCCAGCAAAGACAAGATCAAAGACAGGATGATTCCGATTTTTAACCATGCAAGTTTCGATCCTTCGCGACAAAACCAAGCTAAAACGATGAATCCTGCTGGGTAGGTGTAATCACACCAATTTCCCTGCATTTTTTTAAAGCAAGCTAAGAATAAATGAATGCTAATAATGGCTAGACTACTCCCTCCTAGTACTCTTAAGATCTTTGTCGATTTAAGCGAGGCGAATAAGGCTCCCACCAACAAGATAAAGAGGATTGGAGAAACAAGGGCTGCCTGTGCTAGTAAAAAATCTAGGGGGTTGGCGCGACTTGGGGCAGAAGATCCTGCTATCGTTGCGCCCACGTGTCGGAAAGTTGCCCATTCATGTGTTAGATTCCAGTAAAGGCTTGGCGCAAGTCCTAGTAGGGAAATGAAAAGCCCTGAGAAAATTTTAAAGCTCCTGAATTCAGGATAGAAAACAATGAGTAACAAAATAAGCAGCCATAACCAAAAGATCTGCCATTTGAATAGGGCTCCACATGCGATTATTAAGCCCAAATGATTATAATTAGGTGCTTGCTGCTTACTCATTCCCAACATCAGTGGGATCAATCCTAAGGTCCAAAAAAGAACAACACCCACATCTGTTATTGCAAAAAAAGTCGCTAAAAAACCTAAGGGAGAAAAAGCCATGATAACACCGGCCAAAAAAGCCTCGTCTTCTCTCAGGTGGGAGCTTCGGGCTAGGAAGAAAACAGCTAAAGGTAATAAGCTACCTAGAATCAAAGAGCCAAAGCGTACGCCAAAAACGGTATTGCCGAAAAGAAACGTGCCCGATCTAATTTGCCAAGCAATGCCCGGAGGCTTGCTATAATAGCCCCAGTCGAGCTGTTGGCTCCAAGTCCAATACTGCGCCTCATCAGGACCAAGCTCGATACCTGAATAGAGGATAAAGCCGCCAACGATAATGGCTTTAAGCAATAGAAGAACAACTAACAAGAAAAGCTTATTTTTAAAAATGGCCATCAACTGAACAACGGATTTCTTAAGGGAATAAGAGGTTAGCGAATGGCCAATTTTTTTCCTAGGGACAAAACAGCAAATAACTATTCCCTTTCCGGAAAGCTAAAAAAATTCTTTAACGCTTGAAGAGAGGTATCCCGGCCTATCGCGGCGATAGAATCTAGCAAAGGAACATGCCTTGGACAAACTTTCTCACAGTTTTGAGCATTTCCACATTCACTAATTCCACCCTCTCCCATCATAGGCTGCAACCGTTTAGCTTTTTGCATGCGGCCCGTTGGATTCATATTAAACAAGCGAACCTGAGCCGCAATCTGAGGTCCTAGAAACTTGGAATTTTCGTTGATTTGAGGACAAGCCTCTAAACAACAACCACACGTCATACAATTTGACATAGCATACATCGCCTCTTGCTGCTGCTGGCTAATTTTAGGGCCAGGGCCACGATCATAAGCTCCATCAACATCAATCCAGGCATGAATCTTTTTTAAGTTTTCAAACATGGAGGAGCGGTCAATCATTAAATCTCGGACAAGTGGAAACTTTGAGAAAGGGGCTAAAGTAATCACGTTGCTACCTGTTCCTGAGATTATTTTTTCGATCAAAGCTGTGCAGGCTTGCCTAGGTTTTCCATTGATAAGCATCGAACATGAGCCACAGACTTCTTCTAAGCATCCTTGCTCCCAAACAACGGGCTCTACTACTTCTCCTTGCCGATTAACAGGATTTTTTTGGATTTCCATTAGTGCAGAAATGACATTAGCAGATGGAAATAGTGTAAGTTCAAACTCCTCCCAATATTGCTTCCCTGGATGGCCACGAAAAATCTTTAAGATAAATGACTGATAATTAGCCATAATGATCTCCTAAAAAGGTAAAGGGATTTCTTTGGGCAGGTTTTCTAAATGGGGGTTTACTTTTTTGGCCGTGATATAGTTACGCTCAGTCGGTTTGATGTATCTAAGATCAACAGGTCGATAGCTAATTTTCGGCTCATCATTACCTGCTTCATATGCCGCAACGGTTGTTTTCAGCCAATTTTCATCATCTCTTTTGGGGAACTCGGCTTTAAAGTGAGCACCTCTTGATTCGTTGCGTAGCAAAGCGCTTTTTGTTATGACCTTAGCAACATCTAACATGGCCTGAAATTGATGCGCGAACATGAAGGATTGATTAGCAAACTGAGAGCGATCATTCAAAGTAATTTTTTTATATCTTTCTTGGTATTCTTTGATTTTATCTAAACAATGCTGCAGATCTCGGTTATTGCGTTTAACCGTTACGAAGTTGACCAAATCATTGGCAAGCCTCTCATGTAGTTGAAAAACGTTTTCTCCTCCATTTCTGGACAAAAGATCTTTTCTAAATTCTTCTTCGATCTTTATAGCTTCATCAAAAATTTTAGAAGAGACTTGGTCTAAAGGAACGCTTAGGTTTTCAATGTAACGTGGCACCTCTTTACCCACAACGAGCCCGCCAAAGATACAGGATAAGAGAGAATTAGCGCCGAGTCGATTAGCTCCATGATACTGAAAGTCTGATTCTCCAACATTAAAGCATCCTGGGATATTGGTCATTTGTCTGTAGCGTGTCCATCGATCAGGATCGTCTGCCGCAGGCCAATCAACCCATGCTCCTCCCATCGAATAGTGAACAGCGGGAAATATTTTCATGGGCACTTTTCGTGGATCATCCCCAGTGAATTTCTGATAGATTTCTAATATTGCCTCTAATTTATGTTTTTTTTCTTCAGGCAAATGGCTAATATCAAGGTACACTTGCATCTTGCCATCAACTCCTAACCCCATCTCACAGATGGTTAAAATTTCTCTTGAACCAATATCTCTTGGAACGAGGTTGCCGAAAGCAGGATACAACTCTTCCAAAAAGTACCAGGGCTCTCCAGTCTTTCCACAAGGGATTTCACGACCGTCAGAAGTTTTTAAGATCTTGGAAGAATCGCCATAGACCCAAATACGACCGCCTTCCCCTCTTGCAGACTCAGACATTAAACGCATTTTATCTCGACCTGGAATCGCGGTCGGGTGTACTTGAATAAACTCCGCGTTTGCATACCACATCCCCTGTCGGTAAAGACGCCCGTTTGCAGCACCAGTACAAAAGGTAGAATTAGTAGACATTTTGAAAATAAAACCAAGTCCCCCGGAAGCTACGACCACTACATCCGCGGCAAAGGCATGCAGTTTTAGATTAAATAGATCAACGACCACAGCCCCACGAGCCACACCATTTTCGTCTAACACGAGGCGTAAAAATTCATGGTTTTCAAATTTCTCTATTAATCCGTTTGTCTCATATTTTCTAACCTGCTCATCAAGCGAATAGAGGAGTTGTTGTCCCGTAGAGGCGCCAGCAAAAGCCGTGCGATTGTAAAGGGTCCCACCAAAACGACGAAAATCTAAATTACCTTCTCCTGTACGATTAAATGGACACCCAAAACGATCCATCATATTAATAATGGCAGGTGCACTCAAACACATTTCGAGCACAGGAGGTTGATCAGCTAGGAAGTCTCCCCCTTTTAATGAATCATAGGTATGAATGAAAGGGTGGTCTTCCTCTCCCATCGCATTAATGGCAGCGTTAATACCACCTTGCGCACAAACCGAATGAGAGCGCTTAACTTTTGTGACTGATATCAGTTTAACATGGATACCATTTTCAGCTAGCTTCATTGCAGCAGAAAGACCTGCTAGCCCACCACCGACTACGATCGCTTCTTTTTTTCTTTGCGTTGCCATCTTTAATGCCTTAGATTAATCCAATAAGTCCCAAAAATCGTTATTAAACCCAAGAAGGCGACCAGTACCATGAGAAATTTAGAAACTTTCAGCATCGCTTTCTGCGAGCGTTGTGAAAGGGTAGCTCCCCAGCTAATCAAGAATGTCCATAAGCCATTAAAAGCATGAAAACAGGCAGCTAAAACGAATAAGGTGTATAGCAGCATCATGATAGGTATCTTAAATGTCTCACGCAACATCAGTAGTTCGGCTGTTCCAAAATTATTAGATACTGCTATCCATTGATGCTCTTTCAGAGGTCGTTTCTCTAACGCCTTTACAAACTCTCGTTCTGCTTCTAGCTTTTGCTGCTTGATAAGTGCTTCAGAGGTACTATCCTGATGCAGTTGTTCCTGTGTCGGCAACTGCTGTTTTAAGATCTGAATTGCTTGCTGATTGTAGAGTTTAACCTGTAAGCGCTCAGCTAGAGTTCCTATCCCTTGATCATCATCTACTCGCACCATGTAAAAATGTTGAATTCCTTCTTGGCTTTTTGCGGGATATTCCATAAAACGCATGTGAACAACATGGGCAATAATAGCCACGATTAAAACCCACGAAGTAATCCTCTGCCAAGTATAAGCGTGGTTACGCCCGTATTCTGGAAGATAGGGATGCTTACCGTCGTAACCATAAGAATTCGTTTTGGATGTCCATAAGTATTTCACTCCCCACCATAGGTGAATAAGGATAGGCACGGCAAGCACGGCAACTTCTAAAATAGGCAGATAGGGCAATTCATGAATAGCATTGACCGAGCGAATGAAACTCTCCCCATCCTGGCCGAAAAAAAGGGCAGCTTGGGAGTTAACAAACAGGTGCTCAATAAGATAGATTGTTAGCCAAAATCCAGCCAGTGAATGGACTCGCCGCCAGATAAACGCTCGAGGAAGTGCAGGTGCAGTCATAGCTACCCAGTTTTAGTAATGACAACTGCAAGTTACCTACTAACTGATTTTTTGAAAATCAAAAAGGTCATTGACCGCAAGGAGAAAATCGATATACTTGTTGCAAGTAACTTATATATTCTATGCCAAAATTATTTTTACGAGTTTTATTTATCTTTTTTCTCCTCCCTCTTGCCCTGTGCTTTTCGGAGGAAGTAAAGACAAAACCAAGCGTGTTAGTCAGCGTCGCACCCCATAAATTTTTTCTAGAAAAAATTGCTGGAAAAACCGTTGACGTCATTCTTATGGTACCTCCTGGGGCAAGCAGCCATTCGTATGAGCCAACGCCCAAGCAAATGATGCAGGCGAGCAAAGGTCAAATGTGGTTTTTATTAGGAGAAGCCTTTGAAGCCAAAGCGATCAAGGCAATTAAAAGCTACAATCCAGAGCTTGAACTCGTCGATATGCGCCAAGGGTTGAATCTTATCGCCGACCAATGCGGCCATTGCCACCATCATCACAATTGTACAGATCCTCATATCTGGCTATCTCCGCGTCTAGCTAAAGTTCAAGCCCAAACAATCGCGCGAGCTCTATCAAAACGCTACCCAGATCATAAGAAGTTATATTTTAAAAACTTAGAGTCATTTGTTGCTGAATTAGACCAACTTGATTGCTCGGTGAGTAAAACTTTAGAATCGCTAAAAAATCGTGTTATTATGGTATCTCACCCCGCTTATGCCTATTTCTGCCGAGATTACCATTTAAAACAACTCTCGATCGAGTTTGAGGGAAAAGATCCGACACCCAAGCAGCTAAACACCATTTTAAAGGTTGCTAAAGAAAACAACATTCATCGAATCTTTACCCAAAAGCAATACAGCAATAAGGCTGCTCGTATCGTTGCCAAAGAAATTAATGCGTCGGTGATTGATCTTGATCCCTATTCTGAACATTATATCGAGAGCTTACTCGACATCGCTGAGAATTTCGCTAAAAGTGATTCTGAGCCATGACCAAAGCCATTGAGTTTGATCACGTTTACTTTAGTTACCAGGATTTATGCGCCTTAAGTAACATCACCTTTGCGATCAGTATTGGTGAGTTTGTTAGCATTATCGGTCCAAATGGTGGAGGGAAAACCACTCTTCTCAAATTGATGATGGGCTTTCTGAAACCCTCCTCCGGCAGAGTCACGATTTTAAATCAACCTCCGGAAAAAGCATTACAAACAATAGCGTATGTCCCGCAAAACTTACGCTATGATCGAGAGTTTCCTATATCGGTTAAAGAGCTAGTCCTTTCTGGGCGTTTGTCTCATCTTTCATGGTATGGTCAATTTCGTCCCTCTGATTATCTCGCTGTCAAGCAGTCTTTAGAACAAGTTGGGATCGCTCATTTACAAGAATCAGCCTTTGGAGCTTTATCGGGGGGACAGCAGCAGCGTGCCCTCATTGCAAGAGCCTTAGCCTCTCAACCGGAAATTTTGCTATTAGACGAGCCAACAGCAAACGTGGATGCTGAAGCTCAAGCCGAGATTTATGCTTTGCTTTATCGCCTTAAACGCACAATGACCATTTTGATTGTAACCCACGATCTAAAAATGGCGATTGAACAGGTAGACCGCGTTTTATGCGTTGAGAAGCAATTAATTTCTTACTCCCCACAAGAAGTCTGTGAACATTATGCTATGGGCCTCTATCATCCTCGCTTAATCTCCCTAGAGCTCAACCGAGGAAAGAAATAATGGGTTTTTTAGAAGCTCTTCAGACAAATCCCCTTTTACTGTCTGCTATTTTAGCTGGGTTAGCTGCTTCCGTGGTTAGCGGTATTATCGGCTCCTACGTTGTTGTCAAACGGATCGTCTTTATCAGTGGAAGTATTTCTCATTCTGTCCTGAGTGGCATTGGCCTATGTTTATGGCTAGATCGTGCCAAAGGAGTCACCTGGGCCTCACCTCTTTATGGAGCGTTGATTACAGGCATCCTTTCAGCACTCATTATTGGCTGGATTCATCTTTACTATAAAGAAAGAGAAGACTCTGTCATTGCCGCACTATGGTCAGTAGGGATGGCTATTGGTGTTCTTTTCATTTCACAAACACCAGGATTTAATGTTGAACTCACCAATTTTTTAGTGGGTAACATTCTTTGGGTCTCCCCTCAGGATCTATATGTCTTATTTGGTTTGGACTTAGTGATTATTCTTATCGTCCTATGTTTACATAAACGATTTTTAGCGATTTGTTTTGACGAGCAACAGGCCAAATTACAAGGGCTGAGAGTTCATCGCCTTTATCTACTGCTGCTCGTTTTAGCAGCTATCACGATCGTTCTTCTCATCCAAGTCGTTGGGATTATTCTAGTTATGACAATGCTTGCCATACCTGCTGCGATTGCTAATTTCTTCACATTACGCTTATCCAGCATGATTTTCATTGCTATTCTCTTAAGCGCTAGTTTCTGTTTCTTTGGGACAGCTATTGCCTATCACTTAGATTGGCCGGCAGGAGCTACCGTTGCTTTACTTGCTGGTGCTAGTTATTTATTTTCTATGCTGATATTTAAGAAATAAGCCCCAAGAGAGAATCTCATGAGGCTTGACGGAAAGAGAGGGATTCGAACCCTCGATACCCTCACGGGTATGCGTCCTTAGCAGGGACGTGCTTTCGGCCACTCAGCCATCTTTCCATGATGTAAGGCAAGATTTTATCGACTTCATTGTTTTCATGCAAGTAAACGATGAAGTTTTTTCTACCCTACTCATTTAAAACACCATTATCCATTAGTCCTATAAATGATTAAGTTTATATTTTAATTTTAAACGACTATTAAAAAATAGAAATGACACATAAAAAAATAATTAAAAAAATGAGGTAATAAATAAATGGGCATAAATTTAAATGATTTTCTTCAGCGCGCCTCTAATCCAACCGAATGTAAAATTAGCATAAGCCCAAGAGGAGAAATTAAGTATCAAAGAACCAACGCTTTCATGCAAAAGCTTTTTTCAACATTTAAGAAAAAATCAAAAGAAATTAATGATGTTCAATTTACCTATGAGGTGCTTACTGGTGTGGTAGATCTTTTAAGGATCGGAAGAATGGAACAACATGAGACCGTAGAAAAAGCTGCTTACGCTTTCTATCGGCGTATTAGAGACCAATGGGAAGAGCTAGACGAAGAACAGCAAGAGCGTTTCTTTGAGTTACCACAACTATTTAGTTATCATGCTTATGAAAACAAAGACGTTATCGAAGATCAAATGGTTAGGAAGCTAAATGACTCCTACGCCAATTCGCTTGGTACAGATATTTTCCGTCTTGTTACCAACGAAAGCCTTTCTCTTATTTTACCTGATGGCACCATTGCCACCCCTTCTTTCAGCGATCATGGAACTTTATTTGATTTTAGTAAATGTTTATGCGAAACGCTTGATTTATCGGATGAAATGCAAAAAAAATTAACTCTTTGTTTTTACTCAGGGCTCAATGGGCAAGCTAAGTTTGAGAAATTTTTTGACATTCACAAGCAATTTGCATCCAGGGATATCTCAAATTTAGAAGAGTATGGTCTAATCTGTAGTTTATTTAATAGTTTTTCACAAGCCGCTGTTCTTGAAGTTGGGGGTATTCTTATGCGCACCTTTGGCTCCCCGTTTCGTCCGGTGTTTACTATAGGCTCTCATGATACCGTTGAGTTAGACTTAAGAAAAGTTGAGTCCTCATCTATTGAGGTTTGCCACCATTTCCAACTTGCCTTTAGGCAAAATCATCGTCTGGCAAAAGACTTAGAAAAAGCCTGCTTTGACGTGCACACCCGCTCAAAATTTAATACCCGTGATCAACGGTGGTTTTCCCACAATACAGCGATCGCGATCATCGATCGTCATCTTACCCCTAGAGTAAGTTATCATCTAAGAGATCGATTGAGGAAAGCAGGCTATTAGAGGACCTATTCTGGAGTATCCTTGAAGTGGTAGAAGCTTTTGCCAAGTTTGATCAATGGGCGATCATTGGCTTTACGCCATTTGTTGGTATCCCTCAGGGAATAGATGCATCCGCAGTACTCCTGCTGATAAAACTCTTCTTCCTTGGCGATTTCGTACATGCGGCTTGACCCCCCATCTTTGCGCCAATTGAAATCCCAGTAGGTGACTCCGGGAAAAAGACTAGCAGCTCTGATGCCTGCCTGAGTAACTTGGTTAAAATCTTTCCAACGAGAAATCCCAAGGCAACTAGTGATCACGGAAAATTGATGAGCCGCAGCATAAGCTGCTGTCCTTACAAATCGCATTTCAAAACACATCGAACAGCGCTCGCCTCTCTCGGGGTCATTCTCGTGCCCCTTCGTCAGCTCAAACCAATAGTCGGTATCGTAATCAGCATCCACAAAGGGAATACCAAGCTTCTCCGCATAACGAATGTTTTCGCTTTTACGAATCTCATATTCCTTTGTGGGATGGATATTGGGATTATAAAAGAAGATAGTGATATCAAGACCACTTTTATGCATCATTTCGATCACGGATCCTGAGCAAGGCGCACAGCAAGAATGCAAAAGAACTTTTTTTTCTCCGTTGGGAGGGGTGCAACTTTTAGGTAAAGGCTTCATCAAGTTCATCTATTTTTAGCCAATCATCATATGGGCTACCTCAAAAAAAGACAAGCCTTGTGCTAAGCATGATGATGTTCGCATAGCTCTGCATGCCGAAAACAGCCAACGAGATGGTCATTAACCATTCCTATCGCCTGCATGTAGGCATACATGATCGTAGGCCCGACAAAGTTAAAGCCTCTCTTTCGTAGATCTTTGCTCAATGCATGAGCTTCCGAGCTGGTCGCTGGAACATCTCTAATCTCAGCCCAACAATTTTGAATCGGTTTCCCGTCAACGAAACGCCATACATAACGATCAAAACTTCCGAATTCCTCTTGAACATCGAGGAATTTCTGAGCGTTTTGAACTGCTGAAGCGATTTTAAGGCGGTTTCTAATGATCCCCTCATTAACTAACAGTTCATGGATTTGCTTTTCTTGGAAGCTTGCTACAATGTTAGGATCAAAATGTGCAAATGCTTGCCGGTAGTTTTCTCGTCGAACCAAAATTGTGTGCCAACTTAAGCCTGCCTGAGCACCTTCTAAAAGAAGAAATTCAAAATGAACTCGATCATCATGCACGGGGTCTCCCCATTCCCGATCATGATAGACTTCTTCCAAAGGATCATTCGTTCGCACCCAGGTGCAGCGTTGTTTAACCATTTTTTCCTTTAACCGTTGAAACATTAATAAAACTTTCTAAAAACGTTTGCTTATCCAATTTTACGACCCACATTTCATGATCTTGTCGACCATAGGTCAGCCAAATATTATTTTCATCAACGATGTAACCACATGGAAAGACGACTTGAACGGGATGCCAGTAGGGCTCGTACCGCAATCCGCAGTAGAAAAGCGGGCCTGTGATAGGTTCAGGGCTAACCTGTTTAATTTCAAAGGGGTGACTACGCGCAAAGAGGTAGGCTCCTATGAAATAATGAGGCATTTCAATATTTTCAGAGTGGATGGAAGCCATCCGTATTGATGAGTGGAAGAAGGCAAGGTAATATTCATCATTAATTGCCAAGGCTGGAGTACCGCCTCTTAGCTCTCCCCATTCCCAGGCGATCGAAGGCAGAGGTTGCACGACCAAGTCGCAGATCTTACTGTGATCAAGCCTTGGTTTAAAAACTTTGTGAGGAACTAAGCTGTAGGAGAGGAATAACTCTCCCTCATATTCGAAGGGAACCCAATTTTTTTCCCTTTTGTTCTTTTTACTTCCATCAAAATGAGACATGCACTCGTTGTGAACAACAAAGAAACGTTCGCCATCAAAGTCGATTTCAGCAACATACACCCTGAAACCTTCATCATCAATAATCTTATCTGAATTGCCGCTGTAAATTAGGTATAGCCGATCTTTAATGGCCAATAAACGAGCATCTTCAGACTGCATTTCACGGCCTAAATCAAGCAACTGAGGAGCACAAAGGGGATTAAAGTCTTCATCCACCCATACAAGCCCTATTTTAGAATGGCTCATCGAAGACAGGATGGAAATGTCTTGGCGATCCTTAATTTCTCTAAAGCTAAGCAATAAGCGATTTTGCCAGCTAACGATAGAAGGATTAAACGCATGGGGATGACCAGGTATTTTGATCTGCTTGTTTTCTAATACGAAATTCTGTGTCCATTCCTCAAGGTCACAGGTGGCATGGACTGCCCTGAATAGGAGAAGAAAAAGAACAACGATCAAATTTTGCATAAGAAAACAATTATAGGATTTGCTTCACGGGCACCAAGCTTTTCAAAAGAGCTTGTTTGTCGAGTTTAACGATCCAAACTTCATGGTCTTGCCGTCCATAGGCAATCCAAATAAAAGTCTCGTCAACAATGTATCCTCCAGGAAACACAACTCTTAAGGGTTTCCAAGTTTTATGTGTAGGACCCTTATAAAAATGATTACCTACAATAGGCTTCGGGCTTATTTTTTTCACATGAAAAGGTGGTTTTTTTTCAAAAATATATGCCCCCATAAAATAGTGGGGCATCGCTTTTCCGTTTGAGTGGACCGTCTTCATCACCGTTGATGTATGAAAAAAAGAAAGATACCCCTCACCAATCGGCAAAGCAGGCGTTCCTCCCCTAACCTCTCCCCATTTCCATAAGCATTCGGCTTCAGAATAATCGACCGTCAAACATTTTTGCTCTCCTAAAAGAGGCAAAAAGACTTTATGAGGAAAAATGCTGTAGGAAAGCAGAAGATAGCCGTTATAAACAAAAGGAACCCAATTCTTTTCAAATTTGTTGCCATTGCCCTCAAAGTGGAAAATAGGGTCGGGCTGACTGATTGAAAAGCTTTTGCCATTATAAAAAATTTCCGCAAGGCACATCCTTCTTTCCAACCTTCCCTCATATAAACACTGAGCGCTATAGGCCATATATAACCTATTATCGACAACGATCAGACGAGGGTCTTGGATAAAATCGGTGTGGTTTTTGCCTTGTGTGTTTATAAGCTGAGGCTCACCTGTAGGGTTGAGTTGTGCATCTAGCCAAGTAAGCCCTACCAAAGTTGTCAAATTGGTTAAAGGGTCTCTAGCGCGAAAGCTGAGCAAATAGCGTCCATGCCACTTAGTCATGGACGGATTAAAGGCATCTGGATAGCCTTTGATCGCGATCTTTTTTGTTTCGATAACAAAGCTTTGTTGATCCTTTTCTAAATCAATTTCAGCAAAAATGGGCCATTGACAAACAATGGCCACAATGAGTGAAGTGAGATATTTTAGCATTGTTTAGGCAGACATGTAGGGTATGTTAAGTTGGCATTTGGCCAGAGTTCAAAAGGAAAGCTTTCATAGAGCAATTGAAGATCGCAATCAAAAGGAGGCTCCCCTCCTAGCTCTAAAGCCTCATTAACTGATGTTGCATATTTAAAAAAAGGCCTGTTAGTGCCTTGATAGTAATCCTCGTATTTGAATAAAGGCTCATTGTCTGTAATGCGTAAATAGCGAGCGGGAATACCATATGCTTCTGCCACGATAATACCGTGTAGAGAGCTTGAAATTACAAATTGACTATTTAGAATTTTCCTAACCACAATATTCCACGGCTCAGTTGGATAAATGACATTTGGATAGAGCTCCTTAGGAAACATGTACTCTTCAGAGTAGTGAGGAATGATCACGTAATCGAACTGTGGATTCTCAGTTTTCTTAAATTCAGGAAAGAAGAAAGGCAACAGGAGTGCGGGATCGCCATAAATTTCAGGGCAATCAATCCCAAAATTTTCCATGATAAATTGGCGAGTTTTAGGGCCTCTAACAGCTCGGATATCTAGGTTTCTAAACTTGTAATGTTTTAGGTCAAGTCGCTTAGCATTCATACCTGTACCCCAAATAATATCATCCGTTTCAGCAAATAGTAAAACGGACCCTACGGCCAGCAATTTTTTTTCGCCTCTAGGCTGGCATACTCGGACTTGCCCACTCACAATTCGCTCAACCAACTTTAACGAAAGATAATCGCCAAAATTAGTGAATTTTTTAGATTGCCAATAATAAAGTGGTAATCCTTCTGTTAACTCAATTGCTTGCATAGAAATGTTAAATAAAATCAAAAAAGGTAATAAGAATACGATCATGCGTCAAAAATTCCTTAGTTAAGAGAATTGGAAGCCTTGATAGTATGAAAAATGTTGGAAAATAAATGCCAGTAAAAAAGCTTACCCTCTTTGTTTGCTTTGTAAAAATAAGAGAGAATTAACTAAAATAAGAAAAACTAGCATGTGACTAGCTGAGAGGATCATAGTTATGGTTACGAAAAACCTTGATACGAACGGTCGGCTTTTACGCGCCATGATTGCTGTTTTGCTGCTCGCTTATGCCATCGTTGAAAAAAGCTGGCTAGCGCTGTTTTTTTCATTATTTGTCTTTTTTGAAGCTTATATGAGCTGGTGTGTGCTTTATCAAATCCTAGGCATTAACCACTGCCCTATAGATAAAGACAAAAAGCGATAATGATATGTTGAGCAAAACACACTTTTTGCCTTTAACATCGGCATAAGTTCTCGCACGCCTATCAAGAGCCCCGTTGTTTCTCAAAAGCATTGCAAGCCAGAGTTAAGCATGTAATCATCAGCTAATTGGCATAGATTTACTACCATCTAATTTGCTTCTGCGACAGCTTAGCGACACGAGGAAAACACATTTTCTTCGTCTTGCATTTAATGAAATTTAAGGAGAAAACATGAAAAAAAAGAGTTTGTTGACCGTGTTAATAACGCTTTCCATGTGTTGTGAGAGTTATGGTATGGAGAACAAGCAGGAGGCTGCCAGTAGCTATCAAAAATATGAAAAAGAGATCACTGACTCTATTCAAGGAAATGGCAGTATCATTTTGGAGGACGCCAAAGTGGTAGGCCCTGTCATTATTAACGGAAGCTTACAGGCTGCAGGCTCAGTGATTGGAAACCTGCAAGTGAATGGCCAAGTCGATCTAAAGGATTGTCTGATCAACCATGCGACAAAAATTAATGGTTCTATTTTTGCAAATAACACGGAGTTTCAACAAGAGCTATCCGTTTCTTCTAAAAAAATTACTTTAACCGCATGCTCTGTTAACTCTCTAACCGTTCGCAAAGTCAGTGGATATGACGGCATTCAAACGATTGATTTGCGCAGTGGAACAAAGGTTACAGGTCCTATTTTTGTAGAGTCCGGCAAAGTTGAAATTTGGCTGTCTTCTAATAGTGAAATTTCAGATCAAGTTTGCGGAGCAAAAGTATTTAGGAAATAGCAGCCACTTTAGTCGCCTTGAAACAGCCATTGCTCAGGGTATTCTTGTATCTGATCTAAGTATTTTTGAACGCATATCCTCATTTGATCATGGAAGAATAAAATGCGTTTCTGTTCTTCCAAAGACCAACTTGAACTCCAACCCATCTTATTTTCTAAGACGATCACAACTACTTTTTGCTCTGGATAATAAAGCATCGTAGATAGGTACCCAGGCATCACACCATTATGGCTAAACTCGATGATGCCTTGTTCCTTGATTCAGCCAAGAGCACGCTGGGGGTTGGAGATATTCATCAACAGTGCCATCTTTTTCAACAGCTTGTGAAATTAAAACGGCTGTTATTTGTTTAGAAAGCGATCCAATGATAAACTGGCTTATTTGAGGTGACACCTATGTGGCGCTCAATCACAGGATCCTTACCCTTGCTGATTAGCAAACTACCGTTAAACAAGCTCTGACCCAATAGATCATCGATCTTTGTCGCCAAATCACCTTGAAGAGAGGCCCAACATAAAATAAAAAAGAAAAGAAATTGTTTACGTGCCATGGAAAAAATTATCCTTCCCGATTCAGACGATAAACTTCTTGAGTTATGTGAAATTCAAACCTTTCGGTCCAGTGGAAGCGGTGGACAACATGTAAATACGACTGACAGTGCAGTCAGGTTAATATACCCTCCTCTCCATTTAGTCGTTATGTCGCAAACCGAACGCAGCCAATATTTAAACAAGCTCAACTGTTTAAAAAAGATTCGAGACCTTGTCAAAAAACTTAACTATCGCCCTAAAAAACGGGTACCCACAAAAATGTCTAGAGCACAGAAGGAAGCGAATTTTCAAAAGAAGAGCAAGCATAGTGAGAAAAAAAAGTGGCGGCGTAAAGTAGACTTTTAAGCCTGGGATTGTTTCTCAAGTTGTTCTTGGATATGCTCGTAGCTAACGGTGGGCGCTTCATCGTTAATTCCTTCGCATTCTAAACGAGCCGATTTCCAACTTTCTTCACTTCGAAGATTTTCAGGCCACCATGGAAAAGTACGGCATTGGAGAGGTCTTGCTTGATAAATTTTGCATTTTTTATCTTCTAAAAAGATACAGTCATAGTCTCCATTTAAAGCTCTTTTTTCAATTAAGGCAAACCGATGACCTTTTTGACGAATGTATTTCCTTTTAAAGAGGTCCAACGGAAGTTGAAGCACATTAGCCATTTCTTGCATTTCATCGAGCGTCAGCCAAACGTAACCTGAAGAGCCTGTACAGCACTTCCCGCACTCCGTACACTTAAATTTTAAACCTTCCTTGTACCAGGGCAAGCCGGAGTCAGACATTCAACACCTTTTTCCACTCTTCTTCTTTAAAACCAAGCAAGCCAAAATCCTGTCCCAGGAGAAAGGGACGTTTAACAAGCATGCCATTAGACGATAGAAGTTCCAAGGCTTTGTCAATGGATAGAGACGCCAACTTTTGACTCAATTGCATGTCTCGATACAGTTGCCCTGATGTGTTAAAAAGCTTTTTTAGATCACCATGCTTAAATCCAAGCATCTTTTGTAATTCTTGTTTGGCAGGCGGCTCTTGAGTAATTTCTTTTTGAGTGAATAAGATCCGATGGGCCTTTAGAAATTTTAATGCTTTTTGACACGTAGAACAGTTACTGTAAACGTAAACTAACATATGAACCTATATTTAAAAGAATGATTCTAAAAAGAATAAAGATTAATTACAATTTAACTTTTAAAATCCTATACTACTAGCAAAGACTCACCCATGATATGAAAAAATTGAACATCGATGACACCCTAGAAACAACAATCCATGCATTTGGTAAAAATGGTGAAGGAATTGGTGGCGATCCGGGATATCCCATCTATGTCAATGGAGCGCTACCCGAAGAGCGTGTGTTAGTACGTCTATCAGAAGTCCATCATACATATGCAAGAGCCTTGCTTCTAAAAATCTTACACCCCTCCCCTAAGCGTGTGACTCCTCCTTGCGATCATTTTTTAAAATGTGGCGGTTGCCAGTTAATGCATCTTTCTTATGAAGATCAATTGATCTACAAACAGGAGAAGGTAAAACACGCTTTTGAAAACCACTCATCTACTCCGCTAACAATTCAACCATGCATTCCTTCTCCTTCCCCTTCGCATTATCGAAATAAGACACAGTACCCAATCGCCACAACCGAAGAAAAAATTTCTTTAGGTTTATATGAATATTCCTCACATCGACTAATCCCCATTAAAGCCTGTCATATTCACTCTTTCTTAGGAGAATCTGTCTACCAACAAATTCTTAAACTCCTTCAAGACTCTTCCCCAATCCCTTTAGGTCTTAAATATCTATTAATTAGAACAAGCGAAACCACTCAAGAAGCTTTAGTAACTTTTGTAACAGCCTCCCATGTAACTCTGAACCTTCACGCCTTCGCTGAAAATTTAATGAAGCAACACCCTAACGTCAAAGGGGTGGTCCGCAATATTAATAATCAAAGTAGCAATGTGATTTTAGGCAGCCAATATGAAACGTTAGCGGGCGTCTCTTTTATCTCTGAAAAGCTCAACGATCTATTTTTTAAGATTTCATCTGCCTCCTTTTTTCAAGTGAATCCAAGACAAGCAGAACGTCTCTATCAAAAAGCTTTGGATTTAAGTGAAGTCACAGGTGGAGAAACTATTGTAGATGCTTTCTGCGGTGTCGGAGCCATTGCCCTGTTCTTCGCTAAACACGTTACACAAGTGATTGGCATTGAACGTGTTTCTCAAGCCATCGATGATGCTAATGAAAATGCTCGGCTGAATCATGTATCCAATGCTTGTTTTGTTTGTGCCCCGGCAGAAGAGTATCTTCAAACACTCTCACATGTTGATCTGCTTATTCTTAACCCGCCAAGAAAAGGTTGTGATCCTAAGCTGCTCCACCAGGCTGGCTTATTGAAACCTAAGATTATTCTTTACATCTCGTGTGATCCCAATAGTTTAGCAAGAGACATCGCTATCCTTAATAATCTCGGTTATCGCACAGAAGTCATCCAACCTCTTGATATGTTTCCGCAGACCATCCATGTGGAAACAATCGTCAAGTTAGTGCTCGGTTAAATACCTATCCTTTTTTCCTTAGAGAGGTTGACATAACTTTTAAAAAAATTTATACAACACGAGCATTAAACCTAAGGGGAAAACCATGCAAGTAACAGGATATGCAGCTCAAAATGCAAAATCCCTTCTGGCTCCATTTCATTTTGAAAGAAGAGAGCTACGTGATCACGATATTTTAATTGAAATTTTATATTGTGGTATTTGCCACTCTGACTTACATGCGGCTAAAAGCGAGTGGGATGGAACAATGTATCCTATTGTACCAGGTCATGAAATCGTTGGCAAAGTGATCAAGGTGGGCGAAAAAGTAAAAGATTTTAAACCTGGCGACTTAGCAGCTGTTGGCTGCCTTGTCGACTCTTGTCAAGAATGTCCGAGTTGTCAAGAACATCTAGAGCAATATTGCGAAAAAGGACCTGTCCTTACTTATAATGGCATTGATAAAATTGATGGCCAAGTGACATACGGTGGCTACTCTACACATATTGTTGTTGACGACAGATTTGTGTTGCATATTCCACATGAATATAAAGAAGAAGATTTCCCTAAAGTAGCCCCCCTTCTTTGTGCGGGTATCACGACCTACTCCCCGCTTCGTCATTGGAATGTGGGCAAAGGAAGTAAGGTGGGAGTAGTTGGGCTAGGAGGCCTCGGTCATATGGCAATAAAGATTGCCCATGCCTTAGGTGCTAAAGTTGTCCTATTCACTACCTCTCAAAATAAAGCGGCTGATGCGAAACGATTGGGTGCCGATGAAGTGATTGTTTCCAATAATGAAGAAGAGATGAAAAAACATTTAAATAGCTTTGATTTTATCATTAACACAGTTGCCGCTTCCCATAACTTGGATGCCTACTTAGAATTATTAAAACGAGATGGCACGATGTGCTTGCTTGGAGCGCCAGCCACACCACATCCCTCTCCTAACATTAGGAATTTTATCTTTAAAAGAAGAAATCTAGCGGGTTCACTGATCGGTGGGCTTAAAGAAACTCAGGAAATGCTTGATTTTTGCGCCAAACATCACATAACTGCAGATATCGAATTAATCCCCATTCAAAAAGTGAATGAGGCTTATGAGAGAATGCTAAAAAGCGATGTAAAATATCGCTTTGTTATTGATATTGCTTCATTAAAGAAGTAGAAAGAATTTTCGCACCCCCTGCAGGCTAGAGAGCTGGCTCCTTATTTCTTTAACAAAGAAATATTTTTAATGCCTAATTAAGCAGTAATGTCGCAGGGACTGCTATATCTCATGATAAAAATCTCGGACCGATCATCAATTTCGCTTGGTGGTCTTGTCGAAGGAGGCATCGGGGGTTACATTTTAAAGCTTTAGGAATTGCCACAGTAGCCACTCATACGGGGCTTCGCCCACACCCTCAGCCTTTGATCTTTCTTCCATCCTAGCCAATATCGGTAGAGGCGGCGTCAGTGGGGCCATCTTAGCTGCAGTGGTTACATAGATCAAAATGCTGCAGAAAAGCCAGGTACAAAACGTATCACTAAAATAAAAAAACTGTCCCGCGTGAAAACTGAAACTTTCACTTTAAAAAATTTCCTGAGCAAGTAGAACGGTGGGCATTATTCATGTGATCTAAACGTTTATTTATTTCCTAGCTTTTAAATCTAATACTTGTAATTTTAAAATCATTTTAATAAAATGACTAATTTAATTAATTTTTCAAATTAAATGACTAACAACTACTTTAATATCTCTCTAAGTTCCCCTAATTTTTCCATCATGGAATCAGCGTCAAAACAAAAAAAACGACATAACGCTCTCGACACCTTAAAAAAAATTGAAAAAATTTTAAGGGAAAATCTGTATTCTTCTACCTTTCCTGCAGACCACCCTCTTTACCGGATGGAGGCGGCGGATTCCATTCGATTTCTTCAAGATAAAGCAACTGAAATCCATACTGGGTATGTTAAAAAACAGTCAAAGCTATGTTGGCTTTGGAGAAAAATTTTTAGTAAGAAAAAACGTCTTGATGCCGTTTATAAAAGAATTGCTGACTTTACCCCCCTCACTAAACAGGCTCTACCAATCGAAAATGACTGTATCCCTCATGTTTTACAATTTTTACCTATTGCTTCTCTAGGAAACTTTGGACAACTTAACAGGCATGCAAAAGCACATGCTGATTTAGCCCTAAATAACCTCGCTCGTAAACTTGGATACAAAGGAAAGAAAATAGGGCGAGGAAAAGCATACTTAAAAAATCTTCATCACAATTTGCATTTCCTATCCCAACAAAAATGGGGATGTGGGGTCGATAATAAAACTTTATTTAGCAATTTAATTGTGCGCAATCATCAAGGCAAAATATTGATGGAAGAAAGCCTTGATCTTCTAAAGCAATTACCTATCGATGATTTAGCTAGGTTATTCGTCACCAAAGTTCCCTCATTAAGACATCTAAAAAAAGCTATTTTAAATCCCCAAATTTCAACAGGGGAAACATTTACCGAACTAGCAGAAGCAAATCTAGCACTTGGCTTGGCAGTTAGAAACAAAGAGTTTGAAGTTGTGCAATTTTTGCTAGCTCATGGAGCAAATGCTAACCTTCGTTTTGGGAATATCCGCCGTCTAGTAGCAATTCCGCCTAATGAAACCTTGCTATCTCTTTCTATTAAGCAAAAAACACCTGTGATTACTCATTTGCTTCTGCAAGCTAAAGCAAACATAGATCTGGGCATACTTCATGTAGCAGCTCGGATACCAAATAATCAAAAAAACATCCAACTCTTGCTAAGGTACGGGGCAGATGTCAATGGATTAGATAACAATGACGAGTCAGCTATTTTTTCTGCTATAGAGAGTAAAAGTTTGGCAAATATACGTGTGTTGGTGAAAAATGGAAGTAACCTTAAGCAGACGAATGGACTTGATCAAACAGCTCTATACTTTGCAGTCAAACAAGATACGCCAGAGATTATAAAGATGCTAGTGAAGCATGGAGCAGATCCATTGAAAAAGGTCAAATGGAGAAAGCCAACCCTTTTTTTTTCTGCCATCGTGAAAAAGAATCTCGCTCAAGTACTTGCCTTCATTGAGGGCGGAGCGGCGGAGATAATCGAGTCATTAATTAGACATGGAGCCGACCCTTATAAACTCGATCCATTAGGAAATCCTCCTCTTTTCAATGCGATTAAATATCATCATTTAGCAAAAGGTGTTTATGCGATGAAGAAGATTATACCCACTTTTATTGAGGCAGGGATTGACCTTAACTATACCGATAAGGATGGACAAACGGCCTTGCATATTGCAGCAAAGTATGGCAAGCCCGAAATAGTAAAGCTATTGATTAAACATGGAGCGAATCCGAATTTAAAAGATAATAACGGTTTGACTCCTCGCGATGTGGCAATGATTGAGCTTGATCGTCAAGACAGATTTTGTTCATGCTAATCACTTAAAAAACGCAGCCAATCGCTAAGCAGCTGGGCAGACAGACCCTTTTTTAAAAAAAAATGCTAGAAATAGGCCGGCTAAAAAGCCACCAATATGAGCCATATAAGCTACGCCTCCCACATCAGCATCTGTTGAGGTAGAAACCCCACTAATAAATTGGAGTAAGAACCAAAACCCAATCACCATTAAAGCGGACATTTGTGTCACCACACGCCCAACTACAACGTTAACTTTACCATTGGGGAATAGCAAAATATAGGCTCCCAGTACCCCCTGCAATGGCACCAGAGGCTCCTAAATTAGGGATATTAGAACCGGGGGTAAAAAAGAGCTGGGCAAAAGTAGCTGCGACGCCTGATAAAAGGTAGAAAATTAGAAATTTTCCTTTACCAAAGTTATCCTCTACATTATCACCGAAAATCCACAAGTACAGCATATTGCCCGTTAAATGGGCCATGCCGCTATGCATAAACATTGCAGTAAAAATAGTTTGATAGTTAGCTGTAGGATCATCGATAAATCGCTTAGGAATGAAAGACCATTTAAGAATGAATGGTTCCCCACCCGCCATTTCCAAAAAAAAGACCACAATATTAAGGAAAATGAGCAGGTAGGTCATTACAGGAGTAGTTTTTCGAAGAGAATTATCATCACTAAGTGGAATCATATTCACTTTCTGCTTGTTAATTAGTTATTTCCATAAGCAAATAACAATAAAAAAGCAAAAAATCCTTAATCGTCTATCTGCCACCCAGTCTTTTCTAAAAACTCCTCATAAGTGCCAAGATGCTGTTCTTGGTGCCCCTGCTGGCAAACGATGATTTGATGCAATTGCATTCGTTTTAAGATATGCTCGCTATGAGATACGATAATAACAGCCCCTTTAAACTCTTTAATCGCGTCAACTAAAGCATCAATTGACTCCATGTCTAAATGATGCGTTGGTTCATCCAATAGCAGTAAATTACAAGGCGTCGCTAAAATTTTTCCGATTAAAACTCGACTCTTTTCTCCCCCCGAAAGCATTGAATTAACTTTGTTAGACTTATCCCCACCAAACATCATCAGGCCGCAAAGCCCCTTCACCTGAGTTAAATTAAGTTTCGGGTTAGCAAAGGAAATTTCCTCATGAATAGTATTTCTGGGATTTAACCGATCAATGTTCGTTTGCCCGAAATAACCAATAGCGAGATTATCTGAGCGCTTGATGGTCCCACTTAAAGGCGTTAACTCACCTGCCAGCAGCTTTAAAATCGTCGATTTTCCTCGACCATTTTTACCAATGATAGCCACACGCTGACCCTTTTCAATCGATAAGTTGAGGTTTTCAATCAATGGAGGGGATCGATCAGCAGAGTAAGAAAAGGAAAGCTGGTCCACCTCAATCATCTTTCTTCCAGGAAAGACTGCTACATTAAATTGAAAATCCAGCTGATACAGTTTAGCCAAACTTTCAATCGGTTCAAGCCGTCTTAGCATCTTCTCTTTGGACTGAGCCTGGGTTGCCTTTGAGGCTTTAGCACCAAAACGATCAATAAACCCCTGCAAATGATCCCGCTTTTTCTCAATACCTATTCTTGTTTTTTCATGGATCTCTTCCTGGAGCATGATTTGATCATAGAAGTCGCTTGTCGGCCCCTTGATCTTACTAAATTTTTTGCGATGGATACCCATTGTATGAGTACAAACGCTGTCTAAAAATTCACGATCGTGCGAAATAAGAATAAACTCTCCCTTCCACTCATTTAAGAATTTTTTAAACCAGCGAATAGACACGATGTCTAGGTAGTTAGTCGGTTCGTCCAATAGCAAGCAGTCAGGTTCGCCAACAAGCACTTTTGCTAATTGCAGGCGTAGCTGGTAGCCACCAGAGAAATCTTGAGGAGCGCGATCTAAGTCACCTTCTGTAAACCCAAGGCCAAAAAGGATTGTCTCCACTTTATAAATATAATCTTCCTCGCCAGGTCTTAAACCAAGAGCGGCCTCTTCAACAAGAGTGGGTTTGGTAAATGCCAGGTGCTGATCCAACATGCCGATTAAGTAGTTTTTTCTCTTGGAAATCGTTCCCTTATCAGGAGTTTCCTGCCCTATTAACATTCGAAAAAGAGACGACTTACCAGTACCATTGCGTCCAACAAGAGAGCACCTTTCTCCAGGTTGTAAAGTAAAGCTTGCATTTTCGAACAGGGGTTCCCCGTGGTAAGCTAAAGAAAGGCCATCTACCTGAATCATAAATACCGTTTAATTAAAGATGAAATTGAATACAATAACAAAAAATTTGCTGGAAATGAAGTAAAAAAGGCTTTTTAAATTGATGGATGAATTAAAAAAAAGAGCACTTAAGCTTGGCCTTAGCAAGATCAGAAAACATATCTTCATTTGTTGTGATCCAAAAAAACCCAAATGTTGCCAAACAGAGAAAGGGCTGGAATCATGGGAATATTTAAAAAAGAGGCTATCGGAATTAAATCTGAGCGAACACGGCAGCATCTATCGCACTAAAACTGACTGTCTGCGTATTTGCGCTCAAGGACCCATTGCTGTTGTTTATCCTGAAGGCATCTGGTATCACTCCTGTACTCCCTTTGTTTTAGAAAGAATTATTCAAGAGCACTTAATTGGAGGGGTTCCCGTCGAAGAATATAGAATCCTCACAAACTAAGGGGAAATATGCCTTTTACCATTAATGGGGATTGGATTCCCAACAGCCCGGTCGGACAAAAGCCTTCCAAGCCCGTAAAAGTACGCCAGGCAAAAAGAGGGAAGAACATCATCACGACTGTTCTTAACCTCAACATGCGAGAGCAAGAACTCTATTCAATCGCCTCACAGTTGAAGAAAAAGCTTGCATGCGGAGGTGCTGTTAAAGAAGGAACCATTGAGATCCAAGGCGATAAAGTTGAACTAGTCAAGAAAGCCCTGACAGAACTTGGCATTAAATCAACTTAGCGTGAAGCAAATGAAGAACTAAGTGATTGATCAGGCTCTACGTTCAACGCTTCAGCTAAAACTTCTATGATTCGAGGATCGGGAACTTGGTTACTTTAGGATCAATTTCGATAGCTTCTAGCAACCCTTTTTTAAATAGGAAATAGATAACCGCTACAGCATAGGTACGCGATATCGTTTTGTCTCTGTTTTTCAATCTTTTTGCAACACACCTCCTTGCTTGATTAATGAGATCGATCAAGGCCATTTTTCTAAATGGTCTTGGTCGATAGAGCAGATTAGCTTCCCAAATGGGAAAATGGCGGTTCACAAACTCCTTCTCTTTACAAGCTAATTAGGAATCGTAATAGAATGAGCTGGGGGTTTTGACTGTTTGTTTTTGCAGAAACAACCTTCAAACGCTTTTCACAGAAATATTGGCAATCTGTTTCCTCTACAGCAAATTTCAAACCGGTCTCTTTAACAGAAATCAATTGCACTCATAAGGAGGAAAACCCTTGCAATAGGATGAGAACTAATATCATCGGCATGAAAAACAATGAGTTTACTCGGGCTACTGCAAGCAGCAAGGCTTTTCGATCCACCGGTATTAGTTTCGTTGAGTGCCAGTTGAACTCTTCTTGTTCTAATAACTGCATGCAAATAGGACTGGGGACAGCAGGGCTATTCAGCCCGACTGGCCCATGTCGCACGCCTTGAGAAGAAAGTGAATAATATCTCTTTTAGTGGAAGAGAAAGTCAGCTTATCTATTCCTACCTTGACGCAAAAGAAGAAACATTAAAATGCTCAGGAGATACATCTAATGCAAGAGAAACGATGTGCAAAAAAAGAGGATCTATTTTCTGCAGCCATCCCTCTTCATGATTAAGAATGCGTCCTAACTCGCCCATCATCCGAGGGGTATCCTCATCCATCGCCTTCAATTCCTCAATAAAATCATCATTAGGGTATGGTAATGCATTTTGCAGAGCAATCAAATCACCAATCACAGTTTGAATATCGCGAATAAGTGTGTCGCATGCCTGCCCCCTCAATTCTTCACTAAAAATCTTCACTAGATTGGCTTGGTAGATCAGCTCGATCCGATTGAATTGTTGAATCGCGATTTCAATTTCGCTTAAAACTCCAAGATAAGTCCATATATGTTCACAATATTCTTCTTTCAACTTATCACACCAGGCAGGGTCTCTTGACATATCGTCAACACTGATAGAAAATAATTTGAGCAAGTTGGTTTTTAATGGCTCATTAGCATGATAGGCAAGGCAATGCCAAATACAATTACGCTGAGAACTAGGCTTTTGTGGTCCAAAATAGGCATCGATAATTTGATGTATCCGAGTTTCTAAAAAATTGCTTTGTTGAATGACAAAAGGTTTCTCACCGAACAAAATTTCCCTGATTAAAGGAATATCTTCTTCTTCATCTTGCGTAAGATTAACACTCATTAAACCATCAAAAAAAGGATGTCTCACTTTTAACCATAAAGGAACCGCAGCTGATTGACTTATTTCTTGAATAGCTTGCCGGTACAGGAGCAATACCTTCACCCTGTTGTCCTGTTGTGGTAATCGCATTAACCTCACTTTTAAATGCTTTTCAAAAACAGCTAAAAACTGCCTCATGGCAGCAGCAGGTGATAGCAACCCATGAGAAACATCATTAATTAGACATATGGTATCTTGTCTTAACCCTTCACTTCTTGCATTCCCATCAATCAAACAATCCACTTGATTCACGACTTGAGGTAGCCCCATTGTTGAATTATTAATATTTTCAACATGAGATGCTTTCAACCATCGAATACCCTCTGCTTTAAGGATAGGAATTGTGCTTGAGTGAGCGGCGTGATATTTGATGGTTAAACGTTCACCCCCACAAACAAGATGTAGGTTAGGAGCAGAGAGCACTTGACTAACAGTTTCGCCAATTTCAAAGTCTAAGTCCGTTCCTTGGACGGAAATGAATTGCGCCCACAGAGCAGCAACGCGCGCTGTTACGTGGTGCTGAATATCTTCTTGATAAACTTCTATGAGATGATCACGCAAAGAAACAAATAGTTCAGGACTAACCGAGAAAGGCCCTTTATCGATCCATTTAGTGTGATGAAATTCGATGAGTCTCAATCTAATACGATCGCGTAAGGAAAGACTATAATGTCCCTTTTGCCTTCCCGGCTGCTCATGGGAGGGAGGGAAAACCCATTGTTCAATCCGTGTTCTTGATGGAGTAGTAGACGGAACTCTAGACATATAACCTCTGCTATTAATACTGAACAAATAAACACCTCATAAACCTAAGGCAATTAATGAACGATATTATCATTTGTTGAAGGACTCTTTCAAATAAAAACCTTGTTTTTAATTTGTTTAGCCGATAAAAAATCTATAACATTTTGGCAAAAAACTTTTATGCACAGATTAGTACAAGTCCTTCTTTGTTTCTCCTTACTATGTAGTTGCTGTTTGACTCGCTCTGCTTTCTTCTTACCAAAAAATGAAGACCAAGAGCTTATTAATCAAGCGATTAACAATTATTTACTTCAAGCCAATATCGGAGATGAAGCAAGAATTGTTATTCAACAGATTGATTTAGGTTACGTACCCGGGTTTCACGCATCTTCTCCAAACACCCTAACTGCTCTCGGCTTAGAAGCGCACGGCTTAGAGCCTGGCCAAGAGTTTAGCTTCTACATATCTAACCTAGAGCATCCTGGAATGTGGATGGGCAATTTTATTGTTAACGATGAAGGACGTCTTGCTTCTCCTCGCTATCAGCAAAATAGCCAATATTTTTTTTACTATATTCTCTACAACTCCCATCCGGGAGAAGAGATTTTTTTCGTTCTGATTTCAAAAGATAAGACCCAAACCATTACAGCAAGCTGCATTCCATCACCTATTAAAGCAGAATGGAAGGATGGAGCTATTCTCACCCTCTATCCCGTTGATCGACAATACAAAACATTTCAGCTAAAAGGCACAGCGTTTAAGCCCTTCGAACAAGTCCAACTTGTCCATTTCGCCTACGATACATTTACCGAAGAGTCTGTAGAGGCAGAAGAAGATGGTTCTCTATCTTTCTTGCTTCAGCCATTTATCCGCACACAAGATACAGGAGGGGAAGCCACCTTAATGGTAAAAAGAAAAAAAATGCCAAAAAAAACTTTTTCTTATTCGTATGGTCAAGCAGCGAAAAGCAACCCCCCTCAATTTTTATAATAAGGAGAAATCATGCATTTACGTCTTATCACTGCCTTTATCGCCATCTTCGTCCACCTTTTGGATCTTTATGGACAATCTATCCCTACCTTATCTACACACGTAATTCCAAAAGCTGAAATTGAAGCTTCGATCAACAAGGATTTTTCAGACATCAAGCGTTTCTTAGCCATCGCATTCAAAGCAGAAGGCCTTCAACCGGGAGAAACTTATCGCTTCTACTCCTCTTCTTTGGAAGAACCTCAGAAGCTGATTGGGCAATTCACTGCTGATAAAGAAGGCAAATTGCCAGCTGCTTCAGAGAAGTATCCCGATTTTTTTTTAATTAATATTTTACAAAACTTTGCCAATGGCGAGCCGTTTTTATTCGCTTTAGTTCCTAATAACAATCCTGACAAAGGGCTCGTGACAAGTATCGTTCCCATGCCAATTGAGATGAAGTGGGAAGATGGTGCCTCTTTTTCTATCCTTTTAAAGGATAAGGAAGGCCTTTTTTTTACAGCGAAGGCAACAGGATTTCGGCCTAAGGAAAGATTAAACTTTACCTCGGTCAGCTGCAGTGAAAAATTACAGCACCCTATTTCAATGGATGCCAATGGTTGTTTAACGTTTGGTATGGCTCCTGCAGTCATTGGTTATGCAAACGGCGGTTATGCTAAAATCACTATTAAAAGAAAAGGCTTTGAAAAACAATCAGTGAGTTACAAGCATGGCAATATTGCAAAATTAGGTTGAGCTAAAATGGCTATTGCACAAGAAAAAGCCCTCCAGAGTTACTTGTGGGATCATATCCCCATTTCTAAAGCGATAGGGGTGACTGTTGAATGCGCTAACCTAGAACAAGTCATCTTATGCGCTCCTTTTTCTAATAATATCAATCACAAGCAAACCGTTTTTGGTGGAAGTCTCCATGCCGTTGCCACTTTGGCATGCTGGAGTCTTCTTTTTCTTAGACTGAAGCAGTTAAATGAGCATTATCAAATTGTGATCACTAAAAGTGAAATCTCCTATAGCAAGCCTGTTGCCCAAGATTTCAAAATTTGTAGTCGATCCTCATCGATTAATGAATGGCAAGCTTTCCTGCGTCTTTTAGAAAAAAAGGGCAAAGCCCGTATCCAGTTAACCTCTAGCCTTGAGATCGATGGTAAGACCTGTGTTCAGTATCAAGGCACTTTTGCTGCTATCAAGGCTTAACCTCGTCTCCTTTTAAGAGGGCTAAATGACGCTCCATGGCCTGTAGGGTTTCTAGGCTGACATGATGCTCCATCCCTTCGACATCGATTAAAGCTGTTTCTTCAGAAACGCCCAACGCCATGAGATAGGTTAATAGAAATTGATGACGTTTTTTGCTAGATATGGCAAGTTTTTCCCCTTTAGCTGTTAGCCGAATGGGCTGGTTCCTCCGATACGTTAAGTAACCTTTTTTGCTAAAGCGTTCTAAAGCTCTAATGACGGTCACATGTGAAACCCCTAGCTGTTCGGCAAGATCGCAAATTCGCACCTCCCCTTTTTGGATTAAAAGATCCTGTATCATTTCTACATAGTCTTCAATTGACTCATTAAGATGATGATTTCTAGTAGCAATAAAGGGCACGGAAATCGGTAATTTTGAAATCATTTTTCTATAAAACGATATTTAAGAGGTGATTTAAAATAAAAACAGTTGCTTGCAAAACGAAAAAGCTCATCATTCGCTATTCTGCACAGCCGATGATGGAGTTCAGGTTCATCTTTGACAAGAAAAAGATGCCTTTTGTAGATTTTTCTTGCAATTCTAAAATCCCCCTCATGAACTACAACCCATGAGTGGAGTAACAGCGCAAGACTTACGAGCTCTAGGCCATTAAAAGGCCATTCTCCAAAGTGGCCTACATCCGTGCGTTCTTCTTGGTCAAGATATAAAACTTTACCAAGCCCTATTTCCCCCACTACGCATAAAGCAGCGTTAAATAAAAAAATTAAGGGAATAGCAATGCCCATAACAGTGGCCGTTAAGCATCGCCATCCCCCCTCTCGGAATAAAGATTTTTGGCCATCTTGAATTCTAGAAAAGTATTTCGAAGTCTTGGTGCGCGCATCGATCTCCCTATAAATGGATTTCATCACACGTGATAAACGTAGGTCCAAGCAATACTCTTGATGACTTGGCGAAATTTGCAGTTTCTGACAAGTTTTTAGTGCAACAAGGCGGCATTTTAAAGAAGTTTTTTCAATTAGACATGAATTTTGGTAGCTTCTTAAAAATGCATAAATATTTTCGTAGAGAATTCCTACTTGTTCTGGATTTTCTTCAAAAAATGCCTGCTGCTCTTTAAGTGCTTGTTTTAAGATTTTTGAAGATTTGTAAAATTCTCCCTCGCGAATAATTTGCATGTATAATCTTCCTAAGACAGCAGCTGAAAAGAAGATGAGGGATACCCACCCTCCTACATCCCCTAAAGGCCGCAAACTTTTTTCATTATACGCATCTATCAACGAGTAGCTGGCACCCTGCGCACAAAAAAAAGAAATAGCTAGCGCAGCTACTTTGGAAGTAAGACACCAGCCCATCAGAGAGGTGGATACCAATCGACCTTTTTTCTTAGCTATTATTTTTAAGGAATCATAAAAGCGTCGGACAACGAATCGCCCTTCTGTTTGACTATCCACCATTGCATGTAAAGAAACGAGCATCTCTCCTCCTTATGTAGCCTATGCTACAAAAAGATGTAGCATAGGCTACATAAATTGAAAAGAAAAAAAAGGTTGGTGCCCTTCCTTTCAGCATCGTTTTCAAGAAAGCTAACCGCAAATAATTCAGGAAAATATTCAGAACAAGAAAGTAAAGTAAATAATGCTTTTTAAATTAAACCTTGTAAAAAAAAGCTACAGTCATTAAATAATCTTTCAAATGTAACAACGTGTTGGGTTTCATGTCCATTTCAGAAAAGCTTTCAAACACCCCATATACCAAAACGGTCCACGAGCTTCATACCATGCTCAAAAATACCCATGTTTTCATTTCTTGGTGGGGGGAAAGAAGGGTGCGTATAAGTGGATATGAAGAAAGCGTGAATATTGATGAATTAGCAGTTAAATTTCTTCGCTCAAGCCCATTCACATCAGCAGCCTCTTTACAGGGCAGACTCACTGCCGATATTTTATGGGAGCGGATTAAATGCCTTTATGAAGAGAGCGATGCGTGCCTAGAGCAAATGCCTCTTTACAGGTGGATCGTTGGCTTGAAAGAGATAGGGCTTAGTAGAGAAACCAATCCTCAAACCATCATTAGAAAAGCTTGGGATGATTCTTATAGGGGTTTGCTTTTTGAATTTACATTGGAAGAATTTACTCGCTATTTTCCTCATCAACAACCTTCAAGAATATGCCTAGATAGGCATTTTGCGACAAAAAGCATGTTGCTGAAAGCTGTGCACCATGAGTATGTAATTACAAACCCACCAACCCCTTAATTAAAAGCAAAAAAGTATGGTAACCCCGATTATGCAACAGCCTTCTTCTCATAAAACCGATCTTTGGAGTTACTTGACATCCAGTCTCACTGGTTATATTCCAATAACAAAACTCATAGCGACCGTGTTTTATCAAGAAGGAGCATCGATTTTTCAACATACATTACCGGCAAATATTAAATGGTTATGGAAACGATTTATTACTAGAGAGATCCGAGCAATTGCTCTACAAACGGTCATAGGTAATGTTAAAAAGATTGCCTATCTGTACATTCACGGTAGCCCAACTATTGCCGCAGGGTCCGAAGTAAAGTCAGCGCTTTTTATCCCTGGCGACTATTGTAGTCCCTCTGCATTACTCCCTCTTATTGATCATGCCAAAACTCAAGGAATCCCCACTTTTAGCCTCTATATTCCAGACCTTCATGATAATGAGCAAATTGACACGCATGATTCTTTATTAGGCGTTGCTATTCAAAAAATCGCAGAAATGATAGGTAAGGTGGCCATCTTTAATGGGGTATTAGGAACAGGTCATTCAAAAGGGGCCATCCTATTGGCTTACCGTCAATTTGTAAGCAAAGATCCCGCGGTCCTTGTGACTTGTTCTATTGCTGCACGCTTAAATGCCCCAACACCTGATAGTTGCCCTGACACTGGCTTAAGAAGGTTAGTTAAGAAAATTTACAACGAAATTAAAGAAAATAACGATTTACCACTTTTTCAAATTATTCCTGACAACGACTGGAAGGTTTCCAAGGATTCCATGAAAGTGCGCGAACGGCATTGCTACAGCGTGCCAGGAGCCCATCTTGGCTGCATCTATCAGGAAAAAACGTCAGAGTGTTGGCAAGTCTTTCTGAAGCGCTTTTTAGAGCATGACGACTAATCGGCAAGACAAGGATACTCCCTTTAATTTTCATGGAAAGGGTATCTAATCAATGGCGTAAAGTGAACATGGGTGTTGAACTGAAAAAAGCTGTCAAAGTTTCCCTCCATCTGCGAAAGCTTTATCTCTGATGCAAGGGCTCTCACCTGATCATCCTCCTCCCTATGCTATTCGCTCACAAGACTTATCTTTGAGCCTAGTCTCAGTCAAAGTGACTTTTAAAGTCCAACCAGGATTATCTAGTGTATCAAGAGTAACTTCATAATGTTCGTCTTTTTGCGTCTTATACCACTCCTGAAATCTATCTAGGGACGAAATCATATCCTTTGAGGGAGATGGGCTTTCAGTCCATATTAGAAAGATATCAAAAATTTCTATTAAGTTACCCGCCCGCCCGTACACCTTGAAATACCTGCGTTTAACCTTGCAATGCATCCAGTCATCATCGGTGCGTTTAATCATTAACTTTGAAAAAGGCTCATCTTCCCATTCTGTCTCAGCAACAGCTATTAACACCCTCCATCCAGGGTTCTCCAGCGTTTTAATATTAAAACCGTAGGAATGCTCCCAATCACCATTGCATTGAGATTCATACCATTCTTGTATTTCGTCTAGGGTTGTATTCATAATGGCTCTTAATCCCCTTAATAAGGATAGGAAAGATTTTCCAAAGCATCTGTCTCTATACTTTCAATGATGTAATCAGGTGAGTTATCCTTCTGGATTATTTTGATCACATCTAATGATGGCGTGTAAATATATAAGTATGTTTGGTCTATAGCTCTTATAGTCGTGTTTGTCTCTTTAATTAAAGGCGGGTATGATCCTATCTTTACACCCGGCCAATTAGGGGGACTGTTTTCAAATAGGAAAAAATCACCCCATTCTAAATGCTGGATATTTGAGAGCGTCTTGATAATTTTTTTTATTGGCATAATTTCATCTTCTAACTGTTGTAGATAAAAGATGGCGGGTCCTCTTCCTCTCTTAGGAGCACCATCGATATCCTTCAAAATTACATATTGATAATGCTCCATTTTCATTAATAAATTTAGCACATGCGAAAATAATTCACTTGAAAGCACTTTGGTAACCTTTAAAGCTATCAAATGCCATTTTAAATCAATATTCACTCCTGATCCTTTTTAGAAGTTTATACTTGAAAATGCTTTTATAAATTATTTTGCCGTCGGTAACAAACTTGTCGTCAAACAGGAAAAGATAGGTTTTCGAGTTTATCAGTTGTTATGCTTTCTAGTCCTTGACAGGCTTGTAAAACTTGAACAATTGACTCATGAGGAGTGTAAACATAGATGTAGGTGTCGTCAATAGCTCTAACGGTGGTATCGCTCTGTGAAATGATTTCTGGATAAGTAAGTTGATGATCCCTAATCCATTCTAAAGGTTCTTTTTCAAATAGATAAAAATCGCCCCAATCGAACCGGCCAACTTCCGGCAACACCTGCAAAACCTTTTCTAAAGGAAGAACCTCATTCTCTCTTTTATGAAGTTGGAAAACGATTGTTTCTCCTTGTTTTTTAGGTGCTCCGTTAATATCTCCTAAGATAACAAATTTAAAAGCCATAGACTGTTTGATTAGGGTTATAATCTTCAATAGATTGTCACCTGTAGAACCACCTTGTGGATACATTGTTATTAAATGCCATTGTGTTTTACCTTGCATATTACCTCTTTTGAACCCCCGCTAATCTACTCGGGGAACGATAAGTCTTCGAGCTTATCTGTTGTTATGCTCTCTATATCCTCATTCGCATATTTGACGAGCTTATCCACAATTTGCTGATACGGTGTATAGACATAGATATACGTATCGTCTACCGCACGAATCGTTGTGTCGGTCTCGGCTACTAACGGAGGGTAAAGAATATCTTCCTCTCCCCACCACTGTGAAGGCGTTTCTTCAAATAAAAAGAAATCCCCCCAATCAAATAGGATAACTTGGTCAAGGATTTTTAAAAGGTCATTCAAATGTAACGGGGTATGTTGTTGTTCTCGCATCCTCGTAATTAATGCATCTTTAGTCGCTCCTAGAATGTAATCCATAATTACAAATTTAAATTTCACTACCTCTGTGACCTCCTGCATTATTTTTAAAACAGCTCCCCCTGTAGATCCTCCTTGAGGTTTTAAAATGACAAGATGCCATAAAGAACTATCGATCATAACATTTTCCTAACATTCAAAATGGGTATGAGAGATTTTCCAAACAGTCTTTAGTTTCGCTTTCAATTTCATCCTTGTTTTTTAATGCTTCAACGATCGCTGGATATGGTGTATAGACATAAATATAAGTTTGATCGATGGCTCTGATCGTTGTATCAGCATGGGAGACAAGCAAGGGATAGGGCACCCTCTCATCTGGATCATACCATTTTGTAGGTGGCTCTTCAAAAAGAAAGAAGTCTCCCCATTCAAACTGAAGAACATCGGGCAGTATTGCTAAAAAATCTTCTAAATGGATGACTTCATTTTCCTTTTGGGCCAGATTGTATATGAGCCAATCCTTTATTGCTGAACCAACAATATCGTCTAGTATGACAAATTGGTAGTTGATTACGGCTTTTAGAGTGCAAATCACATCTAAAACGGCCTGACCATCTAATTGCTGTTGAACTTCTAAAGTAACCAAGTGCCATTTTAAATCAGTTGTCATCGCTTTCTCCTTAGCTTTCAACCCAGCTAAGAAAAGCCGTTAGAATTTCGTCTAAATTTTTCGGCCCTCCATAACCAGCGAAAGAGCCATTTTTGATTGAACACCTTATCCAATCATCTTCATCCTCCCTATCTACCCATATTCTCTCAAAAGGCTTATCTTTTAGCTTGGTTCCTGACAAACGGACCCCCAAGTTCCAACCAGGATTATCGAGTGTATCCAGAGTAATTTCATAATGTTCGTCTTTTTGCGCCCTATACCATTCCTGAAATCTATCTAGAGAAGTACTTATATCCTTCGAAGCCATCGTGCTACTTATCCATTCTAGAAAAACATCAAAAATTTCTTTGAGGTTGCCCGGTCCACCGAACCCCTCAAAATATCCATATTCAACCATACAATGAACCCAATCATCATCAGTTCGTTTAATGATTAGCTCAGAAAAGGGCTTATCTTCCCATTCTGTTTCCGCTATGGCAATTTTCACTTTCCATCCGGTATTCTCAAGAGTCTTAAGATTAACCCCAAAGGCATGTTCCCAATCACCATCACACTGAGATTCATACCATTCTTGTATTTCTTCTAATGTTGTATTCATCTTGGCACTTTTTACCTTATTTAGTTCTAGAAGAGAGGTTTTTCTCTCTTCATACCAACCAGGGTTTAGCTCTCAACCCAATTAAGGAAGGCTGTTAGAATTTCGTCTAAATTTTTCGGCCCTCCACAACAGTAGAACTTTTCATCTTTAACCCAACGTCTTAACCAATCGTCCTCATCCTCTCTATCTATTGTGATTTTTTCACAAGGTTTATTCTTTAGCTTTGTCTCAGTCAAATTGACTCTCAAATCCCACCCAGGATTATCTAATGTATTAATAGTAATTTCGTAATGTTCATCTTTCTGCGCCTTATACCATTCCTGGAATCGATCAAGGGATGTAATCATACCTTTCGAGGCCAACGTGCTACCTATCCATCTTAGAAAAATCTCAAAGATTTCTCTTAGATTACCCGGTCCACCGAATCCCAAAAAATACTCATATCTAACCTTGCAATGCACCCAGTCATCATCAGTTCGTTTAATGACTAGCTCGGAAAAAGGCTTCTCTTCCCATTCCGTTTCGGCTATGGCTATTGACACTTCCCACCCTGGATTTTCAAGTGTCTTAATGCCAAAACCAAAGGCATGTTCCCAATCGCCATCGCATTGCGATTCATACCAGTCTTGTATTTGGTCTAAAGTGGTGTTCATGTTAACCCTTCATAACTCCTTTTGCTGCTAATAGGGATAGGAAAGATTTTCTAAAACATCTGTTTCTATACTTTCAATGATGTAATCAGGAGAGTTGTCCTCCTGGATTAATTTGATTACGTTGAGTGACGTTGTATAGATGTAAATGTAGGTTTGATCTACAACTCTCAAAGTTGTAACAGATTCCTTAATCAAAGGAGGGTAGTATGATCCTTGTTCCACTCCAGGCCAATTATTGGGGTAGTGCTCAAAAAAGAAAAAGTCACCCCATTCAAGTTGCTGAATATTAGGTAATGCTTTTAAAATTTTTTCAATAGGCAAAATCTGATTTTGCAGTGTTTGTAGATGAAAGACTGTGGGTCCCCTTCCTTTTTTAGGAGCTCCAAACATATCATTTAGGATAGCATATTGATAATTTTCTATTTGCATTAGCAAATTCAAAACATGCAGTAAGGCATCTCCAGTAAGCTCATCCGCAATTTCTAAGACCAATAAATGCCATTTTAAATTTGTTTTCATATAGATCCTTATAGTTAATTGGTTAGCTCCCAAGGAAACCTGTGAGCACCCGATTTAATGCCGCTCTGGCTAGTTGCAGGATGAAAGTGTGGATTTGGATGATCCCTTCTTCCATGGGTTGTACAATCCGTTACCCCTACTAATCTACCTTTTTCATCAAAAGTTGCACCTTTAATATACATTTCATAGTCACCTTCCTTCTTAGCAAAGGTGGTATGAGGGGAACCCTCAGCCGCAGGATCTGGTAAATACTCTCCAGATCGCTTTCTAGGAGGCCCTCCTTTTGGGAAAGGGTGAGGAGCATCCTTATCTTTCTTTTTTTCTTTAGTGCCTGGTTTCGATTGGCTCTCTTTAACCCCCTCCTCTGTCTTTCCCCCGGTGAATTTCCCATCCGATTGGGATTCCATGTAGAGAAAGTCCAGATAGGCATCGTATTTTTTATTCACTTGGTAAACGCCATAAGCGCATACGGCTGTAAGCAATACATTACCTAAAGCTTCCAAAGTGATGAAGGTGGCTACCGCCTCTCCTGATCCAAATGCAATGGCAAGCACCG
>JBPQHD010000033.1:0-4053 GCA_051384485.1 Parachlamydiaceae bacterium
TCAGATATATTTTTATTACGCAAGGATAAAATTCTCTGCTCTATTTCTTCTGAGTATGCAAAGCCTCCTTTTATTGAAGAACTTTCTATAAGCATCAAAGCTTCTTGCAATGCATGTTCTATTGCTTTTTCCATTGAAAGTCTTACAGAGGAACCAAGAGCCCAGATACCATCTTTTAAATTATAGACAACTGTAATTGCCATCGGAACAAAAGAAATACATGGAGTAAACACTCTCACATGAAAATGTGAAATAATTGAATAAGCTTCTGGTATTTCTACGACTAACATGGGGCCGTACCAGACTTGAGCAAGGCAATGTCTCTCAATAATTTCTAAGATCCCATGCTCTACGGCTTTCTCATGAGAAGGATGGCAACCTAATCCATTTGCATCGGCGGCTTTTCCAATTTCTTCTGGTATAGGGCCTAAAACAACTTCCTTAAATTGAAAATTTCTTATTGCACTATTTTTTAAATTTATCCCTTTAAAAGCATTTTCTTTTCTAATGCAATCTTGATGAAAATCATAAGTCGCATAGAAGTGTTCCAAAGTTTCAAATTGCGATGACTTAACTGCTTGCTCTTGATTCTTACTAAATCCAAAACCACTAATTAACCTGCTTTTCCCAAAGCCATTGCGAAATTTAACCCCAGATTTAACCAGAAAAAAGTTAGGGAATATCTGTGATTTATTTACGATGGTTTTGAGAGGGATTTGATCAAGTACATCAGGCATGAGCAAGCAGGGGTAAATTCAGCAAGTCATCATAACTTTCTACAATTTTCTCTCCTAAAGGAGTAAGTTTGCCAAATTGCCTGACAGTGTTATACCCATTTAAAAATCTTTTTAAAAATAAATGAAAGTACTCTTCAAAGACATGGCTAGCTTTTTCACATAATAACATAAAAAGTCTAACCATTCTGCTGAGTACAAACGTAGCGTGAAAAATTCCATACATAGGCCGTGGATCAGGGCGTATAGGAGCTGTATATCGCTCACTTGGATTGTTTAATACAATGCGATCAATTGCAAATAGGGTGTGGAGATGTAGATGGGAGGTTTCATGGATAATATGCTCACAAAAATATACTTGGTCAGGGATGCTATCGTTCGGCTTGCAAAGATAAATTGTACCAAACACTCTCACATCGGTCATACCGACTAACCAATTGGACTGAAAAAGTTTTAAACGTGCAACATAGGTTTCAAATTCATGATAGAAGGATGGGGAAATTTGTTTTAGGCATTGCAAAGATTCCAAGATTAAAGAAGAAACTTCTCCAATTTCAGCTGGTTTCAAGGCATCTAGAGAAGGTATTTGGTTATTTTTATCACGATTTTGTTCTTGTAAATCTTTTAGCACAGCGCTTTCTTCCTTATCTAAATCTAAGGAAATCGTTTCAATTGAAAATAGAGAAGCATAAATTTCTCCTTTTTCCAAGAGCTCAGCAATTTTTTTGAGATTTTCAATTACAGCTTTAGGATCTCCTTTTCTAATTGCGTCTTGTAGGAAAGCATGAAGGGTGTAAAGCGTTTGATGAATTTTTCTTTCAGGCATAATGTTTGAAATGGACTCTTTCAACTTTGCAAAATCAGTATGCAAACTCTTTTCTACTGAGTTAACAAGACTGGATAAACTTTTCAAAAGTTTTGAATTATAATTTCTCAGTAGAATCGCAGGACTTTCTGGCACAAAATTAGAAGTAAAAAAGGCTTGGTAAGAGTTTTCCATATAGCATTCCATGAAATCACGACTACCTTTGCTTAAGGTAGTCGCTTAAATTAAAGATAACTGTTCTAAATAAAGCTACACTTGCTCATAGAGCTGAACTGTAGGTCTGTTGATAGCCAAAATTTCTTCTTCAATAATCTCAAATTGAATATGTTGAGGAGTTTCTGCTTCACTCTCAAAATGAGTATTTAAAACTGCTTGTTCCATATAACACTCCTTATGGTTTTAGGTGTTGGTCGCCCTAACACTATTCAGTGCATCTAACATCATTAATTGATATATTTTTTATGCAAAAATTGTCAAGAAATCCCTTTTTGCAAGATCTGACTTCGTATAGCTGAATTCATTGTAATCCACACCTCTTTAGCTTCAAATTATATAGAATTCCCTTTAATTCGTGATTTTTCCTGACAAAATTTCTGACATTCTTTGGTTATCACTTTTTATATTTGACTTTCTCATGCTTGTAGACAGATTTTTCAATCAATAGTGTTGCGGATAGTGTATCCGCTGCTTGTATTAATGGCCTGTTTGCTAACATCCGTTTTCATTGTTTTTCAATCTGAGGTAAATCGATATGAGCAAAATGGGACATCTTCGAAAGCGTAAAGATAAAAATGGGAAAATGCGTTATCGAATGATCGTAGAAGTTTGGAAAGATGGCAAAAAGTTTTATAAGTCCAAAACTTGCGACAGTGAAAAAGCAGCCTTGAAGTGGGGCAACCGATTGCGTTGTGACATTGACAAAGGTCTAGTTACCAAAGAATCATTGAAAAATAGAAAGTTATCCGATGCCTTGGATCGTTACATTGAAGAGGTCTTAGTACATAAACCAAAAAATGCTAGGAATGTCAGCCAACATTTAAACTGGTGGAAGGAGCAGCTTGGACGCTACCAATTAGGAGAAATTACTCCGCTTATGGTAGCGGAATGTCGTGATAGTCTTTTTAAAGAACCTACTCATCAAAATAAGCAGCGTGCTCCAGCTACAATTGTCCGCTACTTAAGTTCTTTATCTGCTGTATTCGAAATTGCTATCAAAGAATGGCATTGGATTGAGAAAAACCCATTGAAGCTAATTCGAAAGCCGACAGTGTCAAATGCTAGAACACGCTTTCTTTCAGAAGAAGAATGCAAAAATCTCTTAAGTGGTTGCAAGGAAAGCCGCAACCCATATCTATACTCCATCGTTGTCATTGGTCTTACCACAGGAATGCGTCGTGGAGAAATATTAGGAATGCGCTGGGAAGATATCGACTTTGAGAAAAAACTTATTCTCTTACCGAAAACGAAAAACGGTTCTGTCCGATACGTCCCCATGGCTGGAATTACCTTTCAAATTCTCAAGCAAGTTTTTAGCTCTGAAACGATTCTTGATTACACCCACCATGTTTTCCCCAGCCTTAATACGGAACGATATCTTGACATTCGCACGGCCTGGCTTTTTGCTCTTAAGAGAGCTGGTATTACCAATTTTAAATTCCACGACTTACGTCATTCATGTGCTAGTTTCTTAGCAATGAGTGGGGCCACGCAAAGAGACATTACTGAAATTCTGGGACATAGAGATATGAGAATGACGCACAGATACTCTCACCTTGCACAAAATCACCTAGCAGAAACTCTTGAGTAAGCGACCGAAAAGTTTATTGGCAGTGAGATATAGAATGAATCCTAGAGACACATTACTGGAAATGCGACAGCAAAGAGAATTAGAACTCACGGAATATCAATCTATTTTATCAAAGATCGAACATCCTTTCCTCCACCATTTAGAAAATGTGGCAAGCAAACGCAGAGCCGTTTTAACCCTTGAATTACCTTTTAAGAGTGATTCTGTCTCTCTTAATCAGGCTTTAGTAAAAGAGAGTTTTGATAATGAGGATACTTCAGAAAAATCCTTAGAAGCATGGGCTCAATCAGATTATAATACTTTTGAGGGTAAATACATTAAGTATTCATTTAAACAGTTTTTACAAACTAAATGGCCATATACTGCTCCCCGTTAAGAGAAAAGGGTGGGTTATGGAATAATAAGCTGTCACACTAAAGGAGAAATCGTGATGGCAAAGAGACAATGGACACCTGAGGTGAAAGCAAAGATTGTCTTGGAAGGTCTTTCAGGGAAACCGATTACCCAAATATGCAATGACCACAAGATAAGCCCTTCTCTCTATTACCTCTAGAAAGATCAATTCTTACAAAATAGCCATAAAGCGTTTGAAGCTAGGCAAATAAATAGCCGGGAGGAACGTCTAAGGAAGCAAAATCAAAAGCTGAAAGAAACCATCGGAGATCTTACTCTAGAATTAAAAAAAA
>JBPQHD010000034.1:0-3262 GCA_051384485.1 Parachlamydiaceae bacterium
TTTTATAAGAAACATGGCTATCAGATCGAAGGCATCAGGAAACATGCTGCGCTCATTAATGATCAGTATGAGGATGAATATTATATTGCCAAAGTTTTTTGCTGATGGATTTTCCATTATCTCATATTGATATTTAATCTAGATTTTTCGCCTCTACTTGCACATCACAAGCTCAGATGAAAAAAGAGCATGAGTGGCTGGCTCTTCTTGCTTTTAAGTTTCCTCGATATGTTATTCCATGCTTTTAAAAGCATAGATGTCCATTTAATTCTGCCTTGTTGTGCTCGAAGAGATAAGGTTTTCTTACTTTTATTTTGAATTTTTAAAACAAGGAAAGCCAACCCGATGCCAACTAAATAGGAAATTAGCAACCAGGGCTCAATGATAAAAGCTATGATAATTAAATTACAAAAAACATTTAGACCAAATGAGGTAAAATGATAAATATAATCTAGATACCCATTAATGGTTTGTGGCACTTCACCGGTTAAAATAGACGCAGTAGTACAATGATCAGAAGGCTTAGCCCATGTAGCAACTTGGCCTCGATAGATATTTGAAAATTGATTAATAAATTGAACATTTGCCATGGATTTTGTTTTCACTATTTCAACTATGGCAGCAGCGCCCGGAAAATAGGGGAGAACTAAGGAAACCAAGTACATTGCTAGGAAAGGATAAGAAAAGTATCCTTGCTGAATACCCGATATTAAGTTTGTAATCCAAATAGTAGACGAAGCAACAATCAATTGCTGAATGATTAGTAACCCGACGGCAAATAAAATATTTTGATCGAAAAAATAAATTTTTTTCTAAACACTACAAGAAATTCCCATTTGAATTGCTTTAAGCTTATTTGAACATTCATCTAGAAGGAATTTTGCCCTATCAGTTAACAAGTTGTAGGATTAGATTGTTAGTAGCCATAAATTAGCTCTGATCTTTTTTGTGCCTGAAGGAACGAGCTATACCTTTGATAAAAGCAATGAGCCCTGACGGCTGATCTATTTTGAAAAAAACTTTATATTCTGCTGCTTGTCTATCAAAATCACTGGAGTCGAAAATAGAGCAGCCAACATTCCCTTCAACTCTTTCCCCTTCATCATCGTCATCATATAAAAAAACCACCTCCGTTGGATGTTGAGGATCAGTAAGCATTTTATGCCACTTCTTATCCGCTAACATGTGAGAGAAATGTTTATCGTTAGGCCTGCAAAGAATCTGAACAAATCTGCGGTCTTCAAGGATTTGTCTTACTTCTGAAGCTGGGATGAATGGGGAAAGACCTCTTACAAGGGCAGCTGCTTCAAAAACTTTGTTGGTTTTTGGATCTCGCCAATTATGAACAAAGCCGACGATGTAAGCGTCCATTAAACGTTCACCCTTCACTCTTGTGGATTGAGCAAAAGCATAGCATAGATGGTCGTCTTCTTTGGTGTAAGCTGACCGAGGGTAGTTAGTGGATACAGTCATAAAACTCCTTTAAAAGTGAAAGTTTAATTAAACAATTAACATCAATAGTTTAATTAAACTTTATTTGTTTTTTCTGTTTTTCATTAAAAACAGTCTTTTTCTTGAAAAGCATTGTACTCATGTTGGATTTTGATGCAAATATTTTTTTTGCATGCGGCCTTAGATTTTGATTATTAGAGAGGTAAGCCTGGAAAATCGTTAACTTTTTTTTATAAAATAATTCGAAGCGGTGGTGGTCTGAGGATATACTGGGAGGAGAGTTGTTTATTATTTTTTCAAAAGCATCCCTCATTTACTTTTAAATTTTCTTTTTACCAATTAAGCATGCAGGCAGGAGGCAATGCTCAGATTGCTTTAAAAATGGCAAAAAGCTTATCACCAGATGGCGAAATCCAATTAGACTAAGTAACTTTTTAAGCATAAGACAAGAATATGGAAATGCTGCTAAGACCCCTTATGACCTTGTAGGATAAGTCTTTCATTACAGAATACCTTTTAGACAGAAGGAGCGCAATGACAGGAATTGCTTTTATTGGTTCAACATCAATAGATGTTTGCCATAATAAACGCATTAAAAGAGATAAAGTCTTCAAGGGGTTAGCCAAACGAGGGAAAATGACCTCAGGATGGTTCCACGTTTTTAAGCTGCATTTGATTATCATGAAAAGGGAGAAATTTTAGCCTTTCAGCTTACTCCTGGAAATGTTAAGAATACATTTCAGTGGGACTTGCAAAACAGCTTTTAAAACAAGGTCTTGAGCTGTTTGCAACTATAAGATCAAATGTGAAGCAAAACTTATGAAGTTGACCGACAAGGTTTTCCTTAGAAAACGAGTAATCATTGAAACAGTAAATGATCAGTTGAAAAATATTTCCCAAATTGAACCTCCCCGTCATAGAAGCGCAGGAAACTTTTTGATCAATCTGTTGGCTGGTATTGCTGCTTATACTCATCAGCCAAAAAAGCCGTCCATAAATTTAGCAAAGCAAGATCGTAGTTTATTAATGGCTGCTTAAAAAACTCAAAATTCAAGTTAATATGGCCTAAAGAGGTTAGGTACAACCTATTTAAAAGGAGAACTAGGCCTCCCCGCACGACCGAATACAGCTGATTACTTTTTTGAATTAGCTAAAGAACTAGAAAAGTAAGTTTAAGCTCTATACCAATTCGCAGCTCACTTCTTTAAGTGTATAGCGTTCAGCTTGAAGTGAGAAGAGATTGGCATATTCACCTTCAGCCGAGACAAGTTCCTCGTGCTTTCCTTCCTCGATCAAACACCCATTTTTTAAAACAAGAATCCGATCGGCCATTCTGACAGATCCTAAACGATGCGTGATAAAAAAAGTTGTTTTTGTTTTCGGTGTTTTCAGCGAATTTTTGGAAAACCTCATGCTCACTTTTAGGATCCAACACAGCTGTTGGCTCGTCCAAAATTAAGATGCTTGCCTCACGGAAAAAACCCGCGACATGGCAACTTTTTGCCATTCTCCTCCAGATAAAGAAGTTCCCCCGAACTTTTTGCCTAACATAGATTCAAATCCAGAAGGGAGTTTAGCGATAACGGAATCTAATCCTCCTTTTTTTGCCGCTTCTGCAACTTTTCCAAGGTCAAATGAGGAGCGACTAAGGCCAATGTTTTCTTCAACGCTAAGATGGTATTGCCCATAGGATAGGCAAAATAGGAGGCGAAAAAAAATTTTAGAGGAAAACTTATCCTACAGGGCTTTTTACAAGGCCAATTGAGTGCCTTTTCATAAATTCTATTTCAGCTTTAATCGTATGATTATG
>JBPQHD010000035.1:0-1516 GCA_051384485.1 Parachlamydiaceae bacterium
GAATTTGATCTTGGTTCAGATTGAATGCTGACAGCGTGGATGAGGCATGCAAGTCGAACGGAATACGGGGCAACTCGTATTTAGTGGCGGAAGGGTTAGTAATACATGGGTAACCTGCCTTTAACTTTGGGATAACGGTTGGAAACGATCGCTAATACCAAATGTGGTGCAAGAAGCATCTTCTTGTTATTAAAGTGGGGGATCGTAAGACCTCGCGGTTAAAGAGGGGCCCATGGGATATCAGCTAGTTGGTGAGGTAACGGCTCACCAAGGCTAAGACGTCTAGGCGGATTGAGAGATTGACCGCCAACACTGGGACTGAGAACTGCCCAGACTCCTACGGGAGGCTGCAGTCGAGAATCATTCGCAATGGGCGAAAGCCTGACGATGCGACGCTGTGTGAGCGATGAAGGCCTTCGGGTCGTAAAGCTCTTTCGCCTGGGAACAAGAAAAGCAAGCTAATATCTTGCTAATTTGAGCGTATCAGGTAAAGAAGCACCGGCTAACTCCGTGCCAGCAGCTGCGGTAATACGGAGGGTGCAAGCATTAATCGGATTTATTGGGCGTAAAGGGCGCGTAGGCGGAAAAGTAAGTCGGGCGTGAAATCCCAGGGCTCAACCCTGGAACGGCGTTTGAAACTATTTTTCTCGAGGATAGGCGGAGAAAACGGAATTCCACAAGTAGCGGTGAAATGCGTAGATATGTGGAAGAACACCCGTGGCGAAGGCGGTTTTCTAGCTTATACCTGACGCTGAGGCGCGAAAGCAAGGGGATCAAACAGGATTAGATACCCTGGTAGTCCTTGCCGTAAACTATGTATACTTGGTGTAACTGGACTCAACCCTAGTTGTGCCGTAGCTAACGCGATAAGTATACCGCCTGAGGAGTACGCTCGCAAGGGTGAAACTCAAAAGAATTGACGGGGACCCGCACAAGCAGTGGAGCATGTGGTTTAATTCGATGCAACGCGAAGAACCTTACCCAGGCTTGACATGCAGAGGACAGCACTAGAAATAGTGCCTCCCTTCGGGGCCTTTGCACAGGTGCTGCATGGCTGTCGTCAGCTCGTGCCGTGAGGTGTTGGGTTAAGTCCCGCAACGAGCGCAACCCTTATCATTAGTTGCCAACACGAGAGGTGGGAACTCTAATGAGACTGCCTGGGTTAACCAGGAGGAAGGTGAGGATGACGTCAAGTCCGCATGGCCCTTATGTCTGGGGCTACACACGTGCTACAATGGTCGGTACAGAAGGCAGCGAAGCCGCGAGGTGAAGCAAATCCAAAAAACCGACCTCAGTTCAGATTGTAGTCTGCAACTCGACTACATGAAGACGGAATTGCTAGTAATGGCGAGTCAGCAACATCGCCGTGAATACGTTCCCGGGTCTTGTACACACCGCCCGTCACATCATGGGAGTTGGTTTTACCCGAAGTCGCTGACTTAACCGCAAGGGGAGAAGCGCCTAAGGTAAGGCTGATGACTGGGATGAAGTCGTAACAAGGTAGCCCTTCCGGAAG
>JBPQHD010000004.1:0-8068 GCA_051384485.1 Parachlamydiaceae bacterium
AGACGGGTAGCTACTATGGAACTACCAACTTTACCCTTGAGTAAAGGAGGGACAATTGTTCTGGATAGCACAGGGATGAAGGTTACTGGAGAAGGAGAATGGAAAGTAAAAATTCATGGGAGAGGCAAGCCTAGAAAATGGATAAAAGTTCACATAGGTATTGATCTTGAGAACCAAAAAATAGGAGCTGAGATAGTGACAGATAGCTCCATAGGTGATAGTAAAATGACCAAACCACTGTTAGACCAAGTGCAAGGAAAGATTAAGAAAGTGATAGCCGATGGTGGATATGATAGGAGTGAGGCTCGGGGGGAGATACGAAAGAAAAAAGCTCAAGCACTCATCCCGCCTCCGAAGAATGCCAAATATCGAGGCTTGAAGAATGAAAGAGTTAAAGCCATTTTGGAGATACATGGTTTGGGGAATAGTAAGGAGGGACGTTCGCTTTGGGGAAAGTTAACTGGGTATCATCGAAGAGTATTAATAGAAGCTGCTATATCCCGCTTAAAACGCCTCTTTGGAGATCGGTTTTATTCAAAAAGCCTTGAACGTCAACTGGTTGAGAACAGATTAAGATGTTTACTTATCAATCGAATGTGTCATGGTTAATTTCTGAATGATTATAGATTGCTGTTACTGGCATTCAATAAATTTAATTATTCAACACAGGTTAAGATATCCTCCATCTTTTTTAAATAATTTGTGCATTAAGCTAGCACTAAGAAATACCCTATTTTTTTAAGCATCTACGAGGAAAGTAATTATTTAAATATTAGCAACCACCTCGTAAACAACAAGTTACACTTTTTATTTTAATTTAAAAATTGCTTTTCTTTTTTGGCAACCTTCAGCTATAAGCTTGATTTTTAGATTTTTAAATAGGAGTTTCTATGTCAATTAATTCAGCCTTTCCACAATCATCATCTTCTTCAAGTAGCTCTCAAAAGCCATCTACAAGCCATTTTAGCGACCAAGACGCAAATGTTTTGGCTACTAATATGCAACTTTAATCCTAGGGTGCGGGTATGATAAATCTGCAAAAGGCTCCTCTCAAGGGTTACGCGATCGCGTTGTAGTACCCTTCACTACAGATCATCTTGATATCTTGGAAGCTAGCAGCAAAGATGAATGGGAAATAGGATCAAAAGCCAAAAAAACTGCATTAGAAATGCGAAAAAAGTTTGGCAAAAAAATTAATTTTGAGTTTAAGCCTTACGTCGATTTTGGAGTCAAGGCCACTTATGGCTCCTCTAAAAGATCAGACAAGAGTAATTCTCAAATCGTATTTGTAGGTTGCCATCTCGATTATCATAGATGCAAGTTTAGCCAAACACCAGCTTTAAGATCCGATGCACGAAAAGATACTATGGGTGATGGTTATATAAGAAGTGCTTATATTTACACTGGGTACAAAATTTTTATACAAATTGATGTTCAATCTTTGCATGATCAAAGTGATAAAAGGTTTAAGCTTGGGGGTAAACTTTCCCTGTTTGGAAAAGGCCTTGGTGGATCTTTTGGGGGTTATTTTGATAGTATTAACGATACGATGAAAGATATGTGCATCACTCAAATAACAATGAAATCAGAAGGTTTTGGTGATTATTCTACTCCTGCCATACAGTTTTCCTCACTAAAAACAATAGATGAACTCAATGACGCTATAGATCAGATTAAATTACATTACACTCAAAACGTTCATCGCATTGCTATTCGGTCATTTTTTTTAGACTATCCTTCTGATGTTGTTTCTTATCCTCATGAAAGAGTTTTCACACATGGATCTCTAGGAAAGCAATTTCAGCAACAGCCTTCTTTCAAAAAATTCGACAACAAATTTTTTAACCATCTTCTTGACCTTATTGACTGTGAAAATGATTTAAGTGACAAATTAGGCTCAGACAGCGGTAGTTTTCTTAAAGCATTATATAATACTTTTATAAATGTTTTGTACCAATGCGATACAGTCGATCAATCAGGGTACAATTTAATCATGGGGCCTTCAGGAATAGGCAAAAGTACGATTGTAGGCTTCCTAGGAGGAGCAGATTATACTCGCGGAACTTCTTCCTATGGAGAGCCTGAAGCTAACCCAATTACACATGATTCTAATCTTCCAAAGACTGGTGCCTTTATTTCTACAACAAAAGGGGGAGCGCTTTATAAGGACTTTATCGATGCAGCCGGTTTTTTTGACACTGGAGGATTGGCAGAAGAGTTATGTAATAGCATGGCTTTAAGTATTCTTACACGCCATGTCTCAACCAGAATGATTATTGTAGTCGTTAACGCTTCTTCCTTTGATATTCGATGCCGTACGTTAACCGATACGATAGAAAAAATATTTAAAGTCACCAATAAAAAGAGCATTCTTGAAATAGTGGATTCTGTTTTATTCCTTGTCAATGAAAAAAAAGAACACATGACTCAAGAAATTGTAAATCAGAAAATTGGATACGCTATTCGTTGTTATGAAGAAGAAAGAAATGAGATGTTAGATACGGATGAAGAAAAGGAGATTATTAAAACTATTTATTCTCAGCATCAAGGACAAGATGTACCAAGTTTAATGAAAAATTTTAATCCAAAAGTCGGAGAGTACCAAGAAAGAATTACCTTGCTTGAAAGAATTTTAAACACTAAGTCTGCTCTTGTCATCGATATTTTTAATAAGAAGAATCGTGAAGACATTCTTACTGCAATAAAGCAAAAAAAACCGGGTTACTTGAGTTCTCATCTCCAACTATACCCGGAAAATTTGATAAAAAACGGTTCTAACACCTCCGGGATCTTTTAAATATTATAGCTTCATTTTTTAATCAGCAAATTATTAGAAAAAATGGTTATCACGATGAAATTATACGTCTTAGAGAAAAAACGAAAAAAAAATTGCTTCTAGCTTTTCAGGAAGATAGCGATAAGTTTGATATTCTTAACGCCAGTCTTGCCGAAGAACAAAGAAAACTAGCTGCTGGCAGAGCAACTATAGTTCAATTAAAAAATGAAAAAACATTGTTAAGAACAGGAACTTCTCCTATAGAATTAACAGCAAACGTTTTACCGCGATCATTTTGGGATTGGAAGGGAAAAACAACTTATACTTTTTGTTCCCCCAATGGTTGCCCTCCTATTATTAGTGTCGAACTTAAAGCCCCGACTCCCCTTTTAAAGGGGATAAGAAATGTTGGCTCTTTTATAAAAGAAAACAAATCCGAGTTAGATAAGGGCACATACCAAGCGGTCTATAGACCGGGTTGGTGGGGGGTGAAACAAGATCGTGATGCTCGTGTTAAATTGCTAATTGAGAGTAAGTATGACCCAAGTGTTAAAAGACGAGTAAGGGAAATTGATAAGGAATTAAAAAATAAAGAAAAGCAGCAAGCTAAGTGTACATCGTCAATTACTGATTATCAAAAAGACCTGGATGAATTAAAGGACGCAAAGATGCATGCAAAAGATAGAATTTGCTATCTAGCTCAACAAAATGATCTAGGCAAGCCAAATGGTTTAGATAAGTCAACTACAGAAGAAGCTAAACTAATTACCTTAGAAAAAAGTTTAGCTGAGGTTCAATCTCACTTACAGACGTACAAAGACTATTGCGCAGTCCTTGCCAAGATCATCGTAAAAATGAAATTTATAAAAAAGAACGATACTGATGCAAGCACAACCATATTTAGGGCATTTGTGAAAAATTTTTGTAAGGACCCAGACTTGATTCATCAGCTAGAAGCTCGTAAGAAAAATCGTCCAATTCATGGAATATCATCAAAACATACAGATAAACTGAAACAAGGAGTTAAAAACTTTTATCAAAAAGGCAAAGAAAAATTCGATGCTAAATCTCATCATCAAACGGAAAGTAGAGCACCTTCGGTAAAAGATGAGGAAGCAGAACCAGCCTTAGAAGAAATGGCAGAACAAATTGATAGCCATCGTTATAGCTGTGATGAATCTAAGTATGAGCCTGATGCTGAATTGGAAGAAGAGTTTCATGAAGCTGATCAAGATTTAGAGTTGTGTGAGCCAGAAGAGCAAGTTATTGTCCGTTATTAACTTATTATTATAGTAGGCTAGGTTTCTAGCCTACCTGTTACATTAGGGGGCATATTAGAATTGGGCTTTCCAACATGGCTACTCATCTGATACTATAAAAGATTATAAATGACATTTTTTTTAGTTTAGTTTAATATTTTTATTTATAAATAAGTTTATTACTATATGAACGTCAATTTCTTTACTCCAATTATTTGTTCTCCTGAAATTACTTCCAAAAAACTGAAATCCCTTGAACGTATTGATGAATACTTTTATTTCGGCGGAAGAAGAGCGGAAATCCTCTCGGCCAATGGTAATCAACTCACTTACAAATTCATTCAAGATGTTAATCTACCCGTTTTTACCGCTCTTAAGATAGCCTCCTATTGCACAATTTTAATACCTATTGTCATGCTTACTGCAAAGGCGATTCTCCGTCAAAAAATCACTTTCATTTCTCATGAAAAAACCATAAAACAGAAAGCAATAAGAACTATTCAAAAAACTTATAGGCACTTTAAAGAATTAAAAAACCAAAACAAATCACTTTTCCCCAAGTATAAATTAAACCTAAAATTTTCAAGTGGTTCTACAGAAACCTGTTTAATCAACTCCACCAATGAGCAGGATTCTTTCTTCTCCAAAATCGTCAGTTTCCTGGATCTACCGGGAAAGTATGTAGAAGTGACATCTAGAAAAGACTTAGAGAAGGCTTTGAGTAATTTTCAATATAAAAAACATTTTGTCATTGAGAAGAAGGGTGGGAAGTATTTTTTTCTTCCGTGCTTTAAACTCCGTTACGTAGATTTTCCTTTTAAAATTAAAAGAAAGTATAGAAGTAGAATCATTGACGAGGTGACTATTGGTATAAATTATGAATTGGGGAGCCGTAAATTTCCTGACGGGACAATAGAGCAGGGGGGTTTTAACCTCTCCACTCATCAATTTCTTTTTGGCTTAAGAAAGACTAAAAATCATCCGATTGAATTTGTGCATTGGTCATTTAAATTCCATATGCAAAATTCTAATGAAGATGATGAGAAAACATTTAAGATTACTTCTCTAAAAGAATTGGAGGAGTTTTTTCAATTTGCAGATGATTATATTAACCATCATCATGGTTGGATAAAAATTACACATCCAAGAGGGTTTAGAAAATTAATTTTAGATGCTTGCCAAGCCGTACCCCTTTTTAATCATTTTGAATGTATTTTTCTAAAAAAGGGGGAAGCCGAAGCCGATCACTGCTTCTATATTAAATCGAAGCGCTTGAATATAACATGGCTATCCGATTGTGAATCCTTTCATACCTATTACAATGGTGTTCAAGAACATTTCATATCTTCCTATAACATTGAAGGCGAGCGAACCTTTCCATATGGAAAAACTGAAATGGGATTGTTTGAAAATGATGCTCTACGTCTTGGATGTTTAAAATTAATATCTGGATGTGTGATAGATAAAACATCCATAACTTTTGTTAATTCTCATTATCAGGTGAGAGAACTTAACACCTCTATCCATATTGATCTTAGTGATTCTCAAAATGTTAAAAACATTATTACTTCTGCCCTACAACGAGCACACAAGCATGAGTCGACTAACCTAAAATTTGTAAACTCAATCGAGCTTAAACATATACTCACTATTTTCCAACGCTTCAAGAAAGCCAAAAAGCTTAGGTTTTATGAGCAAGGTTCTGAATTAACTATTAGACCTAAACCTATCCATGAATTCACTGATGCTGATGGATATGAACATAGTGAATTTTCTAATGGGGTGAAGGAACAATTACAAGTTAAACACGACCCACGAAGCGGCTCTAAATATTATGAAGGAAGGCGCGTTTTTCCAAATGGAAAACGCGAAGAAGGAAAGTTTACTTCTTCTCGAGAGTTTGAGTCAGGGTTGATCACCAAAGAAGACGGTTCACTCATTTTTTACCGGCCATCCTATCTTGTAAGCATTAAATTAGGAGATTATTATTTTGAGGTAATCGAATTTAATGACAATCTCCTCTTACTAGAAGTTAATAAAACCAATTCGGATTATCTAACGATCTCAACAAGAACCATTCTATCTATACTGCTAGAAAACAATAATTATGATCAATCATGGTTTTCTGTTCTTTCCCACACGCTATTTCAAGCTGAGTTAGTTGCCTATGTAGAAAAATTGACAACTTTAGACCCATCTGGTCAATTACCCATTTTTCAACTTTCTGAAACTGCTTTACTGACATTAGTTACAGCTATCAAAAAAAGTAATACGATTAACATCTACCCTTTAAAGCTTATTAATCCACAATCAGGCAAAAATTTGCTGATGCATGTGGCTCAGCTCTCTACATTTGGCACCGATCTATTAGAAACACTTAGCGAAACCTATCCAAATGATTTCGTTACTTGTGGTTTGGAAATCATTCACGAGCTTTTTTCAAAAGACTTTCATAGAATATTTATCATTATTGGTATCTATAAAAAATTAGGAGGTCAGCTAGATCATTTTACAGAATTGTGTATAGAAGCTACGTCTTTCGTCAGAAAAAAACATACTCAAGAATTTAAAAGCAAACTCTCTAAACTCACCATAGAGCAGCAAAAATTTATTTACACAGCAGCATTCCATCACAACAATCCTTACTTATTTGAACTTGCTGATCGCAAGATTACCCCACAAGAATATTCCTTAAATTTTCTATGGATTAACAAAACGCCACTCTCTAAGGAAAAAACGATTTTTTTTGGTAAGGGTGCAACTGAAGAAGATGCACAGCTAGATTTTTATAAAAAGTTTATTTTACCAATCGCGAAATGGATTAGAAAAAACCCGGAGACCCCCGCCAATATTTGGATTGATAGTGAGATGACCCCCCTTGAAGTAGTAGATCGAGTTAACTCGTTCCTACAAGAAGAATTAAACGGTGCTTCTCATTCTGGGATCTGCTTTAAAGATATTCGTAGCCTAGAAGTCGTACAACAAAATCCTGATGCATTTCATGCGAAGATTCCTGTCTATCTTCGAGTTGACTTAGGAAAAGCTATCGTAGCCGATCATGCAATGCGAAACCGGCATCATCAATATTTTGTCCTTGCTGATTTAGATGTAACCCCCATTTCAAGAAAGAATTTATTTGATAAACGAACCTTAGAGTTTCTAGATGACTATGGCTTCGTAATGGCTAAAAGAGGAGGATTTTTCTATGAAAATAGCTTTCAAATCTTTAATTCAAGTAATGAACAATTAATCCAGTCTCACCGTAGAGTGATTATAGACTCTACCATCGACTGGGTTTTAAAATGCCCGGGAAAAATTAATGAACAGCAAATTTATGATACCTATGTTCCCATGTTGGCTCATTTTTTCCATCATGACGGAAGGTTTGGCAAAATAAAAAACATTTCCGATGAAAATCAATATTTTCGTCATTTTGATACATATGGGATATTTATCACGGATTCCCATTCCATTGATGTTCGAAGCATGATGCCCACAAAAGTAGTGCAAATGCCTACTTCGCATTTCTTCTCAAATACCAAAAACGACTACGACTCTGATTAAAAGATAAGAGCGTTAATGAATTAAAGATTTAGGGATTATCGATTTGCTAAGCCTATAATTACTCTTATTTATTTTAATAATACTAAGCACATCTTTCTCTTGGCTGGATTAATAAGAATTGTGCGTAGTGTCCCTTATGATAACAGGTTGAAATGCCTTTATAGGAATCATCTTGTAGAGAAGTAAGATGTTATAGCCCAAAACCAATAATTTATATTACTTAGGTAGGCTTATATGCCTACCTACCGTTCTTTAATGTTTGTTACTAACTTCGCTACGGTCCTAAATAAGTTAAAATTGATAAAACATCTTAACCAAAGAGCGTCGCATCTGGATTGAGCTCACGGTTTGTTAGTCAGAATTCCAGCATGGTTGCTCATCTGATTTATTATTAATAGATTATAAAGTGACATTTTTTACAATTTGAGTTAAAATTTGATTTTCATAAAAAATTTTTATCCTATGAGCG
>JBPQHD010000005.1:0-9719 GCA_051384485.1 Parachlamydiaceae bacterium
TGTGCAATCGAAATAATCTTTCTTTCCTCGAAGGATGGTGATCTCTTCTTGAATTTCATGCGTCAATCTTTCATATGAGATAACAAGGGGGTGAGATGAAGCAGAAACTGAACTTGTCATAAAAGACCTTCCTTTAAAAAAGGGTTAAAAAAGCAGATTTTGAGCATAGATAACTGAAGAGGCCTCAATACTTCTCTATATCATCCGGGTTCTTCGCCACATTCTGTTGTTTTCAAGGTGCCAAAGATTGGTGAGTAGTTAACCCGGCCTTAAGTAAGTACAGGACGATTACGGTGAGCAATGTCTAACGCTTGCCGGATGGAGAGGCTTTTGACAAATTCGGCTTGTCGATCAGCGCGTGAACTGATATCGACACTAAATTGAGCGTCAAGCATGTCATCAATAGTGGTTAAATTAATGGCTTCAACTTCAACGGGATTGATTTTTTCGAAATAAACACGTTCGGTAATGGGGTGAGCCCCTACCTGCAATTGACACTTTAGTATAACTGCCTGGGCTAAACGGTGCACAGCCTCGTGGATTAGGAGAAACGAACAATCAGCTGAGATGCCTGGCTTTTTAAAAACTGCTTTTTCAATTTCCTGGTATAAATCTAAAAGATGAGGCGCAGGGGTTGAAGTTGAGTTAACCATCATTTACCTTAAAAAATGATCACATTTTAAAAAATGATCTCTTTTTTTTAAATATTTTATTTTTGGAAAAACCACTTTGAAAATGATCATTTTTTAGTAAATAAATGGGTTAAAGACATTGTGTTGTAATTTAGGCAAATTGCTATTTATGCCCTTAAGTAATAGAAAAGATTTATTTAATAAAATTTTTTATAACTACTTGAACAAATTATGCAGAAAAGGCAAATAAGAGACAAAGAGCAAGGGGTGTGAACAATGGCAAAGGCAAAGAAAACCAAGAAGGTGTTATCCGGTACAGAACTTCAACGTATGGATGCCTATTGGCGTGCAGCCAACTATTTATCCGTTGGGCAGATCTATTTAATGGATAACCCTTTGCTACAAAGGCCTTTGATATTAAAAGATGTCAAACCTCGGCTACTCGGACATTGGGGAACAACGCCTGGCTTAAATTTTATTTACGTGCATTTGAATCGTGTTATTAAAAAGTTTGACCTAGATATGATTTATATCATTGGTCCAGGGCATGGCGGACCTGGGATTGTAGCGAATACCTACTTGGAAGGGACTTACAGCGAAATCTATCCCAACATCTCTCAAGACGCTGAAGGAATGAAAAAGCTCTTTAAACAATTTTCATTCCCCGGAGGCATTCCAAGTCACGTAGCCCCTGAAATTCCCGGATCGATCCATGAAGGGGGCGAGCTGGGGTATTCCTTATCTCATGCCTATGGAGCTGCTTTTGATAATCCCGACTTAATTGTTACCTGTGTGGTTGGTGATGGTGAAGCTGAAACAGGACCGCTAGCAGCTTCATGGCACTCCAATAAGTTTTTAAACCCCGCGATTGATGGAGCTGTCCTGCCTATCCTACACCTCAATGGCTATAAAATTGCCAACCCAACGATTTTAGCGCGCATTAGTCAAGAAGAGCTGGAAAATCTATTTATAGGCTATGGATATAAGCCTTATTTTGTTGAAGGGGATGATCCTGAATTAATGCATGAATGGATGGCAGAAACCCTAGATTTAGCCGTTCAAGAAATTAAGGCCATTCAAGAACATGCTCGTAAAACAGGAAATACCGAGCGCCCATTTTGGCCGATGATTATTTTAAAAACGCCCAAAGGCTGGACAGGCCCTAAAGAGGTGGATGGCAAAAAGACAGAAGACTTTTGGCGCTCACATCAGGTGCCTTTAGCGGAACTCTCCACCCGCCCTGAGCATTTGATGATGCTAGAGCAATGGCTAAAAAGCTATCGCCCAGAGGAGCTTTTTGACAAGGAGGGAAAATTTAGAGAGGATCTAGCTGGGCTTGCACCTAAAGGAAAGTGTCGAATGGGAGCAAATCCTCACGCTAATGGGGGTATTTTACGTAAAGAATTGAAAATGCCTGATTTCCGTGAATATGCTATCGAGATTAAAAAACCGGGGATTGTCGAAGCTGAGTCAACTCGCGTGATGGGAAAGTTTTTGCGCGACATCATGAAAAAAAATAGGCATAACTTTAGGGTGATGGGGCCTGATGAAACGAGCTCAAATCGCCTGAACGCTCTTTTTGAAGCCACTAATCGCACTTGGCTTGGAGATTACTTGCCTGAAGATCAGGATGGGGGCAATCTGGCTCCAGATGGTCGGGTCATGGAAATTCTTAGCGAGCATACTTGCTTGGGGTGGTTAGAAGGGTATGTGTTAACAGGAAGGCATGGCTTTTTCTCAACCTATGAAGCTTTTGCTCATATTGTTGATTCCATGTTTAATCAGCATGCGAAATGGCTGCAAACAACGACTGAAAGTATCCCTTGGCGAGCATCCATCTCGTCCATCAATATTTTATTAAGTTCCCATGTTTGGCGACAAGACCATAATGGTTTTTCTCACCAAGATCCAGGATTTATCGATGTAGTCCTCAATAAAAAAGCAGATGTTGTGCGGGTTTACCTGCCACCTGATGCCAATACACTATTATCGGTAACAAATCACTGTTTACGCAGCTTAAACTATGTGAATGTGATTGTGGCCGGAAAACAAAATGCTCTTCAGTACCTAAGTATGGAAGATGCGATTAAGCACTGCTCAGCCGGGATTGGAATTTGGGAGTGGGCGAGCAATGATCGTGATGGGGATCCAGATGTGGTGATGGCCTGCGCAGGTGATATTCCAACGTTAGAGACGCTAGCTGCTGTCGACATTTTAAGGCAGCACTTCCCTGAACTCAAAATACGTGTGATCAACGTGATCGACTTAATGTCTTTGCAAACCCCTGAGATGCACCCCCATGGCTTGCCTCAAAAGGATTTCGATGACCTTTTTACCACGGATAAGCCAATTATTTTTGCCTACCATGGTTACCCCTGGCTGATTCACCGTCTCACCTACAGAAGATTTAATCACCATAATCTTCATGTCAGGGGCTATAAGGAAGAAGGAACAACGACAACGCCATTTGACATGGTTGTGAAGAATGAAATTGATCGTTTTCACCTTGTTGGCGATGTGATCGACCGCGTTCCAAAGTTAGGTTATCATGCTGCTTACACCAAACAAAAGATGCGTGACTATCTGATCGAGCATGATGAATACATTAGAGAGCATGGCGAGGATATGCCCTTGGTGCGTGATTGGAAATGGTCTTATTAAATTATTTTGAGGAAAAATGGAAGAAAAATTAGCTGCTGATGAAGTTCATACAGGTTCGAGCGTTGCTTCTTTAAAACAATCTTTTCTCGATGATCTTTTTTACATTCAAGGGAAACACCCTCTACTTGCTTCTTGTAACGACTGTTTTATGGCGATGTCCTACGCGGTTCGTGACCGTCTTTTGTATCGTAGCTTGCACACACTAGATCACGTTTTTAACAAAGAAAAAGAAGTTAAGTTGGTTTGCTATTTTTCAGCTGAATACTTAATTGGTCCACAGTTAAAAAAAAACCTAGTGAACCTTGAGATGCTGGAGGCGGCTGATCAAGCGTTAGAAAGCTACCATCTAAAGTTAAAATCGCTTTTCAACATTGAAAGAGAGCCTGGCCTTGGTAACGGGGGGTTAGGTCGGCTTGCTGCTTGTTATCTCGATTCTTTAGCCAGCTTGCAGTTGCCAACATTAGGCTATGGTATTCGCTATGAGTTTGGCTTGTTTAATCAAGAAATTATTGATGGTTGGCAAGTAGAAAAAACGGATAAATGGTTGAGCTTAGGCTATCCTTGGGAAGTGCCGCGAACAGAAATTACAGCGATTGTGCGTTTAGGTGGCAATACTGAAAGCTACTATGACGATGAGGGAAAATACCGTATTCGTTGGAATGCCGCTCGAGTTGTTAAGGGGGTCGCTTATGACACGCAAATCGTTGGTTACGGTGGCTGTGTTTGCAATACGCTACGCCTGTGGAGAGCTGAGGCTATTGAATCCTTTGATTTTTCCGCTTTTAACAGTGGTGATTACTACCGTTCTGTTGAGCAAAAGATGTTTTCAGAAAATATTACAAAGGTGCTGTATCCTAATGACGAACCTTTACAGGGAAAACAGCTACGTCTTGAGCAACAATATTTCCTCGTCTCCTGCTCTTTACAGGATATGATACGCATCTGTTTGCTAAGACAGGAAGACTTAAAAAATTTTCATAAGCTTTTTGCTGCACAACTCAACGATACACATCCTTCCTTGGCGATTCCTGAGCTCATGCGCCTTTTCATTGATGAGTACCATATGGAATGGGATGAGGCTTGGGAAATTACCAAAAAGACCTTTGCTTATACTAACCATACTCTTTTACCAGAAGCTTTAGAAAAATGGCCGATTAAGTTGTTTCAAGAAGTATTGCCTCGTCATTTAGAAATTATTTTAGAGATCAACCGCCGATTTTTGGATGAAGTAAAGATTCATTATCCCGATGATTTAGCCAAAATTAGGAGGATGTCAATTATTGATGAATCAGGTGAGCGCTATGTCCGAATGGCAAATTTAGCTTGTGTTGGTTCACACGTTGTCAATGGAGTTGCTCCTTTACACACCGAGTTGCTAAAGAAAGAAGTGATGCCAGATTTCGTGGATTTCTGGCCGGATAAATTTATTAACATTACCAATGGTGTGTCCCATCGACGCTTTTTACTTGCTTCAAACATTAAATTGGCAGACTTGATTTCGAAAAATATTGGTACGGGTTGGATTCATACCCCAGAGCAATTGAAACGACTGGAGGCATTTGAAGATGATGTTGATTTTCAACATGAATGGCGTCAGATCAAATTTGAAAATAAAGAAAATTTAGCTCAAATGATTCTTGAGCGCACCGGTATCGTTGTCCAACCTCAGTCTTTATTTGATGTGCAAGTTAAGCGTATTCATGAATATAAGAGACAACACCTTAACATCTTGTATATCATTACTCTGTATAACAGATTGATTAAAACCCCCGACCTTAAGATTGTCCCGAGAACATTTATTTTTGGGGGTAAAGCGGCACCTGGTTACTTCTTTGCTAAGTTGATCATTAAATTGATCAATTCTGTTGCAGAAGTGATCAACCACGATACGAGAGTTAGGGATCGCATTAAAGTTGTCTTTTTCCCCAATTACAATGTGAAGAATGCCCAGGAAATCTTTCCTGCTGCCGATATTTCTGAACAGATCTCTTTAGCGGGAATGGAAGCGTCAGGGACGGGTAATATGAAGCTAGCTTTAAACGGAGCTTTAACAATTGGCACATTAGATGGAGCTAATATTCAAATCAGAGAAGAGGTGGGAGAGGAGAACTTTTTCCTATTCGGTTTAAAGGCCGACGAAGTGTTGGCATTAAGGCAAAAGCCATACGTACCTATGGAGTACTTAAAAAATAACTATGAGCTTCGAGAAGTGATCGATTTAATTCGCACAGGGTATTTTTCAAGAGGAGATTTGAGCATTTTCAAACCATTGACAGACTCTTTACTTAACTATGATCCCTACATGCTTTTTGCTGATTATGCTTCTTATATCGAAGCACAGGATCACGTTTCAGAAGCTTATCTTGATCAGAAAACATGGACAAGGATGTCCATTCACAATGCCGCCAACATGGGCAAGTTTTCTTCGGATCGATCGATCAAAGAGTACAACGCCAAAATTTGGCATACCCAACCCTTACAGTTGGCTCATGATAACTTATTAGAGGACTTTTCCTTTAAAAAAAACTGTTAGGAAAACGGATGATCGAATTTTCTTGGATCCTTTTTATTATTCAGCTGGTTAGTTCGTGGATGATGATTGGCGTTGCCTGGTTATTGCAGGTAACGCACTATTCTTTAATCAGGGATTTACCAGAAGAGGCTTTTTTTGATTATCAGCAAAGTTATGTTCATCGTTCCCAATGGTTGATCGTTCCTTTAATGATTGTGGAAATGGGTTCGGCCTTCCTATTAATGTTATGGCCTATTGAGCAAGTTTCTTATGGCCTCTATGTTCTGAACTTTGCCCTTATCGCACTCATTTGGGTTCAAACCATTGTGTTGCATTTGCCTACCCATCGCTACCTTCAAACCCAGTACTCTTTGGAGCATATTCACCGGCTTTCGGCCATTAACTGGTTGCGTACTCTAACATGGACTTTACACGGGATTGTGTTGATCCTTATTCTGTATTAGGGCTTTCACCACAGCTAGGGCTTCATCAGAATCGCTACTAAAAAGCAGATCAAGAGGACGTTGGCCATTACTATCTTTTAGGTCTGGATCTGCACCATGCTTGATTAACAGTTCTATTATCTCAGGGGTTCCATGCCTTGCTGCAATATGTAGAGCTGTCTCCTCGTCGCTATTAGTATTGGCTAGATTTACTCCTCCTTCAATGAAGGCCTGCACTTTGGCTAAATCTTGATGCCTTATAGCAATATCAAGAGGAGAGGATTCCATTTGATCATATACGTGAGGATCTGCGCCATGTTGCAGCAATAATTTTATTGTTTGTGGTGTACCGGATAAGGCTGCAAAGTGCAAAGCCGTTCGCTGCTTCCTGCCAACGGCTAGGCCTAGATTTGCTTCATTCATGAGTAGCTCTATTATCTCAGCATTGCCGTGCTTTGCTGCGATGTGCAAAGCTGTTCGACCCTTCTTATCAACATAGGTAAGGCCTATTTTTGCTTGAATAAAGGTTTTTACATTTTCAAAGCTCTCTTGTTCTATCGCAATAATAAGAGGTATTTTGTTTGATTTATTACCTTGATAAGGATCTAAACCTTGTTGAAGCAGTAATTTTATGATCTCAGGGGTTCCATCCCTTGCTGCAACGTGTAGAGCTGTTTCATTATCTTTATTAGCACGTGTAGGATCTACTCCTCCTTCGATGAAGGCTTGTACTTTCGCTACATCTTTATGACTTATAGCAGTCTCAAGAGGAGAGAAGCCCCACTGATCGCACGCATGAGGATTTGCGCCATATTGAAGCAGTAATTTTATGGTCTCAGGAGTTCCATCCCTTGCTGCAACATGTAGAGCTGTTTCACCTTCTTTATTAGTATAGTTAGGATCTACTCCCCCTGCAATGAAAGTGTGCACAGCCTTTAATTTGTTAGTTTTTACAGCGAGAAAAAAAGGCGATCGCCCGCCTCTGTCACACTGGTGTGGTTTTGCTCCATGTTGAATCAACAACTTGATTATCTCAGGAGTGCCATAATTTAACGCAACATGGAGAGGGGATCCATAAAAAGGAGTTTGATAATTAAGGTCAGTTTTGCCTTCTATAAAGGCACGCACTTTGGCTAAATCATGGTTTTTGATGGCTAATAGGAAAGGGATTTTTCGAGTAAGGGGGCCATATGGATTGGCCCCATGCTTCAACAATAATTGTATTATCTCAATATTACCATCATCTACCGCAACACTCAAAGCTGCTTCACTATATTCATCTTTGGTATAGTTAAGATCTATTCCTTGTTTAATGAAGGCTTCTACTTTAGCAACATCCTTTTTCTTAATGGTGGTGATAAAGGGAGTGTCTCCTAGCAAATGTTGTTTATAAGGATCGGCTCCGTGTTGAACTAATAAGCCTATCATCTTGGGAGTCCCGTAATCTACTGCAAAGTGAAGAGGAGATTTGTCAGAATCGTTAATATGGTTCAGATCAATTTTTCCACGAATTAATGCGATCATATTTGTGAAGTTTTTATTTTTGATGGCAATAAAAATCGCGGAATTACGATCGCTATCTAGGTGATTGACATTTGCTCCGTACTTTAATAAAAGCTCAATATTCTTATGATTATGCGGTTTTCGAGCAGCTTGATGAAGTAAATCTGGATCTATTGTTGCTTTAGCTTGAAGGAGAACCTGAGTAATTCTGGGCGTTTTTTGCTTAATGGATAATCCAAGTACGGTATTGCCTTTTTGGTAGCTGAAGTTAGCATCTGCTCCGTGGGACAGGAGAAATTTCACTACTTCAACTTCTCTATTCCTAACTGCAATGTGCAGTGCTTCATTTGCTGCTTTTAAGTTGAAGAATGTTTGCCTTGTTGATATTGGAGGGGTCAAAATAGCTCGCTTTAAATGCTGTAAGGGAACATTCTGCATGAATAACTTGGCTAAATCACTAATTGATAATTGCTTCAAACGGTTAAGGCTCTCTTCGATCGCTATTTGGCCCTTTTTGTGGATCACTAAATCTTTAAATGAGTTGTTGTTGTTAATCCCGTATTTCCAATCTTGTTGAGATAGTGTGTGAAGGTTATGAGAAAGATGCTCTAGATATCTTCTTGCTTTGCCTACTTTTTTGCCTTTATATCCAAGTTTACTAACATCATTTAGTGCAAGACCAAAAAGAGCTTTTGCATGTTTAGTAGGGAGCGTGAGCTTGTCGATTCTGTTAAAAATGGCATCGGCTTTCTTTTTCTTACTAAAAATTTTTCTCCATAGCCAGCAGAGCTTAGATTGTTTCGTAACATAACTTTGGTGAATTTCACTGGCTTTTGCTTGAAGGTGTTGGAAAGCCTCTGCTTTCCTCATCTTTTGAAGGGGGTGCCCTGCAGGAAAAGTAGAAGAATACTTCAGGTTTTCTTTTAAAGCTTTTTCAATTTTTTCTAAGGTGTCGATGGCATTATGACGTTTCCTTGCTTTAGTTCTAGTTTCTTGAATAGAATAATGATTGTAGGGACCAAAAGTAATATTATAATAAGTCATCATGCTTCACACTTCATTAAAAATAAAATATCTTTAGATTGTCATAATAGACACCAATGCCCAGAGCTGTTTGACCCTCATTGTTTGATTAATAGTTCTATCATCTCAGGAGTGCCATGCTGGGCAGCAATGTCCAGGGCTGTCCGGCCCTTTTTGTCAGCGTAGTTAATGTCGGCCCCATGCTGAATGAGTAATTCCATTAAATCGCGTTTATAGGAGTCTGCTGCAAGATGCAGGGCTGTCTGGCCCTTTTTGTCAGCGGAGTTAATGTCGGCTCCATGCTGAATGAGTAATTTCATTAAATCGCGTTCACGGAAGTCTGTTGCAACATGCAGGGCTGTCTGGCCATCTTTGTCAGCATAGTTAATGTCGGCTCCATGCTGAATGAGTAATTCCATTAAATCGCGTTCACCGGATTTTGTTGCAAGATGCAGGGCGGTCTGGCCCTTTTTTCTAGTAGAGTTAGGATCCGCCCCCCCTTTGATCAACGTACGTAAATTTGCTAGGCTTTTACTACTGATGGCAGAAAAAATAACTGGGTGCGAGCCATTTGGATCTGCTCCATATTTTAATAAAAGCCTAATGTTTTTCTGATTATTCGGTATGCGCGCAGCTTGATGAAGTAAATCTGCATCTATTGTTGCTTTAGCTTGAAGGAGAACCTGAGTAATCCTAAAAGTTTTTTGTTTAAGAGACAAATCTAGTAGGGAATGGCCCCATTGACTTGGTTGTATGGTTAAGTCTAAACGACGTATGTCTTGATAGCTGAGGTCTGGATTGGCACCGCGGTCCAGCAAAAATTGCACAACATCAAGTTCTCTATGCTTCACGGCATTATAGAGTGCTAGATCTGCTGATTTTTGATCAGTGAATACGCTTCTCGTTGGGGTTTGAGAGGTTAAAATTGCCTTTTTAAGGTTCTTT
>JBPQHD010000006.1:0-4010 GCA_051384485.1 Parachlamydiaceae bacterium
TCCTTTGTTTTCTCTTGCCGGAAAAAACAAGGAGTTTCTTTATTTCTATCTATTTTCATCAAACATTTTTTAGCTAACAACTTCCTTACTGATATTTTGTCGCATTCTTGAAGGTGCCACTGGGAATTATTCAACACAGCCATCCAATTGGCTTTGGGTAGCTTATCATGCATATTTTTAGTAATGATTAAAGTATTTGTTGTTTAGTGATTTTTAATAGGCGGGTACAATATTTAAAATGAAAAATAAAAAAGAGATGATAAGATGAAAATATTTGATGCCGACAGTCTTCCTGCTAATTTAATCCACCTTCCCAAGGGGGGCAAAAGACTATGTTTTACATGTAGGCAGGGTGTATCAAGCTGAAGGTGCAACATTAGGAGAAAAACTCTCTAGCGGAGGGAAGGTCGCTCGTGTAGCAGCGATTGTCGCTATGATTGCTGTATCAGCATTAATTATTCCTTTTCTATTCGAACATTTCCGTAATGCATTGTTTTTCCGTATTGAGGAACTAGTCGCTAATCATAAAATTGATCTTTACTATAAACGATTCGACGATGAGGATATTTAAATACAAGATGAGATATTTGGCTGCAAATCATTTTGGTTTTGGATTACTCAGTATTGCATGTTAGTTTCTTCAAGAAGGAGCAAGCAATTTTTCTAACTTTTTTTGCAAACGTTCAGGGACATATTTAAAAACTTCAGCCCTTTCTTTTTGGGTCTCTAGATTTATCGGAATGACCGATAGAATCGAGTACTTTATTAACTTCAACATCCTTTGGATTAAAATACTTGTTATTGTTGAGAGTTAGCACATCGATATAATCTTTGCGTTCATAGTCAGTAAGATAACCAAGCTGTTTGGCTACTAAGAATGCATCGGATAATATTTCATTCATTCTTTGCTTTTTTCGTTTATAAATAGATTCTGGCATTTTGGTAGCTATAGCTATCTCTTCCGGAGAGTGTTTGATTTGATATGGGGATTTTATTTTTGTCGACCTTCTCATTAGCTCATACTGATATCTTAGATACAGCAAAAAACGGAATGTATAGGAGGAGGCTTTTTTGCTGCCTACCAATGCTTTAACTTCCTCTCTCCAACCATATGGTATTAGCATAAAATAGCTATCTCTTTGATCTAAGAAGATTGAGCTTGGAGTTATTTCATAGTATTTTAACTCACCGCTAGATTCCTCTCTTATTTCCTTGATAGTAAACAGAGTGTCTACGGCAATTACCTCTTCCTTCTTCCATCGTCCGTTAGATTCTTTTTGAGGGTTGCCCCTATCATCGAAAACAAGTCTGTCATAATAAAAGCAAAATTGTTTAACCCCAAGTTCCTGTATAGATTCAACGGCTCTTGCCCAATACGAAATTCCATTTTTATTTATACCAGACCAATCAAGAATTTGAGTTAAGCTAGCTTTAAGGCATGGTAATTCGATGATATTCTTATAGGTATCTGGAAGTTTGCCTCCACTAAAGCGCTCATTTTGTACCCATTCTACTGGCTTTGGTTTGATATTTCCTTGATACCGTGTTTCAGAAAAACCTCTTAGAATGCCTTCCATTATACGAGATTGCATTTCTGTAAGGTCTATTCCAAAACGATCAATTTTTCCGGATAGCTTAAATTTAAATTCACTAGCGAACTCGATATCATGATTGCTAAAGAGATCATACTGAGCATTTTCTCCAAGCATGTTTCGTACGGAATGAAGTCCAATTTGTGTAGCTTTATTAGATACCATTTATATTTCCTTATGTATTACATTGTAATACGTGTAATATTGTATGCTATGTGTATTAAAGTTTCTTATCCATTGAAAGCAAGTAGCTTTTTTCAGCTTCTTCAATGTATTTTGTGCCTTTATTTTCAATGTACGCTTGGAGAGACTCTTTGATCACTGATGTTAAAGATCTTCTTTCCCAGTAGGCAATAGCCTTTAATGTTTCATGAGTAGCTGTATCAAGGAAGATAGTTGTTCTAGAAGATGTGTCATCATTTTTTATTGATGCTTTTGGTTTTCTGATACTATCTTCGTCATCTCCTAAAATGGCGTGGATACCTTTAGAAAAGTTTTTCTTCGTCATATATATCCTAATGTTAGGTATGTCTTTTTAATATTTCATCACATAGTGCTCGATAGTCCGATGCCCCATAAGATTTTGGAGCATAGCGGAATATGTCCACCCCTTTAACATTGGCTTCAGCTAAAGCCACATTATTTCTGATTTTTGTTGAAAATGTTTCTTTCAAAAAGTGCTTTTCTACTGCTTGGGAGATGTCTTTATGAAGTGACTTTCTCGCATCATAAAGCGTAATAAATACACCCCCAACTTGGAGAGACTTATTAATTCTTCTCTGAATTTTTTTAATGACTTCTATCAGGATGGTGATGCCCTTTAATGCAAAAAATTCGGCTTGGATAGGAATGAAAACTTCATCTGCTGCTGCCAAGGCATTTGTGGTTAGTAATCCAAAAGAAGGTGCGCAATCAATAATAATGTAATCATAAGACTCTTCAATGTCGCTAAGAACTTTTTTAAGGATGACTTCACGGCCTGTTTCAGATGCTAGCTCTAATTCTGCTCCTGCTAAGTCTAAAGTTGATGGTAGCAGGCCTAAATTCTCGCTTAAGTTGTAAATACCTTCCTGAGCAGAGATTTCATTTCTTAGAACATGATAAATAGTTTTTTCAGGATCCTTAAAACCTAATCCAAGAGATAGGTTGCCTTGTGGGTCAAGGTCTATTAGAAGAGTTTTTTTATTTTTCAAAGAAAGGCCAACACCGATATTACAGGCTGAAACTGTCTTTCCCACACCACCCTTATGATTGCTAAAACATAATATTTTTGCATTCTTGACTTTTGGTTTGATCATATGTTCCTAGTTTGGGTGTTTTGAAATTGGAAATAGAAAAAAGCATTTGTCATATCATATAATACTATATCTATTAAATAAGAAACTTACATCAATTCTGGATCACAAGGATGAATGGGGTGGATAAGAAGGTTAGAAAGCGTAAATGGTCTCAATTTGATATCGAAAGTATAGGAATCTTAGTATCAAATAGTAAGCTGAGTCTTTCAAAGATAACCTAAACAAGTAGGGTTCCTTTTAATAAGACAAAAATTCTAGGATTTAGAAGAGAAAATACAAAAACCTTGAAAAAGTGATGCATTTGTGCTACACTTAAGTAAGGAAAGGAGGCCGTTATGAGAAATCCTAGAATAAATATTACCTTGAATGCCGGTGATATAGAGATGATGCAGATACTTTGTGATAAGAAACAGATGAGCATGTCATCATTGGCCAAGAAAATGATTGAAGATTGGTTAGAAGATTACGAGGATATGTTGCTAGCTAAAAGAGCCGAGGAGGCTGAAAAAAGATGGATTGAAGAGGGCGGACAAACGGTATCACATGAGGAATTATGTCAGGAATTAGGTATAGAATCGAATATTCCCCAGAGGCAAGAAAAAGCATCAAGGGCTTCCCCAAAAATATCCAAGAAAGAATCATCCGCGCGATCGAAGAGAGGCTCTGTACCTCACCTGAAGAAGTCGGCAAGCCGCTCGTAAGACAATGGAAGGAACACCGAAGGTTAAGGGTTGGTGACTACCGTGTAATTTATAAGATATACGAAGAAAGAATCGTCGTGTTTATTGTGGAGATTGACCATCGAAAAAACGTGTACGAAGATTACATTTAGCATATTTCATTTCTAGTCCTCACAAATCATCAAGAAGAATTTAACGAGCTATCCACCAATCTTGTTAGTGAAGCTAATACCATTGGTTTGAACAGGGATGCAATTTCTTCGAGAGGGGACGCGTTAGTTGAAAGTGTTAACGGAGTAAATCAAGCATCAGTGGATTTTGCTTTTAAAAAGGAAAAGCTTTCTTTTGACAGAGCAAACATTCAAAAAGAACATGATCGAGAGGGCAATGTAGTTTGGTCTTCTAAGTTGTGGAATGGCCCATCTAGGCATGAAAACATA
>JBPQHD010000007.1:0-7936 GCA_051384485.1 Parachlamydiaceae bacterium
CATAATCATACGATTAAAGCTGAAATAGAATTTATGAAAAGGCACTCAATTGGCCTTGTAAAAAGCCCTGTAGGATAAGTTTTCCTCTAAAATTTTTTTTCGCCTCCTATTTTGCCTATCCTATGGGCAATACCATCTTAGTGTTGAAGAAAACATTGGCCTTAGTCGCTCTTCATTTGACCTTGAAAAACTTGCAGAAGCAGCAAAAAAAGGAGGATTAGATTCTGTTATCGCTAAACTCCCTTCTGGATCTGAATCTATGTTAGGCAAAGAGTTCGGGGGAACTTCTTTATCTGGAGGAGAATGGCAAAAAGTCGCCAAGTCGCGGGCTTTTTTCCGTGATGCAAGCATCTTAATTTTGGACGAGCCAACGGCTGCGTTGGATCCTAAAAGTGAGCATGAGGTTTTCCAAAAATTAGCTGAAAACACCGAAAACAAAACAACTTTTTTTATCACGCATCGTTTAGGATCTGTCAGAATGGCCGATCGGATTCTTGTTTTAAAAAATGGCTGTCTGATCGAAGAGGGGAAGCACAACGAGCTTGTCTCTAATAGAGGTGAATACGCTAACCTCTTCTCACTTCAAGCTGAACGCTATATACTTAAAGAAGCGAGCTGCGAATTGGTGTAGAGCTTAGACTTACTTTTCTAGTTCTTTAGCTAATTCAAAGAAGTAATCAGCTGTATTCGGTTGTGCAGGGAGGCCTAGTTCTCCTTTTAAATAGGCTGTACCTAACCTCTTTAGACCATAGCAGTCATTGTAATGGGCTGCTAATCGGTAGTAATATAGGGCACATGGCTCCAATTTTTCTACGCCATACCCGAACTCGTAACAATTTCCTAACGATTCCGCGGCGATTCCCATCCTGCTCCCTGATATCTGCCTCTTATCTATAATATGTTTAAGATAGAAGACTGCCAAACTTTCTTCTCGATATTTGGTTAATAAAAAAATAGCTAAAGAAAAGCAGGGGGGAGGAAACTGTTTTCAGCTGATAGTTTATAGAGATTAAATCTCTTTTGTGTGGTTTAGTGCCTATTCCCTGCTCATAAGAAGCCAAATTAAAAATGCTTCTGGGTCACCCCTTTAAATGCTAAATCTTATGTGTTGGCAAAGAACTGTTTGCTGCTAATTGATGTTAGCTTTGAATAAAGTTTTTGTAATTTAAAAGAAGAAGGCTCGCCATCATCCATATCATCTCCCTGTAAAATTTAAATTACAACAATCACGGCTCTCTTAACTCACATTATAAAAAAATATTGATATCGCTTGAGCCTCTGTCTCCTTGATTTTCAAGCACTAAAATCATCAAATAAAAAAATTCTTGCAACAAAGTTTTTTCTCTGTACAATGCTTACCAAGAACTTTGTTTTTTTTTAAATAACTCGGTTTAATTAAAAAAAATTAAATTGATTTCAAAACAAAAAAAGAATTAAAATTTTCAGCTTAAAAAGGAGTTTTTATGTCAGTATCAGTGAAGTCTCATGGAGAGGATCTAAGTTTAAAATTTTTTGGGGATCCCATAGGCAATAACGAATACTGGGTTGGAGCCTACATTGTAAAAACTGATCGTCGTTGGAAGGATCCGTTGAATGGAAAAGTGTACGATGCAGTAGTGTTTAAGTACTTAACTCGGGACACTTCCCCCAAAGATGTAGAGAAAATATTCAAAGAGCGCAGATTCACAATGATTCGTAGTAACACAGACAATCTTTGTTCTCATATTTTGGCTGATCCTAAATGGCATGGAACAATTATTAATAAAGAAGTAGTTGTGTTATTTGAAGATGATAATCATGGACAAAGAGCGGATTGGGACATAGGTTGTTCTACTTACACCCCGCATGATTTTTACAAAAAAGAGAAGTTTTATAGAACTGAGTTTGGATTAGGGGAGCCTTCAAAAGTAATTAACCTTTTCAATTTCGTATTCCGTATTCCTACAACGAGTAAAAGCTAATTTGAATGTTCGTACCCTTAATAATTCCACCTTCTGTTCAAGTTGGTTAAGAAAAATGCATCTAGCTGTTGGAATTAAATTTTAACAGCTAGAGCTTATGTATTCTAGAATGCTTTAAAGTCTCAGCAACGCCCTCACTATTAGTTGCCGTTATTGTCGCAATTATGCTTTTTGATTAAAAAACTTTAATTTTTTAAACAATATTATGAAAAATAATTATATATCCTCTATACTAATAGTAAGTCTACTTGAAACTAAGGTACTATATGCCAGCTTTCGATTCAAACGGGGTTAGTAACAAAGTTTCTCATAATCCTGTCCATTCAAACCCAACACATGCTAACGTCAATTTAAGTTTTACTGAAAAGTCCAAATTATTTGGTTTTAGAAAATTTGTTTTTGCCGAAAACATAACCTTAAACAACACTTCAGACAGACAAATTGCAAAACTACAAGCAGAACATAGACTCGGTTTCTATGACCCTACCACTTCTACATTTAAGGCGGACCAAAGATTCATCGACCTCATGGAAAAAAAGAAAATAGACAAGATTGTCTATAGAGAATCTAATGGGCAAAAATTTCAATTTTCCAGAAAAAACATCCAAGCTTTAAATGGGCAAGAAGCGAAGGAGCTTTCACGGGCTGTTAACGACTTTATGGAAGCCTACGCTCAACTTCGGATGAATGAGGCTGCTGCCTTGAAAGAGCGAAATAATCATGAGAAGGAAAGTAGCTTCGAAGATAAAGATCATGAAATTCCTAATAACGCTATCTTATATCAAGAACGCCGATCTCCAGTTGATAGTAAGAAAGCCACGAACCACGATAAAATTTTCCTCCCTGCCCCATCTGAGCAAGCTAAGCTGGATAGAGCTAGTGATGAACATGCTAATGAAAAACGTCATAGTGATACGGAGTTTTCAGAGGAGGTAGAGAAAAAGCATGAAAAAGAGAAATCGGCTCAAAAGGCTTTCGAACAGATGAGAGAAAGAGTCCTTGATGAAGTTGTTAAAAGATCTTTTAAAGTTTGATTTGTAATATTTTTTAAATTGTTACTTAAAGCTTTTCCATACTTTTATCTTTAATTTATCCCTCTCAAATCAAATGCAGTTGGAAGAAGGTTGTTGAATTGCTGTAGACACGGCCTATAAGCAATCAAGATCTCCTTCAGTTCCTTCTCATTCTCATCGCCCTAAAAAACCCTCTATTGAAGCATAACTGTTCTTAAAGTACATTTTATCATTAAGGGTTTAATGAAGCGTTAGTCAATTCTCTGTTCCTCATTCTAAGATTTACTCAAAAAATAAAGAACTAGGGATCGAATTAACAAAGTCACGATTATATTTACGAACACAAGATAGCGAGATGTAGAAGCTAGCGTTCTTTATGCAGGTGCATATAGAATGGTAGAAATGATGAATAGATCTATTCCGTATCTCTGTGAAGTTGAAGACGCTAGGCAATGAATAAAATAAGCATGAAAGATAACTCCTTTTCTTTTGTCATTTCTTGGATTATCGCTTCAAAATAAAAAGGACTAGTTAAGAGATCTATTCATTTATGTATCTAGGGGAGTGGACTAGCTTCACTAGGAAGGCTTGAGTGGGGTTGAATTTCTTTCAGATAGGGGATATCAATCGAAACAGGATATCAAGGACCCCAATGAATTTGAAAAGCATTAAACCACAAACAAGGGCTTGATTCTAATTTTTCTCTTGTCTTAACGGGGGAGCATTAACCTCTTCTGCGAGAGATACAACAACATAGGTAGTTTAAGATGGTACTTAATTTCGAAGACGAATTAATTTTGTATACTGATCTGTAATATTTTTTTGCTTCGGATAATTGAAGGGGAGTGTAAGTAGAACACCCGGCTTCTCCGTCTTCTCTTTTACCGTGGTTATCCTCCCCTAATAACCAAACAATTTCTTTGGGGGGACTAAGAAATACCTTATACCATGTAGGATCAGCTACTATGTGAGAGCAATAATTTTCTGGCTTATGATGGATTAACACGAATCTTCGCTGTTTAAATATTCTCTCAACCTCTCCGGCCGGTGTTTCAGATGTTAGGTATCTAAATAGTATAGCGTTAAATCTTTCTTCAGTTCGCGGATCCTTCCAATTGGGAACTTGCTTTACAATGTAGGCTCCAACCCAGTATTCATTTGTATTTCCTATGCGATTACCGTATGCAATGAATGGTTGATCTGTTTGTTCAATATAAGATTGAGATTTCATAGAAACAGTCATAAAAAACTCCTTTAATAAAAAAACTTTTAACTTTGTTTTGTCTTTGTAAAAAATAGAATTTCCTTACAAAGCATTTTACTCATAAGAATTCTTGACACAAGTCTTTTTTGGCAATCTTATTGATTGATGATCAATGGGGGCCAGGAATACTATTATTTTTTTAATAAAAGGACTGGGGCCTAGAAAATTGTAATTTTCATTTTATATAAAGTGTCTATGGGAGTGGACTAGCTTAGGGCAACTGCCGCAAGCCTTGAGTGGGTGAATTTCTTTTTACATAGGGAATATCCCTCGATCGAAACCTGGATATCAAAGGCCCCGGTATATTTTAACAGAACTTTAAACAACGAACAGAGGCTTGATTCTTAATTTTTCTCTTGTCTTAACGGGGGAGCATTAACCTCTTCTGCGAGGGATACAACAACATAGGTAACTTAAAAAGTTACTTATCTTTGAAGGCTCTTCAACTCCAAATTCGGATTTGTAGAATTTCTCATTATTGTACAAATCTAGAGGAGTGTAAGCAGAACAACCTACATCCCAGACGATTCTTTCACCACGCTTATCATCTCCGTACAGTAGGACAATTTCTTTGGGATTCTTAGGATCAACCAGAGTCTTATGCCATTCAGAGTCAGTAGAGATATGTGCGCAGTGATTGTCTTTTTTATGTAGGATCATTGCAAATCTTCGTTCTTTAAAGATTCTCTCTACCTCTCTAGGCGACGTGTTGTCACGGCTTAGGTATTTAAAAACTACAGCATCATATATTTTACCATTTAACGGATCCTTCCACTTCTCGTCTCTTTTTACAACATAGGCGCTAAGCATGAATTCACCTTCAACGTTGGTTCGATCCCCATATAGATCCATACTTACTTCCGTGTGGGACTGCATCGATACTGACATAAAAACTCCTTTTTAAGTAAAAAATTTTTAATTCTTTTTTTGTTTTGAAATCAATTTAATTTTTTTTAATTAAACCGAGTTGTTTAAAAAAAACAAAGTTCTTGGTAAGCATTGTACAGAGAAAAAACCTTGTTGCAAGAATTTTTTTATTTGATGATTTTAGTGCTTGAAAATCAAGGAGACAGAGGCTTAAGAGATATCAATATTTTTTTATAATATGAGTTATGGGAACCACGATTGTTGTAATTTAAATTTTACAGGGAGATGATATGGATGATGGCGAGCCTTCTTCTTTTAAATTACAAAAACTTTATTCAAAGCTAACATCAATTAGCAGCAAACAGTTCTTTGCCAACATATAAGATTTAGCATTTAAAAGGGTGACCCAGAAGCATTTTTAATTTGGCTTCTTATTATGAGCAGGGAATAGGCACTAAACCAAACAAGCAAAAAGCATTTAATCTCTATAAATTATCTGCGAAGGACGGTTTCATGCCCGCCTGCTTTTCTTTAGCTCGCTGTTACCAACTAGGCATAGGAGTAAGCAAGTCACTCGGCGCGGCGATAAAAAACTATAATATTTGTATTGAAAATGGCTATTTTGCTAACGAATGTGCTCTTAAAATTTACTACTGTCATCTTGAAATGGAAGGATATCCTTCAGCTTAAATGACAATTCCAAATTTTTTTCAAATGCAGACGAAGTGGTGTGCCAGATTAAAAAATACTTTCCAGGTGCAACCACAGAATCCATGGTTATATTGGTAAAGGCTGAATCCATCATAGAAATAAAGATCCATAAGCGAAAGCAACTAGCTTTAAAATTAGTTCATGTCAATCCATGGAATGGATCAATGAAAGATGATGATTCTATCATTGATAAGATAGCAGTTTTCAGCAGGGGAGCAAACGAGGTCTTATACCTATCAAAGAAATTATACCAAGATTGCAAAGACAATCGTATTAGTTGTTTTAAGCTTCCTATTTCCATAGGGGACAAGCAAAACTATATTTATATTAATGGCGCAACATTTAAAATGTTTACTGATGAGCAGTCTAACTATGGAGAATTTTTTCTAACATCTATCATTGTGTAGCTAATACGGATGTGAAATCCATTTTGCCTTTCTCAATTTTCTTCAATACCAATCCTAAAGTGCTACAAGGAATGCCTGAAATGAGAGTCATGACGGTAGATGATTCAGGCGAATTGTTTTATATTACGCCCCTCACCAAATAATGGAAGTATGATCAGAATTTCTTCTATTAATGAACAAAATTTTAGCCTCTGGAATGAATTTGCAGATGACCATCGCGTTGTTGAACTCATAGGTAATCGGCTTGCTGTCCACGAAAATTTTATTGGCCGCCTCTCTAAAGATGTGCACTTTCCAACGGCGTTATTGTTAGAAGATCGAGGAAATCAGGTGATTTATAATCCCTTGGTTAGCCTTTCTATCTTTAATGATGGCAGATACGAAACGATGAATATACTGCTCCCCGTTAAGAGAAAAGGGTGAGTTATGGAATAATAAGTAGGCCACTTATCGCATATGGAATAGACTAAACTTAATTGCTTAAATGCATCAAGCTTCTTTCGTTAAATAAAATTTTTTGTTTTTGCTAAAAAATAGCTGCAAAAAAAACTTATAAATACATCATACTTGCCAATGAAACTATCATTAACACAGTTCTTTTGACCATAAGAATGGCCCCTTACCCTTCAGGAGAGCTTATGAATCCTGAAGATAAGAGTCATATTACAGATGAAAGAACGTAGTTTTTTCAAAAGGCTTTTGGAGTTGAAAAGCTACATAAAAAAGCTGTCGAAAATTCTAATGGTGCAATGTTGCAGGACTTTTGATAGATTAGATAACATTATAAGAAAGAAGATAAATTATGAAAATGATCGTATTAGGTTTATTAGCACTGGTTTTTGTAACTGCTAGCGTGGAAGCTTCCCGCTTCGATGAATCTTTTGATATAAATGACCCTTTAAAAAACTACCCAGGATTAAGAAAAAAAAATTAATAGCCCTATGAATTAAAAGTTTGATGACAGGAAAAAGTGAATTGCAAAAAGGGAAATCTTCACCCTCTTTCATTAGGTAAGGCAAATTTTAGCTTAATTCTCTTTAGATGCAGAGTGATGTCCTTTTGTTAAGCAATTTTCAATCCTATAATGAAAGCTTTTTACATGGACGATTATTGCAACAGCTCTTTCTATTATAGAAGCAGCCTATGGCAATTCTGCCCGAATTGTCATCCATGCGCAGGCATTCTTGCCTTTATGTGGATGACTGATCGATCCAAGAAAGTAATTAACAAAGGCAAGTTTCTCGGTTAAATAGATCATGAATCAATTAGGTCTGCAGAAATCTGACTTTCAGTTCATAAAAAATCTTTCTTCTAAAATAGAAAAACATAAGTTGTTGGGGGCTACCTTCTCCCTTGCTATTGGGCAATCCCTATATATTTTTCTTCCTGCCCTCCTAGGTTTGCTTGTAGATGGAATCTTTATTAAAGGAAAACTAAGCATCTGGTGGCTTTTATTTTTTCCGGTTATATGGAGTTTGTCGCACGTTTTCACAGCCGTTTCGCGATTTTGGGAGGGGTGTTTTAGCATTTTTTGAAGTAAGAGAACGTATGCAAACTGCTCTAAAACAACTCACTGCCTTTCAAACATTTTCTGAACGTAGCAATATTGAGCAAGGAACTAAAATCCCTTCATCATACAATATTCAATTTGACAATGTTAGTTTTGTTTATAACACAAAACATCAAGCTCTCGATCATGTCACATTCAACATC
>JBPQHD010000008.1:0-127328 GCA_051384485.1 Parachlamydiaceae bacterium
CCAGTTGCGTTCGCGCATCGAAACTCCTTTGTTTTCTCTTGCCGGAAAAAACAAGGAGTTTCTTTATTTCTATCTATTTTCATCAAACATTTTTTAGCTAGCAACGTCTTGACTGACATTTTGTCGCATTCTTGAAGGTTCCACTGGGAATTATTCAACACAGCCAGCGGTATGATAGAAACCCAAACTAATGAAATTAAATTAAAAGAAAAATATTACGAACCGTTTTTTAAAATTACAAATTTCTATCTATTTGAAAGAGAAATTCAGATTTCAGAAGATAACTATGAGATCTTTTTAAAGCTTGCAGAACAATATCAATTCACATGTGTTAAAAACAAATGTGAAGAATGGATCCTAGAACATATTGAGGATTTTGATAATAAGCATGAGCTCTTTGAGTTTGCAGACCTCTTCCATCTTGATTTGGTCAAGACTGGTATGGTGCACGCCTTCATGCAAAACATAAAGAAGATGAAGGTTGATTCAATCACAAAAGGACACGTTAAGTAAGTGGTTACCTAGGATCACAGCTTTAGAAATACAGGATGATCTTGAAGATAATCTCAACTCATTGCTCGATCTATGTACTTCCTTAAGGGATTTGAAAATCAAGATTTACAGAAAAGACACTCTACGTCAATTGAAAAAAATGAAGAAGCTCAAAAGTATTGAGTTATCTACTTCCATTCCTTTTGGTGATGTTGCCTTAATGTATATGTATCTAAGACGTTTTCCGATCACTTCTCTTAGTTTAGAAGATTGCCGTACTTCTAATCGTAGACGTGTCTATCTAAAAAAATTACCTCTAAAACAGCTTCGATTAACTTTTTCTCCTGACTCATCGATTAACGATGTAGGTTTATCTCATCTCAAAGAATTGCCTCTTGCATACCTTGATATTAAATCGGGATGGCACATTACAGATCAAGGGTTTAGCTATTTACAAGGCATGCCTTTAGGGCATCTAGATTTAGGAGTTCCCCTTAAAGTTACTGATGAAGGTTTAGCCTACCTATCAAAATTACCTTTTCTTGAATCCCTTAATTTGAAACATTGTATAAATATTACGAATCGAGGGCTCGCTAATTTAAAAGATTTACCACTTAGGCGACTTAATTTGGAAAACTGTGTGGGGATCAAGGATCAAGGCCTTGTTCATTTAAAAGCAATGCCTCTTGAATATCTTAATCTAAACAGCTGCGCACTAATTAGAGGGAAGGGGTTGACCCATTTAACGAACTTACCTCTGTCAGAGTTGGATCTTAGAGGATGCCGCTCTTTGGAAGTAAAAAAATCCAAGATAAGAAAAATGTTTCCTAGAACGAAAGTCAGCTTGTAATAGAGTTAGCACAGATATATGCTGACCCTGATATAGATTTTCGGCATAAATTTTGCATTTTCAACACCTAAATAACTCCTTTTGACTAAGAGAGGATTATGACTAATTTAAATTATTCCTTAGCTTCCGAAAGTTACACCTGGGCAAAAGCTTTACTCCGGGGAAATTTGTTGTTCATTGCAAAAAAATGGCTGAAGGCAGCCTAGGAGATAGGATCGTACATGGACTTATCGCAGCTACACAACTATTACCAGTAATAGGGCAAATTTCTTCTATATCTGAAAAGTTAATCGTTGATCACTATTCGATTCGAGCAGACTTACAAGGAAGAAATGTGACTGACGAGACTAGCTTAGAAGAACATCCGCGTATCCCTAGACCAATATCGGTTGTCAAGAAAAGTTTAATCGGAATTGAAGATCCTGAAGAATTTAAAGAAGAATTTTATCGTTCTCTTGATAAACCCACTGACTACATTGACCCTGAGCAACGAGTTGGACGTAACGATTATTTGAAAGATACAAAATTTTATGAATGTTCTTGCCATGGCTTTGATAGGTTTAGGAATGACAGACGCTCTCAGATTGAAGAAACCTTTGTACAAGAGGTAGAGCTATTAAGAGAAGAGAAGGAAGCGCTACTAGCAATTACCAGTTTGGGAGCTGGAGGATGCTTACAAGATTTAATTATTCTGGGAAAATTAATACAACGTGGTTATACGAACATTGATGTTACTTTTATGGATCCCTATGTTTTTAATCATAATCGGGAATTAGCTCAACAGCTTGAGAGCATGTTAAATCGTCTTCCTGGCATCAATATTACCGTACGATACACTCCAGTAATCCCCAAAAATAAAAAATTTGACGCAATGTATGCTCTGTAGATTTTGATGATCTCTATCTTGATGAGCAGCCTGGCTGGAATAGTATACTTAAAGCAAAAGAGGCGTTAGAACCGGAGGGGCGTTTATATATTTTTACTGGTAAGCATGTAGCACTAGACCAACATGGCGTAGTAGATCTAAATGGAGAGGCTGAAGAATTTGTAGAGAAATTAACCGAAGGGCCTGTTCGTAAATTCCTAGAAGATAGCGATCAGATTAATATATTTATTTCTCGGTCCGAAAGATCAAATTTTAGTTTGCCTAAACTTGCATCAATTATACAGGTGCTGTCACACAAGTACGAAAAACCGATTTATATTAAGCTATATGGTAATGAGGGTAGGATATCAAATCCTTATGTGTTAAAGGCAAAGAATGCAGCCGTTCTAAAAAAGCTTGCAGGGATTGATAGCTTAGCTGTTGAGTATACACATGAATCATTTAGAGAGGAAAACGCTACAAAAACAGAATATCTTCTAATAGAACAAATGGCAGAGTAGCCATTAAAATTTTTTCTCCTTGTGTTATTGAATATAAATCATTTAACATTCTTCTTTTTAGATTCACTTTGAGACTGGTCAATGAAGCTGATTTGTTCAATGACGATCATGAGAGGTGGAGAACGCTCCGGCATGAAAAGCGGCCCCTCTACGACGGCAAGTTCCTGTTTAAGTTGAGCTTCATGGAGCCTTTGACGCATTTCGGGATGAAGCTCTCTGTTGGCAGGATTTGATTGAACCACATAGGCATTTTTATATGGAGTGGCAGGACTTAATAAAGTAAAAGGTGTGCGATCCCCGGTCGAGATCACTTGATAATACTTGCCGCTAGCTCGTACCGTGCCCTTAACTTTTACTCTAATATCCTTAATACTTAAGCCTAAAAGACCCATCGAAGTTGCTAAACCGCGATAAGAAAAGGGAATACTAGGGTTCCATTTCAATTCTGCTATCCCCGCTTGCTGGTTGATATTAATGTCATCAACTCCCTTGACTCTTGAGAAGTGGCTGGATAAGAGCTGCACACAGGATGTTTTGCAAAACATAGCCGTCCAGGAAATAGAGACCTTTTCGATTTCACACCAGACAGAAATAGGATAGAGGCAGAACAGTATAAGACAAAGCAAAGGGGCAAGAGCTCTCATTTTTTTCGCCTCTCATTTAGTAGACTTTCTTTTTTCCTTTTATTGAAAACTTATTTTTTTCTACAGTTTAGGCTCATAAATTTAATGTTTTATCAACACTTAGCAAGTACAATAATGCCTTCTATCGTAAACTTAGGATGTTCAGCCCCCTTCTACGCAAGGCTGAAGAAGTTACTGCTGCTTTAGTGGCTCGGTTGCATTTTAATAGAGCGATTAATCGTTAAGCTTAAATCGATGTGAGCCCAACCCTTATCGATTCGAAGAGCTTGGTATTCTTAAAGTCTTCAAAGATGATCGAATTGAAAAGCTTACTAAAAAACGCGAAAATTGGTTAAAGATTTATTTAACAAAAATAAATGATAATATACAATAATTGGTTAAAGATTTATTTAACCAAAACAAATGATAATATACAACAAATGGTGTTATGGCTAATTTAGGGTTTTCATCTGTTTCTTCTGGAACTTTAATGGGTGGCGCTCCTACCCCAGTTGAGGTAAGCAGTGCTCATGAGCCGGCTATTCTTCCTTTACTACCGATGTTGCCAGAAACTGTAGCAAAACTCAACGAGGTAGGCAAACAAAGCATCTCTTCTCAAGAGAAGGGGGCAATGGAAGCAGAGACTTTGTCTGCAAAACCTTTGACCCTTGATCTCTCTGATCAGACCACTAGAAAAACAGTTTCTTGCTTTCAAAAATTCATCGTCTTTTTAAAAAAAACCTACGATCAAATGATCGCTTGTCTGGAACTGCTTATCACGACGAATAGAAATTATGTTTACGACGAAGAAATGAGTGAAGCATATCTAGCACAAAAAAATTTGGATAAGCTTTCCAAACAGCTGAAAGTAAAAGGGCAACATTTAAAGATAGAGGGGTTAAAGAACATCACTGGCAATAATTGCTACATGAATGCTGGGTTACAGTTGATCGCTTCTTTTTTAAAGACCGATGAGGCTTATTTAAAATTAATTAGAAAACCTTTAGTGAAAGAAAAAAACCAAAGCTTAGTCGATTTTGAAAATCAAGTATTGTATAAATGGTCTCCTCTCGTTAAAGAAAGCATGGAAACGGATGAGCAATTCGAAAGCCGTATCCTTTTTAAATGGAGCTTTTTAGTTTTAATGCAGGCTAAAAATTACTCTGATACAAAAAAAATCGAGGCAGCACTAAAACAATTTCATCATATTTGCTTCCACTTAGGTTTGACTACCGTTTTCCACAGCGGAAATGATAGGGACCAACATGACATTGCTGAATTTTTAACTTTGTGGTCTAGTGTCTTGCGGATCTCCTCACTAGCCACATATGCCCGCTCTCGCGGTTCACATGAAGGAAGAGAGCTTTTTGGCGAAGCGAAAATACAGCCTATGCCCCTAATTCCTGTACCAGTCAGAGGTGACGAACACCCAGCAGTCGTTCAAGATATTAAATCTAAGTGTGATGAAGATATAGACGAGATCGAAAAAAATTACAGGGATCGGCTTGCGGAAAAAGAGGAAGAAATCAAGAAAAACAAACGGAAACTAAGATCTTTAAAAAGAAAGTTGAGAGGGATTAAGGACAAATCTGGTAAGGTCGACAAACAAAAGCTAGAAGAAGGAAAAAAAAGGCGAAAAGCAAAAATTTCCTCTCTCGGTGAGGAAACAAACAGGTTGAAGGTAGAGTTTGCTCAAGAAATTCGCAATAGAAGAGCCCAAGCGCGAGAAGAAATGGCAGCTTTTGATGTGTTTGATGCTGAAGAACTTCTTGCTCATCTAGCTATAAATGAAGATATTAAAGGCCTCGAGTTTGAAGATGAGGAGGGCCGAAAAATAGTTGCAGATGGCTATAGGGAGTACAGACTAAGCCCTTTGAATGGTCAGTTGCCTAACGGATTTTTTATTCAGTTCAAAAGGTTTGATCTAGATGATCAAAGAAGGCCCATTAAAATTAATGGACCCATTGACTTTACAAAGGCTATGAAAGTAAACCTAAAAGGCTATCTAGTCGATGATTTAAAGTTTGAAGATGATGAATGCCAGTATGAAATCACCTCTTTTTCGGAACATTGGGGAGGCAGCGGAAAGAGTGGGCATTACGTTTCCTATGTGAAAAAAGATAATCGCTGGTATAAGTGTAACGATAAAGACGTAGTTTGGGTAAAAGAACCGCCCATACAGAATGCTTATATTTGCTGCTACCAGAAAGTAAAAAAGCTGGAAAGTTAACGTTTTCTAATAGAGAAAATAGTAGGTATTATGTTTTGCCTGGTCTCCATTTTGTGCGTTTTTTTGGAGAACATGAAAGGCTAGATGGCTACCAGAATGTGTCGTACAAGTCCTTTCTAGATGAGGGTGTGTAGAACCGATTTTTCAGCTAAGAGCAATTTTCATCCAAAATTCGAGACCTATCGGGAGTTCAAATAAACAATTAGATGTATATTGCTTATATAAAATACGCCAGTATGGTTTGCTTCATCAAAAATAAATTCTAAGGCATATTAAAGCTGAAAAAGGCAAAGCGGGTGTTGGCTCTCGTTATTTTCCCTTTTATTGAAAACGATTTTTCTCTTACAATTCATACGCATGTTTTAAAATACTAATCAAAATTTAATAATAACAAGAAATCTACCTTCAGGTTTCTTGCGCTCTTATTTGCTCCTTAATCTAAAATAGCTATGAACATTTACGATTTAAATTCTTACCATTTTGAGTTGCCGGAAAGCTTGATTGCTCAGGAGCCTGTCTATCCACGCGATCACTCTCGGCTAATGATTGTCAATCGGAAATCTGGTCAAATTTCTGAAATCGTTTTTAAAGATCTTAAACAGCTTTTAAGTCCAGGAGATCGGTTGATTTTTAACAACACTAAAGTAATTCCTGCGCGTTTGCTTGGCCATAAAGAAACAGGGGCACGGATTGAAATTCTTCTTTCCAGAGCTAGGGGAGGAGAACATCTCTGGGAAGTGATGGCACGGCCCGCTAAAAAGTTAAGTTGTGGCACAAAAATTACCTTCAGTGATTCTTTGTATGCCAAGGTAGTGGATAAAATGGCCGATGGTCTCTTAATCGTCAAGTTCTTCCCTAAAAAAACTTTTAGAGAAGAATTGGAAGAGATTGGTCAGTTGCCGCTCCCTCATTACATTAAGAGAAATGAACTATCCGACATTAAGGACTATCAAACTGTCTACGCCAAGAACGAAGGGGCCGTTGCCGCTCCAACGGCCGGATTACACTTTACTGAGCAATTAATTAATGAGCTTAGGTTGACAGGAATCAATCTTTATGAATTAACATTGCATGTGGGGCTTGGTACCTTTAAACCTGTCCAAGTTGAGGATATTCGTACTCACCACATGCATAGGGAATTTTTAGAGGTGTCTGAGGAAACTGCAGACTTATTGAATCGACCTTTGAATCACTCTTTAGAAATTGCTGTTGGGACAACATCCTGTAGAGCTTTGGAGTCTGCTGCACTTGATGGCAAGATTCAACCTGGGCAGTATGAGACCGATCTTTTTATTTATCCAGGCTATCAGTTTAAGTATGTAAAAGCGCTGCTGACCAACTTTCATTTACCGGGATCTTCATTACTCATGCTTGTTTCAGCCTTCGGGGGCTATAATTTAATAAGAGAAGCTTATCAAAAAGCTGTTAAAGACCAATTTAGATTTTTTTCTTATGGAGATGCGATGTTAATTATCTAACTTCTTTATAAGAATTTAATAAAATTAAATGATAATTATTTAAAAATAGTAGTGAGAATTATGTCTAATTCAGGATCCATATCTTCGTTAAGGGGAGGCGCTCCCGTCTCCGCTGCTACTTTGAGCAGTGGTCGTCTGTTGCCCGTATCGGAATCTGAAGCGAAAATCAATGAATTAAGGCGGAATATTTCCCCCCCAAATGAAGAAGATAAAGCTAGAACGAACGTTTTAGCCAAAAAATCAATTGACATCAGTCCCTCCGATCAAACAACCAAAAAAACCGCTTCTTGCTTTACAAAATTCCTCTCCTTTCTAACGAAGACTTATCACCAAATTATCGCTTGTCTCAAGCTGCTTATCACCACTAATAGAAATTATGTCTATGATGATAGGGATGATAATGATCTTCGTGCGAATGATGGAGCAGTTAAAAAAGCAGAGCTTGAAACTGGTTCAAAACCAAAAGCAACAGCTAGAACATTAGGTGACAAGCAAAAAGCAGCAGAAAAGTTCACACAACAAACAGAGTGGGCAAAAAAGCATGAAGCTCGGGTTGCAAATACAGCGAAAAGGAAACCTGCCATTCAGGCCAAATCGAATAAGCTTGCTAAATCTTTAGAGATTAAAACACGAAGTGATCAATTACAGGGGTTGTCGAATATAACCGGTAACAACTGCTATATGAATGCTGGGCTACAACTGATTCAATCCTTTTTAAGAACAGATAGGGCTTTTTTGAATTTAATTACAACCCCTCTAGTAAGAGAAGAGACTCAGAGCTTAGTCGATTTTGAAAACAACATGCTGCATGGATGGGCTCCGCTCACTAAAGAAACAGGGGAAAGCGATGATCATTTCGAAAATCGCATTCTTTTTAAATGGAGCTTTTTACTCCTGATGCAAGCTATGAGCTCTTCTTCTGAAGAGCGGACCACGGAAGCATTGCGCAATTTTCATCAGGCTTGTTTTCATTTAGGCTTATCTGAGGTATTTGACTTTACGGTAGCGAAGGGGCAACAAGATATTGGTGATTTTCTAACTTTATGGTCTACTACCTTAGAGCTCTCTTTACTGGGCATCTATACTCGTTCTAAATGCTCATATGAAGGGGAAAATCTTGCAAGTGAAGCGCAAATAGCGCCCATGACCTTGATTCAGGTGCCTGTCATAAATTCAAATTATGTACCTTTAATTCATCAGATTGAGGTTGATTGCAAAAAAGACGTAAGAGCGATCACACAACGTTATGGTACTCAAATAAAGGTAGTGGCTGGTGAGCGTGCAAATAAGGGATTAGAACTAAAGGCATTAAACAATCAATCAAAAGCTATAGGGAGCAGCCCTAAAAAGAATCAAGAGAAACAAGAATTAGAGAAAAGGAAAGGCGAAATAAGAAAGGAAATGGCCTTTCTAGATAGAGAAAAGAGACGTCTGACAAAAGAGCGCGATCAGGAAATTAGAGATAGAAGGGCTCAAGCAAGTAGAGATAAGAATACATTTGATGCTAAGCAACTGCTTGATCATCTAGTCGAGGATGAGCAACTCGAAGGCATAGTTGAGTTCAATATCGACAAGCAAACATTCTTCCTAGAGGGCGTTATTAGAGAATTAAAATTGTACCCTTTGCACGGCCAGTTGCCTAATGGGTTTTTCATTCACTTTAAAAGGTTTGCTGATCCAGATTCTAAAATTAATAGCCCTATCGACTTTTCAAAAGCCATGAAAGTTAACCTAAAAGACTATCTGGCTCAAGAAGCTTTAGATACTTTAGATCTTGAAGATGACGAATGTAAATATAAGCTCACCTCTTTTTCCGTGCACATAGGAGATAAAGTAGGAAATAAGAGTAGTGGACACTATGTTTCTTATGTGAAAAAAGACAACCATTGGTACAAGTGTAATGACAGTGTTGTGAGTAGGATAAGGAGAAAAGATCTGCCAATAGAAGACGCCTATGTTTGCTATTATCAAAAGAGAAGACCAGCAAAGCGTTAATAGGCTTTAAGAAGAAGAGAAGAGTGGCAGGGAATGGTATATTGCTTAGCCTCAATTTTCGTGGGGTTTTCATAGAAATCTAAAGGTGGTTTCAAGGCTGTATTAGCGATCCAATGCCAAGCCCTACGGTCTTTTCTTTCCGGAAAGATTAACAGTGAATCATGATGACTTGTATTAAAGGCAATAAATAAATCATGACCTTCTCTTTCATCAACTAGTGAAAAGGCTACCAAGCCATCGTCGTGGTCCCATTGCGGCTTAAACGGCTCTAACCCATGCCAAAAGATGTGATCATCTCTTAAGAAAAATCTTCTTCTTAAAAGAGGTTCTTGATTGCGAAAGTGAATAAGCCCTTTGAAGAATCTGAAAAAAGCCTGGTTATTGGCCAGTTCATCCCATAGAAACCAGTTTAACTCATTATCCTGGCACCAAGCATTATTGTTCCCCCTCCTGGTATGACCATACTCATCCCCCATATTCAACATAGGCACTCCTTGTGAGACCATGAGAGCCAGATGCAGATTGCGCATCTGTTTTTCACGCAAAAATAGAACATGTTTATTAGCCGTTGCACCCTCTTCCCCACAATTCCAGCTATCGTTGTCATTTGTACCATCACGATTATCTTCACCATTGGCAAAGTTGTTTTTAAAATTGTAAGAAACGACGTCTTTTAGCGTAAAACCGTCGTGACAGGTGATGAAATTAATACTCCCGCTTGGCGTTTGCTTGGCCTCGTAAAGATCCTGAGAGCCAGAGATCCTGGTGGCAAATTCACCTTTTAGCCCCTTATCCCCTTTAATAAATTTACGCACACAATCCCGATACTTTCCATTCCAATCGCTCCATCGAGAGCTACTAGAGTAAAAGCACCCAACCTGGTAGCTGCCGCTTGCATCCCACGGTTCAGCGATCAGTTTCGTATTCGCCAAAATAGGGTCCTCTGTAATCGCGTCAATGATAGGGGGAAAGTCCAGCATCTCGCCATGTTGTCCTCTAAAAAAAATAGATCCAAGGTCAAATCTAAACCCATCTATATGCATTTCTGCGACCCAGTATCTCAGCGAATCAAGAATGTAATTTTTGACAATAGGGTGATTAGTGTTGAATGTATTACCACATCCAGAATAATTGCGGTATTGATTTGGCCCCACCATCATATAGTAAACATCATTGGCAAGTCCTTTAAAGTTATAAGTAGGGCCCAGTTGGTTGCCCTCCCCGGTATGGTTGTACACCATATCTAGAATCACTTCGATTCCATTTTTATGCAGCTCTCTAACCATGGTTTTAAACTCATTAATCACAGCGCCTGGCTCATTAGAAAAGGCATAGCGGTTCATGAGCGCAAAAAAGCTTAAGGAGGAGTATCCCCAATATTGACATAACCTTTGGTTTGTTTCAGGGTTAAGTAAATGATATTCATTTTCGTTAAATTCGCAGACAGGCATGAGCTCCACGGCGTTGATACCAAGTTCTAACAAATGAGGGATTTTTTCAATGATTCCGAGAAAGGTCCCCCTTGCATTGATCCTACTCGATTCATGGATAGTAAAGCTTCGCACATGTAGCTCATAAATAATCAAATCCGATAACGCATAATCAGGGTGCTTATCCTCTTGCCAGTCAAAGGATTCATCAGAAGTCAGTAAACCATAGGGGTGATATTTAGCTTGATCGTTCCAGCTGTTGCCTTCAGAGACGGCTCTAGCATAAGGATCCACTAAGTAAAGAGGAGATTCGGTCTCATTATATTTTATTCGATATGCGAAGGCCACATAGTCTGCATCTAATCGATGAATAAAAAGGTGCCGGAGCTTGCCTGTACGGTAGGGGATCACTATTTCCATGGGAGGAGAAGAGAGCGATTTAAACAGACATAAAGTCACATCTTCTTCTGAATCGGCAAATAGGGCAAAATTGACACCCTCCTTGGACTGTGTGACTCCAAGAGGGAAAGGAGAACCAATACTTATCTTCATTGTGGAACTGTTGTTTTCCTTCACTATATGTTTTTTTGTATTTCCTTAAAGGGGTAAGAGAGTATTTTTTTCTTTTATAACTTTAAAGAAATAAAATAACTTTTTTAATATAATGAGTTATAAGGATTTGTTATGCATATGAGTTTAACCATTGTTTTTTACTAAATTCATCTAATTTTGGCATTTTTGTTGCTCTTGCATTAAATTGAAATTATGAGGATGATAGATGTTTCGCAAAGGGTAGGCTTTTATTTTATTAGGGTTTTGCTCTTGTTTGCTTAAGTTTCAAAGATTTATCGGAGGTTAAAAACTATGTCATTTGAAAATGCGAAAGAAAATTTAAAGGAGTTTGGTAAGGAACTGGGGTTAGAAGGGTTAGAATTTGATGAGAACAATACATGTATTCTAGGAATCGATGATGAATTCTCCCTTCATCTAACCTATGAACCAAATTCTAAGCGTTTGTACCTCTATTCGCCCTTACTGGACGGGCTTCCACGTGATCAAAAAATTCTTCTTCGTCTATATGAAAGACTGCTTGAAGGGTCTCTTTTAGGTGGCCAAATGGCTGGGGGAGGAGTAGGTGTTGCTGTTAAGGAAGAACTCATCCTGATTCACTGCACCCTTGATATGGAGCATGCACCTTCTAATGCTCTACGTGCTTTTGCACCTCTTTACGTGGAGACAGTTGAAAAGTGGCGTAAAATCTGCGCTGATGTATCTCAAGGAAGAGAAGAAACGACAAAGGCGCCGGAGGATATCCTACCTACTAAAGGCGGAAAACCAGGTCAAGGCTTTATTAAAATTTAATTGTTTAGCAAGTCGTCGTGCGGCTTGCTAGCTATTCCATTAAACCGGCTTTTTACAGCCCGGTATCAAGACGGTTTAATGAGTTCATTCTACCATCCATTTTTCTATTTCCTCAGCAACCTCTTTACTCTCCATTTGAAGATGCCTCTGATACGTCTTGAAAAAAGAAATAACATTTCTAATTTTGAGAGAATAACCCTCAGTGATGGTGTCAAGATGGCGATAGCTCCACCTTTTTCGACATTGCTCTTCTAACTCAAGCAAATAAAGATAAAGAGAGGTGTGACTATCTATGACTTCAGGCTCTGTACTTAGAGATTTGCTCTCTTCGATTATTTCTTTACCATTCTTGATAATCGTTATCATGCCCTGAAGGCATTGAGTCACAATTAAGTTGGGGTTAGCTCCAAAGATGTAGCTCAATAATCCCTGCCTTTTAATCCTGTTTCTGGCAAGCTGTATATTGGCAAGTAAATGCTCAATATGCTTTAGCAATTCGAGTAACTTTTCAGCTTTGATCCTTCTTCTTTGTAACGACGCTTGTTGACTTTTCAACTTTTCGTAAACTTCTTTAAGGGAGGGGTTTTCTTTCATTAGAAGGCTAATAATCAGCTCATCGAGTTGTTGAATATCTGTTTCTTCGGTCTCTTCCCATCGATCGAGTTCTCGGTCCAGTGAATGAATTTGTTGGAGGAGGACTTTTTCTAAATTTTCATACTCTTTTGCTTTGTTAAATAGCTCGTGAGCGGAATGGGGTTGGTCAAGTTCTAATTGATGAGCTTTGAGAAGCGTCTGGTGAGCTTTTAATTGAGTTTCTAAGAGAAAGCATTCAAGTTCAGACCGTTTGTTTAGACATTGCTCCCTACTTGCTAAGCCTTTTTTTATTTCCTGTCGTTTTTGCCTTGCTTCTTGGAGGGAGAGAGGGTGAGAGATTAAATCCATTTTGAATTCCTTGCGCATTTAAAACCTAATTTAGGTATACTAGGACTTTCTGCCAATGGCAAAATATATAAATACCGAGAGGGAGAATCGAATGAATTTTATCTTTATAGCGGGTCACCTAGGGGCAGACCCAGAAATAAGATTTACACCAAGTGGTCAAAAAGTGATCTCATTACGTATAGCGGTGAATGTGCGTAAAGGGGGGAAGGAAGAAACAATCTGGTATCGCGTCACCATTTGGGGTGATCGGTTTGATAAGATGCTTCCTTATCTAAAGAAGGGATCAGGTGTTTTAGTCTCAGGTGAACTTGGGAAGCCTGAAATTTATACGGATAGGGAAGGAAAACCTCAGGTGGCTTTAGAAGTTACAGCTGAGAATATTCGGTTTAGTCCATTTGGAAGAAGTGAAAAAGGAAAGGAAGAAGGTGTAGCTTCATCCTCCCCTAGAGGATTTAATGCGCCTGCAGACACTTATGCCTACAGCGGTTCAAGTATGATGGGACAGGGGAGTAATAATAGCTATCAAGAAGATGATCAAGATGATGCATTGCCATTTTAGGGAGCGACTATGAACTATCATCACATTAACGCCATAGAAAAAAGAAAAACCGCTGACATCTTAGTTCTTCCCTTTGTTAAAGGGACAGAGGGGGCAGAACCAGCTTTCCTAGGAAAGATTCATCCCTTTTTTGCAACGCCTGTTGAGACGAATGATTTCATGGGTAACGAAGGGGAGATTCTTAGCCTATATCCTGCTGAGCAGCCGGAAAAGCGTTGCCTTCTTTTAGGCCTGGGAGAGTTTTCGAAGATTACAATCGAAAAGCTAAGAAGGAGCTTTTCGATTGTAGCTAAGCACTGTCAAAAATTTAAGCTTGCTAAAATTAATCTGGTGGTTCCGAAGCTAGATCAACTTGACGCTCATCAAGTTGTGCGTGGGGTCGTTGAAGGGCTGGCTCTTACAAATTATGTTTTTGATTATTTAAAGGGTGAAAAGAAGGAAGAGACTGTCTTAGTTGAAGATATTTATTTGATTCATCCTTCAAAAGAAGTTTTGAGAACAGCCGAGAAGTATTTCACGATCGCAGAAGGAGTCTATTTTGCTAGGGATCTCGTCAATGGGAATGCAGATGATATTAATCCCCAATATCTCTGCCAGGTCGCAACCGGCCTAGGCAAGCATTTCCCTCAAGTCAAGACGACTATTTTCGATAAAAAGCGTATTGAAAAAGAGGGAATGGGGCTGCTTTTAGCTGTCAATAGAGGAGCCAGCTCAGATCCTGCATTAATGATTATTGAGTATAAAGGTAATCCTAAATCTAAAGATAAAACGGTGCTTGTTGGTAAAGGGGTTACTTATGATACTGGCGGGCTGAATATAAAAGTTGCTAACATGGAAACCATGAAGGGGGACATGGGTGGAGCTGCAGCTGTGATGGGGACTATTTTTACGGCAGCTAGCTTAGGGCTGAAAGTCAATGTAACGGCTGTGGTTCCTGCAACGGAAAATGCGATTAGCTCTACCAGCTATAAACCTGGAGACATTTATAAAAGCTATTCTGGGAAAACAGTGGAAATTGGAAACACCGATGCTGAGGGACGCCTTATTTTAGCAGATGCTTTATCTTATGCGGTCGAGCACTTACAGCCCACACGCATTATCGATCTAGCGACATTAACAGGTGCGATGATTATTGCTTTAGGCACCGAATCAATTGGGTTGTTTTCTAATAATGATACTCTTGCTGATGAGCTGTATCAATCAGGCGGAGCAACTTATGAACGCGTCTGGAGAATGCCACTGTTTGAAGAATATCGCGATCAGTTAAAGTCTGATTTTGCTGATATCCGCAATATAGGTGGAAGAGCTGCGGGTTCTATTACTGCCGCTATGTTTCTACAGGAATTTGTGGGTAATGTTCCGTGGGCCCATCTGGATATTGCAGGCACAGCTTACCTAGAAGATGGTGCAAAAAGATACCACCCTAAATATGGGACAGGTTCAGGCGTTCGTTTATTAATCGATTTTCTAGAAAAACTTGGATAAGAATCGAAGCTAAGACCTTAATAGACACTACAGCCACGTTTAAGGCTAATTTGGTCAAACGGCCTCCATTAGTCTTAAGCGAAGGAATCTTTATGCAATAAGCAAGTTATACAACATACATTTATGATGTGGGGGGAGTCGCTTAGGCTCTAATGCGAAGTTTCTTAGCCGAAGCTTAGAAGATGACCCTCTATTTTTTAAGGAAGTATTTATTTTTAATTTGTCGAAGGATCGGTTCTAGTTCTTTGCGTTTTCTTCCTTTGATGCGATCAATAAACAGCACGCCGTTAATATGATCATTTTCATGTAGGATCGCTCTTGCCGTAAAACCGGTAAAAGTCTCCTTGAAAGTTTCGCCGTCTAAATCTTTAGCTTCAAGGGTCACTTCTACGGGCCTTTCAACGTCTTCATACAGTTTCGGGATGGATAGACAACCTTCTTGATAGAGACACGTATTTTCGCTGACCGAAAGAATTTTGGGGTTGATAAATACACGCAGAGTTCCAGGTAAGACTGTTTTATCAGGGCCTGGCTCAGGGATTTGAATAATAAACAAATTGAGCGAATGGAAAATTTGAGGGGCTGCAAGACCGACGCCATTTTTAGCGTGCATAGTCTCTACCATGTCAGCGACGAGGTTTCTGATCTCATCATTAATTTCTTTTACCGGTTGCGCTTTTTTGCGCAAGATAGGTTCTCCGTAATAGGCAAGTTCGAGTATCATACAATTTATTCTTATTTTTAGTAGTGATTATCTCATGTCGAGCGAAGAAATTCCAGGAAAATTAATCGTTAAGGATGGAGAGTCACCACTATGTCATCTTTGTTCTCTACCAGTTTCTTCGTCGAGTATTTCCTCGGGTGATCGTTTATTTTGCTGTTTCGGCTGTCAAACGGTTTATCAGATTTTGGATAGTGCATCGGCACTCGACCAATTTGAAAAACATCCTATTTTTCAACAAGCAATCCAATTTGGCCTGATTTCTAATCCGCAACTATTGAATCAGACTAAACGTGCAGGCCATCAAGATTTGGAAAAGAGAAAATGGCAAGTTGAAATCACAGATATGTGGTGCTCATCTTGTGCTGACCTTATCAAGCTTTTTTTAATGAAGCTTAAGGGAGTTAGCCACTGCCTTGTTGACTATGCCACAGACTTAGCTGTGATTGAATTTTATCCCCAAATCATTTCCAAAGAGGAAATTAATAACCTTGTTCATTCATTAGGTTATGGGCTAAAGGAACTCTCCGATGCGTTTAGCAAAGAAGTCCCTAGACAGCTGTATGATCGCTTTCTAGTTGCTGCGTTTTGCGCTTTTAATGTCATGATGTTTGCTTACCCCTTGTATGCCATCTATTTAAATATGGCTCAAGATGCAAAAGGAGAGCTGTTTACTATCATATCGCTTCTTTTTTCTCTGCCAGTCATTACCTATAGTGCTTATCCTATTTATAAACGTTTCTATTATGGTGCAAGGGTTGGCATTATAGGTATGGAGGCTTTGGTTTCTATAGGGGTTTTCTCCGCATTGTTATTTTCAATCTATGAGATGATTATAGGCTCAATAGATGTGTACTTTGACTCGATGACAGTGATTGTTGCGTTTGTTTTACTCGGAAAAATAATGGAAGCAAAGGCAAAATTTTCTAGCAAAGAGACCCTCTTTCGTCTAAATCGTTCACTGCCACAAAAAGTTAGAAAGTACCAGGGAGATAAGAGTTTTTTTGTCTCTACGAAAGAGATCCAGCGAGGAGACCTTATTGTTGCCCATACAGGTGAAAAAATTGTATTTGATGGGATTGTTTATAGTGGAAAAGGAGCTAGCGACGAATCAATGGTTACCGGGGAATCGATCCCAATACTAAAAAATATCCATGATCATGTTGCTGCCGGTACCATTCTTCAATCCGGCTCAATTGTTTATCGGGTAGTGAAGCTTGCTAAAGAATCGTCGATCCAAAAAATTATTACATTAATCGAACAAGAAATAGGGAGTAAAGAGTCGAGTTTTCATTTTGGAGATCAGATTGCTAGGTATTTTGTACCACTCAGCCTTTTTCTTTCTCTTATGGCCTTTGTGCTTTATGGCTTAAACAAAGAATCAGCGCTTATAGCCCTGTCAACTCTGCTTATCTCTTGCCCCTGCGCCTTGGGGATAGCTGCTCCTCTGGCAGAGTCTCATCTTATGATAAAGCTTGCACACCTAGGGGTGATTGTTCGAAATCGCGCAGCGCTAAGGTTTTTGGGACAAGAGACAATTTATGTTTTTGATAAAACGGGAACCGTGACCGAGGGTAAGTTTTCATTGCTCAGGGGGCTTGAACAACTGTCAAGTTATTATCAGTCAGTTCTTAAAACAATGACCTCTCATTCGGCTCATCCTCTGTCTTCAGCTATTTTCCAGTCGCTGCAGGGCGATGAGCTAGCTTATGATAGAATTGAGGAGGTGCCAGGGAAAGGTATGATCGCTCACTTAAATGAACAATGCTATGTCATGGGATCTCCTAGGTTTTTTACTGAAAAAGGGATTAATTATCCAAAAGGGTTAGAAGGTGAGACTCTTGTGCTGTTTGCTGAAAATGATAGACTGCTTACTGTATTATCGTTAGGGGATCGTATTAAAGATGAAGCGAGGCAGTTAAGGAATCTATTTTGTGATAAGCCTCTTGTGTTGCTTTCAGGTGACCACTCAGTGGTTGTTGAAAGGGTTGCAAGAGAGCTTCGGTTTGATGAGTGGCAAGCTGAAGTAACTCCTTTTGAGAAAAAAGACTATATAGAGAAGTTGAAAAAAGCAGGTCACGTGGTGCTGATGATTGGGGATGGTATTAACGATGCGCCAGCGCTTACAACAGCCCACCTTGGTGTATCTCTCATATCGGCAGCTGATATTTCCATCCAAGTTTCAGACTTCTTGCTGACTAAGCTTTCTTTAAATCAACTGCCCGCCTTCTTGATGTTGGGTAAGCGCGGTCAGAAAATATTAAAGCAGAACTTTTTTTGGGCTTTTTTTTATAATTTCATTGGAATAGGGTTAGCACTTTCCAATTTGTTGACGCCCTTATTCTCTGCTATAGCGATGACATTGAGTAGTTTAATTGTACTTTTCAACTCCAAACGTATTGGAGGAAAAGATACAATTTAACTACAAAAATTCATTACACAATGTAATGAATTCATATTCTTAAACTAGACCAAGGGTCTTTTTCAAAGAAGCTTAACATCTAGGCAACTTAATGTAGTCCCAGTCAAAAAAAGCGTAAAGCTTACCTTCTTCCAATTTAATTTGTTTGCTAGAAAGATAAGCCTGTTCTTCGGTGAGGGGGCTACTTGCATATGACTGTAAGCAAAACAAGTTTAAGCAGAAAAGAAAAGTTAAAACATAGCGTAACATCTTTAACCTCCATTTGGTTGAAAAATTTTTTGGAAATGTTAAAAAATTATTTTTTTTTGATCAACTTTTTTTGAAGAAAATTTTAAAAAATTTTTTTGTTCTTCAGGACTTATTGGGTAAGTGTTAAATTGATATTATTTTGAATTTTGACATATAATAAATGGATCCATAACCAAATAAAAGCAATTTATATGACAAAAGAAACTAATCTTTCTTCTTCGGCTTCTGCATCATCTATTACTGAGAGCAGTTCAGTAAAGAGGCAGCCGACATCACAAAAAAAGTCATTGAGTGTAGGGAATCTTAGTTCTGTTTCGTCAAGTCATATAGATCTTTCTAGTAGGCATATTGAATCAATTGATTCACCAAGTCCATTCCGTAAAGGTGTGCCCTTTAAAAACTCCCTAGTTGATAAAATTGCTGCGTCTTTTTCCAAAATCGTACGATGGTTGTTGAGAAGGCCTGATCCATTGAATATCAAATGGTTAGAGCTTTCTTTTGCAATGGAGTTGTACCGCTCATCGGACGATTTACTGCTTGAGCTTTCAAAAAACGGAGATCGTGTTTCAGCTTCGCTATCCTTTTCAAATGTGTTGAAATTGTGGAGCCAATTTCTCAAAAAAAGCCATGAGCAAGAAGCTATTGGCTGGGGGGAGAAACTAGGGAAGAGCGTTAGTATTCAAACCTCTTTAGAAAAAATCAATCAACTACCCGAGCATAAGCAGTTGAAAGAGTACAATGCCTTACGTGATAAAGTGTTAAAGCATCTAAGGCAGCTTAAAGAAGGCGAAACCCTCCTTATCCCTTCTGGATTTATTCAAGATAATCAGCGTCACCCCATCCTCTGTGAGTTTACTAAAACAAAGGAAGGGTATGAGTTTCGTGCCACTGGTGTGGGGGAACACGAGCAGCCAACAGATGATGATTCGTCTGTCAAGCCTTCTCGTAAATCATCCTTCGAAGCAAAAGATTCTTTTGAGGATGATGACGTTAACAACGTGCTTACTGCGATTTTAGCTTGCCCTATTCATTGGAAAGGGTCTCTTGGCGACGAAAAGCTTCAAAAATTAGCGGACGATGTTAGAAATAATATTTCTCCACCGCTTTCTTTCTCCAAAATTTTTAGGTTGATTAGAGTGTCGGGCCTCAGCGGTTTTAAGCAGTTGGCAAAGTTGGTTTTTTCTGAGGAAGCGAGGGCTAATTTTTCCATTGAGGATTTTGTGGAAAACTTGGCCAGTAAGGACGTTCGAATTCATTCGTCGGAAGCGTTAAATGCTTTTTTCGATCTGTCAGGTAAGCTTGAAGAACCGGCTTCTGTTGAAAAAACAATCGAAGTGTTTTTAAAAACAAAGAATGATGTTTTAGGGCATCGTTTGAAGCTATCTTATAAGATCGGTCTTCTCGAAGATATTTTCTATAGAACTAGAAAGCAACTGCATCGTTACCCGGACCTGCGACGAGAATTACAGCATGAGATGGAAAGCCTCTATGCTACAATCGACGATTACGAGGAAGTTCATCAAAAAATAATCCTCGACCCATATAGAAGTGTTTTAAAAAGTATTCTTGAACAAATAAGAAAAACTGATGGGGGAGATCGCTTATTACCACAAGCTCCAGAAAAGCAAAAAGGCGTAAAAAATATTTTTAATACTCTCGTTCGTTTACCAGTAAAGACAACTTACCTATCACAATTTTCATCGATCAAACCCTCTGGAGCCGCTGTTTCCTCCTTTGCTACGCCTCGTCTAGTTAATAATGAGCCAGAAGCCATTTTAGAATATTTAAAGCAGGCTCAGATTGACTGTCAAAAACTGATTGCTAAAAAAGAATACCAAGTATTGGATGCTTTCCTACTGGATATTGCGCAAGCAATTGAAGATCTAGATCTAACGACTCTTCTTGAAGGCGATGAGCCGGAAGTGGCAGAGCAGACAAGAGAAACACTTGAATTTTTATTTTTTAATGTAGCTCATGCACATACCAAGCTTCATAAGGAAGGGCTTTCGGCAATTACACTGTATCAACTAGGTGTGTTTGTAGAAAAATTAGATCCGAAGGATGCTTCTGTTCTTCAGATAGATTTATTTGAGCATCCCTATTTTGATTTAGGATCTTTTGGTAACAATGCTTTTAGAGAAAAAGTGCAGCACCTTTTTCAACGACCTATCAGTCATGCGGGTCAGGCAACCCCCGGGGTATTTGAAAACATTAAGAATTTTAATATCAAAGAGTTAAAGAAGTGCACCCTCCACGAGTGCCTTGCTGCCTTGTTTGATCATTATAGAACCAGTTTGCAGCACAATGGGCCTGTGATTAAAGATCGTGAGGTTGCCCAGCGCATGATAGAAAGACGAGTGGTTGATGATGCCTCAAGTGTTCAGTTGAAGGAAGATGTTGTCGATCTGATGCCTGTTACTGCCCATGCTATCCATGATGAAAAGTTCTGTTTTGAAGGGCTGCCAATGGATGTGAGCGCTGAACTGCAACTTATTACTAGCAGTGCTGATAAGAAACCAAAAAGTTTAGCTTCCCTTAATATGCCTGGGCATCTGCTCAACCAGGCTCACCATTTTGGTCACCCTCTAGGTTCGGGTCAAGTCCCACCCCTGAATAGCGTCAAGTTTGCTCTTGGGGCATTTTCCAAAATCGCAGGTCTTTTCGGGCATGAAAAAGTTGGTCTGGACTGGCAGAGAGTTTTTTCGATTATCCTGTTTCAAAATGCTCGATTGAATGAGTTAATCGAGCAGGAGCCTGAGTATGCTCTTGTCTACCTTGAAACTTTGAGAGGAATGATTGAAGATGCCCATGCAAGCGATAATATCAAAGCGTCGCTCTACCTCATGCGCATTTATCGAGAATCTATGCCTATCATTGAAAACCTGCTCCTACAAATAGATCGTGATGAGATTGAGATAGATGACGAGCTTAAAGCCAAAATCAGTTCTGTCCTTCCCGAATACCATAGACATCTTCAAGATGATCTTTTTTTAATTAGTCTATGGAAGGATCGGGCAGATGGGGATGCGGCTTCACTCGATGCCAATCAAGTCGTTACAAATGCATTACGGAATAGAGGATTAATCCACGAGCAATTCCTCTACCATACTGCGCTTAACTACCCATTAGCGGATAACCATTCATTAAAAGTAAATTTTAATGATGACGTATTAAAACAAATCCACCAAAGCAGTTTTATCCTAGAGCAGATCGGATCCCAGCGAGGAGCACGATCCTTAGATGAGACAAAACTGATTAATCATTTAATTTGGAAATCAACTCCTCAAATTCAGGCATTTTTCCAAGCAGCTACTTCAGACGAAATAGTTGTTTATTTAAAACCTTTAATCATTCAAGATCAGCAAGATGAAACCCTTGAGGGGAGCTATCCGCTCTATTCTCTAGGGCAATACCAGATTGATGTTCAAAAGAACATTCTTTATCTCGATGGCCAAGCAAAGAGGCTCATACCTTCAAAAATAGCTAGCCATCCGGCTTGCATCAGAATTTTTGGAGAAACAGGTCTTTATTCAATTTATTCAAAGTACCAGAATGTCACTTACAAGCTTAACGACGAGAGTCACCCAGCTGAAGAATTCGCTTTTAGTTTCAATGGTCATAAATATCGCATTATTTCTAACGTTAGCGATGAAGTCTTTGTCTATAAACAAATCCAGTTGCCCGGGCAAAAGAAAACGTTCTGGTTTCAATATCAGTCCTTAGACTTTAACCTTCCTGAGGAGTATCGAGCACCTCGCAGACATCTGCCTTCTGAGGTTGAGAATGGCCTAGTCTGGCTCCATCAAAAAGGCCAATTTGCCCTTGCTGAGGCACCCGAAAAAGAGGAAGCCTACTTTTTAAAATTAAATAAGAACCACTCTTGGACGAAAAATTCTAACGATTTAAGGTTAGTCACTTCTGTTCAGCTAGTGACAAATAAGGGACATAGGAAGGTTCTAAACCCTTGGCGTTTACCCTCCTTTAAAATCTTTCAAGCATTAGACTCTTATGCTCATCTCATTGCTACAGGTAAAAAAAACGTAGAAAAAATCGCTTATGATCGCTTAAATCTTACCTACCAGTGGGACCGCGATCAGAAAGTTTGGAGAGCTGGTCAATATCCCGGATATACATTATCGAACAGAAAAATAGATTCCGTTCTTAACTTATCTTCACTAACACCGGAAGATGATCTTAAAGAAAGGGAATCTGTTTCACTTTTTACCTCGAATTTCTATCACTATCAGATTTTAGAGCATGAGACAAAATTACCTAAACTGTTATTGACTGCCTGCCGTTATGAGAGAAGTTTAGATGAGAATGCTTATAAAGCACTCCCTCAGTTTGAAGAGGAGACGACTTCTTCGCTTTTTGTTTACGAGGTAGATCCCCATATTGGCTTAAAATGTCAATCAGCCTCTGGCTACCTCTATCTTTCCTATGTGTTACTTACTCAAAAACGCTATACAGAGGCTTTAGCCTATCTTAGAAAAGCTGATAGCTTAGAGATTCATCAAGATGAACAGTTTACCACTATTTTAGGGTGGTTGAGAGCGTGGGAAGATTCTTCTTCTGAAGCTCTAGCTTTTAATCTACAGCTCGAATGCCAATTATTTGATTGGCAATGTGTGAACGACCCTCATGCGTTCAGTTCATCAGAACATCAAGGTTTCTTGGCCGATCTAGATGAGCTAGTTAAACGATATGAAGATGAGGTAGACTTAATTCCTTCTGTACTCCGACTTTCTCAGCAGCAGAAATCTACTCTAGAAGCTTTCTTTAAAGCAAATTTGTTTCAAGCTCATGAAAATGTGGTTAGGTTCATCAAAACCTATCCTGAATTTGAGGAGTTTTACCACCAATTATCCAGCAAAAAAGGCATTAAAGATGATATTGATAATGACGTCCTTGAACTATATGAAGAGTTGAAGAATTTACTTTCTCAAAATAAGATTTACTTTGAAGAGCTAAAAGCATATCTAGTAGCAAATCTTGATGAAGGTGTTGACTGGAACGATGATCAGCAGTTTAGCAAGCTTCTTGAAATTGAAAAGCTGCATCGCTTTAATCTCCGTAGAATGCTCGCTAGCGAGATGGAAAAGATGGAGGAGTTGCATGACTCCTATCAAGATCGTGCAAGGTCACACGACGTGATCCCTTTTGCTAAGAACATCTTTCCTGATGATTTCTTAGCGCATTACCTAAATGAAGCTCCTGCTTCGACTGGTCAAGTTGAGCAGAAAGTAGATACTTTTAGGCGCGTCTTCCAAGGCGCTGATGAATATTTGGAAGAGAAGGGAGACGAGTTAGCGGACGATATTGAAGCTGCCGTGAAAGATTTAGATAGCTTAAAAGTTTTAAAAAAATCTTTTGATCCCTCTCAATTAGCGAAGGATGTAAGAGAGGGAAATCCAGACTTGGGTCTTCCAGGCTACGAGAAGTTAAAAGATGAAGCTAATCAACATCGAGCGGAGATTATCAAATTATTTAAACTATCAAATGTAGAACTTGATGATGATTGGCACAGGTTACAATTTAAGATAGAACAAAGAGAGAACACATTAGGCCATTATTTTAATCTCGCCCGCTTTTGTTATGCCTCTGATGATTTCTCCCCTTTAATTGACGAGAAAATTATCAACGATGATGCTGTTGATGAGTTAAAAGATCAGTTGCGAAAGTTTTTGGAAAAGGATTCTCAAAGACAACAATACTTTAGAGCTTTGGAGAAAGCGAAACAAATTCAAAAGGGTGGAGATATCGACATTTTAGGTCCCCAACTCATTCAAATTCTGACCCAACAAAGAGCCTATGATGTTGAAAATGACCCCGACAGTCCTCTTTTAGCGGTGTTTGAATGGGAATGTGGTTATGTTGCCACACCTGCTCAAATTAATAATTTCAAGCAGATATTAACTGAGGATAACCTGTTTAAACAGGAAGCTTTAGCCGGCGGGAAAACCACGGTCATTCGTAATATCATCACTAAATTTAAGGCAGACGGCTACTCTTTAGCTGGAGTGGTCACCCATATTCCTTTGATGGAAATGCACCACCCTCTTTTCGAGAGGGCAGCACGTGAAGCATATGGAGAGAATGTCTTTACCTTTAGCTTCTCTCGCCAATCTCCAACTGATGTTGTCTCTTTATCGCATCTCCTTTTTAATTTAAAAAAGATGATTGTAGAAAAGGGGCGCGTCGATCTAAGCAAGCGCGATTTATTAAGCTTACACCACTCAATTTTGTTGAAATGGGAACAGCTAAGCCGCGCTGCTATCGACCAAGGGATTAGACCAGATGCTCGCCACCCATCCGAAGATGAATCGATTCAACAAGAAATCGATGTTTGCTCGGAAATTATCTCCTTACTTCAAAATCATTTGCGTTTAGGTAGCGATGAGCTTGACACGATCACCAACTGCGAAGAAGAGCACATTTTTGCTTACGGAGGGAAAACCCCATTAAATCCGGACAAAATAGACGTAGCCCTACAAATCATGGAATGGATTCTAACTAAAAATCGTTTGAAAACTGAGAAAAGTATCTTTATCAATAACCAGCAGTGCAAATTTACCCCGAAAGAACGAGAGCATTTTATAGAAAAACTTGCGAAATTAGTGCATGCAAAAATAGCTAAAGATTTAGATAAGCAGGAGTTGGTTAAATACCTCACTAAACCTCTTAAGCAAGGCGAAACTGCAGAATTTTATCAAGAGCATATTCTTAACCATGCTAATGGTAAAAAACTGCAAGTCTTTAAAAAATATTTTCAAGACATCGTGACCGAGTCTACCTTAAGAAAACAAGGTGGAGTTAGATTTGGACGCTCAGAGGATGGGTGGCTTGTTAAACCCTACGAGAGTAGCGATGTTTGTATGGAAAATTCGCAGCAGAGTTCAGAAGAGGAGACCATCTGGTTTACCATCTGTAACTATATGAATTATGAGCCTTTTGAAAATACTATTCTGGGAGGGGTCCGAGCTGAGCAGATTGCAGAGTTAGTCCAAACGAAGCAGGCTGAAGCTGCTAAAGAAGTGAAAAATGCAAGACGTTTAGGTAGAATACTTCCTTACGAAAAGACAAAGGCTGCTAAAGAGTGGGGTAAACGTTTTAGCATCCCATTAGTTAAAGTTCTACCTGAACAGTATGAGCAGATTGCCCAGGAGATTAATAATGATGCAAGGTTGCTAAGGCAATTTTTACGTTATTATGTCATTCCAAAAAATTTCTCTTCGCCTCTTAAGATAGGAGCCAACGCGAATGACCTAGCCGAAATGGTGTTAGAGTTTTACGGGTCTTCTGGAACCTCGGAGCTAGCTCCGACATTCCCTGAAAAAGTGGTGCTAAAAGAGGAGTTAGTTCGCCAAGAAGGCGTCAATGGTCGTGTCCTCTGGACATTGATGAAAACGTTTAAAGAGGGTGACATTCTTTTTAGCTCCAATGTCGTGGAAACTCTAAGTACGGAGATGAAGGAGGGAGATGCTCTTATCGACCTAGCTCCCGCATTTCCCGGGCTTTCAGGGAAAAAGATAGCTCAGAAGGTTGGATCTGCTTTGCAAAAAGAGGGAAAACTAAGCCAAGACGGTATCATCCGCTATTTAGATCGCTCAAATGAACCTCGTTTTTTGGACCTGTCAACAGGCCAAGATCAAGCAATGCCCAGTAACCCTGATACTAAAAGAACAACAAACATTTTAAGTCAAAAAGATGCTAGGGGGACGAACTTTGAAATGGCCGACGATAGTATTGGCTATCTCACGATTGGAACAAACACCACACTCACTAACTTCCTGCAAGCTGTTTTACGCATGCGTAAGCTTCCTGAGCGTTTGTTAAGTGATAGTGAGAAAGGACAAAGGATTCGTTACATTTTAGATGATGCTGTCAAAGCCACTCTGGGTGATCACCCAACGCTAGAAGACCTACTAGCCTTTGTAGCAAAAAATGAAGTAGAGGAACTAAAGAAGCTACGTTTCAAAGCTGAGAAGCAAAAAATCGAAGCGATTCCACGGTGCGATCTCTTTTCGACTATTAGCAAAGTCACAGATTATGAAGCAAGACGCATGATTTGGCCTCAGGTACGACCGTTCTTTTTCCAACCTTCCCAGGCTACGATTGAAGCAGGGGGGATTCCAAACCAGTTAATTCCTCCTTTGGACATCTTAAAGGGAGTGGCTGGCAAAAATAAAAACCAAATTATTACCATCCAGCAGCTTTTTACAGGCATACTTGACGATCCTGATTCAGAGTTAAGTGAGCAAACAATAGAGGCTTTGAATTCCTTTATTAGTGAACTTGATACGATCATTGACAAGTTAGAACTGAAAGAATCCGGAGAAGGTTTGCCGGAAGCTAAGTATTTTTTAGACCTCATGTCGACGACAGCTACTGAGTTGGATTTGCATCAAACAGCAGAACAGGAGCAGGATCTGGAAGCCGAACAAGAACAACAGTTGCAACAGCAGAATGTAGCTATTCAGGGTAAAGCAGTGACCAAGCCTCGACCTAAGCTCCCACTCAGGAACCCCGGTTACCTATGCGACCACCTCTACCAAGTGCGCTCGGACGATAGATATGTAAATCCTAGCGGCCCCTTCCAGTCCTTAAAGAAAGTTGTCCCTTATATGGATGACTATACTTATTATACAAGGGGTGCTTATCCTAACTTTATGGATGATGAAGATCCATGGTCAAATCTTGATCCCGCTAAAGCGGGTCAGATTCTGATTCCTCGCGTTTTAGTCATGGTTGACAAAAGATTTGATCCTCCTCGTGTAGTTTCATTGATAGGAACTAGAAATGATTTTAACGACATTGATGAGTTTGCTCGAAAGCATAAAGATAACGATGAAATCGATATTTATATCAGCAACATCCGTAACGATCACTTGGATGGAGGAAGGTATGAATGGGCAGACGCTTATTCAGAGGAAGTAGAAAGAATTATCGCCAGAAGGCTGGTTCAAATGAAGTTTTTTAATGGTGAGATCGACCTTTTAAAACCTCCACGAAGCGAACATTCCCCCATGCGGCATGAGTATAGTGCATTTGAAGAATGGCTCAGAGACATGATTCAAAAGGGAATTACCCGTGCAGATAGCTTGGAGGGATCCTTCTTAGATTATCTTCAAGCTTATAGACCTTCACAGATACCGCAATACCATACAAGTGCTGTGGCTAAGATATTTAAAAAATTAAAAAGGGAAGCAGGGCAGGTAACTTAATAGGTTACCTGTCTATCATTAGATATTCCAATCTAAAATGACTTTGCCACACTGACCTGACAACATCGCATCAAAGCCTTTTTGGAAGTCATTAACAGAAAAGCGATGGGTGATCACAGGATCAAGATCAAGGCCCTCTTTAATGAGGTCCGTCATCTGATGCCATGTATCAAAAATTTCTCTTCCATAAATGCCCTTAATTTGAAGCATTTTAAAGATTACAAGGTCCCAATCAATAATCACACCTGGCGGTAAGATGCCTAATAGAGCGATGTTTCCACCGTGGAGCATTGTTTCTAACATTGCATTAAAGGCTTGTGCATTTCCGGACATTTCTAAACCAACGGTAAAACCTTGGGAAATACCTAACTCTTTCATTACTTGTTTTAGGTCTTCTTTGGCAACATTAACAATACGTGTTGCGCCCATTCTCTTCGCTAAGTTTAGGCGATATTCAATCACATCAGTAATTACTACGTTGCGAGCGCCTTGATGGTGCGCAATCGCGGCTGCCATCATCCCGATAGGCCCTGCACCTGTGATTAAAACATCTTCATTTTTTAAATTAAAAGATAGAGCAGTATGTACAGCATTACCTAAAGGGTCAAAGATAGCGGCTAAGTCATCGGTAATATGTTCGGGAAGAACAAAAACATTTTCGGCAGGAACTGTAAAGTATTCTGCAAAACAACCAGAGCAATCATAACCTAATCCTAAAACATCTGTGCATAGATGTTTTTGATCCTTCAGACAATTAACGCATTTTCCACAGGTTAGGTGACCTTCCGCACTAACTCTTTGGCCCTTTTTTAGATGGGTAACGCTTTTGCCCAATTCCGCAATCTCCCCCATAAATTCATGGCCAATAATAAGGGGCGTAGGAACACGCTTTTGTGCCCAAGCATCCCATTTATAGATATGAACGTCAGTGCCGCATATGGAGGTTTTATGGGTCTTGATAAGAACCTCATGATCCTGTAATGTCGGGAAGGGAACTTCTTCCATCCAAAGGCCTGGGGCTCTTTCTTTCTTAACTAATGCTTTCATAATTTACCAATGTTTTGTGTCTAAATGACTTGTAGCGCTTTACCTACGGTTTTAAAAGCTTCGATGGCGCGATCTAAATCTTCTTTGCTATGAGCCGCTGACATCTGTGTGCGAATGCGTGCTTTGCCTTTGGGTACGACCGGATAACAAAATCCAATGACATAGATGCCATGATCTAACATCTTAGCAGCAAACTCTTGAGCGAGCTTAGCATCACCTAACATAAGCGGAATGATCGGATGATCACCCGGGACTAGGTCGAAGCCAAGTGCAGTCATATTTTTGCGAAAATAACGAGCATTTTCATGAAGTTTATCTTTTAGAGAGTGATCAGATTCAATGAGGTTTAAAACCTCAAGCGAAGCAGCGACGATGCTAGGAGCTACCGTATTAGAAAAAAGGTAGGGTCTGGACCGCTGTCTTAGCCACGCTATGATTTCTTTTCTGCCAGCAGTGTATCCTCCTGTAGCTCCACCTAAAGCTTTCCCTAATGTACCGGTGATAATATCGACTTTGCCCAAGACATCACAATACTCAATGGACCCCTTTCCATTTTTTCCTAAAAAGCCTACTGCATGGCAATCATCTACCATGACAAGAGCTTGATAGCGATCGGCTAGCTCAGTGATTTTGTTTAAATTAGCAATAATACCATCCATGGAAAAAACGCCATCAGTGGCTATGACTTTAAAACGGCAATTGCCCGCTTCTTTTAATTTGGTTTCTAAGTCTCCCATATCATTATTTTTATAGCGAAAACGCTGTGCTTTAGATAAGCGGATCCCGTCAATAATGCTCGCATGGTTGAGTTCATCGCTGATAATGGCATCTTCTGCACTAAATAATGTTTCAAAAAGCCCACCATTCGCATCAAAGCAAGAGGGGTACAAAATCGTATCTTCTGTTTCTAAAAAGTGTGAAATACGCTTTTCTAGCTGATGGTGGATGATCTGGGTCCCGCAAATGAACCTAACAGAAGCAAGGCCAAATCCATAATGTTCGTAGCTGTTTATAGCTGCTTGAATTACTTTGGGATGATTAGCAAGGCCTAAGTAGTTATTAGCGCAAAAATTCAAAACCTCTCTTCCATCTGAAATTTGGATTGAAGAAGATTGGGGGGACGTAATTTCTCTTTCTTGTTTGTATAGTCCTGTTGATTTAAGTTCTTCGATTTGATCGTTTAAATAGGTTAAGAATGGCTGATTCATAGATTACTCAACTTTTTTTGAAAAGGCTAGCATTAGGAAGAGTATATCATCAAGACCTATTACTCTGTTATTCAATTTAAAGGGCAGCACAGTTGTTCGCATATTAAACAATTTTTAAAGCTGCTTCTAAATCCTTTTTCAAATCTGAAAAATCTTCAATACCAACCGATAGACGTACCAGTCCATCCATAATGCCAAACCGTTCTCTCTCTTTTGAGGGGATCGAAGCATGAGTCATCGAAGCAGGATGGCAAACCAACGATTCGACCCCACCAAGACTTTCTGCTAGAGAAAAAAGATGCAGGGAAGAGATGAGTTTTTTTGTCACCTCCAACGGCAAGTCAAATTCAACAGAAACCATGCCACTAAATCCCTTCATCTGCCTTCTTGCAATCTCATGCTGTGGGTGTGATGTTAATCCTGGGTAGTAAACGCGTTTCACCTGTGGATGTTTTTGTAAAAAATCGGCTACTTGCTGGGCATTTTCTTGGTGTTTTGCCATCCGTATGGCTAAAGTCTTGACGCCTCGGTTAGTTAGCCATGCATCAAATGGGCTGGGATTGATGCCAATCGCTTTTCTTGCAAAACGCAAAGCCTTATTAAACTGAATATCATCTGTCATCACAACACCACCAACGACATCAGAATGTCCCCCTAGGTATTTTGTCGTACTATGCCAGACGACATCAGCTCCTAACTCTAGTGGATTTTGGCAAAAGGGAGTTGCAAAAGTATTATCGACAAACACCTTAATGCCATTCCTTTTGGCTAGAGTCGCTATTGCCGCTATATCGAATATTTCTAAAAGGGGATTGGTAGGTGTTTCAAAAAAAAGCCATTTAGGATGTTTGTGCAATTCTTCTTTGAAAAGTTGTTGATTTCTTGGATGGATCGTTTTAAAGTGAATTCCAAAACGATTAAAAACCTGGGTAAAAAGTCGGTATGTGCCGCCATAAAGCCCATCAATTGCAAGTACATGATCGCCGGTGGATAGAGTGGAAATCATCGCTGTAAGAGCGCCGAGGCCAGAAGAAAAAATGGTGGCGCATTTAGCGTTCTCTAACGAGGCTAATAGCTCCTCTAAAATGGTAAAATTTGGATTGTCTGCACGTGTATAATCATACCCCTTGATTTCTCCCGGGCTTTCTTGGATAAACGTTGAAGTCATGTAGATAGGCGGCATAATGGCCCCTGTCGATGCTTCAGGTTTTTGCCCACTATGTACAGCCTTAGTTCCAAATTCCATAAATGCCTCTTGATTTGTTCTTAAAAATAACGGTTCAAGATATTTTATGACGACTACAAAGAGCCTTCCTCTTAGAGGGGAGGGGGGTATGCCCATGGATCAAAGAAAGGCGCATCGACAAAAACTGTTGATATCGTATTAACTATAGCAAGTGATGTTGTGCCATCCAATCATCATCGAATAACTTGCTTAAATACTTGATGCCCCCGTCAGGAATAATGGTGACGATCGTTGTAGGTTGTTGGACTTTCTTAGCAATTTCTATTGCCGCCCAAACGTTGGCGCCACTGGAACCTCCGCCAAGGATCCCTTCCTTGAGAGCCAATTCTCTTGCCGTTTGAAAGATCGTTTTGTCGTCACATGGCATCACATCATCCAAGATAGAAAAATCCAGGGCTTTGGCTAAATGATCTTCACCAATGCCCTCAACTAAATAGCTACAGCTAGTTTGGTTAGGAATTTCTGTGTTTTTAAAGTACTCATAGTAAATAGATCCTATGGGATCTGGCATGATTATTTTAACCTGGGGCTTTTTTTCTTTTAAAAATCGGCCTGTGCCACTGACGGTACCTCCTGTACTTCCACTCGCTATAAAATAGTCGATTTGACCTGCGGTTTGTTCCCATATTTCTGGGCCGGTGGTTAAGTAATGGGCTTCAGGGTTTTTAGGATTGTCATATTGATTAACACGAAAACTATTAGGGATCTTTCTAGCAATTGCAATGGCTCGGTTGACATAGTGTTCCGGTGAATCCGCTGGGACATTGGTCGGCGTAACGATCATTTGGGCACCATATGCTTTTAAAGCATTCTGTTTTTCTTTACTCACTTTATCGGGCATTGTTAAAATAGCACGATATCCTTTCATGGCGGCAATCATCGCGACGGCAGCTCCGGTATTGCCGGAAGTGTTTTCTACAATCGTTCCCCCTGGCTTAAGAAGGCTCTTTTTTTCGGCATCTTCAATAATATGACTGACAATACGGTCTTTGATACTACCGCTTGGATTAAAGAATTCTAGCTTAACCAGGATTCTAGCAAATGGATTAGGCGAGAGAGCTTGTAGCTCCACAAGAGGGGTATGACCAATTGTGGAGAGGAGATTTGGGTAGGCATAATGACCCATTCGCATTATCTTAACGCCTCTACCGTTTTAGTTGTATTTTCTAAGCTAATCTGTTCTGCCCCTGCGAGCTTTTGGCCTTTTTTGGTGTTGCGATTAATGATGACAAGGGTAGGGGTAGCATCCACGTGAAATTGATCTGCAAGTTTTTCAAAGTATTTCATTCCCAAGCTAATATCTTCATAACCTAGCTCTTGAAACCTAATTCCGATTGGATCTAATGCTGCAGTCACTTGTTGATCTGTGGGTTTTTTTGTTTTTAAAGATAATTGTGTAAGAGCATCGCGCGCTTTGAAGTAGTCGGGCTTATAATTCATCATCAACGCAAGGTTATAGGGAGCATAGTTGAGGGTTTCAGGGTGAATAGCTAAATCAACAAAGGTGAAAGATGCTGTTGAAGCAATGTTTTTGACAAGTTGCTCTAGCCTTGGTTCTAAAGAGCGACAAGCAGGACAAGTCCAATCCGTAAAAAGATAAAGTTCGATGTTGCTGCTTGCTTGTCCGAATTTAATTTGTTCTGTGATTTCTTTTTGAGCCGCTTCTAACCGATTAACTTTCTCAACTCCTACGAAAGCCACTAGAAATCCGATAACAAATACTGCGGCAAGGCTGAAACTTTTCATATATCCTCCAGTTTCCTTATGTTGATTAAAATACATGAGAAAATAAAAAAGTCCCGCAAAGCCTAGGCTAGTGGCAATCGCAAGACATACTGGGCAGAAATGGCCAATTTGGGTTTTTTGCAGCCAGATAAACATCACCTCAGCCCCAAGGCCTGCGGCAATCAAAAGGGCGACTAGAAAAGAAAGGCTTTTAAATTTCTTAGAAAAAAGATGAAGGAAATTTATGAAGATGAAATAGATTCCTCCTAAAAATTCGAATTTTTTACCAAAAAATTCATAGTGGTGAGCCTCAGTGCATGTTTCGCTGCAAAGCTGAAGCCAGGAGACAAAGGTTAAAACAAGACCTGCTAAAAGAAAAAATGTAGCTAAGTTAAAAAGGATAGAATTTCGTTTAGTGGAGCTCATTGATGCCTCTTGTGGTCTAAATTAAAAAGCTATTATAAAATTTTTCAAAGTAAAAAATTCCTATCATTAGGAAAAATATACCTATAAGATGAACATTTATTTAACCTGCTTGCAGGTAATAACTTATGGCATGCAAGTTGCACGTTATTTGCATCTTTATCCGCATAATTAAAGTAATTATTTTAATCGTCAAGTAATTTGTTTTATTTTTAAATTTAAAAAAATATCCTCTTGTTAAGAATTATTAATTAAAAATTATTGAATTAAAGCTATATAAAGGTAGGATGACCAAGAATGGGTAGGGTAAAAATAAGGTTTCCTAAACCGGAGGCTGGCGAATTCTATGATGCTGTTAAAAAAAGAGTCGATACCTATTTTCAGCGAAATCAATTATCTCCATTTGCTAATAAATGGATGTATATTAAAGTAGCTGTTTTATTTTCTATTTACTTTGTCCTTTTAATCTCTATTTATAGCAATTATTTTTCAGGTCTAAATTTGATCGCCATCTACACTTTGCTAGGTTTTGTAATTAGCCTGATTTGTTGCAATTTTTGCCATGATCTTTTGCATGGCGCGTACTTTAAATCACCAAGATTAAATAAGCTGTTTGGTTACCTATATGACGTCCATGGCTTAAGTTCTTATTTGTGGCGAATCACCCATAACATCAAACACCATACATTTACCAATATTCCAGGCCATGATGAAGATATTGACAAAGCCATTATTTTAAGATTGCAGCCCACAGACAAACGGTATTTCTTTCATCGGTATCAACATATCTATGCGTTTTTTTTGTATCTTTTTACCAGTTTAAATTGGGCTTATTATTCTGATTGGAAGGGCTTATATGAAGAATCATCAAAAGTTAGGGTACCATTAAAGGATATTCTTCTTTTTGTGTTATTTAAATTTATCCATTTAACTATTTTCTTGTTCATGCCTTTAGTTTTACTGTCTGCACCTTGGTGGCAAATTGTGATTGGCTTTATAAATCTGCATTTTGCTGGGGGATTGTTTAGCGCAATTATTTTTCAATTAGCACATGTGGTAGAGAATGTTTCATACCCTGAACCTAACGAAAACGGATATATCCCTAATAAATGGGCAATTCATGAAATGGAAACGACATCCAATTTTGCATCTGCAAGTCCGTTTTGGACATGGATGACAGGCGGTTTAAACCACCAGATTGAACATCACTTATTTCCTTATATTTGTCATATTCACTACCCCGAATTACATAAGATAGTTAAGCAGACAGCTTTAGAATTCAACGTACCCTATCACGAACAGCGTTCATTTTATAAAGCCATTTGTTCTCACATCAGGACATTAAAAAAACTAGGATCTTCATAAAGCATTCTCTTCTTGCCATCTAAACGTACCGCAAACAGGGCATTTATCGATACCCTCATAGTTTCTAAAACCACATCGTTCGCATACCCAAATTTCGGGCATTGGAAAATAGGGCCTGCCTGCAAGCGTGGTCTGTCCTTCATAATAGGCGGTGAGGTTTAAGGAAACCAATAACAAGAGGTGAAGAAGATAGGGAAATTTCATGCTACTGCTGGGCGATTAAAAGGCCTTCTTGAAGAGTGAATGTTTTATCACAAAGGGCGGCTAGCTCGACATCATGAGTAACGACAACCAGACTTTTATTTTTTTCTTTAACGTTGCTCAGTAGAAGATCATGAATTTGTAAAGCGGTTTTACGGTCAAGATTACCGGAAGGTTCATCCGCTAAAATAATAGGGGGATCATTACAAAATGCCCTCGCTAAAGCTGCTCGTTGCTTCTCTCCACCGGATAAGTTTTTACCATAGTGGTTAAGCCGATTGCCTAGCCCCATTTTTTCTAAAAGACTGACCGCCTGCAGATACGCAAAGCTTCCATGTTGGGTGGCTCGTCTAGCTATGCGAGCGGGCATAAGAACATTTTCTAAAACAGTATAATCTTCCAAAAGGCAAAATGACTGAAAGACAAAACCTAAATATTGATTCCGTATTTGAGAGGAATTTCCTCTATAGACAGTTCTGCCAACAATCTCTAATTCACCCTGGCATGGTTTTTCCAACGTTCCGAGAATTTGTAAAAGCGTACTTTTCCCCTCACCAGAGCGACCTATAATGGCAATCGACTCTCCTTTTTTGAGCTCGAAGGAAATATCTTTCAAAATTTCAATCCTACTCGGTCTCGTGTAAGATTTAGATAGTTTGGAGGCTCTTAAAACGATGGATTTATCTTCTTTCATTTAAGACCTTAGGATGACAGCTGGTTTTAAGGTGCTTGCTTTAACAGCAGGTATTAGGCCAGCAATTAAAGAGGTAATTACCGTAGCTGTAAAGACAAAAATAAAGGCATCGTAGCTTACTTCATGTGGAAGAGTGTTGCCATAATAAAGTGGATTAAATGCTTGGAAGCCTTGCAGCTTGGAAATAAGGTCGATAAGTAATTCTAAATTTTTGAGGGTAAATACCGCTAACACAGTTCCAATTAGACTACCTAGTAGGCCCATGACCATTCCGGAGAAGCCAAAAATCGCTGCAATACTCAAGGACGAGGCACCCATAGAACGCAAAATGCCTATTTCTAACTTTTTATCATTAACCAGGATGACCATCATCGAGATAATATTTGAACAAGCAACGATAATGATCACACCTGCAATCAAGCTAAAGATATTTTTTTCACTGTTTAGCTGTTGTAGCAAGTCCTTAGCGAAATCAAAATCTTTATAGGTTTCAATTTTCCAATACTTAGCTATACCTGCAGTTTCAAAAGCTTTCGATAGCTCCGCCTTTAGTGCATCTACTTGATTTAAGTCATCAAGGCGTATATTAATCCCATTGCTTAATGTGGTATCTTCCGGATTATGAGAGCTTCTAATGGCGTTGATTGTTTCGTGAGAGGCGATGACATACTTGCCTCCCAACGGGACGATACCCGGGTCGTAGAACCCAGCAATAAATACAGGGATACGCTGTTCTTGCAACGTGCTTGTTGTGGGCGCATAGTAAGAGAGATAGCCGCGATCTCCCACCAGGACACCCGCTTCTTTAAAGCTTTTTGGCAAGATAATACCTTCACCAGAGGTTGGATCATAGGGTAAATGATATTCTTGGTTTCCCGATTCATCTTTCAGCTGGTAAATCCAGAACGAGTGGTTGGATTGCTCATCATGGTTTCGTTTGTTAGCTTCAGCAAGGAGTGTTTCAAATTGTGAGACAGGAAGTTTCTTTAAAGATGTTTCGCCATCCAGAGCCTTGAGTGTTTTTAAGAGGGAGGCAGTTCTCTTCTCTGACTGCTCCTTATCCAAATGGATAAGGCCTGTCGGGCTATCTTCCTGGCTATTATCCCCAATGGGTAGCATTGAAAAGCTATTTTGTAAATCTTCGGTAGAAAGAGGAAAAATAGAAGTAGCGAAATGAGTATTATTTCGATCCAAAGATCCTAAGTAAATAGATTGATTAATAAAAGACTGCGTTGGATGGTTCGTTTCTAATCCACGGATCATTCGAATGCGCAAATGAGCAACTGTCATAAGGTAATCGCTGAAACCCAACCCTTTGAACTGTTTTTGATCTTGAATTGCACTGACTGCCAGTTTTACAAGATCCTTCAGCTCGCCTTGTTCGTTTAGATCTCTTGGCGGAACGGCTAGGGGAATCTCTTCATCTAACTCCGAGTCATAGGGATCAGCCTTATCGGCTGATAATTTTTCTGATAATGTTTTTGGAGTATAGTTGGCTAATGAACTTAAGGAGTCAACTTGGTAATAGTAAGAACGATAGTATTCCTCAGTTGGAATCACTCGGACAGGAGCTGTAACAGCGATCAATTTCTCAATCCAGATTTTTTCTAGTCCTGAGGTAACTGAAAAAAACACAAGAACTAGCCAGACGACTAAGGAGATAACAACGACGGATATTAAACTAATAATCGATACAGAGAGCTGCCGCCACCGCGGCAGTAGATATTTGCAAGCAATTGATAGCTCAAACAAGGTTACTTTGTCTCTTTAAAAATCACGTGTTTGCGAAGCTCAGGATCGTACTTTTTAAGTTCTAAACGTTTAGGTGTAGAAGTTTTATTTTTCTTGGTGAAGTAGTGCCTAGAGCTTTCCGAGCTTTTTAACTTAATGTTTTCTCTTTTTTTTGCCATATAAATTCCTTAACCTTTAATAACTCATTTCGGTTTTATACTCATCTAAAAATGAGCGAACCACTGATTTTCTTTTTCGTTTGATTAAGTTTGTCAGGTTCATCCAAAATGTTTTTCTTGAAAATGGCAAACAAAAATCAAAAATCAGTTTTTAGAAAAAATAATAGCCAATCAATAATAAAGGTTCAACTAGAAATTCAGTTAAAAATAGATCTTGATCAGGACAGGGGTATCCTGGTTTGGGCTTCGAGGTGAAGGATGTTAGATGCTCCTTTTTTAAGATAGGTGTGATAACCAAGCCCCGCGATCATCGCTGCATTATCCAAGGTGAGATCAAAGTCTGGAAAATGACAGTTTAATGAAGCGTTAGAAAATAAGCTTCTAAGATAGCGGTTATTAGTAACACCGCCGCCAAAAATAGCTGTTTGGCATCCATAATATTTTGCAGCCAGCATGGTTTTATTATAGATATCTTCAAAGGCTGTTTTTTGAAAGCTTGCGGAAAGATCGACTAAAAAACGAGGGTCCTCTCTGTCTGCTGATTTTGTTGTATACATCACTGCAGTCTTTAGGCCGCTAAAAGAAAAGTCAAAGGGACGCCCCTTCACTTGACCGGCTTTTAGTTTAAACCGATGTGCATCTCCTAGTTTGGCCAGTTCTTCAATTTTGGGTCCTCCGGGATAGGGCAGTGTTAACAACTTAGCTACCTTATCAAAGGCTTCTCCAATAGCGTCATCAACTGTTTGGCCAATGAGCTGGTAATGCCCCAGCTCTTTGATTAAGAGAAGGGCTGTATGACCTCCTGAAAGAACGACGCCTAAACAAGGAAAAGCGATTTTTTGCTGAGTAGACATAAGAGAGGCGTAGAGATGGGCTTCAACATGATTGACGCCAACTAAAGGTTTATCTAGTGCAAAGGCTAGACCCTTGGCTGCATGCAATCCTATTAAAAGAGCCCCGATTAAGCCGGGCCCGTTTGCCACAGCAATGAGCTCAATATCCTTCAATCGTCGCTCAGCTTGGCTCAAGCAAGCCTTAATCACGGGTAAGATGGCATCAATATGTCTTCGACAAGCTAGCTCTGGAACGACACCGCCGTAGATATCGTGGAGGTCAATTTGCGATGCAATCGATTGCGAAAGGATTTTTTTACCGTCAACGACAAGTGCGGCAGCTGTCTCGTCACATGTGCTCTCAATGCCTAGTACTAACATAAATTTCTTACTTACAGTGCAAATATTATATTAAAAAAAATTTTTCTCCCCAAGAAAAAGAAAACCAAATTGATTTATTTTCTTCTTTTTTTCTTGAGCTCTTTGGGTAGGATAAGGCACGATATTTGAAACTCGACTCTCAATTGAATAAACCACGATGGCGGTGTCCTTATGAAACATGAAAGAGCGAGTATTATATTTAATCAGTTAAATATTTTGGAGACGAAGATGCGATCCAAAACCAAAATCATTTGCACCATAGGACCATCTGTTGGCACTTTAGAAAAAATTATGGAGCTTATACAAGCGGGTATGAACGTGGCTCGGTTAAACTTTAGTCACGGTACTCATGATGAGCATCGGGCCACAATTAATCTACTGAAAGAAGCTCGCTCTAGACTCGGCGTTTCACTGGCAATTATGTTGGATACAAAAGGCCCCGAAATTCGCTTAGGAAAAATTGAAAATGGTTCTGTTGAGTTGGTGCCACAACAAAAATGGGTGCTTTCAAGAGAAAAATTCATCGGCAATGACAAGAGAGTGACCATTAATCCTGAAAATATTTTGGATGGGTTAACAGAAGGCGCCAAAATTCTTTTCGATGATGGGTATATTTCCTCTAAGGTCCTAAGTATTTTGCCAGAAGGCGTAGAAGTGGTCATAGAAAATGGGGGAGTGATTCGCTCAGGCAAAGGAGTAACGATCCCTGATGCGGCCACAAACCTGCCCTGTGTCACTGATCATGATATTGCTGATATTATTTTTGGCTGCCAAGAGGATGTCGATATTATAGCCGCATCATTTGTTAAATCAGCGGATGATGTGATGGCAATAAAAAGGCTGCTAATTCAGGAAAAAAAGCCTGAAATCTTGGTGATGGCTAAAATTGAAAATAAAGAAGGAGTTTTAAATTTTGACAGTATCGTTCAAGTAGCTGATGGTATTATGATTGCTAGAGGCGACTTAGGTGTGCAAATTAATCTGAGCCAGGTTCCGAAGCTGCAGAAGATGATGATTCGTAAAAGTTACCTAGCAGGCAAGCCAGTAGTAACGGCGACTCAGATGCTTGAATCAATGATCAATAATCCACGACCTACACGTGCTGAAGCTTCCGATGTTGCTAATGCCATTTATGATGGTACTTCTGCTGTGATGCTGTCAGGTGAGACAGCCATAGGAAAATATCCTAAACGTGTTGTTAACGTGATGAAGAGCATCATCGATGAAACGGAAGCTGATCTAGGCTATAGGGAATTTTTCAATCAATATGCGCCGCTTGTTTACCATGACGTACCCTCTGCGGTAACGCTTGCTACGGTAAAAACAGCTTATAGTTCAAATGCTCAGGCTATTTTTGCTTTTACTAATAGTGGTAATACTGCTCGGTTGCTCTCACGACTCCGTCCTGAAATGTCGATTATAGCTATGACTTCTAAAGAAAAATGTTACCATCAGCTATCGCTGATGTGGGGAGTCATTCCTTATCTTAGTAGTCACTGCACCAAAATAGCGGAGGCGTTTGATACTATTAGTACATTTGCTTTGGATAACCAACTCGTTGGGCATGGTGATCTAGTTGTTGTGACCGCAGGATCTCCCTTCGGTATTTCCGGAACGACCAATATGATGATGGTAGAAAGTATTGGCGATGTTCTTGTTCGTGCACATATTGGATATGGGGAAAGAGTTCATGGTAATGTTGCTCTTGTTATGTCTGCAGATACTAAAAAACCATACGAAGTTAGAGGTTGTATCCTTGTAATGACTAAATGCGATGAGAGCTACATCCTTCTTATGAAAGAATGCAATGGGGTCATTTTAGAAAACCATATCGATGATGTACAATCTGAAAAATTCGCTTTAAAAATATGCAAATCTTTAAACAAACCGGTCGCCGTCAGAGCGGATGCAGCGAGCCATATTTTGAAAGAGGGACAGTTAATCACTCTATTACCCGAGAAGGCACTTGTTTACAAAGGCGTGATTTTGTAGCAGGGCATAGTTATTCCTAGAACGATAAATACTAAAAATAGTTAAAATGGTACAAAAAATGAACACATGTCAAGCAGTGGAGATTGTTTCAATAAAGGGGCCCTTACCACAAAAATACTTAAAAGATTTAGCCCGTCTCCGTATTACACTTTTTAGAGATTTTCCCTTTTTGTATGATGGTTCTTTGGCCAGGGAGGAAAGATATCTCGAGCCTTACATGAATGCCGAGAATTTTCTTCTTGTGCTAGTCTTTGACGACAAGAAGATTGTAGGAGCGTCAACTGCGTTGCCGCTGATAGAAGAACATCCATTATTTAAAAACCCCTTTCTACAAGCTAGTATCAATCCTGCTGAATTTTGCTATTTTGGTGAATCTCTCTTGGATCCGGAGTATAGAGGACAGGGCATTGGCAAGCGATTTTTTGAGGAGCGAGAAGCTCACGCTCGAGCTCTTGGGCTTCCTAACACATGCTTTTGCATGATCAATCGACCTGAAAATCATCCAAGAAAACCCGCCAATGCTTATAGTTTAAAAGATTTTTGGCGAAAATTAGGATACCAGGAGCAAAGTAATCTGTTTGCACGTTTGTCTTGGAAAGAAACGGGAGAGTTAGAGGAGTCCATTAAAAAATTACATTTTTGGACTAAGGCGCTTTAACTGATTATCTCAATACGTCTACAGGGCCTGCATTGCTAACAAACCACGTTTGAAGCTAATTTGTATAACGTCATGTTCATCTGCAGCGATGAAGACAGGAGTGTTTGCCTAACGAGTGGTTCCAGATACTAGCTCGCTTTGTCAAAATTAGCCTTACATAAGGGAGGCTTTAAATAACAACAAAACGCCATAAACAGGTATTGGATGTACAAATAAGCGTGATTAAAGATCCTTGCTCTGAACATGCCCTTCAATAGGGTATCGAATAGCAAAAGTAATCACATACACATTAGAAAACTTATAATTGCTGTTAACTAGAGGAACAAAAAGATTCAGGTAACACGGATCAAGCAGATTGCAGTAGCATTATTCCTTATAAGTTGTAAAAGGGATCATCCTAGATCTAACTGTCGCATCAGTCTTTTGCTGAATCCGTCTGCTAGCATTGATTTCAGCAAGGAATCAATTTTGCACCACGAGCCTCGATGGGAGATGTGAGTGGTACAACAATCACTGTGTTGGTGGTATGAGTTATGAGTTGAGTAAGTGGCTAGCAATACTCAAAGTGGCTATTGCGGCGGTATCCGTTCGTAAAACATTTGAATGGAGTCTTACCCCTACAGCGCCCATGTTAGAAAACAATACCTCTTCATTTTTGCTGAAACCCTGTTCAGGGCCAATGAAAAAGGTAAGGTTTGTATGGACAAGTAGATCATGAATTTTATCTTTTAACAGGGGCGCTGAAGGAGCAATATCGCCAAAAAAAAGAGCGGCTTCCTGAGGAGGCCACTTCTTCAGCGAAGGCATCATTTGAATAGATGGGGCCCAAAGTCTACCGCACTGCTTTGTGGCAGCTATAACAATATGTTCAATGCGTTGAACTTGTGTGGACGTTAACACTTTTTTCTCACTGAGTTCTCCTGGAAATATTAAAAATTGATTGGCACCGAGCTCTGTGCCTTTTTCAATAATAGCATCTAAACGATTAAGTCGTGGTATTGCCTGTGCAAGCGAGAAAGTACAGTAGGGAGGAGGGAATTCTTCATATTCGATGACCTTAAAATGGACCGCTTTTTTGTCTATCCTCAAAATAGCGGCTTTAGTGATAACCCCACGACCATTAATGACTTCTACGATGTCATTTTCTTGACAACGCATGACTTTGCAATGCTGTGCTTCTTCCCCCTCCAAACTATATTGATTGCCTAATTTAAGAGTGCTTGCTAGATAAAAACGATTCTGAGGCATCTTATTTCACATCGATTGGAGTTGCCATAATCCCATCCTTAACAAGAGCTGCATCCAACTGAAAAGGTTCATCTGCTGCAGTAAATAGGGCCAGTTTTCTTAAATATTTTCTAAATCGGTTCCGAATATGGTTTTCTCGGCTTTTGGAAAATTGTTCATCTTTCTTTCCACTTGGGAAAAGATATGAGACATATCTATTTTCAAGTACTTGAGAATCAACAACGCTAAGGCTCCATGCAAGATGCTCAATATCCTCACCAGCTTGAGCCATGATCACGATTTCTAAGTTATCACGAACAACATCTAAAAAAAGAGAGCTTACATTTTGTACATAAAAAGGAGCAGAAATAAAAAAAAGATCCTGTAATTTCTTAATCGATTTATTCTCTAACAATGGATAAGTCGAGGGGTTAATGACCTCAATAGAAGAGAGAGGGTAAAACACGCGTATAGCGATATCTTGGCCAATCGATAGAGATTTTTGCCTAAGGAAATCTATATGTAAATGGCGCGCTTCAGGGTCATTAATCTCTACAGGTAAATTACCGAGTAACCAATGAGAAATTTTTTTGAGGTTAGCCGGAACCTGGTAGTTAATTTCAGCGTCGTGGACATGCTCCTTTGAGCTACTTAACTTATCTAGATCACCCTTAGTTATCACACCTAAATCAATTTCAAGACTTAACCCTTCTTGGCTAAGCTGACGCACTTCCTCTTCTGACCCAACGTAAGCAAATTGCAGTTGACGAGGCCAAACATCCAGCAGCTCATAGCCACTTGGTGGGGATCCTTTCGTATAAATTTTTATCGGAATGGAGGCTTTTGTTAGTTTGCTCAATTTTATAATATAGTCTGGATTGCGTACATGGTTCACGCTATTTCTTAAATTGATAGAAGGATTTAAACTCACAAGGTTATTGCGATTGATATGCAAAATCCATTCTTCTTGGTTAATGTTTGCCGCATCCACGAGAATTTGTAAATCACCAGGACCTAGTGATTGGATCACGTTTTTTGTTCCGCTTAAGGTTAGGTTAATCCTTTTATTTAAGATACCGTTAGGCTGTATGCCTGAAATGGTCATGTCATCAGGTAGATTAATGATTCGAATAGGTACATTCGGAATGGTGATCGTGTCTGTGATCGATTGATCAACAAATAACCAAACAAAAATAGCAGCGAGTAAGGCGATTAACTTGCGGAGCCATTGATTTGTAAAAAGAGAGATTAATTTGTCCATTGCCTAAGCCGACTTAATACATTAATACTTGAAGCTGTGGGTAGTGGGGGGTTAAAGACACTACGTAAAACCCCCTTAAAGCGATCGATTTTTATTCCTCTTGTCATGATCCCTTCACGAGCAACAGAGACTTTGCCTGTTTCCTCCGAGACAACAATAATGAGGGCATCAGCTAGCTGGCTAATGCCGAGCCCTGCACGATGGCGTGTTCCCATTGATTTTGAAATTTGGAAACTATCGTCTGCTAAAGGTAAAATGGTGGCTGCTGAAACAATGGTGGTTCCTCTTATAATCACGGCACCGTCATGGAGGGGGGTGTTACTAATAAAGATCGTCTCGAGTAGTTCGGGCGAAAACTTTGCGTTTAAAATGACTGCTTTATTGGCGAACTCATCGAGTGAGTCTTGATTTTCAAGAAGAATGAGTGCTCCAATCCTTCGTTCAGCCATTCTATAAACTGATTGAGAAATGCTCTCAAGAAATTTGTCAAACTCATTCATCTCTTTATATTTTTTACCCTTAAAGCTTAACTTCGAAAGTCCAAATCTCAACTCTGGCTGAAAAATGATAAGAAGGGCAATAACAGCTACGTTGATAAAGTAAAACATCATTTGATGGATGACTTGCAAGTCAAGAAGGCGAGAAAGAGTATATAAAGCAAGACAGGCAATAATTCCAAAAATCACGTCCATCGCTCTCATGTTCCAAAAGACAGAGAGGAAATAGTAAATAACAGTAGCAATGATTAATATTTCAATTGGGGGGATGAAAAATTGAAAAAAACTCATTCTACCTGAAAACCTTATTAATCAATTGTTGTCATGGGCATACACTTTTAAAAAGCTAATTAAATCTCTATGTTCTTTGACATCGTGAACTCGAATGTAATCCACTCCGCCCATTACGCTTGTCAAACTTGCTGCAAGAGTTGCGGCAAGTAGTTGCTCACGTTCCTGACCGCAAATTTTGCTTAAAAAAGATTTCCTAGATACCCCTAAGAGAAGAGGAAATCCTAGATTCTGTAATGTGGGCACATTTTGTAAAATTTTCACATTATCCTCAACCGTTTTTCCAAAACCAATTCCTGGATCAAGAATAATTTTATCCCTATTAATCCCTGCATTCAGAAGAGTATCAACCCTCGTCTTAAACCAATTGTTCAATGCGTTAAGAACCCCTTCCTCATAGTGAGGGCGCAGTTGCATCGTCTGGGGAGTTCCCTGCATGTGCATCACACAAATATCTGCTTGGTACTCTCTTGCTAGTTTAATCATCAAAGGATCTTTAAACCCCGTTACATCGTTAATTAGATTCACTCCATGCTCAAGGGCTTTTTGAGCAACCTGTGGTTTCATCGTATCTATTGAAAGTGGAATCCGGGTTTGTGCGCGAATGGCTTTAATAACGGGAATCACTCGCCTTAGCTCTTCTTCAGCAGGGACAGGTTCTGCACCAGGTCTAGTCGACTCCCCTCCAATATCAATCATGTCAGCCCCTTCTTCAATCATTTCAAATGCTCTTTTCAAAGCTTTGTCATGTGCAAAAAAGCGACCCTTGTCATAGCAAGAGTCTGGGGTAACATTTAAAATGCCCATGATTTTGGTTTTCATAAAAAATAGTTTTATAAAATTTATTCGTTAATTTAATGTAAAGAAAATCAATTTTTTTAGGTTCAAATTATATTGTTTCTTCTCTAAAAAATGAGCATGGTAAATATCATATTTAAGATGCCTCCAAAACGCATCAAAATTTTACAAAAAGAAGAAAATTGCTTGATTTACCGTAACCTTACAGTACAAAACGGATGGAAAAATGGATGTTGAAGTTTTAGCTAGGGTGCAATTTGCCATAACAATTATGTTTCATTATATCTACCCGCCCTTAAGCATTGGTCTTGGCCTTATACTAGTTATCATGGAGGGAATTTACCTTAAGACAAAAAATCCACGCTACTTACAAATGGCTAAGTTCTGGACTCGCGTATTTGCTCTGACCTTCGCCATTGGGGTTGCGACGGGAATTGTGATGGAGTTTGAATTTGGTACTAACTGGTCCCATTACTCTCGTTACGTTGGTGATGTTTTTGGGAGCGCGTTGGCAGCAGAGGGTATTTTTGCTTTCTTTTTAGAATCTGGCTTTTTAGCTATCGTGTTGTTTGGTTGGAATCGTGTGAGTCCTAAAGTACATTATTTTGCAACGATTATGGTTGCATTAGGAGCTCACTTTAGCGCTATTTGGATCATTGTTGCTAATTCTTGGATGCAAACCCCAGCAGGTTTTCACATTGTTGGTGAGGGGTTAACTGCACGGGCTGAGATCATTGATTTTTGGGCGATGGTTTTTAACCCCTCATCGGTTGATCGGCTTGTTCATACCGTCATAGGCGCTTGGCTAGCTGGAGCTTTTTTGGTCATGAGTGTGAGTGCGTTCTATTTGTTACTAAACCGTCATCATGAATTTGCTAAAAAATCTTTAAAAATTGGCTTATACGTTGCTTCAGTAGCACTCCTGTTGCAGCTATATAGCGGTGATCGAAGTGGGGAAATTGTCGCAAAACACCAACCCTCAAAATTGGCCGCCTTTGAAGGGTTGTACCAAACTAAAACAGGAGCTCCTTATGCTTTGATAGGGATCCCAGATAGCCGTATGGAGCAAGTCCACTACCAATTAGCTATTCCAAAGTTTCTAAGTTTTTTGGCATTTAAGGATTTTAATGCTGAGGTAAAGGGGCTTGATCAATTCCCTAAAGAAGATTGGCCTAATGTTTTGGTTCTATTTTTTACTTTCCGCACCATGGTTCTCATGTGGGGTCTGATGGTACTTGTGTGTGTGTTAGCTATCTATTATTTAAGAAAAGATGGGCTACACGAAAAGAAATGGGTGCTAAAGCTGATGATTGTTTCAGCGATTTTTCCTCAGATAGCTAACCAAGTTGGATGGATGTCAGCTGAAATGGGGCGTTATCCTTGGATTGTGTTTAATCTGCTAAGGATCTCGGAGGGGCTATCTAAGTCTGTTACCGCAAATCAAGTGTTTGGATCGATTATTATGTTTGGGATTGTTTATACATTTCTGTTTATTCTGTTTGTTTATTTACTCAATGAAAAATTTCAGCATGGACCAAGTGATGAGGATCTAAGTTCACCATATCACCAGCTTCACCGTTACGTCGAGGAGATAAAAAATGCTTAATTTTGACATTCTACAATTTACATGGTTCACTATCTTTGTCATTCTTGTTATCGGATATGCTATCTTAGATGGCTTTGATTTAGGAGTTGGGATGCTCCACCTATTTTCGAAAAGTGACCAAGAAAGAAGACTCATGTTAAATTCTATCGGGCCAGTTTGGGATGGTAACGAGGTCTGGTTAGTAACTGCGGGTGGAGCTTTATTTGCTGGTTTTCCTGATGTGTATGCGACCTTATGTTCAGCTTTTTACATTCCGATTATGGCTCTTTTAGGAGCCTTGGTGTTTAGAGCAGTTGCTATCGAGTTTAGAAGCAAGCAACCAATGGCTTGGTGGCGGTGGATGTGGGATATTCTTTTTTCCATCGCAAGTCTGTTGATCGCTTTAATTTTGGGAGTGGTCATAGGTAACCTTATCCGAGGAATAGCTTTAGACGCACAAAAGGAATACATCGGGGGATTTTGGGAAATTTTTAATCCTTATGCGCTTTTAACAGGTCTTTTAACGACCGCTCTTTTTAATATGCATGGAGGAATCTATATTTTAATGAAAACGGAGGGAGAGCTTCATGATAAAATGAGGGGGTATACAACATCTGCCATTATTTTCTTTATCATGGTTTATGCAATAACAACCGCTACAACGTTAATTTATATGCCGCACATGGCCGAGGCGATAAAACAAAGGCCCCTATTTTTTTTAATAGCGATTTTAAACATGTTTGCAATCGCTAACATTCCCCGAGCTATTCACTACGGAAAAGACGCTTGGGCCTTTGCTTCATCTTGCTTTAACATTGTTTGTCTACTTGCTCTCTATGGAATAGGAACCTACCCTAATGTGATTCGAGCAGTTAATGATCCTGCTAACTTAAGCCTTACCATCTGGAATTCTTCCTCATCTGAGCAAACACTGAAGATACTGCTTTTAATTGCAATTATCGGTGTTCCTCTGGTTCTTTCTTACACAATTGCCATTTACTGGATTTTTCATGGTAAGGTAAAATTAGAATCAACAAGCTATTAAATTAAGAAAAGGACCGTTACGTGATCGATAACGGTCCTTTTCTTTCTAATTCAAATTTTGTTTAATATTGTTTTTGACAAATTTTTTTACATCGATTAAAAGAAATGCTTTACTCAGGATACCGCATGTTATTACGGCTTTTACTTTTCTGCATCACAACATTGTTTAACCCCAAAGCTTTTTCGACCGATGAGCCTTATTGCTACATGAATGATCTTCCGTTTGATGGGGATGGCTGGTTTATTAATCAACAATCACTGCAAAAATGCTTTCAAGAAAAAAAAGAGATCCAAACGGTGATTGAGGTTGGTTCTTGGCTGGGAGCATCAACAAGGTATCTTGCCACTTTATTGCCAAACGATGGTAAACTTTATGCTATTGACACTTGGCTTGGATCCTGGTCTGAAAGCCAAGCTATTTTTTTCCAAAATGACCCACGGTTGCCATATGCTTATCAGCTTTTTTTATCGAATACGAAGCATGCTGGTCTTGCTCATAAAATTATTCCTATAAGGATGCTCTCTCTTGAAGCTGCTAAGGCACTGAATGTTAAGGGTGATCTAATTTATATCGATGCCTGTCACGAGGAAGAAAGCGTATATAACGATTTATTAGCTTGGTACCCACACTTGAAGGAAGATGGTATTTTATGCGGCGATGATTGGTATTGGGAGTCGGTGCGGAATGGGGTTATTCGAGCTGCCTCAAAATTAAAGAAGCAGATTTTTTATGAAGATAATTTTTGGAAACTTTACGATTAGGTGATATGAAATTATTAGCGACATTGCTCATGTTTTGCTTATCATGGCAAGGGCTTTTTGCTTCATGGGATGAAGTAGGTAATCGATTAATCGCTCATGTGATCATGAGTATTGATCATGCTAACCAAGGAGTTTCTAAGTTAACAACAGAAGTTTTAGAAATAGATGGTATGTCCAGCGCTAAAAATCGTCATTTATTAAATAATTTATGTTCTTTACAAGATACTTCATACTTAGAAATTGGATCTTGGAAAGGTTCAACATGGGTTTCAGCTCTTTACCAAAATGAAGAAAATCTTGCCGAAGCTGTTGCAGTTGATAATTGGATATGGGCAGAGCACGGTGGGTCAGAGGTGGAGTTTATAAAAAACTGCGAACGTTTTCTATCCAACAACAGCTATCAGTACTACTCTTCTGATGCTTTTAAAGTGCGCAAAGACCGCCTCTTTCGCAAACCTGTAAATGTCTATTTTTACGATGGAGATCATTCTGCCTTATCCCAAGAGCTAGCTTTAACCTATTTCGACGAAATCCTAGATGACGTTTTTATCCTAGTTGTGGATGATTGGAATTGGGATCAGGTTAGAGCGGGGACTTTTAATGCATTTTCCAAGTTGCAATATCACGTTCTTTTTTCAATAGCGTTACCGGCTCGCTATAACGGCGATCTTGATAATTGGTGGAATGGGGTCTTTATTGCCGTTATTCGTAAGCCCCATGCATAAATACTTAATATCTTTTATACTCTCGTTCCTTGCTTGCCTAGGATTTATAAAAGGTGAGGAATTAGAAAAAAAATACTGCTATGAACTTTCAGTATGCGCCATTTTTAAAGATGAAGCTGCCTATTTAAAAGAATGGATAGAATTTCATAAGCTTATAGGCGTAGAGCACTTCTATCTTGTTAACCACTGTAGTTGTGACGATTATCTAGCTGTGCTTCAGCCGTATATTGATAAGGGCGAAGTCGAGTTGTTTCACTGCTTTGATGCCCGCTTTGATGCTTATGGATTTATGCATTGCGTTCAACCTCAAGAATATGCAAAAATTATCCAATACTGTAAACACGAAACTAAATGGCTTGCTGTCATTGATGCAGATGAGTTCCTTTTTCCTACTTGTTGCGATCGCTTGACCGATTTCTTAAAAGACTACGAAGCGTTCGGCGGCGTTTATGTTTTTTGGCAAATGTTTGGCACTTCGTTCGTTCCTAAAATAATGAATCATCGATTATTAATCGAAACGTTTGTCTTTCAGTCCGATAAAAATTATTACTATAACAAATGGGGTAAGAGCATCGTGAGGCCCGATCGGGTCGAAAAGGTGCACTTACATTTTTGCAAGTACATCAGCCCTTATGTGCATGTTTTCCCAAACAAAGAAGAAATTCCTGAATTTGAATTAATCATGAAGTTAGATCATGAGCTTATTTCGACATTCGATGTCGACGTTTCAAAAATAAGAATCAACCATTACTGGACAAGAGATGAGTTTTACTCTCAAAGTACGAAGCGTTCACGTTATCGAGATTGGGGCTTAGAGGCAGAGTATTTTTCTCGGGTAAATCAACTTAATAAAAAGCCTAATTATGACATCTTTAAATATGTTGATCAGTTAAAAGAGAAAATGTTTGGTGTAGATTAAACCTTATTTTCATGAATTTGCTTTACCTACTCGCCAGAAAAAATGAAGTTTGCTAACTTCAAGTTTTCCAATGCAGCATTCAAAAAAGGCCTTATTTATGCCTGAGGATAGCATTCTCAATATTGCCATTTCCAATCCAGAGTTATTTGAAAACATCTATCATAAATATCTTAACGATCGCTCAAGCGTTGCTTCTGACTGGCAAAAAATATTTTCCGATTGGGTCGTTGAGTGCCAATACCCGACAAAAAATTTTAACCATCAGAAACCAGATAAGTCAATAGATGCAAGCTCTAAAAAATTAAAAATTTCGCGTTTAATTGATGCTTATCGAAGCTTTGGTTACTTAGCTGCAGATATTAATCCGCTAGATAATAACAGAAGAGAACCTTGGCAACTAAATTTAGAGGTTTTAGGTTTTAAAGAAGAAGAGCTTTCGCAATACTTTCCCTCGTGCGGACTGTTTGAGGAAGATGAAAAGCCTCTTATCGAAATCATTGGCGCCTTAAAGGAAACCTATTGTCAGCATATGGGTGTTGAATACATAGGATTTCATAGTCCCGAATTAGAATCTTGGCTGCAGAGTAGGATAGAGTTTTCTCGTTTTAAAGCACAACTGTCCATCGAACAAAAACAAGAAATCCTGCAGCAACTAAGCAAATCAGAATTATTAGAAACGTTCCTACATACAAAGTATATAGGACAAAAAAGATTTTCTATTGAAGGTGGAGAAACACTCATCCCTATGCTCGCTTTTTTGATAGATAGTGGAGCTGAGAAGGGAGTTAGTGAGTTTTACCTCGGAATGGCCCACCGAGGAAGATTAAATGTGCTGGCGAACATTATTAATAAGGCCTATGCAAACATTTTTACTGAGTTTGATGAAAATTACATCCCTCAATCATTTGAGGGAAGTGGGGATGTTAAATACCACAAGGGCTTTTTTTCAAATGTTAAAACTATTCGGGGCCATGCAGTCAGCATCCAACTGGTTCCCAATCCGAGCCATTTGGAATCTGTCGGTCCTGTCGTAGAGGGTGAAGTGTTAGCACGGCAAATAAAGCTTAACGATCGCGACAAAACACAGGTGTTGCCCATTTTAATCCATGGCGATGCAGCACTTTCAGGTCAAGGGATCGTCTATGAAACTCTTCAATTGAGTAAGCTGCCGAACTATTCTACGGGTGGGACCATTCATATTGTTGTTAATAATCAAATTGGCTTCACGACACTGCCCAAAGAAGCACGATCAACCGCCTATTGTACAGACATTGCTAAAGCTTTCGGCGCGCCCGTTTTTCATGTCAACGCAGAACATCCAGAGGACTGTGTCCATGTTATTTTATTAGCCATTGAGATGAGACAGAAATTTCATTGTGACGTTTTTATCGATCTTAATTGTTACAGAAAATATGGCCATAATGAGGGGGATGAGCCCTTTTTTACTCAGCCGGTTGATTACAAAAAGATTCGTTCGAAGAAACCGATTAGAGAGCTCTATAAAGAGCAGTTGATTTCTCAGGGAATTTTAGAGCAGTTTGTAGCTGAAAGTATAGAGAGTGAATTCAAAAAGGCTCTCCACCAAGCTCTAAAATCGGCAAAGTTACCAGGTGTTGCGAACACAGAAGAGGAACTCCAGCCAACTTTAGAAAAGTTCCCTAGGGAGGTTAGCACAGGCGTTAAATATCAAGTGTTAAGAAAAGTGGCTGAACAGTTATGTTCGATACCGAATGGATTTAATATTCATCCCAAACTTGAACGTTTGTACCAAGAACGTTTAAATATGATAGTTCCAAGAAACCATGCACGTCCGATCGATTGGGGGATGGCTGAATTGCTGGCTTATGGCACTCTTAATGCCGAAGGTGTGCCTATTCGCCTTGTCGGACAAGATTCTGGTCGAGGGACATTTAGCCATCGCCACGCACTATTAGTCGATCAAAGTAACGCTCATTATTTTTTTCCTTTAAACCAAGTGAGCGACAAGGCCAAATCCACTATTGTGAACTCACCCTTGTCAGAATTTGCTGCTTTAGCCTTCGAATATGGGTATAGTATTGCTTATCCAGAAGCTCTTGTGATTTGGGAGGCTCAGTTCGGAGATTTTGCGAACGGTGGTCAGGTAGTGATCGATCAATATATATCCTCTGCTGAGCAAAAATGGGGGCAAAAGTCAGGTCTTATCCTATTTCTCCCTCATGGTTATGAGGGCCAGGGCCCTGAGCATTCTTCCGGTCGGTTAGAAAGGTTTTTAGCCTTAGCAGGGAATGACAACCTTATCATTACTTATCCAACAACACCGGCTCAAATGTTTCACGTGATAAGAAGGCAACAAATAGGGCTATTACAAAAGCCTCTTATTGTTATGACCCCAAAAGGGTTGTTACGGTTGCCCGAATGCGTGAGCACCATTGAAGATTTAGAGAAAGGCGCTTTTAAAGAAATTATCGATGATGATGAGGATTATAGGAAGGCTAAAAAGTTGGTGTTTTGCACAGGTCGTATTTATTATGATCTAAAGGAAGAGCGAGCAAAACGCGACCGAGAAGATATTGCTTTAATCCGTATCGAGCAGCTATATCCTTTAAACTCAGAATTGCTGAACAATCTCCTTCTTCAATACTCTATGGCAAAAGAGTGGGTATGGGCTCAGGAAGAGCCAGAGAACATGGGGGCATGGAGTTACATAGGAGAATTAATTAAAGAAGCAGATGTTAAGAAAAGAGATTTCCAATACATCGGCCGTGCTAGGAGCGCTTCTCCAGCAACAGGTTCCTACTATACACACAAACAAGAACATCAAAAAATTATCAATAGAATTTTTGATAATAAAACATCTAAACTTGACATTCCGCAACAGTTTCGCGTCTAATTGATGGTTGAGAATAAAGCTTAAGAGGAATCTATGAAAAAGGAAATCGTCGTTCCTAGAATGGGAGAATCGATCAGTGAAGCAACGATTGGCACACTTTTAAAACAATCAGGCACTTGGGTACAAGCTGATGATGAGCTTTTAGAGTTAGAAACAGATAAAGTTAATCAGGTCATTTATGCTCCTACTTCAGGAACCATTACTTGGCAAGTAAAAACAGATGACACGGTAAGAATCGGCGATACCATCGGCTATATTGAAGAGGGGGAATCTGCGAAAAAAAATGAAGAGCCAGAACAGAAAGAAATGCATCAAGAAGAGCCTAAGCAGGCAGATAAAAAAATAGCAGAGAATAAACAAACACTTCCTCATGAGCAAAGAATTGTCGGTGCAAGAAAAACAAAAGAGAGCTTTATTCAAGAGTTAAAGACCCCTCTGCAGGAGGTTTCTCCATCGGTAGAAAGGCCCACTAAACCACAACCTGAAAGCCGATCTCATCGCCCTGAAACACGTCAAAAACTGTCCAAAGTACGCAAAGTGATAGCTGAAAGGATGCTCTATGCCCAAGCAACTACAGCCTCACTAACAACCTTTAATGAAATCGATCTCACACAAGTAATGATGATTCGTGATCGCTATAAAGAGGCTTATGTCAAAGAATATGGCGTCAAATTAGGGCTAATGTCTTTTTTCGTAAAGGCAGCTGTATCCGCATTGAAGGAGTATCCAGAAATTAATGCTTATCTGGATGGGGATGAACTCGTTTATAGAGAATACTATCATATTGGTATTGCTGTTAGTACGGATAAAGGAGTGATTGTTCCTGTAGTAAGAAATTGTGATGAATTAAGTTTTTTTGAAATTGAAAAGGCAATCGATACGTTTGCTCAGTCGGCAAGAGAGGGAAAAATTTCTATTGATGATTTACAAGGTGCTGGGTTCACCATTACCAATGGAGGGGTGTTTGGATCATTACTATCGACTCCTATCCTTTCACCTCCACAAACAGGCATTCTGGGTATGCACAAGATTACGAAACGACCCATGGTCATAGGTGATCAAATCTTAATTCGTCCAATGATGTATGTCGCCTTGACCTATGATCATCGGGTGATTGATGGCCGAGAAGCGGTTTCTTTTTTAGTCCATCTTAAGCAATGCCTTGAAGATCCTGCTCGTTTATTATTGGAAATCTAATATGAAGTATGATGTTGTTGTTATCGGTTCGGGACCCGGAGGTTATGTTGCAGCTATTCGTGCCAGTCAGCTGGGATTTAAGGTGGCTTGCATTGAAAAAAACAAGTCTCTTGGGGGAACATGTTTGAATATAGGTTGCATACCGTCTAAAGCATTGCTCTACTCCACAGAGATTTTTCATTTATTAGACACGAAGGGTAAAAAACTGGGTATTCAATCTCCTGGGATGAGCTTTGAATTTAGCACTATGATGCAAAGAAAAGAGCAAGTCGTCAAAGCATCGATTGATGGTGTTGATTATCTATTTAAGAAAAATGACGTTTCCCTCATTCATGGCGAGGCCACTCTCGTAGAAAATAAACGTATTAAAGTAAATAATGATTTAATCGAGGCAGAGCATATTATTCTAGCCACAGGCTCTGAGCCCATGGCTTTACCCTTTTTGCCATTTGATGGAGAAAGGGTTGTCTCCTCAACGGAAATGTTATCTTTGCCAGCTGTTCCCAAGCGTTTGGGAGTAATCGGAGGAGGTGTCATCGGTGTCGAACTTGCCTCAGTTTATCACCGCTTAGGATCAGAAGTAACCATGATTGAAATGCTGCCTGAAATTTGTTCGGGTATAGATTTAACCATTGCAAAACAATTGCATAAATCTCTGATCTCGCAAGGAATGCGCATTCATACTGACACACGGTTAAAAGAGGGGGTTGTGACGAAAGGTGGGGTTGCTTTAAAAGCAACTAAGAGCAAAAAAGATCTTGATGTTGAGGTAGATGTGCTTTTAGTTGCTATCGGAAGAAAGCCCTTTTCTCAACGACTTGGCCTTGATAATGCTAAAATTGGAAAAGATTCTAAAGGGTTTATACAAATTAAAGCTAATTTTGAAACTACGCATCCAGGTATTTACGCAATCGGAGATCTAGTGGAAGGGCCAATGTTAGCCCATAAGGCATCGGAAGAAGGGGTGGCTGTCGCAGAGGTGATTGCTGGTCTAAATCCTTTCGTTGATTACTCTTTGATTCCCAATATTATCTACACTCATCCAGAGGTAGCTACCGTGGGCTTATCTGAAGAAGAAGCATTGAGGGAAAATCTAGAAATTTTTGTGGGAAGTTGTCCGCTTAAATTCAATCCGAGAGCGAGATGTATTGATGAGGGTGACGGGTTGGTTAAAGTGATAGGAGAGAAAAGAAGTGGGCGCATCATCGGTATGCACCTATTCTGTGCCCAAGCCTCGGAGTTAATTGTTGAGGGGATGCTTGCGATAAAAAAACAAGCCACGGTTGAGGAATTGGCCAATAGCCCAAACGGCCATCCTACTCTTAGTGAAGCAATTAAAGAAGCTTGCTTAGCGGCGCTAAAGCGACCGATTAACTTTTAAGCTAGGGCACTAATAGCAATTCCTACCGCACAGGTAGCATTAGTGACAGTGTTAAATTTTTCATTGTAAAGCTTGTAAGCCCATAAATTACATAGCACGATCGTCGCTACCGAAAAACTGGGAAATAAGATCGTTTTTTCATAAGGCAAAGCCCACTTTGTGGCTAAAAGTAATAGACAAGTAGCTCCTCCATTAGCTAAGCCTCCACTTGCTCCATAGAAAAATAGGCTTTTATTCATTTTCTTTAACTCTTTTAAACACCAAAAGCCTTGCAAAAGGGTAGCTGTCGCAAATTGTGCTGGCATAAACCAGATATCGTCTTCTTGTCGGATGGGCACACTCTCGCAATCAAAGAGGACACAGCGGACCTGCATGAGCGAAAAGGCTAAGATTTGAACAACAAAGCAAGCTAGTGCATACTTAAGCCATGTCATATTAAGACTGGCCCCACCTTCGGTTCGACATCCCCAATAAAGGCCAAAAAGAACTAAAAATAATCCGATCACCTGGGTTAGACTAAAGGTAAAACCATAAGCTACCCCAAAAGTAAAAAATAGGAAAATTCCCGGAAAAATAGCACTAGCATTTTGAAAGGCAAACGTCAAGCCAGCGGGCCCGCTGCTTAAGGCCTTGGAGGTTATTCGCATCAAAACCGTGTTTAACATACCAACAAGAGAACCAACACCAATCATAATCCAGCTGGGAGTTGCCATATGAATTTCGCGATAGATGATCAAAGAAATGATAAATGAAAAGAAAAAATAAACCAAAAGATAGAGATTAGGTGTTGCGGGCACCTTTGACTCAGAAGAATTTTTCCTAAAAAAAAAGTTGGCCAATGCGGAACAGCCAGAGGCCAAAAGAGTAAGGGAGAGTCCATTCATAATAATATTTAGATGAGATGGATATATTTAAATATATAAATATCGAATTTCTCATTTAAAGTTAATCTAACACGTTATTGATATAATAACAACCGATCAGTGGACCTTTTCTCTCTTCATACAGAAGATGTCAGGCACTTTTGCATAGAGATGATCCATTATTTTAAGCATCCTAATCCTTACTTCATCATTTTCGGACTCAAGTCTAGAAATCACTCCTGGGATATCCTTTCCTAATTTTAGAAGAGGGATCTCACTCGATTTCTCTTGATAATCCGTCCCTAATGGGGAAGAGTAAAACAAACTCAACATCGCTGAAAATTCTGTCTTTAATTTTCGGTTGGCATGTAGTAGATATGCATATTCCTTAGATCGGATAAAATCGTTTTCGGATAGGCCGTTCCTAACCAACACACCTCCCTTTTCCTGCTCTGAAAATGGTTTTGTGTTTCTCAAAGTTTTAATGTGCCTCTCACTTGTTGCTTGTAAGAATTTTTCTGGATAATTTTTTTTTATAAATTTAAAAAAAGAGTGACAGTGCGTGTCTTCTAGATAACCGGCAACAATTCCAGGTTCTCTTGTTAAAAAAAAGCCAAATAACTTAAAGTTAAACCGATGATCTTGAGACAATTTTTGTAGGTGAATTCTTCTGTGATCATCTCTGCTGTGAAATAGGCATTCTTCAGATTCGCATGTTGGTAATATCCTTTCAAATTTTTTTAGTTTTCTTCTCCTTTCAACTTCCTTAAAATCCTCCAATAATTGCTTGTTATATTTAGTATCATTGTCTTTTAAAAATAAAAAAATGCCTTTACTTTGATTCAAATAGCATTTATAAACAACTGGATAACAATCTCTTAGCCAATTTTCTAATCTGCCTTCTTTTTGTGCTCTATGCGCTTTTTTTCTTTTATCAAACTCTTCATCAGAATCGTTGTCGCCAAAAAGCAGGGAATCGTATGGGTGTTCCTCTTCAATAAGATGGTTAGTCATATCTGAGAGACCTTCTGGTCGCGGATCACCGAAAGCATCAAAATGACCTGATTCATCACTTCTTCCTGATTCAAAGGAACCGCTTCTGCTTCTGTGCTTCTTTTCTTCATGGAACCTTAGTTTAAGGCAGCGACGGCTTTTCTTATATTCATGATAGATGAGGATAACGAAACTAAGGTCTTTTTTAGAAAATATTTCGGTAGCTATCTTGCGCCCATGCAAAAAATCTTGCATCTGCTGGGACTGCTCTACATCTCTTTTAAGTTTACCTAGTTTTGTTTTCCAGGTTGATTTGAAAGGGGGCTTGGATGTAAAAATAGCGTTGGCCTCATCGTTAAATTGAATCGCATGGTTTAAATCTTCGGTTTGATATTGAGTAATTTTTTTAACTATTTCTGTCATGTTCTTGGCATAAGCAAGATAAGTTGAGTTACCTGTCAGGAGAGCCGAAGCTGCTAGGGCAATAATCCTTCTAGAAATTTGAAAAAGAACCGCTTCTTGATTCGAAAGAGAGCGATAAATTTTAATTTTTTTAAGAATTTCTTCGGTTTGAAATAGCCATTCAGCCCTTAAGCTATCGTTAGCTTCCTCTATCTCTTCTAGCTCACTTGCGACTTGAATAGGCAAATAGCCATAGTCGGTATTGTCGGTATCCTCCCACAACGGTAATAGATGCCTTACCATTTCATTAATTCTGTAAGCTTTTTGAGCCAGTAGTATTTGAGTTTGTTGCGAAAACAAACTATTTAAAAGACACTGAGTCTCTTTGCCTACGGATTTTGTAACCATTGACTTAAAGGAGCGGCTTCTCTGCCATAGAAAGCGGATTTTTTTTAATTCATTTATCCATTCCCTGTTAAAATTTTGTAAGATAGAACACGACGTCTCCAACTGACAACGACTTGGGTTTAAGTGGATGTAAATATTTGCGAGATTATTTGCTGTTTGAATAAATGATCCATCTCCGGTTACTATGGCAACTTGTGCTAAAAGGTCAATTCGTTGAGTTAATGCCTCCTTTCGCTGATATTCCTTTAGCTGACTAACCGGATATAAGAACGAGCGGATATCGTTTAGTATCTCAAATTGCTGGGGATTTTGGGAAAAAAGGGAAAATTTTGCAAAATCATTTGCCGGTACGCATCCGAAACTTTGCCCAATCGAATCATTCATAATAGCTCTTAAGAATTGAAGCTCACCTCATATGACATAGGTGGCCGTCTATAGACGATCTATTTAAAAGCTACTAATTAAAGTATGTGAAATAATTTGTATAATTATTTTTTAGAACGAAAAGTCCGATCTTCATCGGACCTTTATAAGGCAGGGTGGTACTATCTATAGCCGTGAGACGAACCGCAGCCGCAAGAGGAGCTGGCATTAGGGTTGATCACCTTAAAACCAGAGTTATTTAAGCCCTTTATGTAATCAATACAGCAACCTTTTAGACGAGGCAATAATGCTCGTTCAACATGTATTTCAATCCCTTGGGAAATAAAGACCTCGTCGTCCAAGGTGGCTTTCTCTGAGAAGTCTAGGATGTACTCGAAGCCACTGCAACCTGCTAACTGCTCTCCAAAACGCAAGCCACATCCCGCTTTTCCTTCCTGCTGAGCAAAAAATAGAAATTGTTCTGCTGCTTCAGGGGTGAGGGTGATCGTAGAGGTGTCAACTTGAAGGTTTAAAATGGCGTTAAGACGATCAACAAGGTCGTTGATTTGGTCTTGGGTTTTTCCGTGACCAAACATACCTGCCTCTAATGTCTCTACGTGTGCAGCTCCACAACCCACGCAGTGCAGGCCAGCATTGGTAAGCTCTTGAGCAAGTCTTTGGGTATACTGGGGGTAACCCGATAGTATCTCGTTAATAGTCATTTGGGGATGGATGGTTGTTTCAGCCATAATAATCCTTAGTTTAAAATGAAATCCTTACTTTACCACATTTAATTTTACATTGACAAGCCAGACGCTCGTCACAAGTACCTTCTCCTAAAAAATCTTCTTCTTCGCGTGTTGGGGGAGTAAGGTTTTCTTTCCCCGTCTTTACAAAGACCACGCAGGTGCCACAAACGCCTTCTGTACAGGCAAAAGGAACACCGGCTTCTTCACAAGCCTCAGCAATTGGCGAATCGTCCTCTAGCTCTATCTCTTCATCGTTATGATCAAAAATTAATCTTGCCATTTTTAGCTCTCCCATGAATCTAGTAGGCTATTATGATATAAATCTTTTAATAAATCAAGAACTTAAAAATATTAAATTTCATTATAAAAGATATCTAAAACGTAATAGATTGTGGGAGAATAATATCAGATTATTCTCCCACCGAGTGGTGTCTTCCTTGATAACCTACCTTTAACTGAGAGTCAAGAAACCAGATAAGAGGCATCATTGCGAGAAAAATCCAACCGGAAAGCCAGAATACATCATTTGTAGCTAGCATGTAGGCTTGCTGGCTCAAAATATTATCTACAAACTGTTTCGCGCTTGAACCCTCAAAATAAAGTTGCTCAGACAAGGTCTGGAATACTTGTCGAGATAGTGGGTTGTAGGGCGTGATTGATTCAGTAAGATAACTATGATGATAGTCTTCTCGTCTTGACCAAAGGGTAACAAATAGAGAAGTACCAAAGCCCCCACCAGCCAAAAGTCGTATAAAGTTGAAAATCCCCGATGCGCTTGCAAGCTGTTCGTTTGGAATATGAGCTAGTGAGAGAGTAACAAGGGGGATGAAGAAAGTTGCTAACCCTAACCCTTGTATAAAACGCGGCAAAGTAATGTGGAAGAAGCTGATATCTGTATTAAAGCTGCCCAGCCAAAAAAAAGTTACTGAGAACACAAAGTAGCTGAAAGTTAGAACTAAACGCTGATCAATAATATTGACATAGTGGCCAATCACCATAGAGAGGATTAAAGGAAAAATTCCTATTGGAGCCACTGCTAGTCCGGCCCATGTTGCCGTGTAACCATTTTGTGTTTGCAACCAAAGAGGGAGAAGGACAACACTTCCAAAGAAAACAAAAAAGCCAAGTGCGGTGATGATTGTACCAATCAAGAAATTCTTGTCTTTAAAAAAAGAAAAATTAACAACAGGATTGGGACTATATAGGTTCCAAGGGATAAAGAAGTAAAAACCCAGGAAGGAGACAACGGCTAATAGATTAATGTAATTTGATTTAAACCAATCTTCTTGGTTACCCTTATCAAGAAGAATTTGTAAGGCCCCAACAGCAATAAAGAGCAGAAGGAAACCTACATAATCAATAGGTTCTTGCGATTTTCTATGATCAACAGTTCCCCAGAGAATCATCCATGTTAAAAGAGCAGATGTGATTCCCAACGGGATATTAATATAAAAGATCCATCGCCAGCCATAATTATCAGTAAGCCAACCTCCAAGAATGGGGCCAACGATCGGGGCGGTGACGACAATCATTGACCAAATGCCAAGCGCAATTCCTTTCTTATCCTGCGGGTAGAGTTGAAGCAAAAGACTCTGAGACAGGGGAATTAAAGCACCTCCAGCAGCTCCCTGTAAAATTCTAAAAAAAATTAAAACGGGAAGATTCCAAGATAGGCCACACAACCAAGAAGTAAGCGAAAAAAGTGCTGTTGAGGCCACAAAAAGACGCACTTCAGAAAAGCGTTTAGCTAGTAATCCCGTTAAGGGTAATACAATGGCATTACTCACCGCAAATGAAGTAATGACCCACGTTCCTTCTTCTGAGCTTGCTCCAAGATCTCCTGATATAAATGGCACGGCTACATTAGCGATTGAGGTATCAAGAATCTGGATAAAAGTCCCCATACTAAGAGCAATTGTAATTAAAAAAAGGATAACAGGTGAAAGTTGTTTATCTTTTTGCAAAGCTTAAATTATCCTTGATAATTCTTTCAGATTCTTTTTCAATTTCTTCTAAAGATAGATGATAAATACCTGTTTCAATTGAAGTTTTTGGTGATTGATTTTTTTGAGCTAAAAATGGTCCGGAAGTATCTCTTAAATTGACACTGACATAAGCTGAAAGGCCAAGTACCAATGGATGTTCTTTTAAATCGTTTGGATTTAAAAAAATGCGTACAGGTACTCTTTGAACAATTTTTATCCAATTTCCTGTCGCGTTCTGAGGGGGGAGCAGTGAAAAAACACTACCTGTGCCCGCGATGATACCGGCAATGCTCCCTCTGTACACCTTGGAACGGCCATAGATGTCTGTTGTAATGGTAACCTCTTGACCGACACGCATAGACCCTAACTGTGTTTCTTTAAAGTTGGCATCCACCCAAAGGCCATCAAGAGGAATGATACTAAGCATTGGAATCCCTTTTCTAACCCAGTCTCCAACCTCTACACTTCGCTGAGCAATATAGCCTGAGACAGGCGCTAAAATGCGACATCGTTGTAAATTGATATAATGATCTTTAACATTTTGCTTAGCTACCTCAATCGTAGGGTGATTTTGGGGAGCAGTTGTCCCAAGAGTTAAGAGTGCGGATTGCAGTTGGTGATAGGCTAATTGAACCGAGCTTTCAGCAGCTTGTAGATCGGTCTGTGCATGTTCAAAATCTTCTTTAGAGATTGCTTGAGTATTAACTAACTTTAGTCGATGTTCAAAGTCTAGTTGAGCTCTTTTAAGACGAGCTTTTTCTAACTCTAAAGCAGCTTTTTTTTGAGCCACATCCTCAACGTTGGCGGCAACCTGGCGAGCTGCCAGAGCTAGCTGAGCCTTACTTTCCTCTAGTGCAACTAGCCAATCTGTTGGGTCTAGTTCTACGATGAGTTGGCCTGCTTCTACATACTCGCTATCATTGACAAAAAAACCTGTCACCATGCCATCAATTTGGGTGCTCAAATTGATAGAAAACCCTCCCACATAAGCATCATCCGTTGTTTCATAAAGGCGGATAAAAAACCAATAGTAAAGAAAAGTACAGAAAGTAATTATAAGAAGAATCGCTGATAGCTGTAGAATAATTTTTTTTCTTTTGCCATTTGCAGACGGCAATTCGGGCAAAGGGGCAGAATCATCGGTGTCAAAAGTAGCCATTTCTTAATCTCAAAATATTATTTCATGAGATTAATAGGGCAGGAATTTTTTTAAAAGGATTTGAAAGTTTGTTTGTGAGAATTTCTGGCATAAATGAGTAAAGCAATGCCTAGGAAAATAAATGGTAGACTTAGAATTTGTCCCATTTGTAAAAAGTTTTGATCAATAATTGCTGTTTGCTCTGCCTTCCAAAACTCCAGTACGAATCGTGAAGAAAAAACTAATAGGAAAAATAGCCCACTAATCACCCCTTGCGGAAGGGCCATTTTTTTCCATTGCCAGAGACTATACAAACTGATAAATATGAACAGATAAGCAGCAGCCTCATAAAGTTGTACGGCATGTCTTGGGATGATAGCACCTCCATCCGCAGGATGGCCGAAAACAACAGCCCAAGGTGCTTGTGATGGAATTCCAACAATCTCCTGATTAAAAAAATTACCAATCCTAATAAAACAACCCACTAGTGCTGCAGGGATGACGATCATATCAATTAGTTGTAGTAGGGAGGTGGAGGCAAATCTTTTTAAAACGAAGTGGTAAAAGCATAATAGAGATAAGATCACTCCAATGGCTCCTCCGTGGCTTGCAAGCCCTCCTTCACGGGTGTTTAAAATAGCAATTAAGTTGTGCTTATAGCGATCCCAGTCATAAAAAAAGACGTGGCCAAGTCTTGCACCAATAACAGTTCCACCAATGACAAACCAAGCTAGTTTGTCAATTAACTTTTGAGCAAGCTGACGAAGATCCTGATTTTTTGATCTTGCTGTGATAGCCAAGTTTTGAGTGAGGATAGGGAGAAGGATGTAATAGCCTAAGAAAAAACCTGCAACAAAAAACAACCCATAAATAAATACGGGTAGATTGATGAAAGGGATTGTGAAGGCAACAGGATTTGGATCCCAATAAAACCAGGATATTGGCATGTTTGGAATAACCTTGTAAAAGTAGGAGTTCGGAGTAGAGGGATTTGAACCCCCGACCTACTGCTCCCAAAGCAGCCGCGCTAGCCAAACTGCGCTATACTCCGAAATCACGTTCTAGTTTATAGCAAAATTGTTTTTTTTTAGAAAGAAAATCATCTTCTTGCGATTGATTTTCTTGTTTTTTGCTAGTAAAGATAGTCATCTGATTTGTAAGGGCCTTGTATAGAAAGACCTAGGTAGTCTGCTTGTTCTTGTGTCAAAATCGTTAAATTAGCCCTTAGGTGTGGCAAATGAAGCCTTGCTACCATTTCATCGATCGTTTTAGGTAAACGATAGACCTTAACAGGTTTCCTATCCTGACTACCCCATAGCTCAATTTGCGCCAATACTTGATTGCTGAAGGAGTTTGACATGACAAAAGATGGATGTCCCGTGGCGCATCCTAAATTGACTAAACGTCCCTCGGAAAGAAGAATAAGGCTTTTTTTTCTTTGCGTCCATTCGTAACAATCAACCTGGGGTTTAATCGCGTGTTTTGTAATATCAGGGTGGTTATCTAGCCAAGCCACATCAATTTCTGTATCAAAATGGCCAATGTTACATACAATCGCGTGATCTTTCATTCTTTCCATATGATTGCCATTGATGACATTAATGCAGCCAGTGGCGGTTACAAAAATATCAGCGAATGGAGCCATTTGTTCCATAGTCATCACAGGAAATCCGTCCATCACAGCTTGATAAGCACAGATGGGGTCGATCTCTGTAATAATCACTCTTGCACCATAGGCTCTAAGCCCTTCTGCACAACCCTTACCCACATCACCATACCCAGCTATGACAACGGTTTTCCCTCCAATCATTACATCGGTTCCTCTTTTTAAGCCGTCGATTAACGACTCCTTGCAACCGTAAAAGTTATCGAATTTAGATTTTGTGACAGAGTCATTCACGTTAATTGCCGGTACTCCCAAAGTACCCTGAAGCGCTCGTTTCCTAAGACTTCTAACACCGGTAGTCGTTTCCTCAGTAATTCCTTTAATGCCGAGGAGTAGTTCAGGCCGTTTTTCATGAACATAGTTTGTTAGATCGCCTCCATCATCTAAAATCATATTCAAAGGTTCGTCTCCAAAAAATAACGTCTGGGAGATACACCACTCATATTCCTCAAATGTCATCCCCTTCCATGCAAAAACAGGGATGTTTTCTGCTGCAACCGCTGCAGCTGCTTGATTCTGAGTAGAGAAGATATTGCAAGAGGACCAGCGCACGGATGCACCAAGAGCTACAAGCGTTTGGATAAGAACTGCGGTCTCTATGGTCATATGTAGGCAGCCAGCGATTCTCGCTCCTGCAAGGGGTTGCAGAGGGGCATACGTCCTTCTGATTGTCATGAGGCCAGGCATCTCCTTTTCAGCAAAAACGATTTCCTTCCTGCCTAGTACCGCCAAGGCCTTTCCCTCAGGAGATTGAATATCTAACTGATCAATGATTCTATAATCCATAAATAACTACCTTTTTCTTGAAAATAAACATAGAAGCTTGTTTCGTCAAGCAACTCTTCTTGTAAATCAAAGATAATTTTGTTATAATAGGATTTAATTTTAATTAAAGGTTAATAAATGGTAGAAAGAATTTCTTTAAATGTTGGAAGAGATCCTTTAAACGTTGTTCTCAAAGAATTAGGCATTCACAGCGATCCCTCATCACCTGTGAAGCGCAGTCGCAATTTAGCTTTTAAGTGGTCATGCCACAAGGCAAGGAGTGAATTTAAAGAAATAGCCGAACTCATTAAGAACTCAGCTGCAGAAATAAAAAAATCACCGACCCCGGGAAACTTATTTGATATTGTCGTGCTCTCTTTGTTTGGATCAATGGATGCTGTTGTATGCGCAACAATCCATGCGATTCATGGGGTTGCAAGCGCTATCTTTTCTCCAGCGCTTAGCATTAAAAAGTCTCAGGAAGTTCTCCCGCAAGAAACCCACCCTTCTATTTCCTTTAAGCTTGAGGAGGATCCCAGAACAGGCAAGAAATCTGAAACCTCTAGCTCTGAAGAAGAGATTGGGGCAGGGGAACCTGAATCCTCTAGTTCTGAAGAAGTCGAATCTTCAAGCTCAGATGGGGCAGAAGGTGTTGAAAATAATCCATTGGAACAAGTAGAAGAATCTGAAGATGTAGAGCAAGAAACAAAGCAGGAGGGTGACTTGCCAACACCTTCAGCTCAACCCATTGCGCTGCAAAGCACTGATACGGATCCTCTCACTTCTCGGACCTAAGCCTGTTGCCAAAAACCTTGTTTAGGTTAACTTAGGGTGTCGGATACACATAAAGCGATTAGGTCAGCAGGCTTAATCGCTCATAAGGTTTTCCGATTTAAGGAGCAATTAAGCTCACAAAAACAGGGCTTAATGAAGTTTTTTTGAAATTGCAGAGATAGCTGGCTCAACTAAGCTATCTCTTGCATCTAATGATTTTTGAATCAACTTGACACTTGTCATCACCGTTGAGTGGTCTCTTGAGAAGAGTTCACCTATCTTTGTAAATGGATACTTGAGATGGTGGCGACAGAAATACATCGCTACCTGCCTTGGTTGTGCGCACTCTTTCTTTTGCGCCTTTCCTAAAATATCCTCCGAGCGTATCCCATAATGTTCAGCACACAGTTTAATAATTTTTTCAGGGGTTAATTGAGACTGACTTTCAGCGAGCAGTAAATCTGAGAGATAATTTTTAGCGAGAGGAACTGTCATGGGTTTAAATGTGAGGCTTTTTTCCTCATTAATATGTGAACGCAAAATAAGAGCCTCTAAAGCTCTAATCACCGACTTAGGGGAACTTTTAAAAGAATCGATCAGAAAATGAGCAACTTTGGGGTGTAGGGGATAGTGGAGTGACTCGGCTTTCTTTTTTAACAAAAGTGGGAGTTCATGCTCGCTAGCTAACACTAAAGGCAACACAATACCCCATTCAAATCGACTGACAAGTCTCGGTTCTATCGAATTGAGTTCAGAAGGGGCGCAATTTGCTGCTAGGTAAATTTGTTTACCTGCCATGTGTAACGTATTAAATGTATGGAAAAATTCTTCTTGAGTGGCATTTTTCTTAGCGAATAAATGAACATCGTCAATAATGAAAGCATCTAAGTTTCGATAAGCCTGTCGGAATAAAGCCATTTCGCCTGCCCTTATTGCTGAAACAACATGCTCTGTGAAGGTTTCTGCTCTTACATAGTTAACTTTTAATCCTTTGCTCCTAAGCTTATTCGCTAAAGCCATTAAAAGGTGGGTCTTTCCAGATCCCGATTTTCCATAAAGGTAGACAGGGTTGAAGGAGTCAGGTGAGTCATTAAGAAGCCTGTAGGGAAGAATGTTAGCCTCAGAAACAATAAAATTATCAAAAGTAAGCAGAGGATCGGGATCATGAAAGGTGAAAGTAAGCTCTTCTTTCATATTCTTAGGTTTTGCTGTTCGCTCTTTTTTCTTATCGGCGAGTGCAGAACCAATTTTTAAGTGAACCTTGATTCGCTTGTTATTATTATTAAAGAAAGAGGCAACCACCTTTGGGCGAATGTGTTCTTCAAACCATAAAGCTTGGAAAGTATCTTTAGCTTCCAGATAGAGGTTGCAAGCATCATAGCGCTGTATTTTTAAGGAGCGAAGCCACTTTCTAATGGTCTCAACTCCAAAATCATTTTCTAAGCGCTTAAGAAATTCTTCCCAAGCTTTCATTGTCTATCGTTTTCCTCCCTTTACCTCAGCTTTCTTAGAAACTAAGCCTTTTACTTCTTGCTTTTTTAATTGAACGGATGTCCACCACTGCTGCAGCATGCCAAGAAGCATAGAAGAAAGCCAGTAAATATTTAATCCCGATGGGAAATTGTAGAACATTAAGGTAAAAACGACAGTCATCATATTTCCCATTGCTCTTTGTTGCCTTTGCTGCTCTGTCATTTCATTGGTATTGACAGCAGGCGCCATCATCCTTTGTTGTAAGAACATAACGGCTCCGAGTAAGAAGGGTAATAGGTGAAACTCATTACCAATAAAAAAGATCGGATGGCTCCAACTAAATAGGACATCAGGAGCCGATAAATCATCTATCCATCCAGGAATAAAGCTTGCTCCCCGTAACTCAAATGTTGATTTCAAAAGGTCGAACATCCCTATTAAAAAAGGCATCTGAATTAAAAGAGGAAGGCACCCTGATAATGGATTAATCCCTCGGTCACGATACAGATTAACGATCTCCATCTGCGCTTTTTTAGGATCTTTTTTATATTTATCCTGAATAGCTTTAATCTCAGGAGCTACTTTCTGCATCTGAATTGTCGAACGCATCGACCATGCATTTAGAGGGTATAGCATCAATCTTAAAGCGACTGTTAGCAAAATGATTGAGAAAGCCCAAGAGCTCGTTAATTTGTAAAAACCTTTCATAAGGAAGAACAGGAATTTAGCAAATGGCTCAGAGATAAAAGAAAACCAGCCATGAAAAGTTTGGCAGGCGATGTAGTCGGGGTTATATCCCGTTTCAGGGTTAGAATAGGTTTTATCAACTTCTTTCAAAACAGATTCAGAGAAGGGACCAGCAAAAACACGGAACTGCATGGCACCGCCGCTACTTTTCAAGGGTAGTAACATCATATATCCTGGCATTTTCGCCGGATCATAGAGCTGGTATTCTTGATCGATTTCAACTAGTCTAGAAGGAACGACAGATCCAGGAACCGTTTGTACACGGTAACCTGCACCGACCTCTGTAAGAGCATCTAGGATTATGCCAAAAAAGCCGTTAGAATTGCAAAGCCAATCAGGAGTCGAGGAAGTCACCGTGATGGCATCTTTGGGGAGGTCAACAGATTCGACATCAGACTTACCTTTTCTGGTAACGCGGTATTTAAGAGAAGGTGCGGGTCCTCCTGAAATCCACTCTACTTCAGGGATTCCTGAAGTAATCCATAGGCCCCGGCTATCCCCCTCCGCCTTTACCGTCAAATCAATAGTATATGGACCGCCTTGAGTTTCATCAGAAATAGAAAATATTTTAGTAATTTTACGGTGGCTGCCTTGAGATTCAAAAACAATGCGATTCTTTTCAAAACTCGTTACCTCATAAACCAGCTCCGCTACTTCGGGGAATTCTGATACAATATTTAATGCATAGTAGCGAGGTGGGACACGAACGGATTTATATTTTGCATCTTGGATAAGATCTCTTCTAATGAGAGGATAATAACCACCGATTTTTCCTTGTTCATGCTTGGTAAATGGCCCTTCTGGGTTTTGCCCCGGGGTATAAAAACCATGAGCAGGGAAATGAGCATTTTGAGGGTGATGTTCTACCATGTCGCGATCAAACTCAATTTCTTTAACGACACTCAGTTTGTCATTCTCACTCCCAAAAGGCAGGTTAATCTCTTTGAGCGCCCCTCCATAGTTAGAAAAAACAAGTTGCTGATACTGATTTTCTAGCACGTAAAACTGTTCTTCTGGTTTCTCCGTTGTTAACCCAATAGATCGACCTGCTGGAGAAAGGCTTTTGACATTAAGATGCTCTAGATCATCGAGAAAAATCATTCGTTTGTCATGGGAGTTAACGACACCCACAGGTAACCATTCATTTTTAATTTTCATTAATGCCAATGCATTAAAGTTAGGGAATGTTGCCTGACTTGAGTTCTCTTGTAATTCATTTGTCAATTTAAGAGCCTGCTCTTCTAGTATTGTTAGCTGTCCTTCGGCGTATTGACCTGGCCAACTTTTATCTGGATTAAACGAGAGGAGTTGTAAAGAGTAATCACCAAAATCACTTAATTCACCAACCTGTAAGATTGAACTTTTGTCTTTAGAATAGACAACAAGTGATTGAGGGAAAGTCTCTTGGACCAAAGCAAAGCTTTGGACATCTCCATTATACTTAACGTATATTTGTGAAGGCTGATTTTTCAGATCTCCAAAAGTAAGGATACTTTGTCCGCTTAAGAAGCCTTTGGAGATTGGCTGGGTTGTTTGTTCATCGCTGTAAATTTCTACGATTGGTAGGTGACTTAGAGAAATTGTTTGAGAGTGGATTTCGGCATTAATCTTTTTTAGCTTATCTTCTTTTTTTGCTATCTGCTGACGGTGCCATATTCTAAGGTCCTCTTCGTGCTGTCTGTGAAAATAAAAGTTCACTAAGAAAAGGGCACAGCTCATCGCAATAACAAAAAGCACTGTTCTTTTATCCATGATTCTCCTAAATACCTATAATAAAAAGATCTAATTTATCAGATAAAGTATATAGAAACAAGGGTTATAACTGACCCTAAATGCCCTATAAACACAATCAGGATAGAGGTGATGCTTAAGACAGTAGGAGAGGCATGTTACGAGCTCCTCTCCATAATAAACCTAAAATTGATTTTTTCTTTGTTTAGAAGCAAATGACTACCAACCCTTTGACTTAAGATTTCCTTAGAGAGTACAGGTGCAACTGCAGCAGCGCAGGACATAAGGCAGTCCATTGTAGGGGAGTTTTGTAAGCTATAGATGATTGTTCAAGTTCAAATTTAAGCGAGGTGACCATAGAGCTTTAGTTCTTTGAAGCAAAAAAAGAGAGACCAACTGGCGTAGAAAAGAAAGAAGAGCAGGCAATAACTTGTTGTTAAGAAACTTAAGATAGAGTATAGATGTGCTTTATGAAAAAAAAATTGATGTTAATCACTCTGTCTTATGTTCTCACACAAACCCAAGTGATAAGTCATGCAGAGTTTCCAAACTATCAAGAACGCAAAGAAGAAATCTTGGCTCTCTATAAAGATGATCGCCTTAAGGAGGCTTTAAGAGCTTACGCGCGTCTTTTACAAAAGGCTCCTTTGGTTAAAAGCTATTCGATAAGTGCTGAGGAAGTTAACGCCTATAATGATGCTTTAGCGATCTATCTCAATCCAAGAAACTCCCCCTATGAGTCAGGGGAATTAATAAAAGACAAGTACGCCACACTCATCCATTCTCGCCCTCATTATTATCAACTTGGATATCTTGTTGGGATTGCTTATGCTAACTTGAGTCAATTTGACCGTTTTTTTGATTTGTTCTATGATTCTTACCGAAGACTTCCTGAAAACTATTTAGCCTACAAAGGTAAAATATTGATTCACGCTAAATTATTTGAGCTAGCTAGTGATCAGGATGAAAAAGAGCAGGAGCGAGCATTAATCTTACAAAATATAGAAAAAGCTAAAGAGGAAAATTCCAAAGATTTCAGTTTGTATAAACTAGAAATTATCTTTAGCAATAACAAAGGGCCGGTCGTTATGAAAAATGTGCAAGATCTAATGACCCAAGGCACAATCATACCTAGAACGGAGCTACCCTTTTATTTTGACGAGTTGTTTGCTTATGGCTACTTAGATTTAGCAAAGAAACTTATTAAAAAAGCTCGAGAATGGTATCCTTTTAGTAGAACACTGGATGCAGCAGAAGAGTTTATCAATCAGAAGCAAGCTTTGAAGGAGTAGATTTTAAATGGAAACGCGTTTTCTTGGAGATTACCAGGTAATCAAGCAAATCGGCCAAGGATCGCTTGGAGCTGTTTTTTTAGCTGAGCATCGCTTTATGAAAAAGCAGTATGTGATCAAGCTTTTGCCAGAGGAGATTTCCACAGACCGTCACTTTATCCAACGCTTTGAAGAAGAAGTTGCGCTCTTATCCACCCTTGAGCACGCTAATATTGTAAAAATTCATAACATTTCTTTTTCGCAGGGACATTACTTCCTCGTAACAGATTGTGTGGTTGATGAGTTTACCGAGCCTACCAACTTAGCACAATTTTTAGCTGCCAAAGGCACAAGGTTAGAAGAGGAGCTAGTTTATAAAATCCTCTACCAGGTTGCCGATGCATTGGATTACGCCCACGGAAAAAGAGTAGGCCAGAAAGCGATGCTGCATAGGGGACTAAAGTTAAATAATATTTTAATCGCTCCTCAAAAAGATGATCTAAAACTTTATCTAAGTGATTTCGGCTTATCTAAAATTGTTGGTCCAGAAGCCGTTTTAACAAGGACCTTGAAAACGGTTGGCGAATCTCTCGGGTTATCTAGTATCATCTTTCAAAAGAGTGGACTGGATCGCTATCCAAATCCACCCCAGGAGGTAAGTAAGTTATCTTCTTTGCAAGTTTCCTTTATGCAAAACTACGCCTTTATGGCCCCAGAGCAAAAAAGGTTTGACTTAGCCGCCAACGTTGATACAACAACAGATACATATGCATTTGGAGTTCTGGCTTATCATCTCTTAACCGGTGAGTATCCTGAGGGTATTTTTGCTCTACCTTCTGAAGTTAGCGGGCTCAAATGGAATTGGGACAACCTTGTAAAAAGCTGTTTACATGTTAACCCCAAAAAAAGGTCTGAGACTCTCATTCCGTTATTAACTGCTGTCAAAAACGAGTCTAAGCAAGAAGCGCTCATTGAATCGATTTTGCGGGAAAGCATCCATGAAGAGAAGCTTCGCCCTATCATCCATGTCCCGAAAATAGAAAGACCGATACCGGATTTAGACCCGGCAGCATCACTTGTAGTTGATACAACCGTTAAGCAATATGTTCCTGAGCAAAAGGAAGATAAAAATATTCAACCCATGCTCACTGAAATGTCTGTGATAAAAGGGGGGTCTTTCTTCAGAGGGAGTACGGATGGCAATCGCGATGAGATGCCAAGGCATCAGATTACACTAGCAAGTTTTGCTATTGATATCCACCCTGTCACCAATGAACAGTTTGTACGCTTTTTAGAAGCAATGGGCGGTGAAAAGGATAGCAACCACAATGATATTATAAGAATGAGAGATTCAAGAATTAAACGCACAGGCGGAAAATTAAGCATTGAATCCGGTTATTCTAGACATCCCGTTGTTGGTGTTACATGGTATGGCGCGATCGCTTATGCTAAATGGGTAGGAAAAAGACTACCCACTGAAGCAGAATGGGAGATAGCCTCTCGTGGTGGCAATGAAAGCTTTTTATTCCCAACAGGTATGGATATTGAAAAATCGCAAGGTAATTTTTTTAGCTCCGACACTACGGCTGTAATGAGCTATGCTCCTAATGGGTATGGCCTATATGATATGGCTGGAAATGTTTACGAGTGGTGCCAAGACTGGTACGGATATAATTATTATGAAGTATCCATGCAGGAGCCCGAAAACCCTAAGGGGCCATACCAAGGTGTTTATCGTGTTCTTAAAGGGGGGTGCTGGAAAAGTTTAAAAGAAGATCTGCGCTGCTCTAAGCGGCATAGAAACAATCCCGGCACAGTCAATGGCACCTATGGCTTTCGTTGTGCAACAGATGTAGCATGAGCACGCGAGAATGACTAGAGTTTTATTTGTCTGTTTGGGGAATATTTGTCGATCACCGGCCGCAGAGGGTGTGCTTAAGCGAATGGCAGAAGAAAGCGATCTTGAGATCTACGTTGATAGCTGTGGATTAGGGGATTGGCATGTCGGTGAATTGCCCGACGCTCGAATAAGAAATGCAGCTCAAGTGAGGGGACTCATCCTCTCAGGAAGAGCAAAGAAGTTTGACGAGAACTTTCTCGATCATTTCGATTATATTTTAGCTGCTGATCATGAGGTGTTAGAGTGTCTTCATCAATTTGCTAAAGACCCACAACACAAAGCTAAAATTCACCTTATGACTGCTTTTGGAACAGCTTACAAGGGACAACCCATTGATGATCCTTACTACGGCGGGGATGCCGCTTTTGAGTACACCTTAGATGTGCTAGAAGATGCTTGTAGTGGCCTGATCAAGGAAATTAAGAAATTTCAAAAGTAATTTACAAATGCTTCTGGTTTTCCTATACTTCTTTCAAGTTAAATTAAGGAAATATGATTATGAAGCTGCTGTTATCCAAGCCTAGGGGATTTTGTGCCGGAGTAGAACGCGCTATTGACACCGTTGAAAAAGCATTACAACTCTGGGGAGCGCCCATTTATGTTAAGCATGAAATTGTTCACAATAAATATGTTGTGGACGACTTAAGGACGAAAGGTGCTATTTTTATTGAAAATTTGGAAGATGTTCCTGTAGGCGCAAGGCTTATCTATTCAGCTCATGGGGTCTCTCCTTTGGTAAGAGAGCAAGCTAAGGAACGTCAACTCGTTGAGATAGATGCCACCTGCGGACTTGTGACGCGAGTACATTCGGCTGTTAAAAGATTTGCCGCCCAGGGGTATCAAATCATTCTGATCGGGCATCGCAACCATGTTGAAATTATTGGTACAGCAGGGGAAGCACCCGAGGTGACAACGATTGTTGAATCTGTAGAAGATGTCGACAAGCTCAACTTTTCTAGTGAAGACAAGTTGTTTTATATTACGCAAACCACCCTAAGCTTAGATGACGTTAAAGATATCACCGAAGCTTTAAAAACGAAGTATGCCCATATTGAAACATTGCCCAGTTCTTCAATCTGTTATGCAACAACTAATCGGCAGCTTGCCTTAGCAGAAATTACTGATCTCACTGACTTGGTTTTGGTTGTGGGTGATCCTACGAGTTCTAATTCAAATCGCCTAAGAGAGTTAGCTGCAAAACGAGATATTCCTTCTTATCTGATTAATGATGAGAAGGAAATTCAACCCGCATGGTTAGAAAAGGTTAATGTCATAGGGTTAACGGCAGGTGCATCTACACCAGAAGCTATTGTTCAAAAATGTATCAAAAAACTCATCGACTTAGGAGTGTCATCCGTTGAGGACGTGGTTTATACCATTGAAGATGTTGTCTTCCAATTGCCAAAGCCCGTTTTAAACGCAAGTTTTGCTGGGAAATAAGGTATGGGGAGTGTTTATGGCTCTCCCTAATCTAGATTGCCAACAGATCTTTGTTGAAGCCTAAATTTGATCAATCACCAGTACCAAAGCTCTTCAGCAAGGGAATAGTCTTAACGACAATCGATACCTAAATAGTTAGCACAAAGGTGGCAGCGATTGAGTTATCGATCAAACCACCTTAAAAATTCAATTCTAACAATGCATCTTTGTCAATATAAGAATCCTCTGAGCTAAGGCTAAGGCTAAGGCTACTTGTTGAAGATTCTAAGCTCGAATCAAAATCCTCTGGTCCGAAGGTTAAAGTTTTTTGACGGCTAAAAATGCGCTCTAATAACGGCTTTCGAGTCCTTTCTTGATTGTCTTTCTGCTGCTGGCAGTAAAACCAGGGCTTGGTAATTTTTTTTAACAGACAGGAAAGCTTTGAGGATTGCACTTCTTCCAGTATCGGCTTAGAGCACCTTGTATATAATTCGGGTTGCGCATCTTTGTAGTAAGTCCATAAATGAGCAAAAGCGCGTGTTGAGCGGTTATTGTTGGGAACGATTTGAGTGCTTGGGTGATGAATGTTGTTGCTAACTTTTTGAATAGTAGTCATAAAATTCCTCTTATTTTTTTTATTAACTTCTAAGAAGAATATTAAAGTTATTTAAAGAATAGATAAGTTTTTCTTCAAGACAGAATGGCTTAAGAAAAATGGGTACATATTATAAAGAAAGATCGATTTTCCTAAGGAATCTATTAACAGTCTATTGATAATCTGCTACAATTGTTGCCATGCCCGTAAATAAGAAAGGAGCAAGGTGAAAAAGCTTCCGAGAACACCTAAAAACTATGATGGACAAAAGCTAACGACTCATAAAATAAGCGACGTTTTACCTTGCGTTTTGGAACAGATAACTGAGCATTTTAGCGATAGGCCTGATCTGGTGCTGGCAGCTTGGCCCGATGTGATAGGACCGCAACTGGCTTCCATGACAAGGGCTGTTTCTTTCAAGGACGGAGTTCTCTTGGTAGTGGTTCGCAACTCAACGCTTTACAGCTTGTTAAACCAAAATGATAAGCCAAAAATTCTCACTATTTTACGAAAAAAATTTCCTAAAATTGAGATCAAAACGATCTTGTTTCGCATAGGGTAAATAGGATATAATTATAGGGTAAGTTTTTTGATGAAGGACTGTTATGCTTAATATGACAACTTGTGAAACTAATGAGGGCATTAAGGTGGCTAAGGAATATAACGCGAGTTCCATTACCGTTTTGGAAGGCTTACAAGCCGTAAGAGAACGTCCTGGTATGTATGTAGGGGACACAGCGTCTAATGGATTGCATCAATTAGTTTACGAGGTTGTTGACAACTGTATTGATGAAGCCATGGCCGGCTACTGTACAGCAATTTGGGTCACACTCCATAAAGATAAATCCTGTACGATTGAAGATAATGGTCGAGGAATTCCTGTTGAACGCCACGAAAAAGAGTCTCAAAAACAGCAAAGAGAAGTGACGGCGCTTGAAGTCGTGATGACAATCCTCCATGCAGGGGGAAAGTTTGATAAGAACACCTATAAAGTGTCTGGCGGCTTGCATGGGGTGGGAGTATCATGCGTTAACGCCCTTTCTAAAAAAATGGTTGTGCAGGTTCATAAGGAAGGCAAAATCTATGAAATTGAGTTCGCTCAAGGAAAAGTTGTCTCTCCAACTCGTCAAGTAGGGGTAACAGAAAAAAGAGGTACGAAAGTAACCTTCTGGCCTGATGAAACTGTAATGTCGATCACTGATTTTGATTATGATATTCTAGCTAAGCGCCTGAGAGAACTTGCCTTTCTTAATAAGGGTATCAACATCTACTTTTCGGATGAACGCAGTGAAGATAAAGATGATGCCAATTTTTGTTATGAGGGGGGATTAGTCTCTTTTGTTAACTACCTGAACGAACACAAAACTCCTTTATTTCCAACACCTATCTATTTTTACGGTACTCGCCAGGGTGACGATGGTCCCATCGAGTTTGAAGGGGCAATGCAGTGGAATGAAACTTATACCGAAACGATTTACTCCTATGTAAATAACATTGCTACAAGGCATGGGGGAACGCACCTCACTGGTTTCTCCACAGCTCTTACACGGGTATTAAATCAGTATATTAAAAATAATAACCTTCTTAAAAATGATAAAATTTCGATCTCTGGCGAAGATATGCGAGAAGGGCTTACGGCAGTGATCTCCGTAAAAGTGGCGAATCCTCAGTTTGAAGGCCAAACGAAGCAACGATTAGGCAATAGTGATGCAGGCTCTGTGGTTCAGCAGATCGTGGGTGAGGAGCTCGCGACATTCTTAGCAGAAAATCCTCAGGTTGCTAAAGGCATTTCAGATAAAGCAATTCTAGCTGCTCAAGCTCGTGAAGCCGCTAGAAAAGCAAGAGAGCTTACTCTGAGAAAGTCAGCACTTGACAGCTCCCGACTTCCTGGAAAGCTTACAGATTGTCAAGAGCGAAACCCGGAATTTTGCGAAATTTATCTTGTTGAGGGTGATTCTGCAGGTGGATCTGCAAAGATGGGCCGCGATCGCCGTTTTCAAGCCATTCTACCGATTAAAGGTAAAATCCTTAATGTAGAGAAAGCACGCTTGGAAAAAGTACTACAAAACACAGAAGTGGGTACAATGATTTCCGCATTAGGATGCGGAATTGGTCACGGTGGCTTTAATATTGATAAACTGCGTTACCATAAAATCATTATTATGACCGACGCCGACGTCGACGGTTCACATATCCGCACGCTTTTATTGACATTTTTCTATCGCCATATGCCTCAATTGGTTGAAAACAATTTTATTTACATCGCACAACCCCCTCTGTATCGAGTGACTAGAAAGAAAATTAGCAAGTACATCCACTCCGAAAAAGAGATGGAAGACTATCTTCTACAGTTAGGCTTAAGCGATATCTCCTTGCGCTTAGTGGACTCTGATCAAAAGCTCTCTTTTGATGAAACAAAAAAGCTAATTGATGCCATTCATGAGGTCGAAAGCTTCATTGGCCGCATTGAAAGAAAGGGGATCCCCTATCATGAGTTTAACACAGCTAGAAACGAGGAGGGTCTCTTGCCTCGCTTTCAGATACAACTACAAGAAGGTCCTCGATTCGTCTACTCTGAAACCGAGTTTGAAGCCTTAAGAAAAGCCGATGAAGAACTCCAGCGTAAAAAGTTTGAAGAGAGGGTAGCAGCGATTCCTCAGGAGGAAGTGACACAGGAAATGTTGGTGTTTAAACCAACTCGCCTGCACTTTATTGAATTGTATGAAGAAGAGGTATTAGCTGAACTTATCAATCATCTTAAACAATTTAATTTCACAATCAACGATTACCTAATTGCTAGCAGGCACCTTGTCGATATCGTCAATGAGCATGGAGTTGCGACTTCTTGTTATACCCTGAAAGAAATGATCGAGCATCTTCGTGAAAATGGAAGAAAGGGACTAGAAATTCAACGTTATAAAGGCCTGGGCGAAATGAACGCAGATCAATTGTGGGAAACGACAATGGATCCTGCAAAAAGAACTCTGATACGCGTTACTTTACCTGACGCGATCGCTGCTGACCACATGTTCACAATGCTTATGGGTGAGGACGTTCCTCCCAGACGCGCATTTATTGAGCAACACGCTCTATCTGTAAAAAATCTTGATATTTAATAGGTTAAGCTATGTCCTATACCGAAAATGAAGTAATTGTTCCGAGAAATGTTGAAGACGAGATGAAGGATAGCTATTTACGCTATTCATTGTCGGTGATTGCTTCACGAGCCCTTCCTGATGCTCGTGATGGCTTAAAACCTTCTCAGCGTCGTATTCTTTATGCGATGCGTCAGCTTAGCCTAACACCGGGAGCTAAACATCGTAAATGCGCTAAAATTTGTGGTGACACTTCTGGTGATTATCACCCCCATGGCGAGATGGTCATTTATCCTACCTTGGTGCGCATGGCACAGAATTGGGCAATGCGATACTCATTAGTGGATGGTCAAGGAAACTTCGGCTCAGTTGATGGCGACCCACCAGCTGCTATGCGTTATACCGAAGCTCGACTGACACATTCAGCTATTGATCTTATGGAAGACCTGGAAAAGGATACTGTTGATTTGGTTCCTAACTATGATGAAACTAAGAAAGAGCCAACTGTTTTTCCCGCCAAGTTTCCCAACCTTCTTTGTAATGGTACAACAGGGATTGCAGTGGGGATGGCCACCAATATTCCTCCTCACAACTTAAATGAATTAATTCAAGCGACTCTCATTTTAGTAGATAACCCATTAGCCTCTGTAGAAGAGCTCATGCAAGTGATGCCCGGACCTGATTTCCCAACAGGAGGGGTCATTTGTGGCTATCGGGGAATTAAAGAAGCTTACCACACTGGTAGAGGGAAAATCTTCCTAAGAGGATTAATTCGCATAGAGGAAATGGAGGATAATCCCGACCGACAGCGACTAATCATCGATGAGATCCCATACAATGTAAATAAATCGCGTCTTATCGAGCAAATAGCTGACCTTATTAACTCAAAAACGATCTCGGGAATCTCAGACTTAAGAGATGAATCTGATAAAGAAGGAATGCGCATCGTACTTGAGTTAAAGCGAGGGGAAATTCCCGATGTAACTATTAACCAGCTTTATAAGTTTAGTGACATGCAGGTTACTTTTGGTTGCATCATGCTAGCGCTAGACAAGGGCTTACCTCGCCTCATGAATATTCGCCAAATGATTTCAGCGTGGATTGATCATCGCATTGAAGTGATCCGCAGAAGGACGCGTTTTGAACTCAATAAAGCGGAAGCAAGAGCTCATATTTTAGAAGGTTATTTAAAAGCGATTGATCACCTAGATGAACTCGTAAAGTTAATCAGGGAGAGCGAGAATCGAGAGGCTGCAAAATTAGAGCTTATACAACGTTTTGGTTTTTCCGATCGACAAGCTCACGCGGTTCTAGACTTAAGACTCTATCAGCTCACGGGGTTAGAGCAAGGTAAACTTAATGATGAATATCAAGATTTACAAAAAAAAATTGCTCATTATAAGGCAATTTTAGCAAGTGAAACATTGGTGAGAGGCATTATTAAGGCAGAGCTTGAAGAGATCCAAAAGCATCATCGATCTGAAAGAAAAACAAAAATTGAAGCTGCCGAAACTGAAATGAACATGGAAGACTTGATTCCAAATGAACAAGTCATCATTACTATTTCTGAAGATGATTACATTAAGCGTATGCCCGTTGATACCTTCCGAGAACAAAAAAGAGGTGGTCAAGGTGTTGCAGGCATGACCCTAAAAAGAGACGATGACGCTATTAAAGGGCTCTACGTTGCTTCAACACATGATCATTTGATGATCTTTACTAATTTGGGACGCTGTTATTGGCTAAAAGTTTGGCAGATTCCTGAAATAGGTAGGAAATCGAAAGGTAAACCTTTGATTAACCTTCTGGAAGATATGCAACCGAATGAAAAAATAGCAACTTTTTTAAGAGTGTCTAGCTTTGAAGAAGTAGCTTTTATTTTGATGGCTACTAAAAGAGGCGTTGTTAAAAAGTCTAACCTTGCGGATTTTAGCAACCCAAGACGCAAGGGTATTTGGGCACTTGACTTAGATGAGGGTGATGAAGTTGTTGCAGTCCGTCTTGTAAAACCAGCTCAACAAGTCATGCTCTTTACTTATTTTGGTATGGCAGTACGCTTTGACGAAGATAATGTTCGCCCAATGGGGAGGATGGCCAGAGGTGTAAGAGGCGTTAAACTAAGAAACTCTGATGACTATATTGTTGGTTGTGAGGTCGTCAACGGTGATGAAAGCATCCTTGTTGTCTGTGAGAACGGTTTTGGGAAAAGGTCTCTGGTCGAAGATTTTCGCCATTCCCAACGAGGTGGGGTAGGGGTTCGGTCTATTATCACTAGTGAAAGGAATGGCAACGTCATTGGAGCTTTATCAGTCACAGACCAAGACGGAATGGTAATGATCTCATCTAAAGGACAAACCGTTCGCATCAGCATGAATGGATTGCGAGTGATGGGAAGAGCTACTCAGGGAGTCAAGCTTGTGAATTTAAAAGAAAATGATTTCCTGATTGCTGTTCAGAAAATCGAAGGAGGCGGTGAAGAAAACGCTTCGCCCATCCCACAGTCATCAGATAGTCCAGAAAGCCAAGAACCCTCTGAAGAGCTGCAGGAGAACGATATAGACCTCGTGGATGAAGAAGATGACACAAAAAATTAAAGCTCCTCTATTCATCAGCTTTGAGGGGGGCGAAGGAGCAGGTAAAACTTCATTAATGAATGCTTTATCTGCTTACTTCTACGACAAAGGTTGTTCTACTGTTGTCACGCGAGAGCCTGGGGGAACTCGTCTTAGCGAAGACATTCGCCGCATGGTATTACATCCAGTTTATGATAAACCTATTGAGGCAAAAGCTGAGTTGCTTTTGTTCTTAGCGGCTCGCGCCCAACATGTAAAAGAAGTGATCTTACCTTCTTTACAAGATAACAAGATCGTTTTGTGTGATCGTTTTCATGACTCAACGGTTGCTTATCAAGGGTTTGCTCAACAATTAGGTGAAGACGAGGTTTATCGGCTAACTCTATTTGCTGCAGAGGGCCTAAAGCCGGATTTAACAATATATTTAGATATCGATCCCGAGATTGGACTAAGGCGTGCTCAGCTCGTCACAAAGGAATTTGATGGGAAAGTTGATCGCATTGAGGCTAAAAAAATAGAGTTTCATCAAAAGGTGAGAGAATCCTTCCTTCGAATTGCGGCAAAGGAGCCTCATCGTTTTAAAATGATTAAAGGATACCTTCCTAAAGAAGAGGTTCTTAAACAGGCAATCCAACTCATTGAACATGTCTGATCAATTGGCATCTATCCAAGGAAATGATTCGATTAAGGAATACCTTAAGAGGTTAGCCATTAATGGCAATGTGCCTCATTCTATGTTATTCGCTGGGCCGAAGAGCTCCCAAAAAGAGGACTTTGCAGAAGCTTTTGCTGCCCTTCTTGTAAAAGATGAAATAACCGACCATCCGGATGTTCATCTTTTTAAACCTGAGGGAAAGTTAGGCATTCATAGTGTAGATGGCATCAGATTTCTTAAAGAAGAGGCGTATCTTCCACCCTATCAAGCATCAAAGAAAGTATTCATCATTTATGAAGCCGATCGCATGCTACCTTATAGTGCTAATGCGCTTTTAAAAATATTCGAAGAACCCCCCACTCATAATACGATCATTTTGATTTCTACCCACCCTGAAAAATTGTTGTCCACTATTCTCTCTCGTTGCCATCTAGTTCGTTTCCAAGGACCCGCATCATACCAACTCCCGATTCACCCACTGCTTTGTTCTCTTTTAAGCCAGAGAAAAACGACGTCGTACCATCAATTGGCTAAAGCAATTAAAGCTTTGGTCAAAGAAGTAGAAGCTGAATCTTCAACCCAAACGGAGACCTCTAAAGAGCTCACAGCCTTTCAAATACAACAAATAGAAAAACAGTCTGATGGGGCCAATGCCATTCAATCTTATCTGGCAGCGGAAGCGTTATTCGAGCAGATCTTAGGGTGGTTTAGAGATATGTATCTTTTGCATTACAATAGCTGTCCTGCACTTCTCTATCACAAAGAGCAAGAGGGAGAAGTAAGAATGGCTTGCGATCGAGGGGAATTTGAGGATTTGGATAAAATTCAAACCATTATCCAAGACGCTAAACTTGCTTTAGAGAGATCGACTCCACTCTCAATCGTCCTAGAAAATTTATTTCTTAAACTCTAAAAACCCATAAGCGGAAGTGCCAAATGACAATAACCCTAGATTAGGGCGTAGCGTTTTCTATAAATAGCTTTTAATGCTTTTCTGAAAATAAGCCCGTATGAATAATCCTTTTATTTTGTAATATCTATGGATGCATTCCTGAAACAGTTTCTTGATAATGGTACTATCTTCGTAAAAGATGAAGATCATTACATCATTGGCTACGGAAGAAGAGAGTGGCTAAAAGAACCTAAAGGTACAGGTCCCAACTGGTACTTTCCTGATTTTTTTCTAAAAGAGGAAAAACCATGGTTCTCGCATCCTGAGTGGGAAATTTTATCGAGAGAAGAACTTTTTAAACGTCTGCCTTATAGCGTAACAAGTGATCCTGTCATATGGCAAAATAATCAGGAGGCTATATTCGACACCGCTTTTCATCAGCTCCAGCAACTATTCTCCGAGCAAAAGCTCACTAAAGCTGTTCCTTATCTTTTTCAAACGAGCGCCTCAGCACCAACGCCCCCTATGCTTTTAAAAATGATCAAATGCTCGTTAGAATATGTTTCAGGAGCCCCTCTCTACCTTTATGGTTTTTGGGATACACAAGAAGGAATATTGGGAGCGACTCCGGAAAAATTGTTCTCTAAACATGGCCTTCAGCTAAATACAATGGCTTGCGCAGGCACGCGCTCCGCAGATCACTCGCTGGATCTTGATAAAGACGAAAAGCTTCAGCGAGAGCACCAGCTAGTGATCGAAGGTATAGTCGAGACTCTGCTCCCGTTCGGATCATCTATCTTGGTCGGTGAAACAAAGTGGCAGTCTTTCCACCGGCTTAAGCATTTAATGACTCCAATAGAAATCACTTTAAATGAAGATGTTAGATTGCTTGCTTTAATCAAAGCCTTGCACCCTACCCCTGCTATTGGAGCCTACCCTAAAAAAGAGGGGAATGAATGGATTCTCTCGTTTGATCAAATTATAAACCGAGGTCGTTTTGGAGCACCCTGTGCCTGCACTTTTCAAAATAAGGCACTTTGTTTGGTAGCTATTAGAAATGTTCAATGGAGCGACGATCAAATGAAAATTGGGGCTGGTTCAGGCATCATTCAGGAAAGCCTTTTAGAAAATGAAAAAAGAGAAATCGCTGCCAAAATTTCATCGATTAAACGGATGCTTGGTTATGAATGAGCTTCTTGCCAGTAACGTACTAGAGGAACTGTTGAGCCTTGGTGTTTCTGAGTTTTGTGTATGTCCTGGAGGTAGAAATGCCTCTCTTTGTCTTATCTTACAACAAAATCCCCATATAAAAACATATTACTGGCATGATGAACGCTCTGCTGCTTTTTTTGCTTTGGGAAGAAGCAGAGCGAATAATAGACCGGTCGCTGTTATTGTAACTTCTGGCACGGCGGTGGGAGAGTTATTACCCGCCACTATGGAGGCATTTTATTCAAATATACCATTAATTTTGATTACCGCAGATCGACCGAGATCTCTAAGGCATACAGGTGCTCCACAAGTTGCCGACCAGGTTAAAATTTTTGGAAAATACACCCCCTTATTTGCTGATATAGAGAATGACGACGTCCTTGATTTATCTAATTGGGATAAAGAGACACCGTGCCATATTAATGTTTGCTTTGATGAACCTAAGTCACCCGAAAATCATTATCCTCTAAGCTTCCCTTCTTTGCCATCATCAAAGCAAGCTTCCTTTTCTCCTCTCTCTTTTCACGCATTTTTAAGACAGGTAAAAAAACCACTTGTTATTGTAAGCAGCCTGAAGGCAGAAGCCGTTCCATCGGTTGAACAATTTTTATTGAATATCAATACTCACGTTTATTTAGAAGGCGTTTCCTTATTAAGGGAAAAACAAAGCCTCGAGCATTTACGTTGTTCCCATTTTGATCTACAGGATTTCGATAGTGTGATACGGATAGGGGGAGTTCCAACCCATCGTTCATGGAGAGATTTAGACGAAATAAATCTTCCCATTTTTTCCATCACCGAAACATCATTCCCTGGCATTAGTCATGGTAAGTTTTTGAAAGTCAAGATCGCGGATTTTTTTCAGCACCTCAAAATAGAGTCTTCATACGAAGTACAACAAGAGGTGAGGGAGAAGGATTGTTTATTTAATCAGGCACTTAACCAATTGCTTTTAGATGAGCCCCGTTCAGAGCCAGGAATGATACATGAAATATCCAGGATGATTCCCCATTGTGCACACGTGTTTTTAGGCAATAGCATGCCTATTCGCGATTGGGATTTAGCTGCGGAGAAAAGCGATAAGCAAATTAAAGTAACGGCAACACGTGGCCTTAATGGTATCGACGGACAGCTATCTTGTTTTTTTGGCCTTACAGATCCTTCTCGACCTCATTGGGGGATATTCGGAGATTTAACCACACTCTATGATTTATCTGCTCCATGGATTATACCGCAATTAGAAGTTTCCGATCTTAAATTGCTTGTTGTGAATAATGGAGGGGGTAAAATTTTTGCTCAGAAATTCAGGGAAGTGGAAATGCAGAATGCTCATAAAATTGATTTTGCAAGCTTAGCTCAGTTTTGGCAGCTATCTTACTTTAGTTGGAATGACCCAAATCATATTCTGAATCCTAGGGCAAAAAAAGCATTGATTGAAGTGAGGCCAGACGAAATGTCTACTCGTCGTTTTTGGGAAAAGTTGATGTTAATTAAGAAGAATTTATGGCAAACCGCCGCGCGTTAATTGCTTTGCCAGGATTTTTAGGATTAAAAAATGACTGGGACCTATTTAAGGCTAAACACTTTGGCGTGCATACCTTTATTTCAGAATCGCTTTTCTGCAAGCCATCCCTTAATGAGTTTGCCCAAGCTTTTAATATTAAAATGGAGGAGAATCCCTTTTCTTCCAGAGTTCTTATGGGCTATTCTCTTGGGGGCAGGTTAGCTCTTCACATTCTTTTACAAGCACCGCATCTTTGGGATAAAGCCGTTATTATCTCTGCTCATCCAGGTCTAAATACATTAGGAGAAAAGGAACAACGCATTGCTAGCGACACCATTTGGGCACACAAATTCTTGCACAACCCTTGGGAGGACTTATTAGCGGAATGGAATACGCAAGCTATTTTTCAAGGCTTTCTCCCATGTTTGACAAAGAGGGAGGAAGAGTTTAGCAGAAGCAATTTAGCACATTTTTTAACTCACTATTCACTTGGATATCAAGAAGATTTGCGAGAGAGTATAGCAAGGCTACCTTGCTCTATCTTATGGATAACGGGTGAACTTGATCAAAAATTTTCTTCTCTTGCTTCAGACTTGCGATTCACCCACCCTAAATCAAGAGTCTTAAGGTTGGGAAATGCAGGACACAGAGTCCCCTGGGAACAACCTGAAGCCTTTCAAAAAGAGGTTTACAGTTTTCTGAAAGAGGATTAAATTGACTATTTTAACAATGTAGAGATAACAATGATTAGTACTGAAGTTTGGACGCCTATCAAGGTGTTTAATGATATTAAGTTTGAAAAGACTGAAGACGGGATTGCTAAAATCACTATCAATCGCCCTCATGTGCGAAATGCCTTTCGTCCTGAAACTGTAAAGGAAATGATAGAGGCTTTTTTTATCTGCAAGGAAGATCCTTCTATTGGTGTTGTTATCTTGACAGGGGAGGGCAAAGATGCTTTTTGCTCCGGTGGTGATCAGAAAATTAGAGGTAAAGAAGGCTACATCGATGAGGATGGTGTTCCGCGCTTGAATGTCCTTGATCTACAAAGACAAATTCGTACTTTACCCAAACCAGTTGTTGCTATGGTTGCAGGATATGCAATAGGAGGGGGTCATGTCCTTCATATCGTTTGCGATTTAACGATCGCAGCAGATAACGCACGTTTCGGGCAAACAGGACCAAAAGTTGGGTCATTTGACGGTGGCCTTGGAGCAAGCTATTTAGCAAGAATTGTCGGTCAAAAGAAGGCTCGAGAAATCTGGTTTTTATGCCGACAATACAATGCTCAAGAAGCCCTTGAAATGGGGTTGATTAATCATATCGTTACCTACGAAGAGTTAGAAGAAGAAACGTTAAAATGGTGCCGAGAAATGCTGCAGCATTCTCCTTTAGCTCTCAGGTGCTTAAAGTCTTCTTTAAATGCAGATTGTGACGGCCAAATGGGATTGCTTGACTTGGCGGGGAATGCAACGATGCTTTATTATATGACCGAAGAGGCGAAGGAAGGAAAGCAAGCTTTTGTGGAAAAACGCAAACCAAATTTTGCAAAATTTCAGAGGCTTCCCTAATGGATAGAGTACTCAAACGTCTTTCAATGTCATCTTGGGTGATTGCCGCAAGACCCAAAACTTTGTCCGCGGGAATTATGCCTGTGGCAGTAGGAACGCTTTTCGCCAATAAAGCCTTATCAGAAATTGATTGGTTAGCTGCTAGCTGCATTCTTTTATGCTCATTTTTTATTCAAATAGCGACAAACCTTATCAACGATGCCTTAGACTTCCAAAACGGGGCAGATACCAAAGATCGCTTAGGGCCAGTTCGCGTCACCCAAGCCGGCTTATTGCCTGCAGATCGAGTATTAAAAGGGGCTTGGATTTGTTTTTTGATCACGTCGGTTATGGGCATTCCATTGATTCTCAAAGGTGGCCTGCCGTTAGCCTCCTTAATCTTATCTTCAATGATTTGCAGCTATCTTTATACCGGGGGGCCGCTTCCTTTAGCTTATGTTGGCCTAGGGGAGTTTTTCGTTATGCTGTTCTATGGCTTGTTCGCCACCTTAGCTTCCTACTTTCTTCAAACAGGCGAGTGGGGGGGGAAGGAAATGCTCTTAATAGCTCTAGAGCTTGGTTGCTTGATCAATGTTCTTTTGGCTATTAACAACCTTAGAGATATTCACGAGGATCAAAAGGCAAACAAGAAAACTCTAGCAGCTCGATTAGGAATCGGATTTGCAAGAAAAGAAATCGTTTGTTTCATCCTCATTCCCTTTATCCTAAATCTATTTTGGATCATTCAGAATAAGCCTTTATTATTTTTTCTTCCTATGACAGCTCTTCCTATGGGGTTAAATATTATAAGGCGAATTTATCAATACACCCCAGGTAAGATTTATAATCGCTTCTTAGCTGATACCTCTCTGCTGATTGTTGCTTATGGTACTTTGCTTATCTTAGCCTACCGTATCATGCCCTAGATGGAAATTGCGTTTCATCCCTATCAATTAAAAGTAAAAGAGCGTGAATCTGTCCGAAAAGGAGCTCTGATAAGGTTCTCCTTTTCGAATTCGTTGATTGGATATGCCGATTGCCATCCATGGGTACAATTTGGAGACCATCCACTAGAGGAACAAATTTCTCAATTACTTAAAGGGAGGCTGACTCCTTTAACTAAACGAGCGCTTCATTTTGCCAAATTGGATGCTTTGGGAAGATTAGAGGGAAGAAACCTCATCGATCCTCAAAAGACGATTAAAAGTCATTATTTGATTCTGGACCCAATGTCATTTCATGAATGGGATAAGCTGGCTTTCTACGAAATCGCCAAAATAAAGCTTAAAGGAAGTCGAGCAGACCAACAATTTCTAAGAGAGTTATCTCAAAGGGCGCCAGGTCTTAAATGGCGCTTAGACTTCAACGCGCAACTCAACTATCAGTCTTTTTATCACTTTATTAATTCCGTTGACTTGTCTTTTGTAGACTTTGTCGAAGATCCATTTCCCTTTGATGAAGCTTTGTGGTCAAGGGTCGAACAGGAATACTCGATCGACTTAGCCGTTGATTTTGAAAAAAATAAACTAAAAAGCTGGTTGCCAAAAGTGATCGTTATCAAGCCAGCTGTGGATGACTTTTCATATTTTCTTTCCATGAAGTCAAGGCTCATCATCACGTCCTATCTGGGTCATCCCATTGAACAACTTTGTTCTTTTTATTGTGCCCAGCAATTGGCTCACCCTGAAACGATGGGTATTTTTTCTCATCACATTTATGAGACGAATGATTTTAGCAACCTTTTGGACCAAAATCCAACCCGTATCCCGGGAACAGGGTTTGGATATGATTCTTTATTAGAACAGTTGGAGTGGTCATGATTGATTGGCATTCAAAACAAGTACTAAGTTTTTTTAATCCTCGTTTCCCTGAAGAACAAAAGAAATTATTTTTAGATGATATCAATCACATAAGTGCGCTAGAGAACCATATTATTCTATCAACTTCTGGCTCACAAGCTCAAAAGTGGGTATCGCTATCGAAAACCGCTATGCTCGAGTCTGCAAATAGCGTGAATCAGTTCTTAGAGGTGAGTAAGAAGGATATTTGGATTAAGTCTCTTCCTAATCATCATGTAGGAGGACTCAGTATCTATGCTCGCGCCTTTCTAAGCCAATCTAAAGTTTTTGATTACTCCATTAAATGGCATCCGGCACGATTTACTTCCTTTATTCAAGCACATCAAGGCACTTTAACCTCTTTAGTGCCTGCGCAGGTGTATGACCTGGTGAAAGCGAATTTACGCGCACCAAGAAGCCTGCGACAAGTGATTATTGGAGGAGGAAAACTTTCTCCATCTCTCTACGCCCAGGCTCATCAATTGGGCTGGCCGCTCATCTTAAGTTATGGTTTAACGGAATGCTGTTCTCAAGTCGCCACTGCTAAACCTACGACGGCCTCATTACACCCACTGCCACATGTGCAATTGTCTATTAACCATGATCAGTTATTAACGATCAAAAGTCCTGCACTTTTAAGCTGCTATATCACCATCGATGAGGGACAGCTGCTTTGTCACGATCCTAAGGTTGATGGCTGGTTTGTAACAGAGGACCTTGCCTTACTTCAAAATGGCCATCTCACCATCATTGGTCGGAAAGATAGACAAGTTAAAATCTTAGGTGAGCTTGTCAACTTAGCACATTTAGAGCTATTGCTAGAAGAGGTTTGCATTGAATTTAAGCTATGGGGTCATGCTGTATTGACCACTCTACCAGATGAAAGATGTGAAAATAAAATTGGCTTGGTAATGGAAAAAAAATATCATTCAAAGCAAAACCAGCTGGTAGAAGCCTTTAATAAAAGGGTACTACCATTTGAACAAATTAAGTTTATAAAAACGATCGAGCAGATTCCTAAAAGTCCTTTAGGTAAGGTCCAATCTAAACAATTACATGCATTATGTGAAACTGAAGCGATAGCTTAGTGGGTTACTTTTTGGCGACGATTACAGTCGCCGTCCCAAACCATTGAGGATGAATTGTGACCTCACTAAACCCTGCTCTTAAAAGTTGGTCTTTAATGTGGCAAGGTGTGACAAATTCTTGGATGCTTTGGCACAAATACTCATATGCTTGTTTGTTTTTAGTAACAATACCACCTAGACGAGGAAGAACCGCCTTCAAGTAAAATTGATGCAATCTTTTCAGCAATCGGTTCTCAGGAGAAGTAAGTTCCAAAATTCCTAGACATCCTCCAGACTTAAGAACACGGAATGATTCATGAAAACACTGATCAATATTGTGAATGTTCCTCACTCCATAAGCCACTGTTATAGCATCTGCTAAATCATTAGACAGAGGAATGCTTTCCGCATTAGCTTGTATGAAACTAAACTTATGCTGGCTTTCGGAGGAGTCAAACAATTTAGTCTTTGCTAAACTAAGCATTTCCGGACAAAAATCAAGCAGGTGAACATCAAGAGGTGATTGGGCTTGATGCAGCCATACCTTTGTGATTTCTCCTGTACCCGCACATAAATCGAGCACAACTTGTACATGACGGCTTTTCTTTGACGTTAACGATACAAGTTGACGATTCCATAATTTATGGAGATTGAAAGATAAAATCGCATTAGCACGGTCATATTCTCGTGCAATACTTGAAAACATCAACTGGATAGAAGAAGCGTTGCTTTTCTGATAATTCATTCGTTTTCTTTGTCTTGTTGGCGAGAACACAGATCACATGAGATGTTGGACCCACAGTTTTCCCCATTATCTTTTCCTTTAGGAGTTCTACCACACATACCACCTTTAATTTTAGACTTACCGGTGATTAACCACCCAATAGCTAAAGAGCAGATAGCGACTAGAACAATAATAAATGACAGTATCAAGGTGAGAACAAGAGTAGACATTACGTTATTCCCCTGAAAAATTATTTTACAGATTACAAATTCTTCTTAAAGAATGCAAGAAGATATCATTTTATTATATCTTATTTGAAGTCTTCCAGATTTTTTTCAGAAAAAATTTGTTAATATCTTTTAAAAAAAGAAGAAGCTCTGTTCATAACAAATTTTAAGCATTTCCAGGGCACTCTTCTGAGAAAAGAAAGATGACGGCTATATACGGCCATGAATTCCATATGCGGCTCAGCTTTCCTGACTTTCTTATAAAAAGAGGCGCCGGCACTTTGATGAAGCAAACATTCTTTTTCTTTTGCCTCCAGCGTAAGAATGGTAGAGAGAAGACGATAAAGGTTTTTTTGACTGTCTTCACTTTCGGTATAGCCAAAAAGCGGAGCCGTCATCACTCCATCTCTTATAAAATAGCCAAAGACTCCTTCAATCTTATTATTCCTTTTAACTGCTTTAAGCTGCAATAGCTCACTTTGCAGAATAAGATCCATAAAATTCTGTTTAATCTGCGGGTTGAGCGTGGAGTATTTTTCTATATAGAGCTTTTGATAAAGAGAAAGTATTGTTTCGCTATCCTTTAATGTTAGGTCTTTTTTATCAAGAATAGTGTAATTACTTTCTCTTAGTAGCTTAAGATCGCTTTTAAATATACGTGATTTAAAAACTTCTTCTTTCTTGGTATCTGTTAAAAAAACTTGTCGCGTAATAATGAAATCATATTGCGATTTTAGCAATGCTTGACTTAGCTCGGGGCATGTTTTCTCGTTGATTGATTTAAAAGCAATTGCATAGTCAGGAAACTGAGAAGAAATATAATGAGTAATCGCTTGAATATGCTCTTCATTTAGATCTTTAAAATAAAGATCCGTTGGGAACAACCAATTATTAACATAAATAATTTTATTGATTTTCGCTTTTTGTAGGGCTTTTCCCAAGCCTTTCACAAACCAACAAACGATCTTTCGCACTAAGCTATGTTTAAAAAAATGCTCCGAGCACTCTAATGCATAACTGATGTAATGAGCATAGGGGGAGCACACAAATGAGTTTTGGTAGTTATTATCGATGATAGCAATCGGAATGATCAATGAGTCAATGGCTAGGATATTGATTTTAGCTTCGATATTATCGATGTAATGTTTGGTTCCCTTTCTAATTAGAGGCAGAAGAAAATGCTTCGCATAAGTGCCATCTTCTGTGTTTGGCCAAACCATCTGATCAATATTGCTAAGATCATAATGGCGAATCGTTTTAGCGACTGTCTGATGCTTGACAGACTCTAGGGGTAAATTGATTGAAAGTACACTACTTTTTTCCATCTAGCCTTCCTACAAGCGATAACCAATCTGAAAACTAATTCCATAATTTCGAAGTTTTGTATCTAGAAAATCAAAGGGATAATTCTCTCTTTTCCCATAGTGTCGAAATTCATAAAATGGAATGCAGCCGAGTTCGAAAACATGCCCACACTTGCAAAGCCAATAAGAAAGTGGGACTTCAACTCGGTAATGTGTCCTATCTTTAACTCGCAGAGAGCGTCCTCCAAGTTCAGGATCTGAAATACGGCATTTCGTTTCATATGGGAACTTAGCTTTAAAATTTAATCCCAATGACAAGTTAGGTTTAATTTCTAATGATGATAGGAAACCTGCTGTTCCATATTTAAAGCGATTTTTGAACTTGATATTAAGGGGGGCGTTTCTATGAAAGCTATTTTTTTCCTCAAAATACCCAAAACCTACGAAAGGCGTTACAGTAACATGTCTATAATATTTATTCTGCAACGTATATCCTATTCTTCCTTCCACGGAAGTATCCGTAAAAGTAGATTTTAATTTGTTTGAAGGAGAGTGACCTCTCAATGGCCCTTGGCCCCAAAGAACATCACCTCCCAAATAAAGTTTATAACGCTTAATATAGTCATAACCAGCCCTAACTCCGTAAATCCAACCCCTTTGTTTACTTTTCCCTTCTCTTGTCCTGCGTACACGATAAAATTCAGGCCCTACGTAAAATTTATGAGGAAATTGATTAGGAAGATAATGGCTCTCACACGCCTCAACAGCTATGCAGTCATTAGCTTGCGCCTGTGGCCAGTGTAATGCGATGAAGGATAGAGCTAAAAAATAGGAAAAAAAGTGCTTCATAATATGTTTTAAAAGAGGGTTAGTTAAAAAATGGATATATATCTTTTTTAACCAATGTTGTCAATATGAGCAGATATAGATAGCTATAGAATGTCATCTGACCTTAGGGCTGAGAGGAACTAGCTTATTGCTATTGTTATTTTAAGCTTAAATAAATATAGTTCTTTGATCTTACCTGGTAATATGATTTAAAAAAAAACTTGAACAGGTAAGGAAAAATTGCATATATCTAGGAGCCATATTCATTAAGGAGAAATGATGAAGTTCTTAAATTTTTTTATGGCTTATTCATTGGGTCTTGGTTTCATACATAGTCAGGAGTTTGTTTTTAGTAAGCTAGAAAATCAGCTCGTTATGGAAATTTCACAAGAAGATAGCTTCTCAGCAATCATTGATAAAATGGCCCAAGGTGAGCTTCACGTTTCAAATAATAGCTCTTTTAATACAGAAGTCGTGAGTCTAGATTTATGTTTTTTAGATGAAAGAATCATTGCAAAATCCGACTTATCACAGCCCATTGTTAATGCCGAAGAATTCAATGTTATTTATGGCTTTTCACTCGAAGATAGTTTTTTAGGAACGATTGAAAAAATTCGAGAAGAACAGCAGTTTAATTGGTGTTATCAAAGTTCAATCCCAGAATCCCTAAGTATCGATCTCTGTTTTTTGGATAAAATTATTGTAGCTAAACCAGGAAAACAACCTAAGGACCAACCAAGAAACTATTTTGCTCAGTTATCTCAAAAAGAAAAAGATGACATACGTTTCATACTTACCACTCTTGCTAATAATAGTGTGGTTAAGATAGCAACTTATCGCTCTTCATTAAAAAAAGCAGGGGATAGAGTAGATCACATCCACCCTTTCCGTTTTTTGCAATGCATCTTTACAAACGAAGACCTCAAAGTTTGTATCAGAAATATCCAAGGAAAAAGCTGGGTATGGGGCGAGTTTCTAGAGGGCATTACTTCTAGCCTAAGGGAAGAGACTCAAAAAAATAATCTAAGACCCGAATATCTTGTTGATTTTGCAACTATCCTTGGTATAGATGTGGATGCTGTTTATCAGAGTTATCTTAACAACCAGTGGGAAGAGATGGTTAATATTTTGATCAACATTGTTCCAAGAACCGGCATTACTGATAGGTATGATATCTAAATCATTCATAAGCACATCCCAGATTTCTAAATAGCTAGCCAACATTGTTGAGCTATTGGGGATGCCAGATACAACTAAAGCGACAGGGGTGTATTCCCTTGTCTAGAAAAAAGGTTAGTCGGTACTTCAATCCTTTTTCCGTGAAAATTAATTGTTCATTCTGCACAAGCATCAGTCCCGATCAAACACATAGTAAGAAATTAAACAGTGATCATCAACTTCATGGATTTATAGTGTGCAGCAATCTACTTATGCTGCAGAATGTGTTCCCGTCGTATTGAATAAAAAAATTATAATATTTGTCATATCAACAATATCTAAGTAATTTTTTATTTGTTCAAAAGAATCATTTTTTTAATATAATTAAATTAATGGATTAAATCAAAATACGTAGGAGTTTCTATGAGCTCTATTAATTCTGATAATTCCAACATTAATTATAACCCACTAGATCCCTCTAGTCCTTATTATGATCCATCCTTAGAGGACGAGAAGATGTCTATTTTGCCCTTTTTTCCAGAAGAGGGTAATGAAGGTGGGGATAATGTATCAATCCTCCCTATATCCCCTGGAAATGATGTATCAATCCTCCCTATATCCCCAGGGGATGAGGCATCTATTTCATCCTCAACGAGTAAAGTTGCTGATTCCGAGAATGACAATGAGAAGGTAGGCAGACGACGGCGGCGGAGCATGAGAGAACAGGAACTGTTGCAGCAAGAAATTCTTAAAGCTCAGCAACAAGGCGATGACGAAAAAAAATTAGGGGCAAAAAGATAGAAGATTAGAGGCCCCTTAAGGGGCCTCTTTTAATCCTCATCATCAAAATCATCGTAATCGTCTTCTTCGTCATCGAAGCCCTCTTCGAGATTCGTTTCTTTTATAACTTGTTTTGCCGACTTTTTAGACAATTGTTTTGAAGCCATTTTGACTGGAACATAGTCAACCCAGATGGGTGAAGACCATGCCATGTGCCCGTCCACCTGCTGAATGCGAAGGTAATAGAAGACAAAAGGAGGTTTTTTATCTTTGGCATCAACGATGACTTTATCCAGCGGTTCCATATCATCATAAGCAAATTCAAAAGCGTATCCCTCTGGCTCGAAAGTTTTGATCGCTTTACCATTTCTAACGATTTCAACCTTAGCAAGGTCCGCTGTTCCAGCTACATAACCTGTCAAATGGCGATTGATCATTAAGCCTGGCTTTTCCGCTGTACTAATTTCTCTACCCATATTATACCCGGCCAGATAAAGACCAAGTATAATGCGTTCTCCGGTGGTTGCATAACAAGAGCGATTGTAGAGAGCCTCTCCGATTGCTTGTCGATTATGCTCTGGGGCCATAATAGCTGTCATGCCCGGAGGGTACTGTGCTTGTCCTCCTTCATAAAATCCCGCATAAAAACCTCTATCGTCAAGGCCTCCTGCAATAAAGCCGAAGCGACAGTTTTTCAAAAGAGCTTTAACGATAGACCCTTCCGAATTTTCTTGAACACCACTTTTGTCGGTAGATTCGATAGGGAAGGCGTTACCCTCCTTAACCGAGCATTCAGAAGATCCCCAAGAGTTATAAATTTCTACAACTCTTTCAAATTCAGGATCAAAAGCTTTGAAATCGTATTCTAACCCCTTCGCCATTGTAAAGCTTGGAACAGCAATAATTTCTTTTGGAGAAAAGTTTTTATAAATTTTCTCTACAGAATTAATTTTGTTGTCCTTCTTCTTAATTAAATTTTTGGCTTCTTTTAAATAAATGATGTGTCGAACTCCTTCTTTTTTTGCTGCTCCTTGCCACTGGGCTCCTTGGAAGGTGATAAAACGATCATCTTCATTAAACTCAAGCACGTTTTGAGAAATCGTTTTCCACATCTCAGGTGAAGTCTCATCGGGATTTTCAAAAGGGGACACTCCATAAAAATTCATTGCCTTCTCATCTCGAAAGTGCCTCAGGCAGCTTTCTATGCTTTCTGTAGAATCATATCGCTCAGATTCCCCGTGAAAAAGACCCCAGAAAAGAGCTTTATTATTCTCGTTAAAGCATTTAATCGGAGAAGAGCGAAAAACTTCTTTCGTTCTATGATTTTTCAGACAAATGGTGTAGATGCCTGGTTCATTGAAATACAGGTTTGGTAAAGAAATGAATCCAGTTTCAGGAACAAAAAGTTTCCAATTAAGGTTCTCTCTAATATTTTCGTAGGAAAGCTCAATAAGCGTATCTTCAGGAGCTTCACTTGTCAGATTGCCAAATTCGTCTTCAAATCGAAGGATAATATCAAATCGTTTATTTCTAGTTACAAAAGAAGGGGTGAGAATTTTAATCGTTTTTAATTCATTTCCCTTGATATCCATGTTAAAAACTTCCGGGTCATCGTACTTGCCTTTGCCGGTAGGATCAACGTATAAATGAAAGGCTCTTCTTCTCTGCGTGTTTTTTTGCGCACGGTTCCCCTGTTCCTTCATCGCTCCGTTTTCTAACTTAGGAGAACCTATGATGAGGGTAATGTTAGAGCCGGCATCCACAAGAGAGGGTAACGCAAATTCAAAAGAGGGGGTGACGCTTTCCTTAGAATACACTTCTTTGGGGGTAATGGTCTTCCCATTTTCTAAAAGGGCATAAATAAGATTATCTTGTTTTTTGGAGTTTGCTTGGGGGATTGCCCAATCTATATCTCTTCCTTTGCTAAGAAGATCAAATTTTAAACGGGTCCCTTTAGGCAAATCGGTGGAAGGTGTATAAATAAATTTCCATGTATTCATATCTCCAGCCATACAAACGGCAGGCTCGCAGTAACAAATGGATCGACGCATCAAAAATTCCCCTTATCTTTCACTTTGCATGAATTAAATAGATCATTTACTTAGAATCTAAGCGTTTTTTAATTTAAGCGTTCTGTTTAGATTTGACACACGTTATGAATATTTCAAATTCTCAATCACAGGCAACTAGAAAAGAAAATAAATAATTACAATCAGTTAAACAGAATTAAGATCATTTTCTCTCAAAAGCTAAAATAAGCGTAAACCAATTATCTGTTATTTAAAAGGAAAAACCCCACAGTGTAGCCTCTTTCTACACGGCATATTCAATCGCTCTTTTTTCTCTAATCACGGTCACTTTAATTTTTCCTGAATAATCCAGTTCGTTTTCAATTCTTTTTGTTAAGTTTCGCGCGAGGAGAGTTAGACCAGCATCATCCACAGCATCAGGTAAAACAGCGACTCTAATTTCTCGACCCGCTTGAAGCGCAAAAGCGGTTTCAATTTCTGGGAATTCATAAGCTAGATCTTCAAGTTTCTTTAGGCGACGGATATATTCTTCAACAGCCTCGATTCTTACTCCTGGTCGTGAAGCTGAGATCGCATCTGCTGCACTACATAAACTGCCTTCAACGGTTAAAGGTTCCATTTCTTGATGATGGCATCCGATGCCATTGGCTACTTCCTTAGGTTCACCATATTTCAAAGCATAATCATGTCCTATAATGGCATGAGTCCCTTCAACATCATGAGATAAAGCCTTTCCAATATCATGGAGAAGACCAATTCTTTTAGCTAGCCTGATGTTGAGGCCAAGTTCAGCTGCCATCAATCCCATCAGATGGGCAACTTCAACAGAATGGTCTAATACATTTTGCCCATAGCTATAGCGGAATTTTAGCTTTCCTAGCAAAATAATAATCTCCGGATGCAGGTTCATAGCCCCCACTCTTAGAGCGGCATCCTCACCATAATGCTGAATTTGCTTTTGAGCATTTTTTCTTGCTTTCTCTACTACCTCTTCTATCCTAGTAGGATGAATACGTCCATCTAACATCAATTCTGATATGGCTAGTTTGGCTACGTATTTTCTTAAGGGGTCAAAACCCGACAACACAACAGCTCCAGGAGTGTCATCAACCATAAAATTGACCCCTGTTGCTCTTTCCAGCGCTCGTATATTTCTGCCTTCCCTGCCGATAATTCGTCCCTTCATTTCTTCGTTAGGAATCGTCACAGTAGTGACAGTTAATTCAGAAACAGTGCTTGAAGCTAATCGATTAATGGCGGTTGCAATGATTTTTGAAGCCTCAAATTCTGCCTCTTCTTCTGCTTTCTTTTTTGTGCGTTTAATTAAATGAGCTGTCTCTTGCTTTAACTCATCAGTAATGCGTTGAATTAAAATGTTCTTTGCATCCTCGGAGCTTAGCCCTGCGAGCATTTCAAGATTAGACGTTAGTTTATCTTGGAGATCCTCAGCTTTTTTAGTCTCTTCAAGGTATTTTTCTTTGGCGATACTAAGAGCAAGCTCTTTTTTCTCAAGTCCTTGTAAATTTCTATCAATCTGGACAGATCGATTCTCTAGTTTTTCTTCTCTAGATTTCAGTCTTTCTTCTTCCCTTAAAAGATTCTTTCTTTCTGTTTGCCAGAATAGCTCTTGTTGTTGGCGCCATTCTGCTTGTTGATGCTTGACTTCAAGTAAGGATGTTTGTTTATAGGTGGTAGCCTCATTTTCAGCTTTTTTTAGAATCTCTTCGGCTAGGGATTTAAAATGATTCACCCTAATCTTAAACAAGATCCACCATAAAAGTGTTGCTAACGTTAAACCTGCAAAAAAAATAAAGGTTTCTCGTACAAAGGGTAATTCAATCATGGGTGAAGGTGATAAAGAAGATGGTTAAATCTTATAAATAAAATTATAAAAATACAAGAACGCAGCAATTGTTTTTCCATCCTTAATGATTCCATTTTTTATATTTTTCACTGCTTGGTCAATGGTTAAAACTTCTATTTCAATTTCTTCAGAAGCATCTAATTTTTGGCCTAAGTAATGTAGGTCTTTTGCTAAATAAGCATACATCATTTCATTACAAAACCCAGGACTTGTATAAAAGTGATTCAAAGGCTCAATCGATGTACACTCAAAGCCTGTTTCTTCAATCAATTCTCTTTTAGCTGTATCGACTGGCTGCTCATTATTTTCTTTTGTGCCAGCAGGAAGCTCGATCAGAACTTCACCTGTTGCTATCCGATAGTTTTTAATAAATACAATAGACTCGTCACTTAGTAGTGGAAGGATCACTACTGCGCCTGGGTGAATCACAACTTCTCGTTGATGTCTTTCCCCACTTTTCGTGATCTGTTGCGCAAGATAAAAGTCAAAGCGAGTTCCCTTAAAAATTTGCTTTGCACCTTTAAGATAATCAGGTAAGCTATTGTTTGTCATCATTTTAAAATATTAAATAACTGCAAGATTATGATCAAGCTATTGACAACTTTTGGAGCTATCTTCGCTTTAACGGCAGTGATTTTAGGGGCATTTGGTGCTCATGCTCTAAAGGAAAAATTAGCATCAAACATGCTAAATACTTTTGAGGTTGGTGTAAGGTACCAAATGTATCATGCATTAGCATTGTTTATCTTGGCCTGGTTAACCACCTTGCATCCTCATTTTTTAATGGTTATTAGCGGCTATACCATGATCCTTGGTACTTGTATTTTCTCAGGGAGCCTGTATCTCTTAGTTTTTTCTGGCTGGAGGTTCTTTGGAGCCATTACACCTGTTGGAGGATTGTTGTTGGTCATCTCCTGGTTACTTCTACTCATACGTTTATGTCTGAAATAAAAAATATCATTTTAAAGCCTGGCAAAGAAAAAGCCATTCTTAACCGCCATCATTGGATTTTTTCCGGAGCCATTAGCCAATGGCCAAAACACCGAGATGGCCAAGTCTTAGGAGTGATGAGTGCCGATGGGCGCTTCCTAGGCTATGGCTATTTTAACAAAAAAGCTGCGATATCAGGACGAATGCTAACCTTTGATCGGACTCTTCCTCAGGTTGCTATTTTACAACATTTACAAGGCGCCGCCCATTTACGAACGCTTTTTTTTAGCGAACAAACAACTAATGCCTTCCGAATTGTTAATGGAGAAGGTGACCTTATTCCAGGTTTAGTGATTGATCGTTACAATGATATTTTTGTCATCCAAGTAACGACATTAGGTATACAAAACTTTATCCCTATAATTGTTGATTGGTTGGTTAAAACCTATCATCCAAAAACAATAGTAGAAAAATCAATAACTTCTACGAGAAAAGAGGAGGGGTTAGCTCCTGTTCAGCGCACTTTGTATGGCAAAGATATTCGCGAGGTGATCACTCTTGAAAATAACCTTAAAATGGTTGTGCAACCCATTGAGGGCCAAAAGACCGGGTTTTTTCTCGATCATCGCGATATGCGACTATGGGTTCGTGAACTCGCTCACGGAAAACGAGTTCTCAACTGTTTTAGCTATTCAGGAGGCTTTTCAATTAATGCTCTTTACGGTGGTGCCTCTCATGTCACTTCGGTCGATATTTCTAAACAAGCGATCGATCTCGCAAAACGTAATGTTGAACTTAATCGGTTAGATTCTAAGAAATGCTCTTTTCAAGCTGATGACGTATTCTTATTTTTAAGACAAGACCCCATCGACTATGAGCTAGTCATTTTAGATCCTCCGGCATTTGCCAAGAAAGCTAAAGATGTGATTCCTGCATGCCGAGGGTATAAGGATATTAACCGTCTGGCAATACAAAAGATGCCACCAAGTAGCCTATTGCTTAGCTGCTCATGCTCCTATTACGTTAATACAGAGCTTTTTCAAAAAGTTCTTTTCCAAGCGGCGGTTGAAGCAAATCGAAAAGTAAAAATCATTGGGCAGCATCGCCAAGCGATTGACCATCCCCTCAATCTTTGCCATAAAGAAAGTGATTACTTAAAAAGCTTCTTACTCTTTATTGAATAATCCATGCGCACGGTTCCATCTAAGGCTAAACAACCCTCCAACTCCAAAGGATAGGCATCCTTGATATTAGAAATAGGCATTCCTTGCACCAAAGGAATACCTTTGTCACCGAGTAGACAGGGGCTTACATAAGCCACCAGCATGTCTACAAGATGTTCGTTTAAAAAGGCTCCAAGTAGAGAGCTCCCTCCTTCACAGAGAACTTGAATCATGCCCTTGTCATTTAAAACTCGCAAAGCTTCATGCAGATTAACTAGCCCATCATTTGTGGCAGTAACTACTTCTACTGAAACTCCAGCATTTTGCCATTCGTTAATTTTTTCGAATGAAGTTTGAGCGGTTGTAATCACTAGTGTTTTTGCCAATGAGAGATCAAAGAGGGGGCCTGCAACTGGTAACTTGCCACGACTATCTAAGACAACCCTTAAAGGCCGATTCGCTATCGACGGTATCCTGACATTTAATTTCGGTAGATCTTCGATAGCAGTCCCGACACCAATTAGGATTGCTTGAGATTGTGCTCTAAGAAGATGAGCATCTAAACGTGCTGCCTCAGAGCTTATCCACTTTGAAGATTTATCTGAAGCGGCTATTCGCCCATCAAGGCTACACGCACATTTAGCAAGAATAAAGGGGCGATGGTTACTTCGCTGAAAAAGGTAGGGCCTTAGTGATTGTTCTGCTTCTTGTTGGCCTAGACCAATCACCACCTCTATCCCTGCCTCTCGAAGCCGCTGCACCCCTTTTGTATGGACGATTGGATCAGGGTCTAATAAGGCAATCACAACCTTCGATACTTTACTCCTAATAAGTGCTTCAACACAGGGCGGGGTGCGGCCATAATGACAACAAGGCTCGAGTGTAACATAGACCGTAGAGCCCTGAGCTGATTCTCCGGCTTGTCCTAAAGCCACAATCTCAGCATGTGCTTCACCGACTTTTTGAGTCGCTCCTTCACCAACAATGAGGCCATCTTTTGAAACGATCACACAACCAACCCAAGGGTTAGGAGGGGATAAGCAGCGACTTTCATCACCTAGCTTGATGGCTTTAAGCATGATTTGTTTCTCAAAAAAATCTTTCATCAGTGACATCAATCAAGTGTTGGCTTATATCTTAGTTGATAACGATAAGAATCATTTGGCCTGCTACCTATTAGCCATCATATCTAATAGAGGACTAGGTTACTATCATTTTCGAAAGGATAAATAGATGTTATCGAAAAAAAATCAATCGCCACTTCTATTATCAGTTCAAAAAGTTTGGCATACTCCATCATATGACGCATTGACCGATCTTATTTTTTTTAATCAACATTGGCTAATGGTATTTCGAGAATCAGACTCGCATGTTTTTGGAAGAAATGGAGCGATAAGGCTCTTATCGAGTAAAAATGGACACGTCTGGACCCCTCTTTGCTTGATTGAAGAAGAGGGATTTGATCTTCGCGATCCTAAATTGTCGATGACTCCGGATGGAGCGTTAATGCTGCTTGTTGGGGCTTCAAGATTTGACCGTAATAAGAAAAGAGTGGCGCATCAATCTTTAGTAGCATTTTCAAGAGATGGGAAAACCTGGGAAAAATTTTACCCTGTACTCAATCGCCATGAATGGTTATGGCGCATTACTTGGCATCAGGGAGTGGCTTATGGAATTTCTTACCGCTTTAGCGACCCTGGAAATCGTAAAAAGGAATGGATAACAACTCTTTGGAAAAGCCACAATGGCGTTAACTATCAAGCGCTTACTGAATTTATGATTCCAGGAAAGCCGAATGAGTCAACCATTCGTTTTTACCCGAATGGACAAATGGTTGTCTTAATGAGAAGAGAAGGCGAAAATGATGATCGTGCCTGGATTGGGACAAGCTTTCCTCCTTATGAAGATTGGCTATGGCACTCAAGCAGTTATTTTTTTGGAGGACCAAACTTTTTGATTCTAGAAGATGGATCCATGTGGGCAAGTGGAAGAGTCGTATATAAAACTCCCTATGGAGAATTTCCAAAAACAGTCTTGGCTGGCATGACGCTTAGCAATCTATTTCCTTTAATTATTTTACCAAGTGGAGGGGATTGCAGCTATCCTGGCATGGTCTACAAAGACCGCATCCTATGGATTAGTTATTACTCTAGCCATGAAGACGCGACCTCAATTTATTTAGCCAAAATCGATGTTGGCTAATCTTTAGCGATGCCTAACTTCGATAACACACTTTTTTTCTGAAATTTCATCGAGTAGAGAAGAGAGTGCCTCTCTGTTCTCTTGATCCAAATTAGCGTCCCATTCGTCTAATAATAACACATCAGCATCGTTCACCTTCGCTAAAATTTCAATGATCCTATTTTTAAGCGATTCACCGGTTGAATATTTACTTGTCTCTGAAGAAAAACTGAGCTGATTATGAGTGGGGAGATAGAACGCTCTATTTTTTAAGGAAGCTTTCAACATCATAAGCAACGTCGATTTACCCGAACCATTTTCACCACGAATTGTAAGCCTACCCGCTGTGGAACTTCTGTCTAGAATCTCTTCATGTAAGGTCACTTCTTTGGGGCCCATCAATGAAATATGTTCATCATGCACAGGTCGAGAAAGTTTAATCTTATTCCATTTTATTTTCTTTTCTAAGTAACTTGTCATATCTTTTGATGCTTGAATTGCCTTAAATAAAGCCACTAGCTTTGATTTATGCATTCCCCAACGAAAAGCTAAAGAGAGAGTTTGATAAGTATAAGAAAGAATCAAAAATAAAACAGGCAAAGTGACAATAAATGATGAAAGGGTAACAGGGTCTGTTTGATGCTTTAAAACAAAATAAATCACGACCAATAACGAAGGAATTGAGGTCATTAAAGAGACCACGATAGCCATAATCTGATCGAACCTTTCTAGATCGACATTTTTTTGTAGGCAGCGATTTACGCGTTGTGTTGTTCTCTCTTGCCATAGATTAAAGTTATAGTTATTACCAAGCAAAACGTTATCCCAAGCTGCAAGCAATGATTGAGTCAGGTCGATGCGGGCGGTTAAAGCTTTTTTAGTCAATTGCCGCTGCGTCCGCTTTTTAAGATTCATCGTTAAAATAACGACACTGACACTAACTGCATAAGCCATTGAGAACAAAGGCTCAACGACGATAGATAGTGCCGCAACATTAAAAATTACGCTCAACGCATATGAAAACAGATCAAAGACATAGTCAATTAGGTTATTTATTGCCTGAGGACCTTCTGCAGTCAGTATCGATAACTTTTCTTCCTTCAACGCTTTGTTATTCCACTCTCCAATATTGTTTCGATTCGAACTGACAAAAGCATTGATAAAAGAACGCTGAGCTTCTTGCTTCCAGGAAATTTTTAACACGAACGCAATGCACCATGGGATATAGGGGAGAGCTAAAGCTCCTAAATAATAAAGGAGATAGTGAAAGAAGGGGTTACCGGCTGTAACCGCCTTTACTAACAGCACCAGCCATAAAGTTGAAGAAGCCTCCATCATTTGCTGAAAGATGAGAATTAAGCAACATCCTAAAGCCCAACGATTCGTCAAAAGCCCAAAAAACTGCTTGCGCACTTTGGGCGAAGTTGTTTCAAACATTTAAATAGAAACCTCTTAGGTGCATTTAGCTCATTACCCTGTATATGTATAAATGTTATCAACAAAGAATTAAACACTGCAATAGATATCTAAAAAGTGCTTTTTATATCGCTTTTTATCAAAAAAATAATTGGATTGATTTTCATTAATAATAGGGATGGAAAAATCAAAGGTAGTTTTTCTAATAAAAAAATAAGTTAGTTACCAAAGAATGTATGGAATGTCTATACTTCTTCATGGGCAAAAGCACAGGTTGCAAATCTAAATCCTCTCCTCATGAATCTAACATTTTAGCATGGAAAAACTGAAAGGGAATGAAATGAAGTACGATCTCGTTGTTGTTGGAGGAGGCGCGGCAGGCTTTTTCGGTGCCATTAATTGCGCAGAAGCTCAGCCTAATCTACGTATTGCTATCTTGGAAAAAACAAGGCAAGTTTTATCTAAAGTAAAAATTTCAGGCGGAGGTCGTTGTAATGTTACTCATGCTTGTTTTGATGAGCGGGAACTAGTAAAAAACTACCCGAGAGGTCATAAAGAGCTCATTGGACCATTTACAAAGTTCAAGACAACAGATACTATTACTTGGTTTAAGAAAAGAGGAATCAATCTAAAAACGGAAGAAGATGGCAGAATGTTCCCTACAACGGATACCTCTGCAACGATCATTGAGTGTTTTAACAAGGAGATCAAGAAATACTCCATCGATGTACTGCTAGGAATGGATATCCGAGCCATTGAAAGGAAAGGCCAACTCTTTTCCATTCTTGCGGGAGAACACACGTTTCAATCATCCTATCTTCTAGTCGCTACGGGTAGCCATCCGAAAGGGTTAGGTATTGTGGAACAGTTTGGCCATCGCATAATTTCGCCCGTGCCATCATTGTTTACCTTTAACATTCCTGATTCACCTTTACTAGATCTTGCAGGGATCACTGTTAATCCTGTAGAAATTTCCATTAAAGGGACGAATCTGAGGCAAAAAGGATCTCTTCTCCTTACACATTGGGGATTTAGTGGTCCTGCAGCTTTGAAGCTGTCTGCTTTCGGAGCTAGAATTCTTCACGACTGTCTCTATGACACCTCTATTATCATTGATTGGGTACCAGATACTAACACTGAGCAACTAAGGCAGCTGATTGCCGAACTAAAGCAGCAAAAAGCTCAAGCTAAAGTCAACCTTGAAGAGATTGCCTCATTACCTAAAAATCTCCTACGACGTTTTGTAGAAATGCTGAACCTAGAGCACACCCGTTATGCATCCTTATCAAAAAAACAAACAGAGGCGTTAATCAGTATGCTAAAGTATTCCTTATATGATGTGAAGGGGAAGACAACCTATAAAAGTGAGTTTGTCACTGCTGGTGGTGTGGATTTGAAGGAAGTCAACTTCAAAACGATGGAAAGCCTTATCGCCCCTGACTTGTTTTTTGCTGGAGAAATTTTAAACATCGACGGAATCACAGGAGGCTTCAACTTTCAAAATGCTTGGACAACTTCTTGGATCGCTGCTCAAGCTATAAAAGAACGATTTAACAGTCAGAAATAGCTGTAAGTTAGCTGTTCATGCTTTAATTAATAAGACCAAAAAGAAAGACGTCTGATAATCTTATTTTCAAAGAGGGAGATAACAGCTCAGACGATCCTAACGCTTGAAAAAGTCACGTCTGATAATGAAGATTAATAGCCTTGCTTCTTCAGCTTTTCAAGTTCTGATCTTGCAAATCCATGACCTATGTCAGCGGCAATTTGGAACCATTCTTTCGCTTTGTGATAATCTTTTCGATGGAGGTATAAACATGCTAAGTTATAAATTGCAAAGTGACATTTTAGATTAGCAGCTCTCCCCCAGTACTCCTCAGCTTTTTCAACAGATTTTTCCACGCCTTTGCCTTCATAGTAGGCTAAACCAAGACGATTTAAAGCATCTTTATCTTGATCATTCTCCTCTACAAATCTTTGGTTTCGTACAACCTCAGGTACATAGAGAAGGATTGTACGCTTCCCTTGCCAACAAGCTCTCCAGTCATCTCTTACGCTGTAGGAAAGTAGGGGGAAAAGAAATAAGCTTTTAAATAAGGCCCGTACCCCAACCCATATCCTATGCCTTAGCGAGAACAGTTTCTCATAGGGTCCTGAAGGATAGTATATTTTGCCATGATAATATCGAACGGGATGATAACCATACACCTTAGTTTTAGTTGTAACCGGATGATAACATTGAGGAACTTTTTCATTAAACTTTAATTTCATAAAAAAAGATTGTAATTTTAAATTACATTTATTATACGATTATTAAAAATTAAAATAAATAAATTTATGATTAGTGGATTAAATGCATTTAATGCGATCCCTGGTTCAAGTATTTGGCAGTGGTCTGAAAATTACCTTTATGTAAGGGGAAAGCGTTTCGTTGTAAGTCAATTCAACTCTCAGACCGGTGAGATTTACCTCGCCTCCTCTAAGAAAAAAAAGAGCTTATTCGTCATAATTTTAAAAGTCGCTTCGTTTGCAACGATAATTCCTCCTATAACAGCCTTTATTATAAGCACAACTTATCGTCATCGCTATTCACTCATTTATCCGCCGGTTCAAAGCTTCGCAGAGAAAATCGAAATCCTCAAAAGAGAGTATAAAAAAAACTAAGTGAAAGAACGGTCGAGTATGACGATAAGATTTTTCTTTGTGCTCCACAAGCATACGCAAAAGGAGTTAAGCTAGATAGCTTAGCAAACCTCCTTTGCTCCGCTAAGGTCTATATTAGAAATCAACAAGCGATCATTAATATTGCCTACGCTGCGTTATATGGACTCATCGATGAACCAGCTCATGAAAATATTGTCCTTGCAAGAAATGTCTACAAGGAGATTGCATCTTTTTTAAGAAAAGAAACGGAGATAAAGTACTTTGAGAATTACCAAAAGTACTTAAGTGATGATCGAGATGGGTTATTCTCACAGGTGATTACTATTAAACCCGCTGCGTACCTCCCTTTTGAAAATAAGCGCATTGATCAATCTCTTCATGCGGCCCTTATTTTTCTTCAAAAGCAGTTAAGAAAACAAATTAAGTTGGCAACCAAGCAGAAAAAAATTGCGCAAATAGCTCCGGATGCAAAAGTTGCCTACCTAAGATTAACATGGATGCACGGCACTACGGCAGCCACGATTAAGTCGGCGTGTCAGTCTTTCGAACATAAACTCGTTCCATCTGGGCAGCTCAAAAAACAGCAGACAACCCCTCTCACAGGAGAAATGTGTGTAGGGTCTACATCACTAGGGGTTAACAAGAGAGCAATTTCGGGTGTGAATCTGCCTCAAGCTAGTGTGAGCATCAATTATGCTGAAAATTATTTATTCAGTTTTACTAGAGAGCTTAACCTCTACCGAAGATTATTGGCGCGCAGTTTTTCTTCTTCTGAGGATTTCTGGACTGACTGCGATACTTTTTCTAGGTTTGTTGTGGCTCTTAAAAGAGTACAGTTACGCGATTCGGAATTATTTGAAATCGATCGAGAAAAATGGAAGAACAAACTAGAGGAAATTTATCTAAATCTCGATCGCCTAATACTTTCCCAAAAACATACTCAATTAAAAAATGATAGTCATATTGCTTCTCTATACGTGTTTTTAAATACCTTAGAAGAGCTCAAATCAACGATTGAAACCCCCTCTCATCAAGCGGATGATGAAGATTTCGAACTTGTTCAAATTCCTGTTATATTAGCTTCTCATTCAATTTATGGAGAACCGGCTCCTTTAAACGTCATGCACGAGCCCCCTGAAGAAATCTGCAGGGGTAGTATCCAATTAGGAAAAGACATCCAATATATTTTTACCTTAAAGCAGCATATTGATCAGGTTCAAGCCCTTCTTGAACAGTATGGGCTTTTATCGGTTAAGGTGAAAACAATAGATAAGCTAGAGGCAGCTTCTCGATTAGATCGAGAACTTGGCCCCTATTTTTATGATGCCTATAGCATAAAAAAATGGAGGAAAAGCTCCCAGGCGTAGGCTTAGCCTGTCTAAGAACAAGTAGCATTAATATCATCGATGATTGAAGTGTCGATGCTATCGAATTCACTAGCCAACTGAGTAACGCAGGGGAGAGCGATTGCATCAATCATTTTTCTGCGCATCTGGTCATCTCCTAGGTGCTCTTCTAGCTTCTTAAAAGATCGAAGCAGGGGAGGCTCTTTCGTTGACTGCCACAATAACCTTGCTAAAGAATTCGTCAAGCTGTGACAAAGCTCCTTGACAAGGGGCCGCATTCCTTTCGACAAACTCTTTGGGAGACAAGCTTTGGGAGCGTATAAGCAGCATCAAAATATTCTTGACTACCTCAGTCACCGTTGCATGTAAGCTTTCTGCAACTTTTTGCTGACGTTCTGACAGTGGTAGTTGCATAGATACTTGTGTTACAGGATTCATAGCTCTGCTTGTCTAGTGCGTATGTTGTTGAATTGAACCCTTCAATGCCTTTAAGCAGTTTTTAACAACTTATTTTTCTTTACACTGAAATATAAGAAATTAAGCATCGCCAAACTTAAAAAAAGCATTAAGCCACTTGGCATCATCTTTTGCACCAAGATTAAACGATAGGCAAAAAATAAACATAAAAAAATGGTGCTAGAGAGCGCACTATAAAAGCCAATTTTAAAACGACGATGAATAATGACACTGGAAGTGGTAAGCAAGAAGGCGAAAAGGCTACTCATAATTAAAGAAGCCAGACTGCCTGCTTTAAAAAAACCAATCAAACCACCTACCAAAATAAAAAAAGCATAGCTTCTAAGCGCAGTTGTTATTTTTTTCAACTTAAAATCTCCTCTAGAAAGAAATACATTGCCTTATAACTCCTATTTGCTGCAATAGGTTCGTAATACATCCCGCCTTCAATATCGTGCTCTTTCTCATTGGTAAAAGCATGAGCCGCGTTCCCATAGATATTAATTTCCCAATTAACTTTAGCTTCTGTCAATTCTTTTTGTAATGATAAAAGATCTTCTTGTGACACGAGTGGGTCTCTTGCTCCATGAAGAGCTAAAAAAGCTCCTTTCATAGGTTGGTTTGGAGCCAAGACGGCTTTTTGATCGCCTATGCAATCGGCGTAAACTCCATGAAAACAAACAACGCCTTTCACATTCGCTCCGCTTCTTAGCAATTCTAGTACCGTGAGTCCGCCAAAGCAAAAGCCTATAGCAACAATGCGGTTAGCATCAACAAAGGGGAGGGAGGCCAAATGATCGAAGGCAGCACCAATTCTTTTTCTTAATAGTGACCGGTCCAAAAAAAGAGGCAGCATCATCGGCAAAGCTTCATCGTTTCCCACAACTTTGCCTTCACCATAGACATCTGCAGCAAAACCCACATAACCTTCTTTTGCAAAACGTTCAGCCAATCCTTGAAAGAAAGCTTCTTGCCCTCTCCAGGCGTGGGCGATAAGAATGGCTGGTCTTTTCTTATCATCTTGATAAGCTAAGTGGCCTAGAAAGTCCACACCATCTACCTCGTAACTGGCTGTCTTTGTTTGCATCTTCATCTTTCCTCGTCTTTTTGAAGATATGAACATAAATAACAGATTTTTTTAAAGAAAGATTTTCATAAAAGAATATGGACATAACAAAAAGAAATGGTTATTCTTACCTTGTCAACGAGCAAGCATTCTATGACCCTTTTTTCTACATTGTTTTATAAGATCCTGCCTCTTTACTTTAATATGGCATTAGGGGTTGTTGCTAGTAAACTCTTACGAACTCCAAGAGATCCGCTAGCTAAACTTATCTTTTTTATCATTAATCCTTTTATTATTTTTAATGGCGTTCTCACGACACGGCTAAGCTGGGAAATCCTCTCCCTACCTTTTGTGATTTTTTTCATTTCAAGCACTGTTTGCCTTTTATTCTACCGTTTATCAGCCTACTACTGGGAAGATAGAACAAAAGACGTACTAGCCTTTTCTGTTGGCTCTAGTAATACGGGCTACTTCGGATTACCCGTCGCTCTTTTGTTATTCAATGAACAAGGCGAGGGAGTCTATATTATGGCTGCTTTCGGAATCACTTTTTACGATAATACTATTGGATATTACATCCTTGCCCGCGATAAAGAGCCTTTTTATAAGAGCTTGCTTAAGCTTTTAAAAGTTCCTACTATCCATGCTTTTTTTATTGGACTCATTCTTAATTTGATGAATGTTCAAGTCAATGAAGTTTTTGAAGAATTCATGAGCCATATTAAAGGAGCTTATACCTTGTTAGGAATGATGATCTTAGGCTTAAGCCTTGCTAACCTTAAAAGTTTTCGACTAGACGTGCCTTTCATTGGGATGACATTTTTAGCTAAGTTTCTCATTTGGCCCGTTGCTACGCTTAGTTTTACCTTGCTCGACTTTCTTGTATTTGGACTCTATGATGCCAATGTTTATCGAGCCATTATGCTTATTTCTTTTTTACCTTTAGGGGTAAATACGGTGATCTTAGCTTCACTTTTTGAAGCCGAACCAGAAAAAGCATCAACAGCTGTTCTTTTTAGCACAGCCTTTGCGCTGTTTTACGTACCTTTGCTAGCTAGCTTTTTCTTTAGATAGAAAAAAAGAGACTAGATGAGGACCAAAACGTTTCGTACAAGCCATCTCTTTTCCCTTAAGAGAGGGTAATCTCCCTTTTTAGCAAAATACTAGCTTATAATGAACTTCTTGCTTAAGGTTAATTGGGGGATGCCGGATGTCATTAAAGCAAGGTTCTTTCACAGTTTGTTGTTATCTGCTCAATAGGTTTTTGATTAAATTAAAATCATCTTTTTTTAATACTCTTCTAATATTTAAGTCTCTTTGAGGGAGAGGTTGCTCTATGCCATTTTGCTGCAAAACCTCCGTAATGGCGATCAAATAATCTGATTGGGTAGAGGCTTTGATTTTGGATACCCACAAGTTTACTTCAAAGTCAATACTTGATTCAGCAAGCTTAGTAACAATAACTTGAGGTTCATCAAATCCAAGTTTTAGCAAAGTGTCAGGCATCTGCTTTGCTAATTCTAACACAACTTTTTGAACTAGCTTTAAATCTGAGCCGTAAGCGACCGAAAAAGCGATATGTAATCGTCGATAAGTATGGCGAAACGTCCAATTATTGATCTTACTGCTGATCATATCAGCGTTGGGAACAATTACCTCTACTCCATCTGGGGTAGTTAATAATGTTGTTCTCACATTAATTTCGCGAATTTCACCCTTTATGCCAGGTACAACCTCGATAAAATCTCCAATTCTTAAATGACTTTCAAATAGCATAATAATGCCAGAGATAAAGTTATTGAAGATCGATTGTAATCCAAAGCCCAACCCAACGCCCAATGCACCAGCAACAAGAAGAAGATTTGAAAAGTCAAATCCTATAGACGATAAAGCAAGTAATACGCCTGCACTGAGCACAGAATAATGAAGCAAACGACCTAGTCGATACACAACAGATCTTTGGACTTTCTTTTTTTCAATTGCATAGTGAGATAATGCACGAATGAGAAATCTCGAAGTAAAAAGAGTCAGTATAATAACTGTCAGAAACCTTAGTATGCCCCAATAGGTTACAGGGGTGAGTCCAATGTGCAGAATCGTCGTATCAAGGTAGCTTTTTATATAAAAAAGTCCTTTTAACGTATGATTCCAAAGAGATGATAGGTAATAATAAAAGCTGCCTTGTAACAGGTTGGTATTTTCTTTAATTAGAGAAATGAGGAATTCGCTATCATCAATGTTACTCTGCAAAGTTTGTAAGGTGAGCAAGTTGTCCTGCGCTAAGGAGTAAGCCTCAGAAGAAGCGGCCGGAGAGCTTACACTCAAAGTCAACATTTCACCATATCTTTGCATTGATAATTGTTGCTTATCGATTAAGTTTTCAGTTGTTTGTCGTAGACTCCTTAAGTCCTGCTCCCACTCAACAATTTTTTGGTTCATTTTGCTAACATCAAAGCTGTCACTTGGATGAATCAATGAAGCTAATGCATACCTTAACTCGGAGGAGATCAGCTTTTGCTTAGCGCTTAATTCTTTAAGAGCTGATTTCAAAATCTCTTGCTGGATGCTGCTTTCCTGATTATCAAGAATAAGGTCCGATTCACGTTCTTGATGCGTATTTTTTGTTTCTAACCAGTCATGTTTAAAAAACTTGATATCCTGCTTCATAGCTAGAAGATCGCTATCATTCACAGCTAAATGAGTCTTAGCAAAGGCGAGCTCTTCCTCAAAGTTTTTTAGTCTAATTTCCGCTCTTGCCTTATTTAATTGGTAAATTTTTTCTTTTCGCTCGGCAATCTTAGTTAAAATAAGGTAGTAAAGTGTTTCCAAACCACTCTCAATTTTTTCTGGTGTATCTGGCTGCATTTTCTTATAAAACTCGAGTTCTCGATCAAAGTTGTTAGATGCCGCTTCTAACTGGCTTTTATTTTCTTTTTGGGCATCCACAATGGATCTTAAGTCTAGCCTATTTTTGCGGATGGCATGATGCAGGTTAATAAGGTCCAATAAACGATAGCTCTTTAAAAAAGCTGGTTTGTCTACAATAACGTTGCCATCTGGAACACCGGTTGCGGCCAATGATTTTAAACCGAGCTTAATCTTAGAAATGGTTGCATTGAATTTTTTATTATTCAGCGCTTCAATTTGCGTCAAAACAACCAAAAAGTCATCTAGTCGCTTATTAAGTTTATCTTCATCGGTGTCAAAGTAGGTTAGTATCGATTCGTTAATTGCATTCGGGTTAGGGGGAGGAGGTGCTTTTTCTTCATCTTCAGCATGGATAGAAGCAACTGACAGAAAAGTGAGCAGAATGATGAAAAAAAATTTGTTATACTGTTTTGCAGCCATTGAAAAAAAACCTCGTCCTAAATTAGATTATAACCCTTTTGATTTTTCTCTAATCGGAGTTATGATGCGTTTTACTTACCTTATTATGATATATTACTTAACTTTCTGTCATTTTGCAATCAATGCTGAAACTTCTTTTTCATTAGGCTCGGGCTATAGACACGATAATTTAAAATGGAATATAGCCGGCATTGATAATACCCCCAATATTTTATCTGAACTTGAGTGGTCCAATATGAAGATGAACCAAGTTTCAGGTCGTTTTCAACAAACATTGCTTAATCTCTGTGCAATTGTAGAAGGGGATTATGGCTTCGTTTATGATGGTTTAAATAGAGATTCTGATTACCTTGGGGATGATCGCACTTACGAATTTCTTCGCAGCTATGCCAACGCTAGCGATGGCCATGCTTACGATATTTGCGGTGGCCTCGGATGGACGACGAATTTTTTAATCAGCCCTATTGAAATTTGCCCTCAGATTGGCTATTCTTACCACAAACAGCACTTTACTATGCGTGATGGGCATGTAGCCATCAATAGAATTACTGGAGAGACCGGGCCTTTTGAGGGGCTAAATAGTAGCTATTCAGCGCAGTGGCATGGCCCTTGGCTGGGAGTGGATGCTTGCTTAAATTTTTACTGCCCACTTACCATCTTTGCTAGCTTGCGAGCACATCTATTATGCTACCAAGCTCATGGCCATTGGAACTTAAGAAAAGATCGGGGAAGTGACTTTGATCAACATGGCTTTGGTTATGGCTTTTACGGAAAGTGTGGTTTGAAATATGATATCTCAAGTCATTTTTCTATTGGTATTTTCGGTAGCTACAGAGAGTTTGAGGTTTGTTACGGAAAAGATAAATATTCCATTAAGTATGACTTTTATGACGACCATTTCATCCAAACAAAAACGACAAAAATTAATGAAGTGAATTGGGACTCTTTTCAAATACAGGCTTATATAAGTTTAAAATTTTAATCGAGTATCCATGGTAGACCCAATTTTAGATGTGCAGCAACTCACTGCTAAGTTAAAGTTGGGTAACTCCTCTTACACAGTTGTTAACCGTGTTAGCTTCCAACTACATGCCGGTCAAACGCTAGCCTTGGTGGGGGAGTCGGGCTGTGGAAAATCGATGACAGCCCTTGGTTTGATGCGTATCTTGCCGCCTCCCTTTTTACAACCTGAAGGCAACGTCCTCTACCGTTCGCAAGATCTATTAAAGATTTCAGAAAAACAAATGAGCGCTATCAGAGGGCAATCGATCTCGATGGTTTTTCAGGATCCCTCGTCGGCTCTAAATCCTGTCTACACAATCGGATCTCAGCTTGTCGAAGTAGCCGAGTTACACCTTGGTCTTTATGGCGATGAGGCTTTTGAAAAAACAATTAAAGCTTTTAAAAAGGTGGGGATTCCTTCGCCGGAAAAACGTTTTTTTGATTACCCTCATCAACTTTCAGGGGGGATGAAGCAACGTGTATTAATCGCTATGTCCTTAATGTGTGAACCGGAGATTCTGATCGCAGATGAACCTACTACAGCTCTTGATGTAACTATCCAAGCTCAAGTCCTTGACCTCATACGAGATCTGCAAAAGCAAAATAAAATGGCATTATTACTCATTACGCATGATATGGGGGTGGTGGCCGAAATGGCAGACCAAGTTATTGTCATGTATGCTTCGCAAGTTGTCGAGAGGGGCTCTGTTCGTCAAATCTTTAACCAGCCAGCTCATCCCTACACGCAAGCTCTTTTTAACTCAAGGCCTGCCCTTGCTCGCAAAGGTGAGCCATTAAAAACGATTAAGGGCTCTGTCCCTCATATTCAACACATGCCGAAGGGCTGTCCTTTTCATCCAAGATGTCCCTTTGCGATGGAAAAATGCAGAAAACCGATTAATGTTCCTGATTTTACTATCCAACAAGAACCTTTACATGTAGCGAGATGCTGGCTACATGAAAAGTCAAAGGGGAGCTGAATGAATCATATTTTATTAACAGTAAAACACCTGCACAAATCTTTTCCTATTTATTCTGGTTTCTTAAGAAGAAAAACAGCTGAAGTAAAAGCGGTCAGTGATCTTTCGTTCAGCCTACATCGAGGCGAGGTTTTAGCTATCGTTGGAGAATCAGGAAGTGGCAAAAGCACTGTTGGAAGAGCTTGCATTCGACTCATTGAACCAACGAAAGGTTCGATCAATTTTTTAGGTAAGAATCTTTGCGAAATGAAAGAAAAAGAGCTTTTTGAGATTCGCCCTAAGATACAAATGGTTTTTCAAAACCCCTTAGCTTCCTTAAACCCGCGTAAAACGATTTACGAAAGCATAGGCGATCCCTTAGCTTACCATCGAATCGTTGCTTCTCAACAAGAAAAAAAAGAAAAAGTTGCAGAAGCCTTAGAACAAGTAGGTTTGCCAGCAGATGCCATGTGGAGATACCCTCATGAATTTTCCGGTGGGCAGCAGCAGCGTATTTGCGTTGGTCGAGCTCTAGCTCTAAAACCATTGCTTTTAATCTGTGATGAAGTCGTATCAGCCTTAGACGTGTCTGTCCAATCACAAATCTTAAATCTGCTTGATCAGTTAAAACAACAACATCATTTGAGTTATTTATTCATTTCTCATGACTTAGATGTTGTTAGACATATTGCCGATCGTATCATCGTTATGTACCTTGGCAAAGTGATGGAAGAGGCAACCGTGGAAGAATTGTTTAAAAGCCCAAAACACCCCTATACTCAGGCCCTTCTCTCTGCCGTGCCCAAAACGCATCCCGATGAAGTCAAGCAACGTATCACCTTAAAAGGGGAGATCCCTTCTCCAATCGATCCCCCTTCAGGATGTCCCTTTCGAACGCGTTGCCCCTATGCAAAGCCACAATGCGCCTTACCTCCTCCCGAGAAGGTGGGAAAGAATCAGCATCGCTATTTTTGCATTTTAGATTGATGTTTTAAAGTCCAAAAGCTCAGAAGCTTCCTTATCTAGAATCCACAATGCTTTATGAGCCACTGTTCCTACTTGTTGTACTGGATAGTGATTAGGTAAATAGGGCCCCTCTAGTACTTCTTTAACCGTTTTTGATTTAGAATGTCCCACTACATATAAGGTTATTTCCTTTGCAGCATTAATGCACTCAAAAGTCAATGTCATTCGCCAACTTTTCTTAGAAGGAACATAGTTAGCGATTGCTAATCTTCCAACAGTTTTAAGCCCATGAGTTTCAGGAAAGAGGGAAGCAGTATGACCATCTTCACCCATTCCGAGCATGACGAGATCAAAGCGTTTACTAGGAATTATTTTGGTGATTTGTTGTTCGTATTGGTAAGCGTTAGATTCGATATCCGATTCCGCTTGCATGCGAAAAATATTTCCTGGAGGGATAGGCAGCTTTTCTATCCCTGAAGTCATTGCCATATGATAGTTACTCTCACTGTCTTGCGGAGGCACCGCTCTTTCATCGCTAAAAAATATAAACACCCTAGACCAGTCAATTCTCTTCGCTTCATCTATTTGTACTACAGTTTGATAAATGGCTTTTGGAGTGCTTCCTCCTGAGAGAGCGACAAAAAAGCTTCCTTTCTGCTGAATATTTTTCTGTGCTGCGCCCAAAAAATGGTGGGCACTGAATAGAATCGTGGCTGTTGTATCTCCGGGGATAACAACATCCCTTCTCTCATCAAAGGACTCGACTAAACTCATAAAACCCTCCATTCGCGACCACTTGTGAGTAGCATTCTATCGGCCTCTATTGGGCCCCAGGAACCAGCAGGGTAATTAGGAAACTCTGGATGCTTGACAGACTGCCAGTAATCGAGGATAGGGGTTAAAAGTTTCCAAGACTCAAGCACCTCGTCATCCCTAGCAAAAAGAGTACTATCACCGGCTAGGCAATCCCAAATCAGTCTTTCGTAGGCCTCAGGGGGGGTAGCTCCAAAATAAGAGCCATACCTAAAGTCCATTTTAACAGGTTGTAACTGAGTGTTTTGCCCTGGCACCTTACAATTAATATTTAAAGAAATTCCCTCATCAGGTTGAATTCGAATAACGATACGATTAGGATTAATGTCCTTGCCTGATTGATCAAATGCAAAGCCTGGTGCATTTTTATAGGTGACAACAATTTCTGTTAAACGTTTAGGCAATCGTTTTCCAGCGCGTAAATAGAAAGGTACTCCGGCCCATCGCCAATTATCTATTAAGAACTGTAAGGCAACATAAGTTTCTACATTTGAATTAGGGTTCACGTCATTTTCTTGACGGTATCCTCTCACTTCTTGTCCATTGATAATACCCGGACCATATTGTCCTCTTACAGCATGTTTATTAAAATCTTTTTCAACAAAGGGTCTAATAGACTGTAAAACCTTTACTTTTTCATCATGGATAGCCTCAGCAGATAACTTAGTAGGAGGTTCCATTGCCAGAATGGAGAGAAGCTGCATCATGTGGTTTTGCACAATGTCTCTTAGCATGCCTGCTTCCTCAAAGAATTTTCCCCTTGTACCAATACCAATTTCTTCGCTTAATGTTATCTGGACATTGTCAATATTGCGATTATTCCACTGGAACTCGAATACAGGGTTAGCAAAGCGAAAAACTAATAGGTTTTGAACGGTTTCTTTACCTAAATAGTGGTCGATTCTATAAATCTGGCTTTCATCTAGATGAGAGGTTAAGCCTTTTTGCAAACTAAGAGCTGATTTTAAATCATGACCAAACGGTTTTTCAATAATGATCCGTGACCATTTATCTTTAACTTCGTTGACATTATAAATTAGACCATGATTTTTTAATCTTTGGACAATGTCCGGAAAATAGCTTGGGGGAGTCGATAGATAGAAAACTCGATTTCCTTTTGTACCCCATTGTTTATCCAAGGCTGTCAAAGACTGCTTTAAAGAATCATAGCCCTCTTCGTTATCAAATTCAGAGCGGTGATAGTAGATTTGCTGTTCAAATTGCTTCCAAATTCCCTCATCAATCGGTTTGACGCGCGAAAACTGATTAATGGCCTCCTTCATCTCAGCTCTAAAGGATTCATTTGACTTTTCTCTTCTAGCAAAACCAACGCAAGCAAAGTTGCTAGGCAGTAAGTTTTCTCTAGCTAAATTATAAAGAGCGGGTAAAAGCTTGCGGCTTGTTAAGTCTCCTGTAGCACCAAAAATAACAAAAATACATGGTTCAGGGGCTTTCGTCGAGCGTAGGTCGTTTCCAAAAGCAGTCATGAAAATTCCTTAATTTTTTTTCTCATTCTACATGGAAACGGTAATTTCTCTAAATCATTAATTTTTTTAAAGAAAACTAATCCTTTTTTTTATCACTTTAATAGCGTATAATTTTTAAACTCTAAACAAAAACAAAAGAAATAATTTAAAATGTTTCCAACTAACTCATCGAAATTAACTGATTATTATTTCATCCCAAAGACTGAAAAAAGAGCGATTATCGACACTAACCAGTCTCCTTCTTCCAGCACAGACTATGATATCTTGGGAGATCCTCAGACAACACCGACAAAAAAAAGGCGTTATGCAGAAAATAAACTGACCTTTGCCAAGAACGCAATCGCTATGCACATCTTTGAAAAAACGATTAAGTTTTTGAACTCATGTTTTCATGTCGTTGGACAAAAAGAACTGCAATTTGAAATAGGCAAAACAAATGCACAAGGACCCTCTGCTAAAAAATTAGTGATTAGCGTGGATAGGAAAAACTTTACTGAGGCCATGCACGCAGTTCATAGCAGTGCCTTACCAGTCCTCCATGCCTATCCATTAAAAGAATGGCAAGAGTGGAGAGAAAAAGATGGAAACAAGCCGCAAGGAATTCTTTATCTGCATAAATCCTATTTTGATTTTTCGCAAAACGCCACTAACAACCTTCCAAAAAAGATTAACAATATTGATAGCTTAATCGAGGGACACGCGAGAAATCCAAAATCATTTCGACATGCTTGCATTACAATCATTAACCAGGTTGCTCATGAAGAAATCGAACTTACAGAGGCACTCCACTTGTTTTTAAAAAAGTATGAAACTACCATACAAGGACATTTAAATGATTTTGTTCCTCCTTTGAATCCAAGCGATCAAAAGCAAGAACAGCTGATTCGGTTTTTTATGGAATCAGTACATGATCTGCAATGTCGTTATCAAGCAAGATCTTTTATTCTCTATGATCAGCTTCTCCACCTTGCCTCAACCGATCTGTTTACTTCTGATAAGCGAAAAGAAATTTATAAAAGAAAATGTTTTGCCATCCAAAAAATCGCCACTTTGGAGTCCAAGGCATTACACTCTCTATCACCGGCTCGCCAACAGCTCTTAAGGAATGTGAAAAAGCGCCCTTGTCGCTTCAATTCAGCGTTACAGGCCCTCGCTTTAGATACCGTTAAAGAAAAAAATAAACGCGTGGTTCGACAGTTATTTTGTGCTTCAGAAGAAGAATTAAGAAGAGGAAGCGACGATGCTCTTCAATTTATCATAAAAAAGCAAACCCCATCCACCTTTAGCCATATTCCTGAAGAAACGATGGATTACCACTCAAAGAAGCAACAACTCATCGCATCCTATCAAGCTGAACAGTTGGCTTTTTTTATGAGCGAAGCAAAAATCACAAAAGAGGAGCTACTCGAAGGCTATCAAGCTTACGACGAAACTATGAGTCTTAGCTGTTTAGACGAAGTTTTAGAAGCAAAAATTCCCATGAGTGACAGAATGATGGAAATTTTTAGTGAGATTTTCGAGACACATAGAAGCTTTTTTGAGATTGATTCCATTGATGACGAACTATTAAAAACAGATAAAGAGCAATGAGTAGCTAGCTCAGAAAAGTGATGAACTCCTAAAAGTTGATTTGTAAGCTGTCTAGGTAATTTTGCAAGATAATCACAGCTGAAACAACATCGACGACTTTCGCTCTTTTCTTCCTGGTCAATGAGCTTTGTAACAAAGTTCTTTCAGCTTGCACTGTTGTAAGTCTTTCATCCCATAAGACCACAGGAATCGATGATTTTTTTTTTAGCTCCTCGACAAAATAGTTGACCTCGTCAGCTAGTAACCCTTGTTTTCCGCTTAGAAGGAGAGGGAGTCCAACGACAAAGCTTTCAATTTGATAAGCATGGGTTTCAGCGTGCTCTTGTAAAAAGGCAATCAGCCTTTCTACCGTCTTTTCAACCTTTTTTTCACAAGAGAAAACGGTGATAGGCATCGCTATGAGTTTGGTAGGATCGGAAAAGGAAAGGCCAATTCTGGCCATTCCATAATCAATCCCTATAATACGTGTTTGTCTACGCACACTTATTTTCCTTTTCCTTAATTATAGCTTTGACGAATTCTCTAAAAAGAGGATGTGGGTGATTCGGTTTTGATTTAAATTCAGGATGAAACTGAACTCCCACCATCCAAGGATGATCTTGTAACTGCACAATTTCACAAAGATTGCCCCCGTCCAACACTCCTGCAATGGTAAGACCAAGCTTTTCTAAGGGATCGGTAAATTTGTTATTGAATTCATATCGGTGGCGATGGCGCTCAGAGATAATATCGCTGTCGTATGCTTGATGAGCATGGCTTTGTGGTTTTAAGCGGCAAGGATAAGCTCCAAGACGCATCGTACCTCCTAACTCTTTCACATCCTTTTGTTCGCTTAATAGCGCGATAATAGGATTTTTAGTGTAAGGGTCAATCTCTGTGGAATTAGCATCCTCTATTTTAGCGACATTGCGAGCAAATTCAACTGCCATTACTTGCATTCCTAGACAGATGCCGAAATAGGGAATTTTATTTTCTCTGCAGTATTGAGCCGTTAGGATTTTACCCATCCATCCTCTTTCACCAAAACCGCCAGGCACCAAGTAACCGTCACAACCCTCAAGGGCCTCTTGAAGGTTGCTAGAACTAATAATTTTATCTGCCTCAATGCGTTTAACGTTTAAAGAATAACCTGCCGCTATCGCGCCATGTTGTAAAGCTTCTAAAACGGACTTGTAAGCATCTTGATGCTGAACATATTTTCCTACAATTCCTACTGTAATACTTCCTTTTGGATGCTTAATTGTATCAACAATTGCTTCCCAGTCCGATAAATCGGCAAGTTTTTTAGGCTGTAAACCTAGTAGATCGCAAATTCTTTTTTCAGCTCCTTCCTTATAAAGTTCTAGGGGAACCTCATAAATGCTATGTTCAACATCAACTTCTTCAAAAACGGCTTCCTTAGGAACGTTACAAAACTGGCTAATTTTTTCCTTTACCTCTTCATCTAAAGAAGTTTCAGTTCGACAAATTAAGATGTCAGGAAAAATACCAATACTGCGAAGCATTTGTACAGAATGCTGTGTAGGCTTCGTTTTTACTTCTCCCGCAGCTTTGAGGTAGGGGACATAGGTCAAGTGAATATTAATGGATGAATCCCTCTGTTCATTTCTGAACTGACGAATAGCTTCTAAAAAGGGAAGAGATTCGATATCTCCAGCCGTCCCACCGATTTCAACCACTACAACATCAATCCCTTTTTCTTGGCGTGCACAATCTAAAATTCTTTTTTTGATTTCATCTGTGATATGGGGAATCACTTGAACAGTCTTTCCTAAGTAGTCCCCGTGTCGCTCTGAGCGAATCACAGTATTATAAATTTGGCCGGAAGTGGCATTAGAAGCCTTAGAAAGCGGGGAGTTGGTATAACGAAAATAATGGCCTAAATCCAAATCCGTTTCTGCACCATCATCGGTCACATACACTTCGCCATGCTGATAAGGACTCATTGTGCCAGGATCCACATTTAAATAAGGATCTAGCTTTAGCATCGCAATTTTTAACCCCATCCGTTCCAATAATAAGCCAATGGCTGCACACGTCAACCCTTTGCCAAGAGAGGAACAAACGCCCCCTGTTACGAAGATAAATTTTGTTTGCATAAGTAGTGCTCAACTTTTTTAATGTCTTCAGGATAATTAACTTCTAAAGCTGTGGATTCAACAACAGCTACCTTAATTTTGTAACCCCATTCTAAAATTTTTAACTGTTCTAGATTTTCAGCTATTTGAAGGGGAGTTTGAGGTAAAGTAGTATACGTTTTTAAAAATTCTTTACGGTAAGCATATAACCCAATATGCTTGTAGTAAGTGTGTTGCGCTTGAAACTCTTTTTTTATTCCCGAAGGAATAAGCGCTCTTGAAAAGTATAAAGCATCGTTGTTTTGATTTTTGACACATTTAACAATGGATGGATTCTCAGCATCTTCTTGTGTTTTTATCAAAACAATAGGTGTGGCAACAACTGCTTCTTGATCTTGTTCCAAACATCTGATAATCTCTGAGACAACCCAAGGATCTAAGCAGGGCTCATCTCCTTGAATATTAACAATAATGTCCGCGTTCCAATCCTGGTATTCGCTAATGACTTCATAAAGTCTATCCGTTCCTGTTGCGCATTCAGGGGAGGTCATCACGACTTCAGCGCCAAAATCTTTTGCGTGTTGAAAAATACGAGCGTCATCAGTGGCAATAACCAAAGTTTCTAATTCATTGATTTTTTTCGCATTTTCATAGGTTCTTTGGATAAGTGTCTTTCCTGCGATTTGAACGAGGGGTTTGCCAGGAAAGCGGGAGCTTCCATAGCGAGCGGGAATGATGCCGATTGCTTTCATGAGAATAATTCGTGTTTATGTCCAAAAACCATACCTGTTTTAGGGTTTTCTTTCAAATTCTATCCCTAAAATAAATAGGGAACGAGTGTCTTTAAAAAAATCGTAATTCGATTGGCAATTAACTCGTGCAGCATTAAAATCATTGTTATGTTTTCTATTTTATACAATTTATTCCTTCCTTTTCTTTTCCTTTTGTTAATGCCAAAAATGCTCTATCAATGCCTTTGGCAAGGAAAGTACCGCAGAAGCTTCTTAAGTAGACTTGGATTTAGCTTTTCAAAGATACCCCACTCCAAAAAGCTCATCTGGATACACGCTCCATCTCTTGGTGAGACAAAAGCTGTTGCTTCATTGGTAAAGCTTATTCAAGACAAGGCTCGGGAATACACGATTTTAGTCACTTCTACGACAGAAACGGGTCATGAAGAGGCCAAAAAAAGTATTCCTTTTGCAGATTACCATCTTTATCTCCCTTTTGACTTTAGTTGGATGATACGCCCCATTGTTAAGCGATTAAGGCCAGCTCTTGTAATACTTTGCGAGTCTGACTTCTGGTACAATTTTTTAAATGAATGTAAAAAAAGAGGAGCTTATATCGCTTTAGTCAATGGAAAATTATCTGAAAGATCATTAAATCGCCACCTTAAGATCCCCTTTATCTCCAAGCATTTATTTTCTAAAATTGATTTATTTTGTCTCCAAAGTCTGAGGTATGGTGACCGCTTTCAAAAACTTGGAGTACCGGTTGATAAGATTCACATCACTGGCAATATTAAATTAGACGCTCCCTCTTCAACTTTAACACAGGACAAACTCGAGCAGTGGAAGCGACACTTTCATCTCAACAATCAATTTTCTATTGTTGTTGGCTCCTCGCATGCTGGTGAAGAAATTCTTTTCCTAGAATCTTTAAAGCCGTTATGGGAGCAAAATCCCAGCCTAAAATTGTTTTTAGTTCCAAGGCACCCTGAACGCTTCTCTGAAGTCTCTTCTCTGCTAAGGAAAAAGCAGGTCAAGTTTGTTAGCTACTCGAATCTTCAACATTGCACAGGTGAAGAGCAGGTCATCCTGGTTGATGCTGTTGGCATATTGAAGCAATGCTACCAGATAGGAGATCTAGCGGTTGTTGGGGGTAGCTTTATAGATGATGTAGGAGGCCATAATATTATTGAACCTTGTTACTTTGGCAAACCAGTGATCTACGGTCCTCATATGTTTTCCCAGCCAGACTTAGTAGAAGCCATGAAAGAGTTTCGAGCAGGTATCCAGGTTAACCTTCCTGAGATCACTTCCGTGCTGCTTGCTTTAATGCAATCAAAGGAAGAAAGAGATCGTATCGGAGAATCTGGCAAAAAATTAATAAATGCTATGAGAGGTGCTTCTGAAAGGACTTTTTCAATTCTTTGTGATTTTTTTCCTTTTTAAAGTTGCTTAAAAAAGGCCTTTTATTATAAGATCTAGCTATCGACAAGCTAATGACGCGGGGTGGAGCAGGGGTTAGCTCGTTGGGCTCATAACCCAAAGGTCGGAGGTTCGAATCCTTCCCCCGCTATTTTTCAGCGGCATAGCTCAGTCGGTAGAGCAGCGGAATCATAATCCGTTTGTCGTCGGTTCAAGTCCGGCTGCCGCTACATCATAACAAACTCTATTCATAATAAATCTAATTCAATTCTACGATATGAAAAGTTCCATTGGCCTTGAAGCGGCAAATCAACTTAGGGGCTAAGTTCCACTTCCTGTTTATCATCTGAACAACTATTATTTTCAGGCGAATTGGGAAAGATAGATCGAAATATATTTCGATTAGACCGGCAATACAGAGAAATTCCAATGACACCCTAGGGATAAGATTTCCTTCTGCAGTCTTAGCGATCTATTTCCATTTTTTTCGTCTTTCCAAAAGATATTAAAGTCTTCTTAAAAATTAAATTACTAAAATTCACCTTATAATATTATTTCATTGTATAATAAAATTAGAATAATCAATAAGGGACTATAATGAGTTCTATTAACAACAATAATTACATTGATCCTTCTCTTTATAAGCAGATTTCCACGACAGAGCAGGGAAATGTTCAAGACAGCACCTCGATAGAACATGAAGATGACGTCATTACAACAGCAAGTTTAGAGGATAAGACTACTACTGTTTCCAATCAACTTTTTGCAGCTCCCAAGTTACCTGAGACATCGACCTCTGTGACTGCAGCGACCGGTACTGTGATTAAGACGAGTGCTGGTAATGTCAGTTCTCCTGATCGTTTTAATGACGTTTTGAACGCTGCGTCCCAATTGAGCTCTAGCGGGATCATCGCTTCTAACTCTCAAGGTCTATCCATATCCGACTATATTAAAACGATTAGTAACGCTATTCAACAACTTCAAGAGGCTTTAAGAGAAGCTCAAAGCATGGATGATCAAACCCAGGCTAAATTTAATAACCCTTTTGCTTCTGCTTCTGTTAAAGCAACGACTAAAGCAACGACAACCACTTCTAGCGATAAGGCAGCAGAGAGTCCAAAAACAGAAACAACGGTAAAAGAAAAAACCCAGAGTGCTGAGAAAACGGTAGCAGATTTATTAAAAGAGGCGGGGGTAAGTGAAAAAGTTGGCGATCTAATTTCTGTTTTCTCTCAACTTCAATATCTTATGCAAAATGCTAAAGAGAATGTATCGGGAGGTATTATCCTTGGTAATAACCCTGAAATTGCTTTAGCTCTACAAACGCTCGGTATTCCTTTACCGACGAATCCAACGTCTCGCTTTGCAGGAATGGCAGCCCAGATGGCCGCCCAAAACACGCCTCCTTACGATGATCCCGACTTTAAAGCTTTAGCCAATTCTTTACCTAAAGGGTGGGAGGTTGTTTCCAAGTCTGATATTAAAGATATGCTTAATAAAATTGCTGGGCAGATTAGAAAAGAGGCGGGAAATTCTTACGGCATTCTAGCAAAACCTTTGCAAGCTCTTTTCGGAGTCTCTTACTTTTCACAAAACAGCACCGACCCTAAGGTGTTGGAAATGAAAACTTTACTTGAAGCTAAGAAGGTTCTGGGCAAATTAACTACCATTTCCGGTGCTGAGGCAAAAGCCTATGCTTCTCAGTATCAACACGTTTTCGATGTCCTTTACAATACCGGAGTGACAAGAGTTCGACTGACTCCTGATATCATTGCAGGGGGATGGATGAAGCAAGATTTTCTTTGGTGGGGAACTAATGGTGAGATGGCATTTATGGCGCTGGACAGAGTCATTGCAGAAAAAGGAGGCGCCAGCATCGTTAAAGAAAATGACCCGGCTATTGATAAAACGGGTGTTGCCACATTAGCAGCTGGAGCTTTAATCGGTAACTTCACCTCAGCTGCCACTAACTCAATCACTCAGCTACTGAATACTCAAATGAAGGGAACCTTCGATAGCTCGCCTCTCTCTGGAGCAGAAAAGAAAAATATTCAACAGCTTGTTTCTGTAACCTTACTCACCAGTATTCTATCGTCGGCAGTGGCGGACAAAGCTGTTTTGAAGGGGGGGAGTGCCCATAAAAACCTAAAAAATGCTATTACAAATCTACAACTAAATGGTACTGCAAAGAGTTTGATGAACTCAATACTTGGGAGTTCTATTGCTAAAAACTCTTTTTCATCTTATGAAGAGGATTTACTTCAAGAATCAATAAAGGCATTTATGATAAGTATAGGAGCAATGACTTCCACGGCTGACACCAGTGGTGTTAGCTCCTCAAAAGCAGTTTCAGCCCTCTCTAGCTTGAAAGATGATCCAGGTGTCGCTTCCAGCGCCACAAGTGCACTCTCATTTGTCGAATCTGATGTAGACCAAATTGAAAATGACACAGAAGAATTTCTTACTTTTGCTAAGCAGATTGCACCGAACGCGGACCATCAAAATGCTTCGTTAGAAAACCAAGAGGCACTCATGGAAATGATCAAACTTCTCAAGAAGATTCTTAATGAGCTCATGTCAGGAGGGCAAGCTACTCAAGGGCTGAATAACGCTATGGATAAAATAAACGAGGGGATGGGTATCTTTGAGAAGAATTTCAACCCTGAGATACAAGGATAGGACAACCTCCAATAAAAACGGTTATTATGAGCGATGGCAAACCGGCTGATGAAAAATTTTTATTTTTACATGAAAATATTTTTTCAAAAGAGCACATTGGGGTTACAGAAAAAGAATTAGAGCGCGTCTATCTTCAAGCGAAGAAACTTTATGAGGCAGGTAAGTATGAGGATTCTAAGATACTCTTTTCTATTCTAGTTTTACTGGAGTCCCATACACCAGCCTTTCTTTACGGCTTCGCCTCCGTATGTCTTATGCTGAAACAGTATGACGAGGCGATCGAGTCTTTCTCTGAGTATGCAGGCCTTGTACCAACGGATCCTTCTCCTTATTTTTTTATAGCCTCTTGCTACGAAAAAAAGCGAGACCTCACCTCAACTTTGATCGCCCTTCAAACGGTTATTAATCGATGCGGTGCTCAAACGCAATATCAAGAATTGAGGAATCGAGCGGTACTTACCTTGCAAACGATACAGAGTTCGTTGGATTCTAGCGAGAAATCCTCCAGTTAAATTAATTTAACTTAGCTCTTAAAATAAGGGACTTACACGTTCAACCATTGCCACTTATGATACGATTTTGCAAACCCTTCTAGAAAGCGATAGGCCATTTTGAAATGGACTTTGATGATTGCAAGAAGTTCTATAAGACGGTTTAAAAACTCCTGAGGACGACCAGCTTTTGCCTTTGCTTTCGTCGTTGATACCTTGAGTTCTTTGATCATTTTTGGATCGATAAGAAAAGTTAAGCTTCCTCTTTGAACTAATTGTTTGTTATACTCTGACCAGTTGCGTTCGC
>JBPQHD010000009.1:0-169924 GCA_051384485.1 Parachlamydiaceae bacterium
TAAGCGCAGATGTGAGAAGAAGCTTCAAGCGTCGATTATAATCAGTGATAAAAGATTTTCTTGGTGGCAATAGAGAGAGGGAAATACCTGATCCCATCCCGAACTCAGAAGTCAAGCCTCTCCTCGCCGATGGTACTGCACACAAGAGTGTGGAAGAGTAGGTCGCCGCCAAGTTTTTATTTCGCCTCAACTAACCTTAGTTGAGGCTTTTTTTTGCCTTTGAGTTTTGTTAATAAATTGAATATAAAATTGTTTTTATTAGTAAAAATATAGGGCGTCTTTTATGCTAACGGTTCAATGCTATTCTTCAACAGCAGAAAGACCTCCCAATAGCTCAGGCAATAAAAAAAAAGCGAGTTGTCTTAGCAGGTTTGGATAGCCATAAATATCTGATCGCTTACGACTCCATTATCAATCAACCCCCAACTACCCAAACTAGGCTTTTTAGCCAAGAAAAGGTTTTTATAGTAAAGACGGCTGATAATCAATATTTAAAGATTAACAAAAATAGCTTTTGCAAAAGATTTCAAGTTGACAAATCACACCTGGAACGTGAAATCAACGTGTCTATTGTCCCCCCCCCCCCGCCTTTCTATTAGAATGTGTGAGTTCAAAAACTCCCCCTCCAGCGTACGTTCCCCTTGATACCGGTAAAATAGATGCCTCTGCGGTTAGCAAAACCCCTGCCATTGAAAGTGATAAGACCAGACATCAGAAGCAAGCTTACAGGTTTATGAAAAGGCTCTTGAGCTAGTAGGTGGAAGCAATCGAATTTATTAGATGCCTCATCCCTTATTTACCTCTTCTGAGGGACCATTCCCTCACTATGAAATGCATATTGACCGAGCGTACGGATCCAAAAAGTTCGTCTTTGTTTTTGGTAAAGAGCTTGCTATGAAGTTACTTGAAGAGCAAAATACAGCCAATCATTTTTTAGAGTGGCTCAATCTTAATGATGAGGGAGCGGAGCTTTTTCAAAGGCTTAGAGATCCAGAAAAAGGTCCCCTTGTCATGAACTACACTGATTTTTTCTATTGATTTTATTTGAGGCTGGTTTAGTCGACAAACAACAAATAACTGCTATCTATGATGAGGAACGTAAGAGACAAGTGAAAAAGAAAGAAGGCTCTAAATTTTATGGGATCGATACGACATGTTTTGTTGAAGGATTCGGTTCAATGCAAGCAAAATGTTTCAGTTCATATGATGATTTACGGTAAACAAGGACATGCCATAGGCCTTTGGAATAGACCGGCTTATGACGCACAAGAATTTGATCTAGAGGCACTTCAATATTGTGAAGAACCGTTTAAATGGTGTCCTTTGGAAAGGGTGTTAGATTTATTAAACTGCCAAGTGCAAAAGTAATCTAATAAAAAAATACTTTGGGATAACTATTGCTTAGGCACCACAAATTGATTCATTAATTCATTTTGAGCAATATCATCGTTTCTTCAATTTAACCGCTATTCACATGTCTTTTATATCAGCAATTCTTAAGAGGGAATTTTTAAAATTCAACGAACCCACACCTACCATTGACTTCCTTTACAAGGAATATCGCTCAATCATCATTGACTAATTTGTAAAACTATTGAATGGAAATGTTCAAGAGCAGGGTTATTGCCATATCAATAAGAGAAAAATTAAAGGAATAGGCGGTAATCAATATCAAAGATCTTTTCCAAGCGTTTTGCTATTCTTGGGCTAATTTGACGTTCGCCTCGCTCCATTTTGGAAATGTTGGATTGCTCTACACCGATTGCTTCTCCAAGTTTTTTTTGGGAAAGGCCTTCTCGATTCCTCAAGCCACGTAAATTAAGCGCAGCGCCAGGTACGTCGTCAAAGACTTCTTTAGCTGCTTCTCTCCAGTTACTGGGCTCTCTTTTTGATCTTTTATATGTATCACCCCATTCGCTAGTATGGGGCTTTCTCATGCGTTCCCGCATAGTATACCTCTATTAGTTTTTCTTTTTTGTAAACTCTCCAACAAGCGACATATGTAGGGCGTCCCTTCTCCAAATGACAATGATAGAGAGCTTCTTTTAACTTACTGAAATTTGGCCAATTAAATCTCTGGTATCCGTTCATCTCTAGATCTTCTAATAGTAGTCTAAAGGTTTTAGCAGTGGAGTTAGGCAGTTCTTTAAAAGCCTTTTTGGCCTGTCCGGTGAGCGTTATTGTCCAAGTTGCTTGTGTCATTAATATCAATATAGGTCAAAATTGACCTATTTGCAAGCAATAAAAAAGGATTAAGAAGGAATCATTTTATTATAAACTGTTGAGCAACTCACATTGAAGCTAAATTAAATTCTCCGCTTCTGTAGAAAGAAATAATTTATTTGTGCTATGTCCCATCCGGGAAAATTCTAATGTAATTTTGGACCGTGAAGGATTAGGCTGTATGCTGCCTGAGATTGCTTGAAAACTGGCTAGAATGGCTTTCATAGTTTTCAAGAAGATGCTAGCTTACCAAACTTACATGCTTACTTGCATTCTCCGAACGTGAGCTTTTGTCATAGGCATATATTAATTCAGCGCTTGCATGGCCGGTGACTTTCATGATATCCCCGTCCGCAAATCCCTGTCCTTTTAAATAAGTGACCGTTGAGGCTCTTAAAACGTGTGGTGTAATTTTAAATGGAAGGTTAGCAGCAAGCCCAGTTTTTGCAAACGTTTTAGCTACTTGCCTAAGGCTTACTTTATTATTTGAGCGAGTTACAAATATATCCCCGACTCTTTCACCTATATATTCTTTTAAAGATTTCATAACGCTATCTGGATAGGTAATCACCGTTTCCTTTATATACCCTTTAGTTTTGGATTGCTTAAAAGTGATTTCATTAATACTCCAATCAATATTTTCCGTCTGCAATGACAAAACTTCACCAATTCGTTTGCCTCCCTGTAGGGTGATTTTAGCTATGAGGCAATCTCTTTTATTAATTTTTGCTAGAGCTTGTAGAAAACTTTGCCATTGTGCATGGTTCGTGGCTTTTGTTTTTACTTTTTCATAAACCTTAAAAAAGGTTTTAGATTCTTTCTCTTTGTTAGGTAATGCCTTTTTTATCATTCCTTGTAATCTTCTATTAAGATACCCAGTGAACGAAATGTAGCAAGCTGCTCTCGCTTGCCGCGAACATTCAGACCAGCCTTTAATTAACTTTATCTGATCAATAATACTTTGATGATTAGCTAAAGCAAAATCCTGTAACGTCTTAAGAGGATTAATCAATCCATATTCGATCAGCCGTTTTAATCCTGATAAATAGTTACGTTTTGTTAATAGTGCTAAAGTGTCCAGCCAAGCATACATAGCTTGTTCAACAGTGATTTTATCTAATGCATTCCAAACAACGTTATTTTTATGGATTGAGCTTGTTCATAGGTTGCATTTCTTGCAATCAGAGATGCCAGTTCATGCTGGCTTGGGATAAGAGTCATGGAAACCTGTTATTTCAATAAAATACCTTATAATCAGTGAAGAACACGCTAATGAGGAACGCTAGAAACATAAGAAATTTTTACATGACAGGGATGAACGTAAGGAAAAAGAACGAGTCGCACAAGAATCTTTCGACAAAAGAAAAGATATTGCTAAGGATGATACCGATAAAAGATTTTTAGATGGTTAATTTAGCTGATTTGTAAAACAATTTTACAAACCGACGTCTACTTAAGGATTTCTATGTTCGCGTTTTTAACTGGACTATCTAGTTTCTCCCTTTCCAATCTTTATGATAGAGGACAGGGAAAAAGAAAGCAGGAATACCCAAGCCCTATCATTCTAAGGCTTGGGTTACCGATGACTTAATCAACTTTGAGAGCACGAACTTCAACGATGTCTCCTAGTGATTTTAATGACTGCAGGCCTTTTTTAGTCACGTGGCAATTGGTTAGCCGAAAAAGGGATAAACCTTTCATATGGCGAATATCTTGAAAAGTTCCAGGAAAATGGCATTTCTCTAGACTAATTAAGTTTAGGGGCAGATGTTGAATCCTTTGAAAGCTTCCTTCACCTAGATTGACTGAACTTAGCTCAAGAACTTGTAAGTGCGAGGGCAAAATTTGTATTTCGGTTTCGTCTAATCTCGTTACACCGTCTTCTTTAAAGCAACTCATTAATAAGAGCTGCTCTATTGTCGTTGGAAATTGTGAAAGAATTTTTTCTTGCAAGACACATTGTTTTAAAGTACATGACCTTATCAGTGACATTTGAGGTAACAATTGTAAAAAATTGGTGTCGATAGATAGGGCATTTAGAGTAATGCCTATCCTTTTAGTAGAATCCAATTGTATTAAGCAATATGGATTAATGTAGGGAGTAGACGTATCAAAATGGATCAGTAGCTGTTTTAAGTTTTTATATAAATGAATATGCTTGCTGATATATTCAAGTGGTTCTGATTGGCTAGCATGGATACTTAATACCTCAACCTTATCACATGCTTTAATAATATACTCTTGTATGTTTAAAGGGATGTCATGAGGAAGTGTATATTCTCGTATGTCTTTTAAGATGGATTTAAGCTGCTTTAAATTTTCAATATCAGCTCCAATAGCAAGAATAAGGTGTAGTTTAAAGTCATCTAAGTTTCCTCGGGTGGACTTTAGCTTACTCAGAAGTCCGGCTTTTTCCCTTAGTGTTAAATTTGCATCAACCCAATCTTGACATTCCTGTAGTAGTTCATCTAACCCAAGCTTGCCACCTAAAGCAAGGAGAGAGGGTAAGTTTTTTTTATCTATTCTTACCTTTTTATCAAATATGAAACTCTGTATCAGCAAGCTAAATGTCTTTATCTCGATGCAGTTTGGTTCTATTGCATCTTTTTTTTTGTCAAGAGAAGCAAAATAGGGGATGTAGAGGGCTAGCAAACCTTGATGCACCCTCATCTCCTCTTTTCCAAAATAAATAGACGAATCTCCTTCCTGAGCAAAAAACTCATTTAATTGGTGTTTGCTTTGCCCGAGTAATTTCTGAGCGCATGTTTGTTTAAATTCTAAAGAAACTTCTGCGCAGTCAACGAGTAAGGCAAAACAGGCATGCTTAAAATCTAAGCGAACACCCCTGCATTTCAAAAGAATGGTAAAAAATGTTGCTTTAGAGCCAGCTGGCAAATAATCGAAAAAAACTTTCCCATATTTATTGATGATCCATTCGATGCAATGCTGGACCTGCTTTTGTAGATCTAATTCGTTACATAAACCTATAAATGGGAGGACGTTTTTTTTATTAAGATTCAGGGGTTGATTGACAATAAGATGATCAAGTAGAAGGTAAAATATTTTGGATGTACCCTTGTTTAATTGAATTTTGCTGTCGCCTTCTCTCTGTACGGATTTAAAGTAGGGTATGTACCAAGCAAGCAATTCTCGATGGACCTTGAGTTTTTCACCATTTGGGAAGAGTATAAATCCATTACCCCTTAAGCGAAAAAACGTATCTAACTGATTAATATCAATTCTATTTAAAAACTCACTGATGAAAATACCTTTCTCCTCCTTACTGACATCTTCTCGTTCGAGAACCCTTGCAAAAACATCAAATTTGTAGTTAGAAGATTGCTTAAATAGGTAGGAAAAAAACTTTCTCCAGGACGTATTGGTGTTTGAAAGAGGTTCTTTTAAGGGGGAAGGAGAGAAAATTTTCTCAATGATTTCATCATAACAACTGGGGGTTTTTGGCAAGGCAGAGAAGGAGGAGGTAGATGACAGGAGACGTGAAATACGCTTAGGTGAGAGTGGTTGTGTTCCTGGTAAATCTTGTGATCGAGGCCTAAGACGATGAAGGTCTTGGGACGACTGGGTACGAATAGGTCGAGAACGGGGACGTGATTCTGAATTCATACTCGCGGAAGAGCATAGGTCTAAATTTGGATTCATAGCAGTGCACTCCTATTGTTAATGTATAGTTTAGATTAAGAAAGAGCTACTTAGACTCTTGCCAACCTTCCTTACCGATAAGAGGAACAAAGCGCACAGGCTCAAGGATTTCTTGGATCAGTTGATCCTTATTTTTGGTGAGGCGGAGAAGCTGTTGTCCATACAGACCCCCAACAGGAATGATAAGCCGTCCTCCATCCTTAAGCTGTGCCTTTAGGGACTCTGGCACAATCGGTGCGGCGGCTGTAGCGATGATCGCATCAAAAGGGCCTTTTTCAGGCCATCCTAAGGTGCCATCATCAATTTTAACCTCAATATTGGATAGCCCAAGCCTTTGCAAGCGTTCTTTGGCCTGCTTTCCCAGTGTTTCAATTCTCTCCACACTGTAAACTTGCTTGGCAATATGAGCTAGAATGGCACAGGCGTAACCCGATCCTGTGCCAATTTCTAAAATTTTAGATTCGGAATTGATCTTTGCGGCAGCGGTCATCAATGCCACAATAAAAGGCTGGCTGATCGTTTGCTCTTCTCCGATGGGTAATGGAGAGTCAAAGTAGGCAGCATAGTGTAGATCAGCAGGAACAAATTCATGCCTGGGAACCTTTTTAAAACTCTCTATAATAAGAGGGTCGGTAATTCCTCGAGCTTGTATTGTTCTTTCCACCATCTCTAGACGGACAGCCTCAAATGCATCCATGAACTACTCAGTCTCTGTTTTTGTTGTTTCTTCCTCTGTTGCAGGAGACACTTCGCTAATGGCGCCTTTCAGAACTTCAATTTTAGCTCCATCAACCATGCGTAAGATGATTGTATTTTCATTGACCTTGGCAACGGTCCCAACAATACCAAGAGCAATCACGCGATCGCCCTTCTTCATTTTATTGCGCAAGTCGTCCATTGCCTTACGTCTTTTTTGTTCCGGTCTCCACAAAATAAAATAAAAGAAAATTAAAGCGACTGAAAAAAGGACGAGCATTTGCGAAAATCCTTGGCTAGGTGGTGGTGCGTCAGCCTCTTGGCTAAGAAGGGGGAGCGAATAAGCTAAAAAAAAGGGTAAAATTTTTTTCATTAGTCCTCGTTAATTTGGATAAATAGAGCAGACACGAGCATATAGCTCATGTAGCCTATCTTCTTGTAAAGCTTGCCGAATTGATTTCATGAAATCAAGATAAAAGGCTAAATTTTGTAGAGAAACGAGAGTTAATCCCGTAATTTCTTCTACGTTGAGTAAATGACGAATATAGGCTTTTGAAAAACGAGAGGCATAGCAATCGAGTTCTGGATCGAGTGGTGAAAAATCTTCACTATAACGACCGGCTTTTATCACGACCTTACCTTGCCAAGTGAAAGCTGTGCCATTTCGTGCATTGCGTGTGGGCATGACACAGTCAAACATGTCGACTCCTCTCATTACAGCTTCGATTAAATTCCGTGGTGTGCCAACACCCATCAGATAGCGTGGCTTATTTTTTTGTAAGAAGGGTTCAAGGTGGTCTAAAACATCATACATTACCTCGGCAGGCTCTCCAACTGACAGGCCTCCGATAGCATAACCTTCAAAATCCAAACGATTTAAGTATTCAGCTGATGCTTGGCGAAGATCAGGGTATACCCCTCCCTGAATAATGCCAAAGAGGTTTTGATGAGGTGCTAACGGATATTCGCGACAACGAATGGCCCAGTCGTGGGTACGTTGCATGGCTTTCTCAACGGCATCTTTAGAAGCAGGGTAGGGGGAACACTCATCAAAAGCCATGACAATATCAGAGCCAATACACTTTTGGATATGCATACTTTCTTTTGGCCCTAAAAAGTGCTTTGAGCCGTCAATGTGTGACTGGAAAAAGACGCCCTCACTGGTAATTTTATTTAAGCCCGCAAGTGAGAATACTTGAAATCCTCCGGAATCAGTAAGAATAGGCCTATTCCATTGCATAAATCGATGGAGGCCCCCGGTCTTTTGGAGGATTTCAGCTCCTGGCTTCAGCATAAGATGATAAGTATTACCCAGGATAATCTGAGCATTGATATCAAGAAGATGCTGGCTTGTAAGGGTTTTAACAGCTCCACGCGTCCCTACGGGCATAAAGATAGGTGTTTCTATTTGTCCGTGAGCAGTCTCGATGAGGCCAAAACGAGCCTTAGAACGAGCGTCTTCTTTGAAGATTTTGAAGGAAAAATCTGCCATAGTTACTTCTTTAAAAGAATGATGTTTTCAATGTGCATTGTTTGAGGGAATTGGTCTACGGGTTGAATCTTTAGCAGACGGTAGCCCTTTTCTAAAAAATAAGCTGCATCACGTGCTTGACTTTCCGGATTGCAGGAAATGTAAATGATTGAGGGACAGTTGAGAGCAATAACCTCATCGAGAGCTTTATTATCCAATCCAGCTCTAGGAGGGTCTAAAAGAAGAATATCCGGTGGAGGGTAGGATTGCTCTTCGCGAATTTTATAAAGGATCTCTCCACATGACCCTGTAAAGATGGTCACATTATCTGCTTGATTATCTTTAGCATTTGTCCTTGCGTCCAAGGAAGATTCTGGGGAGATTTCTACGCCAACCACCTGCTTACAGTGCTTGGCAAAGGCAAGTCCCAAGGTTCCTGTTCCACAGTAAAGATCATAGACAACACTACCCTTAGTGACTTCGGACATTTCAATGGCTTGCTGATAGATGCTTTTTGCTTGCATGGTATTTGGCTGAAAAAAAGAAGAAGGGCTGATGTTGAACTTTAATGTTATTCCTCCTACTTCCAACTCTTCCCGAATGCATTCAGGACCGCTCAAATGCATTTCATAAAATTGAGTAGGCTCTCCTCTAATAGCTTGTTGAATTCTTAGAAAAATGCTTAAACGAACATGTTCTTCATTAGCCGATTTGATCGCTTGAATAAAACTTAACAGTTGATTTTTATGAACGGCAAACTCAGGGTTGCCGGAGACGGTTAGCATGACCATGCGATCGTTGCTCGTCATGCCTTCTCTTAGAGTTAATGTTCTCAGGGAGCCTTGATTGCTAGGAGGATGGTAAGCTTGTAGCGAGCTTTCTTCCCACCACCCACGAACAGCCTTGAGGGTTTTTGGAAACCAAGGACGTGTTAGATAACATTCCTCAAGGTTAAAAACGTGGCCTCGTGTATTGGCTAAAATAAGGCCGAGGTACTGTTGTCCATGCTTGTCAGAGGAAAAGGAAAACTCCATTTTATTGCGATATTCCCAAGGTTTGTCACAAGCGATGATAGGGAGAATTTTTGCTTCTTCCTTCAAAAATGGTGCAAAGATTTTTTCTATCTTTAATTGTTTTTGTCTAAGTTGCTCTTCATATGAAATATGTTGAAGTCGACATCCTCCACAGCTACCAAAGTGAGGGCAGCACGGCTTGATACGTTCTGGTGCCGCTTGATGGATTGTTAAAAGCCTCCCTTCGGTTTTTTGCCTTCGTTTTTTTGTGACTTGGGCGTGGACGGTATCTCCAGGATAGGTAAAGGGAATTTCAATGGTTTTTTTATGTTCCCCATAGACACCGAGGCCATTACCTTCTTTGGAGAAAGATGTGATGCAAACATCAACAAACTGTAATTTTTTAGCCATAAGGTTTAGATGCTTAATAAAACATCTGATTATAGAGAATGATGGAGATTGAGGAAACATGAACTTTTGAGTGAGGAAAGGGGAGGTGAATGCCCCCCATTTCATAGGCAATTCTTTGGCTTAGCGAAAAGCTCTTCTGCTAGGAAGCTTTGCGGTTGGTTTTTTAAAGGATAGTGCGCTTGGTCTTGCCTTATGCACTTTAGCTTTAGGATTGGCCTTAATCGCTTTTTTTGTTGCAGGTTTTTTAGAAGAAGCGGGTTTTTTTTGTGCTGGTGCAGCTTTTTTTGCGTTAGCTTTTTTTGCAGAAGGGGCTGCTTTCTTAGGTCCCTTTGTTGTTTTTTCTGTTTTAATTGATTCTTTGCGGTAGAGCTTAGCTATCTTTTCAAGTCTAACAGTACTTGTACGTACACGCTGAGAAGCTGCTTTATTACCGCCTTCTGCCTTTTCTAAATCATGCGTGATTCCATTAAGTAGCTCTTTCATTTGTTTGATGGTGTCTTTCAATGCCATGCTAGTAACTCCTCCTTAGATTTTTGAGTTCATATCGATTTACTGAATATGATCTTTAGGATATATTGTGCAACACTTTTCTTTTAAATTTAAAAAAAACATTCAAAAATGCATTAAAATTTGCCATTATCAAAAACTTTAGCTCATTTTTTTCGCATTTGCTAAATTTAAAAGACTGTGCTGTTTTTCTAAAATTAAATATGATTCAATGCTAAATTGGTTCAACTATTTACTTATGAAAAGATTACGAACAAAGGCAGGTTCGATACTCTATTTGTTTTTATCGTTTCATTCTCTTAGTGCTGGAAATTTCACTCTTCGTGATTTTTATCACGCTGGGTTATATGACAAGGTCATTCAGGCTTACGAAGAGGGTTGCCAGTCCTCTTTGATGATTGATCGCTTTACTTTAGCCCATAGTTTTTTCCAGATTAAAAAATACCAAGATGTAATAACACTTTTGGAAAATCAAGAGTTAGAACAACGAGAAAAGCTTCTACTTGCTCTTACTTATCAACAAACCAAGCAATACAATTTAGCTATTACTCTTTTAAAAGATTTACCAAAAACTGAACAAACTTCGTTTGATTTAGCCATCAATTATTTCCTTAACCAAGATCATAACAAAGCGAAAATGTTATTTAAGGAAATTTTGCTATCTCATAGTAAGTTAAAAGGAAAAGCGGGCTGTTTTTTGATTAGAATTTATTTAGATCAAAAGTTGTATGGTGAGGCCAAAAAATTAATCGAACAATTGAAAAAGCAGCAGCTTCCTCAAGAGAATTTAGGCGAAATAACCTTTCTCGAAGGAGACCTTTTCTATAGGCAAAAAAACTTTAATCTAGCCATTGCACACTTTGAACAAGCGCTCCCTTCCAAAAATGTTAAATTGGCCTCTTGGTATCAGAATACTCTTTATCAGTTAGGATGGAGCTACTTAATGGCTGCCGAAAATGAGCAAGAAGAGCAGGGGCCGTTTTACGAGAAGGCCGAAGGCTGCTTTAGCAAGCTTTTTGATAACAATCCTGAAGAAAAAGTCCTACTTTCTTACCTTGAGGCTTTAATCAGAAAGGGAAAGTGCCTCGGAGATGAAGATGCTTACCGCCAAGCGAATCAGCTTTTATTAAATACCGGATCGATTGCTACTGAAAAAGGAAAGAGCCAGGCCTTATTGTTGCAAGCGACTGCTGCTTTGCAATACCAAGAACGTGAGAAACGCTTGGCTGATCTTTTGAATATCATCGATAAAACCGCCTTAGGTGATTATTGGTTTACAAGGGCAATGAACGAGTGGGATGAAGGACATGAGCAAAAAAGAAACCAAAAAAGCCTGTTATCTAAAAAACATTTTGAGAAGGCAGTTGATTACTTCCGGTATTCTTACGATGCCTGTCATGAAGAGAGAAGGCTAGAAGCCTTAAAGTATTTAGCCATGTCTTATTTTTATCAGAGCATGCAAGATAAAATGTTGGAGGCCATTCACTGGTTAGAGAAAGGGATTGCATCTTCTTCCCTGAACGAGGATGAGGATCCCTTAGAATTTTATTATCTGAAAGCTTTAGTCGAGCACGAAATGAAAGAGCGCATTAATCTCGAGCAGTCATGCCGTACACTTGAAAAAGGCTTAGAGATATACACGAAAAGTTTTTTTGCCGATAAAGCTCGTCTATTGTTAGCACAGCTTTACTATTATCATGGAAACTATGCCAGTGCCGAAATGCACTTTGCCTACTTAGCTCAATGTTTTAACGACCCCGATCTTGCAGCTCAAGGTTATTATGGAGCGGCTCTAAGCGCAAAAGCGGCTAACAAGAATGATGAAATTGTAAAAAACTATCAAAAGATGGTTTTTGAAAGTTATCCACAGTCTCCTCTAGCAGCAGAGTGTTACTTTAGTTATTACCCCTATTCGGAGTATCTTCTAGGAGACCGAAGAGCGATCAAGCACTTACAGAAAATGAAAGAGCTATTTCCGGAGTCACACTACACTCTTAATGCTGCTTACTTATTAGGCTTAGATCTAAAACGAGACCGGAGAAACCTTCAAGGCAAGTGGGTAAGTAAAAAAAATTTAATACAAGCAATAGAGGCTTTTTTGCAGGTTGAAACCGGTTTTGACATGCTTGCTTTAAAGAAACTTATCCCAGAAGAACGATGGGAATACTATATTCGGTTGCGTTATCGTTCCATTTTAGAAAGAGCACTGGCTAATTTGACGATTGCTCTAGAGTCTGTTGGGGCAAAAAGAGAAATATTCATAGAATATGCGAGCGAGGTTTTAAAAAGAACGTTAGTTGAGTTTTCTCAACATCATCCGTATGCTCAACCGATCAAGGAGAAAGAAATGTTCTCCTCATTCGAAGAAGAATGCTATTATAATTTAGTGAAAATTTATGTAATGAATAAAAATGATTTATTGGCGAATACTCTTTTTTCAGAAGCTAAGCAACGCTATGATGAAGCTAATATTACTAAAAGCTATTACCTAGCAAAACTTTATGAAGAGCGGGGATTAGCTTGCGTTGAAAATGAGCGACTAGAGGAGGCCTTAGATTGTTTTAAACGGGCTTGCGATGCAGGTACTGGTAATATTTTAAATAGTCATGAAAGGCTAGAGCTAATGATAGAACAAGCGTTATGCTATCAGAAGATGAATCGTTTAGAGGAGGCAATGCTTCTTCTTTCTCAAGTCATTAACTGTGATCTAGCATCGTCCCTTCGGATTAAAGCCATGTTCTTTCGTGCTGAAATTTATGAGCAGCAAGGAAAATCTCATTTAGCTAAACGCCAATTAGAGACGATTGTAGCCAAAGGCGGGGACTGGGCACAAAAAGCAAAGGAAAAACTGGAAAATCACTATGGTTTCTATTGATCTATTAGCCTATCAGTATACATCGGGCTGGAATCTCATTTTAATGATTATTATTGGATGTTCAATGATTAGCTTTTCAATTTTTATAGAGCGTTTGCTGTTCTTAAAAAGGTCTGAGCGCAATACCAACTATTTAATCATTCAGTTGCGCCAGTCCATCCAAGATGGTAACTTTATTGAGTCTATTAAGATCTGTGAGCAAGTTGGAGGAACGATTGCGTCCATTTTAAAAGCAGGGCTCTTAAAGCATAATCGAGGCAGGGAGCAGATTGAATCTGCGATGGAAGTGGCTGGTTTAGTCGAAATCTCGGCTCTAGAGAGAAATGCCAAAATTTTATCGATCATTGCCCATATCGCTCCACTCATTGGCTTGCTTGGTACGGTGTTGGGTTTTATACAGGCATTTTCTGAAATGCGAACGAGTGGCCTTGTTGATATTTCTGCCAATCGTATTGGAGAAGCAATGGAGTATGCCTTGGTAACCACAGCAGCGGGTTTGGTGGTGGCTATCCCTTCTGTGATTGCTTACAATTACCTGGTTAGTCGTGTAGAGAACTTTGTTTTGGAAATTCAAACAACTTCTTCTGAAATTGTTGATCTCTTGCTCTATCGCGAAGAGATGGATTATGAAATTTAAAACAAACCTAAGGGCTAGCTCATCTTTAATCGACCTTACTCCTCTTGTAGATGTCATATTTTTAATGCTCATTTTTTTTATTGTGACATCTGACATCCTGCCTTTAAAATCATTAAATATAGAAAACCCTGTCATCAAAAATGATGCCATCCCGCTTACTACCCAAATTTTAGTCGTGGTAGATGCACAAAACGTGATATTTGTTGGATCTAAAAAAGTGATTGTAGACTTAGGTTCGCTGCGAGAGACTGTTCACAAAGAAATCCAGAAAATCAAAAAGCAATACCCAAGTGCTGTACCTACTATTGTTTTAAGCGTTGATAAACGAGTAGAATATGGGATTTTTTTAAAAACATTTAATGAGTTGCAAGGACTTACCGATCGCTTGCGGTTAGTGTTTAAACCAGAGAATTGATGATGCTGACCTATGAGTATGTGTCAAATAAAATCTTGGTGGCTTATAAAGATAGTCAACGATTTATTAATAAGGATCTCTTAATTGCCTTTAGCATTGCTCTCGCTGTCCACCTCTTATTTCTATTTTTATTTAAGATTAAAGAATTTAATTTCTTTTTTAAATATCAGCCTCTGATTGAGTTTAAGGTGGAAAGTGATCTGGCTGGTGGGGTATTAGGTATTGATACTTCCAAAGCTTGCTTGAACAATAAGTTCATTGAAGCTCCTTGCTTTGGAGAAAACTTTGTAGCTCCCTCATTGGTATTAACGAAAAAAACGCTTGATCCCGGCGTCCTTGACCTTAGAGATCATATGATTGAACCCTATTTCGAAAGTAGCTTTGAGGAAGAGATTAAACAGCCATTGAAAATTATTTTAAGCCACAACCTTGCAGGCCATGAAATGGTGAATAAGAATTTATTGCCATCGCGTGAGATTAAGGAGGAGGGAACCGTGATTTTTCGAGTGCAAATCGACGATATGAGTGGCAGGGTGTTTTGGTTTGAGCTTATTCACTCTTCAGGTCATCCCCATTTAGATAAGAGTTCTATAGAGCTACTTAATCAGATAGAGTTCGTTACGCATGGCCAGTTTATGACCTTAGGAGAAATTGAGTTTCACTTTCATCCTACTGAGGCAAATACACATGTTTGAGGTTACGGCTACTCATGCAACGTTGATCTATTTGGGGGGCACGGTAGCGATTATTTTTGCAATATGGATTTTTCATCATTATGAAGCACGTAAAAGGCCTTGGATTGGTCATTCTGAAGAGCTTTATATCTGCGAATACTGTCATTTTGCTTATTTGAGTAGCCACCATCCTATTAATCGATGCCCGCAGTGCAAGTCTTTTAATAAAGATAATCGCCATCAGCCTTGAAGCGATGCTTATCGGCCGTGCTGTAAAGTCTCTTTTACCGGATGATCCTTATCTTCGCATTGGTGCTATGCATCTAAATCTAAAAGTCGTAGCAACAAGTTTGGATAGTAATTTGGATCTTAAATTAGCTTAAAATATTAAACATCAAGTATAAACTCTAAACAGTTTACTCTTTTTCCTCATAATCAGCGTTTAACTCTCTTAAAAAGAGCTTAGAATGAAAATTTCTGATTTTTTCTATCATCTTTGTCATCCCTTTACCCTGCGGACAGGGCAATCGTTGGCTAATCATGAAAGGAAAATTTCCAAAATCGCTTTATTGTTGACACCGATTGGTTTTTATATCGTTTCCTATTGCTTTAAGCGCAAGCTAAATATCCGGACATTGGCTGAATCCTACACAATGGCACATGTCCGCGCCCAGATTGCGAGTCGAAATCATTCAGACTATCTTTGCAGCGAAAGCGCAAGCGAAGAGGGTTCGCATAAGGTAGAAGAAACGATGTTGTCTGAAGAAGTTCTTGAGCATCAGCGCTGTGATGAGGATGCTCCTTTTTTTGAATTAGCCTGGCAAGAAGGATTTCTAGCTCAAAGAAAGTTAGAATCACTATTAAAGTGCGATGGGCCTTTCCGTGGAGTTGAATTAAAGGGCCTGTTAGATCATCATGAAACTCTTTTTTTTGAGTTTTTTAGGAAAGTGCTGTTAGACAAAAGGAATCGTTTGGTTGAAGAATGCCTAGAGCAAATGACATTACCTAGATTAGCTATTTTTACAGAAAGACCAGACAATTTTTCTGCTGTTGCGGGCTATGTTTATCCATCTCTCAATATGAAAGATCTAGATTTATCTGAATCGCATTTTTTGTTATTCAAAAGATCCCTTTATATGCTTTTGGGTAAGCTACCCTATTGGATCAATAGCCGAGATCTCGATGGCTTTGCCTCACTTATTCTCAAGTTAGAAAAAAGAAAAATACAAGCAGCTGATCGATTAAGAGCACTTTGTGTGAAAGGTATGCTTGATAATGAGGGGGTTGATGCTGAAACAATTTTTGAGCTCCTCAGTCGGCATGGATGGCAGGAGATACTAAAAACAAGAGAGGGTCATGACGCTTTCCTAGGCAAGCTGTTTAGAGCAGCAAAAGGCCAAGCGCTCTCTTTCTTTGAAAAAAAGAAGTTATTCTTTAGCACTTTTTCTAATGTAGATCTTTTGAAAGAGCAAGCCGAAAGTGCTGATTTAGATTGGTCCGGTTGCTTAAAGTATATCAAATTTTTCTATCGCGAACAGCTTCTAAAAGCTATGCTCGTCGCCTTAGATTCACATCATCAGTTAGAGGCATTTGTACCAGTTCTAGACCAAACTCTTATCCTAGAGTTATTTGCAAAAAAACATGATGGCATTTTATTTATTAATGGGGTTCAATTTCCCATCAATGAAAAATTTTTAAAAGCTTTTGCCAAGTGGGAGACGCTATTTTCAGGAGGTAAGAGTGCTTCGCAGTCCAGCCTTCCTTTCGATGAATCTTCCTTAAAAATCATTGTCTCTTTTCTAGCTGTGCGAACGAATCATTACTTGAGTGGTCACCAAAGAGAATGGGGTATCAAGGACTTCAAAAAATCATTGACTTATGACAAGCTTTCTTTTTTCAGGCATTCTGATCTATTCCCTGTCGCTTACTCCTTAAATTTAGTTTACTTATTACCTTCATTAATAGAACAAAATAAAATTAATGCATCCAGCTGGTTTTTCAGAAAGTTTCGAGCGAATAAAGCAATTTATGATGAATATCTAAGCAGTAAGGACTCAAATTTAGTCCTAGATTATTTCCAAGAACTTGAAGATGCCTTTGTTCAGGAGCATGAATTCCCTAAGAAAGCCTTTTATCGATTCATGATTCTGACAGATCGCTATAAGTATTACCAAGCGATGCTGACTTTATCAAAAACGCATATTTCTGTTTTTCCTACAATGTATCAATGTTTATCTCCTGATAACTGTGATGAATTTTTTAAGCTTTACAATGACTGCTGTCTAACCTTCCAAGATGAGACAGTCCCCACTAATCAGATTTTTCTCGCTTCTTTATTCCCCTATTTTGAGTTCACTCTGAAACTTTCCTATTCCCATCTCCAGGTTGGCCAAGTTGATTGTGCTCAATTGCCCGTCTCTTGGAATGTTTTGAAAGAGATACACGATTTTGCCAGAACAAACGAGCTCCCAAAAATTACCGATGCTAATATCGACGTGCTACTAAAAGCTGTTCGGAGTTTAAACCCTGATGGTCGCTTTGAATATCTACATGCCGAGGACTGGTTGGCCAGATTGAACAAAAGGTGTGAAGAATGGTTGTTAGCTAATCGACAGCGATATACATTTTATCAATATTTAGCAATGGTTCGTCAGGATGGAGGAAATGGTTTTCAAAGAGCTGCTGATTTGTTGGATGAGGAAGTCGTGGATCAATTTGGAACGCGGACTTTGTGCTTGTTCGCAAAAAATGGCAGTTTCTTCTATGGCATTCATGATCAAGTTGACGAGTTATTCAGGGGCAATTTAGGCAAGCGTCAGTTAATCAAACTCTATTTTCAGCTAAGGGAGCAAGCTTCCAGCAAAAATAAAAAAGAATTCCTCTATTTTCTAATCGCTTCAGAGCTAGAGCGGTGTAAACCCATCTTAGAAGGATGCTTAAAAAGCAATCATCCATCTGATGCTTTAAGGATAATGCGAAAAATGAATCGCAAAGATGCTTTAGAATTGATGCTTAGTGGCCATCATACCCTTTCGTTTAGGGATATGTCGTTATCTGTTTTTATTCCCTTAGAACAGTTAAAGAAGATTTTTCCTAGCTATACGGGAGATTCCATAGGGGATGATCTTAACAGGTTTGAGCAAGCAACTTTCTTGCAGCTTATTGAAATTTACTTATTTACAAGTTTAGAAAGACTTGAAGATAGCAATGTTTTTAATATTTATGATTTGGCGAAAATCTTAGGGATCAGCAGGGTTAAAGCAGATGCAGCCACTTTTATAGGCAGCAGATTAGACGAAATGATCCGTTATCAGGATTCTAAAATATTTTTTTATCGAAAAAAGCTTATAGCTAGGCCTGGTTTGTTGGCTGATCGTTTAAAAGAAATAGACAACTTAGCCGTTCAGGGGAAATTTAGGTTTTGGCAAGATCACATTCCGTTTTCTACCACGCTTAACGTAGATGGCTGCTTGCTTGACCGAAAAAGCCTAAAGCGTTTTAATTCTCTCACGATTAATATCAATAGCAATCAGGCGTTTCTTCTGCAAAGAATCGCCTCGTATGCCCCTCAAAAAGAGCTCAGCTTCGAAATCGTGCATGGGGAAGGTGCCAAAAAACTTAAAGAATGTTTAAAAGCAATTCCCAAGGATTGGAACATCGCTTCAATTCGGTTGATATGTCAACAAGGACCCCTAGGTCAAGTTGATCGTGCAGTGTTAGTTCAGCTCAAAAAATTTTCATCGCTAAAACAGGTGGTTTTTGTCAGTACGTTGATAGATCCACATCTCGCTCTATCGTTTGAAAACATTTCAAGTCTTACATTTGAATGCACTGAAGTGTCTAGGATTCAGTTGCTTAATTTAAGTCCTTCTATCAAGTCGCTCCATTTTGTGGAAACCTTTTTAAATGATGAAGGTGTGAAAGAGCTGTGTGAAAAATTGTCCCTAGAAGAAATCACTTTAACCCTTCATCGAGGATTACAAGCCCGCCACGTGAGAAGGCTAAAAAAAGAGTTTCCACACATAAAATTCAATTGTGAGTAGTGGCTTAGTCGTTAGGTAGGATGGCTGGAAGGATCTTTGAAGCATGAAAGCAAGTTGTTTTCTTGCTTGGCACCGTAAATGCTTGTTCATGAGCAATATTTTTTGTTATGGTTAACTTATTCGTATTAAATTATTTCTATTTTTAAAATAGATTATGCTTTTTGTCTAGTAAGAGGTCAAAAAATGAGACTTTCTAATCTTTTTTATCATTTTTTTCATCCCTTTACTCTTCGGTCGGGTCAGACGCTAAGTGAGCGTGAAAAAAAAATGACTAGGCTAGCATTATTTTTGACACCTATCGGTTTTTACATCGTTGCGGATCATTTTAAGCGTAAATTAAAGGCGCGAGTATTAGCGGAGTCAAGTACCATGGCTCACCTGCGCAACCAAATTTCAATTAAAGATTCTTCAGAATCAGATTCTCTTTATCTTGAGAGTTCAATTGACGAATTGGAAGAGGATGAGAATTTGTCTGCGATGAAGGTAGCATTATCTAAGGAAGAGGAGACAATCGATGAGTCGGATCATTGCTCTTTAAAAGCTTCTTTTTTAGTTCCTACAGAGCAAGAAGAGTTTTTAACCCTTCCTACACATGAAAAATTAGAAGTTTTCTTAGCCTGTGATGGACCTCCCCTAGGAGATAAACTAAGGGAGTTACTTGAACATCATGAATCTCTTTTTTTTGAGTTTTTTAGGGAAACATTATTATCAAAGAATCAAGTTTTGGTTGAGGAATTTCTTGCTAAGATAACTTTATCAAAACTAGTGTCTTTCACGGGAAAACCACATTTTTTCTCTGCAGTGGTAAGTTATATTTATCCAGGACTAGACGTTGAGGACTTAGATCTATCGTCATCACATCTTTTACTATTAAAAAGATCTCTCTACATGCTGTTAGGCAAGCTGCAGTGTAGTATTGCTAGTAGGGATCTCGATGGATTCGGAACATTGATATCTGAGTTAACGAAAAGAAAAATAGGGGGTGCTGATCAATTAAAAGCACTTTGCGCACATGGAGTCCTTGAGAATAAGGATTTAGACGCTGAGAAAAGTTTTGAAATCCTTGCTCGATATGGATGGCTGGAGATATTAGAAACACAGCAAGGCCGTGATGGTTTCTTTGATAAACTATTTGGGGTAAATAAAAATCGATACCTTTCCTTTTTTGAAAAGGACGCATTATTATCGAGTATGATTTCTGATATGGACCTTATAGAGGATCAAGCGGACATCGCCCACTTAGATTGGTCCCTTTGCTTAAGGTACATCAAACTTTTTCATCATGAATTACTTGTAGAATCAATATGCGCTGCGCTTGATTCCGATTACCCTTTAGACGCATTTGTGCCGGCCTTAGATCAAGCTCTTGTTTTAGAAGTGTTTAAAAAAAAATATGATCATATTCTGATTATAAATGGGGTGCAGTTTCCTATTAACGCAAAGTTTTTAAGAGCTTTTCAGGAATGGAATATCCTATTTTTAGGAGGTAAGAGAGCTTCTCAATCTAGCCTACCTTTTGACGAGTCTTCCTTAAGGCTCATTGTCTCTTTTCTAGCTGTACAAACCAATCGTGACTTGGATGATCACCAATTAGAATGGCAGAAGTTGACTGTTAAGGATTTTGAAGCATTATTGACTTATGACAAGCTCTCTTTTTTTAAGCATACGGATCTATTTCCCGTTGCTTATTCCTTCAACTTAATTCTCTTACTAGCCCAATTATTAGATCATAATAAAATTGAAAAGTCTGAGTGGTTTGTCAAAAAGTTTAATGAGAATCGAGGAGCTTACATTAAATATATAAATACTTATGATCCAAATTTGGTATTAGAGTCTTTCCAGGCTCTCGAAGACATTTTTGTTAATCATACAGAATTTCCAAAGGAAGTTTTTTATCGCTTGATGATTTTGACGAACAGGTATAAGTACTATCAAGTGATGATGGCGTTGTCAAAAGAGGATGTCCATGTTTTCCAGTCAATGTATCAATGCTTGTCTCTAGATAGCTGTGATGAGTTTTTCGAGCTTTATAGTGACTTTTCCCTCACTTTTCAAAATGAGACTGTGAAGACGAATAAAGCTTTTTTATCTGCTCTATTTTCATATTTTGATATCAACCTAAGATCACCTTATTCTGAGTTTCAAATTAGCCAATTAGATTGTTCGCAATTGCCAATTTCATGGGATACCTTAAAATCGATTCATCAATTCGCTAAGAAAAACCAATTTCCAAAAATTACTGATGGCAATATCGGTGAAATACTAGAAGCTTTGCACTATCTAAATCCTGATCTCAACTTTGAATATTTAAACGGAACGAATTGGACGGCCAAATTGAAAAAAAGTTGTGAAGACTGGCTGCTAGCGCATCGAAGGCAGTTTTCATTTTATCAATATTTAGAATGGGTTTGCCAAGATAGAGGTTATGGTTTTCGCAGAGCTGCCAATTTGTTAGATATAGAAGTTGTCAAGAAGTTTAGTGATCAAACTTTGGAATTTTTTGCCAAAAATGGCAGTTTCGCCCATGGCATTCATGAGCAAGCCGACAAATTGTTAGGAGGCGATTTAAAAAAACACCAATTAATCAGGCTGTATTTCAAGTTAATTGGACAGGCTGCAAGCGAAGATATCAGGAAATTCTGGCGTTTTTTAATTGCTTCAGAGCCGGATCGGTGCAAACTCATTTTAGAAGAATACTTCAAAAACAGTAACTATCCGGGTGCTTTGAGACTACTTCAAGAAATGGATAGTAAGGATGCTTTAGGGGTATTAACAAGTGGTAAATATATCCTTTCGTTTAAAGATCGGTCATCATCTTTTTTAATTCCTGTAAGCCAATTAAAAAAGATCTTTCCTGACCGCCTGGAAGATTCCATAGAGGATGTTCTTAGCAGCGTCAAAGAAGAAACTTTTTTGAACCTTATTGAACTTCATTTATTTAAAAATAAAGATGTCCTAGAAGATAGCAACGTTTTTCAGTTGTACGATTTAGCGAAAATTTTAGGGCTATCCGATGTTAAAAGATATACAGTAGATTTTATGGAGGGGCGATTAAATGAAATTATACGTTGGCGGGATGGGCAAGTGTTTTTTTATCGGTCAGAACTTGTAGCTCGTCCTCGCTTGTTGGCTGATGAATTGAAGAAAATAGACAAATTAATTATCGATGGTAGATTCAGGCTTAAGGAAGGTAACCTCCCAATGCTTCATTTTGATAGAGATGATTTGCTTGTTCAGCGAGCGCATTTTACTGCTTTAGATTCCCTTACCATCAATATTAACATGGATCAGTCTCTTATTTTAAAAGAAATTGCTCCATATGCCTCTGATAAAGAAATCCACCTCAAAATCGACGATTGGACAAGCTCTCAAGAACTTAAAGAATACTTAAAAGAAATTCCTAAGAATTGGAATATCGCTTCAATTCGGTTAATCAGCCAACAAGAAATTCTAGGTCAAGTTGACCGTGCAGTACTAGATCAGCTCAAAAAATTTTCATCGCTAAAACAGGTTGTTTTTGTCAATGCGTCGATAGATCCCCATCTCGACTTAACGTTTGACAACATTCCAAGCCTTATATTTGAACGCACAGAAGCATCTAGGATTCAATTGCTATCCCTAAGTCCTTCTGTCAAGTCGCTCCATTTCGTGGAAACCTTTTTAAATGATGAGGATGTGAAAGAGCTGTGTGAAAAATTGTCCTTAGAAGAAATGACCCTAATGCTGCATCAAGGATTACAAGCCCGCCACGTGAGAAGGCTAAAAAAAGAGTTTCCAAACATAAAATTTAACTGTGAGTAGACTCTTAGTCGTTAGGTAAGATGGTTGGAAGGATTTTTGAAGCATGAGAAAGGAGTGCTTGAGCACAATGGTCCCAAGTATAGTGGGTCATCACCTTGTTGTGGCCTGCCTCTACGATTCTTTTCCTTTCCTTTTCATTTCCTAGATAGTGGTTAACTTTTTCATCAATTCTCGACCAATGACCAGGGACGTAGGTGATGAGTTCTTCTCCTATTCGAAAAACTTCTTCAATAAAAAGGTTTTGCATTGTTAAAGGCAGAGCCCCACAAGCTAAAGCATTACAAACTCGTTCATGAGATCCATATTTAAAAAAAGGCATGCTGTTTAAGCAAATTTTACTCTGCTTCATGATTTGAAGAGACTCTGGGTAGGAAACAGGAGGGTGGATCTTAATGTTTTTCCTGTTTTTGAGATAAGAAGACCATGTGATGTCATCAAAAGGATTATTCCAAGAAGGCTCTCCGAAAAGATGAACCTCGGCATTCTGAATGCTGTTGATCATTTCAAAACGATCTTTCCCCCGAGTGTAATTATCCAAGAAAAAGAAAAGCCTTTTAAAATCGACGCCGCTGGGTTTAAGGCCCGATGAATGGAAACTTTCCGATAAAGCCTGCAACAATGAGGTTTTAGCATCACTTAAAACTTTTGAGGCGGCATTACTGACGACTTTGCTTAAATCAGGGGAAAGCTCTCTTTCCCATGTCATTTTTATAGCTTGAAAATCTGTGAATGTTCCTAAGAATGTCACATCGTAGGGTCTAGAAGAGGCAAAATCAAGCTCGATCCTTTCCACAGCATGGGGTAGGAAAAAGACGCGTGGAAACTGATTGTCTTTAAGCCATTGGCAATCTTGCTTATCGACACTTGAAAGAAAGGCGTAGTTACTTTTTACAAAATCAGCAGAATAAAAAGCAGGGTCAAGCATGATCGCTAAATGGGGTAGCTGCATGAGATCCCAAGGATATAGCCCATTTAAAGTGAGGAAGCTATTATAAGAACAGGTAAAATCAGGGTCGAAAAGCCTTATTTCTCGATAAATGTGGTTTTCCCATTTTCCCTGATCGAGTTCTAGGATGGCCGTTTCAATACCCAAGCGTTCAAGGGCTTCGGCTAGTCGCTGAGTAAAATAAAATTTAGATTCATATTGATTGTAATTAACAATAAAAGCGATGCGAGAAATCATGCATGGTCCCGGTCATTGTTCAGGGTTTCCTGTAATTGCTAATCGGGTATCAAGGAACTTTTCTATAGCCAAAAATCAAAGATACAATAAAGAGAATAATAAAAATAATAAAGAGTATTTTAGCAAATTCAGTAGCAACGCCGGCTATACCACCGAAACCTAGAACAGCTGCAATGATTGCAATAATTAAAAAGGTTATTGCCCAATTTAACATAGGATAACTCCCTTATTTTCTAAGGTAATTAGGCCTAATATTTATTATAAAATAAAAAGATCCTCTTGTAAAGAAGATCCCATTTATTTGTTGTATAATGACTTTTTTAAAAAGTGTCAAAGCTTCGACATTTTAACACTGTGGACAACGGCTTTTACCGCATCAACCGGTGTGTCAGGTTTAATGCCATGTCCTAGGTTGAAAACATAGCCTTTGTCTCCCCTCATGTCTTCAAGGAGCTGATTGACATGACTTTCCAATAATTTTGGAGTGGCATAGAAAAGATCAGGATCTAAATTTCCCTGCAAAGCAATAGAGGAGGGCAAAATTTTCCTTAGATTCTTTAAATTGGCATTCCAATCGACACTGATAGCGTTAGGTGCTGAGCGAGCGATCAGGGGAGCAAAAACAGAAGACCCTCTACAAAAGAAGATAACTGGGATCGAGCGATCTTTTAAGTTAGCCAAGATCTTTCTTAAATAAAAATTAGAAAACTCTTCGAAACAGCGGTCATTTAAAATCCAAGCCCAAGAATCAAAGATTTGAAGAGCGTGAGCCCCTGCATCAATTTGTAAATTAAGGTAATCAATCACTAGGTCAGTTAATTTGTTCAACAAGAGATGAAAACTCTCCGGCTCTTTCATCATCCATTGTTTGGTTTTTTTAAAATCTCGGCTTGTTTTGCCCTCAATCATGTAGCTTGCAAGTGTGAAAGGAGCTCCCGAAAAACCAATCAAAGGGACTTTTAAATCGTTGACTAAAAGCTTAATGGTTTTAGCCACATAATCTAAACTTTCACTGATCCGAATGCTAGGTAGTTGTTGGATATCTTGCACAGACTCTAGCGGCCGTTCAAAAATAGGGCCCTTACTTTCTTCAAAATGCAAGCCAAGGCCTAACGCTTCAGGGATAACTAAAATGTCTGAAAAAACAATAGCAGCATCAAATCCGATCAAGTCAATAGGCAGCTTAGTAATTTGGGCTGCCAATTCGGGCGTATGACACATTTCAAGGAAAGAATACTTTCCACGTATTTGACGATATTCGGGCAAATAGCGGCCCGCTTGCCGCATGAACCAGACAGGCGGCCTAGATTGATTGCGGCAAAAAAGAGCATTAATTAATAGAGATTGATTCACAAGATTCTCGCTAAAATATCTTCCACCGTAAAGCCAAATTCTTTCTGTAAAGCATTGTAAGGCGCTGAAGCTCCAAAACCTTCCATGCAAATCGCAATGCCATCAGAACCAATATACTTGTGCCAGCCAAGCTCGACACCTGCCTCAATGCTCACTCTCTTGCCAAGATCACCACCAAAAATGCTTGCGCGATACTCAGGATTTTGCTGCTCAAAAAGCTCCCAGCAAGGAAACGAGACCACCCGCACATTTTTGCCAAGTTTTTCTAGCTCTGCAGAGACATCCATGGCTAGCCAAACCTCAGAACCTGTAGCAACAAGGAGAAAATCAACCTTGCCTTCTTTTTCTTTTTTAATGATGTAAGCTCCTCGGCCAACACCTTCGGAATAAGGAATATCGGTACCGTCAATCTCCGGTAGGTTTTGACGAGATAACAAGAGTGCCGTCGGTCCTTTATAGAGAAGGGCTGCGGCCCACGCCATTTTTACCTCATTGGCATCGGCGGGACGAATGACTTGCAGTTGAGGAATTGCTCTTAAGGCAGCATAATGTTCAATTGGTTGATGCGTGGGGCCATCTTCTCCAAGGAAGATAGAATCATGAGTGAATTGGTAAATCACTTGTCGTTTCATGAGGGCACACAATCGGATCGCGTTGCGCATATAGTCAGAAAAGGTAAGAAAAGTTCCAATAAAGGGTGTAATCATATCAGTTTGCGCAAGGCCCGTTGCCATTGTGGCCATTCCGAATTCACGCACTCCATACTTGATGTTGCGTCCTTTGAAATGATCTTTATCGATGATTCCAAACTGCTTCATCATCGTCAAATCAGAGATGGATAAGTCAGCAGATCCGCCATAGAGAAAAGGAAGATGATTGCTCAAAACAGTTAATACATCCTGTGAAGCTTTACGTCCTGCAACCGGTGATTTAATTTCAATGGCTTTTAAAAGTTCTTCTAAATTATCGGGGAGAGAATGGTGGGCCATAGCCTCATACGCTCTGAGAAGATCTGGATTTTCCCGTGCCCATGCATCGAAGGTGTTTTTCCATTGCTTTTCTAAATCGGCGTCTTCCTTCAGCTTGTTTTGAAAAAAATCGATAACAACTTGGGGGGTATAAAAAGGTTCTTGTGGTAATCCCAATGCTTCTTTCGTCGCTCTTACCTCTTCAGGACCAAGAGGAGAGCCGTGAACTTTGTTAGTGCCGGCTTTGTTAGGCGAGCCTTTGCCAATAATTGTGTGGGCAATAATGAGAGTAGGTCTGGATTGTCTTTCTTTAATATGTTGAAACACCTCATTAATGGCTTCAAGGTCGTTACCATCAATTTCAAAAACGTCCCACCCATAAGCTAGATAGCGCATTTTAGTATCTTCTGTAAGGTTTTCCGATGTGGGACCATCAAGAGAGATATGGTTAGAATCGTAAATAGCGACTAGATTATCAAGACGCAGGGTCCCAGCTAAAGATGAAACTTCTGATGAGATTCCCTCCATGATGCACCCATCTCCCATCAGAACAAAGACTTTGTTAGTAAACAGCCTGTGCCTTTCGGTGTTAAATTTAGCAGCTAAGATTTTGAAGCCTAAAGCTTGTCCGACAGCATTGCCAAAGCCTTGCCCTAAAGGACCTGTTGTTGTTTCTACACCTTCAGTATCTAAAGACTCAGGGTGACCCGGGGTTTTGGAATGAAGTTGGCGAAAATTTTTGATATCTTCTAGGGATAGTTCGTAGCCTGCCAAATATAAACAAGAGTAAAGGAGCATAGAGCCATGGCCTGCCGATAAGATAAAGCGGTCACGATTAGGCCAATGCGGGTTTTTTGGATTTTGTTTTAAAACGACTCCATATAGGTAAGCACCTAGCTCTGCACATCCCATAGGCAGTCCCGGATGACCTGAGTCTGCTTTCTGCACAGCATCAATGGTGAGTTGGCGTATCGTATTTGCTGTCTTAGAAAGTATTTGTTTCAGATCGGGATCCAGACTTGAATTTGGTTGCATGCTTCACTCTTGGTTAAAGGTTCTAGCGTCATCGCTTCTACGGTTATGCAAAAAAAGCCATTTAGAAAGGATAAGCCAAATTTAGAATACTTTTAGATTATATAAATTTACCTCTGTCTCTGAAATCAAGCAAGTAAAAAGCTTGCTTTACGCTCAACACGGCTGGCTAATAGATGATTTGTCTCTCTTAAATGACACTTTTCTTGCTAATTTAATTTATAAAGGACAAAAATGAATGTAAACTATTTTTTCTAATTTTTGGCATTAGCAAACAAGGTTAGTGGGTTTATGGCAGTTCCAATCGTCAAAGAGTCGATACAAGCACTTACTCCGGGTTACCATTCGATAACGAAGCTAGCTTTAATCCCAGCCGAGTTTTTTATGAAGACGAGCTTGGTGGTGAGGAAGATTCGCTTGTTTCGCAAACCGCAGAATTTAGCTCCCTTACTAGCAGGAAATATTCTAGATGTTCTCGCAGGAGATCGACCCACAGTCAGAATGGTAGCTAGGATCATTTTAGGTAGTGCGTCTATACTGCGTTGTACAGAGGATCTCTTACAGATTGTTGAGCAAGCCAATCGAATAAAAAAGATATTAAGGGGTCGCTCATTTGTGGTTATCAAAAAGAAAACTTGGCAAGACCTTAATCCTTCTATTACTCATTCTCCCTCGCACATCTATTTTGCTAAGATGGCTCAAGCGCAAGATCCCATTCTTGCTCAAAGGTTGTTGCAATGTTTTTGGGAAATGATGAAGCGGTTGGGCAGCTTTATCCTGCATTTTGCTGATGCATGTACAGCCTTTAGAGATAATCATAGTGTATCTGAGATTTTTGTCCATAGTCGTGATATTCTGGATAAAGTATCGAGTGACGATGCAGTTTTAGTTAAAAATTTAAAGCAGCTACAACGAGTCACCGATATGATTTTATCAAAAATAGGAGCTTCGTGGACAACAACAGCATTGATTGGTCTTCTACGCTTGCCTAATGCGGTTCGACGAAAACTCCCTCCCATTGAAGACTTGATGGAAAATAGCAAATATAATCTTGGATTGATCAAAGAGAAAGCGGCAGCTGCGAACGAATGTCTTGGGTTTCTATCTCCAAAGAGTGAGCCTTCAACAAATTCCTCGAGTGAGACACCAAGAATCGACTGGACAACATTAGAGCAAAAGCGTTTTATTAAAGGGTCAATTATGAAAGAAGGTAAAAATGAGAAGCGAAAACCGATGCATGCTGTCTAAGTTTATTCTAGCTAGCATCTGTATAGCGTAGATAATTTTTTGTTAAAAATGAGGCTTTTATGAGAGTTAATTTATGCTACCATTTTAGACATCCATTTAGCGATTTGAGGGTGCGGCTTTCAGCTAAACAAAAAGCAATTTCAATTGCCGCGGGCTTAGCGTTAGCACCTCTTCTCTTGATTCCCGGATTGATCGCCTTCTATGGTCTTACAGGTTATTTCAAACACAAAGCAGTTAAAAAACTAGATTCTCATTCACAAAGTAAAGATGTGCATGGGGTTGATCGTGCTGCTAAAAGAGCGCTTAAAGGCAAAGAAAAACTGAAGGAAACGGAAACAACCCAATCAAAAACGTGTTGTTCAGAAGAAGATCCGTTAGCAAGTTCCGAGTCAACCTGTGAATTTAATGGCGGCATGGAGGATCTTTTACAAGAACTGTTGTCGGAAAGTCATATACAAGTTGGGGGTCAAAGTTTAGACGATCAGATCAGAGCCTTGGCAAAAGACAATTCGCATTTTAAAGTCATTTTTGACTTGGCAACCCAGAGAAAAAATGATCAGCTGGCAGCTTTGTTGCTGAATGCAATTTTAAAAGAGGCCGAAGAAGGCAATAGCTGGAATTTTGCTGAGTCTTTGCTAAAATCGCTAGACTTTAAGAAGATTGAAGCGTATTTTAGGTTGTTAAATCATTTGCAAATTAGATGCGAAGATTCCGATCATGTTATTTATTCTCATCCAGCCTTTTTAAGACGGTTTGGAGGGGAATTTTTCTCTCGCTTCCTGCACTTTCATCCTCAAGCAACAATTATCCCGCTTAATCTGAAGGAGATAGGTTGCGCTCCGAACCTATTTTTAAACGCTTATCGACATGAACTTTTTGGTAAGCCAGTCTCATTAACTGAAGATAACTATCAAGATTATCTATCTTTAGCCGGTTTTTTTGCGTTTGGAAAAACGACAAGTGTTGTTGAACAGTGGATGATCGATCGTTTTGACCGCTTTGAACCTGGTCATCTATGGGAATTGACAGACGGTCTAGCATTAACACAGCTTGAGCAGTACTTAATTAATTATCACTTAAACCACAAACCCATATTGCTTCAAGAACATTTAGATGCTTGGTTGCCGCATATTCAACAGCTAGCGATTCATCAAGTGATAACATCAGAAAATGCCGATTTGATGGTCTCAATGCTGGCAAAATGTTCTTGTTTGCAAGAAATCCAGCTTTGTACGAGTGACTCTTCAGTTTTGAGCAGCTTAAGTGCTTTGCCTTTAAAAGAGATCAAACTGACCTTACCTAATCGATTAGATGATTTTGGATTGATAGAAGACTTGCCTATTTCTACACTGGTATTTGGCTATAGCGCGAATGATCAGGATGTTGGCAATATTTCTAAGCTGCAATTAAGGGTGCTGAGACTGACCTGTGGTTCGAGGGGAGCTACAGACAAAGCTCTCGAGTCTCTAGCAGGGATGCCTTTAGAGGTGCTAGATGTTCGCCAAACAGAAATTACCAATCAGGGACTTAGGTTTTTAAAAGGTAAACCCATCAGAGAGCTTATATTATCTGCAACAGAGATCTCTGACGCAGGATTGAATGAGTTAGTCGATATGCCTCTTGAAATACTAGAGGTTAACAATACAAAGTTAGAGGGGAACTGGGGAACTTTTTTTGTAGACAAGAACATTTCATCTCTTGGCTTGGCCTGCACAAAGATTACAGATCAATCACTTAAAGATCTGCAACTTCTGCCGATAAAGGAGCTGAACATTGCAGGCACGGCTATCTCAAATGAAGGACTGAGTTACTTGCTGGGGATGTCCATTGAGAAGCTAAATGCGTGTGGCACGAGGGTAACAGGTGAGGGGTTAAAATATCTGCGTGATATGCCCCTTCGAGCACTAAAACTGCAGATGCCCCTTCGAGCACGAAAACTGCAGATCTGTAACTTAACAGACCAGCATATTAAGCATCTCGTCGGCAAAGAGATAGAAGAGCTAGAACTGAGAAACGCAGGTATCTCCAACAAAAGCTTGGAGGACATAGGGACAATGCCCATTAGAAGGCTAGCTATTAGTTGTAACAGGATCAATAATAGAGGGCTTAAATACCTAAAAACGATGCCTCTCGAGGAGCTCGATATATCGCAGAATAAGGTTAAGGGAAGTGGATTAGTTGATTTGCCGCGAGGTATTAAACGTTTATGTCTCCATGGGACTAGTGTGACTGATCAAGATTTGCTGCATCTAAAGGGAATGGCTTTGGAGTTCCTTGACCTTACTTATACAAAAGTAAATGGGACGGGCTGCAGTCATCTTGCAGGCATGCCTATAAAGGAACTATCCCTAGCGGGCTCCCAGTTGGTAGATAAGCACCTTCAGCATCTAAAGGGGTTGCCTTTAGAGAACCTTTGGATAGGACATACAAAAATTACCGGTAAAGGATTTGGCAGTTTGAGGGGAATGCCTCTTAAAGAGCTGGACCTTGATTTGTCAATGACTGTAGATGAAAGTCTGGAACAGTTAGACGGTTTGCCCATCGAAAGGCTTAGGTTATCTAGTACAAAAGTGAAAGGGAAAGGGTTTAAGCATCTTCTAAACCTACCCCTACATCACCTTGAGCTTGGCTATCCATTAGATCCTCAATTTTTGGATCAATTAAAAAAACTCCCCCTAAAAACGCTTGTTTGGAGAGGGCGCAATTACATCACAGATCATAAGGATTGGTTTACCGAATTCCAGGAGGATGTCGTCATTAACTTTAACGATTATTAAAAGAAAGGTGCCTTATTAGGTTTGTGCAAGTTCGCTAACTTTGCTGTTCTTTGGTATTTAAACGTTTGGTCTTAACCGAATGGATGTTGGTATGGTTTGAATGAGTTGATGGTTTTGCTAATCTCCCTCAAGTTACTGCAGAGAAAAGGAAAATTTTTGGGAAATAGGTGAAGTTATCCCTGTGGTCCCTGCTATGGATTGTTTTATGACCATGGCCCAGGCTATGGTCCTCACGCCTTGATCAAGGTGTTAAGGGGGCTCCTTTAGAATGTTGGAACTTTATTTTTATCCCGCATACCTGTCAGCAATGGCAAATGAATCCTTTTCCCCAAGCCATCGATGAATACTGGCTTGGGCTCCTGAGCATGTGATGAGTTAGAAGATGCTAGCATCAATTCTATTGGTCTTTTGTTGTCTTTTTTCTCTATATACTTATTCACTTTTCCAATGCATATTGCAGCATCAATCTGATTAAGACTTACTCTACATTAAGTCATGCATGGGTAGGGTGCTATTATTGTACTAAGCGTAAAAGTACTGATCATACAAGATAAACTAGCAGTATGCAGCTTAGGAGATTTCCAAAGAGGTATTCGAAAGGTTAGGTGCTCATCTTGAACCAGAAGCGTTTCATTCAAAAATTCGTTAGGCAGACCGCCTCATCAGTAGTCCACGGTTTTTACGAGTAGCCACGCAAATAGACAATAGAATTAAGAAAAGCCTCTTTTTCTACTTTGCGATACGCTTACCCTCCAGCATGTGCTTGATAACTCTTCCTTATTATCATATAATGTTTCCATCTCTAAAACCCCTTTTAAGGAAAGTCATGCGCACACAAGATATACGCCGCCAATTTCTCCAGTATTTTAAAAGTCATGGGCACTCTATCTTACCCTCGTCCCCTGTTGTTCCTCACGATGACCCAACCTTATTATTTACTAATGCTGGGATGAATCAATTTAAGGATGTTTTTCTTGGGGTAAGTGTACGGGACTATCGCCGAGCGGCAACGAGTCAGAAGTGTGTCAGGGTCGGTGGCAAACATAATGATTTAGAAAATGTGGGCCACACGAGCCGCCACCTAACTTTTTTTGAAATGCTGGGAAACTTTTCATTCGGCGATTATTTTAAAAAAGAGGCGATTCAATTTGCGTGGGAAGTAGCAACGAACGTTTTTCAATTTGAACCTGAAAAACTCTATCCTACAGTTTTCCGAGATGATGATGAAGCCTTTGAGCTATGGATGCAATATGTGCCGGCTGAGCGGATCTCTCGCTTTGGTAAGAAAGAAAACTTTTGGGAAATGGGTGATGTTGGCCCGTGTGGCCCCTGTTCTGAGTTGCTCTATGATCGTGGGCCACACTATGGTTCTGCCTCACGCCCAGATCAAGATATTGATGGAGAGCGCTTTTTAGAATTCTGGAACCTTGTTTTTATGCAATATAACCGCGAGCCGGGGGGGCAAATGAATCCCTTGCCCAAGCCGTCGATTGACACGGGTGTGGGTCTTGAGCGTGTGATGAGCTTAAAATTGGGAGTAGATAGTGTTTTTGAAACGGATATCCTACGCTCCTTAATCGCTCAAGTTGAGCATGTTAGTGGAAAGCCTTTCGAGGCCGTTAGCCCTAACGCCCCGGCTTTTTGCGTTATCGCTGATCACCTGCGCTGCCTTGCTTTTGCTATTGCTGATGGCGTCCAGCCTAGCAACCTAGACCGCGGATACGTTCTTAGGAAAGTGCTAAGAAGAGCGGTTCGCTATGGCCGCCAATTGGGTATTGAAGACCCTTTTTTGGCCAAGGTGTTACCTCGCCTTCTTTCTGAAATGGGCCAAGACTACCCAGAGCTTATAAAAGCTCAAACACGTATTGCCGATATCCTAACGCTTGAAGAAGAGGCTTTTTTAAAGACCTTGCGCCGAGGAGGCAATATGCTTGCTCAAATTATTGAAACAGCGAAAAGCAAGGAAGGGCGTATCCTTGGTGAAGATGCCTTTAAGCTTAAAGATACGTATGGATTGCCATTGGAGGAAATTTTACTTTTAGCCAAAGATGCCAATCTATTTGTCGATGAGACAAAGTATCATGAGCTTGAACAGGAGGCAAAAGAGCGTTCAAGAAGTGTACAAAAGACTGTATATCAATCTGCTTCGCAAAGCTTGTTTGAGGATTGGGTGAAAGAAAAGGGATCTACTCACTTCTTAGGTTATAAGGAACATTCAGGGGTCGGGACCGTTCTTGGTATTGCGGTTAATGGCGAGCTTGTTCAGGAGCTTCAAAAAGGGGAAAAGGGGTTAATTCTTTTAAGTCAGACTCCCTTTTATGCTGAGATGGGTGGGCAGGTTGGTGATACAGGCATTTTAAAACGGGAGGGAGTTTTATTTGAAGTAGGCGACACAAAAGCCCCTTTCAAAGGCCTTATAGGTCATATAGGGATGCTAAAGGAAGGTACAATTAAGCTGGGCGATTCTCTTAATGCAGAGATCGATGAAGCAAGGCGTTTAAAGATTGCTAATAATCATACAGCAACCCACCTGCTACATTTTGCCCTGCATCAAGTATTGGGGGAACATATCAAACAGGCGGGTTCTGTCGTGGATGAGTATCGCCTACGTTTTGACTTTAGCCATCATAAAGCTCTAACTCATGAAGAGACCCAACAGATTGAAGATTTAGTGAATGCTAAAATAAGAGAAAACTTGCCTGTCGAATGGTATGAAATTGATTATGAAGAAGCGATCAAACGACCAGAGATTAAACAATTTTTTGGGGAGAAGTATGACGCTAAAGTAAGGGTGATCGATATTGACTATTCTAAAGAGCTTTGCGGGGGGACCCATACCTCTTCTTTGGGCAATATCGGCCTTTTTAAAATTGCTAAAGAGAGTAGTATTGCTGCTGGAGTAAGACGAATTGAGGCCGTGACAGGGCATGAAGCTGAGCAGATCAATCGGCAAGCAGAAGCTCTGTTAGGTGAGACCTCCTCCCTGCTCAAAGTTCAACCTCAGAAACTTAAGGAACGAGTAGAGAAGCTTTTGGAAGACAACCGTCTCCTTCAAAGCGAGTTGAAAGAGTTAAAAAAAGCCAAAGTTAAAGAAATGGGCAAGCAGTTGCTTAGCCAAGTTCAATTGGTCAGCAATGTCAACGTTTTAACAGCCGCTATTCCAGCGACAGCCGACGATGTTAAGCAACTATCTGATGATCTCATGGATAAGCTAAAATCAGCGATCTTGCTTTTTGGAATTAAAGGAGCAGATAAAGCCCAGCTATTTTTAAAGATATCAGATGATCTTGTTAAAAGTGGCTATGATGCCGGTCGTTTGATCAAAGAATTGGCTCCCTTAATAGAGGGAAGCGGAGGGGGCAAAGGAGGTCAGGCAACAGCCGGTGGTAAAGCTCCTGAGAAACTCGACTTGGCCTTGGAAAAAATAAAAGATTTGATTTGATGTTTGATCGGATTGCAAAAGGCCCTCATATCACTGCTTTAGAAGAGCTATTAGAACAAGGCTCTTCTGTTTTAATAGAAGAGCTTTGGAATAGCCCTAAAGCATTGATAGCAGCTATTGCTCAAAAAAAAACGAGGAAAAAAATCCTTGTTTTAACAGGTGCTAGTCAAGAAGAAGTTCGCCTTTATCATGACTTTGCCCTTTTTACGGATTGCCCTATTATCGATTTTCCTGCCTGGGAAACCCTTCCTTCTGAAAACATCCCACCGAGCCCTGATATTGTTGGCGAACGCTATCAAGCACTCGTAAAGATAAAAGAGGCCCAACAACCTGCTATCATTTTAACAACATTACAAGCCTGCCTTCAAAAGCTTATTGTTAAAGAACGTTTGAATGAACTATACCTTAAACTGACAGTGGGGGCAACCTATCCGTTTACGCAACTCATCGAGCGTTTTTTGAAGATGGGATATCAAAGAAAAGCGATGGCTACCGATAAAGGCGAATTTGCTATTAGAGGAGGGATCATTGATGTTTTTCCCGTATCTTCTCCCGATCCATTCCGCTTAGAATTTTGGGGTGATGAGATAGAGTCTTTAAGAACCTATGATCCGATCAGTCAGAAGTCAATAAAGCTGGTTGAATCCATTGAATTGACTCCGGGGCAAGAGTTAGAGCTGATCACCAAAGAAAAAAAGGTGGTGACGATTCTTGATCACTTAGGTCCTGACACTTTGATCATTTTTGATGACTTAGTGTCGATCGAAGACCGCTACGCTTCTTTAACCCACCTCTCGTCGATTAGTCCCTATTTTGCTACTGCCGAGGAGTTCCTAGACCAGGCAGCTCAATTACAAAGCATCTATTTAACCCAACATCCTATTGAACAATTATCTTCGATTCGGACTCTAGAGAAGAGTGCTAAAGGGTTTTACTCTTCAAGCAGATTGAGCCATCGCTTAAGCTTCAACATGTTTAACCGAGAGCTTACGGCGGAACGTTGGATTTCTCCCTTCCAAACAATCGTTAATTATCTATTTGAAGAGGTGGAAGATCGAGAGAGTGCTTCGGGGACTGAGATTCTTCAAGGATTAGGAAGATTGACAAAAGATCATTTTGAGGTTGAACTCCTCTGTGAATCTGAGGCGGAAATCCAGAAAGTTGAAAAACAGCTCAAGGAATGGCATCTCAATGTACAAGGATTACATCTTTCGTTAGGTTACCTCTCTTCAGGTTTTGTTCTTGAAGAGGCAGAGCTGATGCTGCTGCCAATGACGGAAATAACGCATCGGTACAAAATGCGCCGGCAAAAACAGCGCAGCAACTATCACTCCACCTATACAGCGGCTTTTGATCTGACGCCTGGGGACATGATCGTACATTTTAATCATGGGATTGGACGCTACTTAGGGGTTGAGAAAAAGCCTAATCATGAGGGTATGTTAAACGAATATTTTCTCATCGAATATGCTGATAACGCTAAGCTCTATGTACCTATGCAACAAGCTCACTTGCTGAGCAAATACATCGGAGCTGCAGACGAAGAACCCAAAATGCATACGTTGGGGAGCAATCGATGGAAACGGACTAAAGAGCAGACGCAAGTGGCCATTATGGGCTATGCGACAGAGCTTTTAGAAATGTATGCTAGGAGAGAAATTTCAGGTGGTTTTCATTATCCAACGGATGGCCAAGACACGTTAAGTTTTGAAGAAGAGTTTCCTTTTGTTGAGACTGAGGATCAAACTAGAGCTATTGGGGAAATTAAAAGCGATATGATCTCAATAAAGCCGATGGATCGTTTGGTTTGTGGCGATGTTGGTTACGGAAAAACAGAAGTGGCTATGCGTGCTGCTTTTAAAGCGGTGGTAGATGGGCACAAGCAGGTGGCAGTGCTAGTCCCGACAACTGTGTTAGCGATGCAGCATTATGAAAACTTTGTTTCTCGAATGGCTAATTTCCCGATTAATATTGGGGTATTATCCCGTTTTCGTACTCAAAAAGAAATTAAAGCGACTTTGAAAGGGGTTGCAGAGGGGAGCGTCGATATCCTCATAGGGACCCATCGTATTGTGAGCGAAGATGTTAAGTTTCATGATCTCGGCCTTGTCATTATTGATGAAGAGCAACGATTTGGAGTTAAGGCAAAAGAGCATCTTAAGAAGCTAAAGGTAGGAGTCGATTGCCTAACATTGTCTGCCACACCGATTCCAAGGACCCTTTACATGTCGTTAGTTGGTGCAAGGGATATGTCCGTCATCAGCACGCCACCTCAGGATCGCTTGCCCATCAAAACAGTAGTGACTGAGCAAAATGAACAACTGCTCAGGACAGCTTTGCTACGAGAGCTTGCTCGTGATGGTCAGGCTTATTACATTCATAACCGTGTTGAAACAATTTATGATGTAGCTTCCAAGTTAAAAGCTCTTTTGCCAAAAGCTCGTATTGTTGTCGGCCACGGCCAGATGTCAGCTGAAGAATTAGATACAGTATTTCATGCTTTCAAAAATGGCCAGGCGGACATCCTTGTGGCTACTTCAATCGTGGAAAGCGGGATCGATATTCCTAATGCAAATACCATTTTGATTGATCGGGCGGAGCGCTTTGGCTTAGCGGACTTATACCAATTAAGGGGCCGTGTAGGAAGATGGAATAGGCGAGCTTATGCCTATTTTTTAGTTCCCAACCAGCGCACCCTCTCTGAAGTGTCACGTAAACGCTTGAACGCCCTTGCAGAAGCGGCTGGCTATGGTGGGGGGATGAAGGTCGCGATGAGAGACCTGGAAATTCGAGGAGCGGGCGATATCTTAGGGGTAGACCAATCGGGCCATGTTTCTTCGGTAGGCTTTCATCTCTATTGCAAAATGCTCAAAAGAACGATTCAGACCTTGCAGGGCAAAGCACCAAAGTACTTATCAGAAGTCAAAATCGATATCCCTGTAGATGCTCGCTTGCCGGAAGATTACGTTAATGATGTTTCTTTGCGTATGGAACTGTACCAGCGCTTGGGAGAATCCTTTGAGATTAAAGAAGTTGATGAAATTTGGAAAGAAGTGATCGACCGCTTTGGTCGCCCACCTTTGAATGCAGAGTGGTTATATTATTTAACTAAGTTACGTGTTTTTGCCTCGCTAAATGGTTTTACCCTAATCAAAAAGGAAAAACTATCCATGAACGTTGAAAGAATGAAAGGCGGTAAAACGATAACCAAATCTTTTCTCCTACCTTCCATAAAAACACCTATCGAACTAGAAACAAAAGTGATCCCTCTTCTCCAGAAGCATTTTTTCTAAAAAAAGAAAGCGAGAATTGTGAAAATTTACTAATGTATGTTTTTACTCATGTGGATTGATCGATGACCTCTCTGCTTATCTTTTTTCTTGCTTACTTAGGCTTTGTTTTTTTTCCGACTAAAAAATCTTTAATTTCTTTAACAGGTGTCGGATGTCTGCTTCTGAGCCGTGTACTTTCTATACCGATGGCTTTAGGAGAGGTTCATTGGAACGTAATAGGCCTTTTTTTAGGAACACTTATCCTGGCAGAGCTATTTTTATTATCTAGAATGCCTGCTTTTCTTGCCGAATGGTTGGTTGATCACTCCAAAACAGTTAGAATGGCCTTGATGAACGTTTTCATCCTTACGAGTGTCATCTCTATGTTTGTTGAAAACGTTGCGGTCGTCCTTTTGATCGCTCCCATTGTCTTGGCTCTTTGTGAAAAATTACGCCTGTCTCCAACTAAGCCCATTATTCTACTTGCCATGTTCTCAAATTTGCAGGGGACGGCTACCCTCATTGGCGACCCCCCTAGTATGATTCTTGGTTCTTATATGAAAATGAGCTTTGATGACTTTTTCTTCTACTTAGGAAAACCGAGCATTTTTTTTGTAACTCAGGTAGGTGCCATCTGCTCGCTCATCTTTACCTTTTGGCTTTTGAGAAAACATCGAGAGCCCATTAAAATCATGAATGTTGAGAAGATCAAGTCCTGGATACCCTCGATGCTTTTGCTTTGCTTAATCGGCTTTTTAGCTTTTGGCTCACAGCTGGATCCTGATTCATCCTGGTTGGCAGGATCCAGTGCAATGTTTTTAGGTGTCTTAGGCCTTATTTGGCAACAATCGGGGCCCAAATGGCGCAAAACAGCAGAGATGCTACAAACGCTAGATTGGGATACCACTCTTTTTTTAGCCTCCCTCTTTATCCTTGTGGGAGCAATAAGAATTGAAGGGTGGATGGATTTTTTAGCGCATTGGACTGTGGAAAATGTACCTAATAAACTTGGGGTAATCTACTTTTTTATTATTTCTCTGTCTCTTGTCATTTCTGCTTTTGTCGACAATGTTCCTTACTTAATCGCCATGATTCCGGTTGTCCAGCAGATTGCAGATGCAACAGGCTTTTCTCTTCCTTTGCTAGTCTTTGGTTTACTGGTAGGCTCGTGTCTTGGAGGAAATGTAACCCCAATCGGCGCTTCTGCCAATATTGTGGCAATGGGATTTTTGCAAAAAAATGGAAGATGGTTCTCCTTCCTCTCTTACATGAGAATAGGCTTATTATTTACCCTATTCGCTGTCTTGCCTGCATCGATTATGCTATGGTTAATTTGGGCGTAAAGAACGCCCATCCGATTTACTCATCGTTTTTTTCAAAACGCTTACGAGTTCCCCTATATGCCCCACGTGCATGATGTTTAAGAAGCTCATCAAGTTCAAAAAGCATACGCACCCCTTTTTCAACGTGCTCTCCTGTGTGAGCGGCATAGACACGTTCAGAGCTTTTCTTCGTTTTGATACCTTCTGGATCCAGTGGCAAATCGGAAATTAATAATAAGGCCCCTAAAGGAAGCTTATAGCTATAACTCGACATAAAAAGGGTTGCACATTCCATCTCAATGGCTTGCGCTCGGCTAACCTCTAAACGATGCTTAAAACTTTGGTTAAATTCCCAAAAACGCTTGTTTGTGGTGTGTGTAATGCCAATATGATAGGGGGTTTTTTCGCGTTCAAGAACGTTAGTGACTGCTTTTTGAACAAGGAAGTTTGCAAGAGCTGGAACTTCTGCTGGGAAATAGAAGTCTGAGGTGCCATCCCCTCTTATACTTGCAATTGGAACAAAGTAGTCTCCAACTTTATAATGCCTTCTTAACCCGCCACACATTCCGAGAAGCAGGGAGGCTTTAATGGGGAGATTGGCAATCAAATCAATGACTAGAGCAGCGGCAGGGGAACCAATCTTAAAATCTAAGATTGATATTTTTTCCTCTGGTGAGTGAGCAACCTTAAACATGGAGCCTTCGATAATAGGCAGCTTTCTTGTCTCTGCAAAATAGGTGACGTAGCGAGGGAAGTTCGTTACAAGTAAATAGGGCTGGAAGTCATCGACGAGTGAGCCTGAGTAGCGTTCTAGCGTATCCCGTGCAATCTGTTCTTCCCTTGGGTCCAATGAGATCGTGTATTCTGTTTCGTTCATGTTAACTCCAATCAAATTCGGGTTTTGGTGGATCACCAAACAAGGGGCCAATCTGTTTTTGCTCTTTTTCTAAATGATAATGATGTCCACAGTAGGGACATTCAAGCTCCTTAACTAATTTACCCATTTGATAGTGGTAATCCACCCTGCTTTCAAAAATTTTTGCGCATTGAGGGCAGCGATGATAGGTTAAGTAAAGGTCCCAGGTATGTGTGCCTTTTTTCCTCATTCTGGTCCTTTACTCGTTTCCGTTGCTTTTAGAAAAAAAAGAAGAGACCAACGTTGCGATAAGGCCTCTTCGCTTCTTTTTCTTAGGCTGGTGAAAAGAAAGTCCCCAGCCATTCATTTCGTGCATTTCACAGCCGATGATGCCGTGACCGGGTTCAACTTGTGCTTTTTTTAAAGGAGTATCTGGAGGATAGTCCTTAAATTCGCGGTACCACATCTGTTATCATCTTGATTGATTGTCCCTACCTCTTTATTCGCATAATGAGGCAATTTTTACCACTATAATATTCTTTATCATTAAAGGAAAACTAGACTTGGCTAGAGTGAATTTGCTATCATACTTTGGATGATATTAGCGTGAGGAGTTATGGCACAAATTAGTACTAATGAAATGAGGGGTGGCGCCAAAGTCGAAGTAGAGGGTCAGCCTTATACAATCGTCTCTAATGAATTTGTAAAGCCCGGAAAAGGACAGGCCTTTAACCGTGTAAAATTAAAACATTTAAAAACTGGCCGGGTGATTGAGCGTACTTTTAAGTCGGGGGATAAAGTAGACCTAGCAGATGTGACAGAAACACAGATGCGGATGCTTTATAAAGAAACTGATGGTGCTGTGTTCATGGACGACAATAGTTTTGAACAAGTCAAAATTTCAGAAGAGGGCATTGGTGAGACCAACCAGTGGTTGATGGAAGACCATCTGTACGAAATTATTTTTTACAAAGGTATTCCAATCTCTGTAGAGCCTCCTACCTTTATGGAGATGGAAATCATTGAGACGGCCCCAGGAGACCGAGGGAATACAGCTTCCGGTCGTGTTCTCAAACCTGCTGTTACGAAGAGTGGAGCAAAAATACAAGTACCGATTTTTATTGATCAAGGAGAAATCGTCAAAATCGATACGAGAACCGGCGAGTATGTTTCCCGCGTCAATAGCTAAGGATCGCCTTAATATTTTACGTGACCGTGCTATGATGTTGGCTAGGTCGCGTGCCTTTTTTGCAGAAAGAAACATCCTTGAAGTTGATTGTCCCATTATAACTAATGGGGCATCCGTAGATGCCCATATTGACCTGATCCCAGCCTTGTACCAGGGCACTAAAAAGCACTATCTCCACTCTTCTCCCGAGTATGGAATGAAACGCCTATTAGTGGAAGGTTTGGGTGACATCTACCAACTTTCGCATGTCTTTAGAGATGGTGAATATGGGCGTCGTCATAATCCTGAATTTTGCATGGCAGAATGGTACAGACAAGGGATCTCTTTCACTGAAATGATTGAAGAAGCCTTAGCCTTTATTCAGTTATTTTTGGGCATTTTACCATCGCGAATTTATAGCTATAGACAGCTTTTCCTCAGTTTAGGTATTGATTATCTTTCTACATCTGAAGAGTCCTTAAAAGCTTTTCTTGCTCAACACCATATCCAAGGTGGTGAGAATGAGAATAAAGAGAACCTGCTAAATTTAATCTTAGGTCTTCTCATTGAACCCCATTTAGGCAAAGAAGAGCTTTCTGTTCTTGCTTTTTATCCGGCAAGTCAAGCCGCTTTGGCTAAAACATTAAAAAAAGATGATGAGGAAGTGGCCCTGCGGTTTGAAGTTTATTATCAAGGTGTTGAGCTTGCGAATGGATATGAGGAGTTACCGTTTGCTACTGAACAAAGGCAACGTTTTGAAAAAGCAAACCGAGAGCGAGAACTTCTCGGAAAACAGCCCTTACCTATTGATGAATTATTTCTTGCAGCTTTACAAAAAGGGCTTCCTGATTGTTGTGGAGTAGCTGTCGGATTTGATCGTTTGATGATGCTTCGTCACCAAGCCGAATCGCTGTCTCAAGTCATTCCTTTCGATTGGTCCAAAGCTTAACTTAATTGAAAGAGGCAAAACCACCTTTTATTTTTTTAGCGTCGGTTTTGTTAGCCATTTAGTTCTTAGACCCATTTCTGCACAATGGGAAAGCGTCTACCTACCGAAAAAGCCTTTTCGGTGACCCTTAATCCTGGTGGGCTTTGTCTTCTCTTATATTCGTTATGATGAATTTTGATGATCAAATTTTCTACCAACGCCAAATCGTAGCCATGCTTTTTAGCAATTTCTTGTGCGGAAAGGTAGTTTTCAAGGTATTCCTTGAGGACATTGTCAATGATGGTGTAATCCGGTAAAGTATCCGAGTCTTTTTGGTTAGGCCTCAATTCAGCTGAGGGGGCTTTGTTAATGGTATTTTGTGGGATGACTTCTTTATCTCTATTAATCCACTTAGCTAAGGCATAAACTTGGGTTTTTGAGACATCATTAATTACTCCTAAGCCCCCGCACATGTCGCCGTACAAGGTTGAGTAGCCCATGGCCAGTTCGCTTTTATTGCCTGTACTTAAAACGATGTAACAGAGTTTATTAGAGAGTGCCATTAAAATCATTCCTCTAATTCGAGCCTGAATATTTTCTTCCGCTACGTCGTAAGCTCTGTTTTCAAAGTGTGGCTCAAGCAATTCTAGGTAAGCAGAGAAGGGCCCTTCAATTGGAATGCAACTCGTTTTAATCTGTAAATGGTCCGCTAGTACTGAAGCATCTTCAATACTATCTTTAGAAGAAAATCGAGACGGCATAAGAACAGCCAGTACATTTTCCGGTCCAAGTGCTTCGACAGCAAGGCAAGCCACAAGGGCCGAATCAATGCCCCCTGACAGGCCTAGACAAGCTTTGCTGAAACCAGACTTTGTAAAATAATCTCTTAGTCCAAGCACGAGAGCTTGGTATAAGTTTGCCATTTCATCGGGATGGTATGAAATGGCTGTAGGTGTTTGCTGGAGGTCAACAAGTAACTGATCCTCACAAAATCCTTTAGCCATATCCAGCAATTGTCCCTGTGAAGAGACATAAAGACTATGTCCATCAAAGACCAGGCTGTCATTACCCCCTATTTGATTAGTGAGAATGACGGGACACTGAAGGGTCTTTGCAGCGCGAGAGCAAACTTTCAGGCGGTCATAAAATTTACCTAAGTGAAAAGGCGATGCAGAAAGATTAAGCAAAAGATCGACTTGTTTACCTTCGAAAGCTTGTAGAGGGTCCTTGGTGTACATTTCATTTTTTAAAGCCATGCTTTGTTGCCATAAATCTTCACAAATCGTAATCGCAATATGGTATTGATCGATGGTCCAAATTTTAGTGTCATGGGCAGGTTCAAAATAACGTCTTTCATCAAAGACATCATAGGTAGGCAGAAGGCTTTTATCTTGGTAACCAAGCAGCTGCTTATTTTTGATAATGGCCGCAGAATTAAAAAGAGGTTTTTCCCTACCTGTATCATTCCTTCTAACTGTTCCAACGACTGCGGTGATGCCTTCTGTCGCCTCAATAATGGCTTCTAAGGCTGTCTCGACAGCGAGGATAAATTCGGGCAAAAGAAGGAAATCTTCGGGAGGATAACCTGTTAAGGCAAGCTCAGGAAAAACAACAAGGTGGCAGTTTTCTCTTTGTGCTTTCTGAATCCCACTAATGATTTTTTTTGTATTGCCTCTAATGTCAGCAATCGTAGGGTTCATCTGAATGGCTAAAAGGCGGCGCATAACTTCGATTGGTTTTATACAACCCCTAGCATCGTGTATGCGCCTTTATTTTGCAAATGTCCTTTTATGGACTAGCTGCCAAAGTCATCAAGAATGATGCTCTCTCGAGGAACACCATATTCATCTAAAAGTTTGAGAACGCTTTTATTATGCATTGGAGGTCCACAGACATAGTAAAGGGCTTCTTCAGGGTATTCCATATGCTTTAGTTGCCCTTCTTCAAAAGCCTTAAAAAGAAAGTTGGTTTTTAAGGGATCTTTTTTGGGCCAGCCAGCAGCGATATCTTCAGGCAACGGTTCAGAAAGGACAAGACGATAATGAAAGTTATCAAAGTCTTTTTCGAGTTTCTCGTACTCCTCTTGGTAGATATTTTCTTTAAGAGAGCGAGCGCCATACCACATGGTTACCTTGCGTTTTGTCTGCTCTGTTCTAAATAGGTGCATAATGTGGCTTCTGCCAAATGAAGAGCCGGCTCCACCAATAAGAAAAATGAGTTCTCGATTGTCATCGATCATATAAGATTCACCATAAGGGCCTGAAAGGCGGATTTTGTCGCCTTTTTTTAAGCCAAAAGTATAGCTTGAGCAAACCCCCCAAGGCACGTTCATCATTTTTCCTGCCACGAAAGGAGGAGTTGCAATTCGTATGTTAAACATAAGCTTTCTGCCTTCAGCGGGATAGGAAGCCATTGAGTAGGCACGAATCGTTTCATTAGGAGGGGGAGGCAAATGCATGAAGTTAATATCTACATCGAATAGATCATACTTTTCCCAATCGGAAAAGTACTTGGGATCCATGGTCTTTTTCCAGTCGGAAGTGTTGGTCCTAAAAGGAAGCACATGGACTTGTAGGTAACCCCCGGAACGGTAGTTAACTTCTTCACCTTCAGGAATTTCAACGATTAATTCTTTAATAAAAGTTGCCACGTTTTCATTGCTAATGACAGTGGCGGTCCATTCTTTAGTGCCAAGAACGCTTTCTTCTACATGTACACCTAAATCATGCTTAACTTTGGTTTGGCAAGATAAACGCCATCCCTCTTTAATTTGCTTTTTAGAAAACGTAGCTAATTCAATTTCAATAGGAACGGGTGCTCCTTCTGTGACTTGTACCTTACATTGTTTACAGGTCGCTTTTCCTCCACAAGGAGAGGGGATGGGGATGCCATGATTCGATAAGGCCGAAAGAAGGGTTGATCCTCCAGGTGTTGTAAAGCTAAGATCTTTTTCATGGTTAACATCAATATGGCAAGATTCAGTACTAATGAGCTTTGCTCTAGTGAAGAGAATAAGACCTGCAAGGCCAGTGCCAATAGTGACAAAAGCTGTTACAGCGTAAAGAGATAAGGCGGGATCAATGCCCAAAATTTCCAAAAAAAGAGGGTAATGAAGCATGAGGGGGTGTCTCTTTATAAACTTAAGATCTTAATTTCCAAGATAGGTTTTCACCCTTTTTTCTTCTAATAAAATTTGTTCATTAAGAAGGCTTTTTTAATAGTGGAAATCTTGAGTGTATGCTGAATCGGCGATCTTGCCTATGAGCGAGCTTCTCATAAGCACCTTGACAGTTTGCTGGGCGAGTAATAAAATAGATCGTTACTTAACTGTAGAGGAAAACAATGACAAAAGGATCTTTAGAAATCCATAGTGAAAATATTTTACCGATTATTAAGAAGTGGCTTTATTCTGATAAAGAGATCTTTGTAAGAGAATTGGTATCTAACGCAACGGATGCCATTCAGAAGGCTAAGATCCTAAAGGAGTCAGGAGAGCTACCCTCTGTTGACGGTGATTTTCGCATCAATATTCAAATTGATAAGCCCAATAAAATTCTCCGATTTATCGATAATGGGATTGGAATGGACGAGGAGGAAGTACAAAAGTATATCGCTCAAATTGCTTTTTCTGGCGCTGAAGAGTTTGTTGAAAAATACAAGACCAACCAAGAGAAGGACCAGTTTATTGGGCATTTTGGCTTAGGATTTTACTCTGCTTATATGGTCGCGGACAAGGTAGAAATTGATACCTTGTCACAACGTTCAGGTAAAGAGGCTGCTTTTTGGTCTTGTGATGGATCAGCTGAATATCTTTTGGAAAAGGGAAAACGAGACAAGCCCGGTACTGAAATTTCCCTATTTATCAACAAAGAGAGCGAAGAGTTTTTGGAGGAGGCAAGGTTAAAAGCGATTTTGCAAAACTACTGCGCTTTTCTCCCATACCCGATTTACTTAAATGATCAACGAATCAATTCACATGAACCGCTTTGGATGAAGGCTCCTTCGGAATGTGAAGAAAAAGATTATCTAGAATTTTATCGCTACCTATACCCTTTCGAAGAAGATCCTTTATTTTGGGTTCATTTGAACGCTGACTATCCTTTTCGCTTAAAGGGTATTCTTTACTTCCCAACGATCAAACGTGATTTTGATATTACAAAGGCAACTGTTAAATTGTTTTGTAATCGTGTATTTGTGTCGGATAACTGTAAAGACATTTTGCCAGAATACCTTATGGTGATGAGAGGGGTTTTAGATAGTCCAGATATTCCTCTTAATGTCTCAAGAAGCTACCTTCAAATGGACAATACTGTGCGCCAACTTTCACAGCATATCTCTAAAAAGGTTTCAGATAGCTTATCCACGCTGTTTAGAACAAGTAAAGATAAGTTTACTCGTTCGTGGAAAGATATTGCCCCTATCGCTAAGTTAGGAGCCATTCAAGATGAGAAATTTTTTGAACGGCTTAAAGATGTGCTAATTTGGAAAACTTTAGGGGGTGATTGGAAGACAATTCCTGATTACTTGGAATTGAATAAAGATAAAACCAAGGATAAGATCCTATACTGCCTTGATGAAAAACAAGCTGGAAAGCTAGCCAACCTTTACCGTCAGAAAAATATTGATATCCTATTAGCCGATGCTCGCATTGATCCTTATCTCTTCAGTGTGTTTGAGAAGAACAACACTTCAATTCAATTTAAGCGAATTGATTCCGCCTTAGACGATGCTCTTTTAGATCAATCAAGGGAGAAGACGATTTTAGATGAGCAGGGTAAGACCGAGGCCGGAAAGTTGGCAGACTTCTTTAGGCAAAAACTCAACCATGATAAGGTTGAAGTAGAAGCGAAAAGTTTATCGGCTGACGACATTCCTGCCATTGTCGTGATTGATGAAAATGAAAGGCGTATGAGAGATTATATGCATTCATTACATGCAGAAGGGATGGAAGCATTAACTCCTAAAAAAACATTTGTTGTCAATACCAACCACCCCCTAGTCACTTCTTTACCAGAATTGGATCGCGATCATCCTGAAATTGCCGAGCGTTTAGCTAAAGAAGTGTATGAACTATCTTGTCTTTCACAGCGAGAAATGGATCCACAATCGTTGCAAGATTTCGTCCATCAAACGACAGAGCTATTAAATAGCCTCGTAAGGGTAGCTCTAAAAGATGATAAATAGCCTTCGTTATTCTCTTTTATGGGTTACTGTTTGGCTTGCACAGCTAACGGCAGAATCGCCGTTGGCTGTCTACTTGACATGGGAGCAAGCCCCACACCAAACGATGGTGATCCAGTGGATCTCCCCTCTTAGTGCCCAAGACGTTTCAAATTGTTATTATAAGCCAGCAAACAGCAATTCGTGGAATGTTAAGACAAGTGCTTCAACCTTAATGCCAAATGGCATGAAATATGTAGTCCATCGAGTCGAGCTTAATCAATTACATTCTGATACGGAATACCTTTTTCGCTTAGAAGGTGAGGCGAAGGAGTATAAATTCTTAACGCTTCCTGCTAAGTTGGTATCGCCATTAACATTTGCGGTTGGTGGGGATGTTTACCAAAGTGATCTGGATTCCGTGATTGCGATGAATAAACAAGTTGCTTCCACTAGCCCTCATTTTGTCGTATGGGGAGGTGATCTTGCATATGCTGCCAATCGCTATTTTCTTTTTTTGGAAAAAGGCTCTCGATGGCTTGACTTGATGGCTGCATGGTCAAAAACGATGGTTACCCCCAACGGTCATTTAATCCCATTGCTTGCTGTAATAGGTAATCATGAGGTCACAGGGCGTTACAACCAGACTCCGGCACAAGCTCCTTTCTTTTACACCTTATTCCCTATGCCCGGTTATCGAACGTTAGATGTCGGTAATTATTTAAGTTTATTTTTGTTAGATTCAGGACACACCCATCCTGTGGAAGGCAAGCAGAGAGAGTGGTTAAAAGAGGAGTTAAAGTTAAGGCAAGGGATGCCTTATAAATTCGCTTTCTATCATGTGCCTGCCTATCCTTGTGTACGTGACTACCACAACCCTCGATGCACTGCTGTAAGAAAACAATGGATCCCTCTTTTTGAAGAGTTTAAATTGAATGCAGCCTTTGAACATCACGATCATGCCTATAAACGAACCCATCTCATTAAAGAGGGCAAGGTGAATGAGCCTGAGGGTGTTCTTTATCTTGGAGACGGTGCTTGGGGTGTTTATCCTGCTCGGAAACCCCATTCACCAAAGTCATCCTGGTATTTGGCAAAGACGGCTCAAGAACAGCACTTTATCAAGGTGACCCTATACCCTGACTTTAGTACCAAAGTTCAAGCAATTAATGAAAAAGGGGCGATATTTGATGAATATCAGCAAAAGGCCCGTTAAAGTTGCTATTTTGGGGGCAGGTATCAGCGGACTTGCGGCCGCCTATTTCCTGAAAAAAAGGCAAGATAACCCACCTATTGAATGTAAGGTTTTTGAAGCAAAAGATCGTGTTGGTGGTTGGATTAATACGGTAAAGAGAGGTGGGTTTTTATTCGAGCTTGGTCCTCATAGCATAAGATTATCTGAACAAGATGAATTGTTTTCTCTCATTCAAGAACTTGGCTTAGGAAGTGAACTTTTAATCGCGAGCCCACATGTCAAAAGTCGTTACCTTTATGCGGATGGTCAATTACAAAAACTTCCTCAAAGTTTACTCTCTTTTCTTCTCCATCCTTACACACGCTCTTGTGTTTCTAGCCTGTTAAAAGAGCCTTTTCGTCGCAGGGGAAAAATGGAAGCCGAATCTATTTCTCAATTTTTCACACGGCGATTTTCTAAAGAATTTGTCGATAAGTTGATTGATCCTCTAGTGAAAGGAATCTATGGGGGGGAGCCATCTCTTTTGTCTATATCTGACTGCTTCCCCGATGTGCACCGGTTAGAAAAAAAGTACGGATCGTTAATTCTGGGCTTGATGGCAGAAAGCCTAGTAAAGAAGTCTAGAAAAGACACAATTTATTCTTGTAAGCAGGGGCTAGCTTCAGTCACTGAGGCGCTGCAAAAAGAGTTACATGCAGACATTTTTTTGTCAGATCCGGTTCAAAAGATTTGCTTTCAGGACCATAGGGTTGATCTTCAATCAAGCCGTCAATATGAAAGTTTTGATTATATCATATCAACTTTACCAGCAAATCATCTTGTTGACCTTTTTGAGGAAAATCTTGGCATAAAGCCCCTTTTAAAAAACATTTCTTTTGCTTCCTTTGCTGTCGTTCATTTTGGTTTCAGGAACTTTAACTTGCCTATCCAGGGTTTTGGTTACTTAGTACCTACTAAAGAAAACCAACCTATTTTGGGTGCTATTTTTGATTCGACTGTTTTTCCTTCTCAAAATCACGGTGAAGAAGTTAGAATATCTGTCATGATGGGAGGATGGCAACATCCAAATCTCATCAATGAAGATGACGCGGCCTTAATAGAAACGGCACAAAAAGCAGTCTCTACCCATCTTGGACTTCTACTAGAACCGGACGAGGTTTTTGTTTCAAAAGCCTCTCAAGCAATTCCTCAATACTTTACTGACCACCAAGAGACAACGACAGCGATTCATGGAAAGTTAAAAGGATTACCTATAGCACTTTTAGGGAGTAGCTTCTCAGGAGTTTCTTTAAAGGATTGCGTTAGTCAGTCAAGTAAGACGGTTAATAACCTTTTATTAAAACTTCAAACAGGCGTTAAACATGGATCACGTTAAACTAACATTCAACCATTTCCTCCACTATTTTGTGTGGCATCCCACATCAAAAAAACTCAGCCCGAGAGATCAAAAAATCGCTCTTCTCGGAACTGCGCTTCTCTTGGTCGCAACATGGGGCTTAGGGCACGCTGTATGCGAAATTTTTTTCTACAATCGGGCTTACTTTAAGAAGGATTCCCGGAACTTCGACTGTGCAGCTAAACGGTTTAATACTGAGCAAGACATCCTAGCGCGACAACTCGTACCCGTCCATCAAATTAATATAGGAACTCTAGGATTGGACACAGCTCTTGACATCAGCGCAGAAAGCCACCAACAACTGTTATCGTATCCATTATCTCTGACAAAAAAATTCGATAGGAATTTAGCGATAGAGGGTAAAGATCTTGATCTTATTGAAGAGCGCTTTCATGCGTTGCAAGAAAGTTTCAATCTTTTGGAAAGAACTAATGAGCTAGCATCGCAAAGTCATTTGGCGTTATTGACATTTGCAGATATTGTGTGTTCGATGGAAGATTCACCTCTCCCTTTTGCAATTATGTCGGTAGGGGAATTGCAAAACCTGCCCATCTCTGTTTTAGGTGATCTTAATGAGCGTCAACTAGCTGTTGTGCGGGCGCGATTACCAGAAATCACAAAAAGAAAAACTTCTTCGGAACCTCAAACTGTTGCTGAGCTACTTGGCTTATCAGAAAAGAAATTAAAAGAGGCCGTTTTTACACTCCCTCCTGGGGCACTAAGATGTTTAAGTGGCCGGCAAGTCGCTAGTCTTCACCGTTTAGAGAGTAACTTAAAGAATAACCTAGCAAAGCTTAAAAAAATCTTAACCGTGGTCGATCGGAGTACGTTGAAGTAAGATGGCACAGATTCTAAAGAGGAATACAAGTTTTTCTGAAGAAGTTATTGAATCCATCGCTAGAATTTATTAGAATCTTACTTAGGTTTCACCCTGTTCTAAAGTGTGTTTTTGCAGATACTTAAGTAGGATTTTAATTTTCAGTTGGTTCTTAAAAAATAATCGTGTTTTTTAACCTATAGTTAAACCCTTATCGAGCAAAAAGGCTAGCCAAAATTTTGAACAACTGCCCATCTAGGGAGATGGTAAATTGTTGAAAATAGAGTTGGCATCTAAATTGTAGATTATGGTGTAAGAAAGCGTAGACACACGTAATAAAAATTGAGAGATTTTTTATGTTTGACAAATTCACAAATCGTGCCAAGCAGGTCATCAAACTTGCTAAAAAAGAAGCCCAAAGGCTGAATCATAACTATCTAGGCACGGAGCACGTCTTGCTTGGTCTTCTTAAGTTAGGTCAAGGCGTTGCTGTCAATGTGTTAAAAAATTTAAACATCGATTTTGAAACGGTAAGAAATGAAGTTGAAAAACTTGTTGGCTATGGCCCCGAAATTCAGGTTTATGGTGACCCAGCTCTTACTGGCAAGGTGAAGAAGGTCTTTGAATATGCAAATGAAGAGGCTGCGAATCTTAACCATAACTATGTGGGCACTGAGCATTTGCTTCTTGGGCTTTTGAGGCAAACCGATGGTGTGGCTGCTCAAGTCTTAGAAAATTTAAATGTTAACTTAAAAGAAGTGCGTAAGGAAGTTCTTAAAGAACTCGAAACATTTAATCTCCAACTACCTCCGTTAGGCGGATCCATTCCTCCAGGTCAAGGGGCTTCAGCGAGCTCAAGTAAACCATATGAAAAAAGTAGCTCGGGAACCTCGACAGACAAAATGCCAGCTTTGAAAGCTTATGGGCATGATTTAACAGAAATGTGTCGAGAAGGAAAGATGGATCCTGTCATTGGGAGAAAAGATGAAGTTGAGCGTCTAATTTTAATTCTTTGTCGTCGGCGCAAAAATAACCCCGTTCTCGTTGGCGAAGCAGGTGTGGGTAAAACGGCGATTGTTGAAGGCCTCGCGCAAGCAATTGTAAAGGGAGAAGTCCCTGATAATTTACGAAAAAAACGGCTGATTACTCTAGACCTTCCTTTGATGATTGCCGGGACAAAGTACAGAGGTCAGTTTGAAGAACGTATTAAAGCTGTGATGGATGAAATTAAAAAGAATGGTAACATCCTCCTCTTTATTGATGAGTTGCATACAATCGTTGGTGCGGGTGCTGCTGAAGGCGCTATCGATGCTTCTAATATTTTAAAGCCTGCTCTTTCTAGGGGTGAGATTCAATGCATTGGAGCCACCACAGTCGATGAATATAGAAAGCATATCGAAAAAGATGCCGCCTTAGAGCGTCGTTTTCAAAAAATATGGGTTAATCCTCCGAGTGTTCAAGAGACCGTTGAAATTTTACAGGGTTTAAAAGCTAAGTATGAAGAGCATCATAAATGCATCTATACAGCTCAGGCGCTAAGCGCAGCGGCGGTTCTTTCCGATCGCTATGTTCCTGGCCGTTTTTTGCCCGATAAGGCGATCGATTTGATCGATGAAGCTGGCGCTAAGATGCGGATTGATATGATGAATCAACCTCAGGATATTAGCAAATTTGAAGCTGATATCGAGCAAACAAGGCTTGCTAAAGAAGAAGCGATTAGTAAGCAAGAGTATGAAAAAGCGGCAAAGTTACGAGACAAAGAGAAGAATCTAAGAGAGCAGCTTCAACAAATCCGTGCTCAATGGGAAATTAACAAGGAAGAGCATGAAGTCATTGTCGAAGATGAGGACGTGGCTAATGTGATTGCTCGTCAAACCGGGATTCCATTAAAGCGTTTGACTGAAGGAGAGACGCAAAAAGTTCTTAAGATGGAAGAGCTGTTAAAAGAAAATATCATTGGGCAGGAAGACGCTTTAAAAACGGTTTCTCGGGCTATCCGAAGAAGTCGGGCAGATATTAAAGATCCTAACCGACCCATTGGAGCGTTTTTATTCCTTGGCCCCACGGGTGTTGGAAAAACATTATTGGCTCGTTTACTGGCGACCCACCTTTTTGGGGGAGAAGACGCTCTTATCCAAGTGGATATGTCTGAATATATGGAGAAATTTGCTGTCAGTAGAATGACAGGTTCTCCTCCAGGCTATGTCGGCCATGAGGAGGGGGGACAGCTGACTGAGCAAGTACGCCAGCGCCCTTATTCCGTCGTTCTTTTCGATGAGATAGAAAAGGCTCATCCTGATGTGATGGATTTACTCCTTCAGATCTTAGAAGAAGGACGTTTAACGGACTCTTTTGGCAGGAAGGTTGATTTCCGTAATACAATTATTATCATGACCTCAAACCTGGGAGCTGACCTGATTAAAAAGAGCACTGAAATTGGCTTCGGAGCTTCTGAAGGTTCTTTAGATTATGCTCATATTAAGGATAAGATTGAGTCAGCAGTTAAAAAACACTTCAAACCAGAGTTTCTAAACAGGCTCAACGACTTTGTGATCTTCCATCCGTTAAATAAAGAACAATTATTGAGGGTTATTAAATTAGAGATTGAAAAGTTGCAAAAGAGACTGGATAAACGTGAAGTCTACCTGAATCTTGATGATAAGGCTAAAGAATTTCTCGTTGAAAAAGGATTTCAACCAGAAATGGGCGCTCGCCCCCTTAAGCGAACGATCGAACAGTTCCTTGAAGATCCTTTAGCAGAAAAGCTCCTTGCCCATCCAGACGAGGGCAGAAAGTGTGACGTAACTGTTGAGGGTGATGAGTTGGTGTTTGTCGATACGGAGGTAATTCCTAGAAAAAAAGAAGGAGCTAAGGATCTTACACCTACAGGCTCCCAAGGCTGATCGGGGAGAGTGTTCTCCCTAATCCTTATTAAGAGATAGCAACAGGGATTTGGCTCTCCCAGTTTTTGATATACTCCAGCAGCTGCTCTTTCGTGGGTGCTTGTTGTAAAAACTGAATCGCTTCTTTCTGGCTGCTCAGATGCGCAATCCTTGCTAAAAGTTGTAGATGTTTTCTGTCATCACTTGCAAAAAGAAAAATCAGAGAGTGGACGGGGAGGCCGTCAAGAGCACCATATTGAATTTCCTTTTCAGGGAATACAAAAGTGACGATGTCGTGATGCGAACTGAGCAAAAAATCTCTAGTGTGCGGAGCTGCAATCCCATTATTTAGTGCTGTTGGTTGGAGTTGTTCTCGGTCGAGCAGCAACTCAGCAAGAACTTCTGCATCAAGGCTTAATTTTTCGCTTAGCATTCTAGTTGCTGTCCGGATAACGTCTTCTTTAGTGTCACCAGGAACCCGATGAAAGACACTGCCTTTATTTAGAGCTCTAAACAGGCTGAATTGTTTGCTTCCCCCACTTTTTTGAGGGGGTTCTTCGATGAGTTCAGGGAAATCACTTCCTGGGAGGGCTTCAGCCATATCTTTATCAGAGTCTAGTTTCTGATTAAGCACCCAGCTTTGAATTTCAATCCGGCTAAATCGATATTGTCCATGAATGCGATAAGCGGGAATTTTACCCTCATACAGCCAGCGGCGAATAGTGGTAGCTGAAACATTTAGCAGTTCAGCAACGTCTTTGATCTTGAGATCCATGGTGGCCTCCAAAGTCAAACAATTGTTAATAGATGTTCCTGTGCTCCCGAATCAGAAAGCAAGTTTTCAGGAAATTTACGCCAATTCGAAAAGTTTTACTATATCTTCTGGCGAATTGAGAGTTAACAATTTTTTGCGAAGATCTTCATTTTTTATTGCAAGTGTCAAACCAGAAAGGATTTGCAAATATTCAGTTTGCTTATCATCCGGACCGCCAATCATAAAAATGATTCTTACGGGCGAATGATCAATGGCCTGCCAGTCAACCCCCTTCTTTAAAATGCCGATAGCGATAAAAAATTCATCATATCCGGGTAGCTTTGCATGTGGAATAGCGACCCCCATTCCTATGCCTGTAGAAACAATTTTTTCCCTTTCGATAATGGCTTGAAAAAAGCTATCTCTATCTTCTAGTTTGCCATCTTGGTAGATGCAGTCTACCAATTTTTCAAGAGCCTCGTCCCTATTGCTAGCATTGAGAAAGAGAATAAGATTTTTGCTAAGATATTTTGCTATTTTAATCATGTTAATGAGTTCCAGTATGCCCAAAACCTCCTGTGCCGCGTTGTGTCCCCACAAGTTCTTCGCTTAAGATGAATTCGGCTTGCCAAACAGGGGAGAGAACCATTTGTGCAATTCTCATGCCAGGAGTGATGACAAAGTTTTCTTTCCCATGGTTGATTAAAATAACCTTAAGCTCACCGCGGTAGTCAGAATCAATTGTTCCAGGTGTGTTTAAAACGGTGATGCCATATTTGGCAGCGAGTCCACTGCGAGGTCTGATTTGAACTTCATAACCTTCGGGGATAGCCATACGAATACCAGTTGGAATCATCGCAGTCGAACCAGGAGCAATCGTTACAGTTTCAGAGAGAAATGCTTTTACATCTGCGCCAGCTGCCTGACTGGTTGCATAAACCGGCAGGCAATCACTATCTTCTATAATCACAGGGAGGGCAATTTTTTTATTATTCATTGTATTCTCACATAGATATTAGATTATCCATAACTGATGAATGAATGCTCGGGAAAGAAGTTCTAGTTAGGGATGCCTTGTAGCTTTCTTAAAAAATTGGCTATAGCATCATTACTTTGAACTATCTTCATTAAGATCTTGCTGGGGAGTTAGATAAAAAAGCAAGTCAATGAGCTTATTCTTTAAATCATGTCGTTTAACAATACAGTCAATCATGCCGTGTTGCAAGAGAAATTCTGATTTTTGTGCATTAGGTGGTAATTTGTGACCAATGGTTTGCTCGATAACACGAGGACCTGCAAAACAGATTAGGGCGTTTGGTTCGGCAATAATGATATCGCCAAGAGACGCGAAGGAGGCGGTTACACCACCTGTCGTAGGGTTTGTTAAGACAGAAATATAGGGAACTTTTGCTTCATGTAGTTTGGCTAAGGCTGCTGAGGTTTTCGCCATTTGCATGAGAGAAAGAATGGATTCTTGCATGCGAGCACCCCCTGAAGTCGACACAATGACCACGGGGATTTTGTCTTGGACACCCAGCTCGATCAATCGAGTTAATTTTTCGCCGACGACTGATCCCATGGAGCCTCCCATAAAGTTAAAGTCTAACACTCCTAGCAGAGAAGGATAGCTTCCGATCGTGCATTTGCCGACAATAACAGCTTCTTTGTGACCTGACTTTTCTTTCGCTGATTTGATCCGTTCTTCGTAAGAGTCAGTATCACTAAATTTCAAGAAATCGCAGGGCTCTAGCTCTTGAAATAACTCTTGAAAGCTTGATTCGTCAGAAAGTAGTTTAATTCTCTCATCAGCGGAGAGGCGGTAATGATAATCACACTTTGGGCAGCAATTGTGATTCTGTTGGAGTTCATTGGTATGGATCAGTTCGTTACAGCGGGTGCATTTTAACCAACCACTAAAACCGTCTCTCTTCGTGGTTTGAATCTTAATATTTGGTTGTTTGCGGGAAAATAATCCCATCGTGCCTCCAGAGCCCTGATTACGATTGTATGATTAGAAAATAATTTGCAAGGTGTTTAATTTCATTAAGAAATGACAATTAAACTTATCAAATAAAATATTGTTTGTCAAATAAGACATTCCTCTCGGGTGCGTTACTCTTCTTCATTATAAGCACTAAACTTATAGTTGAGGATCTTTATTTTTCTTTAAGGTCTAGCTAAAAGATGGATGCTTGGTTGAGGTAATTTGATGAATTAAAGTTGCAAATGGATCAGCTGCTTTTCATCGCTGAATGACTAAGAATAGACGATTTGATGAGTTTACAACTGTGTGACTATTTTTATATATTTTTGTTTTAAAGGGATGTCAACCTAGAGCCAATTAATCTGTGTGAGAAAATTGAGTAGGATTAATCATCGTGTGCTAAGAACATTTTAATAAATTTTGTTACAACTTCATCTTATTTTTAATGATAAGGTTTTATGGCCCATATGTCTTAATTCTATAGCAGGAAGGGTGAAACCAGGAGATTGGTGCTGTACGACTTGTTGGAATTGGAATTCTGGCGTCAGATTGACATGCTGGTGGTGTGGAGCTGATAGAGAAGATTAAAGAATGCTGAAGCAACTTAGTCAAATACTTGTTGGATATCTATTGTGGTGCTTTTTGCCATTGTTTGGATATGAGGGTAGCGTGCAAGAACGCATTCAATCCATTCCCAAAGAAGATAGAGAAATCTTAGAAGGCTTCTTTTCTTATATGGTTTCTTATGACTATTTTGGTTTTGTCCTATTTGGGAGCAAACCTATGGCAGCAGGAGGGTTTGATACGCAGTTTGGCATAGAAAATACCTTAAGTGAAGATGCGATGAAGCAGCGCCGACTTCACTTAGGGTGGCGGACCTGGGAAAAGTATGCTGCATTATTTCCTAGTGATAAATTTATTTTGCGGTTATCTCAGAACCCTGTTGCACCTTCCTTTTACTGGATTGTGCTCATTAATAAAGAGTCATGTTTGAAATGCATTGAAACGAATTTAGATGTCTTTAAATCCGTATTGGGAGATTCGGCTACCCCTCTAACTATTTTAAATCATCTAGCGACAAAAGAAAATGTTTTTAACGACGTACTTAAGAATCATGATGGCCTTTTTGGGATTCTGTTTGGGTATGGAAGGTATAATGCGATGTGTTTTCAGAGTCAGAAAAGGTTATCAGCAGTGTTAAGGGGTATCTATCCTAAAGGGAAAGGGCCTAGCATGGCAATCGACAGGTTAAATCCATTTAACCTCTATAGCCGGGATCTTTTTGTTGTTGACTTGCCCCGGTTTGCGGAAGTTCGAGGTAAACATGAATCTTCTCAACTTCGCTTATCCTATGAAAAGACATGGGCCAAGTTATCCCAGATTTACGCATCTAGAAATTGCTTAGAAGTCAGCTTAGAGAAACTGACTAGCAATGACGCACTTTAAGTCAAAGATCTGCTTTTCAGAAATGGAAAGAGTGAAAGACACCTAGCTTTAAAGCTAGGCGCCTGGTTCATTATTTCTTTGCTTTCGCATATCTTTCGGAAACATCTTTCCAGTTAATGACCTGCCAGATCGCTTTTACATAATCAGGACGAACGTTTTTATACTGAAGATAGTAAGCGTGTTCCCAGACATCAATGCCAAGCAGCGGGGTCAGTCCTTTAGTGGCTAAGAGTGAGTCTTGGTTGTCACATGTAGCGACTTCTAAGTGGTTGGATTTATTGAGTCCTAACCATGCCCAACCAGAACCTTGCAAGGCAGTCGCTTTTGCGCTCATTAATTCAATAAGTTTTTCTAAAGAATCAAAATCTGCTTTGATTGCTTCTGCCAGGGCTCCTTCGGGAGGCTGCCCTCCTCCTTGACTTGCAGGTGCTAAATTGTGCCAGAAAATAGTATGGTTAATATTGCCACCACCATTAAAACGGATCGCTTGTAGCTGTGCAGCCATCCCTTCTAAGTCACCTTTTTGCTCTGCCTCTGCGTATACTTCTAAAGCCTTATTGAGATTCGTGACGTAAGCTCGGTGATGCTTGTCATAATGCAACTCCATAATTTCAGCACTTATCACAGGCTCGAGTGCTGCAAAATCATACGGTAATCTGGGAAGTTCAAACTTTGGTGCTGGCATAATATCTCCTTGTAAGTAACAACTTATTTTTGCCGATCATGTTTGTATTGAGCAAGACAAGATTTTGTAATAGGTCCAATCGTTGTAAATATTTTATCTTCGCTAAAGTTAGGGTACAAATGAAAAAAAGCCTTCACTGTAGAAGGGCTAGTAAAAATAATTTCATCAAAACTCTCTAATGAAGGCAATTTAAATTTTTCATAAGGTACAGTATCATAGAGGGGACATTCCTTAAAACGATAACCATGTTGGATAAAATAATCAGTGATAAGTGGACGAGCTAGACTGGAGTGTGGCCAAAAAAGATAAGTAGAGGTGGGTGAGAGGTCTTTTAATGCTTCGATAACACCTTCTGCTTGTTCTTCTTGTGCTGTAACGGCAACCTTAAAGCCATGTTCTTCGATGGCTCTTTGGGTTCCTTGTCCTACAGCAACAAAGCTTTTTTGGTGCAAGAAAAGAAGCGGGACTTGAAATTTTGGCAATGCTTGAAAAAATAGCTTCACTGCAGACTTGCTAGTAAAAATAAGATGGGTATATAGCGGTAGCTCTTGGAAAGCTTCAAGAATGTCGGTTTCGCCAAATGCTCTCGGTTTTACATTAATAATGGGTTGATGAATCAAGCGGCGATCATCAAAGTTTTTGGAAGGAAGATCTAATCCAAGGTAAAGGCTGCGAATTTGCTTCCGATCATCAATGCAGGAAAAAAGCCTTTGCATGAAGACATCGTGTTCTCTTGCAATAATGGCAAGCTTTCCTTGTAAGGGGGCCGTTTCAATGTCTAGTTTAAGTCGATTGCGATGGACGAGATTTAACCGTATAAGGGCTGCTTCTGCGATGACAACACCATCAACAACACCTTCATCAAGGGCTTTTAACCTCATTTCAATTGTTCCTCGAATATCCACATACGATAAATCAGGTCTCAATCTTTTGATCGCTTCTTCTCTTTTTTGAGAAGAAGTAGCAATTCGGGCATGGGAAGAAAGTTGTTCAAGGGTCTGGTCCTCTCGTAAGACTAGGGCATCCGAAGAATCAATCCCCTTTGTTATAGCCACAATCGCCAACCCCTTTGGTAGGGGGTCCGGTAAGTCTTTAGCGGAATGAATGGCGATACGGCATTTTCCTTCCAAGAGAAGCTGGTCGATCTCGCGAGTAAAAAAATCAGTTTTATCAAGGTTGCGCAAAGATGTTAAGAGGTCTTTATCCCCTGTCGTTTCCAGGAGTAGAGGGCTAAAGCTTATATGGGGGTGATAAAGGACAATTTCATTGAATACTTCCTCAATTTGTTTTTGAGAAAGAGGCGATTTTCTAGCTCCGACAATCAGTTCCATTCAACCTTTTAAAAAATTAAAGCTTCAACAGCTTCTTCTACCATGTCTACCCCTTTTAAAGCTATTTTACTTTTCAAGTCAGCACTGATTCCCTTTAAGTTTCTTTTAGGAATTAAGCAACGCTGAAAGCCCATATGAATGGCTTCCTTGATACGACTTTCAATGCGAGGAACGCTACGAATTTCTCCGCCTAACCCAACTTCGCCTACAACAACAGTTTCGGCATCGATTGCTCGATTGCGCAGCGACGAGGCAGTCGCAATTAGCACCCCTAAATCAATAGCAGGTTCTAATACCTTTAATCCACCTGCAATGGACACAAAAATATCGGACTTGTATAGCGGGTAGCCCAGTCGTTTCTCTAGGACGGCTAAGAGAAGGGCCATTCGATTGTGGTCAAGCCCCGTTGCTCTGCGTGATGGAGAAGGGAATACTGTTTCTGTCACTAGTGCTTGCACTTCGATGAGGATAGGTCTTGAGCCTTCTAAAGTTGGGATAATGACTGATCCAATAACGCCTTTTTTCCTCTCTTCGAGAAAAATTTCAGATGGGTTATTCACTTCTTTAAGTCCTGTCCCCTGCATCTGGAAGACAGCGATTTCATCCGTGGCTCCAAAGCGGTTTTTTACAACTCTTATCAGGCGATAGCAATGTTGCTTATCTCCTTCAAAGTATAGTACGGTATCTACTAAGTGTTCTAAGACTTTAGGTCCTGCGATTTCTCCTGATTTAGTGACATGGCCGATCAAAAAGGTTGCGATCTGATGGCCTTTGGCAAGATGCATAAACTCAGTAGTGACTTCTCTGACTTGAGAGACTGAACCTGGAGCCGAGGTGATTTCACTTTTATAAATAATTTGAATCGAATCAACAATGAGAATAGTGGGTTTAATGGCATCAATTTGTGCTTTAATTAAAGAAAAATTTGTCTCGCTTAGAATGTAAAGATTGTCTTCGTTAATACCTAACCGTAAAGCTCTTAATGTTGTTTGTTCAATGGATTCTTCGCCGGAGACGTAAAGGACAGTATGGGATTTAGCAGCAAAGGAGGAGGCTAATTGCATCATTAATGTGGATTTTCCTATTCCCGGGTCACCTCCAACAAGTGTGAGAGAGCCCGGTACGATCCCGCCCCCAACTAAGCGGTCAAATTCTTGAATTGAGGTTTGGTGTCTAGGTCTTTGTTCCAAGGAAACGTCCTTAATTCTCATAGGACGATTGATAAGAGTGGCTTTTGTTGCTTCAAAGCGAGGCTTTGCGAGTTCGACCTCTTCGTGTAGACTATTCCATTTGCCGCAGGCCGGACATTGGCCAGACCATTTCATTTGCTTATGGCCACATTCCTGACAGTACCAAACGTTTTTAAGCTTTGTAGACATAAAACTTATAAAGGGAGGTTAGGATAGTTTAGTTTCTGTAAAGCATCTTGAGCTGCTGCTTGTTGTGCTTCTTTTTTTGATGATCCCTCTCCCTGACCAAGAGGTTCTTGATTTAATGCGACAGCTACAAGAAAGATTTTACTGTGGTCGGGACCAGTCTCATCGAGGATTTTATACTCAGGTGGCTGCTGGTACTTTTTTTGGCAGTAGTCTTGTAAGATGGCTTTCCAGTTCCTTAAGGGAGTTTTAAGGATTGAATCAATCTCAGAAGAAAAGTTATTAAAAATAAAATGGCGGGCAGCGGCTAGCCCTCCATCAAGATAGATGGCTCCGATGATAGCTTCAAAAAGGTCTGCTAGGATCGATTCTCTGCCTCTTCCATCGTTCATGCGCTCGCCCTTACCTAGGAGTAAAAAGCCATCCACATTTAACTTTGTTACATACAAAACACAGGAAGCCGCTTCTACAAGTCTTGAACGCAGGTAAGAGAGGTCTCCTTCGGATGTGGTTGGAAGTTGACAATACAGGTAATCGGCGATGATAAGCCCTAGCACAGAATCGCCCAAAAATTCTAAGCGCTCGTTGTGTTGTGTAACATGCTTATTTTCATTGATGTAAGACCTGTGAATAAAAGCTAGGGACAGGAGATCTCTGTCTTTAAAAGTGTAGCCTAGCTTCTCTTCAATTTTTGAAGCTTTCTTTAATAAATCATCCATAGAATCTAAAATCGTAAACTACTAAGCTTTTTTTTAGTAGATTTTTTTCCCAAAGTTTGTCATCCTTGTTGTCATAATTCTTAAAAAGTCTCATGAAATTTTCTTTAGAATATTTACAGCGCGATTTTTATCGTAAAAACAAGGCGATCGAGTTGGAAGGGCTTCTTTCCTCGCAGCTTCTTGCCTCTCTTCAAGAAGGAATTCAGGATGCCTCCTTAGAGATCCTTCCACGGAACAAAACTTCATTTAGTCAAAAAGATTATTTTAGCAAGGGAAGGGATTTGTGGCGTATCAACGCTAAAATCAAGAAGGTTGTGACTAATTATGGACTAGCAGAGCTTGTCTTTCAGTTATCTTCTGAAAAACCTATTCGCTTAGCTTTTGATCAGCTTTTGCCATCTCTTGAAACTTCTAAAGACCCTAGCGATTACCCTTCTTTATACAAGAAGGAGATTGTGCAGAAGCTATCTGCCATCCAAGAACTTCTTGCCGTGCTTATTATTTGCGTGAGTGGAGAAGGGGCTGCGCCCGATTTTGCAGATGGAGACCCCTTTCCCTCTTCTCCAGGGAACGGCGTTTATTTGTCACCTGAGTACTTGATTGATTTCCAAAAACTTTATTCTAGAAGAAATCAAATATTCTTTTTGGTAGGTTATACAAAGCAAAGAAGCCAGTATTTTCGTGTCGATGAGGACCCTCAAGGACATGAGTTAAAGAAGCTGGGATATGTTTTTGGAGATCGGTTAAATGATAGCCTTCATCCTATCCTTTTACGTTAGTCTTGGAATCTGCTTATGCCTTCCCTTAGGCGCTTCACAAGTTGAAGCATTGCGGTTTTTGCCAGGGGGGAAAGCAGAGGTTTATTCTTCTATTATCTTAAATAAAGATGTCGAGTTAGAGGGCAATCTAAACACATTTCATTGCCATCAAGAGGCTCTTTTTAATTTAGCGCTGCGTGAAGACGAAGATGAGTGTGGGAAGTCAATCAAATACCCCTTTCAACTTTCTGTTATTTTAAAAGCGGTTAATTTTCATCAATTTGTTAACGGACAAAAGGTTTCTGAACACTTGCCTTTTCTTGAACAAGCAGAAGTGAGGTCTTTATATTCTTTTCCACTCAATTTTGTCCTGACCCAGGACAGTCTGGAGCTTGAAGAAAATCAAAAAAAAATCTTCGGGAACTACCAATTTTTTTCATCTGATTATTTTAATGCAGTTGTAGGAGATAGTATTCGTGAGATTTTTCTTTTGGCAGAAAGGTCTTTACAAGAAGGAGAGCATTATCAGTTCTTTAAGAAATTAGGAGAAGTTGATCTGTTGTTAGACTACCACATCCAAGAAATAACGCGAGAAGGTGTGCATGTTGGTATTCATGGAAACTTACAGCGCATCAAACTTGGCCTAGAAGCCAGCGATCCTCTCAATCCCTACTCGGTTAAGACTGTTATCTCTGGAGAGATCCAAGGGGAAGTCTTTTGGAATCGGAAAAACCCTTTAGCATTTACAAGCATTCAAAAAGGATTTCTGGATTATTCGTTTAAGTTAAGGGCGTGTCCAGCAACGGTTCATCTTGAGTTTAGCCATTATATTCTTTCCAAAATAAAAAGTAGTCATGAGTCATTGGGATCTAATTGAGACTTCTCCTTGTCACCCAGTAGAAAACATGAAAAGTGATGAGATGAGATTGCAAGCGGCTTTACCATCTGACGTTCCTAGCATAAGATTTTATCGATGGCTTCCTTGCTCAGTGACATATGGCTATTTTTTAAAGCCGGGGGAATACTTTAAAGAGGGCCAAGAAGATCTTTTGCTTGCTCGTAGGCCTACCGGTGGAGGGATTATTTTGCATGACTATGATCTAGCTTTTTCTATTTTAATTCCCTCTGGGCATCTAAGGTATTCGATGAATACCATCGACAACTATGCCTTTGTTAACACATGTCTTTTACAAGCCTTAAAAAGTTGCAGTGGCTCGCTGCCATTTAGTTTTTTCAAGACACGTGGGGAATGTCGGCCAAATTTTTGCATGGCACGTTCCACCATCTATGACCTTGTAGTGGATGGCAAAAAAGTAATGGGTGGAGCGCAGCGTAAAACAAGTAGAGGTTTTCTACATCAGGGGAGCATTTGCCTTAGATTGCCAGATGCTCATTTTCTGCAAAAGCATGTAAAAAATCATGAACGTTACATCCAAGACCTATTGGCTCATAGCTTTCCTTTGCTTCACTACAGCCAGATGCCTTACGAAGCTTTCGTTAATGATCTAAAGCAAGCGATCTTTAAAGCCTTTGCGGATAGTTAGGCTTAGCTTAAGGTTTCTATAGCTTTGCAAACCTATTTGACCTATGCTAAAAGATATTCGAATTGATAATCTATGGTAGCAAATTTTAAGGTTTAGGAGTGAAACATGTCGGCTGATATAGGTTTAATAGGTTTAGCTGTTATGGGGCAAAATTTAGCCCTAAACATGAATGACAAAGGGTTTAAAGTCGCCGTCTATAACCGGACCCAGTCAAAAATTGACGAGTTTTTGAAGGGGCCAGCAAAGGGCTCACAAATAATAGGCGCTCATTCGATAGAGGAATTTGTCAAAGACCTTAAACGACCAAGGCGTATCATTTTAATGGTAAAAGCAGGAAGCCCTGTTGATGAGTTCATTGATCACTTGCTACCCTTTTTAGAAAAAGGAGATATTATCATCGATGGCGGTAACAGCCTCTTTGAGGATACAAATCGTAGGGTTAGAGACTTAGATAAAAAGGGAATCCTTTTTGTTGGTTCGGGAATATCAGGAGGAGAAGAAGGCGCTCGCCACGGTCCTTCAATCATGCCGGGTGGAAATGCTGCGGCTTGGCCTCATATTAAAAAGATTTTACAAAGTATAGCGGCAAAAGTGGATGGTGAACCTTGTTGTGATTGGGTTGGAGACGAAGGGGCAGGCCACTATGTAAAAATGGTTCATAATGGCATTGAGTATGGTGACATGCAATTAATAGCTGAAGCTTACTACCTGCTCAAAACCGCTTTAGGTTTATCCGCTGATGAGCTTCATGCTATTTTCGCGGAATGGAACCAAGGAGAACTGGATAGTTATCTCATTGAAATCACGAGCCACATTCTAGCGACAAAAGATGAAGATAAAACGCTATTACTGGATAAAATTTTAGATGTTGCTGGGCAAAAGGGGACGGGAAAGTGGACGGTCATCAACTCTTTAGAGTTGGGGATTCCTCTTACCCTAATTAGTGAAGCTGTCTATGCTCGATTCTTATCTTCATTGAAAGAGGAAAGAGTGGAGGCAAGCCATACCTTTGATGTTAAACAAGAAATGTACAAAGGAGATAAGCGAGAGTTTATCGATGCTGTTAAACAGGCTCTCTATGCTTCTAAAATAATTAGCTACACCCAAGGATTCATGCTTTTTCGAGAAGCCGCAAACCGTTACCAGTGGAACCTAAACTTTGGCGGTGTTGCTCTCATGTGGAGGGGAGGATGCATTATTCGAAGTAAGTTTTTGGGCAAGATCAAGGAAGCTTATGATAAGCAGCCCTCTTTGAGGAATCTTTTATTAGATCCCTTTTTTAAAGGAGAAATCACTCGCTCTCTGAAAGGGTGGCGGTTTGCCCTTGCTAGAGCTGTTGAGCTCGGCGTGCCTACTCCTTGCTTCAGCACGGCCTTAGCCTTTTTTGATGGGTACCGTACGGCCAACCTTCCTGCAAATCTTATTCAGGCGCAAAGAGATTACTTTGGAGCACACACTTATGAACGCGTAGATCGTCCGCGTGGCGAGTTTTTCCATACCAATTGGACAGGAACAGGGGGCAAAGTGAGCTCTTCTTCCTATAACGCGTAGTTGATTTTTTTATTAATTAAAATACAAGAAGTTGATTAATCAAGTGTTTTAAATAATAATTTTAATTAAAAATATTACTGTAGTATAATGAAATCTATAACTAAGGTTTTATTATGAGCAGTAATACTCCTTTGAGCAATCATCTTGTGCAAGGACTAAAAAGCCAGGAGATTCCTCCCGCAAATAATCCTTCTTTGTTAGATGACCCAGAGGTGAAGAATCGCTTGGAAAATTTTTGTATCCTCTACTGCCCCGGAGTAGATATTCAGGATATGGTAGATAGCATTCGAGCAGGTGAGGAGTTAGAAGAGTTTATTAAAACCTGTAGCGACACGGCGACTGTTGAAGCTGGGGTAAAGAAATTAGAAGATAAGCCAGCTGCGGTAAAGAATTTAATGTGGCTTCTTATGGCAAAGACAGCTGCAACGAATGAATTATATACATCAGGAAGTATCCTTTTGAGTGACAAAGATCACAAGGTTGAAGCTTTTATCAAAGCGTGCGGAGGATCTGCTGTCTATTTGAGAGGATCAACTCACATGCAGGAATATAGGATACGAGGAGAGCAGCAGCTAGGATTAGATTTAAGAAACGTAGGATTGCCTGCTAATAAAAGAACTTTATTGTTTCACAAACTTGATGATGGAACCCTGTTTTTAAAGATGGAAGAGAGAGGATTTACCCCCTTCTGGAGAAAAAACTTTCGCAATTTCAGTAATGTCGCAGAGTTTTTAGGGCACTGCGGTACCTGGGTTCACACTCGTTTTAAAAGAGGGGGGATCGGGATCAAGGAAGCTCGGAAAGAGCATGTTCCCAAAAAAACCAAGAAGGCTTTTTCCCGGCTCATGAGGGAATTACAGGAGAATAATAACTTCATCAAATCTGAGATTAAAAAGGAAATTAAGGAAGGAAGCAGATTTGGGCTTGCAAAAATGGATATCATTATTGGGAATCGAAGAGAAACGTTGCAAAATAGCTCCGACAGCGAGTTGATAGAGACATTCCAACGAGAGCATCTTATGGCTCTGGAACGAGCTAAAGCTAAGGGCTATGATGGTTTAGTAAAGGGAAATGAGGTCCATCTTCCTTCACTAGGGTCTCCTCTTCAACGCCCTTCTAGGTTATCTTGAATATCAAATAGAATCGATGGATCGACAACATTTTTCATTTCTGAAAAATGGCCTCTTAAATATTGCCTTAGGTTATAGCGAAAAATTTTAAAGGCTTCTTGATTACCTCTTTTTGGCCTTGGGGCGACTTCCGGTGTAATAATGAGATTGGGAATTTGCCATAATGGTGAAGTTGTCGCTAAAGGAAATTGGTAGTCAGCATCTAGTAAAATGCCTCGCCATTTTTTTATCTCCGCTAGAGCTTTTAAAGCAGCATGATCGATCAATTTGGCAGAGCCCAACAGTGTTAGAATAGAATCTTCTTTCATCATCCTTAATTCTTTATAGCTTAACCAGTGCTCATATTTTTTTGTAGGGGGAAAGAGAACGCTAACAACATCAGCGCAAGGTAGAACTTCCTCAAGATCAGCAAACGAAAAGGTTCGGTGACAGTGGGGGAAGAAAGTGCCTCGTTCGTTCATTCCCCAAATACGCATGCCAGTCTCTTTCATTCGACGAGCGATTTCAATAGAAGCGGGCTCCATTCCAATTTGAAGAAAGGTTTTGTCTTGCAGAGACCACATCTTATTGCGCCATTTGCAGTCCCAAACTAAGTGGGGATAGCGGTTGATCTCTTGAAAGGTAAATAAGTTTTTGGCAAAAGCCAATACGGCAGCAAGCACATACTCAGCAATTTGAAAAGAGTTATTCTCGACGGTGTTTGTAACAAGAATGTTGCCTCGCTGCTCAATTTCTTTGATACAAAGAGTATTGACTTCAAAGATAGGACAATGGACCCATCTAAGTTGATCCGCCAATTGAAGATCTTCACAAATAAGACGTCGGCCAAAGAGGATTTCGATTTTTCGCCAATGCTCTTTACTAATAGGTGTACTTTGCTTAGGGAAGGAAAGGAAAATAAATTGAGGGAATTCTTTGATTAATTGGTTTAGCTCAGGTAAGCTTAAGGGAACCTGTAAGTAGGCAATGCGCATATTCTCTCATTCACTCTTTGAACTCAAAAATACCTTTTTTCGCAATTACCGGGCAAAAAAGATGTGATGGAAAAGGAAAGTTTATTTTGTAATTGATTTCAATGTTATCCAGCGTTATACTTGCTCTACAGATTAAAATCTTAAGAATATTACTCTCAAGGGGGACGCATGCACGCCAAATCTGGTGAAAATACGTATGCTATCATCAAGACTGGTGGAAAGCAGTATAGAGTTAAAGAAGGCGACATTATTAGTGTGGAGTTGCTTAAAGCTGATGTCGGTTCCGAAGTGCAATTCGACCAAGTTCTTTTTATCGGCTCAGGTCAAGAGTTTCAAGTAGGATCTCCAGCTGTTGCTAATTATTTTGTAAAAGGAGAGATTCTTGGCGAAGTTTCAGGACCAAAAGTCACTTCTATTAAGTATAAACCAAGTCATAACCAAGTACGTAAATTTGGGCATAGACAACATTATAGCCGTGTTAAAATTGTTGGCATCGGTAAACAGTAGCCCATAAGGAGAAACAATGGCACATAAGAAGGGACAAGGATCAACCCGTAACGGTCGCGATTCTCATTCTAAGCGCTTAGGTATTAAAGTGGGTGCTGGAGAATCAGTGAGAGCAGGAAGTATTTTGGTACGTCAAAGAGGTACAAAGTGGCATCCGGCAAAAAATGTTGGCAGAGGATCAGACGACACGCTTTTTGCATTAATTGATGGTGTTGTTTCTTTTCGTAAAACTGACAAGACCTATGTTTCAGTTGAAAGCAGCCAGTAATTCTTGCTGCTTCTTATAATTTTACGCGCTCATATTAGAGCGCCATCTTTTATTATCCATGTTTGTAGATCGAGTTAAAGTACAGCTTATCGCCGGTAAAGGTGGCAATGGTGTAGTTGCCTGGCGTCGTGAAAAATATATCCCCAAAGGGGGGCCCTGTGGAGGTAACGGTGGTCGTGGTGGTTCTATCATTCTGCGCTCCGATGTCCAGGTTTTTTCCTTAGATGCCTATCGCAATCACCGAATTTTAAAAGCTGAAAATGGTCGCTCTGGTGGCTCGAACTGCCAACAGGGGAGAGGCGGTAAAGATTTAATTATCAAAATTCCTTGCGGGACGTTGGTAAAAGATATTAAGACGGGGGCCACTATCCACGATTTTACCCAGGATGGCGATGAACTTGTCATCTGTAAAGGGGGCAGAGGAGGCCGAGGAAATGATAGCTTTAAATCTCCAACCAACCGTACACCCAATACTTGTACACCCGGTACACCAGGGGAAAGTACTGAAGTGGAGCTAGAATTAAAACTGATTGCTGATGTTGGCCTTGTGGGTTTTCCCAATGCCGGCAAGTCAACACTGATATCAACGTTAGCCCATATTCAGGTTAAAATTGCTGCTTATCCTTTTACTACCTTGCAGCCTAACCTTGGTTTTTTCCAGCTTGAAGATCGCAGCCGCATCTATATAGCGGATATTCCGGGTATTATCGAAGGTGCACATCGCAACCGAGGGCTGGGTTTTGAGTTTTTACGTCACATTGAACGCACGAAACTGCTACTCTTTGTGCTAGATACCTCAGGAATTGACGGGCGAACACCTGTGGAAGACTACCAGGTCCTTAGGAACGAATTAGGGGCTTTTAATCCTGAGTTATTAGAAAGACCAAGCCTGATCCTTCTAAATAAAATTGATCAAGATGACAGCATTGAGAATGCAGCAGCTTTTTATGAGACTTTCTCAGATCTGAAGTCTAGTACCTTTGAAATTTCAGCTTTGGCAGGCCAAGGCTTAAAAGAACTCACACAGGCAATCGCTCATAAGTTAGCACTTAATTTTAATCTTTAGTCGCTCCTATTTTCTTGATGCAGTGTTATCGTTTAGCTAGGTCAAACAGCCACTACAGAATGAGGCATGTATGGGGGCATTGACTTTAAGATTGCAGCTACCATTCTAAGACACATTTGTCGTCATTCGAAAGGATGGTGAGTGGTCTCAGGTATCGAAATGCAGCTTTTTACCTGATCCAGCACTTTTGCCTAAAATAAGGTTTTACTGAGCCAGCGAAAATTTGATGCTCGATCTCATTTCTTTGGCCATATAAATGCCGCTGTTCGCTTCTGGCCAAATAACTTGAAGTACCCCAAAGCTTGTTGGTTCACTCTGTCCTGTGAGCCAATATAGGCGTCATTAAAATGCTTAGCAATAGCATCTATAAAAATATGTTTAGTTAAATCAAAGAAACATAGATGCCTCTGTTCCAAATTATTGAAACCCAATGCCACAAATAAATTTTATTTAGGTTTCGGTGAATACCTCCATTAAGTTCCTCTTTCTCGTTTGGAATCAGAAGAGAATCCAGCAAGTGAAAGAAGAAAAGTTAACAAGGATTGGTTTTGATGTTAGTGATATAGAGCTTGGGGCCTCAATATCTGATGATATCAAGCATGCTCTCTTGCCATTGAGCGAGCAATTGCTCGATAAGACAAGCAATCGATCGACTTGTGATATTTTTGAGAGGTAGAGGCCAATCTGGAATGAACGAGGAGGTGTATTCAAAGTTATTTTCCATATCGGGATGCAGAGTGAGCGAGGTAATTTGGTCGATAAGAAGAGCGCATGTGCTTACAGATGGGGTTTGGAAAGGGTATTTCAATTTTTGGCTAACATTGATTAGATTGTTTCCAAGGCCTTTTACGTTACATTGAAGGTTTTTTGCCAAGAGACCTACGTCATGTTCGGTTGATCTTTCTTCAAAAAGCTCTAAGCTGTGCATTAAAGCTTCGATCGACTGTTGGACTAAAAAAATAATCCTAGATGCCCAAAAAGTGAACTCTGAAATCGTATTTGCTTGATTGATAGCTGTTAATGAACTAACCAACATTTGGGTGTGGAAGAGGCTTTCTTTTATCTTCAAATAATTTTGGTTTGTTCGTTCTTGAGAAAGCTCAGCTAGTTGAGTTATCACTTGGTTGGCGTTTAGCTCGTTGAATAAAGACAGAGGTTCAAGTGATGCAGTGAAAGTTGACGGTAAACTGTGATTTAATTTTGAAGGTATAATAAATGAAATAGCTTCTTCTAATTGTGTACAAGCAGACTTAAAGTAGGAGGTAAAATCCTCTTGGGTAAAAGAACGAGGATCATCAGCTAAATTTACGATTACCTTTAGCACATCGGGAATAGGCCTTTTATGGAAATGTGTTGCTTGCCTCCATCCTTCAAACTCTTCGAGGGGATAACGGGCCCAGTAGGTGGCTAGGTAAAATTGTTGTATAATAGGCATATCGGGAAGCGAGCCTAGCATATGAAGCAAATTGAGGTTATGGCTTTTTATACAATGAATGTTATTTTGGGCGAGGTGATAGAGAAGTAGTTGCTCTAGAGTATGAGCAAGATGGAAGGAAAAAGCTGAAAATAAGTTGGCTATATTTCCATGTGAAGAGAGGACAATCCCTTGGATGGTGCTGACTTTTTCTAAGTGCCATGCAGCGTGTATTAAAAAACCTTTCAGCTGTGATGGACGAGAGCGTGCATAATAATAAAGCTGCGAACTTAATGTCTTTAGAGGCGGAGTTGGCTGGCAAGGAGGGAGAGGTTGCGCATGACTAAAGGATGGGGGTTTGCTTACCTTATTTTTAGCCTCCATTTTTTTTTGCAGGGAGCTCACCTTTTGTCTTTGTTTAGGTTGCGTTTTTTTAGGGCTTTTTCGAGCCGTCTCAATTTTTAGCGTTTGGACTTGGCTCGTCTCTGGATAAATAGGGAAGGGCTGATCAAAATAAGCCTGTCGTTCTAATGGGCTTAAGTGTTTTAGGGCGTGTTGCATGAGCCCAGTGGAAATTAAAATTTGAGCGGATCTGTCCAGTAGGTCGTTCAGAAAAAAGTCTCCTGCATCAACCATGAGATAGAAATTACAATAAAGGTGCTCTAATTGTTTCATCACTTTGGGATCATAACCTTCTACCTGTCTTAATTCGATTCGTATCCAATTTGCTCCTAAACTTTTAACCGTGCGTTGCCAAGCTTGTACTTCTTCTAGATGAATTTTTTTATTCTCAGCAAGGCAGTGCACAAAATACGCAAGCTTTCGGCTTAAGGTCTTAACGGTTTCGAGATAAGGAGAAAAACTAAGCATTATCCTTTTAAACTTCTCATAAGTGGGATGAGGAGGAGGAACCCATATCTCCACGACCTTTAGGATTTCTTTAAAGAGAGGAGCGATCCATAAAATTTGTCTTTTTAACAGGTAGCTATTGCGATTTAAGGCATTGTAGAGTGTTCCTACTGGAAGCTCGAAGAGAGAAATGCCTTTCTTATTGTATTCAAAAAGACAGCATAACGAGATATCGCCAATATGAATAAAGGAAGCGATTTTAATCAATTCATTAAGGGAAGAGTGGAAAGCAGAAACTTCGATCCCTAGCGTGATTTGTGTTTGAATGAGTGATTGGAGAAAATTTTTCAAGTTTTTAATAAAAGTGCCGTCTTTGGTGCATCTAGCACGGTAATGGCTCAGCTGAACCTTAAGACTGTACCAGCTGTCTAAAAGATCCTGATAAGTGATTTGATGCCTTTTTAGAAGCTCGAGTTGCTCTTCAATCATCGAATAGAGCAAGGTATAAAGGTTTGAGGTATAGTGGTTAATGTTGATGACTCTTTTATGGGCTAGACTCTTGAGAATGGGCTTAGATTCTGAAATCTCTTTATAGAGGCGTTTAACTAGAGCTTGTTTTTCAAATTCGTTCCTTGCACGTGTTAAAATGTAACCCTCAATTTCAGCGATTCCATCGCTAAAATAAGGAACACGAGGGGAAAGGGGGGTGAAGTTCATTGTTTTCCTTTTGAGTAAAAATAGTGCTACTATTTTTACTCAAAAGGAGTAATTTAATTAAGGAATAAATTCCTTAGCTAACTAGATCTTACTTTGTAACTAGGTTTGATCCTCGTGCCATTAATAGCATTCCAATCACTAATCAGAATAGAGCCATCACCATTCAAAACTGAAATACTATAGACAGGAAGAAAGATTTCTTTTGTGGATTTGATAGAAAAACTATTGCCAAAAGCCGCTTTAGCAATTTTTTCAATTCTTGCTTTACTATAGAGAGGAGGAACTTTTTTTCCTTGCGCAAAAGGCTTGGTGACTAACCACTGAGTCATTTTGGTTTGAGGAGGAACGAGGAACTTGGGATTCTCCATATGAAGCTGAACATCATTACCTTTTATCACGATTAGATGTTTCTTCAAAGCACCATCTAGTAGCTGGTTAAGAGCATCTTCGTCAATATTTAGCTCTTTTTGGATTCTATCCCTTGATAAAACGCCTTTTTCAGCAAGCAGGTTCAACACTTTAAAATCACCTGAGGAAGCGCTGGCATTAATGGCATCTTCAAAACCGTGGGTTGTGTCCCATGTTTCTGTGTTGATGACCATTTCGCCATCCGTTTGGCTCCATAGGATGACAGCTTCTCTTGGCCGTTTGTCGTCGACGTATTTAACTTCCATAAGGAGATGAGGGTAGTACTTTAACTCAGGGTCTTGGTAAGACTTTTGATGACTGCTTAACAACTCCTTGCGGTTATTTTCCATAATTGCTTCAGGGCTGTAGCGTGCTTCAAGTGTGAGGACATCTTGATTTTCCACATAATGCTTTAAGGGGAGTAAGGCATCATTCTCATAAATCCAGTAGATAGCCGAGCCAACAAGTCCTAAAAGAAGTCCGTAAAGAAAAATACGACGCATAATAAATCAATCTAGTTTAAAAGCCTTATTCTCGGTCATCAATATAAAGTTTTCAAGAAAAAAGAAAGTTAAATGGGATAGGAGGCTATATCGCCCACTAAGTAGCAATACTAACCCTGATATCAATCCATAAAAGCTTTAATATAGTTCTTGTTGCTAAAATGCTTTTCTAGTTTGTTGTTCAACTCCTTAAAGCAGCGGATGACTCTTTTGTTTTCGGACATAGTTGTCTCATCGTCTAATAGGAAAAACCAGGGCCTAAGAATGTGCATGATCGTAGGCCTTTAAGCTCATTGAAATTTTCATTTTTCTAAGTATCTGATGCGAAGATGCTAATGCGTTGTTTCTACCATAGCCAAAAAGAATTCCTGCAAGAGCGGGATTCAACAGTTGATCTCGTGGGCAATGACATTTTCCCTATTAAGCCTGTAGAAAGTTACTAATCTTGTCACTACAGCATGCAATCTACCATCACCTTCTAAAAGCTGAGATTCAATGGCTACGTTTAAATCTTTTAGTGCCCCCTCATCTCTTTAAGTAACGAAAGTAATCTTGCCCTATCAACTCACAAACGAGGGTGAGAACGATCGTTTTTCTTTTCAAGTTGATTAATTGCAGAGTTAAAAATTTTTCTGAAAAGATTAAAAAATTCAATCATATTCTTTTTTCGGAATCATCTAATAATAAAAATATATTATAATAAAATAAGTTGTTTTAATGGAGGTGTTATGAAAGTAGGCCTCGATAAAATATTTAATCCCTATTCTTTTAATAAATTTGATAATAAGAGACAACAAAAACAATACATAATAGGTTCCTTTGTTTTGGGTATTCTGACTCTTGGTACCCTACATGGTACCTACTTCGGGCTTAAGGGCATTAAGAAAATTTATGCAGCCGTAAGAAGCAAGACCTTGATTAAAGTAAATTCGATCAGTCGTAAGCATTTTACAAGCAGTGGAGAAGATATCCCGATTGATTTTAAGGGCCGTGCGGGTGGCTTTAGAGTAGCTCGAGGGTTTAATTTAAGAATAAGAAATGATGGTTATATAACGGCTGATAAACCAGACTTGGCTGATTCAGAGGTTAGAAATGCAAAGGGAGAGCTTGACAATTTATTGAAATCTATTGGGAAATTTCAAGAAGAGAAAAATCAGCTTAATCTGATCGCAGAAATGTCTACAGTCGATGAGTTAGAGAGCAAAAGACTGGAACTGGAAGAACAAAAAGATCGTCATCCTGCTTATAAAGCGCCCTTGGAACTTGCTGAATTCATTATAAATAATTTTCAGGATGCTGAGGCAAGGAAACAAAAACTTGAAGAATTTAAAATAGAGAATCAGAAAAACAAGGGATCAGCCGAAGCAGCTTATGAGGTTAGGAAAAGTGAGCTATGGGGGTTGGCTACACAGGAGTACAAAATACATCTTATGCCCAAAGATGATTGTGTAGAAGAAGTGGTAGAAAAGCTGATTAACGAGATTGAAAAAAACAAGATGTTTGGGAATCAGATCGTTCAATATAAGTTGCTGATGAAAGATCCCAATGATCATTTCCCTGAAAGCGATAAAGAGGGCGGTAGAATTCCTCGAGTAGCCATTTATGCAGAAAGTAAAGAGAGTGCTCAAAAGATTTTAAATACTCTCACCCGGCTGTTCCCCAATTCTGAATCTCTAGGCTTAGGGGCTATGCCAAGATTAAACCAGAAAGTTAACTCGCTCATTTATTATGCCCAAGGGAGTGCAGATATAAAAAAACGTGCAGTAGCTGCAGGCGTGGCAGAAGAGCTTTTAGAAGAGGATCTTGTGCATTTTAAAGAGGAAGTTGGTGGAGGGGTTCTCAGTTTTTAGCTAGAGATAAACTAAGCCTGGATCTCAGGCTTAGTAACTCTTGATCATTCCTTCATTGAAAGTAAGAACTCGACATTGCTATTGGTCTTTTTTAAACGTCCTAAGAGAAGGTTCATGGCATCAATAGGCGATAAGTCAGCAACTGCTTGGCGGAAAAGATAAACTTTCTCAAGCTCATTAGCATGGTATAGAAGCTCTTCCTTACGGGTTCCGCTTTTGATGAGGTCAATCGCTGGATAAATACGGCGGTCGGCAAGACGTCTATCTAAAACAAGCTCCATATTACCGGTGCCTTTAAACTCTTCAAAAATCACTTCATCCATCCTAGAACCGGTTTCAATAAGGGCAGTTGCAATAATGGTTAGCGATCCTCCCTGCTCAATATTTCGCGCTGCACCGAAAAAGCGTTTAGGCTTATGTAGTGCATTGGCATCAATACCGCCGGTGAGAATCTTTCCAGAATGTGGCTGAATAGTGTTATAAGCTCTTGCTAGACGGGTAATAGAGTCTAACAGAATAACAACATCATGTCCGTGCTCTACCAAACGACGTGCCTTTTCAATCGCCATCTCCGCCACCTGAACGTGTCTTTCGGGGGGTTCGTCAAATGTTGATGAAATGACTTCCCCTTTTACAATTCTTTGCATGTCCGTTACCTCTTCTGGGCGTTCGTCAATTAAAAGAACGATCAAAGTCACTTCAGGGTTATTATGAGCAATCGAGTTGGCAATGCTTTGTAAAAGGATTGTTTTACCAGAGCGAGGGGGGGCAACGATGAGACCTCTTTGGCCTTTCCCGATGGGTGCTGTTAAATCTAGAACGCGCATCGAGAGCTTATCTTTCGTTGTCTCCATGACAATTCTTTCGCTGGGATAAAGGGGGGTAAGGTTTTCGAAAAGGATGCGTTCTCGAGCTTTTTCAGGAGAGGTGCCATTGATCGTATCCACTTTTAGAAGAGCAAAATATTTCTCCTTATCTTTGGGGGGACGGATGGTTCCGCTAACAGTATCTCCTTTTTTTAAATCAAATCGACGAATCTGAGCAGGTGAAATATAAATATCTTCCGGAGAGGGGAGGTAATTGTAGTTAGGAGAGCGCAAGAAACCAAAGCCATCAGGGAGAACTTCAAGAACACCTTCTCCATAAAGAATCTCCGAAGGATTTTCAGAAAGCGCTTTAACGATCTCAAAAACCATTTGAGACTTGGTCAAAGACCCGAGGTGTTTTAACCCAATCTTTCTTCCAAACTGGTTTAGTTGATCAATGTTCATGCGCTGGATTTCAGCGATTTTAATGGTTTCTCCTGAGGGAGGGGCATAAGCCAAATCCCCCTGGTCATAGCCTCCACTTTTTAGATCGTGTTCGCGCGTGCCAGCATGTTCGACGGGCGATTTTTCTTGTATAGTATCTTCTGGGTTCATTCAGAATGCGACTCCTAAGATTGGGTTAAATGGTGATAAAGTTGGCAGACTTGTTTCTCAATTTTTTTTAAGTCGCCATCATTAAAAATTATGTAATGAGCTTTCTCGGCTTTTTGAGCAGGAGATAACTGCCTACTCATTCTCAAGCGATACTCTTCTTCAGAATAACCGGTGGACTCCATGAAGCGCTTGCATGCGGTTTCCTCACTGGCAAGCACAGCAATAATGGCATCAAACCAAACGTTTTTGCTCTCATACGCTTCAAAAAGTAAAGGCACTTCGGCGACAAAAAGGGGTCGGGAAGCTTCCTTTGCAAGTTGGTATTCTTTTTTCATTTCGTTAAACACTGCTGGGTGGAGAATTTGTTCAAGTTGGTGTAAGAGTTGAGGATTATTAAATACCTTATTAGCAATAGATTTACGATCAATCATCTGGTCGATGACAATTTCTACTCCAAGCAACTTAATGACTTCTTGGCCAAGACTTGTATTTGGAGACAAAAGTTGGTGAACGATTTTGTCGGCACTGATAACGTGAGCACCTAAGCCTCTAAAGATTTGACAAACTGTGGATTTGCCAGAGGAAAGGCCTCCAGTGACGGCAACTTTTTTTAATTTTAACATTCTTTCCAATTTTTGCCAAGCGCGATATCAACAGTCAAAGGAACCCTAAGTTTCAAGACATTCTGCATGGCATCGCGCACCAAGGACTCGAAGAGAGGGATCTCTTCATCAGGCACTTCAAAGATTAATTCGTCATGGATCTGCAGAATCATATATCCTTTTAAATGATTTTCTTCAATGGCTTTATCAACTTTTAGCATAGCCATCTTAATGATATCAGCTGCTGTCCCTTGAAAAGGTGTATTGACAGCCAATCTTTCTGCAGCGCTTCGAATCATCATATTCTTACTGTGAATCTCCGGAATGGCTCGTTCTCTTCCTGTCATCGTGACTGCTTTTCCAGTTGTACGAGCTAGGTCCTTACAGGATTCTAAAAACGCCTTAACCCTAGGATATTTATGAAAATAAGTGTCAATGAATTTAGCTGCTTCCTTAACCTCGACTCCAATTTCTTGCGATAAGCCGAAAGCTTGCTGGCCATAAATTATTCCAAAATTCACAGCCTTTGCTCTGTAGCGTTCTTCCCTGGTCACCTTGTCAATAGGAATATTAAAAATAGCAGCTGCTGTATGAGTGTGGATATCTTCATTATGCATAAAAGCATTGATTAAAATAGGATCTTCACTTAAGTGTGCTAATAACCGCAGTTCTATTTGTGAATAATCTGCCGCTAGATAACTCCAGCCATCTAGCTGTGGGCGAAAAGCCTCACGGATTTTCCGTCCTACTTCGGTACGAACTGGGATATTTTGTAGGTTAGGATCTTGGCACGATAGGCGTCCTGTTGCAGCGACAAATTGATTAAAGGTAGGATGAATTCTTCCTGTGTGGGGATTGACCTCCTGCGGCAGGGCTTCCACATAGGTAGATCTTAGTTTTTCTAAAACACGATACTCCTGCAATTTGCCTGCAATAGGGTAGTCATTTTTTAAAAACTCTAGCACTTCAGCATTCGTTGATAGACCTGTAGCCGTTTTTTTAGGCGGCTTAATTTTGAGCTTTTCAAATAAAATAACAGACAGCTGTTTGGGCGAATTTAAATTAAATTCTTCACCGGCAAGAGCATAAATTTCCTCGGAAAGTTGTCGAAGATCTTTGTTTAATTGAATGGCAAAAGTTTCCAAGCAAGGCACATCGAGAAAAATGCCATGATGCTCAACTTTTTCTAGGACGGATAAAAGAGGTAATTCGAGTTCATTATAAAGTCTTTCGAGGTGGCGCTCTTTTAACTGAGGTTGTAGAATTCCCTTTAACCTGCAAATATAGTCGACTTCTTCGCAACAAAACTCTAAAACATCCTGAGCATTCACCTGTAATAAACTGAGTTGTTTCTTGCCTTTTCCTAAAAACAAATTCGCTTGGATTTTTACTTTTCCAAAATAGTCCAGAGCAAGCTGGTCTAAGGAGTGTTGACGGCTATGTGAGTTTAAGATATAGGAGGCCAACATCGTGTCAAAAACGATGTGATTAATGATAATCCCTCGGTTGGCTAAAGCGTGGAGGTCATATTTAATGTTGTGGCCGAAAAAACCAATTGCAGGGTTGTTGAAGAGCTGTTTAAGCTCTTTTTCAAGAAGCGTGATAGGCAGAGAACCGTTAAATGGAATATACCAGGCTTGTTTTGGGCATACACCAAAGCCAATTCCTGCAATGTCTGTTTGAAGTGGGCGTGCATTTGTCCTGAATACACTAAAAGCGATCTCTTTATGCTTTGTCAGTTGATTTATTAGTTGACGAAAGTCATCCTCATTTTGGATAAGATGATAAAGGTGATCTTCTTCCTTAACCGTTACTTCAGTCAGTCCATCCATCTCTCTAATCAAACTGCTAAAATTCATTTCTGTGAAAAACCCTTTCAAAGCAAGCTTATCTTTGGGTTTAATGAGAAAAAAGGCAGCATCTTTCGGAAAATCAACTTTAGTATCAATCGCCACTAAAAGTTTGCTGAGTTTAGCATTATCGGTTTCTTGGATTAGCAACTCTCTTTTCTTTGAATTGGTAATGACTTCTGGGTGATCAAGAATGTATTCCAGGGAGCCGTGTCGATTGAGCAGATCAGAGGCCGTTTTAGGGCCAAAGCCGGCAATACCTGGAATGTTATCAGAGCTATCTCCTGTCATGGATAAAAAGTCCTTGATCAGGTGAGGGGGGACCCCATAAGTATTCTCAACCCCTTTTTGATCCAAAATGAGGTTGTCTTTATGGGTGTTTAAAATAAAAATATGATCGTTGACAAGCTGGGCCATATCCTTATCGCTTGTGCAAAGAAAAACCTGAGCCCCTTTTTGTTCAGCCCAACACGCGATACTACCCATGGTGTCATCTGCCTCCACCCCTGTAACTGCTAGGTGGGATATGCCCATAAAATGGCAAAATTTTTTAGCCCATTCAATTTGATGGAGGAGGTCGGGTGGCATTTTCGCCCGGTGAGCTTTATAATCCTTGTAGATTAACGATCGCGTTTGCGTATTTGATGGACCATCAAAAACAGCGACAAGGTGTTCTGGTTGAAAGTCTTTATACAGTTTCAGGATCGAACGAATAAAACCAAAAAGGGCGTTTGTTGATTCGCCCTTCGAGTTGGTCATATTCTTGATTGCAAAGTAGGATCTATAAATATATCCGGCTGCATCTAAGATATATAAAGTCTTCATGGTCGGTATAGCGACAAAGGCTGATTACTAAGAGCTGCTGGGAGGTCATTCCCAAGGGATAACTGATGCTTCAGTTTGCCGTTTAAGAGAGGACTTTCCGCTTTAAAAAGTTGACTCAGCCAGTTGCTGCTACTTAGTTCAACCACCTGGTAGTAATCATCTTCAATGCCAATTTTGGTTAATAGTTTTTTTAGTGTTGAGTCACGGCTTGCTCCTACTACATCTACAAGGCCGTAGTCTAAAGCTTGTTGTGCCGGAAATATATGAGCTCCTAACTGGTCAACAAGCACCTCTTTACTAAGTTTTGGGCGACTTGCCAGCACTAGATTCACAAAGCTTTGGTAATAGTAATCGATAACCGACTTATAGTTAGTCGATTCGCTAGGCTCCCATGGGCGGAAGGGATTTAGATCATCTTTACCCTTACCCGCATATAAAGTCAATGATTCAACTCCTAACTTGTCCATTAAGCCAGAGACATTGAAAATGCCTGTTGTGACGACACCAATGCTTCCAATCAGGCTGATATTATTTGCATGGATTTCGTCAGCGGCAGCAGCAACATACATTCCCCCGGAAGCTAAAAGGCCATCGACATAAACAAAAATAGGAATTTGGTAACGATCTTTATATTCTTTCAGAGCGCGATAAATGCCATCTGCATCTATCATACCACCACCTGGGGTATTGCAGTGAAGCAAGATCGCTTTAACGCGGTTATTCTTTAATGAGTTTTCTCTAGATTCCATGAGCAAATGACGGATATTCTGATCGGTAAGACCTTCTGTGCCAATGACACCGTGTACATTAATTTGTAAGATGACCGGCACATCGCTCGCTTCTTTTTTTCTTATCCCATCTGCATTTGGTAAAATTTTAACATTGTATTCTGATGGAACGGCGTTTTCCTCAGATTCAAACATGCTAAAAGCAATTAAAATTGGTATAAAAGCTAAAAAAACTCCTAAAACACAACAAAAAGAGACGAAAAAAGAGCGAAGTGAAGCAGAAAAAATAGAATCTTTCATTGGATAAAGCCTGTTTTTTTTCCTTATATTAACCTAGCTAATCTATTTAACGGAAAAGGAATTTCGCTAGGATTAGGGTGGTTGATAATGAGCTGCAGACACGAGAAGATATGTTGATTTTTCAGCCATATAGGCGTCAAATTCAATCTCTGTAACAACTTTTTTATAGTATTATAATTAAAGATGTTTTTTTACGGAAGACGTGTTGACTGTTAAAATAAAATCTTTACACGATTTATAAGATCCAATAAAGAAGATAAGAGTAGAAGAAGGATTCAAGGAAGGTTCCCCATGTCACAAGAAGAGCCAGAAGGCGCAGATGAAGCTCTATTTGATCAGTCGTCAAGCAAGGAAAAGCGTGAAGCATTAGAAATTACCGAGGCTGCCAGGGATCGAGAAGTGCGAAGAGATAGTTTTGCCGGTCAACTTTTAATGGGTAGTTTTAAGCCTGATATGATTTATCCTTTTCCCGCGCAGAGTGAGGAAGACCGCAAAATTGGTGATGAGTTTATTGCTCAACTAATGCCTTTTTTACTTGAAAACCTTGATCCTGAAGAGGTGGATGCCAATCGAACAATACCAGAAATAGTGATCAAAGAGCTTGGGCGTCTAGGTGCTTTTGCTATGAAGGTCCCAAAAGAATATGGAGGGCTTGGTTTTTCACAAACAAATTATAATCGCGTCATTCAACGAGTAGCTTCTTATTGCGGGGCCACGGCAGTTCTTCTTTCTGCTCATCAATCGATTGGCGTGCCACAGCCCCTACGGCTCTACGGAACAGAAGAACAGAAGCAAAAATATCTTCCTCGTTTCCGAGAAGGTTGGATATCGGCTTTTGCATTAACCGAGCCGGATGTTGGATCAGATCCTGCTCAAATGTCCGCAGAAGCTAAGCTTTCTGAAGATGGCTCCCACTATATCTTGAACGGGACTAAACTTTGGTGTACAAATGGGGCTTTGGCAAATATCATTGTTGTCATGGCCAAAACTCCTTCTAAATTTTCAAATGGCAGAGAAAAAAAGCAAATCACAGCTTTTATTCTAGAAATGAATACCCCCGGTGTGGAGATGACTCATCGCTGTGAGTTTATGGGACTTGGAGGGATTTATAACGCTTTATTAACCTTTAGAAATGTGAAAATACCCAAAGAGAATGTTATTTGGGAGGAAGGAAGAGGGTTAGCACTTGCTCTTGGTACGATTAATGTTGGTCGATTAACTTTACCCGCAGCATCAGCTGGGGCTGCTAAGCAGTGCCTTTCTATCGCGAGGAGATGGGGGGCAAATCGCGTGCAGTGGGGAATGCCGGTAGGCCTGCATGAAGCGGGTAAGGAAAAAATCGCTTATATTGCGGCCACAACGTTTGCTATTGATGCGGTTAGCCAACTCACAAGTTTTTTAGCTGATCAGGGAAAATATGACATTCGTATTGAAGCTGCCATGTCTAAGTTATTTTGTACAGAGGCTTTATGGAAGATTGTAGATCTCACGATGCAGCTTCGGGGAGGGAGAGGATATGAAAAGGGACGTTCATTAAAGGCTAGAGGCGAAGTTCCCTATCCCGTGGAGCGTATGATGAGGGATTGCCGGATTAATCTTATTCTTGAAGGGACATCTGAGATTATGAGGCTATTTTTAGCAAGGGAGGCAATAGACCCTCATTTAAAATTAGCGATGCCTCTTTTGAGTAAAAAAACAAGTTTTTCTCAGAAACTCAAAGCTTTTGGTAAAGCTTTTAGTTTTTATATTCGCTGGTATCCTTCGCAAATCTTTGATACTGCGAGCTCCTATAAGGATTTGGCCGAGTTAGCCAAGCATTTTCATTTTATTGAAAGCCATGCTCATAAGCTTGCTAAAGAAATCTTTAGTGCTATGGTCAAGTATAAGCAAGGGTTAGAGAGGAAACAGCTTCATTTAGCACGCTTAATGGAAATAGGTACCGAGTTATTCGCGATGTCGGCAACCGTTTCTTATGGGGCTACTCTTAAGAAAAATAAGCCTGAAGATAACTCCCCTGTGCTTTTGGCTGATGCTTTTTGCCAATTAGCGAAAAGACGGATCAAAGGTTATTTTAAAGCTTTAGTCGATAATGATGACAAGCTCGGTGATAAATTAGCTGAGAAAGTCCTCAATAAAGAATTTAGATGGCTAGAAGAGGGTATCACCTGGATGGGCCCAGATGAATAACTCATCCAAGAACAATTAAAGTAGCTCTCTACCCTTATATTAGCGGGCAATTCTCGCTGACCATTCATGAAGTTGGCTAGGGTTTAATCTTTAGAACCCATTCTCTCCTCTGTTTGGTTTTAGGTCGCTAGTTGCTGAACTTCTGCCATAAAGCTCTCCCATCCTTAAATCAGGTATCTTGAATGATCGATGCCATCGTTTGTTTTTGAGCGGAATAATATTGGCGAAAGAGATGCTTGATATGCTCGTTAGTGATTTGATTAATATCTCCGGTCAGAAAATGGAGTAGCAGACAAGGTTGTAAAGGAGTGAGAGACTTGGGTTGCAGCCTTAAAGCTTTGTTGGAAACGAACGCTTCTTTTTTTGCTTCTTGATTGTATTTGAGTTCTTGAATAACTTGCGAAAATTCTTGAACTACCTTACGACACTTTTTTAGTTGCAGGGTTAAGCTAATGTAAAGGAAAGCAAAATTGAACCGACTCATAGAGGAGAAAAGGAGCTTGCCAGATTAGGAATTTGATTTATAATGAAAAAATAACTTAACACACGGTCAAACTATGGTACGTATTCGAACATCGCAGCCTCATCATCAATCTAATGCGCAAGGTAACTACTCATATCACAAGATACATCTTTGCCAAAGAATCATTAAAGGATTTCAAGCCGTTGCTTTAATGGCGATTGGCCAATGCTCATCAGGAAGAGAAATGTGGCGACGAGCGGTAATGAAGGGAAGGCTTAGGAACTATCCCCAGTTGTTACGTTCATCCAGTTTAAAATTAATAAGATATAACAAAAATGATTTTTCAAATTTTGTACGCAAAGATAACCCAGATTGTGCTGATGACTTCTGTAGAGACATTACATATTGGGGCACAGATGAAGTAAAACAAGCACAAGAGGTGATTTGTGCCTTACAGGACATCCTGACGTTCATGAAAGCGTCAAAAAAACCGATGGAAAATCGATATTTTATAGTACCAAGAAAAACATATTATGAACTAAGGTTTAAGGCATTCGATCATGGAGATGACCCGTCGGCGACTCTTTTTGAGGATCAATCGGAAAGTTTAATTAGTAGGGAGATTTACTTGTCAATGATACGAGGCTATATTTTAGTGGGAGGACAGTTTAGCTTCCCTCATCTCCGTGATATTACCAGCAATGCTATTTATTTAATTAAATAAATACAGCACGCTATTAACAGCTCGAGCTATTGGCTGAGCTGTTGCTGAATCATAAATGGTTACCTAAAAACCTGGTATTTTTCTTTCGTTTGAAGGATTTTCTGAACAGATTGATCGATTTGTTCTTCAGAAATCCGGCCCTCGATAATGGCTTTTACTAAAAACTGATGAACATTCACGATTTCATCAGTGTTGGGTTCATACACTCTTCCCTCCTTGTTAACCTTGCCTGCAATGCAAAGCAAATCACATCCCGCTTTTAAAGCGAGTAAAGCGGCCTCCTGTAAATTGTCTGCTCGTTGAGAGAGGGCTCCCATAATTAAAGAGTCCGAGATAACAAGTCCTTGGTATCCCCATTGTTTCCTTAATAGATTCTGGAGGATATTGGATGAGAAAGTAGCAGGTTGCTCCGGATCCAGCTTGGGGACAAGAAGATGTCCTGTCATGATTAAATCTACGTTTTGGTGCAGTGCAAGGAAAGGAGCTAGTTCAAGATGGTTAAGTTCATCTAAATTTTTGTCAATTAAGGGTAGAGCTTGGTGAGAATCAATCGATACATCACCGTGTCCTGGAAAATGTTTTAAACAGCAAAGTAGGTGAGCCTCCTGATAGCCTTGGATGGCTTCGTTAGCGCAAGCGATGACTTCTTCTGCTAGATGACTGAACGAGCGATCACCAATAATAGGATTTAGTGGGTTGCTATCAATATCCACAACTGGGCTAAAGTTAGTATTAATCCCAATCGAACGCATCTCATTACCTGCCTCTCTAGTAAGATGGCGAATTTGGTCTTTGTTTCTAGCTTGCACCTTTTGGGATGGCAAAGCGACAAATGAATCTTTGAGAGCTTTCACTCTTCCCCCCTCCTGGTCAACAGCAATGAAAAGAGGAGTAGCACTGTTAGATTGTAAAAGAGCTGTAAGCTCTTTGGTCTGCTCCTTGGAATGAAGGCCATTTGCCCAAGGAAAAAGAACAAATCCCCCGACATACACTTCAGATAGTAGTCTCGATGCTTCCTGGTTAAATGTTTCTCCTCTAAAATGAACAACGAGAAGCTGTCCGACCTTTTCTTCAAGGCTTAAGCGATCGATGTCAAAGTGACCAAGCAGTTGAAGGAAACAGAAGAAATAGCAAAAAAATAATCGATACATCGTGTATACTCTTTAAGAAAGTTCTTCTAAGCTTATGAATAAACAAGAAATTTACAATAAAATCCATCCTTTCCCTGCCAAAATTAAGGAACGTTATCTGCTTTGTAAGCCTGGGTCTAAAAAATGCACCTTTCACCTAGTTCTTGATCTCGAAGGTTCTGGTTTAACCTATCGAGTGGGTGATAGCCTGGGAGTCTATCCCTTAAATAACAAAGCTCTTGTTGAACGCACTCTGTTGGCTGTCAAAGCAAAAGGTGACGAGCTTGTAACTGATCGAAATGGAAATCAAATTGCTTTTAGAGAATTTCTCACTTCAAAGGCTAACATCACTTCGTTTAGTAGGAAATTTTTTTCTGTAATCGCTGAGAAACAATCCAACCCACAAAAAAGAGCCGCACTAAAAACCCTACTGACCGATGAGTATAAAGATGAATTCAAAGAGTACACAAGTCACCATGAAGTATGGGATTTTTTAGAAAAAAACCAAGAAGTGATCCTTTCCCCCCAGGAAATGGCTCAGCTGCTAATGCCTCTTTTGCCGAGACTCTATTCAATTGCGTCGTCCCAGCTTGCTGTAGGTAATGAAGTTCACCTAACAATAGCCTTGACTCGTTATCAGACGCTTGGAGTAGAGCGACAAGGGGTTTGTACTCACTATTTATGTTATGATTGCCCGTTAGGTCAACCTGTTGTTCCTATTTATATTCAGCCGCATCATGGCTTTACCCTTCCTGAATCCAGTGATGCCTCACTGATCATGATTGGACCTGGCACTGGGGTTGCCCCATTTCGAGCCTTTATGCAAGAGCGACTACATAAAAAACACGCTGGGCTCAATTGGCTCTTTTTTGGGGAATGGACAAGGAACCATGACTATTTTTATGAAGATGAATGGACAAGGTTAGAAAAAGAGGGTTTAATCAAGCTCCAGCTAGCATTTTCCCGAGACCAAGAGCATAAGGTGTATGTTCAACACCGTTTGATGGAGAACGCTGCAGAAATCTTCCAGTGGTTAGAGAAAGGAGCTTATATTTTTGTTTGTGGTGATGCTAAGCATATGGCAAAAGATGTTGAGCAGACTTTACTAACGATTATTATGCAACATGGCTCTCTTAGTGAAGAAGGAGCCAAAGCCTATCTTAAAAAATTGCGCTCAGAGAAGAGATATTTAAGAGATATTTATTAAAAAACAGTAACTGTCTTGAAGACAGCTACTCTTTTATTTAGGAAATGCTCTCTTGGGTGGTAACAATAGCAAAGCACTGGGCTCCATCTCCACAACCAAAATCGGTTAAACCTTCTCCTGTTGTTGCTGTAATACCTACCTGGTTTATATCTAAGTTCATCACCTTGGCAACGTTGGTGCGCATTTCTGTAAGGCGGTGCTTAAATTTAGGCTTTTTAGCTTCAATGGTTAGAGATACGTGTGTAATTTTCTGATTGCCAAGTGTTTTCATAGCTTCTTGTAAGTAGACCTCACTATCAGTAATCCCCCCTTTTAAACAAAGCTCGTCAGCGATAGCACCTAAGATAAGAACATGAGTAAGGGAAGAGATAGCATTACAAATCGCGTGGAAAACAACATCTCCATCCGAGTTGGCAAGAAAACCGGGAATGTCTTCAAAAATAAGCCCTGCGATAACACAAGGTTTAGAAGAGTTGGGGGGTAAAAACCGATGGCTGTCTTGTCCTATCCCTGTGCGAATGATAGGATAGCTGTCTTGTTCGATTTCTTTCCGAACTGGCATATTAACTCCTAAACTTATACGATGTCACTTCATGATAATCATCATACGTCAATATCAGGCAAAGCACAACTAATTCAATTTAACAGCATGAAAAAAATTTATTTTGCCAATACAGGCTTTGAATTTGAATTCATATCGAGAAGAATGGCAGATCCTTTCGAAGGAATAAAAAAAAATCCCATTTGCCTTCAACTTCAATTTTTGCCTCTTCTATTTGCGAATCAAGAAGATGAGGTTTTGGTATTGGGGCAACCTGATAATGGCTACTTAAACGAATTAAAACGCAGTCATATTGAAGCACCTAAATGGGTTGGGGAAGAAGACATTAGTGGGGGAGAGTTAATCACATGGGGTTGGTCTAGGACGCTTAAGCATTGGGCTGACACTAAACAACTTATCTATAAAATGCCTGATTGGGAAGTTATTCAGAAAGTCAATAGTAAGCAGTGGAGCTTTAACCATTCCTTAAGGTTACCGGGCGCACGCTTGATTGACACCATGGAAGATTTGAAGCAGTGGCTGTTCCAGCATCAAGGCCTCCCCGTTGTTTTAAAAACGTGCTTTGGTCTCTCTGCTCGAGGTAACCTCTTGCGTTATTCGACAGGCGAAGTCGATCACAAAATGCAATTATTTTGTCAAAAAGAGTGGATGGATGGAAGACCTGTGATTGCAGAACCGTGGGTTGAGCGAATCTTGGATTTTAGTACTCTTTGGTATTTAGGTTCAGAACAAACTGACTTTTTGGGTGCAACAAAAATGGTTAACAACTCGCAAGGAGTTTATCGAGGCTCTTTAATTGGTGATTATCATCTCCTATTTAGAGAATTCCCGGGACTTATAAATGAGCAAAAACGCTACTCGTTTGTTATTTTAGAAAAGCTAAAAAAAGAGGGGTATTTTGGCTTTGTTGGCATTGATTCAATGATCTATCGTCATAATGGCAAAGAGATATTACATCCTGTTGTTGAAATTAATGCAAGAATGACAATGGCATTAGCTGGCTTATTAATGCAAAAAAAGCATTTTCCAAATAAAAATATTTGTTTTTTTTATGATCATAATGGCATTGGGGTTTTGCCTAAAAGGCTTGTTTTAGAAAACAAAGAAATTAAATTTAATAAGCAATTAAAAATAAATGAGTTGTTTTTGTAGCTAATAGCTTTAAGTTTTTAATTAATGGTAACATTTTTCAATGTGGCAGATTGCAAAGATGGCAAATCAATTTAGAATTGTTTTTTTTTAAATTTTACAAATTTTTATTGTAATAAAATAAAATTCTTGATAAGAAGATGCCCGAGAAGTCATCTCATAAGAAAGTGGGCCATCAGACTTTACGATCTAATATGTGATAAAAACTAATAATAATAATTAAACTAAGATTGGGTGGTAAAATGGAAGTGATTAAAATAAAAGGAGGAACTCCCCTAAAAGGAGTTGTAAAAGCAGCGGGTGCTAAAAATGCCATTACAAAGCTTCTAGTTGCGTCTTTGTTATCAGATAAAAAATGTCGCTTTTATAATGTTCCTAATATAGGTGATGTGGAAGTAACCGTTGATCTTTGCAAAGATATTGGGATGGAAGTGGCTTGGGATCGGGAAGCAGGGATTATGGAGGTGGTTACTCGAGAGCTTAAAACTTCTTATGTCCCTCAAAGATTTTCTGGAGCGAATCGCATTCCCATTTTAATGATAGGAGCTCTTCTTAGTAGGACGGACGAAGATATTATAGTGCCTACTGTCGGGGGATGCGGAATTGGAAAGAGATCCGTTGATTTTCATATTGACGCTTTAAGAGAGCTTGGCGCTACCATCGAGTATCGAGAAATGAAAAAAGAGGGTGCTTATTTTGCTCATGCTCATAATGGCTTGAAAGGCACTGTGATTAACCTACCCTTTCCTTCAGTAGGTGCTACCGAAAATACGATTTTAGCTGGAGTAACTGCTAGGGGATCGACCATTATCAAAAATGCAGCGATCGAGCCAGAGGTCGTTGAGTTAATTCTGTTTTTGCAAAAGCTCGGAGCAATTATCACACTAGACGTTGATCGCACGATTCGTATCCAGGGAACCCGACGCTTTTACGAAGTCGAGCATACCGTTATCCCGGATCGCAATGAAGCGGCTTCTTGGGGGATGGCGGCAATTGCGACAAAAGGACGTGTGTTTGTTGAAGGTGCTCAGCACTTGCATATGATTACTTTGCTTAATAAATTGCGTGAGATTGGAGCCGGGTTCGATATTAAATCAAATGGCATTGAATTTTTCTATGATGGACCATTGCAAGGAGGTATCCACTTAGAAACAGATGTTCACCCTGGGTTTATGACTGATTGGCAGCAGCCATTTGTTGTTTTGTTAACGCAGGCAACAGGAACTTCTGTTGTCCATGAAACTGTTTATGAAAAGCGATTTGGTTACACGGAAACCTTAGTTGAAATGGGTTCAGATATTACATTATTTAAGCAATGCTTAGGTGGAAAAGATTGTCGCTTTTCTTCTCATAGCTTTTCTCATAGCATGATTGTAAAAGGCTCTACTCCTCTAGAAGCTAAGGAGATTGCCATACCAGATTTACGGGCAGGATTTGCTTATGTGATGGCAGCCGCGATTGCTTCCGGTTCCAGTGTCATTTCTGGCTTACATTTTCTTGATCGTGGGTATGATAGTCTTGTGCCTAAGTTTATGTCTTTGGGAGGGGATGTGATTCGTGCCAGAAGAGATAAAGTGATCGAAGTTGCAAAAGATCCTATCTTAACTCCGGTTGTTGCAAAGGCTTAAAACAGAGAATTAGAGGCAAGGGCTTCAATTCTTGCCTTACTTTCGGTTTGCTAAGTAGGCTTGAATAAATTCTTCCATTTTTGCTGCAGCCGTTTCTTCGTCACAAACGAGCGGTATGTTGCCAAACTGACCTGCATCTTTGCTAAAGTGAGTTCTTGCAATTAATTGACAATGGGGGTTGATTTGTTGGACGATGCGAATAATATGCTGTGCGATTAAAGCATTAGGCGTAGTGATCACTACCAACTCAACATTCTCTAATTGAGCCCGTTCTAAAATAAGGAGCTGTGTGGCGTCTCCAAAGAGTGCTCGCATGCCCTTTTCTTTAAAGGTGTCAATCGTATCGATGTTTTGATCAATAATGAGAATATCATATAAATCTTGTAAGGATTTTGCTGCAATCTTACCCAATGGGCCAAAACCGATAATGACGGCTCGAGGTAAAAATGAGGTTGATAAACCTTCAAGATTGGCTGCAGGATGCGCTTCTTCTGGGCATGTATTGGTTGTCTGGTTTAACAATGGTTTAAATAATTGAAACAAAAAAGGATTAATAGCAACACTGATAAAGGCGCAGGCTACTAGAATATCATAAGCATTATCCGGAAGAATTTGTAATTTACTTCCTTCTTCAGCTAAAATAAATGAGTATTCCCCGATCTGGCTAATGGCTAAGGCGACGGTGAAGGCTGTGCTCGTAGGGTATTTAAGAAATTTTAAAAAAACAAACGAAAGGAAGGGGCGAAGAAGAAGCAAAATAGCCAAGACACCAAAAAACAGAGGGAAGTTACTGCCTACAACCATCGGATTAAACAGCATGCCAACAGAGAGAAAAAAAATAACGGCAAATGCATCGCGCATAGGAAGAGCATTCGCTGCCGCTTGATGGCTCATGGATGTTTTGCCGACCACAGTACCTGCAATGAATGCTCCGATGGCAATCGATACACCAAAAAGGTAAGAGCTTCCTACGGCGACAAGAAAAGCACTAGCCAGAATAGCCAGTGTAAATAATTCATGCGAACGAATACGAGCGACTGTTTTTAGAATGCGATCAATTAACTTTTCACCTACAAAGTAGACGATAAGGCCAAGCGCCATTAGCTTCATCGCTACGATTCCAAACGAACTGATAATGTTCATTGTGGGGTTTGCTCCCGATAAACTGGTATTAACCAAAGTAGGTAGTAGAATTAATCCTAGGACGGAAATTAAGTCCTCTACAATCGTCCAGCCAATCACGAGGTGACCTTGCGAAGTGTTTAGTAGGTTTTGATCAGCCAGCACTCTGACGATGACAACTGTACTCGAGACACAGATAGCTAGGCCGATTACGAGGCCTGCTTGAAAAGATTCTTTTAAAGCAATACTTAGGAAGATGCCAGCATTGATTGATACAATTGATACTAGAAAAGCTCCTGGTATAACGACTTTCTTAACAGAAGAGAGCTCTTTCCAATCAAAACTTAGCCCAACGGCAAACATCAGTAAAGTAACGCCAATGTTAGCCATTTGCTCGGAAAAGTAGGGGTCAGCAACGTAACCTGGAAAATTAGGGCCCATGAAATAACCAGCCAGAAGGTAACCAAGGATTGGGGGTAATTTTAATCTCTGACAGATGTAGCCCAATAAGCAAGCTAAACCAAGACCAATAGCCAAAATCCCAATCAAACTAAGTTCATCAGGCATAAGTTTTCCTGGATAAGTTCGTTGTAAGTTCAGAGTCTCTTTACAATATAAATGACATAATTTGACTTTTTTGATTATAATTTTCGCTCATTATTAAACTGAAAAACGTGGATTTTTTATTTTGTTACAACAAGTTGGATGGCGCCAGATTTTAAAAAATAACTTTACTCAATGGGGGAAATTGGCCGATTATCTAGATTTAACTCCCTCTCAGCGCGAAGAAATTTTAAAGAGTTCCCATTTTATCCTTAATTTGCCGTTGCGATTAGCTGAAAAAATCCCTAAGCAAACACTCGATGACCCAATTTTAAAGCAATTCTTACCTCATAAATTAGAGAAAGAGAAGAAAATCGGGTTTACACTTGATCCAACGGAGGATAAGTCTTTTTTGAAGTCAAGCAAGTTGCTTCAAAAGTATGAAGGTAGGGCTCTCCTTGTCACGACCTCGGCTTGCGCGATGCATTGCCGCTACTGCTTCCGTCAAAATTTTCCTTATGAAACTGCGAGAAAGTCCTACGATGAAGAGCTAGTCGCAATCGAGAATGACTTAACGTTAAAGGAAATTATTTTAAGTGGAGGGGACCCCTTATCAGTGTCAAATGAGACTCTTCGCTACCTGCTTGCACGTATTTCAGCTTGCTCCCATGTTAAGCGTCTTCGCTTTCATACTCGATTTCCTATCGGAATCCCAGAGCGTTTAGATGAGGAATTCATAAGTTTGTTAGAGAACCTTTCGCAGCAAGTTTATTTTGTCATTCACTGTAACCACGTTAATGAGCTAGATGACGATATTTTGTCTTATTTAAAGAAGCTTAAGAAAATCGGGGTTGTTGTTTTAAATCAGGCAGTTCTTTTAAGGGGGGTTAATGATTGTTCAGAGGCTCTTTATGCTCTTTCAGAAAAATTAGTCGATAACGGTATTCTTCCCTATTATTTGCACCAATTAGATCAGGTTCAGGGAACAAGCCATTTTGAGGTTGAGATAGAGAAAGGTAGGCGGTTAATTGAATCTCTGACAGCAAAAATTTCTGGGTATGCCGTCCCTAAGTTTGTGAAGGAAATACCGCACCGGGCTAGTAAGACAGATCTGCTTCAGCTCCCTTGCCTGTCATAAGGCTACATTTTTTCGACCGGCGTGATACCTAGAATCTCTAAGCCACTCCTCAACACGCTTGCCACAAGTTCACAAATCAGTAAACGCGAGTTTTGCTGGGGCGAGCCCTCGACTCGGCAATCTCTGAAAAAAGCATTAAATTTTTCCGCTAACTCATACAAGTAATCAGTAAGTCGATTCGGGAGCAAGTCATCAGCGACTTGCTCGAGTGCTTCTGGGTACTGGGCAAGCGTTAAACCGAGAGAAATTTCGGCAGGATGCTCTAAAGTAATTTTTGCTGTTTTTATTAATTCTTGGATATCTGCGCCCACCTTTCTTTTGATTCCTCCCACCCGGACATAAGAGTACATGATGAATGCTGCTGTATTTCCCTCAAAGCGAAGCATTTTTTCATAGCTAAACTGATAATCGCTCGTGCGGTGTGAAGAAAGATCAGCATACTTAATAGCTCCAAGACCTAGGGCTTTCGCTAGAGTATCTCTCTCTTGGGTACTCATTTCAGGATTTCTCTCCACAAGAAGGCACTTAGCATAATCAACGCTTGCATTTAGTAAATCGATGAGCTTTTCTGTTTCTCCCGAACGAGTCTTTAATTTTTTTCCATCCGTACCTAATACTAAGCCAAAACCAACGTGATCGACACGAGTTTTTTCAGGATCTAGGTAGCCTGCAGTCTCAGCAGCTTTAAAAATCATTTGGAAATGAGTGCTTTGTCCAGTGTCAGTAACGTAGATGATTCGATCAGCATGCTCGGTTTCAACTCGATGTCGTATAGCAGCCATATCCGTGGTATCATAATTATAGCCTCCATCAGACTTTTGGATCATTAAAGGCAATGGAGCACCTTCACGATTTTTAAAACCATTTACAAAAAAACATTTGGCCCCATCAGAAACATTGATAAGCCCTTTTGATTCTAAGTCTTTGACAAGAGCCGGGAGTAGGGGATTATAGAAAGACTCACCGCGTTCCTCTATTTTTATGTTTAGTAGATCATAAATTTCTTGGTAGGCTTTTCTAGAAATGGAGCATAAGATTTCCCAACCATGTTTTGCTTGCTCCTCACCTTTTTGAAGAGAGACGACTTCAAGTTGAGAAGCTTTTTTAAATTCGGAGTCATTGTCAAATTGTACTTTTGATGCTTTATACCAACTCACAAGCTGAGATAAAGAAGCTTCTTCCTTCCCCTCGAGCACGGCCGGAGCGTTTTTCTTCATATATGCTAACAACATTCCAAAAGAGGTCCCCCAATCGCCAATATGATTAAGTCGCAATACATCGTAGCCCAAAAATTCAAATAGACGAGCTAAACAATCTCCAATAATGGTTGATCTTAGGTGGCCAACATGCATTTCTTTAGCTGTATTAGGCGATGAAAAATCGATCACAATTCTTTGATGTTTTTTTGGGTCATCGATACCAAAGCGAGGAACGTTGAGCATGATATTTAGGCGGTCGGTAAGGTATTGGGCTGTAAACTTGATATTAATAAAGCCTGGGCCTGCGATTTCACAAGGCAAAATGATATCTGATTGAAGGTGATTGACAATACCTGTCGCTACCTCTCTCGGTGGCATTTTAAGTAATTTGGCCATTTTCATGGCATTGTTACATTGATAATGGCCAAATTTTTCCTGGGTACTTTTTACGATTTCTAGTGGCAAATCTTTAAACTCAGGGTAAGCTTCTCTGATCGCGTGATGAAATAGGTGGGAAAGAGTTTTTTTTAAAGCTTCCATGTTAGTAGTTATGTTAATTTGTTAAAGAAATCTATGATTCTACTTTTGTGTTTTTTGTGCTAGGGTTTTTCTCTATAAAAAGGGATAGGCTCTTGCATTTTAAAAAGAATTTGTTATAAGTAAAAAAGAAATGATAATCGGATGATTATGCTATTAAGAAGAATACCTGCGTTTGGTTTTGAAACGGATCGTTGGTGCGCTTTCGAAGTCTATAGGGACATTGCTCGTAAGGCTCTTGAGGCTGGGCAAACCGCGAGCCCCCCTCTTTCACTTGCCGATGTTGCTAAACGTTCGCGTATGTTACAGAATGTGCGTAAAATTCTTGAATGTTTACCTCTTTTGGGCGTTTTTGTCGGCATACTAGGCTTTGGTGATCTCGTTCTTAGGGAAGAACGTAGAAACCTAAGTCTTCACTTTGTAGAAAGACACCTTATTGCTGTTAGCGGACTTGGATTTTTAATTCTCCCCATATGTGATCTAGTTGCTCAATGTTTGCGTCATCGCCAATTATCCCCCCTTTAATTAGATTGGTAAAAGATCATTAGCTCATTTCAATCCTTGCCATTTGAATTGATTAATAAAAAAAATCTCTTGATTATCAGGCAAGGATCTGTTAAATTAGTTGCAATAACTGCACTATAATTATCTTAATAATTTTTTCCTTTAGAGGTAACAATGTCTAAAGTTGTCATTACTGAAGATCTTCAGGCTGCACTAAAAAAGTTTTTAAATGAAAATCCCTCTGCAGAGCTTGTTAATACCTACCTCTTTTTTGTGGAAAAAAAGTTCAATCTCCAGCCGGTGTTATTTCCTAGGGATAAGATGATCTATCAAAGCGATAGAGATGCTATTAAAGTGTTAGAAGACGCCAATAAATTATGGCATGAAGCAGAAATCAACATTTCTCTTGGTCATTCAAGTGTGAATGAAAAGACAACAAAAATTTATATCTGCCCTTTTACAGGAAAAGTGTTTGGTGATAATACTCATCCTAATCCACAAGATGCTATCTACGATTGGGTGTCAAAATGTCCTGAAAATACTGAAAGAGTGGGCGGTTTAAAGGTTAAACGCTTTTTTGTTTCAGAGGATCCAGAAGTTATTAGAAGCTATATAGCTAAATCAAAACCAAAAGAACCGATTAAGAAAATCGTGTACTCTTCCGTCCTAAGTGGCAAATTGTTCAATAGCAAAGAAGCTGTTATCGAAGATTTCAAGAAAAATTACTTAAAGAAACTGTCTCTTTTTGAAGTTCAAAATCAAAATCGTTTTCAGATAGAAGAACATTTCCTAGATTTTATCCAGAAGCAGTTGACAGAAGATAAAATCACCGCTTTTGTAGAATCATTAGCCGAAATTGATACTTTTTCTTCAAATGTTGCTCAGTGGATTGAAGCTTAGGTGAAAATCGTCACCTCCTCGACCGATGAAACGATCGGCTTTAGCAAGCAGTTAGCTTCCCGGATTCCTAGGGGAAGTGTTCTTTGTTTTTTTGGTGATCTAGGTGCTGGCAAAACAACTTTTATTAAGGGGCTTATTGAAGGGATGGTCGGTTGTTCACCAGATGCAGTCAATAGCCCTACATTCACCTATCTTAATATCTATACAGGGAAAAATACAGTTTATCATTTTGATCTTTACCGGTTACGAGATGCTGATGAGTTTTTAAGCATGGGGTTTGATGAGTACATGCAGGATCAAGATAGCTTCTGTTGTATAGAATGGCCTGAACGTATAAGCGAATATCTTCCCAATAATGCGATTCGCATTACATTAAGGGTCTTAGGAGATGAACAAAGAGAGATCGAGATCGATGGAAAACTTTTTGTTTAAAAACGCAAAATTTGTCACAACGGCTGTTTCTTTATCAACATGTCCTATTTTAAAGGATCCAAGAGGCGAACTTTTACCGGAAATTGCGGTGGCTGGACGTTCCAATGTAGGTAAGTCAAGTCTTTTAAATGATTTGTTTAAAGCAAAAGGCCTTGTCAAAACATCTTCAAAACCAGGTAAGACTCAACATTTAAATTTTTTCACATTAAACGATCAATTGTCTTTTGTTGATCTACCTGGATATGGATTTGCTAAGGTCCCTCCCGAAGTTCGTAAAAAGTGGGGGCCGATGATCCAAAGTTATCTAGAAAAAAGAGAGCCTTTGCAGTTGATTTTGTTCTTATTCGATATTCGACGTATACCCAACGAAGAAGATCAAGAGTTTATGGAATGGATTGCACGTTCTGGAAAAGCAGCGATCCTTATTCTCACCAAAACTGACAAGGTGACAAGGAATGAATTAGCTGCAAATACAAAAAAAATTTTAGAGTCTTTTGCATGCGAAAATTTACATTTTCTGCACTATTCTGTTGCGAAGCCTATGGGGCGTGACCTATTAATAAAAATGATAAAAGATGTGTTTAATTAATTATGAATTTAAATAAAGAAGTTTTTGTTTGTCTAGATTGTGAAATGACTGGACTCGATCCAGAAAAAGACCAAATTATTGAAATTGCTATTGCGAAGTTCACCTTTTCCGAAGTGCTAGAAAGCTTTGAATCCTTGGTCGACCCCCTATGCTCTATCCCTGAATCTTCCACAGCTATTCATCACATCACAACAGAGATGATTCAAGGTAAGCCAAGAATCGAAAGTGTTTTGCCTGCCGTATTAAAGATGGCATCTAATCATGTCATCATTGGTCATGGAGTCCAATATGATATTGAAATGATTGCCCGTGCAGCTCAAAAACACTGCATCCCAACTAATATTCGGAATAATAAATTTTTAGATACATTGCGTCTTGCCCGCCTCTATGGTGAAAGTCCTGTCAATTCTTTGGAGTCTTTGAGGAAGCATTTTAACATAGAAGATGAGGGAGCTCATCGTGCTATGAGTGATGTGATTGTAAATATAGATGTGTTTAAAAACCTATGTAGGGGCTTCAATCGTTTAGATCAAGTTTTCTCAGCACTTTCAAAACCGATCATGATGAAAACAATGCCTCTTGGCAAGCATAAGGGACGATCCTTAAAAGAAATTCCTATGGACTATCTCCTCTGGGCAGCTAAGAAAGAATTTGATCAAGATTTGTTGTTTTCTATTCGCTCAGAAATTAAAAGGCGTAAGAATGGCAACCTGTTTGCTCAAGCTGCTAATCCTTTTGCCGCTTTATAAGAGTTGAGCTTAAGGACAAAGGCGTTCGATCTTCCACTCTGATTCGCATAGGCTGTAAACAAATCGATCATGAAGGCGGTTTCTCCTTCCTTGCCAAAATTCTACCTTGATGGGGCTAATACGAAACCCACCCCACCAGATAGGCATGGGGATTTCCTTGTTTTTAAATAAACCCTCATAATGGCTAAAGGCATTTTCTAACTCTTGCCTAGAAGTGATAGGGTCGTCCTGCCGTGATGCCCAAGCAGCAATTTGGCTTAGACGCGGTCTTGTCTTAAAATATGTCGCTGCTTCTCTATGACCTACTGGTACCACGGAGCCTTCAATACGGACCTGTCTTTCCAATTCTTTCCACCAGAAAAGAGCTGAGGTATAGGGGTTTTGGATGAGTTGTAAAGCTTTTGTGCTAGTGAGATGGGTGAAAAACTTAAAGCCATCTTTCCCGTATTCTTTTAGGAGGACCATTCGATTGGATGTCTGCCCTTGTTCATTGGTTGTGGCTAATGCCATTGCGTTTGGCTCTAAAACATGTGCCATCTGAGCTTCTTGAAACCATAGATCGAATTGCTGAAGAGGGTTCTCTTTTAGATCTTGTCTATGCAAACTTTTTAAAGTATATTCCTGACGTAGACCGTTAATGTCCATAAGCCATTGCTCCTGTATTTCTGTCGTTTTAACAAAAAGGTCCTTATGTTTAAAAAACTTTCTGTAGAAGATTTAGAGTTAAAAGACAAAAAAGTACTACTTAGGGTTGATTTTAACGTCCCTTTGAGCGGTGCAGGGGAAATAGAAGACGATTCTCGCATTGTAGCTTCATTGCCTACCATTCGATATCTATTGGAAAAGGGAAGTGCGGTCATTCTGCTTAGTCATTTAGGGCGGCCTAAGGGAAAAAGAGATCTTAAATACAGTCTTGCTCCTTGTGCACGATCTTTAGCCAACCTTTTATCCAGGCCTGTTAAGCTGGCCCCAGACTGCATCGGCAGCGAGGTTGAAGTGTTAGCTCGAGAGTTAAAGCCGAAAGAAGTTTTACTTTTGGAAAATTTGAGGTTTCATAGAGCAGAAGAAAAACCTGAACAGGATCTTACTTTCGCACAAAAATTGGCTTCACTTGGTGATTGCTATGTTGATGATGCCTTTGGAACAGCTCATCGAGCCCATAGTTCGACAGTGAATTTGCCCTTGCTGTTTCCAGGAAAAGCGGCAGCTGGGTTCCTGCTAGAAAAAGAAGTCGAAGTCCTAAGCAAACTTCTCGAAAAGCCCAAGAAACCTTTTGCCGCTCTAATAGGAGGGGCCAAAGTATCTACAAAAATTGCTGTTTTAAGATCTCTTCTTACAAAAATAGACCTTCTTCTCATCGGAGGTGGAATGGCATTTACCTTTCTGAAGGCAGAAGGGTTTGAAATTGGTCAATCCATTGTTGAAGATGATTTTCTCGATGAAGCTCGCCTGATTCTTAAGGCTGCTGAAGAAAAAAAGCTAAGAGTGATTTTACCTAAGGATGTCATTGCAGTCGAAGAAGTTAAGGAAGGCGCCAAGCCAATAACAGTGAATATTACGGAAGGGGTCCCTAATCACTTAGTAGGAGTCGATATTGGGCCTAAGAGCTTGGAGGCGTTTATTTCTGCTTTGAAAACAGCCAGTACTATTTTATGGAATGGGCCTGTTGGAGTCTTTGAGATAAAGGAATTTGCAACAGGAACATTAGAAATTGCTAAGGTGATAGTAAACACACAGGCAGAGACGGTGATTGGAGGAGGGGAAACACTGGCCGCTGTCAAAAAGGCGGGGGTTGCTGATGCAATTTCGCATATCTCGACAGGAGGCGGAGCGACATTAGAATTCATTGAATTTGGAACGTTACCAGGAATAGATGCTCTAACAAACAGGGGGTAACCGTCATTGTTATGAAATTCTGAAAAGGGTTGTTGTGATTGCAAATAAACTAACCATAGGGTATAGTGTTTGTCACTAGCTTATTTTTTTTGTTAGCAATTAAAGGGCGCACCTATGAAACCCGAGAGTGTGTCTTATTTAGACACTTCTTTCAGCCTAAGCAGTCCTCGTTCAAGTAAAGTTCTTTGTTTATTTGTTCATTCCGTTAAAAAATTCTTTTTGCCGTTGCGGCGCTATTTCATTATAAGTCAGGCGATATGTTGCCTGTCTAAATTAAGTTTTTTTAAAAAAAATTTCCATATATATTTGGGCACCTTATTTAAGGTGCCTTTAATTTTTAACCACTTTTTTAAAGGTTTTCAATGTCAGAGACAGGCTCCTCACGATCGTCTTTTCAAGGGCTAAGGGCTCTCATTTGGCCGGTTCACCGTCATGAATTAAAAAAACTATTGCCCATGTTGGCAATTTTTTTCTTTATTTCCTTTGACTATAATGTCTTAAGGACCATGAAAGATACGATTATCGTTACAGCAAAGGAGTCTGGGGCCGAAGTGATTCCTTTTATTAAGGTTTGGGTTATGTTTCCAGGGGCCATTTTAATGACCTATCTGTTTACACGACTGTCAAATCGATTTTCTCATGAGACGGTTATTTATACCATTCTAGGGTTGTTTTTAAGCTTTTTTTGTATCTTTACCTTCGTTCTTTATCCTTTAAGAGAATCTCTTCATGCTCATACGTTAGCCGATTATTTACAGAGGTTTTTGCCAAGTGGATTATGGGGTTTTGTAATCATGGTTCGTTATTGGTCTTTTACGACTTTTTACGTAATGGCTGAGTTGTGGAGCAATATCATTATTTTCCTTCTTTTTTGGGGATTTGCCAATCAGATTACACGATTGCATGAAGCGAAAAGATTCTACGGTCTTTTTGGTATAGGGGCTAATTTTTCTGGGGTTGCTGCAGGAAGCATATCCATGTATTTTTGTCGTCTAGACTATAACCCTAACTTGCCTTTTGGATCCACTGCTTGGGAGCAATCTATGACAATGCTCATCCTGCTTGTCCTTGCTGCAGGGCTGATGGCTCTCGCTCTTTTTCGCTGGATGAACGTTTCTGTTCTAACTGACCCACGCTACTATGATCCTTCTGAAGTAAAAACTGAGGAGAAAGTTAAAGGAAAAATGTCCATGAGGGAGAACTTTAATTATCTCTTTAAGTCAGAATACTTAATTTATTTAGCGACGATCGTTCTCTCTTACAACTTTGTTATTAATCTAGTTGAAGTGGTTTGGAAGCATCAAGTTAAAACGCTTTACCCCGATCCCCAAGACTACAGTTTATATACTAATCAAATTACAACGATTATTGGTGTTATAGCAACAATGACTGCTCTTTTTGTTTCGGGAAATTCTATTCGTAAGTGTGGCTGGACGTTTACAGCTATGTTAACGCCTACGATCCTTCTTGTGACAAGTTTAGGTTTTTTTGGTTTCTTCTTCTTTAAGGATTACCTCTTTGATTTTACGACGGTTGTTTTAGGCACCACACCTCTAGTTGTTGCAGTGTTCTTCGGATCTGCTCAGAACATTATGAGTAGAGCTGCTAAATATACTGTCTTTGATGCAACTCAGCAAATGGCTTTCATCCCACTAAGCCCAGAGAGTAGACTCAAAGGTAAAGCGGCGATTGATGGTGTGTGTTCGCGTCTAGGGAAAACAGGTGGTTCTATCGTTCATCAATCTCTGTTACTCTCATTTACATCCATACCTGCAAGTGCTCCTTATGTGGCAGGCTTTTTATTTGCAGCCATCATCGTCTGGACTCTTTCTACTTTAATGTTAGGGAAGAAATTCAATGCGTTGACAGAGGCCAGAAAAGAGTCCTCCGTGAAGGACGTATCGAGTAATGATTTAGTATTAAATGAACAAAAAACTTAAATAAAGGCAATTAACTAAATTTGGTTTTTGGTTCGTATATTTAACTTGATATTATATTACTAATAATTTAAAATATTTCTTTTAACAGGGTGTAATATGTCAGTAGCATTGGATTCCCAGTTTGGGCCTATTAGATCTCTTATTTGGCCCATTCATAGGCATGAAGTGAGAAAACTTCTGCCAATGGTCATTATGCTGTTTTTAATCTGTTTTAATCACAGCGCCTTACGAAGCATGAAGGATGCTTTAGTTATCACTTCTGCTGGTGCGGAGGTCATCCCCTTTATCAAGGTTTGGGCGATTCTCCCTATGGCCGTTTTGGTCACACTTATCTTCACAAAGCTGTCTAATCGTTTTAGTCAGGAAAACGTCTTCTATATCATGACAACAGGTTTTCTAATCTGTTACGCTATCTTTGCTTTTATTCTATATCCCTCAAGAGACGCACTGCATCCACATGAATTGGCCGATACTTTAGAGAAAACATTACCTGCAGGTTTCAAAGGCCTTATTTCCATGTTTCGTTATTGGACCTTTACGGCTTTTTATGTGATGAGTGAACTTTGGAGCACAAGTATTATGACCGTGCTCTTCTGGGGATTTGCTAATGAAATCACAAGACTTACGGAAGCGCGTCGATTTTACAGCGTTTTAAGTATCGTATCCAATTTTGCTTCGATCGCAGCGGGTTCCTTTTCCGTTTCCGTGGCCTGTGGAGAAGTTTGTAAGTCTTACATTCCTTTTGGTAAGGATGGTTGGGAACAGACAATGATGATTATTGTCTCTATGATGATTATCAGCGGTATCCTCACAATGATTACTTTTCGATGGATGAATCGACGAGTGCTAAGTGATCCAAGCTATGATGACCTGCATAAGATCAAAAAAGAGATCAAGATGAAGGGACGACTTTCTTTCCGTGAAAGCTTATCCTATGTGATGCAATCCCGTTACTTATTGTGTATCGCAGCAATTGTCATCGGTTACAATTTGGTGATTAATCTAGTCGAGGTTGTTTGGAAGGATCAAATGCGGAAAATGTATCCTTCCCCTGCTGATTATAATAGCTATGTCAATAACCTGTTAGTGATTCAGGGGATAGCTTCGACTTTCCTGGCACTTTCCATGGCTAAGTTGATTAAGAGGTTTGGTTGGTCTACAACTGCGCTGATTACCCCGGTTGTTATGATGATCACATGCTTGGGCTTTTTTGGCTTTATCTTTTGTAAGGAGCAAATTGGTGATTATGCCACTGCGTTATTAGGAATGAGTCCGTTAGCGATTGCTGTTTGGTTTGGCTCGGCCCAAAACGCATTAAGTAAAGCAACCAAATATTCTGTCTTTGATGCAACTAAAGAGATGACATATATCCCCTTAGATCATGAAAGTAAGCTAAAAGGGAAAGCAGCTATTGACGGTGTTGGCTCGCGTTTTGGTAAATCAGGTGGGTCGTTAATCCATCAAGGATTGCTGATGGTTTTCTCAACGGTAACGGCAAGTGCACCTTATGTCGCGTGTATTCTGGTGGGTGCGATTGTGATCTGGATGTTTGCTGTTAAGTTGTTAGGGAGGCAGTTTAATTCTCTTATCGAAGAGAAAGAAGCTGCTGAAAGTACAAAAGTGCAGGAAGCGCCTCAACTTAGTCCTGCTTAACGACCGTCTTAATGCAGGGACACCCAAGAACCTGGTCCCTGCTCAATTTTACTGCCTACCTAGGTTTGATTTCGTACTTCTTGACTATTTTGGCATTCATTAAACCGATAGATCGGTTTAAGTTTCAAATGGCTCTGCTACCTCCCAGATTGCATTGCTAGTCAACTCCGTTCTATTATCGCTTATGATACTCTCCGGCCTTCTCTATGGCCCTATCAACTCAGATAGTTTCTCGCTATATGTACTCTACCGCTATCTTAAGCCTGCCCCTAGTCAAGTCGCCCACGGTGATTAAAACCCTAAGATGTCTTACATGGCTAATGTATCTGAAAAAAGTGAAGAAACCATTTTTATTTGGCATAGGGGTCTTCTCAGCTTCTATTCTACTAGATAAAGGTTCTTTTCCTGACTTTGAAAGCCGTTTAAGCGCCCAATAGTCCTTCTAGAAGCAGGTAAATGTGTAGGTCAAAGAGCAAGTGATGGCTGGTAGGGATTATTCTCCACAATGCAGGATGGCAAGGATTAGTGCCTACTGTTTCAAATTAGAAAAGGGTGGCTATAACATATGAAAGATTCAGAGGGGGTTAACAATGCCCCTAACTACACTTAGTGCTACTGCTAGTTTTCAACTTGTCCATCCATGCGGACGTGACTCATTTTACAAGTAGATGTAGTTCTTGACTCACGAAGCCATGGATGGACAAGCATTAATTTTTTAGCGAAGGAGCGTAGTGATTAGGGGATTTTCCCCAAAGGAAAAATTCGAATAAGGCAGCTGTTCCAAGCAAAATAAAAATGTAGTAGGTTTCAGGTGGGATTGTTAATCCAGAAGTTAGAGCTAGGAGAAGAACAAACTGGCAAAACGTTGTTAGTTTTCCGCACCAAATGGCGCGAAGTCGATAGCTTCTCCATTGCTTTGAGATGATGAGGTAGGCCCCAAAAATGATATTGGAAAAATCTCGACATAGCATGAAAGTTGCTTCTAAGAGGGTGAGACGCTGCTCATGGATCAATGTACCCATGACGAAAAAAACAAAAAACTTATCCGTCATAGGGTCTAGGGTGGTACCAATCCTAGAACAACTTTGAGTTTTTCGAGCCAGAAAACCATCTAGGCCATCGGAAACCATTGAAATTAAGATTGCTAATAGTCGATAAACAACGTTTTGTTGCAAGAAAAAGAAAGCTAAGGGAATTCTTAGCAGAGAAATGCAGTTAGGGATAGTTAACATAACTTTACGTATCGTTTGAACGATTTAATCCTTTTTTTATCCAGATGCTCAAGGTAATGCAAAGGAATATTATTAGCAAACAAGAGATAAAAATTTTATTGTAGGCCATGAAATACTTTATGATCAAATCATGATTTTGTCCGAAGACATAGCCGAGATAAAAGAGTATGTTTGTTGAAATTAAAGCAGCAGTTCCATCCCTGATGATAAAGATTAGGAAAGGCATTTTACTCATTCCAGATGTGATATAAAGGGCATTTCTAATCCCTCCGGGAAAAAAGCGACCTATAATAAAAGTAAAAATGCCAAATTTTTCATAATAATGGCTAAGTTGATTGATTCGTTCTTTAGTGATGATCCAATTAAACCATTTAATATTATAGAGCTTAGGTCCTAATAATCTACCAAATAAGTAGGCTTCCCAAGCTGAAATCCAGGAGCCGAGGAAAATCCATAAATAAGTTTGTAGATATTGGTTAGGCAAACAACTTGAAACAAGTGCACCACTTGTCAATAAAATAATATCTTCGCTAATCGGTACATTTAAACCAGCCAGCATTAAGAGGATAAACATAATCATCCCTGCATAATGAGCATTCTCACAAATATATTGAAAAAGGATATCCATAAAGCAGGTTAAGTATTTTTCTAGTTTAGCGTCATCGTGAATCACACCTCCCATGGGTAGGGAGGTTTTCCTTATGCAGAAATTTTTGTGGGCTCGCCTTGGAAGATATGTTTGCAATCTTGCTTAGACCAGCTCTTTTTTAGAATATCTAATTTTTTATTGGATATTCCTCCTAAAAATTCAATGCTTTTTAATAAGCGTGCCCTTGTTCGGTCTTTTCCTAAAAGATCAATAGAGTCAAAAAGCGGTGGTCCTTGCAGCTTTCCTGTAATAGCAGCAAAAAGCATAGGCATGACCGTTTTTTTATGGTTGATGCCAAAAATGGCAGCGACAGCCCTTGAAGCTGCATTAAAACCGGTGCCTTGCCAATTTTCATTTTCATCCATATGCCAGATCATGGCTTGGAGAATCATAGCGGCCTGCTCAGTGCTAGCTTCTTTGGTATTAAAAAGAGATGCTGAGTAGGGGATGTGGTTGATAAAAAAGAATTGGCATAAATCCATAAAATCGCCAAAAGTTTTGATGCGAGAGTGAACAAGAGGCATCAAACTTTGCATAAAATGGTCATTAAAGCTCCATTGTTTTATTCGGTTCCATAATTCGTTTTCAGGAATATTTTTAATAAGGTATTGCTGATTGACCCACTCTAGTTTTTGCACATCGAACACCGCTCCCGAAACCCCAATGCGTTTAGGGTCAAAATCTTGAATGATTTTTTCTAAAGGATAGATTTCTAGGTCGCCAGGCATGCTGTAACCCATTAATGTCAGGAAGTTCAGGAAAGCTTCTGAGAGGTAGCCACTATCGCGATAAAAGAAAATAGAGGTGGGGTTTTTTCTTTTAGATAACTTTTTACCATCGGTACCTAAAAGGAGAGGCATGTGCATAAACACAGGAGGTGTCCAACCAAATGATTCATAAAGCAGAACGTGTTTCGGCGTTGAACTCATCCATTCATCCCCACGGATGACATGGGTGATTTGCATTAAATAATCATCCACTACATTGGCTAAATGATAGGTCGGAAATCCGTCCGATTTTAACAAAATTTGGTCATCGACATCCGCCCAGGGAGCTGTAATCCTCCCTTTAATGGCATCTTCATAAACACATTCGCCTGTTAGAGGGGCTTTTAAGCGTATGACATAGGGCATACCAGCTGCTTCTTTTTCGGCTATTTCTTGTGCGCTAAGGTTTCTACACCGTCTATCGTACCCTTGCCTTTTTCCCTGCTTTGCTGCTACAAGCCTCATCTCCTCCAAATCTTCCGAGGTGCAGAAGCATTTATAGGCCTTTCCTTTTTCAACAAGCTCGTAGGCATACTTTTTATAGATGTCAAAACGTTCGGATTGCCTATAAGGGCCTAGAGGACCCCCGACATCCGGTCCTTCATCCCAAGTGATACCACACCATGATAAGGCCTTGTAAATGTTGTCTTCGTACCCTTCCCGGCTACGAGAGCGGTCTGTATCCTCAATTCGTAAGATGAATTTACCTCCGTAACGGCGGGCAAATATCATGTTAAAGAGGGCCATATAGGCGGTTCCCACGTGAGGATCACCTGTTGGAGAGGGAGCTATGCGAACTCTTACTGTCATTTTTCTACCACTAACTTACTTTGTAATATTCATGAAACTGAATAATTTTATCTGAAACAGGAGAAAATGAACAGTCAATGATGCATTAGAAAAATAAGATCTCTCATCACATTCATTGCTTCTTGCAGTTGCAGGTCATTCTGCCCAAACTCTGCGGGGCTTTCAGATTCGACATCCCTATTCTTTTTCACCTCTTTGAGTAAATTTTGATAATTCTTGTCCATCGAAATTCTATAGGCAGAATTTTTCCTTAACGTTTCAATATAGTTTTGATAAACTTGAGAGGGTTTTTGAAGGTCAAATTTATAGAGTAATTTTATTCTCTCTCTCTGTAAGAACGGTATATCTGACAGGTCATCATCAAAATTTTCTTTAATAAAGTCGTTTTCTAGAGGGTACTTACCAAATCTTTCGCCTATTTCGGATTCGGATAATGGGCCCGGGATAATAATATCAGAGATAACACCTGTTAACTGAGGTGTTTTCCCGGAGACAGTATAGTAACGTCCTCTTGTCACTTTATATTCACCCTTTGGGTTAACCGTTAAGCTTTTTAAACCGTTTAAGGTAAATGTCTGGAATGAGCCTTTCCCGTAGGTATGATCATCGCCCACAATTAACGCGCGTCCGTAATCTTGAAGGGTTTGTGCAACAATTTCAGAAGCTGATGCTGAGGCTCGATTAACTAGTACGAGCAAAGGGCCGTCCCACATAATGTTAGAATCAAGATGTCTAAGATGCTGAACATTTCCCTCGTCATCTTTAATAGATACAACAATCCCTTTGGAAATAAATAGTCCTGTGACATTGACGGCTTGAGAAAGCATTCCCCCTGAATTGCTTCGTAGATCAAGGATAACGCCTTTAACGTTATAGTGGCTTTTTAGTTTCTTTAGTTCTTTTTCTAGATCTTCTGCAGAAGAGTGTTCAGGGTCCTGGTAGAATGAATGTAGTCTTAAGTAGGCTATTACACCATCTCCAAAGGGCTCGATCGATGTCTCGTATCGTGTTTCCTTTAAGACGACTTCTCCTCGGTTTAAAGTAATGTCAAGTCTGTCTTCTTGATTGGGAGCCACTTCTCGGATGATTGTGAGAGTTACTGGGGTGTTTTCTTCTCCTCTGATTAGGTCGACAGCATCGACAATATCCATGCCCACGACAGGCTCGCCGTTAACCGCAATAATACGATCCTTCAACTTGAGTTCTTTGTTATTAGCGGCAGGGCCTCCTTCTACGATTTTGACGATCGTGAAGCCGTTAATATCATCTCTTAGCTGGGCTCCAATGCCAAACAGGCGTTGCTGAACGCTGATCATAAACTGTGAGGCTTCATCAGGAGTAAAATAGGCAGTGTGACTATCCAAAGCTGAGGCGGTTGCCTTTAGAATATTAGTTAGAATATAGCGTTTTTTTTGATCCTCGTCCGGAGTTAGGATTTCTTCCTCTAGCTTGGCTTGGCGCTTTACAATGCGTTGGAGCGACCTTTCCTTTAATTCTTCACTTAGTTTTGAAACGGATTCCATCTGAAGCGCTTTTAAAGATGAGAGTCGATTAAGAAGTTCTTGATCATCCTTTGCCCAATTCATGTTTTTAAAATCCTCAATCTTGACCTGCTTAGGGAGATGTTGAAGGTCGACCTGGCTTTCCAATTCATGTCTTCTCTGAATAGTGCTGGCCATCTTGTCATGGATTTTTTGAAATGTTTCGAAATTGCTTTTATTGTAATCCTCTAATAATTGGTTAAGAAGTGTGGGGGAGGGGTGAACCCACTGGTCAATATCAGACTCGATAAAGTAGGTTTTTGTAGGATCTAACTCGTCGAGGTAGTTCTGTAAGGCTCTTTCAACGATCGTGGGGCTTAATTGTTTGTGGCTAGCGTGAGCCTTCATAATTTCATTAAGCTTTTTTGTTACATCTTGAGGGGTAATATCAGGTAATTTTGAGTAAAGAGGGTAGGTAGTGAGTAGGAGGGCGATGAATAACTTGATCACGTTCATGGATAACCTTAGTAAGATAATGATGTCTATTTGCTATTTATACCGTTTTAGGGCTCTTTTAGGCTACTAGATTGATGACAGAGCGGAAGAGAGCTTCTATGGGATTGAGAAATTATATCTATCAGCCTACCTGATTTAATTTATTTCTTGAACTAATAGACTTCTGGTTATATAATCTTCATCTAAATTTTTTATATTATTTGTTTTTAGATCTAATCGCGCTTTGATTTTCCGTGGAATGGTTTACTGAACTATTGTTTATTACATTTAGCTAACATTACTCCTTAAGTAATGTTGTTTTATAAATTTTGTATTAATAATTTGTAAAAAAACTTTGTTTTATGTATGATAATTGTTTTTGAAACATTATTAATTTTTAATATGAGAACGCATTACTTTTTTGACATAGTTTAAAACTAAATTTATTGATTCCTATTTTTTATTTATGTAAAATGTTTTTGCTAACCAATAATTTTTTAAAAAAAACAACTTACCATATTTAATTTATTTACTAGTTAAGGAGACCTATGACTCAAACTAAAGAGCAAAATCGCGATGATGGCAAAGTTGTCTCGATTACTGAAGCTGCTAAGCTCAATAAAGTAACTCGCCAGGCAATTTATGTAGCTATTAAGCTTAATAAACTCAAGGCTTATAAAGAAAATGCACGCTGGACCATCCACTTAGATGATTTAGCTGCCTATAGAAAACATAAATATTCACGCTCTCGCTCCGTCTTTAACGGTGAGCTTGTATTTGATAATAAAAAAGGCGAATATTCTGTGAATCAGGTCGCTAAAATGCTTAACGTGCCGCCACAGAAAATCTACTATGCAACACGTAGTGGTAAATTGACTGCAAGGCGTAAAGGTGCTGCTTGGGTCATTAGTGCTGAGGAAGTCAATGATTATCGTCAAAAATATTTGCAAAAAAAGCGACGCAAGCGCAAAGCAAGCTAAGATTTCTCCGGTTCAATCCTTGGAGGGACGAAAGTTTTTAAGGTGCACAAGTGTTTCGACATGAGAGGTTTGCGGGAACATGTCAAATGCTTGGCACTCCTGGACTTGGAAGCCCCCTTCTTGAAAGCATTTTACATCCCTTGCTAAAGTTGCTGGCATACAGGAAATGTAGATAAGGTCTCTAGGCTTGTGCTGAATCAATCCTTGTACAACAGATTGATCAAGTCCTTCTCTTGGAGGATTGACTATAACCATATCCCATTTCTCTTTTGTAAGAACATCATCTAGTATTCGCTCTACCTTCTCCCTTATAAATTGGATATTCTTTTTTGAATTGTTTCTAGCGTTTTCATTAGCCATTTTAATGGCTATGCCGTTATCTTCAATGCCGATGATTTTATCAGCAAAGGGAGACAGAGCTAAACTAGAAATCCCAATACCACAATAAAGATCTAAAATCCTTTGCGGTTTTAGCTGGTTAGCCATTTCTGCTAAGGTAGCGTAAATTTTTGCGCTTTCTTCAGGATGATTCTGCATGAAAGAGGAGCTAGTATAGGAGATGGTTAATCCAATCACGGAAGTCTGCAGTGTTGTTTTGCCCAGTCGAACCGATTTTGTAGGTGAAGAGATCATGACTTGCTTCCAATGAGAAGAATTGGCTTGATAGCTTTTTATAAAAGATAAATTAGATGCAGACCATTTTTCAAAATGAAAATGCAGAAGAAAACCCCCGTCAGGATTTTTGACAATCATCAATTTTCCACCACCATTAGTCGAAGACATTTTTGCAACAGCTATCTTTAATTCTTGGATAATCGCATCGTCTGGACTTATAAAAATGGGGCATTGATCAACTTCAAGAAACGAGTGGTCGTTAGCGATATAACCCATTTTAAAGCCTTCTCGAGCAGGTAATAGGGTTAGATAAACATGTCGCCTATAACCCCACTGTTGCTGAGCTGGGTGGATTTTTAAGGCAATGGCCTCTAAATGAGCAAACTTACGCAGGGAATCACGGATGGCTTGTTCTTTAATAGCCATTTGTTCTTGATAGGAAATATGCTGTAGTTGACAACCACCGCATTGTCCAAAGTAGGGGCATAAAGGCTGAGTCCTAAATGCACTTGGTTTGATGACATGTATTAATTTAGCCTCAGCGTAATTTTTTTTTAAAAGGTAGATTTCACACTCAACTTCATCGTTTCGGCTCGTGTAAGGAACAAAAACGACAAAGTTATCTTGTGTTCGAATCACTCCTTTGCCATCAAATGTGATTGCATTAATCGCTCCTGTAATGCGATCGCCAACTCTGTAAGTTTTTTTACGATGGATCATTGGTTAACAACAGCTTGTACTTCACGAACATGAAGCTGGATGCTTGGCCCCTGATGATTGTTGATTTGTGGGGTAAAGGCGACTCGTAATGGTTGGTGTTTGCTGCGGAATTTAGCAATATGTTGAGCTCGATTAAAGGCCATCCCTTCCAGCATGCGTCCTCCTTCTTGCTCAAGGTAAAGTTTCACATGAAACTTGCCTACAATTTTCGGCGGCCAAATTTGCTTAGATTCTGAATAGAGAATCGGTGGAGGATTTTCATTTCCAAAAGGCTCCAACAGTTTAATCGACTCCATCAAATCAAATGTAAGATCTTCAAACTTAACCTCAGCGTCTAAGTAAAGTTTTGGTAAAATATCTTGATCCGTTAACTTGTTATTAGCATATTCGATAAAGTTTGAGGCAAATTCATCAATATTTTCCGCTTTAAGAGTAAGGCCTGCGGCAAAATCATGGCCACCAAAGTTGAGGAGAAGATCGGCATTCTGCTTTAAAATGGGTAAAAGAGGGAATTCATGAATAGAACGTAAGGAGCCTTTTCCTAAGTCTTTATCAATCGCAATCATTAAAGCGGGTCGATTATAATGCTTGGAGATTCTTGTGGAAAGAATCGCAATGATACCCGGGTGCCACTTTTCTGAAACAAGAACAATTGCTTTGTTCTTAAGCATTTCAGGGTTCATTTGGATCATGTTTTCGACATCGGCGATCATTAATTTTTCAATTTTTTGTCTTTCACTATTGTTAAGATCCAAATCAATTGCCATTTTTTCCGCAAGGGCAGCATTACGAATTAATAATAATTCGACACCTTTTTGAGGATTATCAATACGTCCTAGACTATTTAAGCGTGGAGCGACTTTTGACGCAATCACGTAGGCAGATAAATCGTTGAGATCTGCATCTGAAATAGAGATTAGCTTGGCTAATCCAATTCGTTTTGTTTTCTTAAGCTGCCTTAACCCGTAATTGACTAGAATCCGATTTTCCCCTAATAGCGCGCCCATGTCTGAAATCGTTCCTAACGCAACCAAATCGAGATAGCCTTTTAAATCAATTTTCTTTGGAGAGACTTTGCCCTCATCGATGAAAGTGTTAGTGATGGCATGTGCGAGTTTAAAGGCGACGCCTACACCTGTTAGATCTCGGTTAGGGTAGAGGTTGTTGACAAGTTTGGGGTTAAGGGTAGCTACACAATGAGGAATTGTATCCGTGGGCTCATGATGATCTGTAATGATAACATCAACCCCATGCTCAGCTAATTGTGCAATTTCAACGGCTGCGGTGATACCGCAATCAACCGTAATTAATAGCTTACAGTCATTCTTTTTGGCATATTCAAGTGCTTCGATGACGAGACTTTGCCTACGCATACTTCTACTCGAGATGTAGAAAAAAACATTCGCTCCTAAAAATTGGAGAAATTCGGTCAGTAAAGCCGTGCCTGTCATCCCATCGACATCGTTGTCGCCATAAATGAGAATATTTTCATGGTTTTGAATAGCCTTTGTTACTCTATGCACGGCCTTAGGCATTTCAGACATCAAAAAAGGGTCGTGAAGGTCGGGCAATTTGGCATAGAGATAATCATGAATGTCATCTAAATTTTTAAAGTTTCGAGAGATAAGAATTTGTGCGATGACAGGATGAATTTTAAATTCTTTAATGATCTTCTCAAGAAACTGAGGGTCATGCTTAGGGAACAACCATAAGGGTTCTTCAGCAGTAGTAAAAGAAGAAAACATCGGGATTGCTCCAAGGGTTACTTAACTTGCCAGTTGTCCTTAGACATGTCTCTGGCGTTAGCTTTCTAATAGAATTGTCTATCAGACTCCACAGTCCCAATGAATAACAGTCTTTAGTAAGAGAAGGCTTGTTTAAACCGACACAGTTTTACATTAAAGAAGCTCTAACGCTTAAAGAAAACAAAGCTGTTACAGGTTTTTATAATTTTAACCACGAAGAAATTAAAAAAAATAACAGGGCAATAACTGTGCATGTTAACGAGTTAACATCATGCTATAAATATAAAACTACGGTCTAAATTTAATGCTTAAATGCTAATTAAACCTTATCATTACCCCTTTGGAATTTATGAGAGCTACTAAAAGATTAACCAATCATAAATTTTTCCGTTTGATGGACCAATATTCTTTTATCTAGGACTAATTTTATTTTAACGTCTTATTTAAGAATGTCAAGAGAAGAATGGGAATAGAAGGAGAAAACTTGATTGAAAAGGCGGTTTTTCGGAACCGCCTTTTCAAGAAACTAGCCTTTTTTTGCGACAAGATGGCGTTGATTCTCAGCTTCTTCTCTATGATGCAAGTAGAGGAGAGCCGGAGTTGCAATGAAAAGGGAGGAAAATGTTCCCACCAATACACCAATTGTCATGACTAACGAGAATGCAAAAATTGACTGGCCTCCAAAAAGAACCAATGCGAGGAGAACGAGCAGTGTTGATCCCGATGTCATCACTGTTCGACTTAAAGTGACATTCAGCGCATGATTAATGACTTCATAGAATGACATCTTACGTAAAATACGGATATCCTCTCTAATCCGATCAAATACAATGATAGTATCATTTAAAGAGTACCCAATAATTGTCATAATAGCACCGATGACTTGAAGATCAATTTGCACGGCAAAACCAAGAGCATGAAATGCTGCCAGGATACCTAATGTGATCAATACGTCGTGGGCAAGACCAATGACGGCTGCTAAAGCATACTTAAATTCAAAACGGAAGGTAATGTAAATTAAAATGCTTATCAGGGCTAAAGAAAGGGCCATCAGGGCATTGTTACGCATTGCATCTGAAAACTGCCCGCTCATGACTGTCCAGTTGCTGTCTAGACTTGCAAGTTGAGAATCAGAGAGTTTCAAATTTGCATCCTCCAGTGTTTTTACAATCCAAACAAGGCGAGGATTGTTTTGGTAGGAATAAGTGAGTTTCTCATTATCCACTTTTTCTGGCATCTGGTAAAAAGGTTGCCCTTTTTCCTCCATGCCAATTCCTAGCTGGATTTTTAACTGGTTAGGTCTTGTTAATTCCCTAATATTCACATCTCGCGCACTTGCACCATGTGCCAGTAGGGCATTAAGAGCAGATGAGCGATAAGATGTGTCGCTAGGATTGCCTTCCACCTCTACGGTTAGAGCATAGCCTCCGGTAAAGTCCATGCCAAATATCGTCCTTCTTTCATTAAAGAGAAGGTAGGATCCGATGAGCATCACAATGATAGAGCCGGTGATGGCAGGTTTCGCATATTTTAAGAAATCAATATGCGTTTTCCCGATAAATTGTGCCATGCTAAGCGATTTATGCTTGGGGTTTTGCACCCAGCCAGCAAAGAAAAAGCGTGTCATAAACAAGGCAGTAAACATTGAGGAAACAATGCCGACAATTAAAGTGATAGCAAAACCCTTGATAGGTCCTGAATCAAATTGGATTAAGATCAAGGCGGCAATAATTGTTGTAATGTTAGAGTCTACGATAGCGCTAAAGGCTTTTTTATAGCCGGCTTGTATTGCGGAGGCTATGCGTCCGGAGACAGCAAATTCTTCTCTTATGCGCTCAAAAACAAGCACATTAGCATCCACTGCCATACCAATCGTAAGTACGATACCCGCAATAGCAGGAAGAGTTAAGGCTGCGTCTAAGTTCTGTAGTACCCCCCACATGATGAAGATGTTAAAGAGGACTGCGCAAGACGCTACAAGGCCGGCAAAACGATAGTAACCGATCATAGCCGCAACGACTAATACTAGACCGATGATCGATGCCATGATTCCTTGTGTCTTTTCTTCGCTTCCTAGTTCTGAACTCACATTTTGCTCAGACAAAATGCGTGGGGTGAAACTAAGAGAGCCGGCTTTAAGGTCTGCAGCAAGTTGACTGACCTCTCTTTGAGTAAACCGACCGCTGATCGTAGCACTATCTCTTAAAGCAGCTCTTAGGGCTGGTTTACTGATGATCTGATCGTTTAAAATCACAGCCATTCTCCAGCCACGGCCTTGAGTATAAGCTTCTTTTGGCGTTCCTGCAATTTTATCTTCAGAGAATTGAGAGGTCCAAGTATAGAAATCATCTCTTGGGCTTTGCGAGCTTCTGTCTCCTGAGCCTTCATAAGATTTTTTTACAGAGAAAGAGAGGTGGTTACCTTCGGTAGGGTCATAGCCAACCGTTACATTTGTTAAGCTTGATCCTTCGAGAGCATAGTTGTTAAAGACAACCATGAGTGGGTTTGTCTGGCCATCCCACTCTGTAAAGTCATTACCTCGCATCATGGCAATTTTAGATAGGGAGTCGTTGAACGCGTTACTTGCATTTTTCTCATGCGGGTTTGCAATCCTGAGGCCGTTCTCATAAAGAATACGAGCATGCTCGCTTAAAGGTTGTGGGTTCTCATCATTAAGAGACTCTCCTCCAAGGTGATGCCAGGCGATCTCATTGATGCTTTCAGTATCCTTACGGTTGGTGACTACGGCTTCATTCCATATATCTTGCAAAAATTGTTGAATCGAAGTTTTGAGGATACTATTTCCTGCGTTAAATTTCTCGTTGACGACATGGAAGTACATCGCCGATGCTTTAACCAGATCTTGAGCGGATAAAGCTTGTGAGCCAGGAAACTCTAAAACAATATGATTGTTTTCAATCCTAATGGTTCTTTCTGAAACGCCCATCTTGTTAATACGAGTGTAAAGTTCGTTTACGGACTGTTTTAGATCATCTGGATTTGTTACTGGCTGGTTGTTGTGGTCGCGAAGGCCGATTCTAACCGTTTTTCCCCCTGATAGATCAAGACCCCACTTAATAATTTTTCGATCATCACCTCTAAAGTACTTTTTAAAGCTGATTAAAAAATTATTGAAGAAAGGGCTTTTAGTTGGTGCAGGGACCTGATACTTAGCAGAAGGGTCGATATCAACCTGAGCTGCTTGATATTCCTCAGCCCAGCGCAAGAGGTCCTCTTGTTCCTGATCTTCAATTTTGTTTAGGGTGATGATACGCTGCTCAACATTGGTAAAAGGTAAAATAGCCATTTTTTTACTGCCTTTTACTTCAAAATTTTCACGAGTTGCTTTCAATAGGCTACTGTAATAGTCATTCAACTCGAAGATATAGTCATTGGCAAATTGCGGGGCCACATCATAGTCGGCTGCTGAATAACCAATGAAATTCATATTTTGAAAGAGAGCTTTCAGTTGGTCGAGGTCATTTTGCAAAGCCTTATTTTCTAAGCTTTGAGGGTTCGCCCTTGCTTTGTCGGCAATCGCATCTAATCCTTTGGCAATCACGTAGATAGAGCCTTTTCTAAAGCCTTGCAGTGCGGTTTCTTGATAGATCGAAGGAGCATAAATGACAAATCCCAACCTTTTATCTTGTGGAGATTCATTTTTCCAATCACTGTAAAAGCGAACCGGATAAACCTCTTGCTTAAAATCAGGATAGGCAGGGGTAAAACTCTCGGCAATTTGCTCTTTAATCACTTGGCTTTGTTTTGTCGCAACCTGACCCAAATCTAACGCGAGAAAACTTTGACTATCAGGCAACTGACTTAGTAAGACAGCAAAGGTATCATCATGAGGTACAATCTTCTCGTCAGCTAGCCGAGCTGCTCGCGCAATCTCGTTAATCACATATTGATTAATTTTTTCTTTCTGATAAGCAGAAGCTTCAGATGTCACTTCTGTGTGTCTTAATTTTTCAATATCATCAAAAAGCTTAAGGATAATCTGGTCGCTGTTCCAGTCAACGATGAGAGCTTCCACAATAGGATTGCTGTTGTTTAAGTTGATGGTTTGCTGGGATTCACCGGGTTTTAAATGCTCCTCGCTTGCTTTCCAAAGAGCTTGAAACTCTTTGTCATTTAAAGGGGACGCTGCAACTTTAAAATCATTTTTTTTAAGCAGACTAATGGCTGATGCTAATGACTTTGAGTTGCCCTCTAACATCGTTAACACTTGTTCTTGAGAAGGGTCTAAGGATATCTTTTGTTCATTTAACTTTTTGCGCTCACTTTCAAGTTTTTCTTTGGCAATGTTAGCACGATCTTGTGCTGTTTCTAGTTGAGCAATTAACTTTTGAATCGAAAATTCCTTACGCTCAGCAGATTGAACCTGCCCAACACCTGCGTAGAAACGCTTTAAGATTTCGGGGTTTTTAGAAAATGTCTTTTCGAGATCTACAAGTTCTTTGGCTAAGTTAATTAGAGCATCGTCATTAGCCGTTTTATTTTCCTGGGATAAAATACTATGAATGCGTTGAGCAAGGGGATTAGAGCCTCCAAAGCTAAGAGCTAGCTCCTGAGTGCTGTCGTAAACCATATCTTTGTATCCCTGAGAAATCTTTTCATTCTCATACTTGGGAATATACCGAAATAGTGTATTGACTTCTTTTTTATCTAAATGGATGGGCACTTGACGAGAGACGTAAACGACGTTTGTGTCCGTATTTTGCGGATAAAGTTCTAGCTGCGATGGAGCAAAAGGAATAAGAAGACCTGCCCTAGGTAGAAACTTTTTTAAACGATCGGCTTCTTCTTTGCTCTTATAGCTCACTCTAATCAAACCAGCATTGTCTTTCTGCAATTCGATTTTTTCAGGCTTTAAGTGAAGAAGTTTATTAAAAGAGTAGAGCCAGTCAATGGCATCTTGCTCTAATACGTCTACACGGTCGACGATCTGTTTGGCAACTTTTGTAGCACGGCTTTCATCGATAGGAGCCTTAAGGGGCTTCGTATAATAGAAGACCGTCGGTAGGATGTTATATAGAGTCAAAAGAATGACTGTCAATATTAAATAAAACTGCCAGCGTTTTTGCTTTTCCATAGCAGAGGAGTTTCCTTGTTATTCAATGATTTTTGACTTTGGTTTTGATTTTTGTTGTCAATCGTAAGAAGCTGTAGCCGGGTTTAATAGGTTAGCGCCTTAGAAGATCTCCAGCGAAAAATCAAAGTCGAGTTATGTGAGTGTATGATAGCAAAATCTCTAAGATTCTGTCTATAGATAGAACCTTGAGATCTTTTAAGTGGCTAAAATCGGGAGTGTTGTTGGTAGGGATAATTTTAACAGAATAAAAAAGCCCCCTGATCAGGGGGCTTTATTCTCATTAGCTTGAAGCCGGAGCTGTTTGCTGTGAAGAGACTGGTGCTTGTTGTGGTTTCTCGCTGGTCAACTCAACAAATTGTTTGTTAAGAGCTTTAACAGCATAGATCCATGCAACAATGATTACAAAGAGGATTGCGGCAACATAAGGAGTGATTGCGGCAATCGATCCAAATCCTACAAGCAGAGCTTGCTGGACAAAAGATCCACCTGACTTGCCCAAACGAGCGCCAACAACGTCAATTGCTGCTTTACCTTTCACTTTAGATTCCTGGTCTAAAGGAATGTAGGCCATTTCTTTTGTCGGATCGAAGAGGGAGTACTTTGCTGATTTACTCATAATGTTTTGAGCAGCACCAAACATCACTGCTAGGAAGAGTGGTGAAGTTCCTAAGGTACTGATTAACCCAGCAAGGTTGTCTCTAAATAGTACGAAACCAAAGAAGCCGGCTCCGGTCAGCAATAGAACAACGGGAGTGATCATTGCTGCAAAGCCCCAACCTTTTTTACGAATAAGGTTGCCACCAACAAAAAGCATCATGAAGATGGTGACAAGGCCCGTGCAGAATGAGAACTTACCCATAAAAGTGCTGTAGTCGTTTGCGTTTGGATACTGAAGCTTGAGTTGGCTTTTCCAGGTAACTTCTACGAGATTGATAGAAATACCATAACTAATAACCAAAATCGCTAAGCAAAGGATATACTTTGATTTGAGCAGGAAAGCAAAGCTTTCGGTGATAGACATTTTTGGTTTTGATTTTTTTGTCTTTTTCTCTTCTGTTGGGTCGTAAAACCTTGGGTCGGTTAGCACGTTACGGTTAATCCACCAGTATATGGCAATAATAGCGGCACCAGCGATGACAACCATTGTCATGAGATAGTTAAGAGATACTTGCCAAGCATCTACGTCGGCAGGAAGTGTTTTGCGAATGTCCGAAACGTAAACAATTGCTGGGCCGGAGAAGAGAAGGGCAACGTTTGCTCCAAGACCAAATAGGCTGTAGAAACGCTTGGCTTCAGTAACTCTTGTAATGTCATTAGCGAATCCCCAGAAAAGTAGGGAAAGAACAACGCTACCCCATAGCTCAGAGAGGATATAAAATAGAGAGTAGGTCCAGTTTCGAAAGCATGCGATCAACCCTTTTAGACCAAGCGGTAAAACGCTTTGAAGGTAGTCCGCTGTAGCGTCTGGGTGGAGCGCTTCACGATTGGGATATAGAACATATGCAAAAAAAGCAAAGAACACCAAAAAAGGGGCGATCGTTGCGTAAAAGAGGTTCTCTTTGCTTAAAATGTTGCTCATTTTCGCATAAATAAGCATAAAGATAACAGCGGCAGGAACCACGCCCCAAACTTTCAAGAAAGGGATTGTTTCCGCACCCGATGCAGTCACAACGAGCGTATCCTTAGTATCCCTCAAGATTGTGTAGTTAAAAGAAATACAAAAAAACATCAGAAACATTGGCAGGAGTTTTTTTAACTCGTAACCATGGACGGGCCAGAAAAAAGACCGCCATTTGCCAAACTCATGTTTGGTCTCAGACATATTTAAACCTCAATTTTGTTAATGGCTTAGAAAATTGATTTTTCATATAAAATCTAGATCTAAGAATACAAAGTATAATGTTGAATTAGTTATTTTGCAAGCGATATCTAGATACGGAGGGGAAGGAGAAGAACCTGACAAATTTTATGCCAGGGGTTTCTCTTTTTTTAAAGGAAAATTTCCATTTTTTATCAACTTTGTGGTTAAAAGAGAGACATGGGGTTGTTCAATGAATGATCGGCCCCATGCATTAATGGATGAAGATTTAAGCGCTGGGCGCGACGGTAAAGCTAGCTGCTGTTGGTTGATTCCCGTTTAGTTGGTTTTGACTGTTGATAATTTCAACATAAGTGTGCCAAAGTTCTTCCTGGACTTCATTGTGTTTAATAGAAGCAATGAGTTCTCTTTTAATACTTCTTAGATCTTTTCTTGGAGTAAGTTTTCTAATAATATCTTTTTCGCCAGATTGACGTGCTAAAGAAAGTAAACGATCGATATCTTGTTTTGTTAATGGTAAGTGATCGCGACGCTTACGTGAGCCTCTCGGAGCCCTCGCTTTAGGTGCCACTTTTGAAGGTGTGGACGTGTTAATAATATACTTGCTGATTAAAGAATTTAACTGTTCCGGATCTTCTGATTTCATTTTACGCATACTGAAGTGGTGAATGTAGCCACCTTTTGAAACAGGAAGATAGCGACAGATGTCGTTTTCTTTTTTTGCTCCTACTTTTTTCATTGCTGTTGAAATCAGAGTTTCGAGATGCTTGTTTTCAGGTTTATGTTGTGTGCTCATGAAAACCTTCCTTTATTTTCTTTGTTGTTGTGCTTGTCAGTGAGGTCAATAGCAATCCACACTGTAATTAAAATTATAAAGTATAATTTTTCATAGCTAAAAAAGCAGTTTGTTATTTATTTCGCTTTTTTCAACTACATTAGTTTTTGTAATATTTAGGAGCTATCATTCACGAATTGGACGATTTTAACTAGCATCCTTTATTTACTAACGGGAATTTAGAAAATTATATGATTTTGTGCAACATCAAATTATAAAATATCTTAAAATTGCTTTTGCTTTTACTTTCTAGCATTATTGCTTTTTTAATGTTTGATTATGGCAACGTAACAACTAATTGGTGCAAAAAGAGACCTTTGCAAAACAGTTTAGTTAAAGAAAAGTGATTCATATTTAAGGGATTGCTATTAGAGCCATTCCTTCGATGACCATTCTTTTAGACAAACTTAAAGGTTAACCACGACTAATTTTTATGATGATGAAGCTAAAAAAAAGCCTTTTCTGTACGATGTCGTTTTACAATTAAGAAATCTTGTCTTTAGTGTCCTTATGGAAAGGGGGCTTTTGAGCTTTAGAGTAAATGCGTTAGTAAAGTAGGGGATTTATATGCCTTTAAAATTATATCAAGAGAGAAAAAATCGAATCGAGCATGTTCTAGCAATCGCTGCAGGGAAGGGAGGGGTAGGTAAATCAACGATTACTGTTGACCTAGCACTGGCTTTGAAGGAAAAAGGTTATCAGGTAGGCATCCTTGATGCAGATATTTATGGGCCTTCAATACGAAAAATGCTTCCTCCTGATTTAATGCCGACGAAGCGAGGTGAGAAGCTGTTGCCTGCTGTATGCCTGGGGATCAAAGTGATGTCAATAGCCTACTTTCGCAATCAGACGGACTCTATTGCCGTCAGGGCACCGATTGCTAATGGCCTCATTCAACAATTTGTTCAAAATGTGGATTGGGGCGATCTTGATTTTCTCCTGATTGATTTTCCTCCAGGCACTGGTGATGTACAGTTAACACTGGCCCAGAAAGCGCAATTGAATGCTGCGATTATTGTCACAACCCCCCAAGAAGTGGCTTTGATGGATGTGCGAAAAGCCATGCATCTCTTTGACCAGGTCAAGGTTCCTTGCCTTGGCGTTGTAGAGAACATGAGCTATTACTGGAATGAAACAACCAGCGAAAAAATATTTCTTTTTGGACGAGAAGGGGGTAAGCTATTAGCGAGTGAGAAGGGAATCCCCTTCTTGGGAGAAATCCCATTGGATCCGCTAATAGGGCAGTGCCTTGATCATGGCATATCTATTTTTGCAAATGAAGATAACAAAGGCCCACAACAAGTATTTATGCAGTTGGCAAAAGAAGTGGAGGCTCGTTTAGAATCCTTGAGGATTTATCAAGAGGAGGCTGTTTCTTGTTTTGACATCCCTTGGAAGGAGATTCCAACATGAGTTATTTTATAAAAAATATTTATCAGAAAGACAACTTTCACTTCACGATTGAGTGGAACGATGGAGCAAAAGCAGACTATTATCTGCAAAATGTACAAGCGAATTGCCCATGCGCAAGCTGTCATGAGATAAAAAAAAACAACACTCGTGAGGTAAAAGCGACAAGAATAGTTAGTGTTGGGAGATATGCTTTACAAATCGAGTTTACTGCAGGATGCTCAATGGGTATTTATGACTATCCATTATTAAGAAAATTAGCAGGCTTAAGCCATGAATAAAAGATTAATTGTTTTACTTATCATTTTATGTGCTTGTCGTTCTCAAGGCAGCGATTCTACTAAAGCTTGGATGGAATCAAATGATACACTAAAAGTGTTGACTACCACAGCAATGGTCAAGGATGTGGTTGAGGGTGTTGCAAAAGGGCGCGTAAGTACTATTGCTCTTATCAAAGGAGAGTTAGACCCACACAGCTATCAATTGGTCAAAGGGGATGATGAAAAGCTAAAAACAGCTGATATTATTTTTGCAAATGGACTGGGTCTTGAGCATGGCGCAAGTCTACAACACTACCTTCAAACAAGTCCTAAAGTTATCGAGCTGGGCAATTTAATTTTTAGAGATCATCCGCATTTAGCTATTTTTGAAAGCGGGCAAGTAGACCCGCATATCTGGATGGATATCGAGCTTTGGGCTATGACTGTGCCTTATATTGTTAATCTATTGAGCGAACAAGATCCCGATCATGAAGACGAGTACCGTGCAAACGGGGAGAAGTTGATGGAGAAAATGATTGCTCAGCATCAAGAAGTGAAACGATTAATTCAAGAAATACCGGAAAGAAAACGTTTTCTTGTTACGAGCCATGATGCCTTTAACTATTTTGCAAGAGCCTACCTTGCTGAGAAAGGGGAAGTGGAGCACCATCTTTGGCAAAAGCGTTTTGCAGCACCGGAAGGGCTTGCCCCAGACAGTCAACTGAACCCATATGATATTCAGTTGATCATTGATCATCTAAGTCGATACAATATACGTGTTTTATTTCCTGAATCCAATGTGAGTCGTGATTCTATAAAAAAAATTGTTTCGGCAGGAAAAGAAAAAGGCCTCGATGTAGTGATTGCCGATGATTATCTATACGGAGATGCAATGGGACGACCAGGATCAGATGGCGATACCTATCTAAAAATGATTATGCATAATGCATTAACGATTACAAGACATTTAAAAAAGAACCCTTAAGTATGAATGACTTGCTTGCTTTAGAAGTTGACCAGCTTTCTGTTAACTATGACAAAACTCCCGTCTTATGGGATATTTCTCTTAAAGTTCCTTCTGGGGTGCTCGTGGGGATCATTGGACCTAACGGAGCAGGAAAAAGTACCTTCATTAAAACCATCTTAGGTTTAACTCCTTCTTTAACGGGTAAGGTTGAGTTTTTCGGGCAACCATTGAAACAAGTCCGTCAAAAGATTGCCTACGTTCCTCAACGAGAATCTGTTGATTGGGATTTTCCTATTACTGTCAAGGAGCTGGTTTTAATGGGAAGGTATGGAAGATTAGGTCTTTTTAAACGCCCTCGAGAGGCAGATTATAAGGCTGTGGATGACTATCTTGAGCTTGTAGGGATGGCCAAATATGCTGATCGGCAAATTAGCCAGCTCTCAGGTGGTCAACAACAGCGAGTTTTCTTAGCTAGAGCTCTTATCCAAGAAGCTGATGTCTATTTTATGGATGAGCCTTTTACCGGAGTAGACTTAGCGACAGAAAAAACGTTAATTCAAGTGATGAAGGATTTAGTGTCTCAAAATAAGACCGTCTTTGTTGTTCATCATGATCTCAATTCCATCGATGCAATGTTTGATTGGCTCATTATTTTAAATCTAAGACTTGTGGCATATGGGCCGTTAAAGGAAGTATTTAATGCTCATCACCTGAATACTGCTTACGGAAAAAACTTTGCACTTTTTGACGAAGCCTTAAAACTTTCCGAGGAAAAATCTACCGGTAAAATTTAGCCATGCTGAATGTCGTTGACTATTTTTTTGATCCTGTTTTAAGAGCACCAATGATTGCCTCGATGCTGATGTGTATGGCAGCTTCGCTGGTGGGTGTGGTTGTTTTTCTGCGTAAAGAATCATTGTTAGGTGAGGCTCTTTCTCACGCTTCATATCCTGGAGTGGTTCTGGGAATCATGTTGATTGGATTGATCTGGGGGGACCAAGATCTTCCTTTTCAAACCTCACTAGCTATTTTAGGCGGTGCTGGGATTACAGCCCTGTTGGGCATTTTTTGCATCCAATATCTTCAGAAAAAGGGTGTGCATCCTGATGCCAGTTTATGCTTTGTGCTCTCCTCTTTTTTTGGGATAGGGATCCTATTGGCCAGTGACGTTCAATTTCGCTATTCGTACCTTTATCGTCAGATTCAAGTTTATTTTTATGGTCAATCTGCCACGATGACTGATATCCATACTTTTATTTATGGTACACTAACTTTGGTGATCATCTTTGCTCTCCTTTTACTTAAGAAAGAATTAAAAATTGTTGTGTTTGATGAGCTGTATGCAAAGACTCAAGGGATTAATACGCGGCTGGTGACAGGAGTCTTTTTTTTTCTGATCGTCCTTTCATTGGTTGTGGGCATTCGTTCAGTAGGTGTAGTACTCATGTCGGGGATGCTTATCGCTCCTGCTGCTGCAGCAAGGCAGTATACAAACCGCCTATCAAGCATGTTCTTAATCTCAGCCTTTTTTGGCTTGTGTAGTGCTTTTTTAGGTACTTACTTATCTGTGGAGGTTTCTCGCTACCTCGCCATTTTATACCCTAGTGCGCGATTAGCTCTACCTTCTGGGCCTTTGATTGTATTGATAGCTACTTTGTTTTGCCTATTTTCTCTCCTTTTTGCAAAAGAGAGAGGTCTTGCTTATAAGCAGATGAGAAGTTATCGGTTTAGCTATCAATGCCAAGTTGAAAACCTTTTAAAGACCCTATGGCGACAAGGCGAAACACATGAGGCTTCTTTTGACAATTTAAAGTGTTTTTACTCTGGGAATGCGCTTTTTTTCAGACTAATCCTTCAGAGAATGATTCGGCAAGGGTGGTTAGAAAGAACAATGGCTTTAAACTACAAGCTAACACAGGATGGAGCGATTCGCGCTGCCAGGATTGTTAGATTGCACCGTTTATGGGAAGTCTATCTTGCAGATTATTTGGGAGTAGGGATCGAAAAGGTGCATAAAAGCGCGGAGGAAATGGAGCATATTATCACCCCTGAAATTGAAAAAGAGCTGACTCTGCTTTTAAATGACCCTAAGGAAGACCCGCATGCTCAACCTATTCCAAAGAAGGACAGATGATGAAATATTATAATCCTTACTACGGGCAGGACTTTCTAGGGTTTTTTCTCGTCCTATTTAAAAGAATTCAGGGTTTAATCTTTGGAGAAGTGGGGCTAAGGGAACTGGCACCCGATGAACTTCAAGTGTTAGTTTTGGCAGGGGTCGCCGCTTCATCTGCGCTTGTTGGCAGTTTTCTTGTTTTAAGAAAGATGACGATGATGGCTAATTCCCTGTCTCACACGATTCTGCTTGGGATCCTGATCGCTTTTCTATTTAGCAGAAACGAAATCGATGCTCTTTTTGATGGTACTCAGCTCAATATTTACATGATGCTCATCGCCTCCTTTGCGATTGGACTGCTGACGACTTTCTTGACCGAATTTTTAACTAAAACAGGTAAGCTGCAGGAGGATGCTAGCACAGGTATCGTCTTTACTTCACTATTTGCGCTAGGTGTGGTTCTTGTCACATTACTCACACGTAATGCACACATCGGTGTTGAGGTTGTGATGGGAAATGTAGATGCCCTTCACAAAGATGATCTTAAACTCGTTTTTACCATTCTAGGGTTGAATCTTGTTTGCTTGACCCTTTTTTTTAAAGAGTTTCAAATAACGACATTCGATGCCTCCTTTGCAAGGGCGTTGGGTATATCCGCTTCTTTTTACAATTACCTACTGATGGGGCTGGTCTCGGCAACGATTGTGGGAGCATTTAGAGCGGTTGGTGTTCTGATGGTGTTAGCCTTTATTACAGGACCTGCTTTAACCAGTCGTCTTTCTGTGCGGTCGTTGCGAGGTATGCTCTGTATGGCTATTTTCTACGGTGTGGCTTCATCTCTCTTTGGCGTTGCAATTGCTCGACACCTTTTTACAATCCATGATCTGGCTCTATCTACAGCGGGAGTTGTTGTTTCTGTTTCAGTCCTTTTCTATTTACTTACCGCTTTGTTTAAAACGATAAGTTCTTTTCGCACTACTGAAAAGGCATCCTAGGATGGATTTCTCCTAAGGGCTGAATCGTTGCCAAGCTTCGTTTAAAGCTAACTTTGACGCCACTTATTCTTGTCACTGGATCCTATTGAAGATCAAAATAGCAGGACTTTAGCGTTGATAAAGTTTAATGAAAACTTCCATGAGTTTTCTTTGATAGGACTTTACATCTCATTGCCGTACAAATCACCTGTCTAGTATCGATTTTTTTTCTAAGGGATTAACCTCACGCTTCAATCGATTCTAAACACCTGAGTTCAGGAAATGACCTGTACGACAAATTTGGTCGCCATTTAAGAATAGCAACAGCAACAAAAGAGGAGCTTGATTAATCGAATGATTCGCGCTAAATAGCTATTGGAGGAGGGAGTGACTATTCGTCTTTTGCGTTTTGATGTGTGACGTGGTTTAGGAATGCCGCTACCTTGAATTCTTGATGAGAAATTGTTTCCGGCAACTGGTCTTACATGGAACGTTCTTTCTTGCGGATGTGCCCTCAGCCGATCATTTACAAAGTCGGTGGAGTAGCTGCTGGACGCCATAGGACTTGGCCGCCTGTCATCTGCAAGAAGCTGGTGAAGAGTTGGGAATGGCGAGGAGGTTGTTCTCGGTAAGTGAGATTCTTTGCCTGGAGTTAATACGGAGACGGGACGTCCATGAATTCCTGAAGAAACACGCTGCATATTGGTCAGCGTCGCAAGCGGTGGGGCAGAAGGATATCCGGATATGGGTCCAGGGGTAAATACAGGGGTAAATGCAGGGGTACTAGACATAATAAGAAACCTCGTGGTTGTATGTTAGAAGTCAACATTTTCCAAATCGTCATTAAGGAAACATTAAGATTTTACAAAAATAGGCCGAGTGATTGATAATAACATTAGTTTTTTTTCTTAAATTTTTGATTGTAAATAACTTAAAGTTATAATGTTTTTTTAAATTGGGTACACAATTCTTAAGAACAATAAAGCCATTTGATTTTATTCTGCAGAGGAGGTTAGAATTTATATTTCTGACCACATGGATTGATTAAAATAAATCTCCTGCATGGCATTTGGATGAGCCGATTTAGTCAGTCATATAGATGAGTCCACCATTTGAAGAAGCAAAATTATTATTTTAACAGGCAGCCAAAATAAGGTTATTATGTTCAATTTGATCTATCTTATATTTGCCATTTTAGGATTAAGTTTTCTTATATTTATCCATGAGCTTGGCCACTATTTTATGGCAAGAAGAGTGGGTATGCGTGTCGAGACCTTTTCAATAGGTTTTGGACGACCTTTAGTTTCTTGGATGATGGATGGGGTCAAGTGGCAGATTGGCTGGTTGTTATTCGGGGGATATGTTCGTATTGCCGGCACCGATACTGAAAAAAATATTGATCCTTATTCGGTTAAAGATGGCTTTTTTGGCAAATCCCCATGGGATAGGATCAAGGTTGCGTTTATGGGCCCTTTTGTCAATATCCTATTCGCTCTTTTACTTTTTTCCCTCCTCTGGATCGGTGGGGGAAGAGAAAAAAACTTTTCCGAGTTTAGTTCAAAGATTGGCTGGATAGACTCTAAGTCAGATGCTTATAAGAATGGTCTTCGTCCAGGTGATGAGGTCCTATCTTATGATGACCATCCCTATCAGAACACAAAGGACCATTTATATGCAGCATTGACGGCTACGTCTACTGTTCGCATGAAAGGAAATCGGGTCAATTATGAGGCAGGTGAAAAATCTGCTTTTGATATGAGAGTGCAACCAGTAGAACACCCATCCTCAATGGGAAAAGGCATTTTAACCACCGGCGTGTTGCAACCAGCAAGCTACATCATTTACAATCGTTTGGCCAATGGTGCAGAAAACCCTTTACCTACAAGCTCCCCTTTAAATGGTAGCGGTATCCAGTATGGTGATCGAATTGTTTGGGTGGATGGCCAGCGTGTGTTTTCTCAAGACCATTTATCTCATATCTTAAATGATGGACGCGTTCTTCTGACCATCAAACGAGGGAATAAGGTCATGCTGGCACGAGTTCCAAGAGTCCCGATCCAGGAATTAAGGATGAATTCAGAGTTTAAAGAAGAGCTCGTGGACTGGCAATACGAAGCTCAGTTAAATATGAGTCGGCTTCAAAAACTTTACATGATTCCCTACAACTTAACCGACGATGGTGTAGTAGAAAATGACATTCGTTTTATCGATAAGGATAGTGAGAAAGAGGCCTTCCCAAGCCATCCATTAACTAGCTTAGAGCTTCCTTTACAACCAGGTGATCGCATCATTGCCGTAGATGGGGTCCCTGTGAAGCATTCTTCTGAAATTTTGAAGCAAATTCAATCAAGATATCTCTCTATTATTGTAGAACGGTCGAAAGAACTCTCCCAAGTACTCCCTGTACAAGAAACAGAAAAAGAGTTTGAGACCGAGGTGAATTCAAAAGATATCGAAAAAATCGCATCTTCAATTGGCTTAGAGAAAACGATCAAGCAATCCGGAGATCTCTATTTGTTAAATCCTGTTATTCCTAGAACAAGAAGTGAAATTCTTGCGGACATTGATGGCGGCATAGAGCTTACCAATAGCCTACAAGAACAAAAGCAGGAAATTGAAGCTATTGAAGATCCCGAGAAGCGTAACCAACTTCTGAACTTGATTGAGAATCATGAAAAGCAATTAATGGTCGGTCTGCCTGCTGTTCAGGATCGCAAGGTGTTATACAACCCGGTACCCACTGAGTTATTTTCAAATGTTTTTCAAGAAATTTGGCGAACATTATCTGCATTGTTTACCGGTAATTTAAATCCTAAATGGATGAGCGGTCCTATTGGAATTATTCAAGTGGTTCAGGAACAATGGAAATTAAGTTTTAGCGAAGCTCTTTATTGGTTGGGTGCCATTAGCTTAAATCTTGGTATTTTAAATCTTCTTCCTATTCCTATGCTTGATGGCGGAACCATTGTTCTTTCCTTTTTCGAGATCATTACCCGAAGAAGAATTAAACCAAAGACGATGGAAAAGCTTATTTTGCCTTTTGCCATCTTGCTCATTTTATTCTTCTTGTTCCTTACCTATAATGATGTAAGCCGTATTTTTGGTCGGTTTTTTTAAGTTAGGTATGGTTACTTGGATTCAACGACACGCATCAAAGCTGATCGCTTTGATGCTTCTCAGTACGGTTTTATACGGCGGAAGTCGACTTTACTTTCAACTGACAGCCGGTTTTACCATCAGCAATATCACCTCTGATCTCTCCTATGATTCTCAACGAGATGTCTTTTATAGCGATGAAACAAATGAACAAGCCCTGCAAGTGTTAAAGCAACCTTTTTATTATCTTGGAAAAGGCTGCCAATCCTATGTATTTGGCAGTGAAGATGGCCAATATGTCATTAAGTTTCTCAAATACCAGCGATTCAGGCCCCAACGTTTCTTAAGTCTCTTCTCTTTTTTTCCTCCCATTGAAAACTTGAGACAGAGAAAATTAGTAAAGAAGAATGAAAAATTAAATAGCTTATTTTCGAGCTGGAAAATTGCAAGTGAATATTTAGCTAAAGAAACCGGGATTTTGTTTGTCCATCTTAATAAGACTAAACACCTTAATCAAAGGCTGATCATTTATGATAAGCTAGGCCTCAAGCACTCTCTTAATATTGATGATTTAGAGTTCGTGGTGCAAAGACGAGCCAAGATGTTATGTCCAATGATTGATGAATATATGCAAAATGGACGTACTGATCAGGCTAAAATGCTGCTTAGCAATTTGCTAAAAATGGTTCTTTCGGAATATGAAAGAGGATTTGCTGATAATGACCATGCTCTTATGCAAAATACTGGCGTAATAGGCGATCATCCTGTCCATATTGATGTGGGACAATTTGAAAAAAATGATAAATTTTCTAACAAAAATGAATATGCGATCGAGCTATTTAGTAAGATGTATAAATTCCGCATTTGGTTAGCAAGAAGACACCCAGAATTGGAGACTTTTTTAACTGAGAGGCTTTTAGAGGTGATTGGTCCAAAAATGTGGGAAATGACACCTCGTTTAAAAACCATGGATGAAGCCGGCCTTTAGTCACCATTACCAATTTTTAATACCATTTTTCCGCGAGTATGGCCTAACCTAATTTTATCATGGGCTTGAGCAGCATTTGCTAATGGGAGTTCACTAATTTCTGGGGGAACAAGCTTTCCTGTTTCCATCAGATGTGCGATGCTTTTTAATTCTTTTCCGTCAGGACGTACGTAAACATAGCCCACTCGAATATCCTTGCCTTGAATAATTTCTGGGCCCACCTGCTCGACAATACTTATAAGACAACCCCCTGGATTGATAATGCTCAGGCTATCCCTTAAGGTTTTTCCTCCAATTGTGTCAAAAACAACATCGACACCCTTCCCCTTTTCTTGTATTTTTTCTACAAAGTCTTCTTTGGTGTAATCAATCGTCAGGTCAGCACCAAGTTTTGTTACATAATCATCATTATTCATAGAGCAAGTTGTGATGACATGAGCCCCTGCATTTTTGGCCAGTTGAATGGCAAGGCTGCCTACTCCACCGGATCCTGCATGAATTAAAACGGTTTGTCCTTTTTGCAATTTGGCAACATCAAAGAGGGCTTGCCAGGCAGTAAGCGCTACTAAAGGCAGAGAAGCTGCTTGGGCAAAAGAGAGTTGCTTAGGGATCTTGGCGATGTGGTTGGCATCGAAGCAAATGTATTCTGCATAAGTTCCCTCTTTGATCGTTGGTTTTCTACAAAAGGCAAAAACGCGATCACCTATGCTAAAATTGCTTACATTTTTCCCAACAGCGCTGACAGTCCCTGCTGCATCCCAGCCTAAGATTAAAGGAAACTCGTGGGGCATCTTACTTTTAAAGAGTCCTTCCCGTATTTTCCAATCGACCGGATTGATGCCTGCATATTCAATAGCTATTTGAATTTCATTGTCTTTAGGATGAGGAATGGGTAAATCGGCTAGTTTGAGTTGGTCACTACCCCCAAAATTGTCAATCACAATGGCTTTCATGATTTCCTTTAGTTATTTTTAAAGTGACTTTTAAGCATCCAGGCCGCCTTTTCATGGGCACGCAATCTTTGAACGAGTAGATCAGCTGTGCCTTGATCACCAAGTTTAGAAGTCTGTTCGATTTCGGGACGTATCCATTGAATGATGCTTTGATGATCCTGTAAAAGCATTTTTAGCATCATGTCTGCGGTGAGGTCATCTTTAGCATCATCTAGACGCGTGAGTTCTAGAAATGAGTTGAGTGATCCTGGTGTTTTGGCATCCAACATGCGTATCCGTTCTGCAATTTCATCAATTGCCGAGGCTAAAGATTGGTACTGTTCCTCAAAAAATTCATGAAGAGAAAAGAAGCGGGGATCGCGAACATTCCAGTGGAAATTTTGTGTTTTTACATAAACAAGGTAGGTGTCAGATAAAAAAATGGCTAGTTGAGAAGCAATCTGTTTAGAAGCTTCTTCTTCGAGAAAAAGGCTTGAGCTCATAGCACCTCTCAATGAAATAAACAGTTTTAAACTTATTAGGGTGATTTAACAAAATTTGTTTAACAGCGCAACGTAAAATAATGGGTGAAATTTGTGTAGTATTTCGAATTGGCCAGTAATTGGGTGTTTGCTATGCTATCCTCCTGCAAAGGAGCACGTATGGAAAAAATTGTAACAGATCAAGCGCCAAAGGCTCTTGGCCCCTACACACAAGCTGTTAAAGCAGGAGGGCTTGTTTTTGTTTCAGGCCAACTTCCTATCGACTTAAAGACAGGGAAGTTAATTTCGGGAGATATAAGGCAGTTAACAGCACAAGTGTTTTCTCACCTAAAGGCGATCCTGGAAGCGAGTGGGTCTAGTTTAGATCATGTTGTGCGGTGTGATGTCTTTTTGACTGACCTTCAAGATTTCCAGATGATGAACGAAGAATATAGTAAGTATTTCAAGTCGCATTGTCCTCCAGCGCGGCAAACCATTCAAGTGGCCGCTTTGCCTCTTGGATCATCCATTGAAATTTCGTGTATTGCCATCGCTAATTAAGAAGAGGCGCATGCCTTACTTAGCATGCGCCAAAAGTTAATATCTCCAGTAACCAAATGAAACTCCAGGCCTTGGATATTCTCGATAATAACCGGGTCCTGGAACGACACGGACTTCTCGACATAAGGGTCTTGGAGCGACATAGACTCTGTCATAGCAGGGGTAGCATGGAACATACACTCGCTCGTAAGCTTCTGGAACATAAACTCTTTCGCGAACAACCGTTGGCCCTCCAATATTAATCCCAAAGTGCACGCGTGCTTCTGCTTCTCTTGTCGAGAATAATGAAATCCCACAAAATACAGCAAATGCCATAAAATTTGTTAATTTCATAAAAACCTTCCTTTGTAGACCTTGGTCTATATTTATAAATCTATCTTATTCAAAATACATATTTTTGTGAATAACGAGAGTTTTTAAATCTATTATTTAAATAGATAGAAATGATTAATAATGCTGAATAATAGATGATTAGATAGTGACTTGTTGTGTTAAAAGATAGGTGGGTACTAAAAATTTTAGGTGTGTCAAAGGTCATGTTAAGAAAAAAGAGTGTAAATTTTTCGTTCAAGAGATGAATTAAAGAATTTAAAGGGGGGATGGGGTGAAGACAAATTCCAAGGGTTAACAGAACAAGACTTACCATTACAAAAAAGGGCATGAAAAGATTGTAAACGAGACTGAGGAGAGGGAATTCTTTAAAATAAAAGATGGATAGCGGTAAGGAAGCGATGGTTGTCACTAAATTGAGTGAAATCACGGGTTTAAAAAACCCTAAAATAAGTAGAAGGTGTTTTTCAAAAAAGCTTAGTGATTCTATTTCTTTTTCGGTGCGTTTTGGAAAAACCCTTTCTATCAGAGAATCTACGAAGGGGAATAAAAGCAAAATAGCAGCCGTAGCTAAAAAGCTAAATTGAAAGCCTATATGTGTACAGAATGAAGGCTTAATGATAAGAACAACAATCAACCCTAGTCCCAAAGCATTAAGACCGCTCACCGGCCTTTTTGCAATTAAAGAACTATAACTCACAATGATCGCTATCCATGCGCGAAGAACGGAAGGGTGATTACCGAGAAGTAGGAGGTAGAGCGTTAGGGCTAAGCAGATTAAGGTGGCGCTTTTGACGGGTACCCAAAGAGGTCGGAGTATGACGCGAAAAATCATAGCCATAAAGCTAAAATGGAACCCTGAAATAGCGAGCAGATGTAATAGTCCAAACTGTGAAAATGCTGTTCGTAATGTTTTATCCGAAAATTCTCCGATAACAAGCCCTGCTAAAAAGCTTCTTACATGTGAATGTTTAAATTTTTGGCTTAAAAATCGATGAAACGCTTTTTTTGCTTTAAATCTCAACTCTCCAAAACTAAAGGAATAAGGCACCCTTTCCCATTCAGAATTAAGAACCTTAAGCTGATATCTTTGACCTGGGGAAGGTGTTAGTCTGCCATATATGCGATAAGTTCCGTTTGCTAATGGCCTCTGAGATTTTCGACCTTTAATTTTGAAGCTAACAGGTATGTTCTTTGGAGATTTAGCTAAAGGATCCTGCGCCTCAAAGTGATTTAAGGTTCCTTTGTAATAATAGAATTGGTTAAATCGACTATATTGATAGTGAACACTTTCTAAATTGACTGTGGCGATGCCAATAGCTCCTTCCGTATTAATTGTGCTATAGTGGTATGAGTTAAAACTAAAAATGATGCCGATAGCTCCAAAGAAAAGCCCTCCAACTATACGTCTACTAGTTAATAAAAACAGAAAAGGGATCAGCAGTAACCATTCCTGGTAGATTCCGAAGGTGATGCCTAAATAAAAAGAAAGGCCAAGAAATAGGGCAGGGTTTCTATCAAACAAGTGATGATTAATCATGAATGAAATATACTAGGAGCAATCAATTTTTTGTTCAAATAAAAACTTTACAACTGCAAGTGAGCTTGGTATTAAAAGCTTTTAGCAAAAGATTAAACTTTAAAGCGGGTAGGCTATGGTAGAAAATCGATTTACAATTAAAGAGGTACTAGGGGTTGGTTGGGAGGGGTGGAAAGCTCATTGGCCAAAGTGGGTGGCTATTATCGCGATTACCGTTTTTTTAACGGCTCTTCCCAATGTGATAGAATCTCTTTTAGGCATGGGTTTTTTCTCTAGCCTTTTGCAACTCGCAGCGATACTTCTTGGCCCTTACGCTTCCTTAGGAATTACGAACGTGACTTTAAAAATTGTTCAAAAGGAACAGGTTGAACTCGTCGATTTTTTTGATACTTTTCCCTACTTTGTCCGATTTTTGCTTGGGCAGGTTCTATACTATCTGGGGGTTTGCCTAGGATTTTTTTTATTCATCATCCCAGGTGTTATTTTTGGATTAAAATTTTATCTCTATCCTTACTTCATCATCGAAAAAAATTTCGGCGTTATCGAATCTTTTAAAGCGAGTAACAAAGTTGTTTATGGGTCAAAGGAAAAGCTATGTTGGTTTACGATCATCGCTTATCTTCTCAATGCCCTGGGTGCTTTATGTCTTTTGTTCGGTTTATTTGTGACGGTCCCTGTAATTGCAATTGCACAAGCAGCTATTTATAAAATCCTGACATCTCAAGAAGAAGCTTTACCCCTTGTAGCGCAAAGCGAGTAGGGTACAATCATCAGATTGGGCGGCTTTGCCGCCATGTTTTTTTACGCTTTCCAAAATAATATCAACAATTTCTTCTAAAGACTTGTCTTTCAGCGTTAGCAAGATCTTGGTCAATTTCTTTTCTCCGAACATTCTATAAGAGATATTCATAGCTTCTGTAACGCCATCCGTATAGAGAATAAGAGTGTCATTGGCTTTTAATTGTAGATGCCTTTCCGTGTAGGGTAAGCGACTAGAGAGTTCCGGTTCACTTAAAACACCTAGAGGTAATCCTTGCTGACGACCGATTTCGATGATGCTGTGATCCTCAGACAGAAGATAAGGAGGATTGTGTCCAGCATTGCTGTAACTCATTTCCCCAGTAATACAATTGATGACGCCGTAAAAAGCGGTGACAAATAGGGACGTTTCATTTTCGTAATTAAGTAATTTATTGGTTTCTTGAACTGTTTCCAAGGGAGAGTTTGTTTTTATCGCGATGGTGCGAATAATCGTTCTGGTAACAGCCATGAACAAGGCGGCAGGGACTCCTTTGCCGGAAACATCGGCGATAACAAAACCAAGATGCTTATCATCAAGAGGAAAAAAATCAAAAAAGTCTCCACCAACATGCTTAGCGGGAAGCATTTTCCCAAATATTTCAATGCTAGGCAAAGAGGGCATAGGGTTGAAGTTATGAGGAATAAAGGATTGTTGAATGGTACGTGCGATGTCCAGTTGACGTTCGATATCGGCTAATGCTTTTTTGTTTTCTAGTGCTTCTTTGGAAAGGGAACTTTGTTCTAACAAGCGATCAATCGTTAGTCCTAAGTCGCTAAAGTCAATGGGTTTCATGATAAAATCAAAAGCCCCTCGATTCATCGCCATTCTAACATTGGCCATGTCGCCGTAAGCAGAAATCACGATGACTTTACAAAACTGATCGAGCAAGGCCGCTTTTTCTAATAGCAGCAAGAGTTCATTACCCGGGTCGTTTAAGTTAGTAATCACGATAGAAATTTCAGGGTCATTTCTTAGAGTATCCAATGCTTCTTTAACACTATCTACAAATAAAAACCGAAAAAGATTTTGTTGAATTTTTGCTCTAAAAAATTGAGTGATAAGCAATTCAAAGTCAGGCTCGTCATCCACTACTAAAATTTTAGTGACCACAATAAGTACTCTTATTTTTTTATTTTTTTTATAACTTGTTTTTATGTGGGTTGACAAGGTTTTTATTATTTGATAATTAAAAATTAATTCATAGAAGAGGTTGTTGTGAAAGTTGTTTATTATGTATCATTAGTGTTCTTTTCTTTGTCTTTAAATGCTGCTGGTGTGTGTCAGAAATGTGAACGTATCCGGGAGTACAATAAACACAATCCCGGAGAGTTTGAATTTTATGAAGATTATCTAAAAGCGGAAGAAGCTAAGAAGAGCTCTCAGGAAAAAGAGCCTCAACATGTTCTTTCTGAAAAAGAAGGGTGAGGACTTCACCATTTAATTTTAATTTATGTGCATCAAATGCTGAAGTTTGGAAGAAGACGGGGGAGAAAATCAGAGCTAGATTAGAAGCGGGCATCTTGTTTTCTTCATGCTTTTCGGCCATTTTCATGAGCAATTTTAAACATTTTTTAAACACTTCTCTTTTTTCTTCAGGAAGTTGTGCAATGATTGATCGTAGTCGCTCTATTTTGTCGTTATCTTCGAGTGATTGCCAATCTGTCTCCAATGTATTGATATGGTTCTTATCGAATATAGGAATGTTTCTAAAAAGGCTTTTAAGAAGATCGCATTTCATTAATGTCTCTAGTTTTGAGAAGTCGATGTTCTCTTCATTCTTAATCTTCTCTAAATATTGTTTTTGGTTGGCGATGGAAGATGTCTCTCTAAAAATACCGTGAGTCCTTACATCGTTTTCATTAAATTGATCGATCAAGCGGCTTGCAGCGGTGATAGCAGTTTCTTCTGGGATTGTAATTTGTTGTTGGTAGCTCATTGGAGCAATGGGACTGGTTTTATTCGACGAAGTTCGAGACAAAGCTTTGATGCAAGGGATACATTGAGCAAAAAGATTCCAAACTCTCTTTCCAAACCGCAAGAGAGATTGGCCCGTTCTTGCAATCCTCCCTTTAAGTTGTAAGCTAGATCGCTTTTTGTCGGATTGGTCGGTTAACAAAGCCGTTTTTATTTCCGGAGGAAGGGTTGGGGGTGCCTTCCTTTCCTCTTTTCTATAAATAGGGGGAGATAAAGATGTGCGAGAAATTTTTTTTCTCATAAACAACCCTTTATTAGTAGATAAATTTATTATATTTTTTTATTTATTAAAAATAAATAGCGTTAGTTTCTTAGTGTCTTTAATTAATATATAACGGTTTTTTTTGTTTATCTTCTATTAAAGGAGGGTGACTGAGATTGAAAGCGAACACATTTTTGTGGAAAGTATCTGTAACAACTGCCTTTCGAATGCTTGATTTATTTTATCCGTCTATAAACTCTAATCTCTTTTAAGACCTTCTCGATGCCGCTCTAGCTTGAGAAGGTCTTTACAAGAGAAAGTGTAAACCTGAATTGCTGCAGGTCACTCAACGCGTTAATCAATTAAAATTAATTTTCGGTAATTCATCCTGTAATGGTTACGCATGATCAAAAACAGCACTCTTTTTTTTATAATAGAAGTAGAAAATGTTAAAAAAAGTGATTAAGATTAAAAAGGGATAGATTATTTCAACAATAGGTCCTAACACCTTCGCTATTCCATCAAATTCCAAGATGGAGACAGAAAAACCGATCGATAAAGTCAGAAAGGTTGAAGTCTTATGTGTCAATTTACTGGTAAACATTTCCTGTCTAATGAAATCCGCAAAGAGGGAAGTTAGGATAATGGCTGTGGTGAGGCACGCAAAGACAATAGCTAAGCAAACAACAGGTCCTGCAAATCGACCAAGGCTTTCAAAAGCAATAAGACCCAAAAATTCTTGGGGGGATTTTTGATGAAAAAGGGGGCTGTAGTACCAGCCTAAGATGACCAGGACAACATAGACGCTTGCTAAAAGTGAAGCTCCAATGATGGAGGCTTTAAAAAAAATGTTGGGGATGTGTTGCTCATTGTTCTGGTAGGTTTGCCTAAGGTGCTTGAGGATAAAGTGTGAGAAGAAGAAGGCGGCAAGCAGATCCATGATATAGTAGCCCTGAAAAAAACCATTTTTAAAGGCTTCAAAAGGGACGCTATCTTTGATTGTTGCTGGGCAAGGTTGTTGTAGCCCTGCAAAAACGATCGCGGTAATAGCAAAGAGTAAAAGAGGCGTCAGGCCACTTCCAATCACCTTCACAATTTTGCTTTCATTGACGGATAGGAGAAAAATCAGCGCACAGATAAGGAGACTACTCAAGGTGAGAGTGAGCTGAGGGAATAGAAGAAGTAAGGCACCGTGTGCAACTGTTAGACAGCGCGCTAAAACACCAAAAGGACCCATCAAGGCGAGCAGGCAAAATGAAAAGATGAGTACGCCCCTCTTCCCTAAAAAGAAGAAAAAATGGTTTAAATCACCTTTGTATAGAAGCATCCCCAGCACACCTAGAAAAGGGACGATGACTCCTGTTAGAACAATGCCAACCGCTCCTAATAAAAAGTGACCTTGGCTTTCATAGCCTACACTCAGAGGAAAAACGAGGTTTCCTGAACCGAAGAACATAGAAAAGAGAGCAAAACCTGTGCTCCATACACGCCAATCTACTCGCATACCGTCCTTTTAAGTTTGAAAAATTTAAAGCAAAAAAAAACCGCACTTTAAGGGTGCGGTTTGACTACATAGAGACTTAAAAGAGCTCAATGCCTTATTCGCACCCTCCAGATGGGGGGTAGAATAATCATCGCATTTGAAATGACTAGTTTAGTTTTCATTGAGCCTACTAATTTTTAATTATTCTAGAGCATCGGTTAAATATTCTCAAGCATTACATCAGCTCCCTTTTTAAGAAGAATTTTTTCTCCATCAGTTTAATTAAGAGCTCCCCAGCAACAAAGCCACTGAAAGAGAGCCCAATGCTTAAAATTTCTTTTGGCACCAAAGGCGGGAATAGGCGAAATAAACAAAAGCCTAGAGCTCCTCCAGCAATAGCGATTGAAGCTGAGAAGGCCTTTCCCTTGGGCTTAAAAATGGCAATAAGAATAGGGACGAACAAGCAGCTCACCGAGAGTTCATAACTTTGAATGAGTAAATCGACAATATTATTAAAATAATAGGAAAAAGCGATAGCAGATAGCGCGATCAGCGTAGAGATGACTTGCGAACTTCGCAGGTTTCTCATTAAGGAAAACCCGAAATCTTGAGAAAGGTTAGAGCTGATTGCATTAATGAGTGAGTCTGAGGTTGAAATAAGAGCTGCTAAAATCGCGCAAGCAACAAGAGCTGTAAAAACAGGGGATGTCATCTGCGTGATTACCGCCATTAAAATGCTGCCACCCTCAGGATTGGTAATGCCTAAGCGATTGGCTAGTACTCCTAATGAGACAGGGATCAAGCCAATTAAAAACGTTCCTAGGGCAGCAAGGAGGGTGGCCGCTGAAACTGTTCTCGGGGATTCCGCTGCAAAGCACCTTTGCCCCATATCTTGCTCAATGACCATAAATAATAAGGGCATCAGTAACCAGCCGCAGAGCTTGCCTGACTCAAAAGAAAAAGATTCTTGGTTGACGGCAAGTAACATTTCTACTGGTGTTTCTTTGCCTATAAAAATAACTGCAGCTATAAAAACCAGAATAAAAAAAGCGGCTTGAATCATATCTGTTGCTACCACAGCTTTTAAACCTCCCATGGCCGTATAAAAGATCACAAGGCTCCAGAAGCCTATGAATATCACGGGGTGGGTGACTCCAATGCTTGTCATAAACTTGTTTGATGCAATGATTTGAGCGACAAGAATCATAAACAGAGAAATAATGGATAGAAAGGAAGCCAGCTGTTTAAGCCTAACAGATCCGTAAACGACTTCAAAGATTTGCGCAATCGTTGAAACGTTAAATTGTGAGAGCTTTCTTCCCACCCCCATACCTAAAAACAGAAGTCCAAGAGAGGCACCTAAAGGATACAATAGCACAGACCAACCATAGCGATAAGCTTCTTCTGTGGCCCCAAGGACAATTCCGCCCCCGATTTGTGTGGCTAAAAAGGTCATTAATAGGGGGAAAAAACCGATCCCCTTGCCGGCAAGAAAATAATCGTCATTATTGGACATTTGCTGCGTCGATTTTTTGCCCACGATTAGGCAGATCACCTGCAAGGAAAAAAGAAAAAAAATGAATGCAAAAATACTCATAAAAAACTCAATTCTTTTGTGAATTTCCCAACGTTGGGTTTCATTTAGTTAGTAAACAAAAAATAATTAAAAACAGGCTAAAGACTTAGCAGGAATGGAAATGATGGTGGGTATGATGGAGAGAAAGTGAAAGAATGATTTCTAGTTTCCGTGTTAATCTTAAAGGTTTCATACTTGCCCACCTTATTTAAGGGTTTATTAGGTATATGTCCTAAAAACCACATTTGTTTACAGTTAAAACAGAGATTTAATATTATTTAATTAAAAAAAAGTTGTCAAGAAATTTACCAAGTAGTCAAAGAGCTAATTTAAAAATAATGCTAGGAGTGTGAAGTGGGGGTTCCTTTTCTATTCACATATTGCTCAGGCCTCTTATCTGCATTCGGAAAGTCTTGACGATATGAAACAATTCATCGTTAATCTGAGAGGGGAGTTTACAATCGAAAATTGCATAAGCTAATGCTGTCTTCCCTCTTTTTGAGTTATGCCTAAGATTGGCCCCTTTTTCCAAAAGCAATTTAAAGTTTTCTGGTTCACTGACGGCATAAAAAAGTGGTGTATGCCCATGGTTATCTTCTAATTCTAAGTCTAATCCGAATCTAATTAGCATTTTTAAAACTTTAGGCAAGCCATTTTGAGCAGCCATGTGGAGGATTGTGGCCCCGTCTTCTTTTTCTAATCGATGACCGATGTCTGCACCTTTGTCTAGGAGGAGTTTAAAATTTTCTGGTTCGCTTACGGCGTAAAACAGAGGTGTCAGTCCATGTTTATCTTTTAGCTCTAAATCCAACCCAGCGTCAAGTAGCATCTGCAAAACCTTAAGCGATCCATCCCGGGCGGCAATATGGAGGATTGTGGCTTCATCTTCTGACTTTAATCGATGATGGGTATCTGCACCTTTGTCTAGGAGGAGTTTAAAATTTTCTGGTTCGCTTACGGCATAAAACAGGGGAGTAAGGCCATGTTTATCTTTTAGCTCTAAACCTAATGTTTCAATTAGAGCTTCTAAAACGTTCAGTGAGCCATCTCGCGCGGCAATATGAATGACTGTGGCTCCGTCCTCTATTTTGAGCCTATGATGGATATCTGCACCTTTATTTAGGAGGAATTTAAAGTTTTCCAGTTTATTTATGGCGTAAAATAAGGGTGTTTCCTCATCCTCATCTTCTGATTCTAAATCTGATCCGGTGTTAAGTAGCATGTTTAGAACTTCAGGAGATCCATCCCTAGCAGCGATATGAAGGATTGTTGCTCCGTATCTTGTCTCTGGGTTAAGGCGGGTATTTGCGCCTTTTTCTAAAAGGAATCTAAAGTTTTCTGTTTGGCTTACGGCATAAAACAGAGGTGTCTGTCCCCTGTTATCTTTTAGTTCTAAACCTAATACTTTAATTAGCGCTTCTAAGACCTTAAGCGAGCCAAACTTGGCAGCAAAATGTAACATAGTGGTACCAAAGCGATCTGTATGGTAGATGCTGGCTCCTCTGCTTAGAAGAAAGAAAAAACGATTAAAATTGGGTACTGCTCTGAAAATGGGGGTTTGCCCATCATTATTCTTTTTCTCCAAGGAAAACCCAGATTCTAATAGCAGATCTAAAACTTCAGGTGCTCCTCTCATAGCAGCAATATGCAATAAAGTATCGCCTATTGTAGTGATATGACGAATGTTGGCTCTTCTCTCTAAATATTTAAAATTTTCATAGTGGTTTGTCGCATTAAATATGGGCGTTTGGCCAAAATGATCTTCTTCCTCTAAAGAACATCCTTCATTAATTAACCTTTCTAATACTTTAGGGGTGCTATATGCGGCAGCAATGTGAAGCGTAGAAGAACCATCTGCTACCTTGTGATGAACGTCGGCACCTCGGAGGAGCAGCAAATTAATTGTTTCTAAGGAGCAGTTATGCCTTAATGCATAAAGTAATGGCGTGTCACCCGATGGGTCTTGTAATGCGATTAAGCGCTTAAGTTTTTCCTTATCAGGATTACAGATAATTGCCTCAACCAATGAAAGAGGGGGTTGCATGGCTAATAACCTGTGAAGAAGACTTTCTCCATTAGGATAAAGACATTTCTCGGGATCAGCGCCATGCCTTAGCAAGAGTTTCATTTTGGGGAGCATGTCCGGCAATATCAAGGGCGGGACTTCAATGATCCCGCATAAAGGTCGCCTATCCGGCCTGTTTGCTCCATTGGGATCGGCACCGTGCTTCAATAAAAACTCCACGTTTTCTAAGCTTCCACGGTTGGCTGCTAGAAAAAGCAAGGGCGCTTCCAACCTAACATGATAAGAACCTCTAAACATGCCAAAATGGGCAAGAGAAGGGGGGCTTAAATCTGCTGTATCTTGAAAATTAGCTCCGTATTCTTTTAACATGGCGAGCATTTTTGTATTGTTACTGTTAACAACTACTGCTTCTGCAAGGCAAGTTTGTATAAGCGTTTGCATTTGATCTTCGGCGAGGCAATGTTTGTATGCTTGAAGAAATCGTTTAATAACCTTGTGCCTCTTCTCTTTTACAGCTTGATAAAGCAGTGAACTTGCTAAAGTGAAATCGATTGTAGCAATATCGCTAAGAAGCAATTGAAGAATGTTTGGTTGATGATAACTAAGGGCATGCTTTAAGGCTTCGTTTTTATTAAAAGTGGCATCATGAAAAAGTGGCTTAGTTTCTTGCTGAAGAAAGGCAATGGCTAAAGAATCAAGGATCCTTGGAAAGTATTGATAAAAATATTCTTCATGAAAAAGTACAGCAATACTTTCAAAGGGTAATTTTCTTAAATTGCTCATGCTTGGTCTAATTAGTAGGGTATCTCTTGAGTCCTTAATGATGGCTTCTTGTATTGCTTTGCCTTTAGATTCGTACCGACGGAGATCACCTTGAGCCAAATGGTGCAACTCTTGCTTTAAAAGGGCGAATTCATACTTAATCCCACCCATTTCATTTTCATGCTGTAATCGAAACTTTTTGCCCAGTAGGGATTTTCCCATTGAAATGAGAATAGAATGGGCTAATAGTTGCCCTCGTTTACAGGTGTCAGCAAATCGGACAAGCTCAGGGACATCAAAAAAATTTAAAAGATGACAGATAAGAGGTTCGTCAAAACATGCGAATGAGCGCGTGGATGTTAGATCTTCTTCTAAAGCACTCTTCTGTTTCTTTAAACTGCTACAAGAAAGATCAGTAAGGAGGTCTGGTTTACTCTCTTCCCTAGGTCTTTTTCCATGACGCGCCTGGTTTGAGATAGGAGGTATGCTCATCGATCATCCCTATGCTAAAAAAATTGCAGTTATCATATCTATTTATTTGTTTGCTTAAAAGTTTTTGTTTTAGATGTTTTATATAGTTTAACTATAGTAATAGATTTTATGATTTTAATTTTAGTTTTTGTTCCTTATTTGGTAGGGAATTATTTTCAAGTAGGCCGAATGAATAAAAATCATTACCGCATCGTTGATCACTCGCATCCCATTAGCTGAAATTTTAATGAGTTTAGCTGGCCATACTTTAAGATAGTCTGATTTAAAATGACTACTTACAAGCAGAACGGGTAGCACGGGTGGTTTAATTTTGCTTTTAATTGAGATTAGTTGATCATTTGTATGAGTTATTAAGGCATTTTTTGATCAACTTTCGGGTACTTTCTATCATGAGAGAGGGCTTTTTGAAACAAGTCGCATTAAAAGCCAAAAAATCAACTTCTTTTCCCAAAGTGCTTGTACTCTATCCCTTTATTGAAACGAAGGGTATCACCGCTGAACTTCATAGCTGCCATTTCATTGATTGAAATGTGTTAGCCAATCTTATGAACTAAAAGAAGAGCCATTTCTTATATTTTTTTTGTATTTAAATTAGAAAACTGATGTATATTCTTTGGGAACTAATTAGAGATTATTTATGACTACTATAGACCCCTTAAGAAATGGTATAAACCCTTCCCCTTATTTAAATGAAGCGACTGCTTATGAGAGCGCCATCGACTCAATACCCTTAGAGATTTTTCAAGAATTCCTAACTAAATTGGATAAAGAGAGTGTTCAATCTGCTCTTCTCGTAGATAGCTCCTGGCGCGAGGCTACAATCAACGCAATCCAGCATCGAGATTTGTCCGAAATTAAAAATTTTGCAAAGTCCTTGGCAGGAAAACTGGATAGAAATCGTTATAAAAACCAAATCGAAAAGCTTCTCCGTTTAGGTAGAGATAAGAAAACTTCGGATTTTTTTAGTCTTAAGCAAATAGAAACGACGATGAAAGAATTAAAAAAAGAAATCCTAGTTATTTTGGAGGCAATAGAGGATCAGGATTTAGATGATTTGGAAAAGGCAACTACAGTCAAACCTAAGTTTTTTGAGAATGTTTTTACATTCGCTAAACATCGTAAAAAAATAGATAGGGAATGGAAGAGTTCTTCTTCTGGACCCCTCACCTGTTTTCAGGAATAGGCTTGTCCCTTAGAAGCATCATTGCTCTATGAACATTATCATCCAAATGCGGTGTCTGCTTAGGGTTAGCTCTCATCTATGAAGCTATTCAACACTCGATTAGCGGTTTTCGTGTTTGCATGATTGATCGCTTATCAAGCGAGGCCCCACTTTTGTAGCTAGCAAATAATCATCATTTTTGCTTATTTTTTAAAGCTCAAAAAAAGGAGTTGTCATGCATCAGAAAATAGCTCCAACTATCTTATATTTGATGATTGCTCTTCAGAATGTCCTCTTTTCTGTTCAGCAAGAAGATCTTTCCCAAGTAGTATTTTTTCCCAAAGAGATAGGCAGTCATGAGAAAATCGCTGTTCATCCCGATGGGCAATCCATTGCTTATACAGTTTATCAAAGGCCTTTAGGAGGTTTTCCTAACGATGATTATACTATGCCTACCGGGGTTCCCTTTAATAGGCAACACAGCAGCCTCTACCTCTATGAACTAAAATCGGGAAAGGTGGCTTCAATTGGACCAGCAGATGCAAATTGTTGGCGCCCCTGTTTTTCTCCTGATGGCAAAAAAATAGCTTTTTACTGCGATAAAGGAGGGGCTTCTCGCCTATGGATCTATGATGTTGGTTCGGGACAATCCAACCTTGCTTGTAAAGAAGAAATTAGAACCCATCCGCTAGCATCAATCGACTGTCCTTATTGGGATCCCGATAGCAGTTATGTTTATATCCCCACCCTTCCCCTCGAACCCCATACTCATGTAAATAACAGGGAGTCCAAACACCAAGAACCCACAGTTTGCCTCTACTCAAGCGAGGGTGTGCCCTCACGGCTTAATATCCCAATGTACGGGAAAATCTGTTCAGCTGCATTAAATACGGGTGAATGCAAGATCATCTTACCTATCAATGACAATGATCCATTATCTTCGCAATTCGTTCTTTCTAACAGTGGTCGATTTGTTGCTTATTTTTCTTTAGTAACAGCAGCGTCTCCAGCTTCATTGGATTTAAGAGTTTGTTCCACTGCTCATCCACAAAAAACATTCAACATTGCAAGAGATCTCACGATCAGAGGAATGTCGGCAGGAATTGTTTGGCATCCTCACCAAGATAAACTAGCCTTTGTTGAGGAAGGTAGAGTTTTTATAGCTTCTTGGGATAAAGGTGAAGAGTACGAGATGAAGGAGCTTTCTAGTGGTTACAAAGCTATATTTTCAGAAACGACCTTAAAGTTTTCTTCAGATGGCAAAACTTTACTTGTAGGAACGAACAGAAAAAAGGAAGATAGATCCAATGATCAAGACTTTGTTGTTTTTTCTTTGGAGGAAACTTATCCTTATCAGATAACCCTTCCTAAGGAATGGAGCTACATCTCTACACTGGAAACAGAAAGTGGTTATTTTTGGCAACCTGAAGAAAACGTGGTCATGATGATTTTAGAAAATGGCGTCGAAACCGCTATTGCTAAATTTTACCTGGAAACAAATGCTCATGAAATCTTGTGGAAGAGTAAGCTTAGTTTGAGTGGGATCGTTGCTTCTAGAGAAACAAACCAGGTTTTTTATATTGGCGAGGGCCTTAATGCCTCTCAGGATATTTATTTGGCTTCGCCCGATTTTTCAATGATCGAACGATTAACACATATTGATCCTCGACAAGATGCTTTGGCAGAGATAACTACTACAGTCATAGAATCCACAGTTCCTCGTTATGATGGCACCCTTGAAAAAGTGAAAACAACCGTTTTATTGCCGAAGGGGTTCCATTCGGGAAATCAGCTGCCTGCCATTGTAGAAGTGTATCCAGGAGTAAATCTTTCATCAAAAGCGAAGAAATTTGGAGGAGGTAGTGTTGCTTCCTTCCCATCACGGTTTTTGCTGGAAAAGGGATATGCAATCGTATTGCCGGATTTACGCATCGGCCCAGAAGGCGAGCCTGGTAACGCAATAAAGGAAACAGTTGATCGACTATTGCCTCAAGTCTATCAAGCGGCAAATTTGGGGGTCATTGACATTAATCGGCTTGGCCTTATTGGCCAATCTTTTGGTGGTTATGGTGCAGCAGGGGTTGCAGCAAAAACGAGTCTTTTTCGAGCCTCTGTATGCATCTCTGGAAGGTATGATTTATTAGGAGAATATGGGGCCTTTAGCGAATGCTGGGAGGGTTTTTCAGACATCGATTGGTTCGAAAATAGGCAAGGGAGAATGGGAGGTCATCCTTGGGAAAATTTAATGCGGTACCTTGAGAACTCTCCCTTTCATTTGGCTAAGGATATTAAAACACCCCTTTTATTTATCCATGGGGAGAAAGATTCAAGCTGCTCAGTAAAAGAAGCTCAAAAGATGTTTACTGCGCTCAAGCGTCTTGGCAAAAAGGTTGACCTTGCTATTTATAAGAACGAAGGACATGTGATTGACAATTGGAGCTATTCTAATGCGGTTGATGTCGTAAAGCGCATCATTGCATTTTATGACCAACAACTTTTACCTCAAGAAAAAGCGCATGAAGAGACGGGGGAAAAAGGAGTAAAATAAGCTTTTGTATCCTGTAATGAGTAGTTAACGACCACATCGGATTTCGATAGTTGGGATCTTTCCCTGCACTCAATGAACCGAATGGCCCAAGGTCATCTACGAGCGTTAGAAGGGCGGGAAAAAGCGGCACATTTCGAGGTTGTGGTATTTGAAATAAAAATGAAATAAGACCGCGATCATCCTGTGTAAGAAATCATCTGATGAGTTGATTGCAATTGTCGGAAGACATAGGACAGTTCTCGAACATTGGGTATTCTATTCGAAGTAGAACTTCATTGAGTCACATAACGATTTTTGCAAAAGCTTTCATTTATTCAAACCCATTTGAATAAAAAACTCAATGCGCTTCCGGTATTCAACTATTTCGCAATAAATAAAAAATTCAGATACTTTAATCAAGTATAACTGAATAATAAGGAAACAGTGCTATATTATTCAAGTAGACTGAAGTAATCTAAGGTGCGGTAATGAATACAAGGGCAGGCAACTATCAAAATCAACCAGTAGGACATTACAAGGCTTTTATTCCTAAAAATTTACCGCCACAACCTGCTTTAGTAATAGGAGAAAAATTAAAAAAACTATTAGTTTTAGCAGAGCAAAAGCTCGCGGAGTTAAACGGTATTGGGTTTTCTTTACCCAACCCAGATTTGTTCATCATGATGGCGATAAGAAAAGAAGCGCTGTTAAGTTCACAAATTGAAGGCACGCAAGCGACAATGACAGATATTTTAACGTATGAAACTTGGGCTGAGGTAGAGAATCTTGATGATGTCCAGGAGGTTGTAAATTATATAAGGGCTCTTCATCATGGGATTGCTAGACTTGATAAGCTTTCTTTATGCATGCGGATCATTAAAGAGTGTCATGAAATCCTTTTAAATTCTGTACGAGGATACGAGAAAACTCCTGGTGAATTTCGTAAATCTCAAAACTGGATTGGACAGTCTCTAAAAAATGCCATCTTTGTACCTCCGCCCCATATCCAAGTGCCAGAAGCAATAGGTAACTTAGAAAAGTTTATTAATCAGGAGGATCTTCTTCCTCTTTTGATAAAATGTGCTTTAATTCATTATCAATTTGAAACGATTCACCCATTTTTAGATGGGAATGGACGAATTGGTCGATTGTTAATAGACCTATTTATTCGTTGGAAAGGCCTTTTACACAAACCCTTGATATATACGAGCTTATTTTTTAAGAAGAATAGGCAAGAGTACTTTGATCGTTTGATGATGATCCGAACAAGCGGGGACTTCGAGCAGTGGATAGAATTTTTTCTAAAGGGCATGCTTTGGTCTACCGAACATGCTATAGAAAAGATTAAACAAATTCTACTGCTTCAGGAAAGATTAAGACAGAGAATTTTAAAAGAGAAAAAAGCATCTCTCCGTAGCATTCAGTTACTTGATATTCTTTTTATTTCACCTCTTACCACAATAAATGACATTGCTGAAAAGTTAGACATTTCATTTCAAGCAGCTTCTGAGCAAGCGAAACTCTTTTTAGGATTAGGTATCCTGGAAGAACTTACAGGGCAAAAACGAAGTCGAAGGTTTGCCTTTGCGCCCTATCTTAAAATTGTAGAAGAGTAGTTACCAAATAGCATCCCCTAAAATTTTAAACTGAAATTAACCTGATTACTACCAATCTGTATTTAATTAACCAAATGGGTCAAGGACATCTAGGAACATTCGAAGGGCGGTAAAAGCGGCACATTTCGAGGCTGTGGTTTTGAAATGAAAATGAAATAAGACGACAATTATCCTGTATGAGAAATCATCTGATGGGTTGATTGCAGTGTCGGAAGAGGAGGGATTCGAACCCCCGGACGGCTCACACCGTCTTCTGTTTTCAAGACAGACGCATTCGGCCACTCTGCCACTCTTCCGCTCAGAATTATGCTTTTTTATTCCATTTGAAGTCAAGGCTTTTCCTAGAAAAAGCATCTTAAAAAGTTTTTATATATCTATAGGACTCGTAAAATAAATTTTATGAGATAATAAAAGTGTAATTACTTTTTTTACATAGGTAATTTATGAATAACAATAATAAGCATGAAGGTGGAATTAGCTTAATAGAAGCTGTTGAAACATTATCAAACATTGCTGAAATGGACTTAGATAAAGAAATAGCGGTCTCGAAAACACATCATCTCATCATGCAAAATGAGAACTTCCACTATAAAAGCATCCATTGGCTTCGCAAAAGAAATTCAAAAGAAACCCTAGGTTTTGTCAAGGAGGTTTTTAAAGTTGTTTTAAGTTACCTAAAAAATTTCTACAAAAATGAATACACCCTTGTCACTGATAACAAGACGTTAGAAGGCATTAAAACGATCATGGTTCTTGTTGGAGAGGCGGCTAAGAAAATTGATCGATATACCGATTTATTTCATCTTAAAAAACAGCAGAGTGTAACAGAATCAAGGGAATATAAGCAGCTACAGGATTTTTATCTTAAAAAAATTTCACGCACGATTGATGAAGGGGTTCTTGGCAAATGGCTTCTTGCATTAACGCAAAAAACGTATGGCTCTAGGAAAAGGGTGAAGCTAGTTGCTACAAAAGGATTTACGACTAAACGGGAATTTGTTGATTTAGAGTCAGTTAAAAAGGACACTGACTATGAACTCTTTATGATTCGCAAAGAAGACGGAACCCGCTTTTTCAATTCTAAAGTTATTCGTAATATTAAACTTATCTGTGATTTTGGAAGCTACTTTGGTCAGGAGAAAGACCCCCTAATCGATATTGCGATTTGGAAAGATAGGCAGGCAAAATACAGTGCTGAGGATATTCTGCAGTCCGTTTATCCTTTATTGCGCGAATTTTATCGTGAAGGGTTTTTACAAGAGCAGCCACTGGCAAGATCGATTAACAAGCTTGCGATGTCCCTGATGTTAGCCTGTAACCCAAGCAACTTGATCACTAATGAATCGGTAAGAAGCTGTTATCAGTACTTCAAGGATTTTCAGCTTCTCCTGCGTCAAACTCTGACATCCTCGAATTATCAGCAAGAGCTAGCCCTGTCCGTCACCGAAAAAAGATCAAACTTTTTGATTGATGTGATTCATGCCATCGTGAAGGCAATATACCAAAATAACCATTCTCTTCAGGATTTAAAGGCTTACATTAATTACCTCTTAGAAGAATCACATGACTTACAATCCAATGGGCATCTTGAAGTAGCAAAAACCTCTGGGCTTCTTTGGAATCGCTTGGCGGCAGATTATGCTGCTATGCAAAAGCTCTTTCGTCGTCACCCTAATGGGCCGCTGAATCAAGTCTTAAATGTTTTGGAAGCAAGCTCTTTCACAGAGTTTGATCCCTACTATCAGGAAAATATACCTAATGAAATTTTTTCTTTGGAACGATCACCGACGGCTACCTTAAATTGCTTGCGCCTCCCTTGCCCTACTCGTCAAGAGTTTATTCAGAAAGCGGATGTGATCCCAGAATTTAAAGCATACCTCCGTGCTTTAGAAAGAGAAGGTGCCACTTATCTGCTATTTAATTTACAAGAGAGCGCTTCGTGGAAAAGCCATGCGCGCTGTGTAGCGTTACAGGATTTGGCGAATCAGAGTCTGGGAAGAGGTTTGGTCCTAGCTTTTCTTAGCAAGAATACTGAGTTTTATCATCAAATGGGTCCTTATTACGAAGCGAATCATACTGAACCATTTATTGAGCAATTAAAAGACCAATTATCAGATGATTTAGCGGACCCCTCTGTTCATGAAAAAATAAAAAACAACCTTACTGATGATTGGGTTGCTGGTTTAATTCAAGCGATTCTCACCCTATTTTTTTCCAAAAAAAACGTGCTATCACGTGAATCTCGATTAGATTTCATAGAGCTTGCCTATTTCTTTTTAGAATTGAAAATCATTGAGCTAGTAGCTCCGTCTGCTTTTAGTTTTACTTGTAAAGATGGTATCGATCTTGGAACCTTAGCATCGGTTGAAATGTTTAGCTTACTCAACCTGCTTGCAGGTGAAAAATGCCAAGAAGAGGACTATCGAAGGCTAAATGTTTTAATCTATGGTCCATCAATGATTAACCGCGAAAGAATACCTTTGGCGGAACCCTTTAATCGGATGATTAGTGTGTTAAGGCGTGTGGAATCCATAAGGTTAGAGTTAGGTGAAGAGTTTAAGCTACGAGTAAAGGAAGTCTTCAAGAGTTGCATTGACCTCAATAAGCTACCAAGAGCTAAATTTTGCTAGTCATTGAGCCTAGTACCTAAAGGTCTCATGGTCAGTGAGTCCATTTAGCATTACAATTGAAGGCATGTTTCCTCGCTTTTCATCTTTTTTATTTTCCATTATTTGTAAAAAGTTCTAGAAGTATGAACAAATTTTAAACAAGTGCATAGCCAAGCTATATTCCAATAACCCTGTCATTGATAAGTGATGGCACTAAGATATTCGTTTATTAAAAAATTGACACAGTTCTTTCGCAAGCAAGCCCTTGCTGCAACTTTATTGCATTGCTGAGAATGCCTACTATGGATTATTCAGCACAGCTTCATTAGCCCCATATTCACGCAACAAAGAAGAGATAGGGAGAAAGTTACATCTAGTTGCAATTTGTAAGGGCGTTTCACCGTCTTGGTTACGTGCATTTGGGTCTGCTCCATGTTCAAGCAATAGCTTGACATTTTCGGGAGCGCCATTTACTGCTGCAAGATGCAGAGCTGTTGCGCCGGTTTCGGTACATACATTTGTGTCTGCCTCATGTTCAAGCAATAGCTTGATCCTTTCGGGAGTGTCATGTTCTGCTGCCAAATGCAGTGCGGTTACACCTTTTTGGTCGCGTGCATCTGGGTCTACCCCGTATTCAAGCAGTAGGCTGATGATTTCGGGAGAGCCATATTCAGCTGCCGAATGCAGAACCGTTGTGCCTTTTTGAGTGCATGCATTTGGGTCTGCTCCATGTTTAATCAGTAGGTTCACCATTGCAGGTGTGCCATGTACAGCTGCAGCATGCAGAGCTGTTGCGCCGGTTTCGGTACATGCATTTGGGTCTGCTCCATATTTAATCAGGAGATTGACCATTGCTGGAGAGCCATACATAGCTGCCCAATGCAGGGCAGTTGCACCATCTTGAGTGCATACGTTTGGGTCGGCTCGATGATTTAGTAGAAACCGTACTACTTTAAGTTCTTTATTTTTAATAGCATAACGAAGCGCTAAACTTGCCATTGGTGCATTTTTAGAGGCTCTTCCCGTTGATATTTGAGGGGTTAAGATCGCTCTTCTCAGAGGCATAAGGGGAGGAGCATCGTTGGCAAATAAAATAACCAAGTCATCAATAGGTAACGTCCTCAAACGATTAATGCTCTCTTCTATCAATATTTTGCCTCGACTATCGCGCTTGATTAAATGGCAAAATAAGGACTTGCTTTCTTCCCTCCCGTATTTCCAATCTTGTTTAGATAGAAATTTAAGATTAGTACGAAGGTCTTCTAGGTATTTTTTTGCTAGATGGATGTCATCATCTTTGCATCCAAGTTTATAGGCAGTAGCCTTCAATGCTAAGTCGGTGCGAGAGGTAAAATCAGTAATTCTTTTATAAACGGCCTCAACCTCCTTTTTCCTGCTAAAAATTTTTCGCCAAATCCAACATAGCCTTGACTGTTTTTGATCATATCCATCACGAATTTGAGTTGCTTTTTTTTGTAGATATGAAATGCAACCTGAGCCTTTCATCCAATGAAGAGCATTGTCTGCCGGAAAAGTAGACCGGTACTTAAGATTTTCCCTTAAAACCTTGTCAATCTGTTTTAAAGTGTTAAGAGCGTTGTGGCATTTTTTTTGTTTTGATGCTGATTCAATAATTGTAAAGTTAGGGTAATTGATAAAAACATTAAAGTAGCTATTGTTTGTCATATATTTATACCATCACTGTGTATGAATAAAAATTATATTATAAAATTCTAAATTGCAAATGTTATCAACAGGTTGCAAAGAAATTCAACAATCTTGCAATGATATTTGAAGATTTTCAAATGGCTAAGTCTAACAAAAATTCTATATGGGCCTTTCTAAAAAAACGACACTAATACAGAAACTTTTCTATATAAACAATTAACGTTATTGTTGGCTATTTTTGTTAATTTCTTCAGTAGAAACCCCCAAAATGGAGGGCCCTTAACCTAAGCATAGAAGGGGTGTTGATCTATTTTATCAACTAAGTTGAATAAAGAACCGAGTATTTGTCCTCTAAATAAGAAGCGTAGTCCTTTTCTGAGAAAGCCTGACCGCTTACTCTTTCAACGAGTTCTATACTTCGCCATCTTCTTCCATGGCAAAAGATGTTTCTTTGAAGCCAATCTTTAATAAACAGCAATTCGCCCTGTTCTACTCTTGACTCCCACGTGGGGAATTCTTGAGCAAAAGCATTGAAAAATTGGGCAGCGTAGATATTGCCTAACGCGTAGGTTGGGAAGTAGCCGATCGCCCCTAACGACCAGTGAACATCTTGTAGGCACCCTTCGGCATCTGTTGCTGGACGTATGCCTAGTAGTTCTTCCATTTTGTGATTCCATGCTTCCGGAATTTCTTTAACCCTCAATGAGCCTTCGACTAGGGCTTTTTCTAATTCAAAGCGAAGGATGACGTGAAGGGGGTAAGTGACCTCATCCGCTTCTACTCTGATCAATGAGGGCTCGACCTTGTTAATCGCCTTATAGAATGTTTCAAAATCGACTTCTTTCAGGGTTTTAGAGCTTGAGATTTGCTTGATTTTTGGGAGCAAGTATTTCCAAAAAGGACGGCTTAGGCCAATCCTTGTTTCCCACCATCTAGATTGGCTCTCATGAATGCCTAAGGACACCGCTTCACCCAGAGGAGATCCATAATGTTCTTGAGGTAAACCCATTTCATACAGACTATGACCGCCTTCGTGAAGGACGGTTGCTAAACAACTAAAAATGTTATTTTTCTGAATTCTTGTTGTAATGCGACTATCCGTTGGATGAAAGGAGGTAGAGAAAGGGTGAGTAGAAAGATCTAATCGGCCATGATGAAAATCGTAGCCCATAGCTGTTAGAATTTCTTTGGAAAAAGATAGTTGCGTTTCACTGGGATAGTCGTCAAAAAGGAATGAATCATCAGTTGGAATAGTAGCTATTTTTTTTAGTAAGCGGCTATTTACCTCTTTTAGACCATTAAAAACCTGAGTGATAAGCGAAGTAGAGATACCGGGTTCAAACAAGTCAAGAAGAGCATCATAGGGATGGTCTTGATAACCTATTAAATCAGCTTTTTTGCGTACTTTGTTAATGATTTTTTCTAAAAAAGGAGAAAATTTTTTAAAATTATTTTCTTGGCGTGATTCTCGCCAAACATTCATGGAAGTGGAAGTTAAAAAAGTAAACTCTTCAACAAACTTTTGAGGAAGCGCTTTTTCAATGAGATAGTCACGTCTCCATTCTTTGACAGCAGCTCGTTGAGTTTCGCTAAGTCCTTCAATAGGCTGGCCCGTCGGCAGATCAATGACCTGTGATAATGCCGAGACAAATTTTTTGCCAATTTTTTGCTTATGAATAACCCCAGAAAGCACTTTTAATTGCTCGGCTCGAAAACTCGCTGCTCCTTCGGGCATAAATGTCTCTTGGTCCCAATCTAGCAGCTGCTGGATACCGTGCAAGGTATGGGTCTGTTTTGCTATGTCAAAAAGCTTTTGGTACTTCTTCTCTGCCATAAATTCCTTGTAAGGTTATCGATGTTGTTTGGATTCTTCAAAAATAAAGATGCGTTGGACACGTGGTCCTAGGCAAGTGATCAGTTCATGCATAATAGAGTTGCCTTTGCTGGCAAGATCTTCTGGTGGAAGAAAATCCCCATACTCATCCTCGCCAAAAATCAATACGGGATCGCCAACAGAAGCATAAGGTATTTTTGTTATATCAACCATCATATAATCCATGCAAATTTTTCCAAGCATGGGTGCTTTTTCTCCGTGAATCACTACATAGGCTTTTCCGCTATAATGCCTATGCAGACCGTCAAAGTATCCAAGAGGAATGATCGCAATCCTTTTTTCCTCTTCTTCCACGATGTAGGTCCTTCCATAGCTAACTGAATCTCCTTTTTTACAGTGGTTGATGCCAACAATGCGTGAAGCTAAAGAAACCGCTAGCTTTAAATCTAGAGAGGCTTGTACAGCTTTTGAAGAATATAATCCATAGATAGCTAGCCCCACCCTGACCATATTGTACTGAGGTAGGTGAAGTCTTAGGGTAGCACTTGAATTGGCCACATGTTTCCAAGGAACATCAATATGATTTTGATCTAGCTGTTGGATGACGTCGTCAAAAACCTTGACTTGCTTAAAAGTAAAAAAATCATCTGTAGGGTCATCCGAGCTCGTAAAATGGGTAAAAATGCCTTCGAGCAGGATGTGTTTAGAGTTTTTGATTCTTTGGGCAAGGTCTAAGGCCTCTTCCGGTCGGCATCCGAATCGACCCATACCTGTGTCAACGTGAAGGTGAACTTTGACTTTTTTTCCTGCCTCCATTGCACATGTTTCCAAGGAGTTGATGAGCGCAAGGTCGCTGACTCCTACCTCTAAATCCCATTTAACCACTTTTTTTGATTCTTGTGGCGTAGCATTAAGGACGAAGATATCCTGTTTAGCACCAGCTTGGTATAAGTCGATCGCTTCGTCAACAAAAGAAACTCCTAATAAGTCGATTCCCGAATTCTCAAGTGTTAGAGCCATTCTCAAAGGGTTTGTTCCATATGCTGAAGCTTTAACCATCACCATGATTCGAGTCGTGCAGGGCAATTTCTTGCGAATTGCTTGAATATTGTGTTCAATGGCCGCTAAATTAATGGTGCAGAGGTTATTGGGTGTGCTTTCATGAAATTCATCTAGCAAACAATCAAACTTTTCTTTGTGAGCTCCTTTGATTAGCAAAGTATCTTTGGGTCCTAAATAGGGTTTGAGTTGATTTAAAGCTTCTCGATAGGTAGGAGATTGCAATAACATGGTGGTTGGCGATACTACCTTGACTTCATGAATAAGCCCGTGAAAGGGGTGGTCTCCGTAAAGGCATAAGATATCTAGCTGAGAGAAGGCGATCGATTTTGCAACGCGAAGATAGTGATCAGGGGGAGGGCAGCCTTTAAAACCCCCGAAGAGAAATAGTCGTTTGGCTGGACTGGTATGGAGCAACCTTAATGCTTGATCAATCGACTGGGGATCAGAGGAGTAGGTGTGATTAATGAACGTCACTTGATTCAGGGATGTCCAAATTTCAATTTTTGTAGGTTCAAGCTGATAGTTTTCTAAAACCGAGCAAATCTTGTTCTTAGAAACTCCTAATTTCCAGGCGACTTTTATAGCCATATTTAAGAGATCGGCAAAGTAAGAAAATCCACCGGTGATTCCCCCTTTAAAGGAGGTTCCATCCGGGAAAGAAATAAGATAGGAGTAGGTCGATTTTTCTTTAAAGGCAGTTGCATGGGGTAGCTCAGTGTGAGGTTCATCCCAACAATAGTGTGGGTTTGGAAGATAACTGGTAAAGGACATAGAGCTGGGTAAAAAGGTCCAGCTAGAGTGTAAGAAGAGGCTAGCAATTTCGTAGGCTGAATTTTCTATAGAACCAAGTGTTGCGAGATGCTTATTTCCTATATGCGTAATTAAACCTCCCTGGGGACGTATCATAGACTTTAGGCGGCCCATTTCTCCTCTTTCCGAAATACCAGCTTCTACAATAGCGATTTCATGTGCTTGTTGAATAGATAGTAAGCTAAGAGCCACTCCAATCTGACTATTAAAGCTTTCCGGAGAAGAAAACACTTTTTTGGATGTCGAAAGAAGGCTATGGAGTAAATCTTTTACCATCGTTTTGCCAAATGAGCCAGCGATGGCAATTAAGGGACATTGAAGTTGTGCTCGATAGGCAGCAGCAATTTCTTGTAAGGCAGTAAGGGGGTTGTTGACCCTTAAGAGGGTAAGTGTTTCCGGTTGGTTAGCGATAAAGTCATGTTTTACAATTGCATATTTGCAATTAGCCAACGCTGCTTGTCGCACAAAATCGTGTCCATTGACTTGCTTACCTGGCAAGGCAATAAATAAGCTGCGGGGAGAGCTAATCCTTCGTGAATCAACAACGATTTGATCAACGACCGCAGGTTGTTCTAAGCATCCGCCTGCGTTTCTAAAGCCTTCCCATAATCTCAAATCGAACGCATCCATACCCACCTACAAAGTAGGCTTTTATCTTATTTCATGCGTAAAAAACGAACAATCAAAAGAAGGGATAGAGCAATAAAAGGTGTAAAGGTCGCGATGAAGGGATCGAAAACCTGTCTTTCTCCAAGAACCGTCGCAGCATTGATGATCAAGTAAACAGCAACGAGTCCGAAAATAGATCCGGCGTAAATAAAAAATAGAGGCAGTTGGCGAGAAAAGAAGAGGCATGAGGGAGCTATGCCTACAACAATCAACACAGGTAGCCAAGGCATTGCTAACTTTCTATAAAATGCACTGAGAATTAAAGATTCTTTTTCGTTGAGCTCTTGATTGCTATGTGGTAGCTTGCGATAAAGCTCTGTAAGGGCAAGCTCTTCGGGGGGGACAATCGTGTCGATCAATCGCTTTCTATTAAAGCGCATCTCATTAAAATCAGCTTGTTCAGCTGAGTAGGCCAGTGTAAGCTCACCTTCGTTTCCTCTCTTTAATAAGTCAATGGTATAACCCTTGGGGGGAGTAGCGTAAGGGTCGAGCTCTCCTATCTTCCAAAGTTCATTAACTGAGCGAACCCAAAAGACCTCTTCAAATTGCTTTTCAGCAGTGTTCCACTCCTTAAATAATAGGAGTGAGCCATCCTCTAACACAAGGTGGTGAACAAGGGGTTTGGCGTTTTTCGCCGGTTTTTCACGAGCGTATTTTTCATCTAGTCTTTGTAATCGCTTTGTTGCTTGAGGGAAGGCCACTTCCAAATTAAGATACATTAAAGCGGTAATGGATAGAGCAAATCCAAGTAGGGGAGTGACTAGTCTTTTTTTAGAATAGCCGGCTGCAAGCAAAGCCACAAGCTCATTATTAGCATTGTGTTTGCAGAGTAATTTGACAGACGCGATTAATAGAGCAAAGGGAACGAGAATTTCTGCGCGAACGAGGAACTCGCATCCGTAATGGATGAGTAGTTCAAGAGGCCGTAACCTTGTATGGTGATAATTGGCCCCACTCATATGGCTTGCATAATCAATAAGGACATACAGTCCGTAGAAAATAAATAGGAATAAGAAAAAAGATTTAAGTAACCCCTTCAAAAAGTATCTTTCCCAAAGACGCATGATCAAGTCACCCCTTGGCTAATGCGCCTTAAATAGCGCATAGATAGAAGAGCAATGAGGAGGTGAGGGATGAGATAGAAAAAAGCCGCTAGAAACAGCTGGTTGCCAAGCCCTTTCGCAGCAAAAAAGGCTATTAAATAAAAGGCTGCAAGTAAAATAGCGAAGAACACCCGCTTGGCATTTGCCTTCCTACCAATGTTCATGCCAAAGCTAAGACCCATAAGTGTGAAAGTGAGGGGGGATAAAGCTGTGGAAATACGCCTTAACATTTCGGCATAAACTTGATTGATATGACGTTTGATTTCCTTCTGATCCTCCCTGTTTGTAGTTTCTCTTAGATTTCGTTGATAATCACGCAGGCGTATGATTAGCATACTCATATCAAGATGGTCATTGTTAATGTTTGTTACTTTCTTTTGAACAAAATGAGCAAAGTCCTGCACGGATGACTGAGTCACCCCAATATTCTCCAGTAACAGGCGCACTTTACCGTTTGATTTTCCCGGGGAAGAGATAATCGTCATGCCCTCCGCTGTGAAGCCCTCTTGTTCTGTTTTTAGGTTTTTCGCGATAACTAGATTGATGGTTTGATTCTCATTATTAGGCATCGCAATGACAATGTCTTGTGCTTTTTCACCCATCTTAGAGGCCCCTAGTGTTTCAAAAAAGACTCCCTTGCCCCTCATTAGATGTTTATTGCGCAGAAGGAGTAGGGGATTGATAGACCTTAGCTCGGTTTTTAATAGATTAGATTCTAGATGAGCGTTTGTAGAGATCTCTGAAATAATGTAAAAATTCATGATGGAGATGAACGTTGCGGTAAGGAGGACAGGGCTTAAAATGGCGCTTAACGAAAAAGAAGAGCTTCTTAGCGCTGTTAGTTCATGGCTAAGTGATAGTTTTTGGATCAAAAGCATAGCTGCTATTAAGCAGGATATCGGGATCGCAATAGGTAGGATGTAAGGGATTTGGTATAGAATAAATAATAGAATTAGCGAGAAAGCGGGACCAAGCGAGGCAAAATGGGCTATTTCCTCTAGTCTTGAAGTGAGTAGGATAGCAATAAAAGCCGAGGCTGTTAAAACCACTATTTTAATGTAATCGCTTAGCAGGTAGCGCCATAAAATGGGCATCGTCACCTAATGATTTGAATATCAATAGATAAGAAGAATACAAGAAAAAGCGTTTTTGTTACAATTACACTAATACCTAGGAAGCGATTAACATGGACAAGGTTTGGTATATCTGGTTTGATTCTAAGAAGTTGGGCCCATACAGTTATAATGATTTAAAAAAATTAAATTTCGTAACCCCTGACACTTTGGTATGGAAAAAAGGGATGAAGGAATGGCTGCCAATCAGAAAAGTGGCAGAATTAAAAGACCTTTTCAAGGATGAGAATGAAATAGACCTACAGGAGGAAGACCCATCTGATCAACTGAAAGCTGTACTCACAGATGAAGTCGTTATACAAATGGAGCATGTCGATCCGCCTTTCTTTCTTTGGTTTTTAATTGCTCTTCTTATCCTTCTATTTTTATTGTTTAGATTGAATTAATGAAACTTGCTAGTTATTTAATCAGAGTATTAAAGGAATATCCTTACAAAAAACTTCTTATTGCCCTATCCGGTGGGCCTGATTCAATGGCATTGCTTCATCTTCTTTTGGCGATTCAAAAAGAGTTATCTCTAGATCTAGCTGTTGCACACATCAATCACCAATGGAGAGAAGAAAGTGGCCAAGAGGCTGAATTTTTAAAAAAAATGATCCTATCCCTAAAACTGCCCTTTTTTTCTCACACGATTCAACCTGGAAAACTTCAAGGGAACCTAGAGGAAGCTTCAAGAGACGCTAGGCATCAATTTTTTGAATCGATTTGTTGCATCCATGGCTATGAAGCTGTTGTTTTAGCTCACCACGCTAATGACCAAGCTGAAACAGTACTAAAGCGTTGCCTAGAAGGTGCTTCTATTTTTTCTCTTCATGGGATGGAGAAGGAAAAGAAGAGAGGGAAGTTGACGGTTCTAAGACCTCTACTAGAAATCACAAAGCAAGAAATGGTTACCTACCTTAATGATCGAAATTTAACTTACTTTAATGATCCTACAAATGATGACCCCCGTTTTTTAAGAGGAAAGATGAGAAAAAGTATTTTTCCTTTGATCGAGCAGGAGTTTGGCAAGAACTCGCAACGTCCACTGAATCGATTAGCAAGAGAATCGCTTGAGCTGAGAGATTACATTAGAGAAAGAATGGGGTCGTTAAAAGCTAATCTATTAGAGGTGGAATGGGGAATTTGCATGGATGTGAGAGAAATTGCTCATCTCTTAGAAATCAAATGGATGATTTCCAACCTGTTTCTGCAAAAAAAGGTCGCAATCCGCCAAGCTTTGATTCATCAAATAGCTGGATGCCTTTATCATCGACAGGCTAATAAAAAATTTTTGATACAGGATAGGGTTGTTTATTGCGATAGAGGTCATCTATTTCTCCTGCACGGCCGTTTTTTTAATTATACAGAATCAAAGACTTACATGGAAAATCAAGAAATTCTATCAGGAACATGGAAAATTAAATTTGAAACCTTTAAAAGAAATGAAATAGAGCTACTTGGTTGGAAAAATGCTTTTTTAGGGCACTGCAGGGCAATTTTGCCTAAGGGGACCTATTCGATGGGTTTTCCGAAAAAACCTTTTTCGGATTCATTGATTCGTCTTTGGAGCAAAACAAAAGTGCCTGCATTTATCAGAAGCCTGGTTCCAATCTTGTATAATTGCGAGGGGGCGGTGGCTCTTGAATTTTTAAGTGGAAAAAAACTTGTAAAGTGTGCCTCAGGGGAAAATGAGATAATGGTTTCCCTTTACCGTGAATAATATTTAGTGTAGAATTAAATGCAGGTGAATCATTTCAGTGAAGTCTTCTTCGTGGAATTTTAATTCTTTTTACTGTATTTTTTTCTAGTTCATGAGGAATGTCCGGTTTCAAATAATTTTGTGTTATAATCTAAGATTTAAATTAGGTAACTATGGCGGAAGATAAAAAACAAGATTTTAAAAAGGGCTTTCCTAATGGTTTCATATGGTTTTTGATGGCAGTTTTTTTGCTGGCTTTAATGTTGCAAAGCTATATCGATACCAAGTTTGCCAAGGTTTCTTTCAGTTACCAGCTTGAACACCTTGTCAATCTTCAGCTTCTTCAACCAGAAGATAGTAGAAAAACTGCTCTCAATGACAATCTTGTCACTTTTAGTGGTAAATTTAGAGAGCGTAAAACAGAAGAAGGCAAAAATCGTTTTAAATATCTCGAACTTTTAGATGAAAACCACTTATTAAAGCAAGAACGTGAGCAATCGGAAGCAAATTTAAGAAACGCAAAAGCAAAAGTGATCGATGCTGCCGACTGGTTTCTTCATTTAAGTGGCATCCCAATCCCAAGAGAAGGGTATCAAGTTGTTGATGAGTTCTATAATACGGCTTCTCAGGACAATAGCATTGTCATTCATGAATTATCTAAAAGGAATATCACTAGCCTGGTTGATCTAAAAAAAGAGTTTAGTGATCTTAAGCAGAGTCCTTCTGAGGGCGGTGCTATTACTTTTGGTCGTAAGCTAACGGATTTAATTAAAGACTTCAGATCTCCTCAACTGGGTATAGGAAACGAGTCGATCAAACAAAATCTTAAAAATGCCGAAGACCTACTTACCAAGACAATTGGGACACAGACAAACAAGGAATTAGATGTCTATGAAAAGGTACTTGGTGAACTTCAGTTTGTGGCTAATACACTAAATGAGTCAGAAGACCATATCCGTCTAGCTAAGTTGAGAAGTGTACGTGGCTATAAAGAACTACTCGATTCATCTAATCAACTGATGTCTCGAATTGAAGAGAATGAAATCCAACTCAATAAAGCAAGAGATGCTGTATCTCATGTGATTTGGTACTTCAATAACCAAGAACTCTCCACCCGTACGCTAGAAAAGCAAGATCCTGAAATTTTTAATCAGTGGTTTATAAACGCGAAAGAGGAATGGAATAACTTTGAGGGCAACAAAGGTGGTATTTTTAAAGCTCCTGACCAACCTCTAAACGTTGTGCTAGAAAAAACCTTTAAAAGTGAAGGGCCGACACCTAACTACTTAAGCTACATCTTTACTCTGATGCCCGTTTTATTGGTCATCATGGTTCTTTACTTCATCTTTGCTCGTCAAATGAAAGGGATGGGTACGAGTGCAATGAATTTTGGAAAGTCGCCAGCTAAGCTTGTGCTTCCTAAAGGGGCTAATAAGATCACCTTTAAAGATGTTGCCGGTGTGGATGAAGCTCTCGAGGAGCTACAAGAAATTGTGGAGTTCTTAAAGAACCCTCAAAGGTTCACATCGCTAGGCGGACGTATTCCTAAGGGAGTTCTTTGCATTGGGCCTCCAGGGACAGGAAAAACTTTAATTGCCAAAGCTGTAGCAGGCGAGGCAGACAGACCTTTCTTCTCTATTTCTGGTTCAGACTTTGTTGAGATGTTTGTTGGGGTCGGAGCAAGCCGTATCCGAGACCTATTTGATCAAGCTAAAAAGAATGCGCCCTGTATTATCTTTATGGATGAAATTGATGCCGTGGGGCGCCATCGCGGTGCTGGTATTGGTGGTGGGCATGATGAAAGAGAACAAACATTAAACCAGCTTCTCGTGGAAATGGACGGCTTTGATACGAATGAGGGTGTTATTTTAATGGCAGCAACTAACCGACCAGATGTGTTGGATAAAGCGTTGCTCCGCCCAGGACGTTTTGATCGCCGTGTCGTTATCGGACTACCTGATATCAAGGGACGTTTTGATATTTTGAAGGTCCATGCTCGCAAGATCAAAATGGACCCTTCCGTGGACTTAATGGCGATTGCCAGAAGTACACCAGGATGTTCTGGTGCTGACCTAGCAAATATTTTAAATGAAGCAGCGCTGTTAGCGGCAAGAAAGGGACGGTCCGCAGTCACATCTCAAGAAACGGTCGAGGCACGAGATAAGGTTCTCTACGGAAAAGAGCGCCGCAGTTTAGAAATTGATGAAAATGAGAAAAAGACGACAGCTTACCATGAGACAGGACATGCCATTGTAGGTTTAGTTGTAAAGCATGCTGATCCTGTAGATAAAGTCACCATTATCCCAAGAGGGGTCTCATTGGGCTCTACCATGTTTTTACCTAAGAAAAACCGTGTTAGCTACTGGAAAAATGAATTATTTGATCAGTTAGCTGTTCTTATGGGTGGAAGATGTGCTGAGGAGATTTTCGTTGGTGATATTTCAAGTGGTGCTCAACAGGATATTGAGAGAGCAACCCAACTTGCAAGAAGTATGGTTTGTGAGTGGGGAATGAGTGATAAGCTTGGCGCTGTTGCACTAGATGAACGTTCTGATTCTGGACAATACCTCGGGTTTAATAACTACCACGAAAAAAAATATTCTGAAGAGACGGCTCGCGAAATTGATGCTGAAGTGAAAACAATCTTAAATGATGCACACGAGCGAGCACGTCAAATTCTCTTAGAAAGACGTGAGCAAGTAGAATTGATGACAATGATGCTGATGGAATTCGAAACTCTTGATGCTGAAGACGTTCAAAAAATTGTTAAAGATGAGTGGAATGTTGAGGACAAAAGGCTGCGCTTGAAGAAAGCAGAGGAGTTACATAAAAAGCAGGTGACACCTCCACCGCCGCCACCGCCTCCTGAAACAGACACTCATCAAGCTGGAAAGCACGAACATTCACTAGTTAATCCCGCCTCTTAAGCGTTAAGAAGGATTACCCATTGTGGTAATCCTTCTCCTTTTTAATCAACCTTAAATTATTTAGCCAAACGGTTGTTTGCCAATTTATCAATACCCATATGCGTTAAAACTCGTTTATGCGATGCAAGGCTGCACAATAGATGTTGATTTAGAGAGGAAAAGCAAACTCTTTGACAGGCAGCATCATTGCTCTCAATGTGGGCATCGGACATTGAAGGATAACAACGCAGCTGAAAAGATTCTGGCCCCCGGATTGGGTGACCTGGGTTTAAGCCCTAGAAAGTACTTGTCTTTAAGGTAAGGAAGTAGTCATCGCTTCAAACTAATCATGGGATTAACATGATCCACTTTGGTGCAGTTGGGTAGGATCGCCACTAGATACTTACCCCTATTTAATCATTTTTAGAGGAGTGTGTTTTCACGGACACTCTTTGTTAACAAGGTTTTTCCATACTCCAAGACTATATTCGAGGTACTTTAAAGAGTGGATGGAAATGTGCAAGGATAGAAATAGGCGAGCAGCTGAGATAAAGGACAAAATTAAGCCAGGCATCATTGATAAAGTATTTTCTAAAAAGGAAATATACTCTCTAAATGAAAGAGCTTTAAAGCATCAAAAAAGTTTAGTCAGAACAGATGATTTGGATAGAAAATTAAAAGAAAACATCGATTTGATTTTGTATAAATTGTTCCCTGAAGGCCCAACAAGTCGAGATTCAAGAGGATTGAGATTTGGTAGAAAAGGTTCTTTAGCTGAGACATGTAAGGGGGGATTCGACGGGTTTGTTCTACGATCATGAAAACCAAAAAGGTGGTAATCTGATCGGTCTAATTTCTTTGGCATTAAACGTAAACAAAAAAGAAGCTTTGCAATGGGCAGAAAATTGTTTAGGAGAAACAAATAAAGAAGCAATTCCTTCGCAATTTAAGCATAAGTCTCGCAAAATTGACAATGAGGGGATATGGGTTTCAGTTAAACCAACTAGCACACCAAATCTTAAGGAGATACGCCCATATCCCTATTCAAATATTTTACGCAAGAAGCTTGCTACACTTACAAAACAGAGTCGGGAGAACCTCTCTATTATATTTACCGCTTAAAGAGCATAAAAGATAGTCAAAAGCTTTTTATCCCTCTTTCATATGGCCATACTAAAGGCTCAAAGCACATGACTTGGGCTATAAAAAATGCCAATTTTAAAGATCAACCTTTAAGACCTCTTTACAATGTTGGTCTTTTAGCGAAGTTTCCAACAGCAAAAATATTGATTGTTGAAGGGGAGAAATCCGCAGATGCAGCTAAGCTTGCAGATAATAAAAATTCATTAGTTTTTTGATCAAAAACAGAAAAATCATATTCTAAGCCTGCATGAAAATTGTGTTGCAATTCCTTTATTCTCACAATTTGACTCTCAATAGATTGTTCTTTATGAGACCAATCCATAAAAGGCTTTAGACATTCAATGCTATCAGTAATTGCTTTAGAAATTAATTCAGCATGCTCTAAGGATAAAGGGGATATCCTTAAAGAGTAGGTTGCATCATGATAGAAAATATCGCGTATTTCTTCTTTATTCATTGCTAAGCATTATGAAATTACAAGTGGGTCATTTTATTACATTTGGAATAGATTCAACTTCTATCTTGATGATTCCTATCTGCTATCGCTTGGTTTTTGAAAGATTTGATAATTGTTTTGGACTTAGGTTTTAAACGCGTGTGAGAATGATATTCATTATAATTTTTGCACTACATTTAATAACTATTCAATCATCTTTAGAGCTTGAAATTAATTTTCATTTAAACATTCATCTTTAATCTTTCCGTTGACGCTTTCAATCCAACCATTTTACATTGGCTTCCCATGTTAATAAAGGAAATTTTTTAAAATGAATGATATTTTTGAAATTATTAGGAATGGAATTTTCTTGGTTGCTAATAAACAAAAATTTATCTCCAAAAAATTTTTGTTTAGATGATTTCTAAATAGTTAAGGTTATTTTTTTTATAAAAATTTTTTTTGCCGACAAAATCCAAAGGTTGCTATAACAGGCTAATAATTATACAAAAGGAGTTCTATTATGAAAAAAGTTGTTTCCATTGATCATAATCAGCCTATGGTTGAAGATCCAACCGTTAGAGGTCTTGCCCCTATTGTGTGCTATGAACCTTGGTTTCCAAGATGCCTTGAAGCTATTAGGCAGTGCTTAAATGACGGACATCCTGTTCTTGTCAGATTGCATAGCGCAGCAAACTATCCAAATACGGTTGGCGACTGCTATCAACTAGACTTAGAATCTCAAGCAGTGCTTATTGTTGGGTATGATGATGAAAAACAAGCTGTTGCTATTATTGACCCATGGAATAATAACTGGGGCGGAGAGATCGGGGGAAGGAGATGGATTACTTATTTAGATTTATCTAGGCAAGTAGTTAACACTAGCCTCGGAATGGGGATGTGTTTAACACCTCCTCAGGTAAATTTGACTCCGAAAGTTGATATTCATCATAATTTATCTATTGATGCCAATATTGGATTTTACAGTCCTAGAGGCGTAGTTATGGACCGTGAGTCATGGGCTATCAAAAAAGTTTTAGTAGAATGTAAGATACCTAAACACTTAGGTGAAACTGTTTACTATGAAGTAGAAGGCCATTGGATAGTCGGTGATTTAATAAGTTTATCAATGCCTATAACGAATAACCTTACATCAGATGTGGAAATAGAAGTGTTAATTAGAGTCGTTATCCAAGGCGAAAGACCTTATAAATTCCATGATCATATTGAGATAACTAAAAAAGTCTTAGTTAACACAATTGCATCAAAAAGCAAAGACTATAATTCCTTTGTAATTTAAATTGCTTAATCCCCTGAGTTCAATTTAGGGGATTATTTTACCTAATACCAGGCAGTATGTTTAGAAAATTTCTTAAAAGCACTCAAGAGTTTAATCAAATTGAATTGATTTGGATGAAAAAACTGAATGGCTTAATCCGTGTTATCATCTTTGATTCTGATTGTAGGAAAGCCTATGTAGTAGTTTACTATGAACAAAAAAATACATATACCTTAAATGCTTTTTGTCCCCTAACAGGCGAAGTATACTGGGCAACAGATGTTCCAAACGGGGGTTATGGTGCACCAGCTATTATTGATGATTACGTCTTAATTCTCACTGAATTTACAAATATCACAGCAATCTGTAAAAATAGTGGTCAAATAAAATGGACCTATAGAACGCAAACTCGGATTCGATCTTCCATTAATGTTATAAACTCTAAAATCTATTTTTCTTCGGGGGGCACTCTTTACGAACTTAATAAAAGCGGCTTGCTATTAAACCAATGGAATTATCCGAAGGCATTCTTTTACGGATCAATTGATGTTATAAATGAGTTAATAATTACCCTTGGTGTAATTAATGATGATTTTGCTAAATCGTTACTAAAAGTTTTTGCTTTTCATAAAAATGGCCAGCTTGTCTATGAGTTACCAATCTGCCACGATACAGTGATTAGCACAGATACTTCAGGAATTGGGTGGCAAAAAGGTATCGGATTCGTTGGGGCAACAAATCTAATCACTGCATTTCAGGGAGCTTCTGGAAAAGTGCTGTGGACATCTCAAGTTGATGGTATTGCTGGTAGACAAGTTTGCTCTGTCAATGAACGCTGTGTCTATTATGTAACGCAATCAGGAGTTATAGGAGCCTTAAATATTTCAGATGGTTCTCATGCTTGGAAAGTGCATACTCAGGATTCACTACTCGGTTCCCCTATTAGTATCTCTGGAGATAAAGTTATCGTGGCAGCAGATGCCCATCTTTTAGTATTGCGAGCCTCTGATGGGCGATTGGTGCAGAAATTCCCTGTGGGCCATTCGCCTTACAGTATGCTGTCATTGGATAAAGAATTCGGAATACTGGGAGCGGGAGAACCGCCTCATAATGGACTCATCTACGGTTTTAAATTGGCGACTCAGAAAGAGGCCTTAAAATACAACTGCATTGTGCAACTATCTAATGCGAATATTGAAAGTCCATTTTTTGATATCCACATCGAGATTCATAACTTGGAAGAACCGATTGTTGAAGCTCAGCTTGATGGTTCCAATTTTTACTTAAACGATCCAATAAAAGGAGAACAAATAGCAGCATCCATTTTTTCTTTTCGAGTCACGCTTCCTAATACCGTATCTCCAGGAGATTTTGTTCTTGCGTTATTACTTGTTTTGCAATCAGGCAAAACAGTAACACGGCCAATTGCCATTAAATTAACAAGGCACACCCCCTTGCCTTCTCGGGTTTACTTACATAACATACCAGATATTGTACAAGAACAACCAAACTATAGCGGAGCGGCAATTGCATCGGTTATTAATGGTTTGAATAATGGCAGGACATACTCTCAAAAAGATGTAAGAGAAATGATTGATGCAGTGCGAGATTTATCAGGATACGAGCCTTTTCAAACGTGGCGCATCATTCTGCGACGCGTACTAACCAGTCAAGCTAAAAATCAGCACGAACTTCCTGAGTTTTCTTCTTTAGAACTAACAGAGAATAATGACATATGAATCAATTAGGTCTGCAGAAATCTGACTTTCAGTTCATAAAAAATCTTTTTTCTAAAATAGAAAAGCATAAGTTGCTGGGGGCAGCCTTCTCCCTTTCTATTGGGCAATCCCTATATATTTTTCTGCCTGCCCTCCTAGGATTGCTTGTAGATGGAATCTTTATTAAAGGAAAACTAAGCATCTGGTGGCTTTTATTTTTTCCGGTTATATGGAGTTTGTCGCACGTTTTCACAGCCGTTTCGCGATTTTTTGCTTCGATAATCACACAGGATGCTCGAAAAATTTCTAAAGAATTTATTTTCAAATATCTTATCGGCTTGCCGAATAGCGTTTATATTAGCAAAGGAGCTGGTGAGGTTGAGAGCTTAATGCAGGAAGTATCTTTTAGTTCTCGCTATCTATTTGCTGAAACTTTGCCATTTTTTGTTCGTATTTTTATTTCAGTAATCACTTCCATTTTGATATTATGCTACAGCTCATTTTGGCTAGCATTACTTTTTGTCATTTGGCTTTTGCTATACATCCCTATCTCTTATTTTATTGCAAGAAGGTCAATTAATCACGTATCTCAATCTTTAATAAGTTCTGCTGAAGTAAGTGCCTCAACCGTCGATATCATAGAAAATCACGAGCTAATACCCGCCTTTGGGACAGAAAATCGTGAAATAAAAAGGTTTAAGCAACTTTTGGACAGTGAATGGCACGCTTATATTGAAGCTCAACTCAGGATTGATCGAGCTGATCTGTGGCAACATATTCTGCAATTGATTCTCCCCTTTGGACTCGTTTTTTTCATTATCCTCAATCATGCAACCCTCAGCATGTCCCCTGGGAATGTCGTCGCTTTGTTTACCATTACACTTGTTGTAACGGCTCAGATTCGCGATTTTGGGAGAGGAGTTTTAGCATTTTTTGAAATAAAAGAACGTATGAAAACCGCTTTAAAACAACTTACTGCCTTTCAAACATTTTCTGAACGTAGCAATATTGAGCAAGGAACTAAAATCCCTTCATCATACAATATTCAATTTGACAATGTTAGTTTTGTTTATAACACAAAACATCAAGCTCTCGATCATGTCACATTCAACATC